>CANLNQ010000021.1 GCA_947492525.1 uncultured Granulosicoccus sp.
AGAGGTGCGAGAGGTGCGAGAGGTGCGAGAGGTGCGAGAGGTGCGAGAGGTGCGAGAGGTGCGAGAGGTGCGAGAGGTGCGAGAGGCGCGGGAGGTGCGAGAGGTGCGAGAGGTGCGAGAGGTGCGAGAGGTGCGGATGATGCGCATTAAGCGAGATGAGTGCCTCGATCTGATCATGCCCATCGCAGCAGAAAAAACCCTCGCGCAAACCGTGAGTTGACACCCGCCAATTTGCATGGCGAACAGCTCAAAAAACAGCCCTGGAAACAGCCCTGAAAACAGCTCGAAAAACAGCCCGAAAAACAGCTCGAAAAACAGCTCGAAAAACAGCTCGAAAAACAGCTCGAAAAACAGCCCAGCAAGCACGATGCGCCTTCATCGGAGCATCATCAGCACTTTTGACGTCAAATCGCAGCCAGTGTGCACTGGCTGGACTACGCGCCTCTCCTAACCCTTTAGAACAACTGCTCAACCTCTTCAGCCTTTTCGCTACGGCTCTTGGCAACCGGAGCCGCTTCACTCTCACCCGATTGACGTGCGGCCGCAGCGCGACGAATGGCTGCCTCATCCGGCATGTTGTCTTCCATGAACAGCTCCAGCATGGTGTTGTCACCCGCACCCGGCTCACCCGTCTTTCGATCGATGCGTACGGTGGTGATGCCCTCAGGTGGCGTGAACTCCTCCTCGGGCGTACCGGTGACCACATCGGCCATGAAGCTGGTCCACATTGGCAGGGCGGCAACCCCGCCTGCTTCTCCGCGACCCAGGGGATCAAGACCATCGGAACCTATCCAGGCAGCGGCCACCACTTCGGGGTTGTAGCCGACGAACCAGGCATCCAGCTGATTGTTGGTGGTGCCGGTCTTGCCAGCCAGATCGTTACGTTGCAGCGCCTCTCCAGCGCGACGTGCAGTACCGCGTTGCACCACCTCTCGCATCATGCTGGTCATCAGGTAGGCATTACGTTCGTCAATGACGCGCGGTGCATCCACGGTATCCAGCTGCACCTTCTTCAGCTCCAGACTGGCAGCGGCACTCTCCTCTGCCGTGGCGTCCTCATCCAGCAAAGCCGCCAGGCTCTCGTCGTCTTCCGTGGCGGCACCACTGGCAGGTTCGTCCGCAGCGGTGTCCGTGCCGAGTTCGGAGGCCAGAGGGTTGGCAAACAAGGGGTCGCAATCGTCACAGAACACCACTTTCGGGGTGCTGTAGATGACATTGCCGCGCGGGTCTTCCACGCGCTCGATGAAGTGAGGCGTTACCTTGTAGCCGCCGTTGGCGAAGACGGCAAATGCGCCGCTCATCTCCATCGGGGTGACGGAGGCATTGCCCAGAGCCAGCGACAGATCCGGCGGCAAATGCCCCGGTGCAAAGCCGAACCGCTGGGCGTAATCCACCGCGTAGGGTATGCCGATCTCCCGCAGTACCCTTACCGAGACCAGGTTGCGAGACTTCACCAGTGCTTCACGCAGGCGTGTGGGGCCGAAGAATCGCCCGCTGTAGTTCGATGGCCGCCATTCACCTTCCAGGGCGCTGTCGTGGAACACCACGGGCGCATCGTTATAGATGGTTGCGGGGGTATCACCGGCTTCAAGCGCAGCCGAGTAGATGAAGGGCTTGAAGGTGGAGCCCGGCTGACGCCTTGCCTGAGTCGCCCGGTTGAATTTGCTGCGGTAGTAATCGTAGCCACCCACCAGAGCCGTGATCTCACCACTGTCGGGCTCCAGGGCAATGAAGGCTCCTTCCACATGCGGTTCCTGCACGAATCTGACAGTACCGTCGTCCATCTGCTGCAGGGCAATCACATCCCCCACCGCCAGCACGTCGGACACCTGGGTGATCTCGTCGCCTCTGGAATCGGTCGAAATACGCTCGCGTGCCCATTCCACGTCTTCAAACGGCAGCACATGCTCGATACCGTTACTGATCCTCACGGTCGCCGTGTTGTCCTCGTTCACGGACATGACAGCGGCAGGCGCCAGATCGCCCGGATTGGACAACTCTTCCAGTGCGGCCGTCAGGGCCTCTGCATCGGCCAGTGTTTCTTCATCGAGCTGCGTTATCGGCCCGATGTAGCCGTGCCGGCGCTCATAGTCGTACAAGGCGCTGCGCAGCGCCTTGTTGGCGGCGCGTTGCTGATCGGATTGGATGGATGTGAATACCCGGTACCCGGCATTTGCCCAGTTCTTGCCAAACAACTGCTCCACACGCGAGCGGGCCATCTCACCCACGTAGTCGGCCTCCACATCGGGCTCCGAGGAGTGCAATCTGGCCGTGACCTGCCGGGCCTTGGCATCGTCGAACGTTGCCTGATCGATCATGTTCAGCGCCAGCATGCGGCCGAGAACGTAATCGCGACGAATCAGGGCTCTTTCGGGGTTGACGATGGGGTTATAGCGCGACGGCGCCTTGGGCAAACCTGCCAGCATGGCGGATTCTGCAACTTCCAGATCCGAAATGGGCTTGCCGTAATAGACCCGTGATGCGGCCGCGAAGCCGTAGGAGCGCGTTCCCAGGTAGATCTTGTTGATATAGAGCTCGAGTATTTCGTCCTTGGCCAGCTCACTTTCGATCTTGAAGGAGAGAAATATTTCACGAATCTTCCGATCGTAGGTTCGATCGTTGGTCAGAAAGAAGTTACGCGCCACCTGCATGGTGATGGTACTGCCACCCGGCCCCTTGCGCCCCGTCTTGATCAGATAGAAAGCCGCTCGCGCCAGGCCCTGCCAGGCCACACCGGGGTGGGTGTAGAAGGTCTGGTCTTCCGCCGCAATGATGGCGTTCTTCAGGCTGTCCGGCACTTCGGAGATCATTACCGGCTCCCGGCGCTTCTCCCCGTATTCGGCAATCAGGTCGCCTTCAGCCGTGAAGATGCGCAACGGCAGCTGCAGCTGTACCTCGCGCAACTGCTGCACGTCCGGCAGGGTTGGCGCGATCGTGTAATAAAGATAACCAATTCCCATTGCGGCAAGTATTCCCAGCGAGGCGCCGGCAATGGCAAGCCACTTGAATATCCTGCCCAGCCACCCGCCACGGGCACGCCTGGAATGGCGCCCGGACCGGCGGTGACTGCGTCTTGAACCAGAGAATGAAGGCATTGACTAGCCGCTTCGGTAAGTGAATTCCCGAATTATATCAACTGGCCAGTACACGAAAGTAAAACTTGTCCGGCACTTCGGCAATCTGCGCCCTTTCAGCTAACCCCGTGGGGCGCGCCCCGGAACCGGCCACTGACGTGACAGAAGCTCACTTCTGCCCGCCGGGTCGATTATCGCTGCTAACAGCTACTTACGGAGAAATGTGAACCAGGTCGTGAAGTTGGGCGGGAAAAACCTCGACCAGCGCTAAGGGATTTCACGAAATGGGCGCTAAACCTGACATGGCACTCAAATTATCATCCAGAAACGCAGGCCTCATCGGCCTGGACATCACCGCAACCTCGGTCAAGCTGCTTGAACTGAAGCCTTCGAAGAAGGGTTTCAAGGTCATGAGCTACGCCGTGGAGCCCTTACCGGCCAATGCGGTGAACGAAAAGAACCTGCAGGACGTTGAGGCAGTGGGTGAAGCGATTCGCCGCGCCGTGAAACGTTCCGGCTCGCGGACCAAGGCCTGTGCTGTCGCTGTGCCCAGCGCCATGGTTATCACCAAGGTCATTCAGATGCCCGACGATCTGAAGGATCACGAGATGGACGCTCAAATCCAGCTCGAGGCGGATCAATACATTCCCTACGCTCTGGAAGAGGTGAATCTGGATTTTCAGGTTCTGGGGCCATCCGAGGAAGCCAATGGCATGGTCGATGTCCTGCTCGCCGCATCCCGCAGCGAGAACGTCGAGGACCGAACGGCGGCGGCGGAAATCGGCGGGCTGGATGTCAAGGTGGTGGACGTGGAACCCTACACCACCGAAGGCGCCTTCCAGCTGATCAAGCACCAGCTACCTCACGAAGGTCAGGACCAGACGGTGGCCATACTCGATGTCGGGGCAAGCATGACCAGCCTCTGCGTTCTACGTGACCAGCAGCTGATCTACACCCGCGAACAGCCCTTCGGCGGCAAGCAGCTGACCGAGGAAATCATGCGCCGCTACGGTCTCTCCTACGAAGATGCAGGCCGCGTCAAACGCGTGGGCGGCTTGCCGGACAACTACGATCCGGAAGTGCTGACCCCGTTCCGAGACCTGATGGTGCAGCAGGCCAACCGCTTCCTGCAATTCTTTTTCTCCGCCGACAAGAACGACTACGTCGATCAGATCGTGCTCGCTGGCGGATGCACGGGAATACCCGGAGTCGATGAGCTGATCGAACAGCGCATCGGCACACCGACAGTCATCGCTGACCCATTCAGCCAGATGACCGTTGCCTCCGACATTCCAACACAGCGCCTCAAGGGCGACGGGCCGGCAATGATGATTGCCTGCGGACTGGCCATGCGAGGAGCCGATCAATGACACGCATAAACCTTCTTCCCTGGCGCGAGACACATCGCGTCGAGAAGAACAACGAGTTCTACGTGGTGCTTGCGTTCTGCATGGCACTGGCAGCCGGAGTCGGCTTTGCCGGCTTCAAGTTTGCCGAGGACAAGGTCAACTTCCAGACCAAGCGCAATCAGAGATTGACCAACGAGATCGCCCTGCTGCAGGAAGAGCTCAAGGAGATCAAGGAGCTGGAGGAGACCAAGAACAACCTGTTGGCACGGATGGAGATCATCCAGCAACTGCAGGGGCAGCGTCCGCAGATCGTGCACACCTTCCACGAAATCGCCACACGTCTGCCGGACGGCATCTTTCTGACCAGCATGAAACAGCAGGGTGAGAAGCAGCTTGTACTGGAAGGTCGCGCCGAATCGAATGCACGTGTATCAGCTCTGATGCGACGCATGGATCGCAGCGAATATTTCACCAAGCCGCGCCTGGAGGTCATCGAGTCGGACAAGGACGACAGCATCTCCACGTTCAAGCTCAGCGTGATACAGGACAGACCGAAAACGGAACAGGAGTCTGACAATGGCATTTAGCGACACCATTGCCGAACTGCAGAAGATCGACGGTGAGGACTTCAAGCGGATCGGCACAGCCCCCGTTGCTCTTCGTGCCTTTCTGATCATCCTCGCTTGTGCGGCAGTGATCGGCGGCATGGCCCATCTGATGATCAAGCCACAGTTCGACAAGCTGAAGGTGGTAGAGGCACAGGAAATGCAACTCCGGCAGAAGTTCGACAGCGAACAGGCCAAGGCGGCCAACCGCACAGCCTATGTCGAACAGCTGGAAGAGATGAAGAAGACCTTCAACGTGATGCTGCGTCAGCTGCCCAACAAGACGGATATCGAAAGCCTTCTGGTCGATCTGTCGCAGACCAGCGTTGCCAGTGGCCTCGAAGTGCAGTTCTTCAAGCCCGAAAGCGAGCTTCCGCGTGAGTTCTATGCCGAGTATCCGATACGCATCAGCGTCACCGGACAGTATCACCAATTCGGCCAGTTCATCAGCGGGCTTGCGGCCTTGCCGCGCATCGTCACGCTGAGCAACATCGATATCGGCGAGCTCAAGCTGAAGAACGCTTCCCGAAACACCAACGAAGCCAGCAGGCTGAAGATGGATCTCATGGCGACAACCTACCGTTATATCGAGGAGGACGAATAGACCATGCAACGGTTGAAACTCATACCGCTGTTCGGTTGCCTGACCTTGCTTACCGCCTGCGGCGGTGACATGTCCGACCTCGAACAGTTCATTGCCGAGACCAAACAGGCACACCATGGCAAGGTTGACCCCTTGCCCGAATTCCCGCCCTACCAGACATTCGCCTACGATGCGCTGGATGTGCGAGACCCTTTCCGCCCGCAAACCGACCTGAGTTCCTCTCCGGTGGTGGCCGAGGCAGAGTACAGCGGACCGCGACCCGAAGCATCACGACGTCGCGAGCCCCTGGAGAGCTATCCGGTGGATGCTCTGAAGATGGTAGGTCTGCTACAGCAGAAGTCTCAGACCTGGGGACTCGTGAGAGATCCCGACGGAACGATTCATCGTGTACAGCCGGGGAACTATGCCGGCCAGAACCACGGAAAGATCGTGAAAGTTACTGAAACCAAGATAGATATAGTCGAGCTGGTGGCTGATGGTCTCAGTGGCTGGGTCAATCGCGATGCTCAACTCGCGATGTCTGAAGACTAGGATGAACACGGAGAATACGTTGAAAACTCAAGTCTGTGAGAACACTCACCCCATCAGCCAGAACAGAGTCCGCATGACGGTTCGTGCTGCAAGCCTGGCTCTATTGGCAGGTATTGTCCTGGCCTGTCAGCAGCTGGAGGCTGCCAGTAACTCACTGGTGGACATCAGCCATGTCTCGCTGCCCGGCAACAAGCAGCAGTTGGCGCTGACACTCAGCGGTCCGGCGCAGACGCCCAAGGCGTTCACGATAGACAATCCGGCACGCATTGCCCTGGATCTGGCGGACACATCCAATGAACTGGACCAGCGTCGCATCGCCATCAGCTCTGGGCTGCTGCAGAACGTCACGGCCGTGGAAGCCGGCGGGCGCACGCGAGTGGTCATCAACCTGACGGCACTCTCCCCCTACACCACCACGGTGAGCGGCAATCAGCTTCTGGTGACGCTCGACGCGGACGGAAGCAATGGACAGCAGGCACCGGCACAGCTGGCGGCCGCCAATGGTGTCGAGGAAACAGGCCCTCTGCTGAGCAACGGGCCGATCAGACCTCGGGTCAACACGATCGACTCACTGGACTTCCGGCGCGGACCGATGGGCGAAGGGCGCATCATCTTCGATCTCTCATCCGCAGGTGTGGTGACCGACATGCGTCAGGAAGGCGGGCGCTTGATTGTCGAATTCCCCGATACTCAGCTGGCCGCCAAACTGCAGAAGCGCCTGGATGTCATGGACTTCGGTACACCGGTGCAGTTCATCGATGCCATCTCCAACAAACGTGGCACCCGGGTTGTCATACAGCCCGCCACTCAGGAATTCGAGCAGTTGGCCTATCAGTCGGACGACATGTTCACCGTCGAACTCAAGCCGATGAGCAAGGAGGAACTCGAAGAGAATCGCAAGGCAAAATTCGGCTACATCGGCGAGAAGCTCTCCCTGAACTTCCAGGACATCGAGGTTCGATCCGTATTGCAACTGCTGGCAGACTTTACCGACCTGAACATCGTGGTCAGCGACTCGGTGCAGGGCAAGCTGACCCTGCGGCTGAAGAACGTGCCCTGGGACCAGGCGCTCGATATCATCCTGCAGACCAAGGCCCTGGGTAAACGCCAGGCCGGCAACGTCATCATGATCGCCCCGGCGGAGGAGATTGCCAACCGCGAGCGCATCGAACTGGAAGGCATGAAGCAGAAGACCGAACTGGCCCCACTGCGTACCGAGTATTTCCAGGCCAACTATGCCAAGGCTGCCGAACTGGCAACCCTGCTGCAATCCAAGGAAGGCGGCATGATGACCGAGCGTGGCAGCGTCACCGTCGATGAGCGCACCAATACATTGCTGATCACCGATACGGTTGACCAGCTGGAGAACATCCGCGCGCTGGTTCACCGACTGGACGTACCGATTCGCCAGGTTCTGATCGAATCGAGAATTGTCATCGCCTCCGATGCCTTCAACAAGGATATCGGTGTGCGCTGGGGGCTGAACCGCAACACGGTGAATCCGGGTGGCGACAGTACCGGTAGCGGGTTTGCATTGTCGGGCAACGCCAACGGCATTCAGGACCTGATCAACGGCGATACCGTCGACGATGGACGCTTCAACGTCAACCTGCCCGGCAACAACGCCGCTGGCACCCTGGGTGTGGCTCTGGCAAAACTGCCCTTCGGCACCTTGCTGGAACTGGAGCTTTCGGCCATGCAGGCAGAAGGCACCGGTGAGGTCATCTCCAGCCCACGTGTCATCACGGCCAACCAGCACGAAGCCTATATCGAACAAGGTGTTGAGATTCCGTATCTGGAAGCCTCTTCCAGCGGCGCCACCTCGGTCTCTTTCCGCAAGGCCGTACTGGGCCTGACCGTCACGCCGCAGATCACTCCCGATGACCGCATCGTGATGGACCTGAAGGTCAACAAGGATACCGTTGGTGAGATCTTCTCCTCGGGTTCGGTGCAGGTACCCAGTATCGATACTCGCGAGATCAGCACCCAGGTGCTGGTGAACAACGGCGAAACGGTTGTACTGGGCGGGGTCTACGAACAGACGCTGCTGAACGAGGTCGACATGGTGCCATTCTTCGGCAACCTGCCGCTGATCGGCCGCCTGTTCCAGCACACCACCAGTCAGGATGACAAGTCCGAACTGCTGGTCTTCGTCACACCGAAGATCATCAAGGAAAATGTGTCTCTGAGCTACTGAGTCCAGGCCGCTTCGGCGGATCGAGAGAAAGGCCCCGTCGCAAGACCGGGGCCTTTTTTTGTGGCTGTTGCAGCCCTGCGCGCTGCGGCTTCAAGCGCTCCTGTTCGATAGTGCGTGAAACCCCCGCAGCCTGCCTGCGCCAATACTCATCATTGCAGGCTCATCGGGTGGCAAGGCGCACCGACATGATCAGAGCGGTGTTTGTTCTGTATCATGCAAGGGTCCAAAACATCCTCTGCGCCATGACCAGCATTTTTCTAGTCGGCCCGATGGGCTCAGGCAAGAGTACCGTTGGTCGAGCTCTGGCCCGCAAGATCGGGTATCGATTTGTCGACAGCGACCGCGAAATCGAAGCCCGTTGCGGTGTCGACATACCCACCATCTTCGATTACGAAGGTGAGTCAGGCTTCCGCGATAGAGAGGCGCGCATCATCGATGAACTGACCGCCTTGCCGGGTATTGTCCTCGCCACCGGCGGAGGTGCCGTGCTGAGACCGGAGAACCGGCAGCACCTGATGTCCCGCGGCCACGTTCTGCTGCTGCAGGTCGATATCAAGGAGCAGCTTCGACGAGTCGCCTTCGACGCCAATCGCCCACTGTTGCAGACGGATGACCCCGAGGCTCGACTCAGGGCACTGATGGAAGAACGTGAACCGATCTACAAATCCGTGGCCGATGCCGAGATTTCCACCGATTCGCGTCGCATGTACCACGTCGTGACACGCATCCTCAGGCACCTGAAGAAAGCCGGCATCAACCTTGACCCCTCGGCCGGCCAGCCAGAACTCACCGACCAGCAGATTGGCGGCTGCGAGCCACTGAGACGTGTCGACTCCGACTAGCCCCGCCCCTATCCGGCCACCCCGGGCAGCAGACATCACGAGTTTGTTGCCGGCTTGTTCAAGCGTTCAATCAGGTTTGAACACTCGGCCCCTTGATTTACACTAGACACTCCATTTTCATACCCTCTTCAGTGCTGGTGACCATGCAAACCGTCAATATCGATCTCGGACATCGAAGCTACCCGATTCACATCGGCAGTGGCTTGCTGGATCAGCGTGGACTGCTTGCCCAGAGTGTGGGCAATCGCGCGATGATCGTCACCAATGAGACCATCGCTCCGCTGTACCTGGACAAGACCCTGGCCAGTCTGGGCAATACCCCTGCCTCCAGCGTCATCCTGCCCGACGGTGAATCGTTCAAGAACCTGGACGTGCTAAACCGTGTCTTCACCGCGCTGCTCGAGGAAAACTTCGATCGTGATTGCACACTGATTGCACTGGGTGGCGGCGTGATCGGCGACATGACAGGCTTTGCCGCGGCCAGCTATCAACGGGGTGTCGACTTCATTCAGGTACCTACCACGCTGCTGGCGCAGGTTGACTCCTCCGTGGGCGGCAAGACCGGGGTCAACCACGCGCTGGGCAAGAACATGATTGGTGCCTTCCATCAGCCCGTGGCCGTCATCGCCGACATGGACACGCTCGCCACACTCGAAGAGCGCGAACTGCGGGCCGGACTGGCCGAAGTCATCAAATACGGATTCATCATAGACAGCGATTTCTTCAGCTGGCTGGAAGACAACATGGATGCCTTGCTGGCCCGCGACACGAACGCCACTGGCGAGGCCGTGCGCCGCTCCTGCGAGATCAAGGCGCGGGTGGTCGAGGCTGATGAACGCGAACACGGGCTGCGGGCTCTGTTGAATCTGGGCCATACCTTCGGCCACGCCATCGAGGCTGCCATGGGCTACGGGCGCTGGCTGCACGGCGAGGCGGTCAGTGCCGGCATCGCCATGGCTCTGGACACCTCGGTTCGTCTGCAACTGATTAATGAGGCCACCCGCGAACGTGGCCTGACATTGCTGCAACGCGCTGGCCTGCCAACCGCACCACCGTCGCAAATGACTCCCGAGACCTTTCTGCGTTACATGGCAAGGGACAAGAAGGCCAGTGCAGGCAATATCCGGCTGATTCTGCTCGACAGCATCGGCAAGTCGCATGTGAGCGCTGACTACGACCCGAAGGCGCTGCATGCCACGCTGGCCCATTTTGTCGGGTGACGGACCCGGGAAGCCGGTAAAACCCGCTCGAACATTGCCCATCGGCTTGACAGGGCACAATGAGATGTCATTTTACGGTCATTTACCCCATGACATCCTGCGACCTGCCTCACGGTTATAGTAAGATCACGGCATCCACAGTTCTAGTAGTCAAGCATGCCGTCACACGACGCATTGGACATTGATCAGTCAGCCGTGCTGTCTGATGTCACCCTATCCGCACTGCAGCTGATTCAGCAGCCGTTCGGCCCGGCTGCACCCGACACAGAGACTTTCGCTGACGACACCAGTGTCGAACAGCTGGGCGATGTCAAGCAGGCACTGGTCAGTGGTGATGATCTGTTGCTGATCCTCGGTGAGAGCGGAGCAGGCAAGAGTGTGCTGCTGCATCAGCTGGGCATCAACAGCGGCCAGAGCATCCAGTGCTTTGCCGTCAAGGGAAGCCCGCGCTTCAGCACGCTCAACCTGTTTGCCGGCATGCTCGAAGCCTTCAAGCAGAAGCCACCAGAGAGCCTCAAGGAGATTCTGGACGATCTGGTGCCCTGCCTGCAGACCATGGTTGCGCGAAACACCCTGAGCGCCATCGTGCTCGATGATGCCGATCAGATCAGCGAGACCGAACTGACGCAACTGCTCAGCAGCATGCTGTATGTCAACAGTCAGGACGAGACCCTGATGCGAGTGGCTCTGGCAGCACCGCCGGAATTCGAGGACCGCATCCCCGATCTGCTGCCGGAAGGCGCCGATCTGCCCTATTCCAGCCTCACCATCGAAGGCATGGTGGGTGACAGGGCCGTGGACTACCTGGCCTTTCGCCTGCAGCAGGCCGGCTACAACGGCGAACTGCCCTTTTCGGACCAGGATCTGGACGAAATCATCGGGCAATCCGGCGGTCTGCCGGGAACCATGCACGCGGTCGCTGCGGATGTCCTGAACCAGATCTACGACCCGAACATGCCACCGCCGCTGGAGGAATTTCACAGCGCCAGCAAGCCACCCCTGCTGCAATCGCGCAATGCAAAGTTTGCACTGGGCGCGCTGGCTGTCGTGCTGATTCTCGGTGGACTGCTGATGTTCACACCGGATGCGACCGATGAACAGGATCGCTACGCCGACAACAGCGCAGGCACAGAGACACTGACCACGCAGGACCTGAGCAATTCGCAGAGCAGCAACTCGGCGGCACTGAGCGATGATGCGCCAGAAGCTGACCCGGCTCCTGCAGACAGTGGCGATGAGGCGGACGAACCGAGCCTTCGCCTGGTCGAAGAGAAGAAGGTTGTGCCCTTTACCACGGAGGCCATCGAATCCCTGGTGCCGGATTTCAGCCGTCCAGCGAACACCGACTCGGCAACTGACACTACCGCTGATGGCGAAGACAGCCCCACTGAAACAAGGCAGATCGAAGTGCAAGCCCCGTCATCCGTAGTCGATGCCGCCAGAGAATCGCTGAGCAACGCCGCCAGCGATGTCGCCTCGTCGGTCTCAGACGCTACAGACGCCGCCAGCGATGCCGCCTCGTCGGTCTCAGACGCTACAGAGGAAGTGACGCAGAGCTTGTCCGGAAGCGACTCGCTTGCCGTTGATGAGCCGCTTGCCGATGCCGAAGTTGGCAGTCTCAGCGATAGCGATTTGCTACCGGACACAGCCCCGGCTCCACAGGCCGACGACACCGGAATCACCACGGAAAACACGACAGCGCCTGCGCCGAACGAGACTGCAGGCAGCAATTCGGGCACGGCTCAGTCCGGCAGCGCGGTCAATGCGCCTGGCACAGAGACCGTGGTCGCCGGAACATTGGCCGCAGGGGTTGACGAGGTACCGGAAGTGGATCCGGAGCTTGCCGATATCCTCGAATCCCCCACCTGGATTCTGGTGCAGGACTCAAGCATGATCACGGTGCAGATGAGCGCCTCCCGGGACCGTCCGTCCATCGAGAGCTTCCTCAAGCGCAATCGCGATGTGCTGCCGGCGCCCAATTCCATCTATACCTTTCAGCGCCGGGGCGAGACCTGGTATGCCCTGCTGCACGGACTCTATTCCACGTTCGAAGAAGCACAGAGCGCCGTGGAGCAGATGCCCGATTCAGCCGTCACCGATCAGCCGTGGATTCGCAATGTCGGTCGAGTGCAGGACGTGCTCAAGGCCCAGTAGGCACCGGCGCACCATCGCGGTGCGCATTTGATGCATCGACGCCTTGTTTCGGCGCCAGAATCGCGTGCAAAACAACGCAGAACAGATGTTTTCTGCGCTTGCCGGCCTCCGGTTGAAATCAAGTACCGTATGACTCGGTATAATGCACGGCCGCCTGGCGGAAAGTAGTGCTTCCACCTCGCCCCTCGTTCTGGCTTACCCCGGTCGAAAACTATGACGTATCTGGACAATCTGGCCGAAGACGGCCTGTATCACCCTGACTTCGAGCGCGATAACTGCGGCTTCGGCCTGATTGCGCAGATGGACGGTCGCGCAAGCCATTGGCTGGTCACCACCGCGATAACCTCGCTGGCACGCATGACCCACCGTGGCGCCATCGGTGCCGACGGCAAGACCGGTGACGGCTGTGGTCTGTTGCTGCGAAAACCGGAGAAATTCCTGCGCCAGGCCGCCAGGGATGCCGGTATCGAGCTGCGCAGTGAATTCGCCACCGGTATCGTCTTCCTGAGCCGCGATGCCGAGAAGGCCGAAGCCGCCAAGAAAGCTCTGAGCGATCAGTGCAAGGCGCGCGGGCTGGAAGTCAACGGCTGGCGTGTCGTACCAACCGACCTGTCGGCCTGTGGCGAAGAAGCCCAGCGCAGCGTGCCGGGCATCGAACAGATTTTCGTGTCCGCTACCGAGGAAATGGATTCGGCCGAATTCAATCGTCATCTGTTTGTCGCGCGTCGCCGTGCGGAAATCGAGCTGCGCGATACCGACCCCGACTTCTACGTCTGCTCGCTCTCCAGCGATGTCATTCTCTTCAAGGGGCTGGTCATGCCCGAGTACCTGGCCACCTTCTATGTCGACCTGGAAGACGAGTCGCTGGAATCGTCCATCGCTGTGTTCCACCAGCGTTTCTCCACCAATACATTGCCGCAATGGCGCCTGGCCCAGCCTTTCCGCTATCTGGCCCACAATGGCGAAATCAACACCATTCAGGGTAACCGCAGCTGGGCCAATGCCCGAGCGTCCAAATTGCGCTCACCGGTTCTGCCTGAGCTCAACGAGCTGTTGCCACTGGTCAGCCAATCCGGTTCGGACTCCATGTCGCTGGACAACATGCTCGAACTGCTGATGGCGGGCGGTATCGACGTATTCCGCGCCATGCGCATGCTGATGCCACCTGCATGGCAGAATACCTGGGAGCTGGATTCCGACCTGCGCGCCTTCCTCGAATACAACTCCATGCACATGGAGCCCTGGGATGGCCCTGCCGGTGTGGTTCTGACCGATGGCCGCTACGCCAGCTGTGTTCTCGATCGCAACGGTCTGCGCCCTGCCCGCTATGTGATCAGCAAGGATCGCCATATCACTCTGGCCTCCGAAGTGGGTGTTCACGATTACCTGCCCAGTGAAATCATCAAGAAGGGCCGCTTGAAGCCCGGTGAGATGCTGGCTGTCGACACCCAGTCCGGGCGTCTGCTGCTGCCACAGGATGTCTGTGATCTGCTCAAGCATCGTCAGCCCTATGCCAAATGGCTGCAGAAGAATTCGCGTCATCTGCGTTCACGCCTGCGCGACGTATCCCAGGCCACCCCGATCATGAACGACGAGCAGCTGGCTGTTTACGAGAAGATGTTCAATGTCAGCTTCGAAGAGCGTGATCAGGTGCTGCGCGTTCTGGCCGAAGGTGCTCAGGAAGCGGTTGGCTCCATGGGCGACGACACACCGTTTCCGGTCATGTCCGAGCATGTTCGACCGCTGTATGACAGTTTCCGCCAGCAGTTCGCACAGGTAACCAACCCGCCGATCGACCCGCTGCGAGAGACCATCGTCATGTCTCTGGAAACCTGCCTGGGCCGTGAGAAGAACCTGTTCCGGGAAACCCATCACCACGCCAATCGGCTGCTGGTGCGCTCACCGGTACTGTCCAGCCAGAAATTCGAGACCCTGCTGGTCATGGATGATGAGCCCGGCTACTCGCATCTGCGCATCAGCCTGCAATACGATCCGGAGCAGGAAACGCTGGAAGCGGCCATCCGCCGCCTCTGCGAGGAAACCATCAAGGCGGTTACCGAGGACCAGAAAGTGGTCATCGTGCTCAGCGACCGAGATCTGACCAGTGGCATGCTGCCGGTTCATGCCCTGCTGGCCACGGGCGCCGTGCATCGCGCACTGATCGATGCAGGCTGTCGCTGTGACGCCAATATCGTGGTAGAGACCGGTACTGCCCGGGATTCTCATCAGGTGGCTGTTCTGGTCGGTTATGGCGCTACCTGCGTCTTCCCCTACCTGGCCTACGAGTCCATTCAGGGCATGTCACGCCGTGGGGAAGTCTCCGACAGCGATGTGCCGCAGCTGGAGCAGAACTACCGCAAGGGCATCAACAAGGGCCTGATGAAGATTCTGTCGAAGATGGGCATTTCCACCATCTCCAGCTATCGCGGCGCCAAGCTTTACGAGATCGTGGGTCTGCATTCCTCCGTGGTAAACCTGTGTTTTGCCGGTACCACCAGCCGTATCGAAGGCATGGATTTCAGCGATCTGGAGGAAGATGCCAAGGTGCTGGGCAAGGCGGCCTTCAACCCGCAGGTGGGTGTGTCCCAGGGCGGTCTGCTCAAGTACATCCACGGCGGCGAGTACCACGCCTACAACCCGGATGTTGTCCAGCAGCTGCAAGCGGCTGTCACCAGTGGCGAGTACGACGATTACACCGTCTATCAGAAGACCGTGGATGAGCGTCGTCCTGCCATGCTGCGCGACCTGCTCGATCTGAAGCCCAAGGGCCCATCCATTCCTTTGGAAGCCGTGGAATCGGTCGAGTCCATTCTGACGCGCTTCGATTCTGCCGGCATGTCACTCGGTGCCCTGTCGCCCGAGGCCCACGAAACCCTGGCCGAGGCCATGAATCGCCTGGGTGGTCGTTCCAACTCGGGCGAAGGTGGTGAGGACAAGGCACGCTACGGCACCTTGAAGATGTCCAAGATCAAGCAGATTGCCTCCGGCCGCTTTGGTGTCACGCCTCACTATCTGGTCAACGCCGAAGTGCTGCAGATCAAGATCGCGCAGGGTGCCAAGCCCGGTGAAGGCGGACAGCTGCCCGGTCACAAGGTCAACGAGATGATCGCCAGACTGCGCCACAGCAATCCGGGTGTTGCCCTGATTTCCCCTCCGCCGCATCACGACATCTACTCCATCGAGGATCTGGCTCAGCTGATCTTCGACCTCAAGCAGGTCAACCCCGAGGCCCTGGTCTCGGTCAAGCTGGTGGCCGAAGCCGGGGTGGGTACCATCGCGGCCGGGGTGGCCAAGGCCTATGCCGATCTGATCACCATTTCCGGCTACGACGGCGGTACCGGTGCCTCGCCACTGACCAGCGTCAAGTACGCCGGCTCTCCGTGGGAACTGGGCATGTCCGAAACCCATCAGGTGCTGCGCGGCAACAATCTGCGCGACAAGGTTCGCGTGCAGACCGACGGTGGTCTGAAGACCGGCCTGGATGTGGTCAAGGCGGCCATCATGGGCGCCGAGAGCTTCGGCTTCGGTACCGGCCCGATGATCGCCATGGGCTGCAAGTTCCTGCGTATCTGTCACCTGAACAACTGCGCCACCGGCGTGGCCACTCAGCACAAGGTACTGCGCATGCGCCATTTCAACGGCAACGTGGAAAAGGTCATGAACTACATGCGTTTCGTGGCAGAAGACGTGCGTCGCCATCTGGCCTATCTGGGGGTCCGCAATCTGTCCGACATCATCGGTCATCCGGAATTTCTGACGCCGGCCGAGGGCCATACTCCCAGACAGCAACGACTCGATCTGACGCCGCTGCTGTCCACGGGTGGCATACCGGATGATGCTCCACGCTTCTGCCAGGTGGAACGCAATGTGCCGCACGACAAGGGGCTGCTGGCAGAGCAGATGGTCTCCGACTGCAAGACGGCGATCCGCAAGCAGTCCGGTGGTGATTTTCACTACCCGATCAAGAACATCAACCGCTCCATCGGTGCCCGCTTGTCAGGCGAGATCGCCAAGGTGCATGGCGACACGGGCATGAGTGCCAATCCGATCAATATCCGCTGCACCGGTACAGCCGGTCAGTCCTTCGGCGTGTGGAATGCCGGTGGCCTGAACCTGTACCTGGATGGCGATGCCAATGACTACGTGGGCAAGGGCATGGCGGGAGGCAAGATCGTCATCCGGCCACCAGCCGATGCACGCTTCACGGGTCGTGACTCCACCATCGTGGGCAACACCTGCCTGTACGGCGCCACTGGCGGCAAGATGTACGCAGCAGGCCTTGCCGGTGAGCGATTCGCCGTACGCAACAGTGGCGCGATTGCCGTGGTTGAAGGCATTGGTGACCATGGCTGCGAGTACATGACCGGCGGCTGTGTCGTCGTCCTGGGAGAGACCGGTGTGAACTTCGGTGCCGGCATGACGGGTGGACTGGGCTTTGTCTTCGATCGCCACAATGTGTTCGTCGATCGCTACAACCATGAACTGATCGATATCCACCGCCTGCATTCAGAGTCGATGGAACGGTATCGCAACTACCTGCAGACGCTGATCGAGGATCATGTGGCAGAAACCCACAGCAGCCTGGGTCAACAGATGGTCGACGACTTCTACTCCCTGGCCTCGCGTTTCTGGATGGTCAAACCCAAGGCGGCTGAGCTCAGCGAGCTGCTGGCCACCCTCGGACACGCCGCCTGACCCTGTCTGATGAGACAAGCGCACCTCGGGCATTCGTCCGAGGTGCATCGGGTTCACACAAGCAGCTGTTTCATCCTCGTCGCAGCTGCCTGGAAAGCGTATAGTTCGGGCAATGGCCGGGCAGATACCACAACACTTCATCGACGATCTACTTGCAAAGGTGGATATCGTCGACGTGATCGACAAACGCGTCACGCTGAAGAAAAGCGGCAGCAATTACAGCGCCTGCTGCCCCTTCCACAACGAAAAGACACCCTCCTTCACCGTCAGTCAGACCAAGCAGTTCTATCACTGCTTCGGCTGCAGTGCCAACGGCAATGCCATCAGCTTCCTGATGGAATACGAAGGCATGCACTTCGTCGATGCCATCGAATCCCTGGCGGACAGCGTCGGCCTGGAAGTGCCGCGCAATGCGCAGGCCAAACAGATACGCGATGACAGCAAACCGCTGTACACGCTGATGGAATCGATTGCCGCCTGGTACCAGTCGGAGCTGCGCAAATCACCGGAGGCCATTGACTACCTCAAGACGCGCGGGCTGAGCGGCGAGACCGCCAAGCGCTTCAGTATCGGTTATGTGCCAGACGGCTGGGACGGCTTGCAGACCCATTTTCCCGGGCAAGAGGCGGCTCTGCTCAAGACCGGCATGCTGATTCAGGGCGACGGCGGCAAGCGACCCTATCAACGCTTCCGCAAACGCATCATGTTTCCCATTCGCGACCGACGTGGACGCGTGATCGGTTTTGGCGGGCGGGTGCTCGACAATCAGGAACCGAAATACCTCAACTCGCCGGAGACGCCGCTGTTTCACAAGGGCAGCGAGCTCTATGGCCTGTACGAAGCACGCAAGGCTGCCCAGGATGCGGCGGCCGCCATTGTGGTGGAAGGCTATATGGATGTCGTGGCGCTGGCACAACATGGCATCGACAATGCCGTGGCGACCCTCGGTACGGCGGCCAATCAACAGCATTCCGAGGCACTGTTTCGCGTCGTCCCCAATATCATCTTCTGCTTCGATGGCGATCGCGCCGGTCGCGCCGCAGCCTGGCGTGCGCTCACCGCGACCCTGCCCTGCCTGCAGGATGGTCACGACGCACACTTCCTGTTCCTGCCCGATGGGGAAGATCCGGATTCTGTCGTGAAGGCCGGTGGTGCCGCGGGCTTTCGGGACCTGATGAGCACACGCATTCCCATTATCGACTATCTCTACCAGCACTTGGCCAGCGAGCTGGACATGACCAGTATCGGCGGCAAGGCAACGCTGGCGGAAAAGGCCAAACCGCTACTGGCAACAATACCGAAGGGCGTGTACAAGCAGCTGGCACTGCAACGGCTCGAAGCCCTGATCGGCCTGTCACTGGGCAGCAAATCGACGCCTCAGACGCCTGCTCCCCGGCAAGCGGCCAGGCCCTCTCGTGCACCCAGCGGCAAGGACAGCGGCCTGACGCCGATGAGCCGAGCGGTCTTGCTGTGCCTGCAATTTCCGCAGGTAGTCAGTACCGTTGCCCCCGATGACTTCGATATCAATCCGCAAATGCCCGGCGCCGAGGTGCTCCTCAAGCTGATCGGTTATTGCGACAGCGATCCGCGGATGACCACCGCCCGGCTGCTGGAGCGCTTTCGTGACGGCAGAAATCACGACTATCTGATCAAACTGGCCACCAAACCCTATTACCCGGATGGCAGCGATATCGACAGCGATGGAGCCGTCAAGGAGTTTGCGCATTGCATCAGCCGTCTGCGTGAACGCAGTCGCCAGACCCTGGCGGACAAGGTCGAGCTCTCGGCACGCAAAGGCCTTCTGGGACTCCCACGCCGCTGATGAAAAAACATACCCGTACCGCACGCACCGCCCGCTTTCATCATCAGGGCGATCTGCAGGCAAACACCCAGTTGACCTTGTCCAAGGCCGCCAGTCACCATCTGGTGACCGTGTTGCGGACGCGCCAGGGTGACATCATCGAGCTGTTCAACGGCGATGGCTGCAACTATCGGGCAACCGTTGTCGATACGGGTCAGCGTTCACCGGGAAAATGCGCCGTCTTGCAGCTACAGGAAGCCAGCCAGGCTCCTACCGAGTCCCCGGTGCACATCACCTTGCTGCAGGGAATTTCGCGTGGGGATCGCATGGATACCAGTATCCGCCAGTCGGTGGAACTCGGTGTCAGCCATGTACAGCCGCTGTATACCCGCCAGTCCGCCAAGGCTCTGGATGAGAAACGCACCGAGAAGAAGCTCGAGCACTGGCAGGCCATTCTGGTCAGCGCCTGCGAGCAGAGCGGCAGAGCGCAACTGGCGACACTGGCGCCACCCGTCACGCTGGAACACTGGTTGAAGGATCTGGCGGCTGCCGACGATGAAAAGCTGCCCGAAAAGACCTTCGTTCTGGATCCGACAGCCAGAGAATCATTGGTGTCATACTTGCAGAATATGCTCAGGCCAGTCGGTGAATCCGGCGGTGAATCCAGCGGTGATGTCACGGCCGCATCCGTCCCGAATATCGGTTTGATCATCGGTCCCGAGAGCGGGCTGGACGCCGATGAGATTCAGATGGCCGTTGATGCCGGGGCCATACCGGTCACCATCGGCCCGCGTATCCTGCGCACGGAAACCGCAGGCCCTGCCTGCATGGCCATCGTGCAGGCAGTACTCGGGGATTTGAAGTGAGGTCCCTGATCGACAAGACAATCGGACAAGGGGTCGCGTTGAAGGCCGCCGGGATAAACGCCATGCAAACTCATCTCCGAATCACTGCCTTGCTCATCCTGTTCGGGCTGCTGTCAGCAGGTTGCCAATCCATTCCCACCAGCAAACCACTGCCTCCGGAGGTCGAGATCGAATCCATCCGAGCGGTGAAGATGAGCCTGACCAGGCAGCAGCTCGCCTTCAAACTCAAGGTAAGCAATCCGAACGACTACGATCTGCCGCTGCAGTATCTGAATTTCGTGGCATCGCTCGATGGCCGTGAACTGGCCAGCGGCACGAGCAGCGAGCCGGTGAACCTGCCGGCACAGGAGGATGCCAGTATTGAAATCATGGTCGATACCCGCATAAACAAGCTGCTGGGCCAGTTACTGCTGGCAACCGATAATCATGAAAGAGAGATAGCCTACGATGTCAAGGGCTTCGTCAAGCTCGCCAACTGGCCAACCCGCATTCCATTCAATGTCGATGGTCTCGTGGATAATCCTGCACTGAAGTGATTGACGCGGAAGATCAGAAACTGCTGGACTTCGTCCGTCAGCACCCTCGCCTGTTCGTGCTGACGGGTGCCGGTTGCAGCACGGCATCGGGTCTGGGTGACTACCGGGATGCGCGCGGACAATGGAAGCGGCGCCAACCGATCACCGGTCAGGTTTTCATCGGTGATGAAGGCGCTCGCAAACGCTACTGGGCCAGAAGTTTTGTCGGCTGGCCAAGCTTCAGCCGAGCACAGCCAGGCCCTGCGCACCATGCCCTGGCTGCTCTGCAGCAGGCGGGCAGGATCGAGTTGCTGGTTACACAGAACGTCGATGAGCTTCACCAGAAGGCAGGCCATGAAGAGGTGCTGGACCTGCATGGTGTGCTTGGCACTGTCAGCTGCATCGCCTGTGGGCATTCATTGAGCCGAGACGACTTTCAGATTGAACTTCTGGCGCACAATGCCTGGCTGGCATCATTGACTGCGGCTCACGCGCCCGATGGCGATGCCGACCTGGAACCGGATAATCTGGAACAGATGCATGTTCCGCCCTGCACACGCTGCGGCGCTCTGATGAAGCCGGATGTCGTGTTTTTCGGGGAAAACGTGCCACGTGCCCACGTTGAACGCGCCATGAATGCTCTGGCATCCGCGGATGCGTTGCTGGTTGCCGGTTCTTCCCTGATGGTGTATTCCGGTTTTCGCTTCTGCAGGGCTGCCCAGAACAACGGCCAAGCCATTGTCCTGATCAATGATGGATTGACGCGAGCCGACTCACTGGCAGCCTTGAAGGTGGGTGGCGATTGTGGGCAACGACTGCAGACCATGAGCCGGCAGTTGATCAGCCTCTGATCTGAAAACGCTCGACGATATCTGCCAGCTCGACCGCCATGCGCTCGAGCTCTTCGGTGGATGACTGCACCTGGTTGACGCCGGTCAGCGTACTGCGACTGCCTTGAATGACTCTCTCCGAGGTGTGCGAGATTTCCTGGTTGCCACTGGCCGCATCGTTGGAATTCTGACTGATGCGGGAGGTGATTTCGCTTTGCTCCTGCACCGCCCGGCTGATGGTGTTCTGGTACTGGCTGATGGTCTCGATGATGGTCCGGATATTCCCGATGGCGCTGGCAGCACTGTCGCTATCGCTCTGAATGGCGGTGACCTTGGAGGCGATTTCCTCCGTTGCCTTGGCGGTCTCCTTTGCCAGCTCCTTCACTTCGTTGGCCACCACCGCGAAGCCCTTGCCCGATTCACCGGCCCGAGCCGCTTCGATGGTGGCGTTGAGCGCCAGCAGATTGGTCTGCTCGGCGATCGATGTGATGACCTTGATGACATTGCCGATATCGCCACTGGATACCGTCAGATTACGCACCTGGGCATCCGTACTGTGTGCCAGCTTCACCGCTTCACCAGCCACATTCCCGGCCTCGGAGACATTCTTGATGATCTCCTGAACCGAACTGTTCAGTTCATCGGTAGCGCCCACCACGCTGTCGACATTGTGCATGACCCGTCGAGCCGCTTCGGTGGCAACCTTGGCATGATCCGCGGCCTCCTCTGCCGTTCGACTGAGCTCGATATTGGTTCGCTTGAGTTTGCCGGAGGATTCCGACAGGACAGAAGCACCCTGTTTGGTCTTGCCGATGATGTCGGTCAGCTGTGCCACGGTCTGATTGGCGTCCCGCTTGAGGCGATCGTAGGCACCCAGGTATTCGGTACTGACGGTTTCAGTAAGGTTGCCTGACGCCAATGCACCGAAGACACGCTGCATGTCACTGATCACCTGTTCGTTGATCTGCATCAGTTGGTTCATCCCGGCGACCAGCCGGCCGAAACTGCCATCGATATCCCGATCATCAATACGCTGGCTCAGATCGCCGCGCACCGCAGCTTCCACCAGTTCCTGAACTTTCTTTTCGTTGTTCAGCTCTTCGGTACGGTCGAACCATTCGGTGATGGTTCCCAGACGCTTCCCTTCCGAATCGAAGACCGGATTGACAACCAGCCGGATCGTCAGGCGACCAAAGCTTGTGTTGACGATATGCTTCTCTTGCAGGGCATCAATGATACGCCGACTCTTTTCGGGATCGGCATGGAACAGATCCACGCTGCTCCCAATGATATTGGCAGCACGAAAATCCGGGTACTTCTGTCGCACCTCGGCTTCGGAATCGGCAAACAGGGTTTCTGCCGCCTTGTTCATGTAGATGACATCACCACTTTCGTCAGCGACCATGACCGAGGCAGATGCATTGTCCAGCGCCAGTTTCAATCGCAATGTCTTTGCCGCCGTTTCAGCGCGCTCGCGACTGAGCTCGCGCAGGTTCACCTGCATCTGATGCACCGCGTTGTAGATGCCGGTATCTGTTCCAGTCACTGGCAGTGTTTCCGACAGGTCACCCTCGGCAATGCGGTTCACGATGCTGAGAATCCTGTCCGGCTCTCCACCCACCTTGCGTCGGACGCTGCGGAAGGTCGCGAGCAATGCCAGCACCAACAGCAGCAACAGCACCAACATGACCATGGAACTTGCCCAGGTGAAATTGTCGATGGAAACGAGACGACGTTCCATCTGCTCTTCTGTGTCCGCTATGTCACTGGAGATCGCCTTCTCGAGCACCGCAAGTGCTTCCATGGCAGCCTTGTCACTCAAGCCGAGGGATTCCCCGTGAGCTGGCAACAGGGACTCATCCTTATCGAGCAGGACTATCGACTCCATGGCCGCGCTGTATTGCTTGATGACGTTGCCGATGTCCTCCAGCGCAGCTGATTCCACTGGCGCCACAGGACCGGCACGATACTCCTCCATGGCATCCCGAGCATCTTCGATGGCCTCTTCGAGATGATGCATGTGCTCACCATCGACATGATGGAGATACTCCTCGAAGGAGTGTTCCAGGGCACCATCACCCAGCCTGAGCTGCAGCGTATCGAGCAAATCGGCCTTGTGCCTGGGTCCGGAGGTGTATTGTTTCCAGGTCTGCAGTGATTCGGTGGCCTGCGCGTAGATATAGAAGTTGGATGAGACGACCACAGCCCCGACAGCCACCAGACCGGCGCAGAGCAGCACCCCGATGGATTTGAACGACAATGTGGCTGTTTTCATCATGTTGGCGTCTACTGAATCCGCGCTGAAGGTGTCAGACCCGGCAACCTGAATTCTCGCGAATTCCGGGCAGGTAATACAGGCGTCGGCATCACGCGAAACGGCTTTAGCACGATGCTGTTTCAGGCGATGCGGAATCGCTCCACCAACCGGGCAAGTTCGACAGCCATGCGTGCAAGCTCATCGGTCGAGGCCTGTACCTGATTGACACCTGACAGGGTGCTGCGACTACCCTGTATCACCAGTTCAGAGGTACGGGTGATTTCCTGATTGCCGCTGGCCGCATCGCTGGAGTTCAGGCTGATGCGCGAAGTGATCTCGCTCTGATTCTGTACCGCGTTGGCAATCGTGTTCTGGTATTGGCTGATCGTCTCGATGATGGTACGAATGTCGCCGATGGCACGCGCAGCACCATCACTGTCACTCTGAATGGCAGTGATCCTGGACGCGATCTCCTCTGTGGCCTTCGCCGTCTCCTTGGCCAGCTCCTTGACCTCGTTGGCGACCACCGCAAAGCCCTTGCCGGATTCACCGGCGCGAGCTGCCTCGATGGTGGCGTTCAATGCCAGCAGATTGGTCTGCTCGGCGATGGAGGTGATGACCTTGATGACATTGCCGATGTCGCCACTGGATACCGTGAGATTGCGCACCTGGGCATCAGTGCTCTGGGCAAGCTTTACCGCCTCAACGGCCACATTCACGGCTTCCGACACACTCTTGGATATTTCCTGCACGGAGCCATCCAGTTCGGTAGTCGCACCCACCACACTATCGACATTGAGCATGACCTTGCGCGCCGCCTCCGTTGCAACGTTTGCATGGTTGGACGCCTCTTCCGCGGTGCTGCTGAGTTCATCATTGGTCTGCTGAAGCTTGCTGGATGACTCGGACAGAACGGTTGCGCCCATCTTGGTCTTGCTGATGATGTCGGTCAGTTGCGTTACCGTCTGATTGGCGTCACGCTTCAGACGCTCGTACGCCCCCATGTATTCCGTACTGACCGTCTCCGTCAGATCACCGGCAGCCAGAGCACCGAATACGCGTTGCATGTCGCTGATGACCTGCTCGTTGGTCTGCATCAGCTGATTCATGCCGGCCGCCAGCTTTCCAAAGCTGCCGTCGACCCCTTGTTCATCAATGCGACGACTCAGGTCTCCCACCACGGCGGCCTCGACCAGTTCCTGCACCATCCTTTCGTTCTTCAGTTCCTGTGTTCGATCAAACCACTCCGTGATGGACCCAATGCGATTACCCTCCTCATCGAAGACAGGGTTGATGACCAGGTTGATGGTCAAGGCACCGATGGTCGCATTCACTTCGTATTTTTCAGTCAGGTTATCGAGAATCCCACGATTTCTCGAGGGATCCTTGTGAAAGATATCGATGTTGCTACCGAGCAGGTCGCTGGCCCGGAAGTTCGGCAAGCTTTTCTGCAGTTCCGGCTCGGCGGCGTGAAACAGGGACTGAGCAGCCTTGTTCACATAGATGATGATCGAGGATTCGTTCGCGACCATCACCGCAGCAGACGCATTGTCCAGAGCCAGCTTCAGTTGCAGGGTCTTGGCGGCATTGGCCGTGTTCGCTTCGGTGAGGCTGCGCAGATTGAACTGCATTCTGCACACGGCAGCATGGATTCCCTGGCTGGCACTGTTGTCCTGCAATTGCTCCGAGAGATCACCCTCGGCAATCCGGTTGACGATGTCGAGAATTCGCTCGGGTTCACCACCCACCTTGTCGCGGGCTCGGCGAAACGCCAGTAACAGGCAGAGCATCAATACCAACAGGAGACTCAGCACGATCAGGGAACTGACATTGGTACTTCTGTCGACTCTATCAAGCTGACCCGCAATCTCTCTCTGAGTGTTCTCTATGTCCTTGCCAAGTTCTCCATCCAGCGTGGTAAGCGCTGCATAGACAGGCGAGTCATCAAGGTTCATCTCACGCATTCTGGCCAGCATTCCCGGATCGCTCATCGCCTCCCCATGCACCGCCATCACCGCCGCTCGGTATTGGCTGACGACGCGATCGATATCATCAAGGGCCTTTTGCTCGACCGCGTTGAGAGGAAGCTCGGCATAGTCGCTGACCACCTCCAGAATCTTCCCGGCACCTTCGGCAATCATGTGCCAATGCATCGGTGGCATCTGCTCCAGAAATTCATGGATCCCGTGGCTCAGTCTTCCTGCACCCAATTCGATCTTCAGTACACTCAACA
This sequence comes from uncultured Granulosicoccus sp., assembly GCA_947492525.1. Classification (GTDB taxonomy): domain Bacteria; phylum Pseudomonadota; class Gammaproteobacteria; order Granulosicoccales; family Granulosicoccaceae; genus Granulosicoccus. Next base: position 25,774 of record CANLNQ010000021.1, read on the forward strand.
GATCGCTCTTGCGCTTCGGTCCATCAATGTAGTCATGCCAGTTGCGAGATGAATCAACGGCTTGCGAATGGACAAAGAGGTTGGACGACAGGATCAGAGCCCCAGCCACGACCATCCCGGCGCTCAACAATATCGCTATGGACCTGAAGGACAGATTATTCGTGGATTTCATCAGAACACCGAGGTAGCCGGCCGGATTGGCGTCCAACAGGCAGACCGGGTCCACACAGCAGAACGCTCATACGCTCTGAATCGGCCATTCCAGTTCAGTCTTGATAGTTGACACTACACAGTCATTCTCGACGCGCCTGGCTCTGGTACACCGTCTACTTGAAAATGTCGGGTTCAGGCGGACGGAGTACTAGTCCAGGCGACGCACAAGACACTCTACAGCGCCGGCCTTCAACTGCTGACACAGCTCATTGGCGGCCTTCTGGCTTCGTCCGGGGCCGACCAGCAGGCGTGTCATGTTCCGGAACGGCTCGTAGCGCGGAGTCTTGCCTTCGAAAGCGTCAGCATCCTGCCTGATTCGATTCCAGTAGTCTTCTGCCAGGGTACGAGAACCGTAGGCGCCGAGTTGGACGAACCAGTTTCCTTCTTCTGCCTGTGGCATGGCCAGAGGCTTCGTGTCGGATGTATCCAGAGGTTCCAGCTGAAGCGCCTCCTCCGGTAGTGCGCTGGCGAGGCTTGGTGGGTTGTCGGCCTCGATGGCTTCAGGCACTGAGTCGGTGTTTTGTGCGAACGTACCCAGTGTCAGCACTTTCTGTTCAGCAGGCCGCAGGGCGAAATCCAGCCCCCTCATGACAGAACCGCCAGAGAGAACCTCGATTTCAGCAGGCTGCTCGATCAGGCGATCATCGAGCGTTTCGTCAAGCGAGAGGCGATAATCACCGGCTTCGATACCGTCGAAAAGGAAGAATCCATCAAAGGCGGTACGTCGCTGTGCAACGACCTCTCCTTCGGGTGTCTTGAGCAGCACCAGGGCGCGGCTGACCGGCTTGGACTCGTCTCCGCTTTTCACCAGGACATGCCCCTCCAGCTCCACGGTACGGATAAGCGGAAACTCCACAATCGCAATGCTCCCCGGACGAGGGATGATCGATACACCCGGATCGGTATTACGCAAATCGCCATCCATCAGCGAGGACTCTTCAAGATCGATATCGATCTGTCGGTGTGCCGGCATACGTGATAGATAGGCTACACCGTTGCTGTCGGTGCTGGCTTGACGCCAGGCTTGCACGCCCTTGACGTCCACGCCGGACAATGGTGCTGTATCCATCCCGTCCATCTGCTCGAACACCCTGACTTCAACCGTGCCGGATCCGACCGATGCCAGACTATCCCACCTCGGCCTCAATGTTCCGGAGCGCGGAATCAATGTCGTCGACAAGGTTATCAGCCCCCCCCAACGCTCATCACTGTCATAACTGACACGAGCATTGATGGCTACTTTTTCAAGTATCCAGTTGATACCGCCGCTGTAGTAAGTAGTGTCCACCGATTGACTACGCCTGATACCCAGATCAAGACTCATGTTGTTATCGATTCGCAAGCTACTGTCAGCACTCAACTGCAATAGCTCGGTATCAGGCTTGAAACCATAGCTGGCCGCTAGACGGAATTTCCAGGGACTGATGGAGGTATGAAAACTCGACAAGCCACCTGCCAATGAGGTACTCGAACCAGGCTCATCGAGTCGTTCTTCCAGCGAGCTGTACCAGAGCGAAGAGGAAAAACGTCCGGAGCGAAATAAAGGAATCGTTGTGCCGATGACAGAACTGTACTGGCTACTGTTCTCTCTTTCTATTGTATCGATTTCCAGTTTTACAGGAAACTGGCGTATGGAAGAGTCAATACCGATGTTGCTGCGCCATTTCTCGACAGCGCCTGTGAGCAGAGGGTCATCAAGGAAGCGGGTGAATCCCAGGTTGAGGCTGGTAGTTCCCAGTTGGGTACGAAAAGATGTACCGATGGAATTCTGCGCAAAGGGAATGTTGACGTAGTTGACGCTACTGTAGAAGCGCGAGGTACTCAAACCCAGACTCGCATTGCTGGAAGTCACCCGTCCGCCTTCCTGCTCGACACTATCAAACCCAGCCCCCACCGTGAGATTGCGCGTGATTCCCACATTGATGCCACCGACATAGACACCACTGTCCAGGTTCTCCAGGTCTTCCTGATCATTCACACCGAATACAGTGCGTCCATTCTGCACCGCTGCCACCTCGTAGCTGACGCGTCCGGCCTGTAGCATACCCACGCCCAGATAGTGAAATTCCTCGCGAGACTCGATCTCGCCATGTGGGCCGAAGAACTTGAGTTCAAAGCGGTTCTGACCGAACTGCAATGGCACGTCCTCGAAGAGGTAGCGTCCATCCGGCCCGGTTGTCTGGATCATGAGCAATTGATCGTTCTGATACAGCTCCACGTCCCAATCAGGTAGCTGACTACCTTCAAGACTGACGGATTCATTATCGAAGCGGTCCCCGGTTTCCCCACGCCCACCATCACCACGCAACAACACACCGCGAAAGCCGCTGCCGTCCACATCCCCGATTTCGACATGATTGAGGCCCAATGGGCCATCGAAAGCCGTACGCTCCAGCTTTAGTCGAGCCCCGGTCAGCGAATCACCGGACTGACCCGCAAGCGAGATCGTGGACGTCATCCAACCCAGATCCCCACGAGACAAGGCTGCATAATTGGTTCCGTAGACTGCCGAACTATCCGGGGTTTGCCGCACCGTGGAGTACCCGAGTCGAAGTCGGGTGGTATGGGGGCCTATGAACCGATAAGGGGTTTCCTGCAAGGGGTACTGAGCAGTGCGAGCGGTCGAGGGGCTCCTCGTCAGGCGGTCGTGACGCCTGGAGCGCCGCTGTACCGGCAGCTCTTCCAATGCCTCGACGTTCAGATACAACTCCCTGACCTCGGCAGACAGACGCAAGGGAAACCACGTCTCCAGCGCCTTGGTATCCACATAGAGCTCACCTTGAAACACTACCGCCTCATCTTCCGTGAGCGGCCACTCCTGCCTATCGCTGCTGACGGTGGCATTCGCCAGGTCCAGCGAGAACTGTCTATCCTCGGAAATGAACCATCCACTGGCAGTTCCTGCGTCGGCGTCTATGGCCACCGGAAACCCCAGCGCATCTGTCAGCTCAACAAGTGACATCAGAAAGTCATCACCCCGCTGATAGCCCAGAACATCCATACCCAGGCTCTCCCCATCGAGCCGAATCTCGAGCAGCAGCTCATTCTCCAAGCGCAGAGGTGCCTGTTGGGAAAATGCCTGCATGCCAAAGCCAAGACAAAGGAGCGCGAATACGATCCGCCAACCGTTTATAGATGCGCCATCGGCAAACATGAGTTTTCCCAAGGTAATTCTATTCATCACCCCGGCGTGGGCCAAAGTGTCAAACAGCTTCAGCAAGGATAAGGCCTGAGTAGCTCAGGCAAGACGGGCTGCCGGGTATCACGAGCCTTTCGGTAACAGCACGACAAGGCGGTAGCGCTTCATGGAGGCGGTGGCACCCCGTCATGGCTACTGATCTCGTCTTACGGTTAGCAGAACGGCTACACCCAGGCTGAATATCCGGTCCACACCGACTTTGGCATGCAGTCACTATCGCAATCGGGATCCGCAAATTGAACTAACCAGTCGACAAAAAATCGCCCACCACGGGGGTGTTTTGCGTTGCAGTTATTGTTTCAGCACTCGGTAGATGCTTACTGACTCAGTTTTTTTTCAATCGGACGTTACAAAAATCAAGGTAACGTTTTCAGGGCACGGCGGGCTACTCTGAACCAAACCTTTTGGTGCTTACAAGTCAGTACGTAGACCGCTGATGGTACACGTACACACAGAGTTACAACTTTAAACTTCGGGATTTTACAATGAAGATGAATACAAGAAAAACACGTCTGGCGGTTGCCGTAGCCGGAGTAGTCGGTTTGAGTTCAATCGCTGCTCAGGCTGCTGACTTCAACGCAAGCACGACACTGCAGAATACTCTCACCGTCGTCAGCCTGCAGGATTTCGATCTGGGTACGGTCTTCGCATCAAGCGCTGGTACTGCCTTGACTGACGGCGTTGGAGCCATACAGATCGAGCCGGACGGTACCACCACTGACGTCAGCGCAAGCGCCATCAGCCTGATCAGCCTGGGAACCCCGGTACCGGCACAAGGCTCGGTTGATATGGCTGCACCGTTTACTCTGACACTGCCAGCTACAAACACTGTCGCTGCGGCTGACTTTGCAGCAGATGCTGGTGCATCCCTGACAAACATCACTACCGTTGGTGCGGCTCTGGAACACGAAAGTGCCAATCCTGACGTTCCCGATCTCTACCTGATCCACTTCACCGTTGCTGATGTAAGTGGCGGAACACGCGCAGACGAAACAGCAGCATTCGATGGTGATTTTGTTGTGACGCCCGAATTCGGCGAAACCACGTACGTCTTCAACATCGGTGCAACGCTGACGACAGCACCTGCCGCCGCAGTTGGTTCGGAAACCTATCAAGAAGGCATCTACGCGGGAACATTCGAAGTCACGGCCTCTTACTAAGTTCAGTCGAGTATGTATGAAAAAGAGGGGCGTTCGCAGCGCCCCTTCTTTCCAACACTCAAGATTCGCGCCCGATATCGGGTGCGTGAGTCAATCAGTAACATATAGTTCGTGCGTGATTCTTTCAGTAGCATGTGGTTCGCACATGAATCGTTCGGTAGCATGTAGTGCGTACGTGAGTCATTGAGTAACAAGTAGTTCGTGCGCGACTCGTTCAGTAGCCTGTGTTTCGTGCGTGAATCATTCAGCAACGGGTAGTTCGTGCCTGACTCTTTCAGTTACAGCTAGTTTTGTGCGTGCAGGCTGATTCAGTAGATTTCTTGCACTGGAAAAATCAGGCTTTCGATTTTTCATCGTCCTCTCCTGATTTGCCATAAAGACTTCACAGTAGTCATTTCCAGGCCCAGGCATTCGGAAAGTCTCCCTTGCTTTCGACCATCGACTGAGCAAGAGTCAAGATGACAGGACTGCTTCCCTGGCAATCCGGATGGATTCCTCAGGGGAAATCCAGCCATTCGTCTTCAGCGCTGGCACCCTATTTGCTCTCTTGGATAGCAAGAGACCGAATATCCGTGTGCTTGCTCTTCTCGGCACCTGCACAACCCATCTGGATACTTCACCAAGACTCTGAAGCCTGCCGAGACTGACAGTGTCCCCGATAATGGTACGACTCTCACGCGCACTCAACCCGCATCAGGACAGCACTGCAGTCGGCGAATGCACCTTCGTGAGCGATCGCTCGTGGTTCCCAGCTCTGGCAGCTACACCGTTATCAGCCACGCCTTCTTGCGTCAGGTACCTGTCGTTGTTGCTCTGCATCTATTTGTGCTTGATGCTGCCGACAGATGCAAACGCGCAGCCTCTTATCGAGGAACAGCAGCGTCTGGATTTTGGCACACTGGCCATTTCGGCAAACTCCACAGTCTCTCGATTCAGCTTCTCTCGCAACGGCAGCAATGTCGATATTGAAGGTCAGTTCGTTCTGATCGCAAGAGGTACACCGGGACGCTACAGCTTCACGGGATTTCCTGCCAGTACGACGCTCACTGTCAGCATCGATACCGCCTCTCTTTCTGCTGAAGGTATAGGTATCAGCGAAGCTCTGACAGTGGACGATTACGACTACCTCGAATTGACCACGAATGCCTCGGGTGAAGCAGAGCTCTCCCTGGGCGCCCGTCTCGGCACAAGCGGCAACGGGAATTCCTACGCGGATGCCTTCTATAGCGGCTCCGCCGTGCTGCGTGTCGATTACTGGCAACCGGATGTCAAGGCCTATGTATTCAACACGCAGGTCATTTCGATGACTACACAACTGAGCTCGACACTGACGATCGATGAGCTACAGGCGTTACATTTTGGCACTCTATTTGCTCGAAGCAGTAATACAAGTCAGGCAGAGCTTGTCCTTTCACCGTCAGGTTCCTACACGATCAGCGAACCGGATGACTCACGATTGGTTGCTCTTGCCAGACCTGAACAGGGTATTTTCCGAGTGAGTGGCGCTGCGCCGAACTACAGCCTGACGGTGGCACCGCAGGGGGGCGATATATTGCTCGAGCATGCAGACAATCCCGCGAGCGCTCCTCACTTCATCATGAGCAATCTGCTTGTGTCTACAGAGGGCACCGGCAAGACAGACGCAAATGGTGAACTGTTGATAAGTCTTGGCGGCACATTGAAAACCGAGTTGACTGCAACGCCGGAGACCTATCCCAGTGGGCAGTATGAAGGTACCTACGAGATAACCGTCTCGTACTAGACCATCGTACGGAACCCCATCGAGATTCCACATAGTCATGACATTATTCAAGAGCAAGTTGATGAAGACAGGAAAGCCACTAGCAAGATCCTTGTTTTTTTGCCTGTCAGTATGGTTTGGCTCGGCAGCCTGGGGCGATATGTTGATAAGCCCTACTCGCGTGCTGATGGATGACGCCAACACCAGTGCCACACTGGTACTGAGAAACCCCAGTGAAGGGCCCAGAACCTACCGCTTGAGCTGGCAGGACAAACGCGCCAATGAGAACGGGGGCTACAGCATGATCGAGGAAGGAGAAGAATGGCCTTCTGCGAAAGAAATGGTTCGACTGTCGCCCCGACAGATAACCGTTGGTTCCGGTGAAAATCAGACCGTGCGGTTCAGCTGGCGACCACCTGCCGATCTTCCTGCCGGGGAATACCGTTCGCACCTTCTGTTGCAAGTCATTCCGGACATCTCGGAACCTACGGCGACATTGGAAAGTGAGGGTCCGCAGGAAGGTGTAGGTGTACAGGTATTCATGCAGATGTCATTCTCCATTCCGGTAGTCGTCAGGCATGATACGCAAGCACCGGAGGTCACGATCGGTTCCGTCAAGGCAGTCCCGACGAACGATAAAGACCATATGGGACTGGAACTGGTACTCAATCGATCCGGCAAGGCCAGCAGCTTCGGCAAGGTTTCTGTCGAGATGCAACGCGATGCCAATAGCCCGGTGGAGCAGATTGGTCAGTACGGAGAACTGTCCATTTTCCAGGAAGTCAGACAGCGCAAGGTAACCATTCCCCTGCGAGATGCCAGAATCCCCAGTGGCGCACTGGTGCGGGTTGCCTATGAGGGCCTGAATGAATACAAGGGTGTTCTGTGGGCCGAGAAAGTATTCCAGGCCAACTAGAGTATGACGTTCGGATATGCAGACACCGGGATTCATCATGAAAAGAGCCAAGCCAATTCATTACAGAGGTATCTGTGTCGCCACGGTGGTCGGTGCTCTGATAATGAGCACCAATCTGCATGCAGAGGAAAATCTGTCGGCATCCGAAACCCTGTCCGAGCGGACGAAGGAATTTCTTTCTGACCCCAGCCGCACCGGCAGCCTCGTGGGAAGCATCCTAGCCGGAGCTGCAGTTGCCAATCCACTGGCGCCCTTGCTGGGTAGCGTGGCGGGATTCATGATCGGTAAGAGCTCGGCCTTCACTCAGAAGGAGGATGCCGAGGACAGACGGCTGGCACACTACAACCGCAGCCTGATGCCTGGCGACGGTACGCAGATCACCAGCCTGTCCGGACTCAGCAATGAACCTTCACAGGGTAGCGCGCCCGCTGTTATCTCAGGCATGTTCGGCGATGCCGCGGCGCAAGGCCACTCGGATCAATCAGAACCATTGGTCATCGTCAAATTGCCCGGTGAAGATGATGCGGAAAACGCACCGGCACAGCGTGATCATGCAGCTATCCGCGCATTGACCGAGGATCGAGGGACACAAGATCTGCCGGAGCAGATTCAACAGGCCATCATCATGGGCTTGCCCAGACAAACCGGAATGGACAAGCTGCCGGTGCAGACGGATACCACAGTCACACAGGGATTGACCGAGGACATGCAAGCGAGGATCAAGCTGCAGAAACAACTGGCATTCGCCTGCAGCAATGTCGAGATGACGCGCCCCCTCTCCTCCAATTGTTATTACTACTCGCAGTAGGGGGTGGCTGGTTAGCTTAGATCCCAAACTGGCTCACTTCACTGTGTTCGGAAAAACAGGGTAAACTGTAAACGCTACTGTCAATCAATGGTTTATAAGGATATGAACCCAGAATGTCCGCGCTGCCGCGCAAACGGCAATGAGGTGGCTCGCCATGGCACCTATTATCGACGCTGTGATGCCCGAGCCATCGACCGGTTTCGCTGCAAGGCCTGCCGCACCACCTTCTCCCGCGCCACCGACACAGCGGCCTTCAGGCAGAAAAAACGCCGCATCAATCAACCGCTGATGGCCTTGCTCAGCGCCTGTGTGTCGATGCGCCGAGCCGCTCTGTTGCTGAATGTGTCACGCAGCACGATCAGCCGACGGCTGGTGTACCTGGGCGAACAGGCAAGGTTACAGGAAGAGCGACTGCTGGATAGAGAGGGTCCGGTCAGACAGGTACAACTGGATGATCTGATCACGCTGGAGCACACCAAATGCAAGCCCTTGAGCGTCTGCGTGGTGGTGGATAGCCAGCGCCGGCTGATCCAGGGATTCGGGGTGGCGCGTATTCCGGCCAGTGGCAATCTGGCGGCGATCTCCCGCAAGAAATACGGGAAACGCCCTGATGAGAGCCGACAGATGCGCGAGGAACTGTTTGCCGAGGTGCAGCATCGGATCCATGCAGAGGCCTGTTTCAGCACCGATGGGCATGATCAGTACACCACATTGATCAAACGCCATTTCCCGGAAAGCTCACATACAGTACACCCGAGCAAACGCGGTTCCGTGACCGGTCAGGGGGAACTGAAGAAGATCGGGTTCGATCCCCTGTTCTCGATCAACCACACCCTGGCCATGCTGCGCGCCAACATCAACCGCCTGGTCCGTCGCACCTGGTGCACCACGAAGAAACCCGAGGCATTGGTGCATCATCTGTGGATCTATGTAGCCACCCATAACCGGATGATCCGGCAGAAGCTGGCCAGACAAAGTCCGGCTACAGAATGACGGTGATGTAGCGGATCAAGCAATAATGCAACTCAGGAGATTCATCATGAGGCACTGAACACACTGATCGAGACCAGTTTTAGGGTTACCAGGCCCGTACCACATCCCCCGTCTCCACACGATACCCCCCCAGACCATTATCCTGGGCAGTACTGGCAATGCTGTGGTTCGGGAAAACGGTGTGCAACTGGATCCACCCATCATTCTCTCCCTGCATCTGTCTCTCTTCAGGTGCGAGAACGTCGGTGCGTCGATAGACGCGCAGGGTATCCCCTGTCCGGAAACCATGCAGAAAGCCTGCATTGATGTGGATATCGTTCCCCCGGATCGTGGTTATCTCTGCAGAAAAAGGTATGCAGGCAAGCTTCTCGTTGACGCGCATGCTCATCGCACTCAGCATCTCGTCTATCTGCTTGCCCAGGTCCGTGCTGAGCCAGGGAATACCGACGGTTCTGCCATTGCCTGAATAACCGATGACATCACCGGTAACGAGGCGCTGATATTGCTGCGAATGAAACAGCGCGCCGTACTCCACATCGTAGATATACAGGCTCATCTGCACATTGCGCTCATCAGCAACCCCCAGCAGCTTGTCGAACCAGCCCGCGGTGGATTGCACGCTCAGATCTTCCAGTTCCAGCTTGACCACGAACTGCGCGGCGTGCTCTCGGCCCAGTTGCCTGACGCGTCCTGCCGTGCTTGTCCCCATGCTCTCGAAACTCGAATCATGCGTTGCATGGACATTGAATCGCTCCAGTGCGCCCAGATGTGTCTGCAGGCGCTGTGAGCTCAGCAAGGACAGACCCGGCAGGTCCTTCGCCAGTCCCGGAGCACTGATGGTACCGGCCACCAGGATGGCCTTTCGGTAGGAGAATGGCGTACCCGGATCAGGGGCGCAGGCCTCCAGGGCAGCGGAACCTTCTAGGTTCGAGAAATCCTCGGGTATCGCCGCTTCCTGAGCTGGCGGGGCCACCCACTGCCCGATGAACGGCAGCTCGCTCATGACTGCACAACCGCCAAGCAGAAGTGATACGACTGCAACGATCGCAAGCTTGTAAACGGTTACAGTCATAAAGTCTCTAGTCAATCTTCCATCAGGCCCGGCCGCACGAAACCTCTCGCTCTGATGTCGTCCTCGGGGGTATCAGGAAGATTAATGGCTACATTGGTGCGTGGCAACACCGTTTCATGACACACGGTTCGTGCCAGTCTGCCCCCGTCCGCCCATACACAACACCAATGTCCTTGCAAATCATGGGTTTGGTGGCGCCTGAACGGTACAGGAACAGGGGTGTGCTACGGCCTCAGGCGCTCACCTGGCCCAGCTTCACGAAGGCTGCACTGTATGGCGGAATCTCCAGTGCACCATCCTTCAGCACCGGTTCGAAACCGTGGCCTTCCATCAAGGTCAACTGCCTGTCCGTATCGATTTCACAGCGCACGCGCTCACTGCCCATGTTGAACCCACAGTAGACAGTCTCCTCCGCATCGACTCTGAGGAAGCTCAGTACATTGCCAATGACGCTGATACCCTCAAGCGAACCCTTGATCAACGGATTGCACTGACGACGGAACTTCAGGAAACGGCGATACTGCTCCAGCAGGCTGGCTTCATCGCCACTTTGCTGCGACACCGCCAGCCGCCGGTGGGGTTCCGTGACCGGCAGCCAGGGTTCGGCGGTGGAGAAGCCGGCATTGTCGCTCTCGGCATCCCAGACCATGGGGGTACGACAACCATCCCGCCCCTTGAACTTCGGCCAGAAGGTAATGCCGTAGGGATCCTGCAATCGCTCGAAAGGAATATCCGCTTCCGGCAGGCCCAGCTCCTCGCCCTGATACAGGCACACCGAGCCACGCATCGACATCAGCAAGGCTGCCAGCATTTTCAGATGCTGCAGATAGTGCTTCTTCGGCAAGCGCCACCGTGTGGCATGGCGAACCACATCGTGATTGGAGAATGCCCAGCACACCCAGCTGTCCTCGGCTTCGGACTCGAACTTCTGCAGGACTTCGGCCACGCGCTGAGCCGTGGGCAGCTCCGGCGACAGAAAGTCGAAGGTGTAACACATGTGAATCCGGTCGTCATGACTGGTGTAGTCCTGCAGGATCTGCATGCCCTGCTGCGCATCGCCGACTTCTCCCACCGCCGTGGCCGCCGGATATTCATCCAGAACCGCACGAAAACGCTTCAGAAACTCGATGTTTTCGGGCCGGTTCTTGTCGTAGAGGTGTTCCTGATAGTTGTAGGGATTCACATCAGGCGCGATATCCGCATTGCGCAGCTCGGGCGGCAGCGCCGGATTGTCGCGCAACTGCTCGTCGCAGAAGTAGAAGTTGATGGTATCGAGTCGAAAACCGTCGACGCCCCGATCCAGCCAGAAGCGCACGACATCCAGCAGTGCATCCTGCACATCAGGGTTGTGGAAATTCAGGTCGGGCTGCGAGCTGAGAAAATTGTGCTGATAGTACTGGCAGCGTGTGGAATGCCAGCTCCAACCCGGCCCGCCGAAGATCGACAGCCAGTTGTTGGGCGGACTGCCATCGGGTTTGCCGTCGGACCAGACATACCAGTCGTGCCTTTCGTTATCGCGGCTGGAACAGGACTGCGCAAACCAGCTGTGCTGATCGGAGGTGTGTGACAGCACCAGATCGATCATGACCTTGAGATCCAGCGCATGGGCGTGTTCGATCAGTTCATCGAAGGTGTGCAGGTCGCCGAACATCGGATCGATGTCCTTGTAGTTGGACACGTCATAGCCGAAGTCCTTCATGGGTGACTTGAAGAACGGGGAAATCCAGACAGCATCGGCACCCAGCTCGGCAATGTAGTCCAGCCGGTCCTTGATACCGCTCAGATCACCAATGCCATCGCCATTGGAATCCTGATAGGAACGTGGGTAGATCTGATAGATGACGGCACCGCGCCACCAGTCCTTGTCGACGATGATTTCCGGTTCGACGATACTGATTGAAGAAACAATCATGGATAGCTCTGCATTACGATGGAAAGGACAGACGAGGCGATTAAATCATAATTTGCGCCACAAGCAAGCTGCGGCCCTGCCCCCCCCCCCCTGTGGGAGGGCAACACCTGTGTCTTTCAGGACAGGATGCCCATGCCTCAAAAGAGTGCTCGCCACCTGTGGCGAACCCTCTCTGGCGGGCGATGATCCGGAAGGAAGGCCGGGAAACGCGGCTCAGCGATACAGCAGCGATTGCCCGTCGGCAAACAGATGCACCTTGCCAGGCTCGGCCGTCATGCGCATGGTCTGGCCTCGCACCTCCCGATGAATCCCCTGCAGCTTGGCGATGACCGGATTGGCATTGGCTGTCTGCCGTTTGAAATACACCTGTGTAACCTCGCCCAGCGCCTCGGCGATCTCCACGACATTCTCGAAGGCGTAGTTGTCGCTGGTGGTCGGCTCCATGTCCTCGGGGCGAATACCGATATTGACGCTCATGCCCTGCATGTCGGCCCGGGTCGGAATGTTCGCACTGATGCTGCCGCCACCATGGTCCACCCGTACCTGCGTCACCTCGCCGGTTTGCTCGACGGTACCACTCAACAGATTCATGGCCGGTGAGCCGATGAACTGCGCCACGAACTCGTTTTCGGGCCGCTCATACAGATCCAGTGGCGTGCCCACCTGCGCAATTCCCTTGTTGGCCAGAACCACGATGCGCGAGGCCAGCGTCATGGCCTCCACCTGATCGTGCGTGACATACACCATCGTTGAATCCGGCATGCTCTCCTTCAACTGTGCAATCTCGATACGGGTGGCAACACGCAAGGCCGCATCCAGATTCGACAAGGGTTCATCGAAGAGATAGACCTTCGGATCGCGCACGATCGAACGCCCGATGGCCACCCGCTGACGCTGACCACCCGACAGCGCCTTGGGCAGGCGGTCCAGGTAATCGGTGAGCTGCAAGGTGGCCGCCACCCGGTCGATGGCGGCATCGATTTCGGCCTGAGGCTTTTTCGCAAGCTTCAGGGCAAACGACATATTGTCTCGCACGGTCATGTGCGGATACAGCGCATAGGACTGAAACACCATGGCGATCCCGCGCTGCGCCGGTGGCATGTCGTTCATGCGCACCCCGTCTATCGTGAAGTCCCCCGAGGTGATGGTTTCCAGACCGGCAATCATGCGCAGCAAGGTCGATTTGCCACAGCCCGAAGGTCCGACGAATACGATCAGTTCGCCGGTCTTGATATCCAGGTTGATGTCGTTGAGCACATTGATATTGCCCGCGTAGGTCTTCTCGACATTGGTCAGCTTGAGGTTGGTCATTGATTGTTCTCCCTATTTAACCGAGCCGGCCAACAGACCGCGAACCAGATATTTCTGCATGGCGAAGAAAACGCCCAGAGGTACTGCGATGGAAACGAAAGCCGATGTGGCCAGGATTTCCCAGTTGCCGCCGCGAGTTCCCAGCAATTCGACAATCTGCTTGGTCATCACCGTGGTATCACCGGTCGAGTCGATCAGGAACACCAGGGCCACCAGCAGATCGTTCCAGGTCCACAGGAACTGGAAGATGGCAAAGGAGGCCAGCGCGGGAAAGGACAAGGGCAGAATGATCTTGGTGAATATCTGGAAATCGGTAGCGCCATCGACCTTGGCATTCTCGATGATGTCTCGCGGCAAGCCCACCATGTAATTGCGCAACAGGTAGATGGCCAGGGGTAATCCGAACCCCGTATGTGCAAGCCAGGCCCCCAGATATCCCTTGCCGATACCGATCTCGTTATGCAACTTGAGCAGTGGAATGAGCGCGAGCTGCAATGGGACGACCAGCAAACCGACGACGGCCGCAATGAGTAGCGCCCTGCCGGGAAAATCCATCCAGGCCAGTGCATAGGCAGCAAAGGCTGCCACCAGAATCGGGATGATGGTGGCCGGTATGGTTACCGTCAGGGTATTGAAGAAGGCCTTGGCCATGCCTTCCCGATTGGAAGGATCGAACAACACATACTTGTAGTTCCTGAGTGTGAACTCCGGTGGCGTTCTGGCGGTGACGAAGATGCGCTGACCTCGCTTGCCGGTGAACTCCTCGGGGCTCTGCATCTGGTAGTCACCATTGCTCTGCACGGTCAGGGTGGCATCGTCCTTCAGCTCTGCCGTCTCGCCAGCCTGATAGTCGCTGATGGCTCGCGAGCTGGTTCCCCAGACGGATATCACGGCATCGCCGGGCTCCCCGAACAGATTGCCCTCTATCACGAAGCCGCCCTCCTTCTGCACCTGATCTTCAGCACCACCGGTGCGCAAGGTCAGGTTCTGCTCGGATGGCACCATGGCCTTCCACCAGCCGGTACTGGCAATCTGGTCGGAGGTGCGGAACGAGGACACCAGCAAACCCACCGTGGGAAACAACCACAGCAGGACCAGGGCGGCAAGGGAGAGATGAACAGCCCAGGTGAGACTGGACTTGGTACCGGCAATGTTTGACATCACTTCATCTCCTTGCGGGCGTTGTACACATTCCAGACCAGGATCGGCGAGACCAGCAGCATGATGATCATGGCACTGGCAGAACCGACACCCCAGTCATTGGCCCGGAACAGCTTGTCGTACATGTAGTTGGCCAGCACTTGCGTTTCCCATTGACCATTGGTCATGGCAAACACGATGTCGAAGACCTTGAGCACCACGATGGTGATGGTGGTCCATACGACAACGATGGTACCCATGATCTGCGGCACCTTGATCTTGAAGAACACCTGGAATGGGTTGGCGCCATCGACAATGGCAGCCTCTACCGTCTCCTCGGGAATGCCGCGCAAGGCCGCTGACAGGATCACCATGGCAAAGCCGGTCTGGATCCACACCAGCACGATCATCAGGAGATAGTTGTTGGGGCCGATCATGGTCAGCCAGTTCTTCGGTTCGGTGCCACCGAAGAACATGTAGAGCGCATTGAGCACGCCGATCTGATCCTGACCGACCGGCCGGGCATCGTAGACCAGCTTCCAGATGACGGCAGCGCCGACAAAGGAGATGGCCATGGGCATGAAGATCAGGGATTTGGCCAGATTGCCCCAGCGCACACGATCGGAGAGCTGCGCTGCCAGCAGTCCGAAGACGGTGGACAGCGCGGGAACCACCAGCAACCACATCATGTTGTTGCGCATGGCTTCCCAGAATTTCGGTTCAGCGAACATCTGCTGATAGTTGGCAAGACCTACGTATTGAGATTCCCCGCCCGGGAGTCGCTCGGTCAGGGAGAGTCTCAGGGTTTCCACCACCGGATAGGCCAGATAGACACCCAGTGCCAGCAAGGCCGGCATCAGGAACAACCACGGGCGAATCATATTGGCCCGAGTGATGTTGCGACCGGCATTCGGGCCCCTGGCCGGAAACAGCACCTTGTCCAGAAACTGATTGGAGAAATAGAAATAACCGACGCAACCACCGACGCCAATGATGATGGTGACGATGGCCTGAAGTGCTGGATGCATGATTCCTCCGACGAGCAGGCAGTGAAGCGTTGCTTAAAAAAGGCGCCCGAGGAATCGGGCGCCCGCGTGTCAGAGCACCGAGTGCCCCGCCACGACCCGGACTGATTTACTTCAGAGCATCCCAACTGTCCTGGATGGCTGTCGTGACCTCTTTCGCATCCTTGCCGCCAGCATAGTCGACCATGCCGGTCCAGAAGGAGCCGGCACCCACGCCACCGGGCATGAGGTCGGAACCATCGAAACGGAAGGTTGTCGCGTTGAGCAGAATGTCGCCCATGCCGCGCAGGGCATCGGACGCATACAGGTCGCTGTTCACACCATTGAAGGGCGTCAGGAAGCCTTCCTGGGCCATCCAGACTTCGTGAGCGATCGGCGATTTGAGGAATTCAACCAGAGCCATGGCCCCCTTGCTTTCATTGGTAACCGCGAACATGGTGCCGGCGCCCAGTACCGGCTTGCCCAGATCCTTTTCGGCATAGGCAGGGAAATAGAAGAAATCCGCATCTTCACCCACCACGGTTCCTTCGGGGAAGAAGGCCGGGATGAAGGAGGCCTGCCGATGCAGATAGCACTGCGGCGGCGAGGAGAACAGGCCCTTGGGGCTGTCGCGGAAATCCGTGGACGCCACGGCTCCGGCACCACCGGCGACATAGTCATCGTTGCGGGCGAAGTATCCGAACTCCTCAACCGCTGCAATCACCTTCTCGTCGTTGAACGGAATTTCATTGCTGACCCACTGGTCGTAGACGTCGGCAGGCTGAGTACGCAGCATCATGTCTTCCACCCAATCCGTGGCTGGCCAGCCAGTGGCGCCACCGGAACCCAGACCGATACACCACGGCGTTTCACCGTCTGCCACGATCTGATCGGTCAGCGCCTTGAGCTCTTCCATGCTCTCCGGTACTTCATATCCGGCATCCTCGAAGTTCTCCGGGCTGTACCACACCAGCGATTTGACATCGACCTTGAAAAAGAAACCGAACAATTCCTCGTCGCCCTTTTCGTTCGGAAAAGTGGCCAGATCGACCCAGGATTGACCCGCGGCATAGTTGTCGGCGACCCATGATGCCGTCTCTTCACCCAGGGGAGTCAGAAAGCCGCGCTTGGCCATGTCAGAGGCCAGACCCGGTTGCGGGAACACCGCGACATTGGGCGCAGAACCGGCTTCCGCATCGATCATGATCTGCTGTTCGAAACTGTCGGAACCGGTGTACTTGACGTCAGCGCCAGTGGCTTCGGCAAAATAGGCCAATACACTTTCCACGAGCACCTGGTCAGGCCCCAACCACGGACCGAACACAGTCACCTGCTCGCCGTCCAGGTTCATTTCCTTCAGCGCTTCATAGCTGTCCCAGTTGAAATCACCTTCACCGGGTGCGAATTTCAGATCGGCAGCGCCAACGCTGCCCGCTGTCAGCAAGGCCAGCGTCAGGCCTGCCGCCACGGCAGTTCTTTTTACAGGTTTCATTGATTGTCCTCGAAATCGAGTTCTGTTCTGGCGATTCAACCTGGATGCCGAGTAGCAAGAATCCATAACCAAAGCGCCTTGGAGAGCAAAGTATTCATGACACTTGTGAACGTGTCAAGCTGGCAAATCAGCGTTCACATTTCGCAATAAAACAAGGACATTCAATAACCATGACTAGCACAGTTTTTTGACAAGCGGGTGATCCTTCCGTACTATTTTTGCCCAAAGCGCTTTGAACGCCACCCTCAACCGTTTCATCATGGGAGCCCATGAACCTCAAGGAACTCTCGGCACTGCTCAATCTGTCGCAGACGACGGTCAGTCGGGCGCTCAACGGGTACCCGGAGGTCAGCAAGAGCACCCGGCAACGGGTACTGCAGATGGCACAGAAACACCACTACCGACCCAATGCCCGGGCCAGCAGCCTGGCCACCGGCCGGACCATGACCATCGGCCATGTCATTCCCCAGCACTCCAGCCACGATGTCGGCAACCCCGTATTCGGTGAATTCATTGCCGGCGCCAGCCAGGTCTACAGTGCCAATGGCTATGAGTTGCTGCTGACCATTGCCGAGCAGCTCAATGAAGAGGACACCTACCGCAACATGGCTGCGGGGGCCACGGTGGACGGGGTGATCGTGCACTCACCACGCCGGCAGGATCCACGCGTGCAACTGCTGCAGGAGATCGGCCTGCCCTTCGTCATTCACGGACGAGTCGCGGAGACCACTCTCGAGTACTCCTGGATAGACACGAACAATCGGCGCGCCTTTCGTCAGGCGACCAAGCTGCTGCTCGATCTGGGGCATCGACAAATCGCACTGATCAACGGGCCGGAGGAACTGACCTATGCCTGGCTGAGACGTCAGGGCTACGAGCAGGCCCTGCACGATGCCGGACTGACACCGCATCCGGACAGGCTCTCCAGCGATGAACTCACCGAAACCCACGGTTATCGGGCAGCCAGTGCCATGCTTGCTGCACACCAGCAGCCACCCAGCGCCTTCCTGGTCTCCTCCTATGTGGTGGCTCTCGGGGTTCGGCGGGCCATCGCCCATGCCGGTCTTCGCATGGGTGAGGATATCTCCGTCATCATCCACGATGATGAGCTGTCCTTCTTCCAGAACAACGATCCCGAACCCCAGTTCACGGCAACGCGCTCATCGGTCAGGGAAGCGGGCAAGCTGGCAGCGCAGATGCTGCTGGACACTATTGACGATCTCGCGGGGGCACCGCGGACCACCATGCTCGAAGCGCAGCTGACCATCGGCAAGTCGACAGGCCCTTTCAGGCAATCAGCTTAGCTGACCGCCAAGCTCGGACACCATCTGCACCAGCGACTCCCGCACCTCGTTCAGCTCGACCTCGTCGGTACTGCGCGCCACCAGCGACAGCCGTCCCATCTGCCCGGTCTTGCCCGGATAACTGCCGATCTCGACAGCCGGATGCGCCTCCTGCAAGGCGCGCAGGGCGGATGCCACGGTTCCCTCGCCCAGATCACAGCCGACACTGACACTGTGCACGATCGGCCCGGTCCGCAGATCCGGCAATACCGAGGCCAGCATGGCCTGCATGATGCGCGGCACACCGGCCATGACGAAGACATTGTCCATCCGGAATCCCGGTGCGGCCGAGACCGGATTGTCGATCAGCGAAGCCCCCAGAGGAATGCGCGCCATTCGCAGACGATCATCATTCAGTTCGATATCCCGCTCATTGCAGTAGGCCTGCAGCAGCTCGCGTGCGTCGGGGTTGATCGGCAATTCGACACCAAAGGCCTCGGCCACGCAGTCCGCCGTGATGTCATCGTGTGTCGGCCCGATGCCGCCGGTGGTGAAGACATAGTCGTGACTTGATCGCAGCTCATTGACCGCCTTCACGATGGCCTGCGGGATATCGGCAATCACGCGCGCTTCAAGCACACGAATCCCGCGTGCCACCATGGATTCAGCGATATGGGCCAGATTGATATCCTTGGTCCGACCACTGAGCAGCTCGTTGCCGATAAGCAGCACTGCCGCTGTCGGTGGGGCTGAGGGGATCTCGGAGCTGGAATTCCGGGAGGATGCTGAAGTGTCGATGACCATGGAGTCCTGTTCACGCGCAGTGGGAAGGAAACCGGCAAGATACAACGACTGGCCAGACAGAGCGAGTGCCGTGACAGATCAGCCGGGTTGCTGCCGCGCACACTCGAACGGGTAATCTCGCTCGGGCAGACTCGCCGACAGCCACAGCAAACGTCCCATGATGGAGCGCAGATTGAAGCCGGGATTGCTCTGTGCTACGTCGAAGTCGGATTCCTGGATCTGCAGGATGGGTACCGTGCGGTGACTGCCACTGGCCACCGGCACGCCCTGGATATCGAAGATCACATCATCCATTGCGGTGAACGGTGTTACCGGGCCATCACGCACCACAACCACCGGCGAGGTGCCGGATTGCCCGAGACACTCCTGCATGTACAACCACTGTGTCTCGATCGTGTCGGCCGAGACCACGTCGGCCTGACCGCCGCGTGTATAGGCGACCTGAACACCCACCCTGGCCGTGGTCACGGTCACCAGAATCTCGGGAATCTCCGCCAGCAGACCGGGATCATCTTCGAGCTGCAACAGACTGTCAGGCACGCGCGTGGCGTCCTCCTGTTCAGCCCCTGCGCCTTCATCGGGCGAGACCAGCGGTGCCGTTGACGATGAGGAGCCCGAGCACCCCGTCAGTGTCACGATCAGCCACAGGAGCAGGGTCGCAGGAAGAGAGTTACCGCGGGGCATCACGACATGCCGGCGGGTAGTGTGTGCGTAAGCGTTTTGCATGGACTGACCGGACCAGATTCACGGATCCTTACGCAATCGCTGCGCCAACGAGCCGTTGACCGCCCGCGATGCGGCCACCAGCCCGAAGGTTCCGGTGACGAAGGACACCGACCCATAGCCCTGCTCACAGTCCAGACGAGCTGCCGGCACGCCGGGTTTCGCATGTGTTACCTGCCCGTCCTTGCCGGGGTATACCGGCTGCTCGGTGCTGTAGACACACTCGATGCCGAATCGTCGCTTGGGGTTGCTGGTGAAACCGTGGTCCGACCTCAGGCGCGAACGCACCTTGGCGGCCAGCGCATCGTTCCAGGTGCGCGACAGGTCAGCAACCTCCACCGCCAGTGGATCGGTACGCCCTCCGGCCCCGCCGGTGGTGATGATGCGAATCTTGCGACGACGGCAGAAGGCGATCATGGCGGCCTTGAAGCGGATGTTGTCGATGGCGTCGATGACGGTGTCGAAATTCCGCTCGAGGTAGCTCTCCAGATTCTTTTCGGCCAGAAAGTCATCTTCGGCTGCCACGTCACAGTCCGGATTGATCAGACGGATCCGCTCTTGCATGAGTTCCACCTTCGACTGGTCCACCGTGGTGTGCAAGGCGTGCAGCTGACGATTGATATTGCTGGTGGAGACATCGTCGTGGTCTATCATCGTGATATGCCCGACACCGGTGCGGGCCAGCGCTTCGACGGCCCAGGAACCGACCCCGCCAATGCCGACAACACAGATGCGCAATTGCGACAGGCATTCATAGGCCTGACGGCCATACAGACGAGACAAGGCGCCAAACGCCGGATCAGGAGACTGGATTGACATCGGAGGAACGTTCATTGAAGCCGGGAGAGTGGATGGTCTACATGGTACGGTGTAATGACAACTCGCTGTATACCGGCGTCACCAACGATACCGAGCGTCGCGTGGCCGAACACAACGGCACGGCTCGAGGCGCCCGCTACACACGTGCGCGCCGACCCGTGACCTTGGTCTATACTTGCGCCTTTCCGGACAGGTCTTCTGCCTGCCGCCAGGAGTGGCAGATCAAGCAAATGTGCCGCGCGTCGAAGGAGACGCTGATTGCGTCACGGCACCCTTGTCTGGCAAAGGTGTAAACTTAGGAGTAGACTGGCACTATCCACTGACTGCCGGTAGCTCAGCCTGTACCCTTTTGCGGTACCGGGGTGTACCGCTTTCTGCTGCCGCGGCAAAGGGCCGTGCCGGCATCAACCGTTGTTGACCTTGCACTCAGTTGTCACTACTTATGCGAGTCATTGCATGAGGCCTGGCAATTCGATGTATTGGTCTGCACCGGTTACCGAACTTGAAATACGAGGTTTATACGTGAAAAAGATGTTTGTTGGCGGCCTGCCGCTTGAGTCGACGGAAGAAACAGTTACTGAAATGTTCACTGAATACGGCAAGGTGCGCTCCATCAAGCTCGCTTCAGACGTATTCACTGGCAAGTGCAAGGGTTTCGGTTTCGTCGAGATGGAGGGCCACGAAGCACGCGCCGCCATCGCCGGTCTGAACGGCAAGATCATGGGTGACAAGTCTCTCAAGGTCCAGTTCGAAGAACCACGCAAGGGTGGCAAGCGCGGAGGTCGTCGTCGCTGAGCTCCTTGGATCAGAACCAGGCTGAGCAGGCTGACAAGGACAACTCGCCTGCCGGGCGGCTGACACGCCGCTCCATTCGCAGCTTTGTGGTGCGCAATGGCCGCATCACGGCAGCCCAGGCAGACGCCCTCGAGCGTCTGCTGCCCCGATTCGGGCTGCCCTATTCCGATAGCACCATCGATCTTGCCGACGCATTTGGCCGGCAGGCACCCACGTGGCTGGAAATCGGTTTCGGCAATGGGGATGTGCTGTTGAACATGGCCGGTAATCATCCGGACACCAACATCATCGGCGCCGAGGTTCACCAGTCCGGTATCGGTCATGCCCTGATCGGCGTGGAAGCCGGCGAGCTGGACAATGTGCGCCTGATTCAGCATGACGCCATGGAAGTCATGGAAAACATGCTGCCGGCCGGCTCCCTGGACAAGGTCCTGCTGCTGTTCCCGGACCCCTGGCACAAGAAGCGCCATCACAAGCGACGCATCGTGCAGGCCGATTTTCTGAACGCCGTGGCACATGTACTCAAGCCCGGGGGCATTCTGCATTGCGCCACCGACTGGGCCGAGTACGGCGAATGGATGATCGAACATCTGGAACAGGACGATCGCTTCGACAACATCGCAGGCCCGGGCAAGCCCTCGCCGCGTCCCGAATGGCGTCCGGTGACCCGTTTCGAACGGCGCGGCCATCGTCTGGGTCACGACGTGACCGATCTGCTCTACCGGCGTTGCTGATGGCAGAACACGCAACACGCGACAGCTGGCCACCGATTCGCTAGCACAATGATCCAGGAGCTTACGCTAAGCATTGAAATGCTGGTTGTCATGGGCTTGCTGGCCATTACCATTGTCCTGTTTGCGTTCGAAGTACTGCGAGTCGATGTCGCCGCCATCTGCGTGATGGTGTTGCTGGGACTGACCACGCTGCTGCCCGGGCTTCAACCATTGGTCACCCGGGCTGAGCTGTTTTCCGGGTTCTCGAGCAACGCCGTGATATCGGTGATCGCTGTCATGATCATCGGTGCCGGCCTCGACAAGACCGGCCTGATGGGCAAGGTGGCGTCGCTGATCCTGCAGAAGGGCGGCAAGACCGAGACCCGCATCATTCCGCTGGTCTCCGGCACGGTGGCACTCATTTCCAGCTTCATGCAGAACATCGGCGCTGCCGCCCTGTTCCTGCCAGTGGTCTCGCGCATCAGCGGCCGCACCAGTATCCCGATGTCTCGACTGCTGATGCCCATGGGTTTCTGCGCCATTCTGGGCGGCACCGTCACCATGATCGGCTCCAGCCCCCTGATTCTGCTCAATGATCTGCTGATTTCCGCCAACAAGACCCTGCCGGCGGATCAGCAGATGCAGACATTCGGTCTGTTCTCCGTGACCCCGCTCGGCCTGGCTCTGGTGGCCACCGGGGTTGTGTATTTCGTGCTCGCCGGGCGTCTGGTGCTGCCATCATCGGATCAATCGAGCGATCAGCGAACCTCGCGAGCGGCTGATTACTTCGAGAAGCTCTACGGCATCAAGGGCGAACTGGTTGAGATCCGGGTCATGCAGGACAGCCCGCAGGCCGGCATGACGATTCATCAACTGGAGGATGCCAACCCGGATACTCCCGTGGTGCTCGCTCTCTACAGCGGGGATGTGGTCAAGGTTCCCCCTGATCGTGAAGAGACCATCTGGGTCAATGCCCACCTGGGACTGATGGGCGATCGACAGCAGATCGAGCAGTTCTGTCTGGACAACAACTGGGAAGTGCTGGGGGAGCCGGACCGCTTTGCCGACGTGCTCAACGCGCAGCACAGCGGCATTGCAGAGATCGTCATTCCGCCCGGCTCCAGCCTGATCGGGCAGCGCATCGGCGACATCAAGCCGCGGCGCAATTTCGGCACCAACATCCTGCAGATCTTTCGCAGCGAAAACATCATTCGTCACGACTTTCGAGACCAGGTGCTGCAGGCCGGCGATACCCTGGTGGTTCATGCCAGCTGGAAGGATCTGAAATCGCTGACCCGCAACAGCGATTTCGTGGTGGCCACCGACGTCAAATATGAAGACTTGCGGACCAACAAGGTACGCGAGGCCGGCGCTTTCTTCCTGCTCGGCCTGGCCCTCTTCCTGTTGACCGACAGCCTCGCCATCTCCCTGCTGACGGGTGCCATGGGCATGGTCCTGTCGGGCGTGCTGACGATGGACGAGGCCTACACGGCGGTCAGCTGGCAGACCGTCTTTCTGCTGGCCAGCCTGATTCCGCTGGGCATTGCCGTCGACCAGTCCGGCACGGCGGCCTGGATCGCTCAGGAAATACTGCTGCTGGTGGGCGAAGTGCCGAATTGGGTATTGCAGGTCGTGATTGCACTGTTGGCCACGTTCTTCACGCTGGTGATGTCGAACATCGGTGCCACTGTCCTGCTGGTACCGCTGGCGGTGAATATCGCCGTGGCCGTGGGAGCTGATCCTGCGCTGTTTGCATTGACAGTCGCCATTTCCACGTCCAATTCCTTTCTGATCCCGACGCATCAGGTCAATGCTCTGCTGATGGGGCCCGGCGGTTATCAGGTGGCCGATTTCATGCGCGCCGGAGGCATCATGACGCTGTTGTTCCTGATCGTCAGCCTGCTGATGCTCAATCTGATCATGTAGCCTGACCTGATGCCGAATCGGCATCAGGCGCACGAATAATTCTGCTACCTCCGGACCGCGCACATCGCTTAGTCTTGACCGACAATCGCATAAATCAAGTGCCACTTGCTCACAAATGAGCCGTGGATACTCGAAGATTGTTGCATCAGACAAGGGAACCGGCAGCATGAAATACCCGATCTTCTCAAGGAACGACGTCAACGGCTTCTGGGCACTGTTCGCCGACACGCTGGCCAACCTGCTCATCATCTCGGGGGTCTGTCGCTTCGTCTTCGGCATGCCTCCCGAGATAGTTTTCGGCCGCATCCTGCCCGGTGCCGCCATCTCGATCATGATCGGCATCGCGGTCTACGTGTGGATGGCCCAGCGCCTGGCCAGACGCGAGAACAGAACCGATGTGACCGCCCTGCCCTACGGTATCAGCACACCGGTCATGTTCGTCTATCTCTTCGGTGTCATCGGCCCGATCTACTGGAGCACCAATGACCCTGTTCTGGCCTGGCAGGTCGGTATTGCGGCCGGTGTCGTCGGTGGCTTGGTCGAGATCCTCGGCGCAGCCATCGGTCCGTGGCTACAGCGAGTCACCCCGCGCGCCGGCATGCTGGGCACCCTGTCGGGCATTGCCCTGGTCTTCATCGCCACCGTGGCCATGGCTCGCATCTACGAAAGCCCACTGGTGGGCTTCACGTCACTGGCCTTCGTGCTCTGGGGCATGGTCGGGCGGTTCAAACTGCCCTTCGGACTGCCCGCCGGGCTGGCAGCCCTGATCGCAGCCACCATCGTGGCACTGGTCATCGGAGAGTCCTCTTTCAGTTTCGAAGGCGTCGGGCTCTACCTGCCGGTCCCCTACTTCGGTGACCTGATGCTGGGCGTCGGTCATCTGCTGGACAACCCCGAACTGTTCGCGGTGCTGATTCCGGTGCAGATCTACAACTTCATCGAAACCATGAACAATGTCGAATCAGCCGAGGTGGCAGGTGACAAGTACCCGGTGGGCGCCTGCCAGTTGACCGACGGCATGGGCACCATGATCGGTGGCCTGTTCGGCTCGCCATTTCCCACCACGGTCTACATCGGCCATCCCGCCTACAAGCGCATGAACGCACGTTCCGGGTACGCACTGGGTGTCGGCATCGTCTTCATGGTCGGCGCATTGTTCGGTCTGGTGGCCTTTCTGGGCAATCTGATCCCGCCTGCGGCGGTGGCCCCGATTCTCGTGTTCGTGGGTATCTCCATCATTGCCGTATCGTTTCGTTCCTGCGAACCCAAACACCACATCGCCATTGCCATTGCCTTTCTGCCGCATGTGTCCAGCATCATTGTGGTCAAGTGGGGCTCGGCCCTGAATGCCTTGCGCGACATGGGGCTCGAGGGCGTGCCGAATCTGCTGGATGACTCCTTTGTGGGCGCCATGGTGACCCAGGGAGCGCATGTCATCGGCGAGTCAGCCCTGGCCAATGGCGCCATTGTCAGTGGCATGCTGTGGGGCGCCTTCACCGCCTTCCTGATCGATGGCAAGATACGCGAGGCGCAGATTGTCGCCGTGCTGGCCGCGGTACTGACCAGCTTCGGCATCATCCACGACTCGGCCCTGCACTGGCCACAGCTCGCCAATCCCATTGTCTGGGGCTATCTGCTGCTGGCCGTGATCCTGTGGATAGCCTCGCGCTACCCACTGGAACGCGAAGAGTCGGAAGACCTTCTCTGACATGTCGTTTCACGCCCCGTTCCTGCGGTATTTTCGCGAGGTCGCCAACTGCGGTTCGGTACGTCTGGCGGCGCGACAGCTGCATATCTCTTCATCGGCAGTCAATCGTCAGATACTCAAGATCGAGGACGAGCTGGGCACCCGACTGTTTGAACGCACCGCAGCCGGCATGCAACTGACCGCGGCAGGGCGAATAGTGTCGGAACACATCAACCGGACCCTGTCCGATGAAGAGCGTTGCCTGAACGATCTGGCGGAGCTCAGGGGCGAGTCCGGCACCTTGCTGACCATCGCCGGGCAGGAATCGGTGATTGCAGCCTTCCTGCCGCCGGTACTGGTGCAGCTGCATGCAAACCACCCGATGGCAGGCTCCTCCTTCAAGGCGGCCGGTGGCCAGGATCTCAGCCGCTTGCTGGTGGAACACACGGCCGACATCGCCATCATGTTCGACCCACAAGCCGAGACCGGCATGGAGATACTGCTCAGCAGAGAGTTGCCGGTGGGTGCCATCGTCAGCCCCGGGCATCCTCTCGCGGCCCGGGACAGTGTGTCGATCACGGACTGTTCGGCCTATCCACTGATCCTGCCCGACCAGTCCTGGCCACTGCGACGGATTCTCGACGAGAGACTGCAACGACTGGAGGACGATATCACTGTACTGACGACATCCAATTCGGTCGAATTTCTGCGTACCATGATCAACCAGCAACTAGGCATCGGTTTCCAGACCGCCATGGGTATCGAAGAGCGCGTGACCAGCGGCGAACTGGTGCTGATTCCCCTGGCCGATCCCGAACCGCTGTCTCAACAGTTGAGCCTGTGCGTTTCCAGCGGCAACAGACAGAGCGAACCCTATCGATACCTGCTCGACTTGCTGCAGGATCGTCTTGACAACTATGCGGCTCATTGGTCCAGCTGACCGAAGAGACCCACCCTTTGCGCCGGCGACTGCGACGGCCATGAGAGGCTGACATGACAACTGACAAACACGCCATCCGCTTCCTGCTCAATGGTGAACCGGTGGTGGCAGAGAATCAGAATCCGACACGCTCGGTGCTGAGCTATCTGCGCCAGGAAATGGGCCTGGTCGGTACCAAGGAAGGCTGTGCCGAAGGCGATTGCGGGGCCTGTACGGTGGTGATTGGCGAGCTGATCAAGGGCGAATTGCACACGCGGACCGTCAATGCCTGCATCCTGTTCCTGCCCACGCTGGATGGCAAGGCCCTGTTCACCGTCGAGTACCTGCGCCATATGAATGACGAACTGCATCCGGTGCAGCAGGCGATGGTCGACTGTCATGGTTCACAGTGTGGTTTCTGCACCCCTGGCATCGTCATGTCCCTGTGGGACAAGTACAACGAATACTCGGATACGGACAAGCGACCCGATCGCCAGGAACTGGCCGATCATCTGTCCGGCAATCTGTGCCGCTGTACCGGTTACAAACCGATTCTGGAGGCCGGCTGGAAGATGTTCGACCTTCCGCCCAGCCCCCTTGCCCGGCAGCCGATCATCGACGCCCTGAGCCGCTATTCACGCGACAGCTCGCTGCAGCTGCATCACCCCGACGCACACTACGACGCGCCTCGCACTCTGCAGGAGTTGAGGACACTCAGAGCCGCCAGACCCAAAGCCACCCTTCTGGCAGGCGGTACGGATGTGGGCCTGTGGGTCAACAAGCTGATGCGCCCGGTTACCGACATCATCTATCTGGGAAATGTCGCCGAGATGCAATCGGTGCGTGTGGAGAAGGAGCAATTGCACATCGGTGCCGCTGTATCGCTCAGCGATGCCTACGCCGAGGCGGTGGCACATTATCCACAGTTGCTGGAAATGGAAAAACGCTTTGCCTCGGTTCCTGTGCGCAACTCCGGCACCCTGGGTGGCAATGTGGCCAATGGCTCGCCCATCGGCGATTCCATGCCCTGGCTGATCGCATTGGGCGCTGACGTGCAACTGCTGGGCAAGGATACGCAACGCAGCATCGCGCTGGAAGACCTGTACACCGGTTACATGCAGAACAGTCTGCAGGAGGGAGAGTTCGTGGCGTCCATCATCATTCCCCTGCCGGTCGAGGGTCAGCGGTTTCGTACCTACAAACTCTCCAAACGCTTCGACTCGGATATTTCGGCTGTCTGCGCCGCCTTCAATCTGGTCTTGCAGGACGATGTCATCGTCTCGGCACGCGTTGCCTTCGGCGGCATGGCCGCCACCAGCCAGCGCGCCGCCGCCTGCGAGGCCAGCCTGATCGGCAATCGATGGGATGAAGAGACGCTGAGCGCGGCCAAACAGGCGCTGGCCAGCGATTATTCGCCCATGAGCGACATGCGGGCCAGTGCGGCCTACCGTCAGCGCTGTAGCAGCAATCTGCTACAGCGCTTTTTTCTGGAAACCCGACCGGAGAACCCGCTGGACGAACAGCAGACGAGCGTCTTTGCCCGCGCGGAGGTCACAGCATGAAGGGCACCCCTCACGAATCCGCCCATCTGCACGTCGCCGGTGAAGCGCGGTATATCGACGATATCCCGGAAATCACCGGCACCGTGCACGCAGCCCTTGGCCTGAGTGACAAGGCTCATGCCCATATTACAGCCATGGACCTTGAACCGGTGCGCCAGTCTCCGGGCGTACTGGCGGTACTCACCGCTGAGGACATTCCCGGCGAGAACAACTGCGGCCCCATCGTGCATGATGATCCGATCCTGGCCGATGGTCTCGTGCAGTACGTCGGGCAGCCCATCTTCGCCGTCTATGCAGAGAGTTACGAGCAAGCACGTATCGCTGCGCGCAAGGCGAAGATCAGCTATGACGAGCTGCCTGCCGTGATGACTCCGGAGGAGGCACGAGCCCGGGAATCCTATGTGGTGCCACCAATGAAGCTTGTACGTGGTGATGCTCGTGCTGCCATTGACAAGTCGGCGCACAGACTCGCCGGCCAGTGGTCGGTCGGTGGCCAGGAACATTTCTACCTGGAGGGACAGATCTCCTATGTCCTGCCCACGGAAGACCAGGGCTACCATGTGTATTGCTCTACCCAGCACCCCACGGAGATGCAGTCCGTTCTGTGCCATCTGCTGAACCTGCGCTCCCATCAGGTCGTGGTCGAAATGCGCCGCATGGGTGGTGGCTTTGGCGGCAAGGAATCGCAATCGGCCCTGTTCTGCTGCGTCGCGGCCATGGGCGCCCATGCCCTGGGACGCCCCGTGAAGCTGCGTCTGGATCGGGATGACGACATGATGATCAGCGGCAAGCGGCACTGCTTTCACTACGACTACGAAGTGGGTCATGACGATCAGGGACGCATCAACGCCGCGCGCATCGAGCTGGTGTCCAGAGCCGGTTTCTCGGCCGACCTGTCCGCACCGGTTGCCACCCGGGCCGTGTGTCATTTCGACAACGCCTATTACCTGGACGAGGTGGATATCCGGGCCTTCTGTGGCAAGACCAACACCCAGTCCAATACCGCCTTTCGCGGCTTCGGCGGCCCGCAGGGCGCCATTGCCATCGAGTACATCCTGGATAACATCGCGCGGAACCTCGACCGCGACCCTCTGGAGATACGCAAGGCCAACTTCTACGGCAAGCAGGAACGCAACACCACGCCCTATGGGCAGCCGGTGGTAGACAATGTCATTCACGAGCTGGTGGCCGAGCTCGAGACCAGCAGTGACTACGCCGCGAGGCGGCAGAGCTGCCGGGATTTCAACATCGGCAGCCCGGTTCTGAAGAAAGGCATTGCGTTGACCCCGCTGAAGTTCGGTATTTCCTTCAATGTGGTGCACTTCAATCAGGCAGGAGCCCTGGTGCATGTCTATACCGATGGATCGGTACTGGTCAATCATGGCGGCACCGAGATGGGACAGGGCCTCA
This sequence comes from uncultured Granulosicoccus sp., assembly GCA_947492525.1. GTDB lineage: Bacteria > Pseudomonadota > Gammaproteobacteria > Granulosicoccales > Granulosicoccaceae > Granulosicoccus. Next base: position 55,376 of record CANLNQ010000021.1, read on the forward strand.
ACACCAAGGTTGCCCAAGTCGTGGCGGCTGAACTGGGCATCAGCGTTGAGCAGGTTCGTTCCAGTGCCGCCGACACCAGCAAGGTGGCCAATACCTCGGCCACCGCGGCCTCCACAGGCACCGACCTCAATGGCAAGGCGGCTCAGGATGCAGCACGCCAGATCCGCACACGGCTGGCCGAGTTTGCCACGCGCGAGCACGGCGGTGAGGCAGGCGCCGTGATCTTCAAGAATGACACCGTCACGGCCAACGGCATCGAGATGCCATTTCGCGAGCTGGTCATGTCGGCCTACACGAACAGGGTTCAGCTGTGGTCGGATGGGTTTTATGCAACTCCGGATCTTCACTGGGACAAGGACAGCATGACCGGACGCCCGTTCTACTACTTTGCCTACGGTGCGTCGGTCTCTGAGGTCATCGTCGATACGCTCACCGGTGAATGGAAACTGTTGCAGACCGATCTGCTGCACGATGCCGGCAATCCGATCAACACGCATATCGACATCGGTCAGATAGAAGGCGCTTTCATCCAGGGCATGGGATGGCTCACCAGCGAAGAACTGTGCTGGAACGATCAGGGCAGGCTCACGACCCACGCCCCTTCGACCTACAAGATACCGGCCAGCAATGATTGTCCGGCCATCTTCAATACCCGCCTGTTCGACAATCAGAACCACGAAGACACCATCATGCGTTCCAAGGCAGTGGGTGAGCCGCCCCTGCTACTGCCCTTCTCCGTCTTCTTCGCCATTCGCGATGCCATCGCCAGCGTGGCCGCCTACCGGATCAACCCGGTATTGAAAGCTCCGGCCACACCCGAGGCCATTCTCGATGCCATCGATTCCGTGAGCACGGAGGCCTGATGAACGACTGGCTGTCGACAGCCCTGAACCTGATCGAGGACAATCAGGCTGCCGTACTCGTCACTGTCATCGGTACACGAGGTTCCGCCCCTCGTGACGCCGGCACGCGCATGATCGTGAGTGCCGATCACTGTCACGGAACCATTGGTGGAGGGCATCTCGAGTACAAGGCCATTGCCCTGGCTCGGGAACAACTGTCGCAGATGCGAACAGCGGCCTGCCCGACAGCTGCAGCAACAGACTGCGCTGGTCTGTCAGCAGTCACGACTGCGAAGGCAACCCCGAGCCTGCACCGCTTTCCTCTCGGCGCCTCTCTCGGGCAATGCTGTGGTGGTCTTGTGCATCTGTTGCTGGAACCACTGGACGACACTGCCGTGCCATGGTTGCGTTACCTGCAGTCGCATCTGGATGCAGGCCAGGCCGTGATCATGATGACGCAGGCGGTGCCGGGTACTGAAGAACAGGAAGCTGCCTTGCGCATCGGCAAACTCCTGGTGAGTGAGCGAGATCATCATGGGGAGCTGTCGGGCGTTCAGGGATCCGCCCTGCATCAGGCCCGGCAGCAGCTTGTCTGCCGGAATACCCCGCCCGTCAGCATGGATCCTTCGCTATGGATCGAGAAGCTGCTGCCCGATGATTTCCGCATACTGATCTTCGGCGCGGGGCATGTCGGCAAGGCTCTGGTCAATGTGCTTGCGACCCTGCCCTGCAGTATTCGCTGGATAGACAGCCGCGCTGCTGAATTTCCCGCCACGATGCCGAGCAATGTCGAGCGCGTCGTGTCCACAGACCCCGAACTGGAACTTGCGGCGGCACCCGATGGCAGCTACGTCGTGATCATGACGCACAACCATGCGCTGGATGAAACCCTCTGTTCACAGGCACTGCAGATCGACTCCCTTGCCTGGTGCGGCCTGATCGGTTCGGCCAGCAAGCAACGTCGTTTCGTTCAGCGTTTCCGCAATCGAGGCATGAGTGACGCCGCGATTGCACGACTGACCTGCCCGATCGGCCTGCCCGAACTCGATGGGAAACATCCCGGCGAGATTGCCGTATCCGTGGCAGCGCAGATTCTCTGGCGCAGGCAGCAGCAACTCGCCAGTCGCGACGACGCCGGTGCGACCGTCTCTCAACACGCATTTGCATGACATCACCATGAACGTCACGACCACATCCGTACAGGCCTTCCGCTCTTCCATCCTGCATTGCACGCGCGACCCCGGCGAACAGGACGACACCGCCGTGGAGTATCTTGAAGACGGCATTCTGCTCGTGTCCAAGGGTCGGATAGAAAGCATCGGACCGGCCGATGCGCTGCTGGCCACGCTGCCTGAACAGGTGACGGTACACGATTATCGTGGCCAGTTGATTGTGCCGGGCTTCATTGACACGCATGTGCATTACCCGCAGACCGACATGATTGCCTCATACGGTTCGCAACTGCTCGAGTGGCTGAACAACTACACCTTTCCCACCGAAAGACAGTTCTCGGATGCGGCGCACGCAGCCGATACGGCGGATTTCTTCCTGTCAGAATTGTTGCGCAATGGCACCACCAGCGCACTGGTGCTCGGCACCGTGCATACCGAATCGGTCGATGCCTTCTTCGAGAAGGCCCGACAACGTGGACTGCGGATGATTGCCGGCAAGGTTCTGATGGATCGCAATTGCCCGGAGTACCTGCGCGATACCGCGCAGACCGGCTACAGCCAGAGCAAGGCATTGATCGAGCGCTGGCATGGACAGGAACGCCTGCAATACGCCATCACACCCCGCTTCGCTCCCACCTCCACCGAGCACCAGCTGCAGCTGGCCGGGCAGTTGGCAGCGGAACACCCGGATACCTTTGTGCATACGCATGTTGCCGAGAACGTGCGCGAAGTGGAATGGGTTGCCGAACTGTTCCCCAAGAGCCGCAGCTATCTGGACGTCTACGATCAGTTCAATCTGCTGCGCGATCGATCGGTACTCGCTCATTGCATACACCTGGATGCCGAAGATCGACAGCGGCTGGCCTCGAGTGGTGCCGCCATGGCCTTCTGCCCCACCTCCAATCTGTTTCTCGGCAGCGGGCTGTTCGACCTGTCCGCTGCTCAATCAGTCGGTGCCCGAGTCGGCCTGGGTACCGATGTGGGGGCAGGCACCAGCTTCAGTATGCTGCAGACCCTGAGTGAAGCCTACAAGGTCTCGCAGATGGCCGGACAATCCCTGTCACCCTACCGCGCCTTGTACCTTGCCACACTGGGCAGTGCCAAGGCCTTGTACATCGATGATCACGTCGGCAATTTCGATCATGGCAAGGAGGCCGACTTCCTCGTGCTCGACTGGCAGTCCACGCCCTTGATGACACGACGCATGCAGGCAGCCACCACGCTGAAGGAAAAGCTGTTCGCCCTGTTCATGCTCGGTGATGATCGTGCGGTCAGCAAGACCTACATTCAGGGTCGATGCGCGCACGACCGGGATGCACTGTAAACACCGACAGTTGCTCGCCTGAATCTCTGAGCATTCTTTCGTTCGTTCACTCGTTTGCTTGATCGCTTGTCAGGCTTCTTTGCCAGCGCGAAAGCGCAATTCGACATGGCTGCGTTCGATATATACAATGGTTTTTAAGGAATACTCTCAATTCGAATAGTTGCTTCCAGCTAGGAGATGGTGATGAAGGTGTTCGTGAGTGTTGGAGCTACATCCAATGAAAAGCAAGAATTATTCGTCAGCGCTGTCGAAGATCGTTTGAGATCCGAGGGACTTATACCTCAAACTGTGGGAAGGAATACATTTAGTTCAGACGCTCCACTTAAAGCAATCACTGATCTAATGGATAACTGCGACGGCGTGATTGTAATAGCTTTGGAAAGAATCTATTGTCCAAATGGTTTGGAAAAGAGAAATGGAGAAAAACAAAAGGAAACAGGAGAACTGAAAATATCCACACCGTGGAATCAAATAGAAGCAGCACTAGGATATTCCAGAGAATTGCCGATCATGGTGCTGGTAGAGAAAGGCCTTCGATGTGATGGGTTGCTAGAGCCAGGGAATGATTGGTTTGTGCAAACCATAACTTTAGAAAGTAGCTCCTTGAATACACCTCAATTTAATGGAATTCTGGCAGATTGGAAAAACAAGTTGAAAAAACAAGGCAAAGCTTCTACGACAAGTAAAAACCCTGCTGAATTAACGATCATAGAAATGTTCGGAGGGTTAAAAATTACTCAATTATGGGCTGCTCTTGGTGCATTAGCTATCGCAATAGGTGGATCCTTCGCGTTGGGAGCTCAACTGTTTGGAAAATAAATCTATTCTTTACGATCATCAAAATAAATAGCCCTGACAATACGATGAACGCCGACACTTGCTGCCAGCGCACAACCTTGAGAACCTCAGAACGCGCGCTGGCAGCAAGTGCGGGTTATCGGGAGTGATCGAACGTTCGCCTGCCCCCCCTATCGCCCGAATGTCATAACGCCTTATCGCTTGATCTAACGTTCGGCCTACCGCCCACCGCCCACCGCCTAACGGCTAACGGCTAACGGCTGTTCGGCCGAGCATCGCCAGGCAGCGACGGCAGCGATATCTGACCTCTTGCCCTGCCGCGCTTGAACCGAGCCGGCAATGGGTAATGAAGCAATTACACGGTCTCTCGAATTATTTGCAAGCACTGTGAAGTCGATCACAGCAGCATGCACTATGGCTACTCAGAGCTCGGGACCACCGGGCTCTTTACGAACGTTGAGAAGTTGAACACTTGAATCAACAGAGGTAAAGCCATGACGAACACTACGAAAGACACCAGTACGCACATTGCCGACGAAGCCGGCAAGGCCAGCGAGAGCATCAAGAACGAAGCAAGTCAGCTGGCGCAGGAAGCGAAGTCGAAAACCCACGAGCAGGCCGAGAAGCAGTTCGACAGGGGACAGGACGTCGTTGCCTCTCAGGTTGACACCTTGTCATCGGCGGTGGATGAAGCTGCCAGGAAGCTGAACGAGGAAGATCATCCGCTGGGCCACTACACGCGAGAGATGGCAGACTCCATGTCGGGCCTGTCGGACAAGATCAGCAACAGCTCGCTGGATGAACTGGCAGCCGACACACGCAGACTGGCCAGAGACAACCCCGGCTTGTTCATGCTGGGCAGCATTGCCATCGGCGTTGCAGCCTCGCGTTTCTTCAAGGCCAGTGCCGATCGTGACAGCCGCGAGTATGTCGGCAACCAGCAGGAATACCAGGACAACTACGCCAGCGACTATGGCCGCAGTCGCAGCGTCAGGCATCAGCCGCGCTATTCGGAAACAGAGCGACTCGCGGCAAGAACCTATCCATCGCATCGCAACGACAGGAATCGAATCGATTCTCCGGTAGACGCGAACCCGACGTCGACCGCAAACACCACGATTGCCAAGGATGCCGCGACATCTCGCGATGAGCCGCGAATCAATCCACCCGTAGCGCCGGCTGACAAGTCTGTTCGCAACAAGACGGTCGGCAGCAAGAATGCCACGGAATCCGAAGGAGTATAAGCATGTCAGCGACAGATAATACAACGATGGAATACAGAGAGCAGAAGCACGCCGGCTTTGAAGAGAAGTCGGTCGGTGGACTGTTCACGAAGCTGGGTAGCGACATCAGCGATCTGGTCAGTACCGAGTTGAGCATGGCGAGAGCCGAGATCGGCAATTCGGTCGATGACATCAAGACGGGCGCGGCAAGCCTTCTCGTCTCCGGGGTGGTACTGCTCGCCGGGGTCATGGTTCTGCTGGCAGCAGCCTGTCTTGCGCTGGCGCAATTGACTCAGCTGTCGGCCTGGGTTGCGACACTGATCGTGGGAGCGATTGTCACGATCATTGGCGTTGTCATGCTGCAGGCCGGGAAGAAGAAATTGTCCGCACAGAACCTCAAGCCGTCACGGACACAGCACTCCCTGCAGAAAGATAAACAAATGGTGGAGAACAAATTATCATGAATGATGCATACACACAGACACAGGATCCTCGCGAGCTGGAAGAACGTGCGAACCATCAGCGCTCGGAGATTAACCGAACCCTGTCGCAGATCGAGAGCCAGTTTTCACCCAGTCAGATGATCGACCAGGCCATGGGCCTGTTCAAGGACAACGGTGGGGAGATGGCAAACAACCTCGGGCGCACCGTGCGCGACAATCCCGTCCCGTTGCTGTTGACTGGCGTGGGACTCGCCTGGATGGCCATGTCATCCCAGAACGCCTCCAGATCGCGCGGCTACCCTCGTGATCATTACGACTACCGTGATGATGGATACGCTCGGTACGACGATCATGATTACCGCAGCTACGATACCCGCGACTTTCGCGATCAGGACCTCTATCGGGGAAATCGCGCCGCCTATCCTGTCGATGCCGACGACCACAGTCGTGGACAGGGTATCGGCGATGCAAGGTCGGCTTATACCAGCGACTCTCTGCAATCCGGCGTTGCCGGAGAAGACCCGAATGAATCATCGTTGATGGACAAGGCCAGGCATGCAGGCAACGAGGCACTTGACTCGATGGCCGATGCTCGTGACAAGGCGAAGGCCATGGGACAGGATGCGCTCGACTCAGTAGCTGATGCGCGAGATGAGGCCGAGTATCGCTATCGGCAAGAGGCCCACAGAGCCCGACATGCTGCTCGTGACTGGCGCGATCGTGCCGGCGGGCAGATGCAGGATTTTCGCGGCACCATGCGCTCGACGACTGAAGATGCCTCACGTTTCATGCGTGAACAACCACTGGTCGTCGGTGCGGCTGGCATTGCACTGGGCGCACTGATCGGTGCGTTGCTTCCCCCGACTCGCGTCGAGGATCGGCTGGCCGGACAGCGTTCGGATGCCATCACTGACGAGGTGGAAAGGAAAGCGGAAGACACGTTAAAGCAGGGCAGCAGTGCCGCCCGTGAGCATGTGCAGAAGGCGGCAGAAGACGTCAAAACATCGGCCAGTGAAGCCCTCGACAAGGCGGAAAGAAAGGCCGAATCGAAGACCGAGTCAAACACTGACAGCAGGACGGACAAGACCTCTGGCAAAACGACGTCTACCGCCTGAGATCGGTACTCGCCTGAGATCGGCACTGAAGGTAAGCAGTTGACTGCCTCAGACCTCGTAAACCGAATCTGATGCGTGTCGATGTCGGTCAGCTGAAAAGGCAACACGGGTGCGGACAGGGATGTCCGGCATCCATTCAGGTGTCAAAAGTGTGAAAGGTGTGAAAGGTGTGAAAGGTGTGAAAGTGTGCAGCGTTACTGCAACCGTTTCAGCAATGTTCGACTGCGCTGGTACAGCGTATAAAGACTGGCGATGCACATGATCCATAGGGCACCTTGCAGAACCTGCTGATACAGCAGGGATTCGGAAACCAGGACCGCGACGGCCGAGAGCAGCAGCGCCACCGTCAGCAAAGCCATGCGTTGAGGCTTTGCCATCGGCCCCGAGAAATCCACCACCCCATCAATTCCCTTACCCAGTTCCCGTACATAGGCTGTCGCCACCGCAAGCGTTGCAGCCGCCCACCCCAGGGATACAAAACCGGCAGCCACACCCGCTCCCACCAGAAACAGGACATCCGCGATCCTGTCGGGCAGCTCGTTCCATACAGCACCGTCGCGCGTCTGCTTGCCCGCCTCTATGGCCACCATGCCATCCATCAGATTGCACAACAACCTCAGCTGACAGCTGATTGCCGCCAGCAACAGACACAAACCCACCCAGCCAGCCGACTCGAGTTGACGCGTTGCCAGCAGGCATGCAAGCGCCATCGCAGCCGCGGCGATACTGCACCAGGAGATCTGATTCGGCGTGATGTTCGTGGCGGCCAGACGCTGCGCCAGAGTGCCAGCCCATCGGCTCGAACGACTGGCCAGCGGTCGTCTGTCGCCGGTCACGTCTGCCGCCTTGCCGTCAGGGACGGTATCGCCCGATACCGACGGCTTGGTTGAGTCATTCACGAAACGTCCCACCCATAGCGCACAAGATGAAAGAAGACCGGTGCCGAGAACAGCACTGAATCCATGCGATCGATGAAGCCACCATGCCCGGCAATCAGGTGCCCCCAGTCCTTCACCCCGCGGTCACGCTTGATGGCCGACAGGACAAGCCCGCCCATGAAGCCCATCAGGGTACAGGCCAATGCCATGCCTGCTGATTGCCAGAGCGTGAACGGCGTTATCCACCACAGCATGGCGCCGATCAGGGTGGCGCTGAGTATGCCACCCACCGCCCCCTCCACGGTTTTCGATGGCGACAAGGCAGGCGCAATGCGTCTTTTGCCCAGTAGCTTTCCCCAGACATACTGCAGCACATCGCTGATCTGCACGACCACCACCAGATAGGCAATCAGCAGAACCTGGCGGCCTTCGTAACCGGGTATCTGCAAGGTCAGCAAGGCAGGCACATGAGAGGCGCAGAACACGCAGATCATCAAGGCCCATTGCGTCTCTGCTACTCTGACAAGGTAATGTCGAGTACTGCCGCGCAAGGCAGCGAGCATCGGGAGCAGCAAAAACGCATAAACCGGGATGAAGATCGAATACAGGCCATACCACTCATACCAGACAAGCGCGTACTGCAGGGGCAGCACCACAAAGAAAGCGGCCGCGAGTGCCCAGTGATCGTCTCGTCGAGTCTGGGTCAAGGTAATGAATTCACGCAAGGCGGCGAAAGAGCAGAAACCGAACAGGATGATGACACCGGCCTTGCCCCCCATGAATGCCAGCCCGATCAGAATCACCATGGCCCACCAGGCATTGATTCTGGCGTTGAGGTTGTCCACCACAGACACCTGCGCCTCAGCCACCGACGCCTTGCCTCGTTGCCGGACAGCCAGCCACTGACCGATGAGAGTGGCCACGACCAATACCCCGCCGACACCTGCCAACAGCAGTAGAAGGTCGGAACGCGATTCATTCATGGCAGTTTCTCATCATCGATACCGGCCTCCTGCATGGCCAGCGCCAGCAGGGATTGTTCCGCGCGCGCCAGAAAGGCAGCCTTGCCTTCTGCCGGGATACGCGTCAACGGCTGGCCGAAGGTAACGCTGCAGATCAGCGGGATCGGAATGATCTCCCCCTTGGGCAGAACGCGGTTCAGATTGCTGATCCACACCGGTACCAGCTCGACGTCTGTCCGGGACTCCGCCAGATGGTACAAGCCACTCTTGAACGGCAAGAGTCGAGTATCACCGGTATTGCGCGTGCCTTCAGGGAAAACGATGAGTGAATCCCCCGCATCCAGTGCCTGCACCATTTGCGCAACCGGATCCTGATCGCGCTGAGCCGGATTGCGTTCGATCAGCACGGAGCGAAAGACATCACGGCCGATGAATCGCTTCAGCCTCGAGCCCGACCAGTAGTCACTACCCGCAACCGGGCGCGTGGTCTGGCGCAGCGCCGCCGGCAATACGGTCCAGAGCAGAACGAAATCTCCATGGCTGCAGTGATTGGCGAAATAGATACGCTGCACCGCCCGGGGTTCACAGCCCTGCCAGCGAGCATGCACGGCCGTGATCAGCCGTGCAAATACGACAATGGTACTGGCACTCAGCCAGGCCAGAGCACGTTTCATGATCGCAGCAGAGTTCGGCATCTGAACAGGCCCAGCAGCCCCAGCAGCAGAAAGACAGGGTGCAGACTACCAGCCTGAGCGATCTCGACACCAGCCTCTTTTACCGCAGCCCCGATGGAGGGCTTGTCCTCGATGTAGAAAGACGCCAGCTCCTGAACCTCCGCCACCGCCGCCGAATAATCAGCCAGATCAGCTGCAGCCACCTCATTGACCAGCGTGCGATAACGAAAGGTGACACTCAGCAGTTCCCCGGCTTCATCCAGAGAAGACGCCTTGGTGAAACTGAACCATTCGTTCTCCACCTCTGCATTCAGGTCTTCCATGCGCAGCGGCTCGCTCATGACAACATCCCAGCGCTCTTCGATGTCGATGGGATGTATCAACTCGTAAGGCTGCTCCCTCCCGCGAGTTGACTCCGGCCTATCCAGATGCGACATGATTTCATCGGCGTACAGCCAGCGATACTGGCTCACATTCTCGTCAGACATCCAGAATTCCGGAATGCGATAGTGTTCCGTGACCAGCATGCTGCCAGCCGGCCCCTCGGCAAACTCGGCTTGGCCACTGGCTACGATGGCATCGAAGTAATCCGTGTAATACGATTGATACAGCTCTCCCATGCCGCGCTCGCCTTCGGTCTCCAGATCGTGCCGCACATGCTCGGCCCAGGCCCCCTGCTTTCGAGTGACCACGCTCATCTGCGATTCCTCGACACCGGGCGTCAGTGATTTTGCAACGGACATCCGGTAGAGCATTCGATCATTCCCCATGTCGCTCAAACCGGTGGTATCGGCCGCCAGCACCAGTGCCCGACCGTAATCCGGTTCGCGCAGCTCACCCAGAGCGCCGGCCTGATTGCGCAAGGTCGGATCCAGATAATGGACAGCATCATCGAGCTGGACGTGAACCAGCACATGATCGAAGGCATGCATGCGATAGGGATAGAGACTCGACTCCAGGCCGCGACGGGTATTCACCAATGCCGCCTGCGCATCCACCCCCAGCTCCCGGAGCAGGGCCATCAGCAGCAGGGTCTTGTCCTTGCAATCACCGAACCGCCGTGCCAGCGTCTCCTGCGGGCGAGAAGGCCAGTGCGAGTTCTTGCCCAGCTCCACGCCGAAGTAGCGGATCTCTTCCTGCACCCAGCGCAGGGCTGCCCCGATCTGTGCGGGCTGGTCAGCATGGGAACTGCGAATCACGCTGGCAATGGTTGCGATATCGGCATCATGATCATCGGACAGTTCGTACATCGGTAGCGCCCAGTCAACCACCGCTCGCCAGTCGGCCATGTCACTGAAAACCACGATGCCACGGTTGTAATGCCAACTGGGCACGTCATCTTCCAGGACGAACTCGGATATCCCGGTCTGGTCGATGATCAGTTCCTCTACGCCGTTCTCCTCACTGATCTGCATGGGTACGCCAGCACCTCGCACCCGACGGCTCAGTGGTCGATCCGACGAACTCAGGATGCGGGCGTAGTTGCGATCCATGGGACTCCAGAACTCGGTGAACACCTGAAATTCCCGATGCCCCTCGAAAATGGGGTTCTCCCCGTTGATCGAGTAGGAATAGCGCACCAGATCGCCACGACGGACATCATCGATGACAATCGCCAGAGTACGGGTGCCGTTGTAGATCAACGCATCCCGTTCGCTCTCGGTGCGCAGCAGATCCAGTCGTGCGGTGGGCAGCTTGTCGATCAGGGTATCCCCCCGCATCACCCACAGTTCATGCAACAGCAAGGTCTCGTAACTCGGATCGAAGGACAGCTCGATGTTCGAGTGATTCTCCACGCCATAGCGGTTGGTCAGCTCGAATTCCACCGCGTTGAACAGGCGACTCTGACCCGCCTGCAGGCCGTTGTACTGGAAGTCCTGCAGCCGGGCGCGATAGCCCTGCACCGGTTCCGCCGTCTGCGCCGTCTCGCGATCAAAGGCCGGCAGCGGCTCTACCCAGTCGGGCACAGCCGCAATGGCGTAAGGGTCCGATGATGCCGACACCGATGTTGCTATCAACATCAAGGCCAGCAGCGCCAATCGCGCGATACGGCCCGTGCCGAACTCCACCGAACAAACAGTTGCGTTACAAGCCATGACACCTACAGTGACTGTTTCCGATTTCTAAAGTCACTTGTCGGCTAGGCACGCGAATCTCTGGCAGCGAACCCTCGTTTACGTGAGGCGGGACACATCTCCGGCCAACCAGCCCAGAGGATCCTCCGGATCAACACCGTCCATGAACGGCAGTTCCCGTCGCCGGTGAGTGACCTGGTACACCAGTCCGATCCAGTTCCCCACCAGGGCCTCGCCACTGTCATGCCAGGTATTGGACAGGTGATCGACCGCCAGATGTTCTGGAAAGGGCGGTATGGCCATGCCCTGTTCGCGGGCCTGATGCACTCGCTCCTTGTACTCGTCGAACAATGCCTTGTTGTAGCGATCGAAATAGTGTTGCGGAATGGGCGGATAGGCGGCCTGCTGCCCATTGATGAAACCGCCGATATCGCGTTTGTATTCCTTCAACAGACTGATGCTGTCGTATTCCGGGTGCCCCTGAAAGAACACGGTTCGAAAGCCATCCGGGCTCACGGCCAGCTGCACGCCGGGCTCCTCGCCGGCAATCAGCACATGCAGCCCGGCATCCTGCAGCTGCTTTGCCGTCACTTCATTGAAGCGCGAATGCGGCACGTAGAGCCTCGTGTTGATGTCCTGTACCAGCGGGTGATCCTTCTTGACCACATCGTGCTCATACACCCCCCAGCACTTCTTCGGCAGTCCGCGGCGACGGATATCGTGCCGGGCAAGCAACACGGCGTGGGTTGCCAGGCAGGAGCACAAGGTGGAAGTGACGTTGCTGTCCGCCCAGTCGATGACCTTGAGCAGCGGCTCCCAGAAGACCTCCTTGCTCAGATCGGGCTGGGTGACATTCGCACCGCTGATGATCAGTGCATCCAATCCCATTTCCTGCAATTTTGAAAAGGGCTCGTAATGCTGATCGATATGGCTTCTTGCCGCCGGGCCTCGCGGAATCTCGTCCAGCGTGAACGGATGAATGCAGAATTGCGAGATCGGGTTGCTGGAGCCCACCAGGCGGAAGAACTGCCGCTCGGTGGCTGCCAGCGCGGCATCGGGCATCATGTTCAGCAGGCCGATGTGCAGTGCCCGATAGTCCTGGTCCCGAGCACGTTCCGGTGACAGGATGCGATAGCCTTCCGCGCGCAGTCGCTCGTAGGTAGGCAGCTCGTTATGGGCGACCAATGGCATGGCTCAGACCCTCAATGCGTCGCCGATCAGCGACAGGAATTCATCAGCGTTCTGCACTTCAAAGGCATCACGCGCCGAAATCACGTAGCCGTACTTGTCGGCGATGGCCTCGTACCGCGGAAGACGTGATTTGAACAAACGAGGAAAGACCCATCGGACAAAGTCGGCGGGGTCGATCTGCGCCGTGTATTCCACGCCCCTTTCGGTATAGAAGTCGGCCAGTTGGGCATCGAGAAAGCTCTCGCGATAATACAAGGGCTTCGGATTGCGAGCAGCACGTTCGACCAGGAAGGCCTCGTCTTCGGGGCTGGTCTTGATGTAGATCATCAGCGTATTCTCGGCCACCGATTCGATGACAGACGCATCGTCGATCTCGCAGAAGCTGCCACTGGCATCGTTCAGGAAATGATCATAGCCGTAAATGACCCTGGCCTTCTCGGCAAAGGCCTCGACATCACGCATGGCCGCAATCTCGCCCTGCAGGTGCAAGGCCTGCCTGCGCTTGAATTCGGACAATGCCAGCCCGCCCAGATCCGGATTGCCGAGCATGCCCAGGAAGGTGGACAGCGGCTCGAGATTATCGACGGTGATGTTGTTGCTGATGTAGATGGAGTCCGAGCGCAGCAGATCGCGCAGAAAGGGCACCTGCATGGCCTGCTTCTTGATGTTGTCCAGTATCGGCTCATCCAGATAGCGTGTCCCGATCCGGTAATCCACCGAGTAGTGAAACCAGTCATCACTGCGCAGCATGTTGGCCAGACGTGTCTTGCCCACACCGGACATGCCCAGCAGCGTGACACGCTTCTGCTGCCAGTCCAGGAACTCCTGTCGATCCATTCGCATGTCTATCGGTCCTTAACTACCAAACGTGTCGCATTGATTCGGGTCGCCGGATTCCAGTCCGACATACAACCACTGCTGACGCTGCTTTGAGGATCCATGGGTGAAGGCTTCGGGCCGAACCCTGGCACCGGCACGACTCATCAGGGCATCATCGCCGATGCGGGCAGCGGCATTCATGCCCTCTTCCAGATCGCCTGGTTCCAGCAACTGGTTGTCCTTGTGAGCATGGTGAGCCCAGACGCCGGCATAGCAATCGGCCTGCAGTTCGGTCAGCACCGACAGGTGATTGGCTTCGATCTTGGTCACCGAACGCTGGCGCTTCTGCACTGCCATGGAGACGCCCAGCAGGTTCTGCACATGATGACCGACCTCGTGGGCCAGCACATAGGCCTGCGCAAAGTCGCCACCGGCGCCCATCTTCTGCAGTTCACGGAAGAAGTTCAGATCGATGTAGACCTGGTAGTCGCCCGGGCAATAGAAAGGACCTGCCGCCGAGGATGTGTAACCACAGGCAGAACTGACACCCCCATCGAAGATTACCAGCTTGGCTGGCTGATACTGCTGACCGGCTTCCCGAAAGAGCTTGGTCCAGACATCTTCGTTGTAGGCCAGCATGGTCGTGACGAAATCCGTCGCCTCATCGTTGCTGCGCGACTGACCCTGCGAACTGGGCGTCAGCTGCGGAACCGCGCCACCGCCGGAGCCGCTCCCCAGAAAACCGGTCAGATCGACCCCCAGAAACATGCTGATCAACAGCACGATGATGCCAGCGCCTCCGCCGAGTTTCAGACCACCGCCACCGGGCAGGCGACGTTTGCCCGATCCCATGCCGCGACGATCTTCTACATTGCTACTGCGCCTGCCCTGTCTCCAACGCATCGTTGGTCTCCTGTCATTATGATCACGCCCGGATACCGCAGGCGCCCCGCAAGGGTTTGCATGATAGATTGTTGCACGTTTCCCGACTCATATTTCAGTCACGAAAACTCTGATGCCCCGGCAGACTCCACCCGCATTGATCGATAGCCATGTACACAGCGATGACCAGCGGTTCTCGTCGGACAGAGGCAAAATTTTGCAGGCTGCTCGTCAATCGAACGTTCTGGCCCAGATTGTACCGGCCATCTCGCACCGCCTGTGGCCGCGGCTGAAGGCGCTGTGTGCCGCAGAAGACGACCTGTTCCCCTGCTACGGCCTGCATCCCTGTTTCTGCGATGAGCATGAGGATGCGCACCTGGATGAGCTATCACGATGGATCCGAGACGAGCGCCCCGTCGCTGTTGGCGAATGCGGACTGGATTATTTCATCAGCAACGCAGACAAGGCGCGTCAGCAGCATCTGTTCAGCACACAACTGGCGCTGGCCCGGGAGTTCGATCTGCCCATCGTCATTCATGCCCGAAAGGCGGTGGAAGATGTCATTCGCCTGATCCGCGCCTCGGGCCATCATCGTGGCGTCATTCACAGTTTCAACGGCTCGGCGCAGCAAGCCGAGCGCCTGATCGACCTGGGTTATCACCTGGGCTTTGGCGGCGCCGTGACCTATGATCGAGCGACACGCCTGCGAAAACTGGTCTCCGGGCTGCCGCTGGATGCCCTGCTGCTGGAAACCGATGCCCCTGATCAGGTCGATGTCAGCCATGCCGGCGAGCGCAACGAGCCCGCCTACCTGGTAGCTATCTGGCAGAACATCAGCGCCCTGCGCGCAGAGGACCCGGAAACGATAGCCCGCGCCACAACACACAATGCCATCTCGCTGTTCAGACTGCCGCTGAGTGTGTAATACAAGCCTGCCCCTGGACAAGGATAACGCCAGCAGACTCCGAGCACCGCGCTTTGGCACTCGGTAGCCACTGGCAGCTTGCCTGGTCGAACGGGCGCACGCAGGCTTCTGGCATCACCCTGTTTCCCGATTGATCCACTAGTACGGAAACCGGTCCTTCACCGTGATCTGCGCCATGCGCCCTTCTATCCAGGCTTCGGTCTCGGCCAGGATCTGCGCAGCACTCTTGCCTTCGCTGCTGATCACCGGGCCGATACTCACGGTAATGGTACCGGGCCATTTGATGAATCCCATGCGTGGCCAGAATTCGCCGGCATTGAGCGCCACCGGTACCACCTTGCTGGGTACTTTTTTTGCAATCATGGCCCCGCCGATGCGGTACTGCGGTTCGGCGCCCACCGGACGTCGTGTACCTTCCGGAAACACCACCACCCAACGCCTGCGTGCCAGTCGGTCGGCGGCCTGTTCGCACATCTGCGCCATCGCCGAACGACCGCTCTTGCGGTCGATCATGATGAATCTGAGCACGTACAGGGACCAGCCGAAGATGGGAATCCACAACAGGGAACGCTTCGCCACGAAGACGCTGGGATAGAACAGCGTCGGCAGGAAGTAGGTATCCCAGGTGGACTGGTGCTTGGACATGACCACGCAAGGTTCGTCCGGAATGTTCTCCTTGCCATCCACTTGCCAGTCGACACCACAGATGTACTTCAGTCCGTAGAGATTGCTGCGATTCCACATGATCGCCAGGGCATAGCCAATGCGAAACGAGAAGAGCCCCAGCAGCACGACAGGGAATCCCCAGAACAGGGTCATGATGATCTGCCACACCCAGAACACGGCACTCCTGAACCACAACCAGAGACGATACATGTCAGGTTTTCTCCTTCGGTGCCAGCAAGGCATCGACACAGCTGGCCAGATCATCATAGGCCGGAATATGCTCCAGCCCCTTGTTGTTATCCAGAGTCTGCTGGCCCTTGCCGGTACGCACCATGATGGGCGAGGCAGCCGTGGCCATGGCAGCCTGCATGTCTCGCAGTGAATCGCCGACCACGATCACGGTACTCAGATCGATATCCAGCCGTTCGCTGATGGTATAGAGCATGCCGGGCGCCGGCTTGCGACAGGTACACTGCTCCCCGTCGCTGTGCGGGCAGAATGCCACGACATCGATTCGCCCCCCGGCCTGTACCACCTTCTCCTGCATATGCTGATGAATGGCGTACAGGGTCTTCAGTGTGATCAAGCCACGGCTGATGCCACTCTGGTTGGTGGCAACGGCCACATGCCAGCCTGCCTGATGCAGGCGGGCTATGGCCTCCAGACTACCCGGGATCGGTACCCATTCTTCCGGCGTACTGACGGGGCGTTCCAGATTCTCGTTGATCACCCCGTCTCGATCCAGCACGATGAGCTTCATGAAGCCGTATCCGCCGGTTGCAGCAGACTCAGCTCGGCGGTACTGCAGCACAGCTCGTTGACCTGCCGCAGCAGCGCCAGTCGATTGGCCCGCAGCGCCAGATCATCATCCATCACCATGACCTCATCGAAGAAGCTGTCCACGGGCTGGCGCAGAACGGCAGTTGCCTGCATCGCCGCCTGGTAGTCGCGAGTCTGCAGATGCTGTTCGATGACAGGCCGGCGGCTGTGCAGCTCTTCGAGCAGAGCCGTTTCCGCACCCGAATTCAGCAGGGCTTCATCCACCTCATCGGGCACACCACCCTCCACCTTCTTCAGCAGATTGCCGATACGCTTGCTTGCAGCGGCCAGTGACACCGCGGCTTCAGTCGAGCGGAATTCCTGCATGGCGGCCAGTCTGGCCACGATATCCAGCGGTCGGGTCAGGCCCTTGGCCAGCACCGCATCGATGGCATCGGCCGCGTAGCCCTGGTCGATGAGATAGCCGCGCATGCGCTCGATGACGTAGGCCAGCATGCCGGCCTTGTCGGGTGCCTCCAGTCGTTCACCGTAGATGCTCAGCGCCTGATCCAGCAGCGCATCCAGATCCAGATCGAGCTTCTGTTCGATCATGATGCGCACGATACCCAGCGATGCCCGACGCAATCCGAAGGGATCCTTGGCACCGGTCGGCTTCATGCCCAGCCCGAAGATACCGGCCAGCGTGTCAGTCTTGTCGGCGAGCGAGACGATCTGCGACACCAGACCGGCAGGCAGGGGCCCTCCGGCCTTGTTGGGAAAATAGTGCTGCTCCATGGCTTCGCACACCGATTCCGGGTGACCATCACGGGTGGCGTAATAGCGACCACAGATCCCCTGCATCTTGGGCAATTCCTTGACGATTTCCGTGTTGAGATCGCATTTGCACAAACTCACGGCCAGCGCAATATCGGCCGCATCGTGTGACAGCTCGGCAGCCAGCCATTCACCCAGGGTGGTCATGCGCGCCACCTTGTCCGCCACACTGCCAAGCTTTTCCTGGAACAACAGGCGATCCAGCTGTGGCTGGTGGGCCGACAGCGGCTGCTTCTTGTCCTGATTCCAGAAGAACATGGTGTCGGCAAAGCGCGGCCGGATCACACGTTCGTTGCCATCCACCACCGTTTCCGGATGATTGGATTCGATATTGGCAATGGTGATGAAGGCCGGCATCAGCGCACCCTTGTCATCGAGCAGGGCAAAGTAGCGCTGGTTTTCCTGCATGGTCTGGATCAACGCTTCCTTGGGAATCTCGAGAAACTCGGCGTCGAAACGACCTGCCAGGGCCACCGGCCATTCCACCAAAGCAGTCACTTCATCCAGCAGCTCGTCATCCATGACCGGCTCGCCACCGAGAGATCCGGCCACTGTCTTCACAGCCTCTTCGATGAATGCGCGACGACGCACCGGATCTGCCATGACCCTGGCCGCCTCCAGACGCTCCTCGTAATCGGCCGGTGAATTCAGCGAGATGGCCTCAGGCGCGTGAAAACGATGGCCATGGGTCTGGTTCGACGCTTCCAGGCCCAGCACCTGCAACGGCAGCACCGCCTCTCCGTGCAGGGCCAGCAACCAGCTGACCGGGCGCAGGAAGTCGTGCGTGCTGCTGCCCCAACGCATGCGCCGGGGCATGGGCATGGTCTTGATGGCTTCGCTCAGACTGGCCACCATGACATCACCGAGTGTCTTGCCCGGCTGAACCTGACGAGCCACAACCCACTCCCCCTTGGGCGTCTCGATGGTAGACAGTTGTTCAATCGTGACCCCTGCCGAGCGCATGAAACCCTGCAGCGCCTTGGTGGGCTCACCCTCCTTGTAGGCAGCAGCGCAGGCCGGACCGCGACGCTCCACTTCCGTGTCCGGCTGACGCTCGCCGACATCGGCAAAGCGCGCAGCAATTCGTCGGGGAGTGGCAAATATCTGGGGCTCCTGACTGCACAGCTCGCTTTCCTGCAGCGCGGCTGCCAGCACGCGCCCCAGGTGCTGCGCCATCGGCACGACAGATCCGGCAGGCAGTTCCTCACAGCCCAGTTCAATGATGAGATCAGACATTGACAGCACCCTCTTCAGATGTGCCTGCGGCATCGGTTTTCAACAAGGGGTAGCCCAGAGCCTCGCGTTTGTTGACCCAGGCTTCGGCAACCTGTCGGGACAGCGTGCGTACCCGCAGGATGTACCGTTGACGCTCCGTGACCGAAATGGCGTGACGGGCATCGAGCAGATTGAAGGAATGCGACGCGCGCAGCACCTGCTCATAGGCCGGTAGCGGCAACTCGAGATCACACAGTCGGGCACAGTCTTTCTCGCACTGGTCGAACTGCTGGAACAGGAAATCCACGTCGGCGTGTTCGAAGTTGTAGGCAGACTGCTCCACCTCGTTCTGATGAAACACATCACCGTAGCTCACCGGCCCTTCTGCCGTTTGCCCCCAGACCAGGTCGTAGACGCTTTCCACACCCTGAATGTACATGGCAAGACGTTCGATACCGTAGGCCAGTTCTCCCAGCACGGGCTTGCAGACCAGACCGCCACATTGCTGGAAGTAGGTGTACTGCGTCACCTCCATGCCATTGAGCCAGACCTCCCAGCCCAGACCCCAGGCACCCAGCGTGGGCGACTCCCAGTTGTCCTCGACAAAGCGGACGTCATGCTCCAGCAGATCGAAGCCCAGTGCTTCCAGCGAGCCCAGATACAGCTCCTGCATGCCTTCCGGCGACGGCTTCATGGCCACCTGAAACTGATAATAGTGCTGCAGACGGTTGGGGTTGTCGCCATAGCGCCCGTCGGTGGGCCGTCTGGACGATTGCGTGTGGCAGGCAAACCAGGGTTCGGGGCCGATCGCTCGCAGAAAGGTGGACGGATGAAAGGTGCCCGCCCCCATTTCCATGTCGTAAGACTGCTGCACCAGGCAACCCTGGGCAGCCCAGTAGTTCTGCAGCACGGCAATCATGCCCTGAAAGGTTTTCACATCAGGCTGCTTGGCAGCTTCGGTCATGGTCAGTTCCAGCTCTGGGTTCTGTAAAAAGTGTGTCAGTGTACTTAATCCGGCGACGCGCGACGATACGGTAGAATGCATTGGCGGTACCGGACTTCTGCGTTACGTTCGGTTCGGCATGGCCCGTTGCACCAAATTTGCGCCCCATTTCGGTGCATACAAACTCGATATGCACCGAGAAGGTGCGTAACATGTACTCATGAAATTACCATCTTGTTGATTTAACAGGTATTTTTATTCGCTAGCGGGTTGGTACGTACCCTGCACCATCAAGGTGGGAGCACGCACCACGCGCGCGTGGCCATACTCAAATTATATTTCACAGGAAAACTACACATGTCTGCCAGTGACGTTCTCAAGACCATCAAGGAAAACGACGTAAAGTTTGTCGACTTTCGTTTCACAGACCCGCGCGGCAAGGAGCAACACACAGCAATTCCGGTTGCCATGTTCGAAGAAGACATCTTCGAAGACGGCCAACCCTTTGATGGTTCTTCCATTGCTGGCTGGAAAGGCATCAACGCCTCTGACATGCTGCTGATGCCCGACCCGGAAACTGCGGTCATCGATCCTTTCACTGAAGAGGCCACCCTGAACCTGCGTTGCGACATCGTCGAGCCCGACACCATGTCCGGCTACGAGCGTGATCCTCGCTCGGTTGCCCGTCGCGCTGAAGCCTATCTGCAGTCCACCGGCATCGCAGACACCGCCTACTTCGGTCCCGAGCCAGAATTCTTCGTCTTCGACGACGTTCGCTGGTCAACCGAAATGCAGGGCATGAGCTACGCCATCAACTCCGATGAAGCGGCATGGAGTTCCAACAAGAAGATCGAAGGCGGCAACACTGGCCATCGTCCCAAGGTCAAGGGCGGCTACTTCCCGGTTCCTCCTGTCGATTCCCTGTCCGACCTGCGTGCCACCATGTGCCTGGTTCTGGAACAGATGGGCGTAACGCCTGAAGTTCATCACCACGAAGTCGGTACTGCCGGCCAGTGCGAGATCGGAACCAAATTCGACACGCTGGTCAAGCGTGCCGACCAGACTCAGATCCTCAAGTACGTGGTTCTGAACGTGGCTCACCAATATGGCAAGACTGCCACCTTCATGCCCAAGCCGATCGTTGGCGACAACGGCAGCGGCATGCACGTGCATCAGTCTCTGTTCAAGGACGGCAACAACATGTTCGCCGGTGAACTGTATGGCGGACTGTCTGAAACTGCCCTGTTCTACATTGGCGGCATCATCAAGCACTCACGTGCCATCAACGCCTTCTCCAACGCTTCTACCAACAGCTACAAGCGACTGGTTCCAGGCTTCGAAGCACCGGTCATGCTGGCCTACTCGGCTCGCAACCGTTCTGCCTCCATCCGTATTCCTTATGTAGGCAACCCCAAAGGTCGTCGTATCGAAGTTCGTTACCCTGACCCAACCGGCAATCCTTACCTGACATTCTCGGCTCTGATGATGGCTGGCCTCGACGGCATCCAGAACAAGATCCACCCTGGCGACGCTGCCGACAAGGATCTGTACGACCTGCCAGCCGAAGAAGCGGCCAACATCCCTCAGGTCTGCTCTTCACTGGATCAGGCTCTGGAAGCTCTGGACGCCGATCGTGGCTTCCTGACTGCCGGCGGTGTATTCACTGACGACCAGATCGATGGCTACATCAACCTGAAGATGGAAGAAGTCACTCGCATGCGCATGTCCACGCATCCGGTTGAATTCGATATGTACTACTCCTGCTGATGCAGATGAACGCTATCTGACTGCTTCAGATAGCGTCCTGACGATAGTGCGCCACCATGAATCCATGGTGGCGCCCCTCTCTCAGGACCGTCATCCGGTCTCGACAGATCCCTCCCTTGAACGATGCGACGAGCTCATTCCTTGGTCGCCCCCAGATCTCCCAGCGAGATCGTCGGGGTCAGTATCTGGATCTTGTCACTCTTCACCTTGGCCTCTTCAACTGTCTCCAGGATGATCCTGGCAGCGGTTTCGCCGATCTCTCGGCGAGCGGTGCGGGACGTGGCGATCTTTCCCGGAAAGCCCTCGAGAAGGCTCAGCCCGTTGAATCCTGCCAACGCGATCCTGCCCGGAATGTCGATACCTGCAGCGAGGCAGTGGCACAAGCCGCCAAAGGCGAGATCGTCATTGGAAAAATGGATGCAATCCAGATCCGGTTGACGCGCCAGAAGCTCAGCCGTCAGGTGACGTCCGCAAGCAATGGCCGATTGCGTTGCTGCATCCCCTTCCAGCCGGGCGCCATCAATCGTGTCGATGAAATCGAGCCCCTGATCGCGCAAGGCTTCATGGAAGCCTTTCTTTCGCTTGGCCGCCCTGGTGTCCTTGTCGAGATTACGCCCGACATACCCGAAGCGTCGTCGGCCTGTGGCAAGCAGAGCTGACGCCATATCGCGCCCGGCCCCGGTATGCGAGAAACCGACGCAGGCATCCACCGGCTCGCCATCGCAATCCATGATCTGCACGATGGGAACCCCGGCATCAGCCAGCAACTTCCGCGTATCGTCCGGCTGGTCCAGCCCGGCCACGATCAGCCCCGCTGGCCGCCATGACAGCATGTTGCGAATGATGTCGTATTCGGTCTCTGAATCGTAGTCGGTCACGCCGAACACCGGCTGCAGCGCGGAGCCTTTCAAGGCGTTGGTCACCCCGGACATGACCTGTGGAAACACGATGTTGGTCAGGCTGGGAACCACCACCCCGATCAAGTCGGTGCGCTTGCTGGACAGCGATGCGGCCAGGTGATTGCCGTAGTAGCCGATCTTGCGCGCCGCACGTTTCACCTTCTCCACATTGGCTTCGGACACATCCTTGTCGCCCCGGAGCGCGCGAGAGGCCGTCATCTTGCTGACACCCGCTGCGGCCGCGACATCGACCAGCGTCTTTCTCGTTTTCACTCGCCTACCGCCTGTTCACCGACCATGTCACCCTCTGTTTCACCTTGCGAATCGCTCACACCGGGATGCATAACCCGGAGTTGACACACCATTGTAGTACGTTGTAGTGTTACGGATACCGGTACCGATACCGGTATTGATACCAGCTCTATTGAAACAAATAGAAAGCGCGAATTGGAAAGAATTCGCACCTGCCATTCACCAGCACCTGATTCGGGTGCACAAAGGGGGAACCATGAAGACCCGATTCCTGAAAACTACCGTTGCAGGCGCCGCCATTGCCGCGTCGTCGCTTTTTGCCACCGGCGCCATGGCGCAGGATTACCAATGGACATTCCAGACCTCGGCGCAGGCCGGTGACAACTTCTTCCCGATCGAGGAAGCCTGGGCCGATCGCGTCAAGGAGTTGTCCGATGGCCGCATCGAGATCACCGTCGTCCCCGTGGGAACTGTGGTTGCTCACACGGAGACACTCGACGCTGTCGGTGCCGGCATCCTGCAAGGCCACATCACCGACCCTTCGTATTTCTCCGGCAAGGATCCGGCCTTTGCCATGCTGGGCAACCTCGTGGGAGCCTGGTCAGATCCGGAGCAGATGTTCGACTACATGGAGAATGGCGAGGGCAAGGCGCTGTTCAACGAACTGGTGAACCCCTACGGGCTGCAGTTTCTCGGCGCGTCGGCGACCGGTGTCGAGGCATTCCTGTCAACAAAGCCACTGTACGGTGTCGATGACCTCAAGGGCGTCAAGCTGCGGGCACCCGAAGGCATGGTTCAGGAAGTCTTTGCCGCCGCCGGTGCCTCGCCGGTGAACCTGCCCGGATCCGAAGTCTATACCGCGCTGGAAAAAGGCGTGATCGACGCGGCCGACTACACCGTGTTCTCGACCAACCACGCCCAGGGCATGCATGAGTTCGCCAAGTACCCGCTCTATCCCGGTTTTCATTCGATGCCGGTCATCGAGGTCTCCATGACCAAGACGATCTACGACGAACTGCCGGAAGACCTGCAGACCATCCTCAATGAATCGGTTTCGGTGTTCGCCCGGGACATGATCTCCCAGCTCGATGTTCAGAACGAGGCCGCTGTGGCCGAAGCACAGGCCGATCCCGACATCACCGTGATCAACTGGTCCGACGAAGAGCGCGCCAGATTCCGCGGCATCGCCAAGTCGCAGTGGGCCAACTGGGCTGAACGCTCCGA
Organism: uncultured Granulosicoccus sp.; assembly: GCA_947492525.1. Lineage (GTDB taxonomy): Bacteria > Pseudomonadota > Gammaproteobacteria > Granulosicoccales > Granulosicoccaceae > Granulosicoccus. Next base: position 79,258 of record CANLNQ010000021.1, read on the forward strand.
GATGGCAGGCAAGGCCTATGACAGCGTCACCACCTACCTGACCGAAAAGGGTCTTCTGGCCGAGTGACGATCGCCTGACGGCAAGAGCGAAAGGGGCCTGTACCGGGCCCCTTTCGTCAAACACCACACAGCTTGGGTTCCAGGAGGAAACAATGGCACAACACGATGCGGCGATCACCGACGCCGAAATAGAAGCGCAACTCGAGGCGCTCAAAAGAGTTCATGAAGAGGACAGCGCCGGCCCTCGGAACGCGCTGGATCGTGGCATCATCACGGTAGGTTCGGCGTTCAGTTTCCTGTTTGCCATCGCAACGCTGATCTCGCTTTATGAGATCGTTGTACGCTATTTCTTCAATGCGCCCACGATCTGGGTGCATGAAACGGTAATCGCACTGATTGCGACCTGTTATCTGTACGGTGGCATGCAATGCCTGGCTGCCGACAAGCATATTCGCATCGGGCTGATCTATTTCAACACCAGCGGCGGAACACGACGGCTGCTGGATATCGTGAACGGCCTGCTTGCACTTTTCTTCGCCGTGGCGATTGCCTACGCGGCCTACACGATGGTCGAAAAGTCGTGGTGGACACCGCAGGGAGAATTCCGGCTCGAGCGCTCCGGTTCGGCGTGGAACCCGATTACGCCGGCCATCATCAAGATGATGCTCCTGGTCACGGCAATTGTGCTGGCAATCCAGTCCGTCGGCCATATCTGGACCGCATGGAAAGGCACCGGCTTCCGGCAGAGTACCGGAGAGGCGCCGAGCAAGTTTGCCATTGCCGGCATCGCGCTCGTCTTCGGCATGCTGGCAGTCGGTGGCTACCTGCTGTTTTCCGAAGGACGAAACCTGGGCATCCAGTCTGGTTCGTTTCTGCTCGTCGGCTCCATCATGATCCTGATCCTGACCGGTATCCCGCTGGCCTTCGTGACAGGGCTGATTGCCATCCTGTTCACCATCGCCTGGTTCGGGTCGATGGGCGTTCCACTGGTTTCCAGCCGGATCTATTCATTCGTCAACGAATACGTGCTGGTCGCCATTCCGATGTTCGTGCTGATGGCCTCGCTGCTGGACCGATCGGGCATGGCGCGAGACCTGTATGATGCGATGCGCCTGATTGCCGGCAGAATCAAGGGTGGTGTCGCCGTGCAGACGCTGGTTGCGGCGGTCTTTCTGGCGGCAATCTCCGGCATCATCGGCGGCGAGATCGTCCTGCTGGGCCTGATCGCGCTGCCACAGATGCTGCGGCTTGGTTACAACCGGGCCCTGGCCATCGGCACGGTGTGCGCCGGCGGCTCACTCGGCACGATGATCCCCCCCTCGATCGTATTGATCGTCTACGGACTGACCGCCAGTGTCTCGATTGGTGACCTGTTTCTGGCGACGGTCACTCCCGGCCTCATGTTGGCCTCGTTCTACATCATCTACATCCTCGTGCGCTGCCACATGAACCCGGAGATGGGCCCGCCCATCTCGGACGAAGAGCTTGACATTCCGATGGCCGAGAAACTGCGCAAGTTGCGTGGCGTGATCCTGCCTGTTGGTGTGGCTGTCACGGTTCTCGGGTCGATCTACGGCGGCATAGCCTCGGTAACAGAAGCTGCCGCCATGGGTGTGGTGGGCGTGTTCCTGTCTGCAGCGATCCGGCGCGAAGTGACCTGGGAGCTGATCCGCGACAGCCTGAAACAGACGCTGGAGACCTGCGGCATGATCATCTGGATCGGCCTTGGCGCGGCGGCTCTGGTGGGTGTCTACAACTTGATGGGCGGCAACCGCTTCATCGAAAGCACCATCCTCGACAGTGGCGCATCACCGATGGTCATCGTGCTGATCATGATGGCTATACTGGTGGTGCTGGGCCTCTTCATGGACTGGATCGGAATCGCGCTCCTGACCATGCCGATCTTCGTGCCGATCATCATCAAGCTGGGCATGGACCCGGTCTGGTTCGGCATTCTCTTCGCGATGAACATGCAAGTCAGCTATCTCTCACCGCCCTTCGGACCGGCCGCCTTCTACCTGAAGTCGGTGGCACCCAAGGACATGAGTCTGTCGGAGATCTTCCGCGCGTTGATCCCCTTCATCTGCATACAGGTGGTGGCACTGGCCATCATCCTGATCTTCCCCGACGTTGCCCTGTGGCTGCCCGAATGGGTGAAAGGAGACTGAATATGAATAACACACGCAAGAACATCGCCGTCATCGGCCTCGGTTCGATGGGGTACGGAATGGCCGCATCCGCGCTTCGCGGTGAACACTCGGTCTGGGGTGCAGACATCAACCCCGAGCAGGTAGCCCGGTTCCAGGCAGAGGGAGGTCAGAGCAGTGCCCTGAGCGAGGCCGCCGGTGAGCTGGATGCGGTTGCCGTGGTTGTGCTGAATGCTGCCCAGACCGAGAGCGTCCTGTTCGGTGAGGAGGGCATCGTGGCTCGGCTGCAGCCCGGGTCGGTTGTCCTGGCCTGTGCCACCGTACCACCGGCGTTTGCCCGTGACATGGCGGCGCGCTGTCACGACATGGGTGTCCACTACCTCGATGCACCGATCTCCGGCGGGGCTGCCAAGGCCGCCAGTGGCGAGCTGTCGATCATGGCCTCGGGGACACCCGAAGCCTTTGCCGCCGCACGCCCCCTGCTGGACAGTATTGCCCAGACCGTGTTCGAGCTGGGCGATGAGCCCGGTGCCGGTAGCGCCATGAAGGCGGTCAACCAGCTGCTGGCCGGGGTGCATATCGCCACCATGGCCGAGGCACTGACCTTCGGCATGACCCAGGGCGTGGCACCGGAAAAATTCGTGGAGGTCATCAGCAAGTGCGCCGGCACCAGCTGGATGCTGGAAAACCGCGCGCCCCATATCGTGGCCGGCGACTACACGCCGCTCAGTTCGGTCAATATCTGGCCGAAGGATCTGGGCATCGTGCTCGACATTGCCAAATCGGCGCAGTTCAGCGCTCCGATCACGGCTGCGGCGATGCAGCAGTTTCTCGCCGCCGCCGGAATGGGCCATGGCGGGGAAGACGATACCGCCGTGGCCAAGGTGTATGCTCGCAACGCCGGGCTGACATTGCCGGGAGAAGAGGAATGACGACTGTTCTGGGCTGTATCGCCGACGATTTCACGGGCGCCACCGATCTCGCCGGCCTTCTGGCCCGCAGCGGTGTGCGCGTCTCTCTTCGCATCGGGGTGCCCTCCGAGGCCCCCACCGACCCGGCCGCCTTCGAGGTGATCGCGCTGAAATCGCGCACCGCCCCGGTGGCTGAGGCCGTGGCAGAAACCCTCAGCGCACTGACATGGTTGCGGGAGGCCGGGGCGCGAAGGTTCTTCTGGAAATACTGCTCCACCTTCGATTCGACGGCGGAGGGCAATATCGGCCCTGTGGCCGAAGCGCTGATGGCAGAGCTTGGCAGCGAGCAGACGATCTACTGCCCGGCCTTCCCGGAAAACGGGCGCTCGATCTTCATGGGCAATCTCTTCGTCGGACGACAGCCGCTGGCGGAAAGCCCGATGAAGGATCACCCGCTGACACCGATGCGCGACAGCAACCTGATGCGGCTTCTGGAGCCGCAGGTCACTCGGGCAGTGGGTCTGGCCGACCGCTTGACAGTGTCGCGCGGGCCGCAGGCCCTGCGGGCGGAACTGGACGCGCTGAAAGCGCAGGGCGTGGCGCATGTCGTGGTCGATGCGGTGGCCAACGAGGACCTCACGATCATCGCCGAGGCCTGCCGCGACATGACGCTGATGACCGGCGGCAGTGCCGTGGCCATGCCCCTGCCCGCGCTCTACCTGGCGGATGGCACGCTGTCGGCGGATGCGCCCAAGGCCGAGGCGCCGCGCATTGACGCCAGAACCATCGTGCTATCGGGCAGTTGCTCGGCGATGACCAACAAGCAGGTAGCAGACTATACCAGCCGCGGCGTGCCCGCTTTCCAGCTCGACCCGCTGTCTCTGGCCGAGAACGGCCCGCAGAAGGCGCTGGACTGGCTGGCGAAGCAAGACCTGGAAAAGGCCCCGCTGATCTACGCCACAGCCAATCCCGAAAGCGTACGCGCTGCCCAGGAAAGACTCGGCGTTGCCGGTGCGGGCGAGATCGTCGAGGCGACGCTCTCGGCCTGTGCCGTGGCGGCGCGCGACAATGGTGCACGCCGGGTGATCGTCGCGGGCGGCGAGACCTCGGGCGCGGTCACCAAGGCGCTGGGCGTCACGCAACTCGACATCGGCATCGAGATCGCACCGGGCGTGCCCTGGACCTATTGCCGCTCGGATGGCCACCCGATCGCGCTCACCCTGAAATCCGGCAATTTCGGCGCCGAGACCTTTTTCACCGACGCCCAGGAAAGGCTCGCCACATGAGCGCCGAGACTCGCCTGCGTGAGCAGATCTGCCTGCTCGCCAAATCGATGTTCGATCGCGGCCTGACCGGCGGCAGTACCGGCAACATCTCGGCTCGAACCGAGGATGGGGGGCTGCTGGTCAGTCCCACCGGCACCAGTTTCGGGCGGCTCGATCCCGCCCGGCTCAGTCGCTTCGATGCAACCGGCAAGCACATCGAGGGCGACCAGCCGACCAAGGAGATGCCGCTGCATGCCGCCTTCTACGACACGAGAAGCACCGCCGGCGCGGTGGTGCACCTGCATTCCTGCCATTCGGTGGCGCTGTCGATGATGCCGGATGTGGACGAAGACAATTTCCTGCCGCCGCTCACGCCCTACGGCATCATGAAGCTGGGCCGCGTCAAGCTGCTGCCCTTCTTCCTGCCGGGCGACCCCGGGATGGGCGATGCCGTACGCGGTCTGGCAGGCAAACGCACAGCGGTGATGCTGGCCAATCACGGCCCCGTGGTGGCAGGCAAGGACATCGAGGCCGCCTGCAACGCCATCGAGGAGCTGGAAGACACCGCGCGCCTGGCAATGCTGACGCGCGGCATGAATCCGCGCACCCTGACGCAAGCGCAAGTCCGGGACCTGATCACCAAATTCGACGTGGAGTGGGACGCATGAAATTTTCTGCCAATCTGGGCTTTCTCTGGAATGATCGGCCCTTGCCCGAGGCCATCCGCGCCGCCAAGGCCGCCGGCTTCGACGCCGTGGAATGCCACTGGCCCTACGATGTACCCACCGATGAAGTGAAGGCTGCACTGAGCGAGACCGGTCTGCCGATGCTGGGACTCAACACCCGCCGCGGCAACGTCAACGCCGGCGACAACGGCCTCTCTGCCATTCCCGGGCGCGAAGCCGAGGCGCGGGCTGCCATCGACGAGGCCATCGCCTATGCCACAGCCATCGGTGCCTCGAAGGTTCATGTCATGGCCGGATTTGCCAGTGGTCAGGAGGCCCATGAAAGCTTTGTCGCGAACCTGCAATACGCCTGCGCACAAGCGGCCCCGCACGACATCACCATCCTGATCGAACCGCTCAACAAATACGATGCCGCCGGCTATTTTCTGACAACGACCGACCAGGCGCTGACCATCATCGAGGCGGTGCAGGCGCCAAACCTCAAGCTGATGTTCGATTGCTACCATGTGCAGCTGATGGAGGGCGACCTGACCCACAGACTCGAAGCACTGCTGCCGTGGATCGGCCATATCCAGTTCGCCTCGGTGCCGGATCGCGGCGCCCCCGATCATGGCGAGATCAATTACGAGCATGTGTTCGAGCTCACCCGGCAGCTTGGCCATGACGCCCCGCTTGGCGCGGAATACAAGCCCGCCGGCAACACCGATGACACGCTTGGCTGGCTGAAAAAGCGGTAGCCGGTGAGGTGAGGTGAGGTGAGGTGAGGTGAGGTGAGGTGAGGTGAGGTGAGGTGCCAGCTTGCTGCATTGCGTCCGGACACCGGTGCGGATGTAGCAATGCTGTCATTTGATTGTCATACAGTAGGCGGCGACACCTTTTCGTCATGCCTGTGCATTGCAGGCAGCCAACACTGCAGTGACTGGCCCTGACGCCATTCATTGTGATTTTCGAGAGAATTCAATGAACGACAAACAGACACCTCGTCTTTCCGCCGATGAATGGGATGAAGTGAATTTCCCCCGTTCCTCCGATCCCGACTTCGACCGCATCCTCGAGGCAAACCTGAGCCGACGCGGCTTTCTCACTGGCGCCCTGGCCTTTGGTTCGGCTGCCGCTGTCATGGGCACCGGACTGCTGAGCGCCGGCGCGGCAAGAGCCGAGGTGCAGTCGAATGCATCCCGATTCCCTTTCAAGCCCATCGACATCCAGACGGACGGTACCGTGCATGTGCCCGAAGGCTATCAATGGAAAGTGATGACACGCTGGGGCGACCCGCTGTTCTCCGATGCCGACGGCTATGACATCAGCAATGGCGGATCTTCTGAGCTGTCTGATCGCGTGTTCGGTGAGAACACCGACGGCATGGAAACCTTCGTCTACCAGGGCCACCAGCTGCTCGTCGTCAATCACGAGTACACCAACAACGATATCAACCTGCCTGCAGACCAGGAAGGAACACCTGCCAGTGCCGACGACGTGCTGAAACTGCAGAACCTGCAGGGCATCTCCGTGATCGAAATCACCGAAGGCGACAATGGCTGGCAAGTTGTCAAGGACAGCCCCTTCAACCGTCGCATCACGCACAATTCACCCATGCGCATTGCCGGACCGGCAGCCGGGCATGACCTGATGAAGACGGCAGCCGATCCCAGCGGCACCCAGTCTCTGGGCACCATGAACAACTGCGGCTCAGGACGCACGCCCTGGGGCACCTACCTCACCTGCGAGGAGAACTTCAATGGCTACTTCGGCTCCACGGACGCGGAAAAAACACCCGAATCCGAACTGGTAGGCGCTGGCTACTCTCGCTATGGCATCGGTGCCGATGGCTGGGGCTACGACTACCACAAGTGGGACGAGCGCTTCGATACTGCCAAGACTCCCAATGAGCCTCATCGTGTCGGCTGGGTCGTGGAAATCGATCCGAACAACCCTGAATCCACTCCGGTGAAGCACACGGGACTCGGTCGCTTCAAGCACGAGAACGCGGAAGTGGTCGTGGCCCACGACGGCCGTGTCGTCGTGTACATGGGCGATGACGAACGTGGTGAATTCATCTACCGATTCGTTTCCAATGGCACCTACGCGCCAGGCGGAAGCACTGAAGGCCTGCTGGACGACGGCACCCTGTATGCCGCGAAATTCAATGACGACCAGACCGGTGAATGGGTCGCGCTGACGCCAGAGAGCACCGGCATGGAACAGGCCGAGCTGCTGATCTTCGCTCGCCAGGCAGCCTCCTCGGTTGGCGCAACCACCATGGACCGCCCGGAATGGATCTCTGCCAACCCTCATGCCATCGAAGTGTACTGCTGCCTGACCAACAACAAGAACCGAGGCGTACAGCCCAATGCCGGCGGCGACGATACATCGGTCAATGGTCCCAACCCTCGTGAAACCAACCACTACGGACAGATCGTGCGCTGGCGGCCACACAACGACGATCACGCCAGCGAAACCTTCGACTGGGATCTGTATGTCATGGCTGGCAACCCTGAGCTGTACAACAACCAGTATGGCGGCTCGGAGAACATCACCGCGGGCAATCTGTTCAACTCACCCGACGGCATGGCCTTCGACAGCAATGGTCTGCTGTGGATCCAGACCGATGGAGATGACAGCAACGAGGAAGATTTCGCGGGCATGGGCAACAACCAGATGCTGGTTGGCGACCCGGCAACCGGTGAAATCGCTCGTTTCATGACCGGCCCCAACGGCAGCGAAGTCACCGGCCTGGCCTGGTCTGCGGATCGTCGCACCATGTTCGTCGGTATCCAGCACCCCGGTGGCGAGTTTCCGGATGCCGGCTCGCTGCCGCGCTCATCCATCATCGCAGTCAAGCGTGATGACAACGGCCTGATCGGTTAGTCAGCCGCGGTAGCAAGCAGCGCCCCTGCGGACGGCTCGATGCTTCCGCAGGGGTGCTCCTTCAGTCCCTTTCTCCGACCTTTCCTTAGCGCTTTTTCTGAGCGCTTTTTCTGAGCGCCTTTTCTGAGCGCCTTTTCTCAGTCCCTTTCTCCGACCTTTCCTCAGCGCCTTTTCTGAGCGCCTTTTCTCAGTCCCTTTCTTCAACCTTTCCTCAGCGCCTTTTCTTCGCCCTTTTCTCAGCGCCTTTCTCAGCGCAATCGCATCACAAGCCCGCCCTCGACCCTTCGGGCGACACAGACAGCCCGACTGAACAAGCATCCCGGAACGGGCTCGCGAATAGCCACTCATCCCAAGCACGAAGCCGAGTTCTGCTGTACCGTGCACCCTCAATCGCAAACGGGTGAAGCTGCACGCAGCCAGACAGATGATCGTACGCTGCTGGATGATGCCTGCCGACGTCGCCTCGCTTGCATCCATTGTCGAACATCAGCGGATATCGGTCGTGAAGAAGCAGGCAGTACGTGACGTCAAGGGTTTGTTGGACAGCAAGCTGATACCCCCTGAGCAGAGCGAGGCACTCGATCAGGTCGTCCGTAAATTCTCGGTGGCAATCACACCGCACGTGCTCGATACCCTCGCCCTGGGCGATAGTCCGGCGATCTTCAAGCAGTTCGTTCCCGACGCCGCCGAACTTGAGGAAACGCCCGAGGAATCCAGTGATCCCATTGGTGATCAGGCCCACAGCCCCCTGCCCGGCATCATTCACCGCTACGAAGATCGGCTACTGCTCAATGTGGTACAGACCTGCGCCGTCTACTGCCGGTACTGCTTCCGGCGAGAGAAGGTCGGCTCCGGCAGTGCCGGTCTGACCCCGGCTCAGCTTGACGCTGCACTGGACTACATCAGACAAGACAAGAAACTGTGGGAAGTCATACTCAGTGGTGGAGATCCGCTGACTCTGTCCCCCCGGCGATTGAGTGGCATTCTGAGCCAGCTGCGAGACATGGCGCATATCGGTATCGTGCGCTTTCATACTCGCCTGCCAACCGTTGCCCCCGACAAGATTCACGACGAACTGATTGCCGCCTTGAAGCAGCACCCGGCCGTGTATCTGATTCTGCACGTCAACCACCCCGATGAACTCACACCTGCGGTATGCGAGAAACTGTCCTTGCTGGCCGATGCCGGCATTCCACTGCTGAGCCAATCCGTTCTGCTTCGAGACATCAACGACAATGCGGATGTGCTGACTCGCCTGTTCAGAAAACTGCTGGTCAATCGCGTCAAGCCCTACTACCTTCATCACGGTGATCTGGCCAAGGGCACGCGCCACTTCCGCACCTCGATAGAACAGGGCCAGGCGCTGATGAAGGCGCTGCGTGGTCCGGTGTCCGGCCTGTGCCAGCCACACTATGTGCTGGACCTGCCGGGCGGCGCCGGCAAGGTGCCCATCGGCCCGCAATACCTGACCACCACGGCTCGGAACAGTCACACGATTGAAGACGTGTCAGGCTGTACTCATCACTACCTCGATGACTGCCAGCCCTGACACCCTGCCGCCGATTCCACAGGGCTGCGCCCTGTCATGAATACTCGTGCAAGCAAGCGCGGAATATCAGGATGGCGACGTGGGCGGTGTGAAGAACGAGGCAGGCGTCAGTATGGTGTTGGTCTGGCTGAGCAGATAGCCCGCCTCGGCACTGAGCTTCAGGTAGTTCTGCCAGTCCGGGTCGGCTGCCATCGCTGCGCGCTTCTCGGCACGATCTGCCGCGCTCTTGTATATCCAGATATGCACATAGGAATTCACGTTACCGGTTTCCACAGCTCCGTAGACGACCGGATATCCCAGGTGCCTTGACTGCGGCGCCCAGCCATTATCCTCATAGAGCTTCATGTGCTTCTTGATGGTGCCCGGGCGGCAGACGTAGGTTCGTAGATCGTAGATCATGGCGTTGAATTTCCGTTCGAATTGACAATATCGGTGATTGAAACAAACAGGTCGCGCAGTGAATGGCGTGTCATGGCAGGGCCTGTAACGCAGGACGCCGCACACAATACAATCTCCAGTGAAGTGGTGTAGCCTTGTGTGGCGTGACTCAGGCTCAGCTATTCTGCTGTTTCACCCGAACTGCCACACTTGTATTTCTATTTCTCGTCAAGATGCGCTTCAACGCCCGACAAGGCCTCGTAGGCCTTGATGACAGCGGAGCATCCTTCGTCACCGTGCCCCATGATGGACGCCAGGGCGTAGGTCTGGTGGACGGTCTGTGCCATGAATCCGGGCAGCCCTGCCTGCTCTATCCACTCGGCGTAGTAGCGCACATCCTTCTGTGCATTGGACAGGGACATGTGCGGCGTGAAGTCTCGCTTCAGTGTCGCCTCTCCGTACAGATCCATCATGCCGGACTTGCCCCCGGCGGCAGAGATGATGCCGATGACCTTGGACATGTCCAGGCCCTCATGCGCGGCAAGGGCAAAACCTTCGCACCAGGTGGCCACATTGGCAAAGGCGATGTAGTTGTGGATCAGTTTCAGTCGTGTCGCATGGCCGACCGGCCCCACATGAAAGATGTTCTCTGCATAGGCATCGAATACCGGGCGCAAGCGCTCCAGCAACGCCTCCTCGCCACCGAACAGCACATTGACCTCACCGCGCTGGGCATGCATCGGCGTACGGGTCATGGGAGCTTCCGCATAGAACACCCCTTGCTCTTCGCAGGCCCGGCTCATCACATCGACATGTTCGGGAGAGACCGTGGTGTGATCCAGAAACACGCTGCCTTTCGGCATTGCAGACAGAATGCCACCCTTGCCCAGTGACAGCGCCTGCACGACCTCGGCGGTGGTGACACAGATGGCGAAAATGCTGCTGCTGGCTGCGATATCGACAATGCTCCGCCCACGCTCGGCGCCGTTTTCCACGGCTGCTGCCATCTTGGCATCGTCCAGATCGTACACCGTGACCGGGTAATCCGACTTGGCGACCAGGTTCCTGACCAGGCCGCTTCCCATTCCACCCAGACCGACAAAGCCGATTGTCTCGCTCGACATAGTGCTGTTCCTCTCAGTTGCAATTCAGTAAATCATATAGTCAGTTGTCTGACAACTGTAAATATGATCTACTCACTGTCCGGATTCTGCATTTGCTACATTAGCCAACTGCACGACACGCTGATACGGGAAACATCGATGTGAGCACCAACGGACTCTTCGATCGAATCGATCGCCCCCGCCGCCTGCCAGACGAGGTTGCCTCATCCATCCTGGCCTCCATTGAAAGTCGGCAGCTGAAACCGGGAGACAAACTGCCTTCCGAGAACCAGCTGTCGAAACAATTCGGTGTTGCCAGAACCGTCATACGAGAAGCCATTTCCCTGCTGAAGTTCGATGGTGTGGTGGATTCACGCCGCGGCGTGGGGGCCTTCATCGCACAGAGCGAAAATCGCTCGGCGTTCAGAATCAGCCCCGCCTGTTTCGAGATCAGGAAACAGATCGTGCAGCTGCTGCAACTCAGAACCGGCGTGCAGGCGGGCGCGTCTGCGCTGGCGGCCGAGATGCGCACCAGCAAGCAGATGGCGGAGATCGAAAGCGCCTATGAAAGAATCGTCATCGCCGATCAGCAAGGTCCGGGGGAAGCGCTGGAGGAACGCGTCGATTCAGAGCTGCTCTTCTACCGCCTGATCACTCAGGCATCCTCGAATCGCTATTACGAGGATGTCGTTGGCATGATCGAATCGAATCTGCAGACCAATCTGCGATCCGCCTTTCTGAAGAACGCTGCCACCTCGGAATTCGGGCCGGAGATCCTGGCAGAGCACCTGGCCGTCCTGAGTGCATTGCAGAAGAAGGATATCGAAGGCGCAAGGGTTGCGACACGCCTCCGGTTCGAGCATTCTGCGCGAAGCCTTGCCAGTCGCAAGGATTTCGTCTGAAACCTGGCCAGGGGATGCACACGTGATCCACAAGGCGGCAATCGGTTTCGGCGAAGGCTACCAGACAGACCATCAACTACCCGACAACTTCACGCTACAGGAACCCCTTCAGTGATGACTTCCACCGACGCCAGGCATGGCGGAAAAGTTCTGGTCGAGTGCCTTGAGAATCAGGGCGTAAGGCGCGTTTACTGCGTACCCGGTGAAAGCTACCTCTCGGCGCTGGATGGCCTCTACGACAGCGATGTCGATACCATCATCTGCCGTCAGGAAGGTGGAGCGGCCATGATGGCAGAAGCTCACGCCAAGGCAACGGGCGATGTCGGCGTCGCGTTCGTGACGCGTGGGCCCGGTGCTACCAATGCATCCTCGGGCGTACACGTGGCCTTTCAGGATTCCACCCCGATGATCCTGTTCATCGGCCAGGTGGCCAGCGATCAACGAGACCGGGAAGCCTTTCAGGAAGTGGACTACCGCGCCATGTTCGGCCCTCTGGCCAAATGGGTCGCCGAGGTCGATCGCACCGATCGCCTGCCTGAATACATCAGCCACGCCTTTCACGTCGCGCAGTCCGGCAGGCCCGGCCCCGTCGTGCTGGCGCTGCCCGAGGATGTGTTGTCTGCGCAGACAGATGCCCAGCCCCTTCCGCGAGCCGTACTGCCCAGCGGCAAGGCCGCGGATTCCGATGTAGCCCGCGTGCTGACCATGCTGCAGGAAGCCGAGCGGCCACTCATCATTGTCGGTGGTGGCGGCTGGTCTGAACAGGCAGGCGTTGCATTGGGTGAATTCGCAGCCAATTGCGGTATACCGGTGGGCGCCTCGTTTCGCTGTCAGGACTATCTGGACAACCGACACCCCTGCTACATCGGCGATGTGGGCATCGGCATCAATCCGGCGCTGGCCGAACGGGTCAGTTCAGCCGATGTGATACTGGCGCTTGGAACGCGTCTGGGCGAGATGACTACCAGTGGCTATACGCTGCTGTCACCGCCTGTGCCTCGCCAGCAGCTGATTCATGTGCATGCAGATTCATCGGAAATCGGTCGCGTCTATCGTCCCACGCTTGCAGTAACGGCCAATGCCGGACAGTTCGCCATGCAGCTGGCAGCCGCCGCGCCGAAGAACTCAGGGCAAGACGCCTCGCGCGTTGCTGCTGCACGCAGTGACTATGAACACTGGCAGAAGCCTGTGGAAACCCCCGGCGAGCTCAAGATGGAACAGGTCATCGCACACCTGAACGAGGTACTGGATGACAATGCCATCCTGACCAATGGCGCCGGCAATTACTCGGCCTGGCTGCATCGCTATTACCGCTATCGCGGCTGGCGCACACAGCTGGCACCCACCAGCGGTTCCATGGGCTACGGGCTGCCGGCAGCCATTGCGGCCAAGCTGGAATACCCCGACCGCGATGTCATCTGCATGGCGGGCGATGGCTGCTTCCAGATGGTGTCTCAGGAATTCGGCACAGCCATCCAGTATGGTGCAAATATCATCGTGCTGATATCCAACAATGGCATGTACGGCACCATCAGAATGCACCAGCAGAAACGCTACCCGAAAAGACCCAGCGGCACCCAGCTGATCAATCCGGATTTTGCCGCCCTGGCAGAAGCCTACGGTGGCTTCGGTGCCACCGTATGTACACAGGCCGATTTCGTCTCGGCACTGGAACAGGCGAAGGCGTCCAACAAACCCTGCATTCTGGACATGAAGGTCGATCCGGCTGCCCTGTCACCCAGAGCGATACTGGAAACCCTCGACTGACAAGCCTGTCTGGATCCGTGCCTGAGCTGAAGGATTCCCGATCGCACCGCGATCGGGATGGCTCGATGAAAATCCGCTTGCGTCAATACCAAGTCGCCTCTACAGGCGCTACCGATCAGCGCTCAATCCGGCCTGGCCAGATACCTTTTCGAGCTCACGCCTGGCGACTGGCTGCCTGGCGACTCGCTGAATGAACGTTTTGCATGAAACAGTACACTAGCGTTCGTTCGCCATTGAAGCGGGCTCTGCCTGTGCATCAACACCTCGGCTCAGCACACGGTAGGTACTGCGTACCGAACCTCGACTGACGTAGCATCCGCGCAGATGGCGTTTGCCACTACTGGCTTCGAAGGCCTCACGGCCGTGCACGATTCGATGGTTGTCAAAGACAATGCAAGTACCGGCCTCCAGTCGAAAACGGGTGACGAACCGCTCTTCCTTCAGCATCGAGATGAAGCGGCAGAACGCCGGGTAGTAGTCGTCCAATAGAGCCTGTGGCAGATCCATGGCATCCTGCAGGTGCTGCGAGATCGTCACACCCGAGACCTGTCCGCCACGATCCAGCTCGATCACTCGCTGATGAGCGCGATAGTCCCAGCCATCATGACGACGAAAGAAGGGGATCTCGTGATGAGCCAGCAATGCGAAGGCTTCCGGATCTTCCTCGCGCAGCGCTTCTGCCGCCGCAGCGCCATCGAGAAACAGGCTGCTGCCACCGTCCACACTGTTGGCCCGGCAATGCAGGAACTGGATGCCCGGTGCGGCATCTTCCGAGGGAAGATCCGTATGAAATTCGAGCGCTCTGGCCGTGTAGGCCAGATTGGTTGGCGCAATTTCGAGCCTGACGTCGAAGTAATAGCCATCCGTGCTCGGTGTGACCTGCCCCAGCTGATTGGCAAGTCGCGTCAGCCCTTCATCACTGTCCTCCATCTCGGTGATCAGTGCAACGCCGTCTTCGATCAGCGCGCGAGAAAAGGCGCACCTGATGCCATCACTGGCTTCGACATCGGCCTGCCTGAAGCGAGCGAAGTCGCTATAGGCTCCGGCATACCAGAGACGCCGCGTAATGGCCGCCACATCCGGCGTACGTCCATCGACCACAAACCCCTCCAGCGTAGCCAGAGGCAGGCGCGTGACATGCTCTTCATCGCGCCAATCGATCACCAGAGAGTCGCTGTCAAGGTACGCTGAACAGGCTTGCGGACCACCCTCGATCTCGGTGATGTCGAACACCCGCTCACGGGTGGCCGGGTCTATCGTCAGCGGATCAGCATCGCGCAACCAGTAATAATTGAAGTAGTGCGTACCCGACGAAAGCGGGACTTCCAGGCCCTTCTCGCCAAGCGGCAGGAAGGACACCTCGGTTGGAGCCCCAGCAGTTGCCGGCATCGCCCGGTAGTCGTCGACCGGTTGCCTATCGAGCATAGTGATCACCTTCCATATCAAGTAGAGAACGCAGTCCGGCCAGATGCATCTGCGCCTGGCCGGGGTAGTCGGAGATTTCCGCTGCCGTTCGGGCAGCGATGTCATCGGGCATGATTCTCAGCGGCATGCCGGTCTGCAAGGCCCGGATGTAGGTCTCTGCGGCACGCTCGAAGTAGTAGAGGCGATTGAAGGTCTCGGCAACACTGCTGCCAATGACCAGAACGCCGTGATTGCCCATGACCATGACCAGCTTGGTCGGGTCGTCCAGCAAGCCTGCGATTCGCCGCCCTTCCTCTTCGAAGGCAAGTCCGCCGAAGCCCTCGTCGATGACCACGCGATTGAAGAAGGTGGCGGTGTTCTGATCGATGGCTGGCAATCGGGAATCGGCCAGGCTGGCCAGTACCGTGGAAAAGATGGGATGAGCATGCATCACGCAGCGTGCGTGCGGCACCAGTCTGTGCACCATGCCATGCAGCCCCCAGGCCGTCGGATCCGGAGCTCCCGGTCGGCTCATGACCTGCTCGTCATCGGCATCGAGCAACAACAGGTCCGATGCACAGAGCGTTGCGAAATGACGCTGATCGGGGTTCATCAGGAAACGTTTTCCGCTGTCATCCACGGCCAGCGAGAAGTGATTGGCGACTGCCTCATGCAGATTCAAGCGCGCAGCCGAGCGAAAGGCCACGGCCAGATCCGTGCGCTCGGCGGGGTAGTCCATGACGGGGATGTCGGATCGGGCAAGCTCTTGGTTCACGGGCATCTCGGTGCTTGTCAGTGTTGCCCAAAGGCTAGCGGCGAGCCTGTTCATCGACAAGCGATAGATATATGCCCGACACATAACTATTATTAATGCGAAACCGCCAGCAGCACTCTCGCCATGCAGAAGTCCGCTCTTCCACCACTGACCTGGTTGCGCGCATTCGAAGCCGCTGCTCGTCACCTGTCGTTCACGGCGGCGGCCAGTGAGTTACATCTGACCCAATCGGCCATTTCTCAGCACGTACGCAGTCTCGAGACCTTTCTGGGCAGGCCGATGTTCGAGCGGCACAACCGCGCGCTGTCCCTGACAGAGGATGGTGCCAACTATCTCCCGGTGGTGCGAGAAGCCTTCAACGTCCTGACCGCCGGCGCCCAGCCCTTTGCAGGCAGCAGTAACATGGAACGCGCCCGCAAGGTAACCCTGCAATGCAATATGGGATTCGCCACCTTCAGACTGGCACCTCGTTTGAGCGCCCTGGTGGAATCACATCCGCAGATCAGTCTGAATATCGTCACCCCGGTCTGGGATCCGGAAAAGACCGCGCAGTTGGCCGATGTGGAAATACGCTTCACCCAGGCCGAAGGCTTCGGTACAAGACTGGCACGGGAAAGCGCGTTCCCCGTCTGCACGCCGGCACTCGCGAGTCGAATTGCTGCAGGCGAGAACTGGCACAGCCTGCCACTGTTCGATTGTGTCGGTGTACTTGCCAACTGGCAGAGCTGGCTGGCGGAACACGATGACTCCAGCGAACCCTTGCCGACACTCAAGGTACACATGGCGTCCTCCTTTGCCATCTCCATCAATGCGGCCTTCTCCGGGGAAGCTCTGGCCATGGCGCACGACAGTCTGGTGAGCGATGCGCTGGCTCAGGGGCGTCTGGTGAAACCCTTCGACACCACCATCCCCATGCCTGAATTCTATGCCCTGTTTCAACCCGCCCCGCACATGCGCACGTCCGCCTCGCGCGCATTGACGCAATGGCTGATCGATGAGTTCGCCGATCCGGCTCTGCGCTGATCCGGACGACAGGTCATTTAGATGACCGAACACCGGCAGCTAACGTGACCTGCCTCACCCGACTGGCAACGCACCCTTGATCCTGGTCAACGCCAGCGCCTGAAAAGCAGGCTATCGTTTCAGTCAGTCAATACGACTCGCATTGGAAACCAAGGAGCCTGCAAGCATGGAACTCTGGTCTGAACTGTTCTCCGACTCTGTCGGCATCCTGTCTGCAGCGGTTATTGCCTTCATTCTGGTGATGGCGGTCTACTTCGCCTGGTTCTTCATCACTCACATGATGCGAGAGAGCGAGAAAAACGAGAAGCCGCAAGGCAAATGAGCAAACCGGCAAGACCCTGAACGCGGATGGCCAGCCCGCACGAAGGCCTGGCTGCGCGAACAGCTCGCCGCGTGAAACACTGAACGGACCGGGAACAAGGTCACCGTGACCCGGTCGGCCGGGGCTGGTGCAGAATGTGCAGCCCCCTGGCGCATGAAAAACACGATTGCGTTTATTGCTCTGATCCTCGCCCTCCCGAGTGCAAGCCGCGTGGCTTCAGCCTCCGACAGCACGCCAATCTACAAAAGCGTGGATGCCGATGGCACCACGATCTTCACCGACCAGCCTGTGCCCGAGGCGACCCTGGTGACACCGCCACCGCTGAACATCGTGGACTCGGGACCCGCCACACCGGATAGCGCTGGCCAGGCTGTCGCGAGCCCGGATTCCGCCGTTCCCACAGTGAACAGTGTCACGATCCTCTCACCGGCACATGACCAGACCTTTCTCGACCCGCAAGAGCCCTTGTGGGTCGAGTTCGATCTGTCTCCCGCCGAGGTATTGCCAGTCGGCCTGAGCGCTCAGGCATGGGTAGACGGTACACTGCTCAGCACCGGCAACGCCAGGCGCTTGCCCATCGACATTCCCGAGCGCGGCACGCACAGCGTACAGATAAGACTGGTCGACTCGGCGGGCCAGGTGCAGGCTGAATCACCGGCCATCGACATTCATGTGCGGCATCACACGACGGCACAAACGAACTAGCCAGAATGCACCACTCAGGTGCATAATCAGTAGTCAATGCACCATATAAGTGCCTGACAAAGCCGTCACGACAATCAGTTGATTTCCTAACTTGTTGCTTTTGCTGAATTTTATTTAGTCATACCGATATTGTCAGTTCGCTCTTGCAAGGTGCGCAAATTGCAGAATCGAAGACGTGACTACTTATCCCGTGCCCACAACGGCAACTGAAATCAATCTGCTCGACTCGCTGGCCTGCTCGGTCATTGCGATAGACGACAACATGCGCATTCGTTACGTCAACAGCGCGGCGGAGCAATTGCTGGGCGCGAGTGCGCGCCGGGTTATCGACCAGCGCCTCACGCGCATGCTCACCATCCCCGACTCTCTGTTTGCACGCATACTCGAGACGCTCGAGAATGGACAGCCCTTCACCGAGCGGCAGGTTTCCGTCGAGCCCCATGGCCGGGACCCGCAAGTGGTCGACCTGTCGCTGTCTCCCTACCGAGCCAATGACAAGCGCATCGGTCTGATCATGGAAGTGACCACCGTTGACAGGCCGCTACGCATCGCTCGGGATGAAGCCATGCTGACACAGCAGGAACACGCGCGATCCCTGCTGCGCGGTCTGGCACATGAGATCAAGAATCCTCTGGGCGGCCTGCGTGGCGCGGCCCAGTTGCTGGACAGGCAGCTACCCGATGAGGAGCTGTGCGAATATACCCGCATCATCATTCGCGAGGCTGATCGATTGCAGGGCCTTATCGATCGCATGCTGGGGCCGACCACACGCCCCAGCCGCAATGTGGTCAATCTGCATGAGGTTCTGGAGCATGTCCGGAAGATCATCATCGCCGGAGCTCCCGAGGGCGTACACGTCAATTTCGACTACGACCCCAGCATTCCGGAGTGCCTGACCGATCGCGACCGACTGGTCCAGGTGCTGCTGAACATTGCGGGCAACGCCTTGCAGGCGCTGAACGATGCCGGCAAGATCGTCTTTCGCTCTCGTATCGTGAGCAATTTCACCATTGGCGGACAGCGCTACCCCCTGGCGGCCTGTCTGCAGATCATCGACGATGGGCCCGGCATTCCGGATCATCTGATCGATCAGATTTTCTTTCCCCTGGTTACCGGCACCGACCACGGCACCGGGCTTGGCTTGTCGATCGCACAGGCGACGATGAATCAGCTCGGCGGTGTGATCGAATGTACCAGTGAACCGGGCAACACAACTTTTACCGTACTAATTCCTATGGAGATCGCATGAGCGACGAATACGTCTGGGTCATAGATGATGACCAATCGATCCGCTGGGTACTGGAGAAAACACTCAAGCAGGCCGGCATGCAAGTGAATGTTTTCGAGTCGGCCGACGAAGCACTGGATGCCATGCGGGCCAATGCACTGGCCCCCGATGCAGTCATCAGCGATATACGCATGCCCGGCTCGGACGGACTGTCCCTGCTGGATCAGATGAAGCGCAGCCATCCCGAACTGCCGGTACTGATCATGACGGCCTTTTCGGATCTGGACAGCACTGTTTCGGCTTTCGAACGCGGCGCATTCGAATACATTCCCAAACCCTTCGATGTCGACAACGTCATCGACCAGGTACGACGGGCTTGCAATGTTCAGAAGGAACAGCGCTCACCCGGCAGCACGACACCTGCAACCCGGCAAGCGCCGAAGCAGGACGAACCTGCCGAGCTGATTGGTGATGCACCCGCCATGCAGGATGTGTTCAAGGCCATCGGGCGTCTGTCACGCTCGAAGATCACGGTATTGATCAACGGCGAAAGTGGCACGGGCAAGGAGCTTATTGCCCACGCCCTGCACCGACACAGCCCACGATCGGACAAGCCCTTTGTGGCCCTGAACATGGCGGCCATCCCTCACGATCTGATGGAATCCGAACTCTTCGGGCATGAGAAAGGCTCTTTCACCGGCGCGCAGAGCACTCGCATCGGGCGTTTCGAGCAATCCGATGGCGGCACCCTGTTCCTCGATGAAATCGGCGACATGCCGGCCACCTTGCAGACCCGACTCCTGCGCGTACTGGCCGACGGACAGTTCTATCGCGTGGGTGGCCACACGCCGATCACGGTGGATGTACGCATCATCGCCGCAACGCATCAGGACCTGGAGATGCTGGTCGATGAGAAGCGTTTTCGCGAAGATCTGTTCCACCGCCTGAATGTCATACGCATCGAGGCACCACCGCTGCGTGAACGCCGAGAGGACATCCCGCGCCTGCTCAAGCATTTCCTGAGCAAGGCGGCAGAGGAGTTGGGCGAGGAAACGAAGGTCATGACCCCGGAATTCGAAGCCTATGTCAGCTCGCTGACCTGGCCCGGCAATGTGCGGCAGCTACAGAATACGGCTCACTGGCTGACCGTCATGGCCAGCAGCAACGAGCTCAAGAAGGAAGACATGCCCGCGCAGGTGCAGGATGCCCCCGCGCAGCGCGACGTCGACTGGGAAAGCGGCCTGCGTCAATGGGCCAATCGGCAGCTGCATGAAGGTCAGACCGACCTGCTGGGCACCGCCCAGCCTGCCGTTGAACGCATTCTGATCCAGTGCGCCCTGAACAAGACTCAGGACCGCCGGCAGGAAGCTGCCCGCCTGATCGGCTGGGGTCGCAACACCCTGACTCGCAAGATCAAGGAACTGGAAATAGAGTAGAAGCCGCGTACATCGACCCTGCCTTGCCGAGAGCCCTGTGCGGGTTCTCGGCGAGGCGAGAGGCGAGAGGCGAGAGGCGAGAGGCGAGAGGCGAGAGGCGAGAGGCGAGAGGCAAGAGGCAAGAGGCAAGGCAAGGCAAGGCAAGGCAAGGCAAGGCAAGGCAAGACAAGACAAGACAAGACAAGACAAGACAAGACAAGACAAGACAAGGTTAGCCCGGGGCGCGCCTCTAGCCCGCTCTTACCTGAACCCGCTCGCCGATATCGTTGAGAATATGGCGCAGTTCGTCGTAGTCCGGATGCCGTACTCGCAACCAGGCATTGGCCATATAACCGGCCTCTACTCCCTGAGTGGGTGTGCCCGGTTCGGGCAGATACTGTTCGACGATGTTTTCGCCGTACTGCTTGAACACATCCTCGACCCCCTCATAGCTGAAGATATTGCCGTCGCGATCCGGTCGCAGCGCGATGATGCCGCAGCTGTATCGACGTGAGGCTTGCTGGTCTGTCTGGTGATGGCAAACCGCAAGCGCCCATTCGCGATACAGATCGAATTCATTGCCCGAGCAATAGCTTTCCCACTGCCCCACGCCAGGTGGTCGACAGCCGATCTCGGAAAAACGCAAGCCCTTGGGCCCGAAAAACCACTCCATGTGTGTCGCCGACGTATGGATGCCCAGCGCATCGATCACACGCTTGCCCATGGCCTTGATCTCGTCATAGCCGGGCTCGCCGATGCGGTTGGTCGAGATGATCTGCGGTGATATCCAGCGCGCACGCATCGCTTCCAGCACATTGGGGTAGTAGTGACTGATGAAGTCATGCGCTACCTCGCCCTGCACTGTCAGGGTGTCGTAAAAGCCCTCATGACCCTCCACGAATTCTTCCACCGCCACCGGCGCACCGTCTGCCAGACCACAACGCTGGGCCACTTCCAGCAACTCCGGCTCGTCATTGGCACGGTAGGTTCCGGCAGCACCCGCCGCATCGCGTGGCTTGATGATGATCGGATAGCCCACCGCATCGGCAAATTCGATGGCCTCCCGAGTGCTGGACAAGCCTGCCGAGGCAGCCGTTGGCACACCCGCCGCTCGCAAGGCATCCTTCATCGCCACCTTGTCCCGACACAGATAGGCGGTGCGTGCCGTGGTACCCGGTATGCCGCAGCGCTCACGCACATGCGCAGCCGGCATCACATGGGCCTCCACCACCGCCTCCAGGCGATCCACCCACTGCACCTCCTGCGCCTGCCTGACGGCCCATTCCAGTGCCGCTTCATCGGTTACCGACGCAATCTGCTGATAGGAGCCCAGCCAGGAACGGGTTTCTTCATCGAGCCAGTCGTAGGGGCGTTCACCGATGCCGATGATATTGGCACCGATACTGGCCAGAGCCCGCACGAACTGTCGTTGATTGGCGGGAAAACCCGGTTCGATGAATATCACGTTCATGGGCGACTTCTCTCCAGTTCAATCAACGATTTCGTCGAGGTAGTTCGGCAGCATCTCGCGCCAGGTTTCCCAATCGTGATGATGCTCATGACTCCAGGGGTCCACTCGGTTGGGAATGCCACAGGCACCCAGTACATGTGCCATCTGCCAGGACTCGGTGGGGCTTTCCCAACGCCCCTGGCCGAAGGGCAGCAACACGAAGCGGGATTGCAGTTGTTCGAGCATCTCACCGGATTCGAGCGAGGGCAGGAACTTCAAGGGGCTGGACAGGTAGTAATCGGCATTGCCCTGAAACCCCATGAGTTTCTCCAGATCATAGGTACCGCTCATCCCGATGGCGGCCCTGAAGACATGCGGATAGCGGCACAGCATGGCCACCGCATTGTAGGCGCCGATGGATGCACCGGCTGACACCAGTTCGATGGCTTCACCACCGCAATCGGCAATGATGGCCGGAAGCACTTCATGCACCAGGTATTCCCCGGTCTGCTTCAACAACCAGCACCGATGCTCGACAGAGCCAGCCTGTTCGGCCAGCGCCTTGCCAGCCACACTGTCAAAGGAATAGATCTTGACTCTGCCCGCATCGATCAATGGCTGGATGGCCGCAATGAGGTGCATGCGCTCCACCTCTTCGGCATCCCCTCCGGCGGTTGGGAACAGCACCACCGGCTGCCCCCAATGTCCCCAGCGCACCAGGGTGATCTCCTGCTCCAGCCTTGATGAATACCAACGGCTCACTTTCTTCATGACAGCGCCCCGCTAGAAGCCATCCGGATCACCCTGAGCCCCTTCTGCCGCCCGCCAATCCTGTATCCGCTGCCAGAACAGCTCGGTGAACTCCTCGATCTCGTGTTCCGGAAACAGAGAGGAGACCTTCTGGTGAATGGCATCCCTGACCGTGTCGGAGGCAAAGAAGTCATAGGCCAGCTCATCCAGGTGTGACAGATGCGTCTGACAGAATTCGCGGAAACGTTCGGTTTCGTAGCGCTCGTGTGCAATGCCGGCATAAGCGGCCAGTTTCTCGCGCGGGGAGATATCCTTGTCGGCGATGGCAAAGAACGGCGCCCAGTCGAGATTGCGATGCATGGAACGCTGGGTGGCCGCGCAGAAGATGGACCAGCGAAGATTGGCCTTGAGCAACCAGGGAAAGTGATAATGCAATGATGTCACCTGACTGTCAGGGCAGGCATTGGCAAAATCGATAGGATGCCAGATACCGTCACGGCGCAGGGCTTCACAGGAATTGAAGTCCCACCCGAAAAAGCTGTTGATGGTCGCCGTCATGTCCTCCAGCACGCTGCTGTCCTCGGCATCCAGAAAGTCGATGTCCATGCGATAGCGATCATGCAATGCGGCAGAGGGATCGTAATTGACCTTGCGCATCTGCGGCCCCAGCCCCACACAGCGTACGAACCAGTCGTGCGGCAGTACGGCCGACTGCAGGTTCATGACCTCGGTACCGCTTTCATCGTAGGCTTTCTGGAAATCGGCCAGATCATCGATCTTCGACACGCCTTTCCATCCGCCGCCGTGATACGGCTTCATGAAAAAGGGGTAGCCCAACTGCGAACCGATATCCTCGAGCGAGAACATGCGCGCATACTTGCGCAGCGTTTCCTGCAGATCATCCGAGTCCTCATAGGCCTTGGGTGGCATCATCCAGGTATCCGGCACCGGCAGGCCAAGGCGCATCATCGCCGCATAGGAGGTGTGCTTTTCGTTGGATTGAAGAGACCAGGGATTGTTGTAGACGTACAGATCGTCGAGCAGGATGCCTTTCTTGATCCATTCGCGACTGGTCGAATACCAGTGTGTCAGTCGATCGATGACCACATCGTATGACACCGGTTGTCGCAGATTGAACGGCTCGATGGTGACCCGTTCGGAGGAGAATGTCAGCCGTTCTCCACCATGATTGATATCGAGCTTCAAATCGCTCAACAGGTTTTCATAGCATATCGGCCAACAGATATCGGCCCCCAGTGACAACCCGATCTTTACCTTTCTCTCTGCCATTTCTACATCCTGTGTTGTTTGTCAATCAAGCCTGCCCAACACCAGCCCGGCGCACACCCTTGTCTTTTCGGCTATCTGGATACCGGTGTATCAGGAACTGTCCGAGTCGAGCACCCATACCAGACCATCACGCAACTGATCTCGCCAGTTGTGCCAATGATGACCATCCCACGCACTCTTGAATAGAACACTGACGCCATTGTCCTGCAACAGCCTTGCAAGCGCTTCGTTCTCCGAGGCCAGACCTTCCAGCTCACCGCTCGACACAAAGGCCCGAAAGCTCGGCATACTGGGCGCTCGCTTGACGGCCTTGACCAGTCGAGCCACCTTGCGGAACACCGGGTGCGGACGCCCCTCGAGCTTGCCCTCATCGAGTATGAAGGAGCCGGACTGCAGCACCGCGCCACCGAAGATGCCGGGATAGCGGAACACGGTTGCCAGGGAAGCCACGGCGCCAAGACTGGCACCGACCAGAATTCGATCTTCGACGCGATCCGACAATCGGTAAGTCGCCTGCAGGGTGGGCAACAGATCATTGACCACATAGCGTGCATGCCGATGCCCTCTGGCATACTCACCGAGGCGATCGCGCGTCTGTACCAGAGCTGCAATAACGGGCGGTATGGTGGCCGAGGCAATCAGATTGTCCAGCGATGTTGACAGATCAGCATAGGTGACGAAGTCTGCACCATCGTGAATGACCAGCAGCGGATAGGCCTGCTCCGGATCGTATCCGGCGGGCAGATAGACCTGCTCTTCCCTGGTCTCGCCAAAAACCGCGCTATCAACCTGGAAAGGCAGGATCGCACCCGCAGGGGAACCTTGCGGCATGCTCCATTTCGGTTGTGCATAGCCGTAGGTTCGACACACCGAGTTCTCCCCATAGGGGTCCCCGGCCCGCGCCTTGTTCAGCGGATCCAGGTGCCACTGTTCGTGCCCCTGGTGCTCCACGCCCAGTTTGTATTCGAAGCGCCCACCGTCCTTGACCGCCACGTTCAGAAGCCACAGGGGTGTACCGGGCACCCGCTGGAATTCAAGGCGATCGACGCCACCCAGAATCCAGCGCAGCAGGCGCACGTGATCAGCTTCGCCGATCCAGACAAAGGTCACACTGCCGGGAGCCGTCAGCGGAAACACATGTGAGCGCGAGAACTGCTTGAGTCTCGCCGGCGTCAGTGGACTGGATAGCAGTTGGCGTACCGCTGTATGGGTATCCCCGTCAAGCGACGGCAACTCAGGCAAGGGCAATGAATTCAAGGGGTTTCAGTCAACTGGGTTCGGGGTGCAACACTTTACGCGATGCGGGAGCAGACTCCACGATCGGCGGCACGGATTCCGCCATCAGCCAGTCCACCACGGCAATCTGGGCTTCGCGATCGCTTGCCCCGTTTGCCAGGGCCTCCTGATAGGTACGCAGCTGCTGATCGGCACTGCTGCCGCGCCGCACGATCACCCGTGCGTGTTCCACCTCTGCAAGACAGCCGAGATCCTCGGCATGGGGGCGTAACAGCTCGACCAGCTCGTCGATCAGATCGACCAGCGGCACGGCCTGACGCTTGCCGAAATCGCCCAGCTCGGCGTCGACCCCATAGCGCTGTGCCCGCCACTTGTTCTCCAGTATCAGAATGCGGCGATAGCGGCGCCAGCTCTGGTTGTTCTGCCGCAGATGCGACAGAAACGTGAGTATCGACTGATACAGAGCCGCCACACACAGGCCGTCTTCCACCCGGGTACAGACATCACAGATTCGGATCTCGAGCGTGGGGTGTCGAACGCTGGGACGCAGGTCCCACCAGATTCTCGACGGATCATTGATCATGCCGCAGGCCGTCATGTCATCGACCATCTCCGTCCAGTCGTTCCAGTTGTCCAGCAATTCCGGCAGCCCCGAACGCGGCAGATGCCCGGCAATGGTGGGCCGCATGGACTTCAGCCCGGTGTCGATGCCTTCCCAGAATGGTGAAGAGCCGCTGAGTGCCAGTAGATGCGGCATGAAATAGCTGACCTGATTCATCAGATCGATCCGCAGATCCCGGTCGGGGATACCGGCATGCACGTGCATGCCGCAGATGGCCATGCGCCGCGCGATGCTCGCCTGCTCCACCCCCATGATGCGATACCGTTCCATGTCAACCGGCTCCTGCTCACTCCACAGGGACCACGGATGCGTGGAGGCGGCAATGATGCGCAGGTCGAAGTCGCCTGCCACCGAGGCAACGCCTTGCCTCAGCTCCAGCAGTTCGGCCCGGGCCTCGTCGATGGTGGTGCAGACCCCGGTGCCGATTTCTATCTGGCTCTGCAACATCTCATGCATGACGCGCGAACCCAGCAGATCCTTGCACCGATCCATGAATCCGGCTGCCTGGTGCTTCGCCAGCTCTCGCGTATGCGGGTTGACCAGCAGGTATTCTTCTTCGATGCCTATCGTTATGGGATCTGCCACAGTGATTCCGTCCTCGGTAAGCGTGTGCAACAGGGGATTCGACAACCCCACCCGGGAAAATCTTTCCCAACACCTCTGATGCTACAGCAATAATACCGAAACACAAATAGCCGGATTCAGCCGTGTCTAGTCGCGCAGGACACCCACACAATTGGCGTTGGCCGAGGCGTGATCCCAATTGCCGTTGCGCGTGCATGTCGAGACATAGTCCCGGTGCACCTGAAAGCGTCCGGTCATGGCAACACCGTCGTCGAGCCGGGTATCCAGCTGTGCCAGGATACCCACCGGCATCTGCCGTCCGGTCAGAATCTCGTTGGCAGCGGATTCGGATCCGGCTGCCTGAGAACCATAGGCGATCTTGTAGTAACCGTTGAAGGGATTCTTCGGACAGGTGGAGGCCGTGCAATCCACACCGCCGGCAGTGCCCACATTGGCCGCCGAACCATCGAAGCTGCCACTGATGAACCCTGCCAGGGCCAGTTGCTGCCAGACACCGGCGCGTTCGCCGGCACTGTCGAGTCGGCCGTTACCGTTGCCCGGCCTTGCTGCGCTGTCTATCTGCAGATCGGCCCTTGCGAAATCGCCCGGGATGGCCCGATAGCGATCGGCAAATGACAACCAGGCGCTCTGGATACCCGTCAACTCGCTTTGAATGGAGCGCACCCTTGCACTGTCTATCAGCGCCTGCCCCTTGAAAACACCGCCCAGTATCAGACCGATGATGACCAGAACGATGGCCACTTCAACCAGTGTGAAACCGGCTGCAGCCCGATACCTCAAACACTTCGACATACACTTTCCCCTGACGCCTGCAAAGAATAAGCAAGCCGTTCAGGGCTGACAAGTACGCCGCGACTTTCACACGCCATGGGCATACAGTAGTGCTCAACCGGACACGACCGGCCTGTCGCCAGATGAGTGCCGGCAGGGGACTAGAAGGGTGCGCTGCGCGGCACGCGAGGGAACGGAATCGCATCACGAATGTTTTCCATACCGGTGATGTAGTTCAGTACCCGCTCGAAGCCCATGCCGAATCCGGCATGCGGCGCACTGCCGTAGCGGCGAAGATCGCGATACCAGTCCAGCTCCTCGACAAGCCCCTGGGCGGCGAGTTTTTCATCGAGTACGGACAGACGCTCTTCACGCTGACTGCCACCGATGATCTCGCCGATACCCGGCGCCAGCACGTCCATGGCTGCAACCGTCTTGCCATCGTCGTTCTCGCGCATGTAGAAGGCCTTGATCTCCTTGGGATAGTTCTGCAGGATCACCGGACGCCCCACATGCTCTTCGGCCAACCAGCGCTCATGCTCGGATTGCAAGTCGAGCCCCCAGCTGACCGGGTACTCGAATTTTCTGCCGCTCTTCTCCAGCAGGCCGATGGCATCGGTGTAATCCATTCGCTCGAAGCTCGATTCAGCCACATGCTGCAGGCGGGACAAGGCCTCCTTGTCGACTCTCTGTGCGAAGAAGGCCATGTCATCTTCACGCTCGTCCAGCACGGCCTTGAACAGATAGGTCAGGAAATCCTCTGCCAGGGCTGCATTATCATCCAGATCGGCAAAGGCCATTTCCGGCTCGACCATCCAGAACTCTGCCAGGTGCCGACTGGTATTGGAATTCTCGGCGCGGAAGGTCGGTCCGAAGGTGTAGACCTTGCTCAGTGCCAGCGCATAGCTCTCGGCGTTGAGCTGACCGGACACCGTCAGATAGGCTTCCCGGGCGAAGAAGTCCTGATCGAAATCCACCTTGCCGGCATCGGTTTTCGGCGGATTGAGCGCATCGAGTGTGCTGACGCGAAACAGCTCACCCGCCCCTTCGCAATCACTGGTGGTGATCAGCGGTGTATTCACCCAGTGAAACCTTCGCTCCTTGAAATACTGGTGAATGTTGCTGGCAAGCGTTGAGCGTACCCGGCTGATGGCACCAAAGGCGTTGGTTCGCGGACGCAGGTGGGCCACCTGTCGCAGGTATTCGAAGGTATGGCGTTTCTTGGCAATCGGGTACTGCTCCGGGTCATCGACTTCACCCACCACCGTGACGCTGCTGGCCTGCACTTCCACCGACTGCCCCTTGCCTTCGGATGCCACCAGCGTGCCGGTGACCTCGATGGCGAAGCCGGACGTCAGGTGCAGCACCTGATCCTGGTAATTGGGCAGGGACTGCTCGGCGATGACCTGCAGACTGTCAAAACAGGAGCCGTCATACAGGGCGATGAAGGACAGGCCGGCCTTGGAATCGCGGCGGCTGCGCACCCAGCCCTGGATGGTCACGCTCTGACCTTCAGGGGCCGTGTCCAGAAGATCTACGATATCGGTCTTGTTCATGCGGGTATACCAGGGTTCTTTCTCAAGGGCGGTGTGCCATTTCCAGCCAGTTCCGTGGTCAGCGCTGCGAGCGAATCCCAGCACGACCCGGCAGCCTGGCCCTTTATCTGCCTGTCAATGGTAGTGCAAGTGGAGAGCATTGACAGCCAGGACAGCGCCGTGTGCCTGCCCAGTGCCTGTTTCAGAGGTGCCATGCGATTCGCCCAGACTCCGGCGGATTTGAGGGCGGCATCCTCGCTCACACCCGCCTCGACGGCTTCGGCACTGCGCGCTCCGGCGCGAATCTCGTTGACCAGTGACCACAGGACCAGCACTTCACTCACGGCCTCGTCATGCAGCCCCGTCAGTATGCGCAGGGCTCGGACCGATTCACCCTGCAAGGCTGCCAGCGAGAGATCCGCGATGGAATAGCGCGCACTGTCACTGACGGCAATCAGTACCTGCTCGCTGCTCAGTGGACCCGGCGGGTAGAGCAGAGCCAGCCGTTCGACCTCCTGCCGGGCAGCCAGCAGATTGCCTTCGATGCGCTCGGCAATGAGGCTCAGCGCCTCGTTGTCGGCATGCAGGCCCTTGGCTGTCAGGCGTTGATTGAGCCAGTTGCCCAGTTGCGAGGCCTGAATCGGCCACACGGCCAGCGTCACGCCGCTCTTGTCGATGGCCTTGAACCAGGCACTGTTGGCCGCACTGCGATCCAGCTTGCCTGAGGTGATGAGCAGCAGCACATCCGGCGGCGGGTTCGAGCAATACTGCTTGAGCACCTCGCTGCCAGTTCGACCCGGCTTGCCGGTGGGCAGCCGCAGTTCGATCAGACGGCGCTCGGCGAACAGGGAAAAGCTGTCAGCCGCCTCGCGAAAACTTGACCAGTCGGCCTCCTCGGTGGCCACGATCACCTGACGCTCGTCGAAGCCGGCCTCACGCCCCTTGTTGCGCAGCTTGTCGCCGATCTCCATCAATTGCAGCGGCTCATCACCGTGCAGCAGATAGACCGGTGCCAGCGACTGGCGCAGATGAGCGTCGAGTTTGTCCGGGTAGAGCTTCATGTCGGGCGTGGTGTTTTTCGGACGTGTAGCATACCGGATATACCACCTCTCACCTTGATAAGGTAGGCGTTTCCCGCTTCTGCACAGGTATCGACAGCCCATGAGCACTCTCTGGACACCCAGCCAGCGTTATCCGGACCCGGCCATCGTGTCTGTGACCCCCGACTTCGATCAGTACCGCCTGCCTCTGGCGAAGATCGAACGGCTTGCCACCGGCATGCGCTGGTGCGAAGGCCCTGTCTGGTTCGGCGAGTTTCAATCGCTGATCTGGAGCGATGTGCCGGGCAATGCGCAATACTGCTGGGACGAGCACAGTGGACAGGTGCGCAGCTTTCGTACGCCGAGCCATCATGCCAACGGCAACACCCGGGATCGCAATGGTCGCCTGATCACCTGCGAACACCTGACTCGCCGCGTGGTTCGCACGGAGCTTGACGGTCAACGTACCGTTCTGGCCGCCGACTACCAGGGCGCGCCGCTGAACTCGCCCAATGATGTCGTCTGCCATTCCGATGGCTCGATCTGGTTTACCGACCCGGTGTTCGGTATCTCGGGCTTCTACGAAGGCGAAAAGGCCGAGCCGGCCCTGTCGCCCAATGTCTATCGACTGGCAGTCGATGGCTCGCTGAGCGTCATGAGCGATACCATCAACCAGCCCAACGGTCTGGCCTTCTCCCCCGATGAATCGATACTGTATGTCGTGCAGTCACGCGGCACCCCTCGAAAGATACTGGCCTTCGATGTCGTGAACGGCAGCCAGCTGACCAATGAACGCGTCCTGATCGATGCCGGTGAGGCCGGAACGCCCGATGGATTCCGTGTCGATATCCACGGCAATCTGTGGTGCGGCTGGGGCATGGGAGAGGACGGCCTTGACGGGGTGCATGTCTTCAATCCCAACGGTGAACTGATCGGCCGCATCGATCTCCCCGAACGCTGTGCCAACCTGTGCTTCGGTGGCCTGCATCGTAACCGACTGTTCATGGCCGCCAGCACATCGATCTATTCGCTGTATGTGAATACCCAGGGCGTGGCAGGTGGCTAGTGTACTGTTTCATGCCAAGCGTTCATTCAGAGCGGTTCGAAAGCCGCTATTCAAGGCGCCACTCGCCGTCCATATTGGAACGATGACGTTCACGCATACCTCTCACACTGACACACAGAGCACAGCCACATGAAACTGTTCTACTCACCGGCGTCACCCTTTGCACGCAAGGTACACGTCACCCTGCTGGAACTCGGCAGGCAGGACGTGGAGTTGGCATTGACACCGGTCCTTCCCGGCAAGCCGATCGAGGACTACGTCAAGTCACAGAACCCTCTGGGCAAGATTCCCGCCCTGCAGATCGATACCGGCGAGACCCTGTACGATTCCACGATCATCTGCGAGTACCTGGACAGCCTCGACGGCTCGGCGACGCTGTTGCCGGCGAACGGGGTCGAGCGTTTCACCACGCTGACTCGTCAGGCGCTGGCGCACGGCATCTGCGAGTCTGTCGTCGCCATTCGCTACGAGACCTTTCTGCGGCCCGAGGAACGCCAATGGGATGTCTGGATCGATGACCAGCGGAACAAGGTCGAACGCGCCCTGAACTGGTTCGAGACGCATCAGGATCAATGGCAAGGCGATATCGATCTGGCACAGATCACGCTCGGCTGCGCACTGGGTTACCTGGATTTCCGCGCCCCCGATCTGGACTGGCGCAGCAAGCACCCGGTGCTGGCGCACTGGTTCAGCACCTTCGAGCAACGCCCGTCGATGCAGACTACTGTGCCTCACGCCTGAAACGCGGCACGACCTCATCCCGACCACGGCGCGGGCGCGCTCGGTACCCTTTCAGCAAGGCAATATCGCAGTAGGGGTCGGACGCGCATCGTGTGCAGGAGATTCCCGAACGCGTCGTATGCAGCAGGGTTCAGATCCTCGCCGCATGCAGGAGATTCATGACCGCCTCGTATGCAGCAGGGTTCAGATCCTCGCCGCATGCAGGAGATTCATGACCGCCTCGTGTGCAGCAGGGTTCAGCTCCTTGCCGTGACGGATACCGGAATCGTGTTCTGGTCATCCCCCAGATACACCGCCCCATCATCGATCATGCAATTCAACTGCATGTTGCGAGCAACCAGCGCCTCTGCTCCTGCGGCGTCGAGGTGAAAGACGCGAAGATTGTCATGGCGTGCCAGCCTGTCGCGGTTCTGCTGCCACCAGAGTTCGGACTTGCGATCCTGATAGGTGTAGATGATCACCTGCCGTGCACGTCCACAGGCCTTGCGAATCCGCTTTTCATCGACCTGCCCGAAATCGATCCAGCATTCGATATCCCCGGTGAGTGACTTCTGCCAGAGCTCCGGCTCATCATCGGCTCCCAGGCCCTTGGTGAAGATCAGATCGTCATGGGCATTCAGGGCGAAGGCGAGTACCCGTACGATGAAGCGGTAGTCGTTCTCCGAGGGGTGCATCGCCATGGTGAGCTCGTGCAACTGATAGTACT
Organism: uncultured Granulosicoccus sp.; assembly: GCA_947492525.1. GTDB lineage: Bacteria > Pseudomonadota > Gammaproteobacteria > Granulosicoccales > Granulosicoccaceae > Granulosicoccus. The sequence continues at coordinate 111,498 of CANLNQ010000021.1, forward strand.
GGCGATCCATGTCCGAGATGGAAAGGGACACTTTGTTGATGGTGGCACTGATCGCCATGGAAGCCGTCTGTCTATCTGCTGGGTCAGGCAGTGTACTGCAGTGAGCAGGTATCTTCGCAAACACCCTGTCGGGCAGGGCGGTATTCGACGGTGTAGCATACGCAGATCACATGGCCCTCATCGCGAACCCTGACGTGGAAACAAAGTCCTTCTCACAACCACCCAATGATCTCCTGTTCAGCCTGGGACGAGCCATCCTGTTCGAGATGGATCCCGAGAAGGCGCACGACCTGACGCTGCAGATGCTGAGCAAGCCCGCCGTGCAATCGCGGCTCGCGGCCCGTTACGCCGCCCCTGCCGCGCCGGTCGAGGCGCTCGGGCTGACGTTTCAGAACCACATCGGCCTCGCGGCGGGTCTGGACAAGAACGGTGATTACATCGATGCCCTCGGGGCGCTCGGATTCGGACATATCGAGATCGGCACCGTGACCCCGAAACCGCAACCGGGCAATGCCCAACCGCGCCTGTTTCGCATGACGCAGCACCGGGCACTGATCAACCGCTTCGGCTTCAACAACAAGGGGGTGGACCACCTCGTCAGGCGCGTGCGACTGCGACGCTACCCGGGGATACTGGGCATCAACATCGGCAAGAATGCCGTGACTTCCCTGCAGGAGGCTCACAACGACTACACCTACTGCCTCGAACGCGTCTATCGCCACGCCGACTATGTCACCGTCAATATCTCATCGCCCAATACCACCGGCCTGCGCGATCTGCAGCACGGCGAGCGCCTCGATCACCTGCTCGAATCGCTCAAGTCGACGCAGTCGCGGCTGAGCACCGAATACGAACGCTATGTGCCCATCGCGGTGAAGATCGCTCCGGACATGAGCGACGAGGAACTGGACGGTTTCTGCAGCGCCGTGATTGCCAATGAAATCGATGCGGTCATCACGGGCAACACCACCAGCGGACGCGGTGTGGCTCGCAATCATCTGTACGCTCGCGAAGCCGGTGGCATGAGCGGCGCCCCACTCAAGACACTGGCTGATGATCGTCTGCAGGCCGTCGCCGAGCGAATTGGCAGCAAAGCTGCCTTGATCGGTGTCGGCGGGGTCAGTTGTGGCCAGGATGCCGCCGGAAAGCTGGCGCTGGGTGCCAGCCTCGTACAACTGTATACAGGACTGATCTATCAGGGCCCCGCTCTGCTTCGCGACTGTATCGAATGCACCAATCGCTGATTCTTCACACACGCTGATCTATTTATCATGACAAACATCGATGTTTTCAACGGCGATGCAGACGGACTCTGTGCCCTGCATCAACTGCGTCTTGCCGAGCCTTGCGACAGCACCCTGATTACCGGGGTCAAACGTGACATTGCGCTGGTCAGGCAGGTACAGGCCAGCCCCGGCGACCAGGTCACCATTCTGGATATCTCGCTCGACAAGAATCGCGATGCGCTGGTCAAGGTGCTCGACGACGGTGCCATCGTGCGTTACGCCGACCATCACTTCCCGGGCGATATCCCCGATCACCCCAATCTGACCACGCATATCGACACGGCGGCCGAGACCTGCACCGGGCTGATCGTCAACGGGCTGCTGAACAGTGCCTATCTGCCCTGGGCCGTGACGGCCGCCTTCGGCGACAATCTGCTGAGCACGGCCCGCGAGGCCGCGGCGCCTCTGACGCTGTCTGCCGAGGAACTGGAGCAACTGCAGACACTGGGCACCCTGCTGAACTACAACGGCTATGGCTCGTCACTGGAAGATCTGTACTTCCCGCCCGCCGATCTCTACCGTCGCCTGCAGCCCCATGCCAATCCGTTCAGCTTCATCAATGAAGAGGATGCCTTCACGACGCTGGCAGAAGGCTACAAGAGTGACCACGCGCGAGCACAGTCCATCAAGGCCGAGCGCAGCACAGACAAGATCGCCATTTTCGTGTTTCCCGATGACCCCTTCGCGCGCCGCATCAGCGGTGTGTATGCCAATGAACTGGCGCAGGACAACCCCGAGCGGGCCCATGCCCTGCTCAGCACGCTGGACGACGGCAGTTATCTGGTCAGTGTACGTGCACCGCTGAGCAACCGCAGCGGCGCCGATGATCTGTGCCGGCAGTTCGAGACCGGTGGCGGACGCAAGGCGGCAGCGGGCATCAACAAATTGCCCGCCAACGAACTGGAGCGTTTTGCCAGTGCCATGCAGGACCAGTTTGGCGGCTGAATGACCCGCCCGGCACTACAGGCCCATCAGCCCTCGTACATGTGCTGAAGCGCAACGGCTCAAGGTTGGCAGGGAGTAGCCACCTTCGAGCATCGACACGATACGGCCATTGCAGTGACGATCGGCAATGTCCATCAGCTTGTTGGTGATCCAGACATAATCATGATCGAGCAGGCAGATGCCTGCCAGTGGATCTTCCAGATGCGCATCGAAGCCGGCACTGATGAACAGCATCTCGGGCCGATAGGCCTCCAGCGCCGGTAGCCAGCTGTCGGTGATGGCGCCTCGAAAGTCGGCGCTGTTGCAACCGGCCTTCAGCGGGGTGTTGACGCGCTGATGCGCCACATTGTCTCGATAGCCACCGGGATAGAACGGGTACTGGAAGGAGGAGCAGAACAGGATGTTGGGATCCCCATCCACGATGTCCTCGGTGCCGTTTCCATGGTGTACATCGAAGTCGACGATGGCGACACGTTCCAGCCCGTACTGGCGAATGGCATGCCGTGCAGCGATGGCGATATTGCCGAATATGCAGAACCCCATGGCCTGAATACGTTCGGCATGATGACCCGGTGGACGAGTCAGGCAGAAGGCGTTGTTGACCTTGCCACTCATGACCTGATCCACGGCATGGATCCCGCCCCCGGCGGCTCGCAGACCGGCATCGAGCGTGTGAATGTTCATCGAGGTGTCCTGGTCCAGGTCGATGGAGCCGCTGCTGGGCGCCTTGCGGTGGATCAGATCGATGTAGGCCTCACTGTGCGCGAGCAACAGTTGCTCCCAGGTCGCCTTGGGTGCGTCCGCGTGCATCAGATAATCATAAACGTCCTGTTTTTTCAGTTGATCGGCTATCGCGTCGACTCGCTGCGGACTCTCCGGATGATCAGGGCTGATTTCGTGCAACACGCATTCGTGATGCGATATCAAGGCTGTGGGCATTGCTCCTCCATGCATTCGTGCTATCTGTGGTGACTCCTTACAGTATGCACCTGTCTTCCCGGGGATAACACCCATGCCGCCTCAGCAAACATGTTTAATCGCGCCCCCCTGAGGTACTATCGAGTCATGTCGACTCTTCACCTTGACAAGATTCTCAATCCGACGTCTATCGTCGTCATTGGCGCCAGTGGGCGCGAGGAATCTCCGGGCTTCAAGCTGACTCGCAATATTGTCGAAGGCAGCTACAGCGGCAAGTTGTTCCTGGTCAATCCGCGATACAAGGAAATTCTGGGGCTCAGCTGTCATCGCTCGGTCACGGTGCTCGACGAGGTGCCGGACATGGCCCTGATACTGACGCCACCACGCCTGCTGCGTCGCGCACTGGTGCAATGCTCCCGCAAGGGCATTCGGGTAGCCATGGTCATGTCGGGTGTGGAAGACAGTGCTGCCATGCACCGCTATGCGCAGCGTCTGAACATGCGCATCATGGGCCCCTGGTGTGCAGGGCTCATACGCCCGCCCATCGGCCTGAATGCCACCTACAGCCGCAATCGGATCGAAAAGGGTTCGCTGGCCATCCTGTCGCAATCGGCCTCCCTGGGTTCTGCCATGCTCGACTGGGCAGAAACCTCGGGCGTGGGCTTCTCCGCGCTGATGTCCACGGGCGAGGAAACCGATATTTCCCTGTCCGACATGCTCGATCTGCTGGCAGAGGACTGGCAGACCAAAGCGATCATCGTCTATGTCGAACGGGTGCCGCCCAGCCGCGGATTTCTGAGCGCGCTGAGTGCCACGGCTCGCCTGAAGCCGGTCGTGCTGATGCGTTCGGCGCAGGAGGGTGTGGCCTATTGCGATGCCCTGACGCGCACCGGCGAGGTCTATCTGTCCGACAGCACGCTGCAGGCCGCGCTGAGTCGTGCCGGGGTGGTGAGAATCCGTACCTTTCACAATCTGTTTGCAGCGGCGCGAACGCTGGCGACCGGCATTCGCGTCAAGGGCAAGCGCCTGGGCATCGTCAGCAACGCCTCGGCGCCTGCCATGATTGCCATGGATCGCATGCAGATCAAGCACTTCGACCTGCCTCTCATCGACAAGGCGACGCAGAAGACACTGAACAAATCCCTGGATGGCCAGAGTAGCGGCTCCAACCCGGTCATACTGCGCAGTCATGAAAAACTGATCGAGCACTACCTGACCACCATCGAGACGATGCGGGCAATGGATGACATCGACGCCATCCTGGTCTTCTTCGTACCCGACTGGCGCAACGACCCGAAGACCGTCGCCGAGGCCATCAAGACGGCACGACCGGGCAAGAAGCCCCTGCTGGCCTGCTGGATGGGCGATGCCAGTGTGCAGGAATCCAGAGACATGCTCGGCAATGCCGGCGTACCCACCTTTCGTACACCCGAAGGCGCCGTTGACGGTTTCGACTTCCTGCACCGCTATCTGGTCAGTCAGCAGCAACTGCTGCAACTGCCCAACCCGGCTTCGCGCAAGACGCGCGCCTTGTTGCCTCCGGCACGCGGGCTGATCGATTCCGAAGTAGCCGCAGGACAACGCGTGCTCGGTCCGCAGAAAACGCGCAAACTGATGAAGTATCTGGATATCCCCGTGCTGCCCGCGGAGCGAGCGGAAACACCCGACGAGGCCGTGTCCGCGGCCATACGTGTCGGTTTTCCGGTTGTCATGAAGCTGGTATCACCCAATATCAGCTACAAGGCGGCCATCGTGCGCACCCAGCTCAACATCCGCTACGAGCAGGAGGTGCGTGATGCCTGGACGAAGATCGAATCCCGTCTGCGCGAGCGCCGCCCTGAAGCAGAATTTCGCGGTGTACTGATCGAACCCATGCATGCGCCGGACAACGCCCGACACCTGGCCGTGTCGATCTCACGCGACCCCAGTTTCGGCCCGGTCATCTCGATCGGGGTGGGCGGAGACCTCACCGCCCTGGTCAATCAGCGCGCCGTACAGCTGCCGCCACTGAACCGCTTCCTGATCGACGAGATGCTGCAGTGCCGCGAGGTACAGAACTACATGGGCGCCTACCGGCACAGCAAGGCCGTCAGCACCAGACCCGTGGCGCATGTGCTGCGCCAGCTCTCCGAACTGGCCTGCGAACTTCCGGATGTGTTTTCCGTGGACATCAATCCGCTGGTCGTCAGCGAGTCCGGGGCGGTTGCCACGGATATCCAGGTTGTTCTGGAACGCAACAAGGCCGAAAAGCGCTATGCGCATCTGGCCATCCATCCCTACCCCTGGCAGTGGGTACGCAATGTCAGCCTGAAGGACGATATAAAAGTACAACTCCGGCCCATCCGTCCGGAGGACGCAGAATCGATTCAGGCCTTGGTGCGCCACATGTCACCCGAGTCGCGCTACTTTCGCTTCCTGCATACCATCAATGAACTCTCACCCTTCATGGCTGCGCAGTTCACCAAGCTCGACTATGATCGACAGATGGCCTTTGCGGCCACTGACAAGGACGATCAGGTCGTCGGGGCATGCCGCTACATGATCAGCAACGATCGACTGACGGGCGATTTCGGCATCTCCATCAGCGAGGACTGGAAAGGCCGTGGCCTGGCATCGGCCCTGATGAAACTGTTGATCGAACACGCCGCCTCACAGGGATTGCAGACACTGCACGGTGATGTGCTGCGTTCCAATCGCCCGATGCAACGACTCATGCAATCGCTTGGCTTCATCAGCAAGTACAACCCGGATGACCCGGAAGTGATGTGGTACGAGTATGCGCTCGATGAATTCGATGAGGCGACCCAGAAGGACACATGAGACCACGACTGGAATCCATTGCACTGACCATTGATGGACGGACCATTTCAGGGATACGCCAGCGCGATCAGGCCATCGACGATCCGCCCAGAATGCTGTGCCTGCATGGCTGGCTGGACAATGCCAACAGTTTCGTGCCGATGATGCCCTTCCTGCCGGCCTTCGATCTGGTCGCCATCGATCTGCCCGGTCACGGTTACAGCGACGCCCTGCCGCAGGGTTATGCCATGCACGAACTCTACTATCAGGTCACAAGGGTCATGGAGGCACTCGGCTGGCCGGACTGCCATCTGCTCGGACACTCCCTGGGCGGCAGCATTGCGCCGATGCTGGCAGTGGCCAGTCCCGAGTCGGTGCAGAGCCTGATCATGATCGAATCCAGTGGCCCCTTGAGCGAGCCTGCCGAAGAACTGCCTGCGCGAATGGCCAAGGCCCTGCACAACCGGCAGCGCACAGAGCGCTTCGAGTCACGCCTGTTTGCCAGCAAGGAGGCAGCCGTGGAAGCCCGTCTGAAGGCGGCGCGAATGGCGAATTCCTCAGCGCGTCTCATCATCGACCGGCAGTTGAGCCGATCCGAAGACGGCTATCGCTGGCGTTTCGATCCTCGCTGGCGCTTCGCTTCACCTCAATACCTGACAGAATCTCAGGTGGAAGCGATTCTCGCTGCAATCAGTTGCAGGACCTTGACGGTCGTGGCCGACGACGGCTTTCTGGCCAACCGCTCCGAAACAGCATCACGGCTGGCCTGCCTGAAGGAACATCACAGTATCAGACTACCCGGCCATCACCATCTGCACATGGATACCCCCGAACCCGTGGCGGCTGCCATCAATCAGTTTCTCGGAGCAATGCCCGATTTGGGTAGTTGAAGCGTTTTCAGGCAGCGTGCTAGTGTACTGGCCCATACAAAGCGTTCATTCAGAGCGGTTCGAAAGCCGCTATGCAAGGCGCCACTCGCCGTCACTAGTGGAATATTGACAAGGGTGGCAAGGCCGAGGAGCGGCTTTCGAGCCGCTCCCGAAGGGCGAGCCGCCAGGCAGCCATCCGCGTTGTTGCAGGCTCTCAAGGTATGCCCGATACCTGTTCGAGCTCGCGGCTGGCGGCTGCCTGGCGACTCGCTGAATGAAGGCTTTGCATGAAACAGTACTCTAGCCTCGCGGATACTAACAAGGAGCACGAGCATGAACCCGATCTTCATCAAGAGCGGCTTGCTGGCGGCAGTGCTGGCCATCAGTGGTTGCGCCAGCATGAGCCCACCGGTCCGCCCCGACTATACCGGCGCAGACTCGGTCAGTTCGGCAGATGCCTCTCAATTGCTTGGCAGCTGGCGCATCAATCCGCTGAACCCCTATCCCGATGCCGAACCTCAGGAAACCACCGTCGAGTACATGGCCGATGGCACTGTCCTGGGTGAGACCGTTCCCGGTGGTGAATCAGCCGCCCTGCTGGGCGATACCCGCTTCCAGTTCCGCGGCACCTGGTCACTCGATGGCGATACCGTCGTGCACAAGGATGTTCAGATGAGCACCACCGGCGGCAATGCCATGGCCTCCATGATGGCCAGGATGATCAGCAGTCGACAGAACATATCCGGCTCTGCCAATATCTATGAGCTCTCTGCCAATCGTATCGTCATGGTCGGGGACGATGGCAACGCCACCGAATACGTGCGGCAATAGCCACACGTATTCGTCATCGGCCTGGTCGACTACCTACTCTTCGTATTCGCTGATCTGAGTTGGCGAGTCGGGAAAGATGATTTCCACTCGACGATTTTCCTGCCGACCGGCAGGTGTGGCATTGGAGGCTACCGGCAGCGCCTCACCGAAACCCTGGGTGGTGATTCGCGAAGCAGAGACGCCTTGCTCGATCAGAGCCTGGCGTACGGCAAAGGCGCGTGATCGTGACAGATCAAGATTGTAGTCATCATCTCCCATGCTGTCGGTGTGGCCTTCGATCACCGCCTGACGCTCCGGGAATTCCTGCATGACGGCGGCAATCTTGCCGATATTGCGTGATGCACCGGGGGCCAGGGTTGCTTCATTGATATCGAACAGCACATCGCCCAGCGTCAGCACCATGCCACGTTCGGTCTTTTCCGCCTGCAAGGCCGCCATCTGTCGCTGCAGCTCATTGGCTTCCTGACGAGCCTTCAGCAACTCGGCTTCGCGCAGGTCCAGTGTGATGCTGCGACGCTCCAGCGCCATGTCTTCCAGCTCACGATCGGTCTCGTTGCTCTCGGCAATCTTCTGCGCAATACGCACGCGCTGGGTGGCCAGGTATGAGTAATGATCGACACTGGACGCATCCTCATCCTTGCGCCAGCGGGTGTCTGCCACGTTCAGCGCGTCACGAGCCATGTCCAGCTCTTCGGGTGCATGCTTGACCACCGTGACATCATCGGCCGCCTGTTCGTAGGCCAGTCGCGCCTGCTCGAGTACATCGTTCTGTTTGGGCGCACTGCCACAGGCTACCAGGGCAATCGATACCAGTGAGGCAGACAGGGCAGGACGCAGGTTTCGGGTAGTCATCATCACTGGACAGCTCCGGTAGAGGTGCGGGTCGCTTCGTCGCGAATCATCTTGATGTTGTCCTGAGCTTCCTGCAGGGCCAGGCGTGATTTCTCGGCCTCGGCAGTTGCCCGGGCAAGCTCGGCATCGGCACGCGCCTGCTCGGTCAGGCGCTGGGCGCGTTCGTATTTTTCCTTTGCCATCGCCGTATCGGCAGCGGCTTTCTTCTCCCGTGCGACACGCAGTTCGATAGGCGCGTATTCACGAGCGCCAGCGGTTTCGGCACTCTGCAAGGCAGAGTCTGCCAGCGCAAGTTCGGACAGGGGCTTGGGAGCCTTGCTGCCGCAAGCGCTCAAGGACGCGGCCACGATGGCCAGCGCGCTGAGTCGGATGAAAGTCTGCTTCATGTTACGTCTCTGTCTGAAAGGCTTGACAGAAGTAACGACCGCAACGACCGGGAGGTTAGATGAGCCGGGTTACCAATTTTCCATAAAGCGACCGCCCGGCGACAACCGGATCACAGAATCAACTTCTTTGCAGTGCAATGAACAGATCCTGATCGCGGATCAGGCCACAGGGCCTGCCATCGCCGGCCTGCACCAGAATGGGCCGTGTGCTGCGGGCAGCCAGTTGCAGCAGCTCCCGGATGGGCGTCTCGGGGCTGACACTGAACACGCCCTGCCAGTCACCGACGCTCAGGGGGCTGCTCGCCACAGACTCGCCAGACTCGCCAGCTGATTGCGTCAACGGCGCATCACCCGCATCACCCGTTTCATTCTCTTCAGCCACCGGCTCATGTACCTGCACAGCCAGCGTCTCGCCCGAGAGGATGAATTGCGGTGCTTCGCCTGCATGCCAATGAATCAGCGTATCCGATTCCGCATGCCGGAAGCTGTCACCCTGCTGTTCCAGTGGCTGCATGACAGCCATGGCGCTGAGGACGGACAGCGGGTTGATATTGGCCACAAAGCGGCTGACGTAGTCGTTCTCCGGAGAGAACACGATATCGTCTGCGGTGCCGGTCTGGATGATGCGCCCCCCGTCCATGATGCTGATCTGATTGCCCAGTTTCAGCGCCTCATCCAGGTCGTGACTGACAAAGAGAATGGTTTTCTTCAAGCGGCTCTGCAATGTCAGCAGCTCATCCTGCAAGTGCTCTCTGATCAGCGGATCCAGAGCCGAGAACGGTTCATCCATCAACAGGATATCGGCATCCGTGGCAAAGGCTCGGGCCAGTCCGACGCGCTGTTGCATCCCGCCCGAGAGCGTGTGAATCGGCTTGTCGGCCCAGGCCTCCAGCCCCACCAGTTCCAGCTGCTGATCCACACTGCGCCGGATATCGTCGCGCGATTCACCGCGCACCGACAGACCAAAACCGATGTTCTCCCTGACAGTGGCCCAGGGCAGCAGGGCGAACTGCTGAAACACCATCGCCAGAGCATTGCGGCGCAAGCTGCGCAGGGATTTGCGATTGCAGGTGGAGACATTCACCACGCCCGCGCGAGTGCGGACCTCCAGCGTCCCGCGGGTTACGGTGTTGAGTCCGTTGACACAGCGCAGCAACGAGGATTTGCCCGACCCGGACAAGCCCATCAGCACCGAGATGGATCCTGCCGGCACATCCAGCGAGGCATCGGCCACGCCCAGAACCGCACCGCTGCGTTCGAGAATCTCCTCTCGGCTCTGACCGGCATCCAGCAGCTGCAGTGCTTCTGTCTGTTGTCGAGGGGTGCCGAACAGCACATCGACATGCTGCATGCTGACCGCAATATCCATGGATTGATTCATGATTTCTGACGTTGCCGACACAGGCGATCGAGCAGGATCGCCACGATCACGATGGCAAGCCCGGCCTCGAAGCCCTTTTCGATATTGACGGTATTGAGCGCCCTGACGACCGGCTTGCCCAGACCATCTGCCCCGACCAGGGCCGCGATCACGACCATCGACAGTGACAGCATGATGCACTGGGTCAGACCCGCCAGAATCGTGGGCATGGCGTGGGGCAACTCGATACGCCACAACTGCTGCATGCGGGTGCAGCCGAACGACTCACCGGCCTCCAGCAGGCTTTTCGGCACCTCCGATATGCCCAGGCTGGTCAGACGCACCGGCGCGGCCAGCGCGAACACGATGGTGGAAATCAGCCCCGGCACCACACCCAGACCGAACAGTATCAGCGTGGGGATCAGATAGACGAAGGTCGGGATCGTCTGCATCAGATCCAGCACTGGCCGCAACATGGCGTTCAGGCGCGGATGATGGGCCGCATGAATACCCAGCGGCACACCCAGAACCATGCAGAACAGGGTGGCGTACAACACCAGTACCAGCGTCTGTACGGTTTCTTCCCACAGTCCCAGATTGATGATCAACAGCAGGGACACGGCGGTGAAGAGGGTCAGACCCTTGCGACGATGCAGCCACCAGGCCAGCAGCGTGATCAGCGCGATCAGCACCAGCGCCGGCACGGCCAGCAACAGATCCGTGGAGCCTTCGATGAGCCATTCCAGAGAATCCGAAATGGCATCAAAGAAACCAGCGGCATGATCATTGAGAAAATCGACGAAACGCGCAATCAGCTTGCCGATCGGAATCTTCGTGTCTGTCAGCCACTCCACGGTTCAGTAATACCCCTTACTCTGCCAACGCGGCGCGCGCAACATCCAGAGCCGCATCGCCACCGGTCGTGCTGACCCCTTCCAGCCAGCCGTCGAGCGTCTCGGGATTGGCTGCCAGCCAGGCTCTGGCGGCATCCGCCGGTTCCTCACCATCGTCCAGAATGGCGCCCATGACTTCATTTTCCATGGCCAGGGTAAACGACAGGTTCTGCAGCAGCTGACCGACATTGGTGCATTCTTCCACGAAGCCGGCACGCGTGTTGGTATCGACGGTGGCGCCACCCAGGTTTGGACCGAAATACTCATCACCCCCTTCCAGATAGGTCAGCTCGAAGTTGGCATTCATCGGGTGTGGCTCCCAGCCAAGAAACACGATCGGTTCATCACGCTTGTTGGCACGGGCAACCTGCGCCAGCATGCCCGGCTCACTGGATTCCACGACCTTGAAGTCTTCCAGACCGAAGGCATTGTTGTCGATCATGTCCTGGATCAGGCGGTTGCCATCATTGCCCGATTCGATACCGTAAATGCTCTCGTCGAGCTCATCGGCATGCGTTGCGATGTCCGCAAAATTGCCGATACCCAGCGCAGCGGCGGCGGCGTTGACCGCCAGTGTGTACTTGGCCCCTTCCAGATTGGTACGCACCACATCCACCGAGCCTTCTTCACGGTAGGGTGCCAGATCGGCTTCCATCGTCGGCATCCAGTTGCCCAGAAACACATCGATGTCGCCATTCTTCATGGACGTGTAGGTCACCGGAACACTGAGTACCTGTGTCTCGGTCTCGTAGCCGATAGCCTCCAGCACCGTGGTTGTCAGCGCGGTGGTTGCGGTAATATCCGTCCAGCCGACGTCGGAGAATCGTACGGTGTTACAGCTATCCGGTTCCGCGGCAAAGGCCGAAGTTGCTGCGAAGCTTGCATAGACAACGGCTGCGCCAACGGGCAAGGCACGGGACTTATTCACTATTTTCATCGCGATCTCCTCCAAAAGTTGCCGCCAGAGCATAAACCAATTGCCAGTAGCGGGTACAATCCTCCAGTGAACAATCAGCCGCGTGTACTCAATTTCGACGATGTCATAGAACTTTGCGGTTCTGTGGCCACGTCTCGTGGTCAGGTGTACAAGGCCAGTGGTGCCGTGCAGGAGCTGGAATGGCTTGCCGAAGGCAGTGTACTGGCCGGCACCGTCCAGGGCAGTCAGTCAGAGCCCTACCACACCCGCATCACCATCGCCCCGCACCGCTTCGACGGCGAGTGTTCCTGCCCGGCGCGCTACAACTGCAAGCACGTGGCAGCGGCCCTGCTCAGCTGGATAGAAAAGCAGACGGCCACCCCCACGCCCGACGATCAGGCATTGCGTGCGGTCAATCGCTGGCTGCAGAAGCTGGTCGAACAGGGACGCAAGGCCGCTCCCCTGCATGAACATCACGAACCCGGTGAGCCGCTACTCTTCTATCAGCTGGACAATACGGCGCTGACGCAGAACCAGAACGGCATAACCTTGCAGATACTGCAGAGTCGCCTGCTCAAACGCGGCGGTTACGGCAAGGAGTCACCCTACCGTTACAACGGTCATTACTACCACCCGGATTGGGTACTGCACAGTGATCGCGCCATTCTGGAACTGGCCATCGGTCGGCAGAGCGACTTCTCCTATCGTGAATTGACCGTCGAGGGGGACATCGGCCACCTGCTGATGAACAAGCTCATCGACTGTGGTCGCTGCTTCTGGGGACCGGAGCGCGAACACGCACTCACTCGCAGCCCGACGCGCGCACTGAGTTTCGACTGGGAACTGGACGACAAGGATTGCTTTTCCCTGACCACACGCATCGACGGCGTTGACGAGTGGACGCTGGTGCCGACCGACCCACCCTGGTATCTGGACATCGGCAATGCCACTGCCGGCTTGCTGGAAAACGCACCTCCCGTCGCACTGCTGACGCAGTTCGTCGAAGCCCCGCCCCTGCCCGAAGCGCACGCTCAGGCCGTCAGCAACTACCTCGCCTCGCGCCTGCCGGAGAGCACCCTGCCGCTGCCCAAGCCGCCGAACTTCGTACGCATCAGCGAGGCACCGCTGCCGGTACTGGTGCTGCAATCACGCGATGAAAGTCCCGACATCCGAGATTTCTACGCCTCGATCAAGTTTCGCTACGCCGACTACCTGCTGCCCTTCGACGGCATGGAAGCCGACGCCACGCTCGAAGGCAAGACGCCGGATGGCAAACCGCTGGTACTCAAACGCGATCTGCCAGCGGAGATTCGTTACTCGGTCGATTTCGGCAAACAGTTCCCGGAGTTCGAATCCGCGCAGAACAGCGACGCAGAATTCTTCTCACGCGCCGATCGCAAACCCCGTGCGCTCGATGTGCAACGTATCGCCCGTAGCTGGCGGGCGCTGCTCGACGAACGCCCCGAACTGACCAATCGTGGCTGGACGGTGCAGGTGCGCGAACCGTTCGACCTCAGCTTCCAGTCAGTCACACAGATAGAGGCCACGGTCAGTGAGACCACCTCCAACTGGTTCGACATGGCCCTGAAGCTTCGCCATGGCGAGCAGCAATTCGATCTGCTGCCACTGGTCATCGACTGGTTGCAGGGCGACTCGCGGGACAGCTCCATTCTGCTGCAGGCCGAAGACGGTCAGTGGCTGGAAGTTGCCCCCGATCTGTTCGCACCGGTGGCCGAGACGCTGATGGAGCTGTACGACGACCCGACCGGCAAGGAATTCCTGCGCATGCCTCGGCAACGCGCCGCCACCCTGGACACGCTGGAGAGCCACTGGAAAAAGCAGGGAGTCAGCGTGGCCTGGGACAAGGCCGAGCACATCTTCGATCTGGCAGAACGCCTGCGCAACTTTCAGGGCATACAGTCCACCAGTGCACCGAAGAACGTGCACGCCACCTTGCGCCCCTACCAGCTCGACGGCATGGCATGGCTGGGGTTTCTGGCCGAATACGGCTTCAACGGCATACTGGCCGATGACATGGGCCTGGGCAAGACGCTGCAGACACTGGGTCATCTGCAGCAGGAACGCGATCGTGGGCGTCTGACGCAACCCACGCTGATCGTGGCCCCGACCAGTCTGCTGGGCAACTGGCAACGTGAAGCTGCCAAGTTCACCCCCAATCTCAGAACCCTGATCTGGCACGGCACGGGCCGCAAACTCGACGACCTGGTCGCCAATCCGGTGGAAATCGTCATCACCAGCTATGCACTGGTTACCCGCGATATCGAGCTGCTGTCCAATCAGAACTTCGGTTGTGTGGTCCTCGATGAAGCGCAGGCCATCAAGAACCCGACGGCCAAGGTCACACAGGCACTGAAGACACTGACCATCGAGCGTCGCATCTGCCTCACCGGTACGCCGCTGGAAAACCATCTGGGCGAGCTGTGGTCACAGTTCGACTTTCTGATGCCCGGTTTCCTGGGTACCCGCAAGCACTTCAATCGCTACTTCAGGACCCCGATCGAGAATCACGGCAGCACCGAAAGGCAGCAGCGCCTCAGTGCACTGATTCGTCCCTTCCTGTTGCGACGACGCAAGGAGCAGGTGGCCACCGAACTGCCGCCGAAGACCGAGATCATTCGCGAGGTCACACTGGAACCCCGCCAGGCGAGGCTCTACGAGAGCATTCGCGTCAGCATGGAGCAGCGTGTGCGTGCCCTGCTGGCCGAGCGCGGTCTGGCCCGCAGCCATATCGAGATGCTCGACGCCCTGCTCAAGCTGCGACAGACCTGTTGTCATCCGGCCCTGGTAAAACTGGACAGTGCCCGAGGCATACAGGAATCGGCCAAGACCGAGCTGCTGATGTCGATGCTCGAAGAGCTGATCGACGAGGGCAAGAAGATACTGCTGTTCTCGCAGTTCACCGAAATGCTGGGCCTCATTGAAGTAGAGCTGAACAAGCGCAGCATTCGTTACGCCAAGCTGACCGGTCGCACCCGCAAGCGCGATGAGGTCATCGACTCCTTTCAGCACGGCGAAGTGCCACTGTTTCTGATCAGCCTCAAGGCCGGTGGCACCGGCCTGAACCTGACCGCAGCCGACACGGTCATCCACTACGATCCGTGGTGGAATCCGGCGGTCGAGAATCAGGCCAGTGACCGAGCACATCGCATCGGCCAGACCAAACCGGTCTTCATCTACAAGCTGGTGGCCAGCAATACGGTGGAAGAGAAGATCATGACCATGCAGCAGCACAAGAAGCTGCTGGCAGATCAGACCATCAACGACAGCGAAGGCGGCGCCCTGCAGAACCTGACGGCCGAAGACATCATGGACCTGTTTGCGGCCAGCGAGGACTCGGAGCAGTCACTGCAACACTCCGGCTAGAACCCCCGCCGGGACGTTGCGACGACGCTTGCCTCACGCTTGCCTCACGCTTGCCTCACGCTTGCCTCACGCTTGCCTCACGCTTGCCTCACGCTTGCCTC
>CANLNQ010000022.1 GCA_947492525.1 uncultured Granulosicoccus sp.
AGTACACGAAGTACACGAAGTACACGAAGTACACGAAGTACACGAAGTACACGAAGTACACGAAGTACACGAAGTACTCGAAGTACTCGAAGTACACGAAGTACACGAAGTACACGAAGTACTCGAAGTACTCGAATGACTCGAATGACCCAAAGAGCATCAAGCGTTGACGTCAATGCACGAAAATGCAAACATGTAACTGTTCGGGTTCTCGGCCAGCACCTGTGCTGTCTGAGTGAAAAGGGAAGTCCGGTGACAATCATGCGAAAGCAATGATTCATTCCGGCGCAGCCCCCGCTGCTGTAAGCCTGACGGTTTCGTCTCATGCCACTGAGTTTCGCGCCAGCGAAGTCACTCGGGAAGGCGGCGACAACCGATCGAAGGTAAGCCAGAAGACCTGCCTGACAATTGTTATATCTGGTATTTGCTCCGGGGTGAGGGCATGACCGACGATACGCTTCAGGCGTCAGGAAAGTTTGTCACTCGGTTCTTTTGCAGAGCGATTCGACCAAGCTTTCCATAACGGCACCGAGGCTCCTTGTCTGTCATTCCGTTCTTCTCCCTGTGCAGAAACCTTGTGTCAGCGGGAGTCGGGAATGGAAGAGCAAAGCAAACAGAAGCACGCGCAGCGCATGCAGCGCAAGAAAGCCGTGGTCGATGCCGGTATAGAAAAGGCACAGATCGAGCGTGGCATCGTTATCCTGATCACCGGGAATGGCAAGGGCAAGACCACCTCGGGTTTCGGCACCCTATATCGTGCTCTGGGCCACGGGCATCGCTGTGGTGTCGTGCAATTCATCAAGGGAACCCAGTCGACCGGAGAGGTCATCTTCCTGCAGCAACGACTGGGACTTGACAGCGTGCAGTACCACGCCATGGCCACAGGATTCACCTGGAATACGCAGAACTGGGATGCTGACAAGGCAGCCGCTGATGAAGCCTGGGCGCACGCCCAACGAATGCTGCAGGACGAGAGTCTGAACCTGGTATTGCTCGATGAGTTGACCTATATGCTCAAGTACAGCTTTCTGGACACGGATGCCGTCGTGGCAGCCATTCAGGCGCGACCGGCTCACCAGACGGTGGTCATCACAGGCCGTGCTGCCAAGCCGGAGCTGCATGAGATGGCTGATACGGTCAGCGAGATTGCTGACAGGAAACACGCCTTCAAGGCGGGGGTCAAGGCACAGGCCGGTATCGATTTCTGACCAGCCAGTGACGATTCAGAGGCCATGATGGCGCATCCGGAATCACTGTCGGTCGGGCGAGCTGCTGCTGGCGTCCTGCTTGCCATCCTTATCACCCTGGCGGAGACAGTGCAAGCCGGGAGCGAGCGGGACAAGCTGCCTGCCTCACCACCTGAGGTGTATCCGGGTTCGCCTGTCGAGCGCAACAAGGAGGCGTTGCCGCGAGTCATGTCAACCAATCTGTGCGCTGACATGCTGTTGCTGGGGTTGGCAGATGACTCGCAGATCACCTCCCTGTCACATCAATCGCAGGACCCGCAACGTTCATCACTGGCCGTCCTGGCCAGCCGCTTCCCTGCGAACCACGCGTCTGCGGAAGAAATCATCATGCAGCAGCCCGATATCGTTCTGGCGTCGCGTCGTTGGCAGTCGCTACACCGGTCCGACCTGTTCGAGCGATTCAACATCTCGGTTGTCAATGTCCCGTTTCCGAAAGACTGGCCAGGCATGTTCAGCAGCCTTCGGCAGATCGGCGAGCTGATCGGGCGCTCTGAACAAGCCGAGAGAATCATCGGCCAGACACAGCAAAGACTGGATCGCATCCATCCGGCGATACCAGACAGGCGCGTGCTGTATTTGCGTGGCAACGGTGGAACTGCCGCAACGGGGACCTATATCGATGCCCTTCTGCAAGGCTTGAATGCCATCAACCAGGCGACGGTCTATGGCCTGGAGGGCTGGAGTCATGTCTCGCTGGAGTCGATACTGCTGGCGCCGCCCGATGCCTTTCTTGTCAGCCAGACGCAGCGTGATGTCTCGCCGGGTCGTGGCGGTCTCTACCGCCACCCCTTGCTGCGCCAGAGCATCGCGTCTCGCCCGGTTCTCACCCTGAGTAATCTGGATAGCGGATGCAGCAACTGGCGGCAGATTGAAACGGTTGAAGGTCTGGCTCAGGTGCTTGATCAGCATTCGTTCGAGCCTGCCAGCGAGGAACGACCGTGAGACTGCGCAGGGATCTGGCACTCAATGGCCTGCTGCTGATCAGTCTCGCCTGCCTGATGGTGCTGTCGCTGACCATCGGACCGCTGAAGCTGTCGGCTCAGGACGTGCTCGGTGCCTTGTTTCATGCTGGCCCGGACAATCTGTCGCCAGCCGATCTGGCCAGTATCGACAGGGGCGCGCGTCTGCATCTGATCGTCACCGAGATTCGTCTGCCTCGCGTTCTGCTGGGGATCATCGTCGGTGCATCACTGGCAATGTCCGGGGCAGCCCTGCAGGGGCTGCTACGCAACCCACTGGCGGAACCGGGTCTGCTTGGCGTGAGCGCCAGCGCCAGTCTGGGGGCGGTGCTGTGCCTGTATTTCGGGCTTGCCAGCATCAGTGTCTGGTTGCTGCCGGTGTCAGCCATGCTCAGCGCCGCGGTGTCCACATTGCTGCTGGCGCTGTTCGCTCGACGTTCATCCAGCAATCTGACACTGATCCTGGCCGGGATCGGTCTGTCATCCATGGCAGCGGCCTTGATATCACTGGCCATCAATCTGGCACCGACGCCCACGGATGTACAGGATATCGTGCTGTGGCTGATGGGTTCCATCGCTGATCGCAGTTTTGATGATATACAACTCTGTCTGCCCTTTGCGCTGGCGGGGTTTGCCTTGTTGCTCTCCTGTGGGCATGAGCTGGACGCCCTGACACTCGGAGAAGAAGAAGCACAGAGTATGGGCGTCAGCCTGGTGCGACTGAGGCTCAAGGTCATCACCGGAACAGCCCTGTGTGTCGGTGCCAGTGTTGCGGTCGCCGGCGCCATCGGTTTCATCGGACTGGTGGTTCCACACATGTTGCGCCGTGCCACCGGCTACCAGCCGGCGCGTCTGTTGCTGGCCAGTGCCCTGGGTGGCGCAGTGTTGCTGCTGGCTGCCGATATGGTTCTGCGGCTGGTGAGTCAGGGCTTTGAACTGATGCTGGGTGTGGTGACTGCACTGATCGGTGCCCCGTTCTTTCTGTTGCTTGTCCTGCGTAGTGAAGCGGAGGTGACACGATGAGTCGTCTGGATATCCGGCATGTCTCCGTGAAGCGCGGTGATCGCCATCTGGTGAATGACATCAGTCTGCGAATCTCCGGAGGCACGCTGTTCGGTCTGATCGGTCCCAATGGCGCCGGCAAGAGCAGTCTGCTGAGAGCCGTGGCGCAATTGTTGCCGCATACCGGTCAATGCCATCTCGGTGCGCAGCTGCTTGAGCAGGCCTCGGCCCATTGGCGCGCCAAACGGCTGGGTTATCTGGCGCAATCCGGAGAGCTGGCCTGGCCGATGGCAGTCAGGGATTTTGTCGGTCTGGGAAGAATGCCGCACAAGCGCTCGGGGTGGTGGCTGACAAGAAGACCTGGCATGAGAGATGTGAAGGCGTGCCCGGTGCCTGAGCATGACGACGAAGCCGTCAACCTGGCACTGGCACAGACAGGTCTGAGCAGCCTTGCGCAGAGGCCACTGAATCAGCTATCCGGCGGAGAGCAGGCTCGAGTCCGACTGGCACGTGCACTGGCTGTCAGTGCCGACGTGTTGCTGGCCGATGAACCCTGCGCATCACTGGATCCGTTTCATCAGCTCAGTGTCATGGAGTTGCTGCTGTCGCAGAGTCGGCAGGGAAAGGTGGTGGTGGTGGTCCTGCACGATCTGACGCTGGCCAGCCGCTTCTGCGATCAACTGTTGCTGCTGCACGAAGGCGCTGCGGTGGCCACCGGCGAGCCACGTCAGGTACTGACGCCCGACAATCTGCAACGGGTCTATCAGCTGCAGGCGATTCACGGGGAATTTCGTGATCAGCCCTATATCGTGCCGTGGCAGAGCTCTCATGCAGACTCAACCGGCGGCCACCCTGTCAACCAGTCCATCAACGAGCCCATCAACAAGTCAGGCGTGTGCCTGCAAGAAGAGATTCCAGTGCAATGATCACCGTCGTAGTGTGTACGGCCTGCGGGCAGCAGGAAGAGAGCATTGATGGCAAGCGCCCCGGAGAGCACTTTGCCGATCGGGTGGAGCGAGCCATCGAACAGCGAGCCACGAGCGATGTTGGTGAACCTGCCGTGCAGTTGCAACGCACGCGTTGCCTGATGTCGTGCAAGCGTGCCTGTTCGGCAGCGCTGCATCAGAGTGGCAAATACAGTTACGTCTTTGGCGAGTTCACACCCGATGCCGACAGCGCAGATGCTCTGCTCGATTTTGCAGCCGGTTACCGCGTCTCGGATACGGGACAGGTGCCTTTCAAGCAATGGCCGCAGGGTATCAAGGGGCATTTCGTGGCGCGCATACCACCCTTGCAGTTACCGCAAGCGACAGAGTCTACTGAATCATCGAATTCAAGCAGCAAGAGTGAGGTTTCCCATGGCTGATGCGAAGAAGATACCTGCGACAATCGTTACCGGTTTTCTAGGCAGTGGCAAGACCACGCTGGTGCGCAATCTGCTCGAATCATCGGCAGGCTTGCGTATTGCCGTCATCGTCAACGAGTTCGGCGAGCTGGGCATAGACGGCGATATTCTCGAGCGGTGCAGCCTGGGTTGCGAGGTGGAAGGCGAGGCCGGCGAATCCTCGGGCAATGTGTACGAGCTGGCCAATGGTTGTTTGTGTTGTACCGTTCAGGAAGAATTCTACCCGGTGATGCGATTGCTCCTGGAACGTCGTGAGCAAATCGACCATGTCGTGATCGAGACCTCAGGGTTGGCCCTGCCCAAACCTCTGGTTCAGGCCTTCAATTGGCCAGAGATACGAAACGCCTTTACTGTCGATGCCGTCGTGACCGTTGTCGATACACCGGCAACCGCCGCGGGTCAGTTTGCCAACGACCCGCGGGCCGTTCAGCAGCAACGCCTTGCCGACCCGAACCTGGATCATCAATCGGCCTTGCATGAATTGTTCGAAGACCAGCTGATGGCTGCGGATCTGGTGGTCCTGTCCAAGACCGATCTTGTCACGGACTCCGAGCGACAACAGGTCGTCGATGTGGTCAGGCAGGAGTTGCCCGACGAGGTCAAGATCATCAACAGCGCTCACGGAAAGGTGCCGATCAGTCTTCTCCTGGGGCTGGGCAAGGCCAGTGAAGAGACGATCGATCAGCGCAAGGGGCACCACGAGCATGAAGAGGGTCATGAGCACGACCACGACCACGATCAATTCGATTCGCTGGTCATCAGCTTGCCGGCGATGGATCGCAATCGTCTGATGGCCGTGCTGGTAGAGCTGGTGGAGCAGCACACCTTGTTCAGGATCAAGGGCTTCGTGGCCATCGACGGCAAGCCGATGAGGCTGGTTGTGCAGGGTGTTGGCCGACGCTTTGACAGCTACTTCGATCGCCGCTGGCAGGCGCAGGAGACCCCGCATACGCAGCTGGTACTGATCGGGCAGCATCTGGATGAAGGGCTGCTGCAAGCTGCATTGATGACTGCCTGTGTGCAGGATGGTCATGCGAGCACGGCTGGCTCTGGCATCTCCAGCCAGGCAGAGCACATCGAGGTTCTCTGATGCACCTGCTGTCGTCACAACCCGGTGCCTACGTCGAAGATACCTCCGTCATCACGCGAATCGATCAACAACCCGGCGCGTTGATCATTCTCAGTGCAGCGGATACGACACTGGCATTGTTGTCGGCAGCTCATCCGACAGCCTGCGCCGCCCCCCTGGCGCAGGCATACCCGACTGTCCGCCTCACCAATCAGATGCACTTGCGACAACCGGCGTCGGTAGATCTCTACATCGAGCAGATTCTTCAATACGCGCAGGTCATCGTCATCGATCTGTTGGGCGGGGAGGGCTACTGGCCTTATGCGGTGGATCGCATTGTCGAACTGTGCGAAGCGCGCGGCATTCATCTGGTGATGTTCTCCGGAGACAACACCGAGGACGGGAACCTGTTGATGAAGAGCACGGTCGAAGCGGATCTCTGTCGACAGTTGTGGCGGTATCTTCGTGAGGGTGGCATTCACAATGCGCGTCATTTCTACCGACTTCTGGGGGCGCGATTCTTCGATCTGCCTGCGGATGTAGCTGAGCCTGAACCCCTGCCTGCGCTGAGTATCCTGCCTGCTCCTCACAGTAAGGACAATGACTGGCAGGCTGCCTGGATCGCGGGAGCACCCTGTGTTGCCGTGATCTTCTATCGGGCTCACTTGCAGTCCGGCAACACATCCGTGTTCGAGCAGTTGTGCGAGACCTTGCAGGCGCTGCGGCTCAATCCCTTGCCAATGGCTGTGGCTTCTCTGAAAGACCCGCTGTGCCTGAGCGGCATGCAGCAGTTGTGTGTTCAGCATGAAGTGGCCCTGATTCTCAATACAACGGCTTTCTCTCAGTCGTCGATGGAAGATCCTGGTGATCATTCGCTGATGGGCGATATTCCGGTACTGCAGGTCATTCTGTCCGGTGGCAATCTGGAATCCTGGGAGTCGGACATGCAAGGTCTGTCACCGAGCGATATTGCCATGCATGTGGCACTGCCGGAAGTCGATGGCCGAATCATCAGTCGGGCCGTCAGCTTCAAGGGCTTGCAGCGACGCTGTGAACTGACACAATGCGATATCGTGGGCTATCAGGCCCATGCGGAGCGTCTGCAGTTCGTCGCGGAGTTGTCACAGCGCTGGTGTCGACTGCGCTCACTGCCGAATGCAGACAAGCGACTGGCGCTGATTCTGGCCAATTACCCCACGCGTGAAGGGCGACTGGGTAACGGGGTAGGGCTGGATACGCCTGCATCCGTGATCACCATACTGCAATACCTGCAAGCCGAAGGCTATCTCGCCCGGGATATCCCGGAAGATGGGGATGCCTTGATGCAGTTGTTGAAGGAAGGTATCACCAATGATCCTGCACAGTGGTCGTTGCGTCCGGCGCGGCAGAGCCTGGATCTGCAGGATTATCTGACGTTTCTCTCCCGATTGCCCGCGTCCAGCCGCCGCGCGCTCAACGAGCGCTGGGGAGAGCCGCACAATGATCCGATGCTGCGTCAAGGACGTTTCATGATTGCCGGTCTACGGTGCGGACAGGTGTTCGTCGGCATCCAGCCGGCGCGCGGCTATGAGCTGGATCTGATGGCCAGCTATCACGATCCGGATCTCATTCCGCCTCACCACTATCTCGCCTTCTATGTCTGGCTGCGCGAGCAGTGGCAGTCGGATGCCTTCGTGCATGTCGGCAAACATGGCAACCTGGAATGGCTGCCGGGGAAGAGTATCGCGTTGAGTGGCGAATGCTGGCCGGATCTGGTGTTGGGTCCCATGCCCCATCTGTATCCGTTCATCGTCAATGACCCCGGTGAAGGCTCCCAGGCCAAGCGTCGCGCCCAGGCAGTCATCATCGATCATCTGACGCCGCCCCTGACCCGCGCCGAGACTTACGGACCACTGCGTGACCTGGAAAGGCAGATCGACGAGTACTACGAGGCGCTTTTGCTGGATAGGCGGCGTGCCGATGTCCTGCGTGAGCAGATTCTGGCGCATATCGTCGAACACGATCTGCACCGTGACGTCAATCTGCCCGCGCCGGCGGACACCGAGGAGGAACAGACACTGCTCAGCAGCATCGATGCCTACCTGTGTGAATTGAAGGAGAGCCAGATCAGAGACGGTCTTCACGTCTTCGGTGAATCGCCGGCGGGGCGGCTGCGACGCGATACGCTGATGGCGCTGGCCCGCCACCCGGTGGGAACGGGTGAAGGTCCGGACAACAGTCTGATTCGGGCATTGGCCCGGGATCTGCGGCTGGGCGGTGGCTTCGATCCCCTGGTCATGCCGGACTGGAGCGCCGAATGGACGGGAAGTCGGCCTGACATAATGCAAGATTGTTCTGCAGAAACGTGGCGAAGTGTGGGAGATACGCGTGAACGACTCGAGTACATTGCCATGCAGCTGATCGAGGCACAGAGTCCGCAGCCAGGCACAGCGGATCCGGTGCTGTCAGTGCATGAGAGATTGCTGGAGCAGTTACCGACCTGGCCTGCTACCCGGGCGGTGATGTCCCGGCTGCGACTGCGTCTCTCTCCGAGCCTGGATGCCTGCGGTGAACAGGAGCTGTATCAATTGTCTCGTGGGCTATCTGGCCGGTTCGTGCCCGCCGGACCCAGTGGTGCACCTTCACGCGGACGTCCGGATGTATTGCCTACGGGAAGAAACTTCTATTCGGTGGATACGCGTTCCATACCCACGATGACCAGCTACACACTTGGCTCGCGATCGGCTGAGCAACTGCTTGTGCGATATCTGCAGGAGCATGGTGATTATCCGCAAGGCATCGGCTTGTCAGTCTGGGGCACCTCCACCATGCGCACGGGTGGTGATGATATTTCCCAGGCTCTGGCTCTCATGGGTGTACGTCCGCGATGGGCGGATGGCAGTCATCGTGTCAGTGGTTTCGAGATACTGCCGATGTCGGTGGTGGATCGGCCGCGTATCGATGTCACGCTGCGTGTGTCCGGTTTTTTCCGGGATGCATTTGCCTCGGTGATGCGTCTGTTCGATGCAGCCGTGCAGGCGGTGGCCGAGCTGGACGAACCCGAGTCGGTAAACCCGATTCGAGCGCGAATTCAACGAGAGGCTGCAGAGCTGGAGGCGCAGGGGATGGACAGTGATTCAGCGAGACGCCTGGCCGGACATCGTGTGTTCGGCTCGCGACCCGGTAGTTACGGCGCTGGTCTGCAGGGGCTCATCGACCAGAAACACTGGACCGATGACAAGGACCTGGCGACCGCCTATCTCAACTGGGGCGGTTACGCCTACGGCCAGCACGATAACGGTACGGAAGCTCAGTCCAGCTTTTCAACGCGCCTGAGAAATCTGGATATGGTCATGCACAATCAGGACAACCGCGAGCATGATCTGCTCGACTCTGACGATTACTACCAGTTTCAGGGAGGCATGAGCGCGGCGGCGAGATACTTGAGTGGCAAGCAGCCCAGCATCATGTTCGGCGATCACAGCAACCCCCTGGCACCGGCCATCCGTACGCTCGATGAGGAAATCAGTCGCGTAGTCCGTTCCCGTGTCACCAATCCGAAATGGATTGCGGGTGTCAAACGTCATGGCTACAAGGGCGCATTCGAGATGGCGGCGAGTGTGGACTATCTGTTTGCCTATGATGCAACGGCTCACGTGGTGCGCGATGACCAGTACGCGCGTGTCACGGATGCCTACGTGGAAGACGGCGATACACGGCAATTTCTGCAGCAACACAATCCGGACGCATTGAAGGAGATCTGCGAACGCTTGCTGGAAGCCATGCAGCGTGGACTGTGGCAGGAGCCCGGCGATTATCGAGAAAGAGTGGAATCCCGGCTGCTTGCCATCGAGGAGTCACTGGAAGGCGCCACGATCGGCGCCGTGCAGCAGACCGGAAAGAATGGAGTGCCGGCATGAACACGAGCCTCATGAACAGTCCGACCATGAACACCGTCCCGGTCTATCCGTTTACTGCCCTGCAAGGACAGACCACGTTACAGCTGGCCTTGAAGCTGGTGGCTGTCGATCCTCGTCTGGGTGGTGTGCTGATCGAAGGCGCTCGGGGCACAGCCAAGACAACCAGTGCACGTGCACTGGCGGAAATCCTGCCCGAGGGCGAATTCGTCAATCTGCCCTTGAATGCCAGTGAAGAGCAGTTGACAGGCTCGCTGGATCTCGAGCTGGTTCTGCAACACGGCAAGACGGCATTCCAGCCAGGGCTGTTGTCACGCGCGCACCAGGGCGTTCTGTATGTTGATGAGATCAATCTGTTGTCCGACAGCCTGGTTGATCTGTTGCTGGATGTCTGCAGCAGCGGCATTAACCGGATCGAACGGGATGGCATCTCACATCATCATGCTGCCGACATCGTGCTGATTGGCACCATGAATCCGGAAGAGGGCGAGCTGCGACCACAACTGCTGGATCGCTTCGGTCTGTATGTCTCGGTTGACGACGCAATGGACCTCGGTCTGCGCCAGACTATCGTGCGTTGCCGGCTGGCTTTCGACGATGATCCGACCGCCTTTGTACAACGGTATGCCGAGCAACAGGCGCGTCTGCTGGCGCAGTTGATGCAGGCACGCGAGCGTCTCGCATCCATCCAGTTCAGCGATCAGGATCACGAACAGGTGTCTCAGCGTTGTCATGACGCGCAGGTGGAAGGTGTGAGAGCAGACCTGGTCATGTTGCGTGCCAGCCGCGCCATGGCAGCATTGCGAGGAAACAGCGAAATACAAGTGCGCGACATCGATGCAGTGGCCGAGCTGGTTCTGGCGCATCGGCGGCGAGCGAATGCAGTTGACACCGATGCCGGGAGTGGCGCAAAGGCGGATGGCCCCGGGAAATTTTCGTCAGCTGCCGACGCCTCCTCCACACCCGGTGAGGAGCAGCCATCATCGGCAGAGCCGCAAAGCCGGGATCACACTGGCCCGCATGCAGCAAGCGGAGCAGCCGTTCCGCAAGACACCGTCGGTCACGGTGGAGCAGGCAGAGGGCATGAGCCAGCAACCCGACAAGTATCGACGCCTGGTGAGTCAGAGCAGGACGAATGGCAAGCCGCTGCAGCGTCGATGACACCCGAGGACAGTGACAGGCAATGGGGCGCCATGCCGGCTCAACCGGTGCCGATCGTGCCTGTTGAAGGCCCTGGAGGGCAGAGCCTAAAAAAGCCCTGATGCGGTCGGCTGCTGAAGCGGGGTCAGTAGCCGGGCGCACCGCTAGAGCACGACAGTCGCATCATGAATCTGATGCGCATAAGGGTGAAATCAGCTGGTTGCAGACTTTACTGCTTCGCCGCAACGCGCCGTTGCGGCGTGAGCATTTGCGTTTCAAGCCGGTGAGGGGCAATGCCTCTCTGCTGCATTGTGTCCTGCTCGACTGCTCTGCCTCCATGATGAGTACCGGGCAACTGGCTGCGGCCAAGGGCGTTCTTCTGGACCTGGGCCGTCAGCTCTATCGACGACGCGACGCACTGGCTGTCATCGGCTTTGCCGGCAACGGTGTGCAACTGCTGCATGATCCGCACAAGGTCGGCGCCCGCGCTCTTGACTGGATAGAACCGATTGGCGGAGGCGGCGGCAGTCCGGTACAGCTGGCGGTGCAAAGTGCCGAGCAGCTGCTGCTGCGCCAACGCCGACGTTACCCGGACAGACGGCGGGTGTTGTGGTTGCTCAGCGATGGTCGATACGACCCGCTACCCGGCTTGCCCCGTCATGTGGATGAATGCCATGTGGTGGACTTCGAATCCGGCTTCCTGACACTGGGTCGTGTCAGGCGGCTGGCTGAACTCTGGCAGGCGCAATACATGCCAGCCAGTCACTGGATGACTGCCGGAGGCGATCTGCCTGCGGTCCGTCAATCCGTCTGATGTCTCTACAGGAGTAACTAGCATGCATATAGAACCGGGAATCGTGGAAGGATCGAAGATCCTGTTGAGTTATGGAACAGCGGCAGCCTCGCTCCTTCTGGGGGGCAGACATGTCAAGCAGGCCTGCAGCCAGGAAGGTGTGATACCACTGTTGCTTCGCTCAGTGTTGGCCTCTGCGCTGGTGTTCATGTTCTTCGAGTTGTTTCCCCATGTCGCTGTGGGTATCTCCGAAGTGCATCTCATACTCGGTACGACCTTGCTACTGTTGTTCGGTGTGGCGCCGGCGGCCATTGGTCTGATGGTGGGGCTCCTGGTTCAGGGCTTGCTGTTCGCGCCGGGTGATCTGCCGCAATACGGCATGAATGTCACCACTCTGCTTCTACCGCTGTTTGCTACTCAGGCCGTTGCGAAACGGATCATTCCCGAGCAGACGCCCTACGTGGATATCAGCTACTCACAGGCCATGAAGTTGTCGTTGGCCTATCAGGGCGGCATCATCGTGTGGGTTGGCTTCTGGGCAGTCTATGGCAACGGGTTTGGCGCAGAGAACATGGCCGGCGTTTCTTCCTTCGGTCTCGCCTACCTGAGCGTTGTTCTGATTGAACCGCTGTTCGATATGGCCGTTCTTGCAGGTGCCAAACTTGTAAATACAAGGCAGTTCGGCACACTTCTGCACCCGCGTTTGTACGCCCGATCGGTCGACTAGACCTGTCACGGACAGACCCTCAGCCGCCCATCGGTTCAGAGCATCGCAGGCTCTGCGCAGGAGGGCGGGTGAGGGCCCTGTCGGCAAGCCATTCTGCTCCCGACAAGAGTTGCAACAAGAGCTGCAACAAGAGCTGCAACAAGAGCTGCAACAAGAGCTGCAACAAGAGCTGTGACAAGAGCTGCAACAAGAGCTGTGACAAGAGCAGTCACAAGAGCAGTCAGACGACCAGTCACTCGACCAGTCACTCGAGGATGAGCTGCTCCAGTCGTTAGGCGGCGGGCGGGTAATGACGGGCGAGAAGCGCTTCGAGATCTTCGCGCGTCTGTGATCCGACCACGGTATCGAGCAGTTTGCCTCTGGCATCGAAAAACAGCAAAGTGGTTTTGGAGGCACCGTATTTCTGCTGGAAGGCCCGCCCTTCAGTCGTGGCTATATCGGCAACCCGGTAATGAATGTGCTGATGATCCACCAGCACCTTCGAGGTGACCGTCTTGAGGCTTCTGCAGATGGGGCAGCTGGTATCGTGAACCTGAACCACGACCGGTTCACCGGCACCGACGCTGCTCAGATCATGCAGTTCCCTTTGTTTGCCGTCATAGTCAGAGATGGCACCGGCGGCAACGCCCAGCACGCCCAGGCCGACGGCGCCCTTGAGCAGCAGTCGCCGCTTTCGATCGGCAGGCATCCGCGTGAATCGTTCCAGTACGTTGTCGCTATTGGCGGACGGTTTCTTTCTTTTCATGAGTGCGGCCTGTATTGCTTGCGGGGTCGAGTCAGAGTTCACGCGATATCCGGTCCTGAAACGCGTGCATTGTCAGATTGACAATGCGAGGGGCGGTTCGTTCAGCACGCTTCATCAGGGCCACTGAGGAGTTCCGGTGCTATGCTCGTTCCCGGTCTGTTACATGAACGCAAACGAGTACAAATTGATGAGTAGTGATAATCCTGACAGCAATCTGAGTGGGCGAGTGTTCGATGGTCATAACGACATACTGACCCGGCTGATGGAAGCGGGCGGGGCGTCGGCAGCAGAGCTGTTTCAGGGCAGTAGCGACTTTCATATCGATCGTCAGAAGGCTAGGGCCGGGAATTTCGGCGGTGGTTTCTTTGCCATGTGGGTGTCTTCGCCGGCTGGCGGCGATTATCAGAGCATGATGACGCAGGCCGAATACGATGTTCCCCTGCCAGAGCTGGTCGATCGCCGAAGTGCACTGGACGTGGTGATGCGAGAAGCCTCCATTCTCATGAGACTGCAGGAGATGGGAGTCGCGGAAATCTGTACCACTGTGCCTGCACTGAAAAAGTGTTTCGCCAGCGAGCGATTGGCAACCGTGCTTCACCTGGAAGGTTGTGAGGCCATCGACCCCGATTTCCATGCGCTGGATGTCCTCTATGAGGCCGGTTTGCGCTCTCTGGGACCGGTATGGAGCCGCCCGACCATCTTCGGGGAAGGCGTGCCATTTCGTTTCCCGGCCACGCCCGACATCGGTGCAGGTCTGACGGATCTGGGAATGGAGCTGGTCAGGCGATGCAACGACAAAGGTATCCTGATCGACCTGTCGCATCTCAACCAGAAGGGTTTTGAAGATGTCGCGCGTTACAGCCGACACCCGTTGGTGGCAACGCATTCCAATGCTCACGCATTGTGCAAGCATGCCCGCAATCTGACCGATGCCCAGCTGGAGCAGATCAAGGCCAGCCGAGGTATGGTCGGTCTCAATTTCGCTTCGGCATTTCTGCGCAGCGATGGTCGCATGCTGACGGATGTGCCCGTCGAGCAGATGTTGCGCCACCTGGATTACCTGATTGAGTTTTTGGGCGAGGACAGTGTAGGCTTGGGGTCGGATTTTGACGGTGCCGAGATTCCCGATTTCATTGGCGATGTCAGTGGCCTGCCTCGTCTGGTGGCAGCCATGCGCGAGCATGGCTATGGTGATCAGCTGATCGACAAGCTGTGTCACGGTAACTGGTTTCGGGTTTTGGAAGAGACCTGGCACAGCAACGATTCATGACACCGGTCGGCCTCTGGCCGGCTTATCTAGAACTCAGGAGATCATTCAAGATGTCAAGAAATTCCAGCCGATCATCGAATCGGCGAGTATTCTTCAAACGCTCACTGGCCTCGCTGGCTCTGGGCGCAGCGATTGGTCTGGGCTCACTGGCAGAAGCCAAGACGCCCGACAACATGCTGGTCATTGCGCACCGCATCGACGACATCACCACTCTTGACCCCGCGCAATCCTTCGAATTTGCCGGTAGCGATGTCATCATGAATGTCTACGGCAAGCTGGTGAATTTCGACCCGCTGAACCTTGAAGCCGGGTTTCAGCCTGATCTGGCCGAGAGCTGGGAAGTGTCGGAAGATGGTCTGTCAATCACCTTCACCATGCGTGAAGGCGTGAAATTTCACTCAGGCAATCCGGTCACGGCCGAAGATGCGGCTTTCTCCCTGCAGCGTGCAGTCAAGCTCAACAAGACACCGTCGTTCATTCTCACGCAGTTCGGTTTCACGCCCGAGAATGTCGAGGAGACCATTGTGGCCGATGGCAACACGCTGACAATCACCACCGACAAGAAGTACGCGACTTCCTTCGTGCTGAACTGTCTGACAGCCACGATCGGTGGCATCGTGGAAAAGGCGCTGGTCCTGGAAAACGAGCAGGATGGCGACCTGGGGAATGCATGGTTGGCAACCAATTCAGCGGGCTCGGGCGCCTACAAGGTCGTCAGCTGGAAGCCTTCCGAATCCTACACACTGGCGGCCAATCCGGACTTCTATCTGGGTGCGCCCAGCATGAAGCGCGTTATCGTGCAGCATATTCAGGAGTCTGCCACGCAGCGCCTGTTGCTCGAAAAGGGCGATGTCGATATCGCACGCAACCTGAATCCTGAAGACGTTGCCGGTATCGAGGGTGAAGAGAGTATCGCTGTCGATACCGATCTGAAAGGCAATCTGATGTATGTCTCCTTCAACCAGAAGCATCCGGAACTGTCCAACCCCAAGGTCGTGGAAGCGCTGAAGTACCTTATCGATTACAAGGGCATGGAAGACAGTTTCCTGAAAGGTCAGTGGCGTGAGCATCAGAGCTTTCTGCCCGCGGGCTATCTGGGTGCCATCGACGACAAACCCTTCAGCTACAACGTGGAGAAGGCCAAGGAGTTGCTGGCCGAAGCCGGTGTGGAGAACCTGGAGTTCGAAGCCGGCGTTCGCGAAGCGCAGGAGCGGATCGAAATCGCTCAATCACTGCAAAACACCTTCGCTCAGGCAGGTATCACGATGAATATCACCATCGGTACCGGCAAGCAGATCCTGACACGCTACCGTGCTAGGGAACTGGATATGTATCTGGGTGCCTGGGGACCTGACTATCCAGACCCTCAGACCAATGCCGGCACGTTCGCCTACAATCCGGACAACTCCGACGAAGCTCAGGCAACCGGCTTGCTGGCATACCGCAATGCCTGGGATCCGGGTCCGTTGACTGCAGCTGTCGAAGCCGCCGTCATTGAAGGTGATACCGACAAGCGTCGTGAAATGTACGAGCAGATGCAGCGTGATTTTCAGGCGGTTGCACCGTTCGCCATCATGTTCCAGAAAACCGCTCAGACAGCACGGCAGAGTTCGGTCAGTGATTTCACCATCGGTGGCTCTGTCACTGCCACGGCTTACTGGCCTGTTACCAAGTAAACCATTACCCATGTCGATCTACCGCAGGTTGTCGCATCACGCGACGAGGACAACGCGTCAATGAGTCAACCGGCGGCCGATTCTTCGGCAAGGCCGGCCGTTCGTTCACCACGTTCCTTGTGGTGGACGAAGGCCGGTGTCAGTACCTTGCGCACGCTGGGCATGATCCTCGTGACCATGCTCGGCCTGCTGTTCGTGACCTTCATCATCGGCCGGGTCATGCCCATCGACCCGGTGATTTCCGTCGTCGGCGAGAGAGCCAGCAAGGAGGTGTACGACGCCGCCTTCATCAGCATGGGGCTGGACAAGCCTCTGGTGGTGCAGTTTCTGGTCTATCTCGGCGATGTCATGCGGGGAGACTTCGGTCAGTCCCTGCTGAACTCACGGCCCGTCATCGAGGATATCAAGCGTGTATTTCCAGCCACGCTGGAGCTGGCCACGCTCGGCACCCTGGTGGGCGTTCTGGTGGGCGTGCCATTGGGCGTCATCAGTGCCGTGAAGCGTGACTCCTGGATCGATCAGATCACGCGCGTCATTGCCCTCATCGGCTATTCCATGCCTATCTTCTGGCTGGGACTGGTCGGGTTACTGGTGTTCTATGGCGTGTTGGGCTGGGTGGGTGGTCCGGGCCGTGTGGGCATCTTCTACGTGGATGTGGTCCCCGTGGTTACCGGCATGATTCTGGTTGACAGTGCCCTGGATGGCCAGTGGGACGTATTCCGTGATGCCCTGAGTCATATCGTTCTGCCTGCCGGCATTCTGGGCTACTACAGCCTGGCTTACATCAGTCGCATGA
The DNA here is from genome assembly GCA_947492525.1 of uncultured Granulosicoccus sp. Classification (GTDB taxonomy): domain Bacteria; phylum Pseudomonadota; class Gammaproteobacteria; order Granulosicoccales; family Granulosicoccaceae; genus Granulosicoccus. The sequence goes on from CANLNQ010000022.1 coordinate 16,726, forward strand.
CACGCTCGTTCATGCTCGAACAATTGGGGTCGGAATACATCACTACCGCCCGGGTGAAGGGACTGTCGGAATGGATCGTCATCACGCGGCATGCATTCGGCAACATCAAGGTCCAGCTCATCACCGTGATTGCCCTGAGCTATGCCAGTTTGCTGGAAGGCTCGGTACTCACCGAAATCATCTTCGCCTGGCCGGGCATCGGCAGTTACATCACCACCGCTCTGCTGTCAGCCGACATGAATGCCGTGCTGGGCGGCACGGTCGTGATCGGACTGGTTTTTGTCTGTCTCAACGTTTTTTCCGACTTGCTGTATGCCTTTTTTGATCCACGTGCCCGGGATAAAACCTAGTGAGTAGTCTCAGATCCTGGCTCAACAGCGAAAGTCCGGAGTCGCGCGCACAGGCCCGTGCTGCGGCCATCTACCATGGCTGGCTGGAATTCAGAACCAATCGACTGGCCTTGCTGGGCCTGTGGATTCTTGTGCTGCTGGTGCTGATCGCGATCTTCGCGCCCTGGCTCAGCCCGCATGATCCGTTCGAGCAGAACCTGTCCAACAGACTGCTGCCACTGGGGGCCGAGGGGCACTTGCTCGGCACCGATTCGCTGGGTCGGGATATTCTCAGTCGCCTGATCTACGGTTCGCGAATCACCTTGTATATCGTCAGCCTGGTGGCCTTGATCGCACCCGTGCTGGGCCTGTTCATCGGCACTGTCGCCGGCTACATCGGTGGCTGGACCGATACCGTGCTGATGCGCTTTACCGATATCTTCCTGGCGTTCCCGCGTCTGGTTCTCGCGCTGGCCTTCGTGGCTGCACTGGGGGCGGGTATCGAAAATGCGGTGCTGGCCATCGCGCTCACAGCCTGGCCGCCCTATGCACGCATTGCCCGCGCCGAGACCTTGAGCATCCGTCGTTCCGACTACATCAGTGCCGTCAAGTTGCAAGGTGCCGGCGCGCTGCGCATCATCACCCGTCACATCTGGCCACTGTGTATCGCCTCGCTGGTCGTGCGAATCACGCTGGACATGGCAGGTATCATCCTGGCAGCAGCCGGCCTTGGCTTTCTGGGTCTGGGGGCACGGCCGCCATCACCGGAATGGGGTGCCATGATTGCCGAAGGCAGACGGTTCATTCTCGACTACTGGTGGGTGGCCACGATCCCCGGCATTGCCATCTTCATTGTCAGTCTGGCGTTCAATCTGCTGGGTGACGGTTTGCGTGATCTGCTGGATCCGAAGAGTGGGGGCAGCTCATGAGCCTGCTGGAAGTCGAAGACCTGCGGGTATCCTTTCCCACACGTAGTGGCGTTTTCGATGCGGTGCGTGGTGTCTCGTTTTCGCTGGGGCAGGAGCGTCTGGGCATTGTCGGCGAGTCCGGTTCGGGAAAGTCGCTGACTGGCCGTGCGATCCTGCGTCTCATCAGGCCACCGGGCAAGGTCTCGGCCCGGCGCATGACTCTGGGCGACGAAGACCTTCTGACCAAGAGTGACAAGCAGATGCGTGCCGTGCGTGGCCAGCGTATCTCCATGGTGATGCAGGATCCGAAGTTCTCCTTGAACCCAGTCATGACCGTGGGTGACCAGATCATGGAAGCCTATGCACAGAGCCGACGTGGCAACCGTGCAGAACGCCGGCAGAAGACACTCGAGATGCTCGAAGCGGTGGCCATCAGGGACCCCGAACGCGTCTTCAAGGCATACCCGCACGAGCTGTCCGGTGGGATGGGGCAGCGCATCATGATCGCGATGATGCTGATACCGAATCCGGGCATTCTCATTGCTGACGAGCCGACCTCGGCGCTGGACGTCACCGTGCAGATGCAGGTGCTCAACATCATGGACAAGCTCGTTGCCGAGCGCGGCATGGGTCTGATATTCATCAGCCATGATCTGAATCTGGTGTCCTCTTTCTGCGATCGGGTGCTGATCATGTATGCAGGACGCGTTGTCGAATCCTGTCGTGCCGATCAGCTGTATCAGGCGCAACATCCCTACACGCAAGGTCTGCTCGATTCGATGCCGCGGCTGGATGCTCCTCGTGAACGACTCTCCGTACTCGAGCGCGATCCAGCCTGGCGGCATGCGGATTCAGGAGACCTGTCATGACTCATTTCTCTTGTCTGGCATCGGCTGGACTCCTTACCGGAATATCTACCGTGTCGATGGTCTTCACATGACGCAAGGGATCGTTATCGAAGGGCTCGATGTGTGGTTCGGCGAGCACGCTGAACGCGTGCAGGCCGTCAAGGGCGTCAGCCTCGAGGTTGCCGCTGGTGCCTCGGTGGGTCTTGTCGGCGAAAGTGGATCCGGCAAATCAACGATCCTTCGCGCATTGACCGGGCTTGTCAGTACCTGGTCCGGTCACCTGCAGGTCGATGGAGAGACACTGGGAAAGCGTCGCTCGCGCGCCTTCTACGACAAGGTCCAGATGGTCTTCCAGGACCCGTATGCATCATTGCACCCGCGCCATTCCGTGGATCAGGTTCTCAGTGAAACCCTGGCACTGCACAAGCTGGGAGACGTCGATCGACGTATCGTCGGTCTGCTGGAGGATGTCGGGCTGGGACGGCAGTTTCGATTCCGTTACCCGCATCAGCTCTCGGGTGGACAACGACAGCGGGTGGCGATTGCGCGAGCATTGGCAGCCGAGCCCTCCATTCTGCTGCTGGATGAGCCAACCTCGGCGCTGGACGTATCCGTGCAGGCCGAGATTCTCAATCTGCTGAGCGATCTGCGTGAGCAGCGACAGTTGACCTATCTGATGGTGTCGCACAATCTGGCCGTGGTGGCGCACTTGTGTGAATCCATTGCGGTCATGCAGAACGGTCAGTTGGTGGAAACCCTGAGTGTGCAGGATCTACGCGCCATGCAAGCCACTGAACCCTATACCCGGGAATTGCTGAAGAGCTCGATGGGCTATGTCCGGTCAACGCAGAGAGCTGACGACAGTCAGACATCACCGGCGAATTGAAGGGCCGGCGTACAGGTCACGGCGTCGACACGTAGCGCGTCCTCCACCGGTTTGAATCGCGTGACCTTGAAGCAGGAACGCATACGCGGCAGTCGGTGAGCGGTCGGCCATGACACTCGGGTGGCAGGGTAGTGTCGTGAAGTCGTAGACCTGCAAAGCGGCAAAGCGGTAAAGCGGCAAAGCGGCAAAGCGGCAAAGCGGCAAAGCGGTGAAGACGTGAAGACGTGAAGACGTGAAGACGTGAAGCCGTGAAGCCGTGAAGACGTGAAGCCGTGAAGCCGTGAAGCCGTGAAGCCGTGAAGCCGTGAAGCCGTGAAGCCGTCAGGCGGTCGTGCAACGCGGCCGAATGAAGCTCTGCCTGCGTTTTTCAACAAGCGGGCGCACCGGGCAGCCGCCGACATGATCGTTGACCAGGCCCAGAGCCTGCATCAGCGCATACATGTTGGTGGGACCCACGAAAAACCAACCTCGTTTCTTGAGTGCGCGAGCCAGATCCGTGGATTCGGGGGTTGTCGGATTCCTGTTCAGCCAGTCTCGCGAGACTGACGTCGGACGCGTGTGGGGTTCAGGCTCGAATTGCCAGAAGAATGCGGCCAGGCTGCCAGCCTCCCGCTGCAGTTCGAGTGCGCGGGAAGCATTGTTGATCACTGAACGGATCTTGCGTCGGTTTCGTATGATGGAATCATCCTGCAGAAGCCTGGCGACGTCGTCATCATCGAACGCGGCGAGCGTGCTGATGTCGAAATTGGCAAATGCCCGACGGAAGGCGTCACGTCGGTGCAGGATCGTCTGCCAACTGAGGCCTGATTGAAAGCCCTCCAGGCAGACCTTTTCGAAGAAGACCTGATCGGAATCGGCAGGTACACCCCATTCGCTGTCGTGATACGCGCGATACAGGTCATCATCGGCAGGAAAGGCGCAGTGTTCTAGATCGCACATGGAGTCTTCCTGCTGGAGGCGAGTAACTGGCGGTGAGGCGTGACAATTGTGTACCATCGCGCGCCGATTGCCGAATTGAAACCTGTGCTGGTTCTTCACAGGTTACACTGCGTTATTCAAGTCTTTCGTTCAAACGGCCGAAATACGCGGGCTGCGGGCGGATTTCAACCCGGACTACCGTCTGCAGAAGCGCCTTGATCGACAATTCATGTCAACTCGATGAACAAAAGCTGCCGCAAGGGTAGTAATTGAAAGATTTGGGTGTTATTATGGTGCGCTAACCAACCCGGCGTGGACACCCCGTCGGGTTTTGTTTATTTCGGTTTTATTACTTCGTTCCGAGCTGCACTGCTCGGCTGCAAATCAACCTCCGATAAACAGTTCGCCGCCAAGCGTTCTGCACCACATGGGGGGATGGCAAGCGGTCCCACTGTGCGTGCTGTTCTGGGCGTGATTAGAGTGTGTGGGAGAAAACGATGACTCTTGGTGTAGTTGGCCGCAAACTGGGCATGACGCGCGTATTCGATGACGCGGGCGTTTCAACGCCTGTTACGGTTATCGAAGTAGCAAAGAACCGAATCACTGCCAGGAAGACCGTCGAGCGCGACGGCTATGTCAGCGTCCAGGTCACAACTGGTGAAAAGAAAACCAATCAACTGAGCAAGGCTGAAGCCGGACATTTCGCGAAAGCGGGTGTAGGCGCCGGTCGTGGTCTGTGGGAGTTCCGCCTCGAAGGTGAAGAGGGCAGCGAACTGGAAGTTGGTGGTGAATTCGGTATGGAATTGTTCGAAGCCGGCCAGAAGGTCGATGTCACCGGTACCAGTATCGGTAAGGGCTTCGCAGGTGGTGTCAAGCGCCACAACTTCCAGATGCAGGACGCGACTCACGGTAACTCGCTGTCTCACCGTGCGCCCGGTTCAATCGGTCAGAACCAGACGCCTGGGCGAGTATTCAAAGGCAAGAAAATGGCAGGTCACATGGGTGCTGTGAAGCGCACTACCCAGAACCTCCAGGTAGTTCGAATCGATGAGGGTCGCGAGGTCATTCTCATCAAGGGTGCAGTGCCCGGCGCCGATGGCAGCGACGTCATCATCAAGCCGGCCGTCAAGCAGAAGAACGCGAAGAGCTAAGACGATGGATTTGAAAACACATAGCGGCGGATCTGTATCCGTTGCAGACTCCGTTTTCGGAGTCGCTTATAACGAAGGTCTGGTTCACCAGATCGTGACTGCCTATCTGGCGGCGGCTCGTGCCGGTACTGCTGCGCAGAAGACGCGTTCGGAAGTACGTGGTGGTGGTGCCAAGCCATGGCGGCAGAAAGGTACGGGTCGTGCTCGTGCCGGTACTTCACGCAGTCCTATCTGGACTGGCGGTGGCGTGACTTTCGCTGCGAAGACACGTGATTACTCCCAGAAGGTCAACAAGAAGATGTACCGCGGTGCCATTCGCTCCATCCTGTCTCACGCAGCGGCCGAAGGTCGTCTGATCGTGGTCGACAGCCTGGAACTGGATGCGCCGAAGACCAAGGTGATGAAGGCGAAGATGGCCGAATTGGGTGTCGAGAAGGTGCTGTTCCTGATGGACGACGTCACCGAGTCTGTTTACCTGGCCAGTCGCAACATTCCTTACGTTCAGGTTCTGGATGTCGAAGGTGTTGATCCTGTCAGTCTGGTGCGTTTCCCGCACATCGTCGCCACGGCTGCTGCCGTGAAGCAACTGGAGGAGCGCTTCGCATGAACGACCAACGTCTCTATCAGGTGATTCTGGCACCTCATATTTCCGAGAAGACTGCCACAGCCTCTGAAATGGAAGGTCGTCACACCTTTCGCGTTGCCAACAATGCAACAAAGCTGGAAGTTCGCAAGGCGGTCGAGAAGTTGTTCGACGTCAGCGTGCGAAGCGTCCAGATCGTCAACGTTCGCGGCAAGACCAAGCGTTTTGGTCAGAGCGAAGGTAAACGTTCCGATTGGAAAAAGGCCATCGTCCGCCTGGCTGAAGGGCAGGACATCGACTTCATGGGTATGGAGGGTTAGATCATGGCTCTGGTAAAGTCAAAACCGACATCGCCCGGAAAGCGATTTCAGGTCCGCGTTGTCAACAAGGAGCTTTCGAAAGAAGGTCCTTACGAGCCACTGGTCGAAAGTCTGTCCAAGTCAGGTGGTCGTAACAACAAGGGACGCATCACGACTCGTCACGTGGGTGGTGGTCACAAGCGTCGCTATCGTGTCATCGATTTCAAGCGCAACAAGGACGGTGTACCTGCCGTTGTAGAGCGCGTTGAATACGATCCGAACCGAACCGCTCACATCGCACTGCTCAAGTATGCAGACGGTGAGCGTCGATACATCCTGGCTCCCAAGGGTGTTGCTGCTGGCACACCTCTGATGTCAGGTCGGGAATCCCCGATCAAGGCTGGTAACTGCCTGCCTCTGGCGAACATTCCGGTTGGTTCCACAGTGCATGCCATCGAGCTGAAGCCCGGTCGTGGTGCTCAGGTTGCTCGAAGTGCCGGTGCTGCAGTTCAGCTGGTTGCCCGCGAAGGCATGTACGCTACCTTGCGTCTGCGCTCAGGCGAGATGCGCCGGGTACAGAGTGATTGCCGAGCCACCATCGGTGAAGTCGGAAACGGCGAGCATTCACTGCAGAAGCTGGGCAAGGCTGGTGCTAAGCGCTGGCGCGGTGTTCGTCCTACCGTTCGCGGTGTGGCCATGAACCCGGTTGATCACCCGCATGGTGGTGGTGAAGGTCGTACGTCGGGTGGTCGTCACCCGGTCAGTCCATGGGGTACCCCTACCAAGGGTTACAAGACTCGTTCAAACAAGCGCACCGATAACATGATCGTGCGTCGTCGCAGCAAGAAATAGGAGGTAGAGACTCGTGCCACGTTCCCTGAAAAAAGGCCCGTTCGTCGACTATCACCTCGTCAAGAAGGTCGATGAAGCTCGCGCCGCAAATAGCAAGCGTCCAATCAAGACATGGTCGCGTCGTTCAATGATCCTGCCAGACATGGTGGGTCTGACCATCGCCGTGCACAACGGTCGTGTACATGTGCCGGTTCTGGTTTCCGAAAACATGGTAGGGCACAAGCTGGGTGAGTTCGCGGCAACGCGTACTTACAAAGGCCACGTCGCTGACAAGAAATCGAGATAGTCATGCAAGTCGAATCTACATTGAAGATGGCCCGCATCTCTCCGCAGAAGGCGCGCCTGGTGGCTGATCAGATCCGTGGTCTGCCTGTTGAAGGTGCGTTGGAAGTCCTCACATTCAGTGAGAAGAAGGCAGGTGCGCTCATCAAGAAGCTGGTTGACAGCGCGATCGCCAATGCCGAGCACAACGAAGGCGCGGATATCGACGAGCTGAAGGTGTCAGCCGTGCAAGTCAATGCAGGACCGGTCATGAAGCGTCTGCGAGCCAGAGCCAAGGGCCGAGCCAACCGAATTCTCAAGCGTACAAGTCATATTACCGTGACCGTTTCGGACGGCAGGAGCTAAACGATGGGTCAAAAAGTACATCCTATTGGTATTCGTCTGGGCATCTCCCAGGACTGGAACTCCACCTGGTACGCTGGCAATGAAGACTATGCCGACTACCTGAACGACGACATCAAGATCCGTGAATTCCTGAAGAAGGAGCTGTCTCACGCATCTGTCAGTCGTATCCAGATCCAGCGGCCTGCCAAGTCGATCATCATCACGATTCACTCGGCTCGTCCTGGCATAGTCATCGGCAAGAAAGGTGAAGATGTTGAACGTCTGCGTCGTGCTTTGGCACCGATGCTGGGTATCAACATCAACAACGTGAAGATCAACATTGCCGAGATCCGCAAGCCGGAACTCGATGCTCAACTGGTCGCTGAAGGTGTTGCTCAGCAGCTGGAGCGTCGTGTCATGTTCCGTCGTGCGATGAAGCGTGTACTGACCAACACCATGCGTCTGGGCGCACAGGGTGTGAAGATCGCTGTTTCCGGTCGTCTGAACGGGGCAGAGATTGCTCGTCGCGAGTGGTACCACGATGGTCGTGTGCCTTTGCACACACTGCGTGCAGACATCGACTACGGTGTTGCCGAAGCACATACAACCTACGGTGTCATCGGCATCAAGGTCTGGATTTGCCACGGCGAAGTGTTCGACCTCGAAGAAAAACGCTCTAAAAGCGTTGCTAACACCGCCAGCAAGTAAGGCTGACGAATTCAATCAAGAGACCTGGCTGAGATCGCATCCCGGGCGGATGCGAACCCTGCAAAACAACGAGTCTCGGTAGTAATCAGAGCAACGAGAAATGCTTCAACCAAAACGAACGAAATTCAGGAAACAGCACACGGGGCGCAACCGTGGTCTGGCCCAGAACGGCAACAAGGTGAGCTTTGGCGAGTACGGCCTCAAGGCAACCGGTCGCGGCCGTCTGACAGCTCGCCAGATCGAATCCGCACGTCGTGCCATGACGCGTCACATCAAGCGTGGCGGAAAGATCTGGATCCGGATCTTCCCCGATACGCCTGTTACCAAGAAGCCTATCGAAGTCCGTATGGGTAAGGGTAAGGGTAACGTTGAATACTGGGTAGCCAAGATTCAACCCGGCAAGATGCTCTATGAAATGGAAGGTGTTTCAGAAGAGATCGCGCGTGAGGCATTTGCACTCGCTGCTGCGAAGTTGCCGATTGCCACTAGTTTTGTTGTGAGGACTGCAGCGTAATGGCTGATTCAAATGCATCAGAGCTCAAGACCAAAACGGTCGATGAGCTGAACACAGAGCTTAGCGGCCTGTTCCGTGAACAATTCAATCTGCGCATGCAGCGTGGATCCGGCCAGGACGTGAAGCCACATAACTTCAAGCGAGTACGTCGTCAGATTGCGCGTATCAAGACCATCATCCACCAGAAGCAGTCTGCAGAGGCCTGATCATGAGTGAGCAGAACGAATCAGCCGCAGTAGGCACAAGTACACGTACCGTTACAGGTCGTGTCACCAGCAACAAGATGGAACAGACTGCAACAGTGCAGGTCGAGCGTCGCATCAAGCACCCCATCTACGGCAAGTACATGCGCCGTAGCAAGAAGTATCACGTGCATGATGAAAAGAACGAACTGAACGTTGGCGATACGGTTCAGATCAGAGAGTGCCGTCCCATGTCCAAGACCAAATCCTGGACTCTGGACAAGGTACTCGTCGAAGCGGCTGAATAAGGCTGTTGTCGACAATGAACATTAACAAGCGTGGCTGGAAAAAGAGTAGCGTCCGATGATTCAAATGCAAACTGTCCTGAATGTGGCAGATAACAGTGGCGCGCGCCGAGTACAGTGCATCAAGGTACTGGGCGGCTCGCACCGTCGATACGCTCGAGTAGGCGATGTCATCAAGGTCAGCGTCAAGGACGCTATTCCTCGAGGCAAGGTAAAGAAAGGCGAGGTCTACAACGCAGTGGTTGTTCGTACTGCAAAGGCCATTCGTCGCGGTGACGGATCTGCCATTCGTTTTGACGCCAACGCGGCGGTCATTCTGAATGCAAAACTGGAGCCGGTAGGTACACGTATCTTTGGCCCCGTGACGCGTGAGCTTCGAAACGAGAAGTTCATGAAGATCGTTTCTCTCGCACCTGAAGTGCTGTAGAGATCTGAAGGCCAATCGGCGAATAGGCAAGAATATGCAACGTATCAAGCAAGGCGACGATGTCATCGTACTCGTCGGTAAGGACAAAGGTCGACGCGGCAAGGTTGAAACCGTGCTGGGAGATCGTGTGATTGTTGACGGTATCAACCTGGTCAAGAAGCACGCCAAGGGCAACCCGCAGATGGGCGATCCGGGCGGCATCCAGGAAAAGGAACTGTCGATTCACATTTCGAATGTAGCGCTGTTCAATCCTTCCTCCAAGAAGGGTGAGCGCGTCGGTTTTCGCACAAACGACGAAGGTCAGAAGGAACGTTTTTTCCGTTCTGACGCTTCTTCAGTGGACGGTTGAAGGTCATGGCCAGGCTAATAGCAGAGTATCGCGAGAAGATCGTTCCTCAGATGATGGAGGAGCACAAGTACCAGAGCGTCATGCAGGTACCTCGCATCGAGAAGATCACCATCAACATGGGTCTGGGTGAGGCCATTGGTGACAAGAAGGTGCTGGAGCACGCTGTCAAGGACATGACTGCCATCAGCGGACAGAAGCCGGTTGTCACCGTGGCTCGAAAGTCCATCGCGGGTTTCAAGATTCGTGACGGCTATCCGATCGGTGCCAAGGTAACCCTGCGTCGTGAGCGCATGTACGAATTCCTGGATCGTCTGGTTGCGGTATCCATCCCGCGTATCCGTGACTTCCGTGGCATCAACGCGCGTTCATTCGACGGTCGTGGCAACTACAGCATGGGCGTGAAAGAGCAGATCATCTTCCCGGAAATCGATTACGACAAGATCGATGCGGTTCGCGGTATGGATATCACCATCACCACGTCGGCGAAGACGGACGCAGAAGCCTTGTCATTGTTGAAGAAATTCAACTTTCCTTTCCGCCAATAGGAGCGCGACACTCATGGCAAAGAAATCAATGATTGCTCGCGAGACAAAGCGCAGCAAACTGGTAAAGCAACACGCCGACAAGCGTGCTGCACTGAAGAAGACCATCGCTTCTGAAGAGGTGGGCTTCGACGAGAAAATGGAAGCGGTCACCGCTTTGCAGAAACTGCCGCGTGATTCATCACCGGCTCGTCAGCGTAACCGCTGCCGTATCACAGGTAGGCCTCACGGCTATTACCGTAAATTTGGCCTGAGCCGTAACAAGCTTCGTGAAGCAGCCATGCGCGGAGATGTTCCGGGTCTGGTCAAGGCGAGCTGGTAGGAGATTTGATTCATGAGTATGTCTGACCCCATAGCCGACATGCTGACCCGTATTCGTAACGGTCAGCAGGCACGTAAGGTATCGGTATCCATGCCCGCAGCGAAGCTGAAGTCCAGCGTCGCGCAGGTATTGCAGAACGAAGGCTACATTTCCGGCTTCAACACTGAAGTCGTCGATGGCAAACCCACTCTGACCGTTACATTGAAGTATTTCGACGGCAAGCCCGTTATCGACAAGATCAAGCGCATCAGTCGCCCTGGCCTTCGTCAGTACTCAGGCGCCAACTCTATCCCTGAAGTACTCGGTGGACTGGGTATTGCCGTGGTCTCCACGTCCCACGGTGTGATGACTGGCAAACAAGCCAGCGCGCAGGGATTTGGTGGCGAAATCATCTGCACCGTCAGTTAATCGGCGAGCCGGAGAATAAAATGTCACGCGTAGCAAAACAACCGATCGAGGTGCCCAAGGGCGTCGAAGTCACCATCAATGGTCAGGCAGTCAGTGCCAAGGGTCCAAAAGGGCAGGAGTCAATGACACTGCACGAGGACGTTACCGCTTCTCTGGAAGACGGTGTCCTGGGTGTCAAGACCAACCGTAACGATCAGAAATCCGTTGCCATGACTGGCACCATGCGTTCACTGCTGAATAACCTGGTAACAGGTGTCAGCACAGGTTTCCAGAAAAAACTCGAACTGCGCGGTGTTGGTTATCGTGCGCAGGCTCAGGGAAGCAATCTGAACCTGACACTCGGTTTTTCACACCCGGTAGTCCACAAGGTGCCAGCCGGCATTACGGTGGAGACGCCGAGTCAGACCGAGATCGTCGTCAGTGGTACCAACAAGCAGGTCGTTGGTCAGGTCGCCGCTGACATTCGTGGTTATCGTCCACCAGAGCCTTACAAGGGCAAGGGTGTGCGGTATGTCGACGAATACGTCGCCATGAAAGAAGCCAAGAAGAAGTAGAGCAGCGCAGAAGAGCAATCGAGAATGGATAAGAAAACTAGTCGTCTGCGTCGTGCCAAGCGCACACGCGCCAAGATCCGCGAGCTCAGCGTGCCTCGCCTGACGGTTCATCGTACACCTCGGCATATCTATGCCCAGGTCATCGATGCCGATGGTGGTCGCGTACTGGCTTCTGCTTCATCTGTTGGCAAGGACCTGCGTGGTTCTGTGTCAAACGGTGGAAATGTCGATGCCGCAGTCACTGTCGGCAAGAGCATCGCCGAGAAAGCGACAGCAGCTGGCGTCAGCCAGGTCGCTTTTGACCGCGCTGGCTTCAAATACCATGGTCGTGTGAAAGCGCTGGCCGATGCAGCCCGTGAGAACGGTCTGAAATTCTGATTACGGCGCAGATTGCGGCAAGGCTGCCCAGGTGCAGCCAGAACCCCGGGACTCGGTAAAAAAGTATGGCACAGAACGATTACAATCAAAGCAGTGACGGCTACATTGAAAAGCTGGTCACCATCAACCGCGTGGCCAAAGTGGTCAAGGGCGGTCGTCAGTTCGGTTTCACCGCGCTGACTGTTGTCGGCGACGGCAACGGAAGAGTCGGGCTTGGCTACGGCAAGGCACGAGAAGTACCTCTGGCTATCCAGAAGGCCATGGAGAAGGCACGTCGCGACATGAAGACGGTCTCCTTGAATGATGGCACTCTGCAGTACCCTCTGAAGGGCCGTCACGGCGCTGCACGGGTCTACATGCAACCAGCTTCTGAAGGTACCGGTATCATCGCGGGCGGCGCCATGCGTGCGGTCTTCGAAGCGGTCGGTGTGCGTAATGTTCTGGCAAAGATCATCGGCACCAACAATCCGATCAACGTTGTTCGCGCCACCATCAATGGCCTGAGCACAATGCAGAGCCCTGAGACTGTTGCTGCGAAGCGTGGCAAGACAGTCGCAGAGATCAAGGGAGAGTAAGATGAGCGGTAAAACTCTCAAGGTCACGCTGGTCAAGAGCATGAACGGTCGTCTGAAGAATCATCAGGCAAGCGTTCGTGGTCTGGGACTGCGCCGTATGCACCAGACGGTCGAAGTCATCGATACGCCTGAAAACCGCGGCATGATCAACAAGGCGTACTACATGTTGCGCGTTGAAGAATCTGCCTGAGGCGGTTCTTCAAATCAATTTTCCGGGCAGGCGGCTTGTTGTTGCCTGCCCTTATCGAAATGACAGACAAGAGCTTACGTCATGAGTCTCAATAATCTGAAACCAGCGGCTGGCAGCCGCAAGGTCGGTAACCGTGTAGGTCGCGGCATCGGATCTGGAAGCGGCAAGACCTGTGGCCGTGGCCACAAGGGTCAGAAGTCACGTTCCGGCGGCTGGCACAAGGTGGGTTTTGAAGGTGGACAGATGCCAATCCAGCGTCGTCTGCCGAAGTTCGGCTTCACCTCTCGCATGGCACGGCATTACGCCGAAGTACGCCTGCACGAGCTGGCAGCTGTCGAAGGCGGGAACGTCAATGTCGAGTCCTTGATTGCAGCCGGCCTGGTGCCGTTGCAGACCAAGACCGTCAAGATCATCCTGTCCGGAGAAGTCAGCACGGCGTGCACCGTCAGCGGTTGTCGTGTAACCAAGGGTGCCAAGGCTGCTATCGAAGCTGCTGGCGGATCCGTTACGGAACCAGCAACACCGGCTGCCAGCTAAGATCATGGCCGCTGACAAGAACAAGCCTGCGTTGTCCGGACTCGGCGGTACTGCCGAGCTGCGCTCGCGCCTGTTGTTCGTCCTGTTCGCGATGATCATCTTCCGCACTGGCTCGCACATCACCATTCCCGGTGTTGACCCGCGAGTCATGGCGGATCTGTTCGATCAGCAGAGTGGTGGCATTCTGGGCATGTTGAACATGTTCGGAGGTGGCGCCCTGTCGCGTATGTCTCTGTTCGCGCTGGGTGTCATGCCATACATTTCTGCATCGATCATCATGCAGTTGATGACTCACGTCATTCCCCAGCTGGAACAGCTGCGCAAGGAAGGTGAGAGTGGTCGACGCGTGATCACCAAGTACACACGTTACGGCACGTTGGTACTGGCCTCGGTGCAGGCTGTGGGTATTGCCATTGCCTTGCAGAATCAGGGTGCCAATGGGCAGAGTGTGGTCTTTCTGTCTGGCCCCGGCTTCGTGCTGACTGCAGCCATCACTCTGGTAACCGGTACCATGTTCCTGATGTGGCTGGGTGAGCAGATTACCGAAAGGGGTATTGGTAACGGTATATCCATCATCATCTTCACCGGTATCGTCGCTGGCTTGCCTGCGGCCATTGGTGGAACCCTGCAATTGGCGCGAACTGGCGAACTTGGATACTTCGTGGTTATCCTGCTGTTCACGATGGTTGTTGCGGTTACCGCATTTGTCGTATTCGTGGAACGTGGACAGCGTCGTATTACTGTCAACTACGCGAAACGGCAGCAGGGGCGCAAGATGTACGCTGCCCAAACCAGCCATTTGCCATTGAAATTGAATATGGCCGGGGTAATTCCTCCCATTTTCGCCTCGAGCATCATCTTGTTCCCGGCGACACTGGGTGACATTGCCACGAGCAATTCGAATTCATTCCTCAACACTATCGTGTCGACGCTGCAGCCAGGCCAACCGGTCTATATACTCTTGTATGCATCGGCAATAATCTTTTTCTGTTTTTTCTACACTGCCCTGGTGTTCAACGCCAAGGAAACAGCGGATAATCTGAAGAAATCGGGTGCGTTCATTCCCGGTATCCGCCCAGGCGAAAAAACAGCTCGATACATCGATGGTGTGCTTACAAGGTTGACCTTTTACGGCGCTTTGTATATAACGCTCGTTTGCCTGCTGCCCGAGTTCCTGATCCTGTTCTGGAATGTACCGTTTTACTTCGGTGGTACATCTCTGCTGATCATTGTCGTGGTGGTCATGGATTTTGTTGGACAGGCACAAGCGCACATGATGAGCCATCAGTACGAAGGCTTGATGAAGAAGCAAGGTACCAAGGGAGTTCCGAAGGGAGCGCGCTGAGGCAGGCGTGCCCCTGTCAGCGTTGTCCATTCGGTATTTCCTTATCTGGAGAGAAGCACAATGAAAGTCAGAGCATCAGTGAAGAAGATCTGTCGCAACTGCAAGGTTGTCAAGCGCAAGGGCGTGATTCGCGTCATTTGTACTGACACCCGACACAAGCAGCGTCAGGGTTAGTTAAAAATACTTAGGCGGAGATAAGCATGGCACGTATTGCCGGCATTAACATTCCGGTCCAGAAGCATACCTGGATCGCATTGACATCGATTTACGGTATCGGTAGAACACGAGCGCGTCAGATTTGTGATGCTGCAAGTGTGGCGCCAGATGTCAAGGTTCGAAATCTCTCGGAAGTCGAGATCGAGAGCCTGCGTACGGAAGTAGGAAAATTTACAGTCGAAGGCGACCTGCGTCGCGATGTTTCGATGAACATAAAGCGTCTGATGGACCTCGGTTGTTACCGTGGAATTCGCCATCGTCGGGGCTTACCCCTTCGCGGTCAACGTACGAAGACTAATGCGCGCACGCGCAAAGGTCCGCGTCGGCCGCTCAAGCGTTAATAGAGAAAGTTATGGCAGCTAGTAGCACCAAGAAGAAGGTTCGCCGTACCGTCACTGACGGTATTGCCCACATTCATGCATCGTTCAACAACACGATTGTCATGATCACTGATCGACAGGGCAATGCTCTGTCATGGGCCACTGCTGGTGGTTCAGGTTTTCGTGGTTCACGCAAGAGCACACCCTTTGCCGCCCAGGTGGCTGCAGAGCGTGCTGGCGAAGCAGCCAAGGAATACGGTCTGAAGAACATCGACGTACACGTGAAGGGCCCCGGTCCTGGTCGTGATTCAGCGGTTCGCTCGCTGAACAACGTCGGCTTCAAGATCAGCAGCATCCTTGATGTCACGCCAATCCCACACAACGGCTGCCGTCCGCCGAAAAAGCGCCGTGTGTGAGATGACTCGCGTAATCCGTCGACAAGACTTGAAGAACAGCAGGAGTATGAACCGTGGCTAGATATATAGGCCCCAAGTGCAAGCTGAGCCGCCGAGAAGGTACGGATCTGTACCTGAAATCCGGTATTCGTCCGCTTGAATCCAAGTGTAACCTGGAGACACCTCCAGGCATGCAGGGCGCCAAGCGTGGCCGTCCTTCTGACTACGCAATCCAGTTGCGTGAAAAGCAGAAGGTTCGTCGCATGTATGGCGTACTGGAAAAGCAGTTCCGTAACTACTACAAATCTGCTGCAGCACGCAAGGGCTCAACCGGTGAAAACCTGTTGTCCCTGCTCGAACAGCGTCTGGACAACGTCGTTTATCGCATGGGCTTCGGTTCAACACGTGCCGAAGCTCGACAGCTTGTTTCGCACAAGTCTGTGATGGTAGATGGAAAGATCGTCAATATCGCTTCTTACCAGGTTCAACCGAATCAGGTTATTACGATCCGCGAAAAAGCCCGTAAGCAAGCCCGTATCGCCGATGCACTTCAACTGGCCCAGCAGCGTGGACTGCCAGGCTGGATCGAAGTTGACGCGAAGAAATTCGAAGGCATGTTCAAGGCAGTCCCTGACCGTGCTGATCTGCCAGCCGAGATCAACGAATCTCTGGTTGTGGAGCTGTACTCGAAGTAAGCCGCAGACTGCTTGCTTGTTACAGCTTTAGGGTGGAGCAGCGATTTGGCTGCTCCACTAACATATAGGGGTTGAATTACGTTGAATGCCATGCAAACTGAATTCTTGAAGCCACGTATCGTCGATGTGTCGGCGTCCAACGCGAATCATGCGAAGGTCACGCTCGAGCCATTGGAACGTGGGTTCGGCCATACGCTGGGAAATGCGTTGCGCCGTATCCTGTTGTCATCCATGCCCGGTGCTGCTTTCTATGAAGCAGAGATCGAAGGTGTACTGCATGAGTACACCACCATGGAAGGCGTACAGGAAGATGTACTCGATATCCTGTTGAACCTGAAGGGTGTGTCCATCGTGATGCATGCCAAGGATGAAGCCAACCTGAAGTTGGTCAAGCAGGGACCGTGTGTCGTGACTGCGGGTGACATCACCCTCGACCACGATATCGAGATCATCAATCCGGATCACGTCATCTGTCATCTGACAGGCGATGTCAATCTGAACATGACACTGCGCGCCCGCGTTGGACGAGGCTATGAGCCAGCGTCGCATCGTACGCTGGAGGAAGGCGAGAGCCGTCCTATCGGTACCTTGCAGATCGATTCCTCATTCAGCCCTGTACACCGTGTTGCCTACAACGTGGAGAGTGCACGCGTAGAGCAGCGTACGGATCTGGACAAGTTGATCGTTGATCTTGAAACCAACGGTACCATTGATCCTGAAGAAGCGATCCGCAAGGCGGCAACCATTCTGCAGGAACAGCTTTCAGTCTTCGTTGATCTGAAAGCGGAAACACAGACTCCGGAAGAAGAGCAGGCGTCCGATATCGATCCGATTCTGCTGCGTCCAGTGGACGATCTGGAACTGACAGTACGTTCAGCCAACTGCCTGAAAGCAGAGAACATCTATTACATAGGTGATCTGATTCAGCGCACTGAGGTTGAGCTGCTGAAAACGCCAAATCTGGGCAAGAAATCCCTGACTGAAATCAAGGATGTGCTGGCTCAGCAGGCACTATCATTGGGCATGCGCCTGGAAAACTGGCCACCACCCGAGTTGCAGAAGCAACGCGAGATGGTCAAGTAAGAACGAGACAAGAACATGAGACATCGTAAGAGCGGGCGCAAGCTCAACCGTAATTCCAGCCATCGCAAGGCCATGTTTCGCAACATGGCAGCGTCTTTGGTCGAGCACGAGTCAATCACGACGACTGTGCCCAAGGCCAAAGAGCTGCGCAAGGTCATCGAGCCGATGATCACCAGCGCCAAGCAGGATAACGTCGCCAAGCGCCGTCAGGCGTTCGACCGTCTGCGTGACAAGGCTGCTGTAGGAAAATTGTTCAGCGATCTGGGTCCACGCTTTGCCAACCGTCCCGGTGGTTACACGCGTATCCTGAAGTGCGGTATGCGTCCGGGTGATAATGCGCCCATGGCCATCATCGAATTCGTTGAGCGCGGCGAAGCGTAGTATCTGACGCCATATCAAACCACCCTCTGGCGGTTGCTGATAGAGAAAAAGGCCCGTTGCTGTCACAGCACGGGCCTTTTGTACGTCTGGGCTCAGGAAAATCGGGTAGAACACGGAAACTGGCACAGGCAGGGCCGTTCAACGGTACAGTTTGTAACCAGGACGCACGGGAGAGCGATGAAATGAGCAATGCAGAAACCGAGACCTGGACGAGTACCACAATGCCTCTCGGGCACCCGCGACCGCCCATTACTGTTATCGGTGCAGGTTCCTGGGGGACAGCGCTTGCTATCCAGCTGGCCAGAGCAGGGAGTCAGGTGACTCTGTGGGGGCGTGACAGCACCTTGATGACGCAGCTGAAGCAGGATCGAAGTAATGAGCGCTACCTGCCAGGCTGCGCCTTTGCGGACGAGCTCATGGTGGAAAATAACTGGCTCAGCGCAGTCGGCGAGGCCCAACGCATCCTGATCTCCGTTCCCAGTCACGCCTTTCGTCAGGTGCTCGAACAGTTGAAAACCGCTCAAGGCAAAAAGCTGGGCGAACTGGAACTGGCATGGGCAACCAAAGGCTTCGAGCTGAGCACAGGCTTGTTGCCGCATCAGCTAGCCCATCAACTGCTGCCGGAGTGCGACAACTATGCCGTGGTTTCCGGTCCTACCTTCGCACTGGAGGTCGGCGCAGGCTTGCCAACAGCCATAACCGTTGCCGGGTCCAACCCCGAATGGTCGGCACGTATGGCGGATGCCTTGCGAACGCGAAATTTCATTGCCTATACCTCGGAAGACATGGTCGGTGTGGAAATCGGGGGCGCGGTCAAGAATGCGCTTGCCATTGGTGCCGGTCTTTCGGACGGTCTGGGATTCGGTGCCAATGCCCGTATTGCCCTGATCAACCGCGGATTGCGCGAATTGTCTCGCCTGGGTCTGGCCATGGGGGCGCGAGCCGAAACCTTCGTCGGTTTGGCGGGCATGGGGGATCTGGTACTCACCTGTACGGACAATCAGTCCCGTAATCGTCGGATGGGGCTCGCGTTGGCCTCCGGAAAGAGCATTGATGAAGCGGCCGAGGAGATTGGTCAGGTCGTGGAAGGTGTGGGTGCTGCTCGAGCTGTCTATGAGCAGGCTCAACGACTGAATGTGCGCACGCCGATCATCGAACAGATATACCGGGTGGTGGTCGAAGGAGTCGATCCGAAGGATGCCGTTGAAGCGCTGTTGAGTCGCGAACTGGGTGCCGGCGGCGAGCACGGTTGAGGGGCATGGAACCGGGGCAGGATTGGTGTAGTCTATCGACATGAGCCATACACCATCAGCATTACCTGACGAACTCTCAATCGGCATCGTCCATCTCGGTCTGGGTGCTTTTCATCGTGCGCACCAGGCGGTATATACCGAGGACGCCATTCAGCAGGCGGGAGGCGACTGGGGAATCTGCGCTGTCGCCATGCGAAGTCGAGAGCTGGCAAACGTGATGATGGAAAACAGCGGCAGGTACTCGCTTATCGAACAGCAGGCAGAGGGTCCAGTACTGCGCGAGCTCTCTGTCATTCGCGAAGTACTCTGCCTGCCTGATTCCCCGGGTGCAGTAATCCAGCGCATTGCCGACCCGGCGGTTCATCTGGTGAGTGTCACGGTCACCGAAAAAGGCTACTGTTTCAGTGGACAGGATCGACACCTGAATACCGACGATCCGCTGGTCAAGCATGATCTGGCGAATGCGTCGCAAGCCCGATCGATGCCAGGAATTCTGGTGGCCGGTCTGCGTCAGCGTCGCGAAACCGGTGGAAGCGGCTTGTCCATTCTTTCCTGTGACAATCTCCCGGCCAATGGCAAATTGCTTCGCCAGATCGTTCTGTCTCATGCTGCACTGCTGGATTCCGAACTGGCGCAGTGGATCGAGCAGAAGTGTCGATTTCCGGACTCCATGGTGGACCGGATCACGCCTGCCGCCACTGCCGCTACTTTCAAACTGGCGGGCGATCTACTGGGGCGTGCAGATCCTGCAGCCATTGAAACCGAGCCCTTCAAACAATGGGTCATCGAAGACGATTTCGCCGGTCCACGGCCCGCATGGGAGAAGGCCGGCGCACAATTCGTTGCGGATGTCGCACCGTTTGAAGACATGAAGCTGCGCATGCTCAACGGCGCTCATTCGCTGATTGCCTATCTCGGCGCTGTGTCAGGTCTGTCGGCGGTGCGCGACGTGATGAAAGAGCCTACCTACCGGTCATTGATCGATCGCCACATGCTCATGGCGGCTGAGACACTGGAAGGCATGGACAAGAGCGATGCCGCTGTTTATCGCGCCCAATTGCTGGAACGATTTGAAAACCCCGCCATCGATCACCGGTGCCTGCAGATCGCGATGGACGGTAGTCAGAAGATGCCGCAGCGAATTTTGACTCCCGCATCGATACGTCTGGCCCGCGGCATGCCTGTTGATACCTATGCGCTCGCCACAGCCTTGTGGGTCCGGTACCTGATGGGTAGAAACGAGCAGGGGGCAACAATCGACTGCAGTGATCCACTGATTGCAGAGCTTCAGTTGATCGTCAATGCCGACAGTTCGATGAGTCAGCGTATCGCCGGTCTTGGGAGTATTCCGGGCGTACCGCAAGATCTGTTCAGCCAGGCGAATTGGGTCAATCAGGTAGCGGATCTGGTCGACGCGTGCCATACGCAAGGTGTGCTCGCCGTGGTGTCGAAACGGATCGAAACCAGCTGACCGGAGCCTCGCTCCCAGTTCTCGATTTGCTTACCTGTTACATCTCCAGAGATTCCGCACACTCGTCGTTATGACGGTGTAGCCGGAAGTATTCGCCGGCTGTTTGGCGCCGTTGACCGGCGATGCTCGACACACCGTCGATAGGAGTTTGACTCAATGACAAGCATGATGGGTGTTGTCCGCGGAAACAGACAGCGCCGCGGCCGATGGCTGTATGCGATTGTTCTGCTGTCATTGTCTGCCTGTGATCGGAGCGATGACTGGCGGCAATTTTCTCGTCTGGCCGCTCAGCCAACAACACTCAGTACCTTGCAGCGAGAGCCGATTCCCTCGTCCGAGCCGCTCAGAGCCTTGCAGGCTCAGAACCCGAATTTCATCGATTCGCAGCTGGTGGACCTCGGCAGGCAGCTTTTTCATGATAAACGGCTGTCGGGTGACGAGACGATTTCCTGTGCCTCTTGCCACAATGTTAAGGCTGGTGGCGATGATGGCCGGGCGACATCCGTCGGCATGAAAGGGCAGATCGGCAACATCAATGCCCCGACCGTGCTCAACAGTGGCCACAATTTCCGTCAGTTCTGGGACGGTCGCGCGGATTCCCTTGTCGCACAGGCATTGGGGCCTGTGGTCAACCCGGTAGAGATGGGAGCAAGCTGGCCCGAAGTGCTGGATAAGCTGTCAACCGACCAGGCCTTGACCTCCCGGTTCGAAGCGGTGTTCGATACGCGGGAAATGACGCCTGAATTACTGGCAGAAGCGATAGCGGCGTACGAGAGAACGCTGGTAACACCATCGCCATTCGATGACTACCTGAGTGGCGATACCGGTGCCATCAGTGCCAGGGCGGCAGCCGGCTACGAATTATTCAAGGGATATGGTTGTACCGCCTGTCATCAAGGTGTGAATATAGGTGGTAACGTCATGCAGTATTTCGGAGCCTTCCACGCGGTGGATGTCGGCCACAACCAGAAAGCGGGTGAGGCTGATGCGGTTCCAGTGTACAAGGTGCCAACCTTGCGTAATGTGGCCTTGACCTCTCCCTATTTCCACACCGGTTCCGTCTCATCGTTGAGTGACGCCGTGAAAGTGATGGGCGCGGCTCAACTCGGACGAACGATCGACAACGAGGATGTGCAGTTGATTGTGGCTTTCCTGGAGTCGCTGACCGGTAAATTGCCCGAGCACGCATTGAAGCCAACGCAAGTCACGTTTGCACAATGAAAACATCAAATGCTGGATCAACGTGGGTGAAATGGGCGATAGGCGGGTTGATCTGCCTGCTCGCGATTCTGGTCATTCTCAAACCACGGGTGCAGAATGAGTTCAATACCCGCTATCTGAACAACATCGCCGACATGCAGGCGCTCACCGGGCAGTTGCTGAGGGATCATCTGCTTGTCAGGCAGGGCCTGGTCAAACACTATGATTACCTGGAGGCCGACCTCGAGATGATGGAAAGAACTTCCCGTCTCGCCCGATACATACCTGACTACGTCGGCCAGGAATTCCGTGAGAGTAGCAGTGAATTGCTGGATGACTATACCGCAGCCGTTGTGGAACTGCGGCATCAGGTAGAGAAGAGCAAGCGAGGTATCGGACTTCTTGATAACGCGAGAGCTGCATTCAGACGATACCTTGGTGAGCTTGCCCGTACCTTTAACGACCATGCGGATCCAGTGGTGAGCAGACTGTTGCAGGATCTGATTGTCGATGTGGTCTATCAGGAACCTGATGAGCAATGGCTGGGACAGCTGGAGCAGTTGCGAAGTGCATTGCCGGCGGCTGCTGTCATCATCAGTCCACTGACTCTTCACGCAAGAATGATCATCGAGCAGCGTCACCAACTGGCCAGCTCATCCACCCGCCTGTATGAAGAACTCGAAGAGCTCGATCAGCCACTGCAGCTCAAGGCACTATTTGTCGAGCAGTACGTGGGTGTTGCCTCGTTCACGGCGGCTCTGCTCTGGAGTAGTTATGCCATAGTTGCCGTGTTGCTGGTCTTGTGCGGAATCCTGACGGTCAATAGTCGCAAGGCTGAGGACCAGGCTCAGCGACTGACGAAGGTAGCGCAGCAAGCGCAGGCAGAGTCGGAAAAGCGGGTGAGGGAAACTGAGATAGCGGTATCCCAGTGCAATGAACTGCTCTCGAAGATTGCCGAGGGAGACTTCGGGAGTCGCCTGCAGGGGCCATTCGATGAAGAGCTCGAGTTGTTGCGTACGGGCATCAATCAGACGGCAGACAGTGTCGAGTTCACCATGTTCGAGTTGACACGCGTCATGCGTGCCATTCAGGAAGGGCGTTTCGATGTTCGCCTGGACCCACGTGTACAAGGTGATTTCGGTCAGCAGGTTGATAAAACCATTGCTGTTCTGGACACGACATTCGATACGATCTGCAGCGTCATGGACGATATGCGAGACGGTTGCTTCGGTGCACGTGTCGACGCGCAGTGCCAGGGACGTCTGGAGGAACTCAAGCAGGCCATAAACAGCTCGATGAGTGTCATGGAAGGTGCCATTGCAGCGGTCGTGGAAGTTGCCGAACATCAGTCCCGGGGAGACTTCAACCGGCAGATCAGAACCGGTGGGAAGGGGCAGATCGAACAGCTGGCCAACTCGATCAATGCAACCTCAGCCAAGGTTCACGAGATGGTACAGCAGATCAGGCAGGCGTCGAGCACCGTGGCCACTTCCTCAGACAGCATGCAAGTCAATTCCCGGCGTCTGCAGCAGCACACGACCGTACACAGTGA
This sequence comes from uncultured Granulosicoccus sp., assembly GCA_947492525.1. Lineage (GTDB taxonomy): Bacteria > Pseudomonadota > Gammaproteobacteria > Granulosicoccales > Granulosicoccaceae > Granulosicoccus. Next base: position 40,008 of record CANLNQ010000022.1, read on the forward strand.
CGGTGTGTCCCAATTGCTCGAGAAGGTGGATCTGGTCAGGCAATCGATTCAGACCAATCGAGATTCGGTACATCAGGCCACCATGCTGGTTGACCATTCCAGAGAAGCGGCGAATGAGGGGAGCAACATTGCCAGTCAGGCCATCGGGTATATGAATGACATCAACGAAAAAAGTCAGGAGATCGCAAGCAATACCCAGGTACTGGACACCATTGCAAAGCAGACCAATCTGCTGGCATTGAATGCAACGGTCGAGGCTGCACGTGCCGGTATTCATGGCAGCGGATTTTCGGTAGTGGCCAATGAAGTCAAGGAACTGGCCAGACAATCTGCGCAGGCATCGACCCATATCACGGCACTGATCGCGCAGATATCGAGTGATATCCTGCGGGGGGCAGAGTCCGTGTCGAATACCGGTGAGTCCCTGCAGGTCATCAATCAGTCGATCAGCAATGTGGAGCAGGCAACCCGTATCATCGTGGATGAATCCCTGCTGCAGGAGCAGGAGATGAACACGATTGTGGAGATCGTGGAAGATGCGCGACGGATGATGGTTGCCGACTCGCAACTGGCAGAGACCAACATGGCAACCTCGGTGTCGCTGGGGGAGCTCGCCCACCGTGTGTCGGAATTGCTGGCTTTCTTCCAGTCCGGAGCAAGAGACAGGTCGCTCGCTCAAGAGTCGGTTCTCGATTCCTCTTTCAATGAGGCGGCTGACCGCATGGGCAGGGCAGCCTGAATCTGTTAAGGAATCGTTATGAATTCGTGATAACTCCACGGCTTGCCATGGGTCTATCCCTGCAGTTGCCACCGGGAATCGCCTGACGCGAGCCCGGCAGCACGATATCCCAGCCGCTCAGGAGAATACTCATGCATTTCCCACGTCTGACGGTAGCCGCCACGGCTACCTTGCTCGCCGTTACCGCCACTCCGATCCTCGCCGCCGATTACGAGGTCACAGTCACCAATCTGACTCGTGGTCAGCATTTCACACCCTTGATCGCCGCCGCTCATGACTCGGGTACCCGGATGTTTCATGCCGGGGATCAGGCTTCCGCAGAGCTGCAGGCCATTGCCGAAGGCGGCGATATCGCTCCCATGATCGACCTGCTGAGCAGTCGCGGAGCGGCATACAGTGCGGGTGAAGGCCTGCTGGCTCCCGGCATGAGTACCACTCTGCTGTTGACGGATGTTGCCAACAGCAATGCACTGCTGTCACTCAGCGGCATGCTGTTGCCGACCAACGATGGCTTTGTGGGCCTGGATTCCGTCCATCTGCCAGAGCAACCCGGCGGGACCGTCACATTGTTCGCCCGTGGCTACGATGCGGGTACCGAAGCGAATGACGAGCTACTGGGAGGCGGCGCCCCGGGAGTTCCCGGATTTCCAGCACCACCGCCGGTTGTCGCAACCGGCACCGGGACCGGGGGAACTGGCATCAGCACCGTGGCTGAAGGCTTCGTACACGTACACCCTGGCGTTCTGGGTGACTTGGATGAGACGGGCGGTGTCAGTGACATCAGCGCCGCGACCCATCGCTGGCAGAATCCCGTGGCGCGTGTGGTCATCAGCCGAACAGGTGATGGCAATGATGTCGGCAATGGTGTCACTGCCGTGGACAATCTGTCCGGTACTGTCTACTCATCCTCAGCCCTGGAATTGTTCTGGGACCCTGCTCAGGCAGCCGATTCCGTGGTTTCCGCCTATCGTGTAACGCGTGACGGTGTCACACTCGTCACGCTGGATGGGCTCAGCTTCTTTGATCAGAGTCTGGCTGCGGGAACGCATTACACCTACGCCGTCAGTGCGATCGATGCGAATGGATCTGAAGGTGAATCGCGAGAGATCCAGCTCACGACCAATGCTCGTTGATGGAGCGCTGTTCAACGCTGTCAGTCAACGTGTCTGAACGTGAACTGCTGCCGTGAACTTCGGAACGGTATCCGGCTCCAAGTGGCATGAATGGGCTCCGTGATCCGATGCGCCCGTGCTCCCTGACTCAGTCCGGGAGCACGGGCATGCCCACCCGCAGACGCATTCTGCTGGTGGAAGACGATGCCGACATCGCGGCTTTGCTGGTGTTGCATTTGTCTGACTACGGGGCCGAGATCGTACATGTCGCGGACGGTGTCGATGCGCTGACAAGTGCGCTTCAGGAGCAGTGGGACATGCTCATCCTCGATCTGGGCCTGCCGGGTATCGACGGGGTTGTCATTGCACGGCAGATCCGTCGTCTTGATTCCGCCATTCCGATCCTGATGGTCACAGCTCGCGGAAACGAGGCGGACAGGGTACAGGGCCTTGATGCCGGGGCAGACGACTATATCGTCAAGCCCTTCTCGATGGCCGAGCTCGTGGCGCGTGTGCGGGCCTTGTTCCGACGCTCGGAGAGCGGTCACAGAGTGTTTGAGCAGCAAGCTATGGTGGCCGGAGATCTGATCCTGGATACCAACACACAGACCGTGAGTGTGTCCGGTAAGGCGGTCGAGCTGACTTGTCGCGAATTCGGACTGCTGGCGGCGTTCATTGGTCAGCCAGGCAAGGCGTTCAAGCGGCGCGAGTTGCTGGAGAGTGTCTGGGGAACGCAATATGAAGGCTATCAGCACACCGTCAATACCCACATCAACCGCTTGCGAGCGAAGATCGAACCGGACCCGGCAAACCCGAAATACATCCTGACGGTCTGGGGTATCGGCTATCGTCTGGATTGCTGATCGATGCTGTCCTCGCTGTTTGTTCGCCTGTGTCTGGTTTTCACCGTGATTCTGCTGTGTCTGGGCTTGCTTACCCTGGCCATTGCCAATCGCAATCAACAGCGCTATTTCGAAGAATTCACGCAAGAACTCAATCGACCGGTGGCGATGTACATTGCTACACAGAAACGCCTGTTCGTGGATGGTGAGCCGGACCATCAGGTCCTGCGTGAACTGGCCGCTCACGCCATGGTCATCAACCCCAGCCTGCAAGTCTATCTGCTGGATCGACAGGGGCGCGTTCTGGAATCGCTTGCGGGGGAGCCTGATGCAATACAGAGACAGGTGGATCTGGCACCCATTCAGCGATTCGTGTCAGGGCAAGCACACCTGCCGCTGTACGGAGACAACCCGGCAGTACCCGGTCAGAAACGTGTCTTTTCGGCCTTTCCCGTCACCGGCGGTCAGGCTGGAAATAGTGGCTGTGAGTTATGCGGGTATGTCTACGCGGTTCTCGGGGGAGAGAGGCACAGTTCATTGTGGCAGTCTCTGGCAGCCAGTTATGCATTGCGGGACACCGTCGCCATGTTCGCTGTCGTACTTGCGCTCGCACTACTTGCAGGCATGGCCCTTTTCTTCCTGATGACACGGCCCTTGCGAGCGATGACGGCTTCTCTCGGACAGTGGCGACTCGCAGTCGATCGGGCAGCCGACACAAACCCGGTCATGCATCGAGGAGCGGTTGTGACGCGTGGCAACGAGTTGAAGGATCTGGAGAACACCTGTCAGGCCATGCTGGACAGGCTAAACCAGCAATATCAGGTACTGGATACCGCGGATCGGCGCCGTCGGGAATTTCTGACCAGCGTCTCACACGACCTGCGAACACCGCTGACCAGTCTCAGTGGTGCCATAGAAACGTTGTTGATCAAGCATGACTCATTGAATGACGAGGAGCGGCAACACTACCTGCTATTGGCTCAGCGGCAAGGAGGGCGTTTATGGCGACTGATCGCCCAGGTCTTCGAGTTGGCTCGGCTGGATTCTGGTGACATAGAGGTGCATCTGGAGCGGTTTCCGTTCTCGGAGCTGGTATTCGATACGGTTCAGGACTTTGAGGCACTGGCGCGGGAGCGTTCGATTGCATTGCAGCTTGATGTGCCATGCAAAGACAAGTCACTGTGGGTGATGGCCGATATGGGGCTGTTGCAGCGAGTCATCGAGAACCTGTTGGCCAATGCCATTCGACACACAGCTCGTGGCGGCCGGGTAGCAATCACGCTTGATCGAAAGAATGACTCGGTTGTGCAGTTTGAAATCCGGGATTCGGGCTGTGGCTTCTCCCGACCGCTAGTCGGCTGCTCTCTCGCTGCCATCCGGGATATCACAGGCCCTGCCGAGAAATCATTGGATTGTCATGTGCAGAACTGCGAGCGAGGCCGGATCCAATCGAATGACAGGCTTGCATTACAGGGCAGTGGTCTTGGACTGGGAATCGTGCAGCGCATTCTGACCTTGCATGACAGCGAAGCCCTTGTGTGGAGCCAACCGGGCGAGGGGGCACGAGTTCGTTTCGAACTGATCGCCGACCAAGGGGGGTAGATACCGAGCAGCCATACACGGTGATCTGATCGCCCCTCGTATTGAACAGCCGCTTGCACCATTCAGAATGAGTGCCAACAAGCTGATGAGACGCTCTTCACGGGTCCTGAGTGCAGGCTTCGACAGCGCGGGAAACGGATGCGAGGGCGTCTGGCGGCAGAAGCGCCAGTGAATGTGCATGGTTGGCAGCCGCGAGCGTGTCGGGTACCAGCAACATGTCGATTCCGCGTTTTTGCAGCTTGCTGATCAGCTGCTGGACCGATGTGCGCTTCCAGTCATGGCCGACGTCACGAATGTAGATGGCAAGTATCTGATCCGGATATTCTTCGGCAATGGTTGCATAGATGGACGGATCATCCTGACCACTATCGCCGGAGAGGATGAATCGCAGTTCGGGATAGAGCGTCAATACCGAGCGTATCTGCTGCAGTTTGTGATCGCCATGGGATCCGGCAATGAGTTTGGTTTCATCGATGCCGAAGTCGCGCAGCATCAGAGGCCCCGGTACGATATGGTTGATCTGCATGAAGTCGCTCAGGAATTCATACAGATTCCAGGGGCTGCTTGAAACATAGAAGAACGGGTTGCGACCGGCATGCAGTGCCTGATAGAACTCGGCGACACCGGCAAAGGCCAGGCGACTACTGGGGGACTCCAGCAGTGTCAGTCTCATCATGTCGCGCAGGGAGGTGGCCTTGGTCAGCAGCAATGTGTCATCGACATCGCTGATGACACCGAATCGGGCATCACGTGCAGGCAGGCTGATTACCGGGTCGCCGTCTATCTGTACTTGCGAATAGCCGGGCAGGGAGAGCTCTACCGACTGAGTCAGCTCGGTCGGTCCGGTGCTGCGGCTATCGAAGTCCAGCTGGAAGTAGCCTTCTTCATCGGTCGTGGTACTTGCCATGAGTTCGCCGACCTGGCCCATCACACTGACACCCGGTAATTCGTGTGTTCCAAAGCGTGCGTAGCTGGCGCGCAGGTTGTTCCATAGCTCGGATCGGCTCGGCAATGCCGGTTCCCGGTAGCGTAGAACCCGCCCTTGTAGACGACCTCGCCAACCGTCGTCTGTCAGCACACCGAAGCCGCGATAGGCAATGATATGCATCGGGATTTCAGGGTGCAGTTTCTGGTGGGCACGGCTGGAGACGTGTTCGATCGCGTTTTCCGTGCTCATGCCCAGCCGGTGAATCAGCGATTTCCAGCGACTGTCTTTCATCGGTTCGTCTTCATTCGGTTCAGGTAGGCTCCGGTGTAGGATGCCTCGCAGCGCATGATGTCTTCGGGTGGACCCGAAGCCACGACATTACCACCTCCCTGCCCACCTTCGGGGCCCATGTCGATAATCCAGTCCGCCGTCTTGATCACATCCAGATTGTGCTCGATGATGATCACGGTATTGCCGGCGTCCCGCAGACGTTGCAACACAACGAGCAATGCTCTGACATCCTCGAAATGCAAGCCTGTGGTTGGTTCGTCCAGTATGTAGAGCGTATTGCCGGTGTCCCGCTTGGACAGTTCGCGTGCCAGCTTGATGCGTTGTGCCTCTCCACCGGACAGAGTCGTCGCGTTCTGACCGAGTGTGATGTAGGAAAGGCCCACATCCATCAGGGTGGCCAGTTTGCGATGGAGAACGGGGACCGCGGCAAAGAACTCATGTGCCTGCTCCACGGTCATGGACAGTACCTGGTGGATGTTCTGTCCCTTGTAGCGGATATCGAGCGTTTCCCGTCCATAGCGTTTGCCCTGGCAGACATCGCAGGCGACGTAGACATCGGGCAGAAAGTGCATCTCGACCTTGATCAGTCCGTCACCCTGACAGGCCTCGCAACGACCACCCTTGACGTTGAAACTGAACCGACCGGGTTTGTATCCCCGAGAGCGTGCTTCATGCGTACCGGCAAACAGGTCACGAATGGGAGAGAACAGGCCGGAGTACGTGGCCGGGTTGCTACGCGGCGTACGACCTATTGCGCTCTGGTCGATATCCACGATCTTGTCGAAGATCTTCAGGCCGGTGATGCTTTTCACCGCTGATGGGGTGTGCCGCGCATTGTTGATGACATTGGCGGCATGCTTGTACAGCGTGTCATTGATCAGTGTGGATTTGCCCGAGCCGGATACACCGGTGATGACCGTGCAGATGCCCACCGGGATCTTGACATCGATGCTCTTCAGATTGTTGCCTCGAGCCTGTTTGATCGTGATGAACTGTTTGCCGGGCTTTTTGCGTTCGGGAATCTCGATGGCGCGTTTGCCGGACAGATACTGGCCGGTGATCGAATCCTTGTGTTTGATAATCTGTGCCGGCGTGCCGGATGCGACGATAGTGCCGCCGTGAACACCGGCGCCCGGGCCTATGTCCAACACATGATCCGCAGCCCTGATGGCATCCTCGTCATGCTCCACCACGATCACGGTATTACCCAGATCACGCAGGTATTTCAGGGTACCCAGCAACTTGTCATTGTCTCGCTGATGCAGGCCGATGGAAGGTTCGTCCAGCACATACATGACACCTTGCAGGCCAGCACCGATCTGGCTGGCCAGACGGATTCGCTGGGCCTCGCCCCCGGAAAGCGTATCGGCGCTGCGATCCAGCGACAGATAGTCCAGACCAACATTGACCAGAAAGTCCAGTCGCTGCAGGATCTCGTTGGTGATCTTGTCGGCAACCTCACGGCGTTGGCCACTCAGTGCCAGTGAATCGATCAGTGCGCGGGTCTCGCCGATGGAGTGTCGGACGATGTCGGGCAGGCTGTGCCCATCGACCAGCACATGGCGTGCGGCTTCATTGAGTCTGGCTCCCTTGCAGTCGGGGCAGATGCGAGAACTGAGCAGCTTGCCCAGTTCTTCACGCACGGCATTGGATTCGGTGTCCTTGTACCGTCGATTCAGGTTCGGAATGATGCCTTCGAAGGGACGTGTCGATTCATAGCTTGCCTGGCCCTTCTCGCTCTGGTAGGTGAACGTGATTTCTTCACTGCCCGACCCGTTCATGATGATGTCTCGTATCGCCTCCGGCAGTTCGTCAAACACTGTATTGACGTCGAAATCATAGTGACGTGCCAGCGACTTGATCATCTGGAAGTAGTAGGTATTGCGCTTGTCCCAGCCGCGAATCGCACCACCGGCCAGGCTGACCGAGGCGTCGGCGATAATGGTGTCCGGATCGAAGAACTGGCTCAGGCCCAGTCCGTCGCAGCCCGGGCAGGCGCCATGAGGGCTGTTGAAGGAAAAGGCTCGTGGCTCCAGCTCCGGAAGGGAATAACCGCACTGGCTGCAGGCGAAGCGGGTGGAGAAGACGATATCCTCACCCTCGCCACTGAGCAGCGTCACGATCGCGTTGCCTTCACCCAGAGTTGTTGCCGTTTCGAAGGACTCCGCCAGCCGCAGGCGCAGGTCATCCCGCACCTTGAAGCGATCCACAACCACGTCAATCGTGTGCTTGCGTTTCGCCGGCAGGTTGATTTCGCCTTCGAGCTCGGTAATCACGCCATCGATGCGGGCGCGCAGATACCCCTGGGCACGCAGGCGCTCGATCAGGGTGGCATGATCCCCCTTGCGGTCCCTTATCACCGGGGCAAGCAAGGCCAGGGCCGTCCCGTTCTTCAGGCTCATGACCTGATCCACCATCTGGCTCAGGGTCTGGGCCTCGAGTACTTCCCCGTGGCGAGGGCAGGTAGGGGTGCCGGCCCGAGCGTAGAGCAGGCGCAGATAGTCGTAGATTTCCGTGATGGTGCCCACCGTGGAACGCGGATTGTGGGATGTGGATTTCTGCTCGATGGAAATGGCCGGTGACAGCCCATCGATCAGATCGACATCGGGCTTGTCCATGACTGACAGAAATTGCCGCGCGTAGGCGGACAATGACTCGACATAGCGCCGCTGCCCCTCGGCAAACAGCGTATCGAATGCCAGGGAGGATTTGCCGCTTCCCGACAGGCCGGTAATGACGATCAGGGCATCACGCGGCAGGTCGACGTCGATATTCTTCAGATTGTGGGTGCGTGCACCTCTGATGCGGATGGTGTCCATCACTGGGTCTCTGTCGGGCTGAGATTGGCAAGGGGGCAGGTGCCCGTTTGACGTTGCGCCTGATACTATACATCGCTTGTGACGCTGCTCCTCCCGGGCCATTGAACCAGACAAACTCTACATCTTCGACGGCCTTGCTGCCCCGTGAGCGGCGGGCAACCTGGTCGCTGTCGCTGATCTACATGGTGAGAATGGTCGGTCTGTTCATCGTGCTGCCGGTGTTCAGTCTGTTTGGAGATCATTACAGCCACAGCACGCCCCTGCTGATCGGACTGGCCATCGGTGTGTACGGGCTGCTACAGGCTTGCCTGCAGATTCCCTTCGGCATGCTCAGCGACCATATCGGCCGCAAGAAAGTCGTCACCTTGGGCTTGCTGTTCCTGGCGGTCGGCAGTGTCGTAGCTGCCACCTCCGACACCATATATGGCGTCATAGTCGGTCGTGCCCTGCAGGGTGCAGGCGCCATTGCGGCAGCGCTGATGGCTCTGGCTGCTGATCTGACGCGAGATGAGCAACGCACCAAGGTCATGGCGAGTATGGGCGCAAGCATCGGTTTCGCGTTCATTCTGGCACTGGTCCTCGGCCCTGTGCTGATCGGCTGGTTTTCCATCGATGGACTTTTCTGGCTCACGGCAGCCTCTGCCTTGCTGGCCATCATCATCCTGCACACACTGGTGCCAACTCCCGAACGGTGTCAGTACAGCGCCGATACCGGCGCCAATACCGCAACCATGAAGCGTCTGTTGGGGCATGGTCAGCTGCTGCGTCTGGATTTGAGCATCTTCATGCTGCACATGATCATCACAGCGGTCTTCTTCGCCATACCGTTGGGCTTGCGTGATGCCGGTGTGGCATCCGACAGGCAGTGGCTGGTCTACCTGCCAGCGGTATTACTCGCCATAGGAGTCATGATTCCACTGATCATCTGGGGTGAGCGCAAGGCGATGCGAACGGTGCTGCTGCTGTGCGTGGCGGGTCTGACGCTGACTCAATTGTTCTTCGCGGGGCCACAGTTGTTCGGTTTTCAGGCCGGCGCTGTCTGGCTTTTCATCGGCATCACCTGCTTCTTCTGTTTCATGAACACGCTGGAAGCGCTGTTGCCGTCCTTGGTGTCGCGCCTGGCTCCCGCTGCGGCCAAGGGCAGTGCCATGGGTATCTACAGTACCAGCCAGTTTCTGGGGGCATTTGTAGGAGGTACCGGGGCCGGCTGGCTGTACGGACTGGTTGGTCAGGGAGGGCTGTTTGCAGTAGTCGGGGCGTTGTGCCTGGTATGGGCACTGGCACTGCGCGGTTTCGTGCCACCGAAGAAGATGGCGACGCATCGTCGAACCTTGAGTCAGGAAGAACGCGATCGCGGAAGAGGCTTGCTGGACGAGCTGGAGTCCATTCCTGGAGTGGAAGAGGTGGTAATCGCGGTAGACGAAGGTGTCGCCTATCTGAAAGTGGACAAGGCGCGGTTCGAGTCTGTCAGCTAGTGTACTGCATCCCTGATAGGGCTCTGTGTGCGGGGAGATCGCCCGCGATGCGGGCCAGGTGCCCGGCTGGAGTGAGAGGATACCTGTATTTGCCTGGCAGTAATCAGCGCCTTGCGCAGGCTTGAACCTGGCACCCGGCAAGGACGCCAGCGTGATTTCCAGCCGTCTTTCCCCGATTTGGTCAAATGTGGAAACTTTCAGTAGAAGTCATACGCATGGCAGGAATTGGTGGGCTTTTCGCTTACATTGCGTGTCAATTGCCCGGGGGCTGATTCCGAGTTGCCTGGCGGTGGCAGTGTTTCCGATTCCCTGTGTCATGAGTCAGATGGTCATGACCCTATCCCTGATGGTGTGCTGAGGACGTCTTGTTATGAAAGGTGGCAGATCCACAAGTTCGACGTGGTTGTACGGTGTGTTGTTAGCAGCAGGCGTATCGCTCGGTGGCTGTTCTGATGACAGTGAAACAGTTGCAGTAACCGGCACTGATACCCCGACAGGTGACGAGAGTACGGTATCCAGTGGACCGGATATGAGCCTCTTCTCGGCAGAAGCACTGACCAGCAGTAATATCGTTGACTGCGAGCTGTCGGACGGCACGGCAACGCAGTGCTACGAGCTGGTGACCACGGGACTGGAGAAGGTCGATGACATGATCGGGCCCTTCTGCCCCGACACCATCACCGCGGCGTCTGACGAGGCGGGAGTGTGGCTCGATGGTACAAGCCTGTATCAGGCCGATGGTGATTTCATTCTGAATCTGCCCAACCTTTATGGACAGACTTATCCGCCGGCCGAGAACTGGATCTTCTCCAACGATGACGGCAGTGTGAACGTCACTACCACGCTGGAGGCCTGCGTGGCCGCAGCGCGCCCGGATGTCGATCCGGCCTACTATGGGTATTGCGTTCAGTGTGACCTTGATCTGATCGAGGATGACATGTCTCTGACGTTTCTGATTCCGGTTACGCCGGAAGCAGCAGATGCGCCGGGCAATCTGACTGCTTCAGCCGGTGTGTCTCTCAACGGTTTCCAGATTGCAGCCGCGGCGCCGGTAGAGGCCATTCTGTCGGCGTATACCATCGCGGCCTTTGACGATTGCGGTGGGCATGTGAATCCGAATGACGGGTATCACTACCATGCGGCTACAGGCGCCAACGGTTGCAATAGTGCGGGCAGTGAGGACGATGGTCACCCATCGATACTGGGTTACGCGATGGACGGTTATCCCATTCACGGTTCCCTCGAAGCCGGCTCGGAAGAAGCCAACCTCCTGGATGAGTGCTTTGGCAATGAAGACGAAGTTCGTGGCTACCACTATCACGCTGCAAGCGCGGAACAGAACCAGCATATTGCCTGCTTCCATGGGAAGACAGCGGCGAGCGAGGAACAAGTGCCGGGTGGTGGGCCGCCTGCTGGTGGCTTGCCCGGGGAAGCGCCCGCAGAAGCCGGCTGATACGTATCGTCGATCTGCCGGTCATCAAACCCTTCAACCGATGAGAAAGACAATGTCTCCAATACGAACCTTATGGCTTGTATCAGCAGTGACACTGCTGACGGCCTGCGCCAGTGGGCAGTCCGAGTCACTGAAAACCGGCAGCGATACCCTGTCGACAGAAATGCGCAAGGGGCGCCCGGGCAGGCCGGATATGGCCGCGGTTGCAGAAAAGCTGGGAGTCTCGAGCGAAGCACTGCAAGAGGCATTCGGCAAGGCCGGTGGACCTCCGCCCGATCTGGACGTGGTGGCTGCAGAACTGGGCATCAGTGTGGATGAACTGAAAGCTGCATTGCCATCTCGTCCCGGACGCTAGATTTACGCCGTCCCGACAAACAAAGGACGCTCTCGGGACACGGGTTGCTGAATGGAAGGGGCTGGACGGTAGCGTTCAGCCTCATTCTTGGCTTGTTGGCTCTACGGCTCTACGGCTCTACGGCTCTACGGCTCTACGGCTCTACGGCTCTACGGCTCTACGGCTCTACGGCTCATCGGCTCATCGGCTCATCGGCTCTACGGCTCATCGGCTCATCGGCTCCCTGGCTCCGCGGCTTGATGGCAAGCTGTTCTGACTGCTTGTTGCATCGGGAGAAAACGTAAAACAATGCAACGTCACAAAATGTGAAAACACCGGAAATAGCCTTGTCTGTCGACGAATGGTCAAAAATCGGAAGCGTTTCATGTCGGTAAGTGCAGGTAATGAGCATTGCTCATACTTTTTTTAACACCTGATCGCGGAACTTTTCTCACTTCGGGAATGCCGTCCTCAAACAGCGATATTACGGTGTTGAAGTAACGGTTATTTGTTGGTGTCATTACGGGCATACTCATTGTGAACAGAGAGAGAGCCGCGCATGATGACCGAGAACACTACAACTACTGATCGTCGCAAAGTACTTATCACCGGTGGTTCCGGAACGGTCGGACAGGCCTTCATCGAGAAATACAGAGATGAATTCCAGTTCTTCAATGTCAGTCGTAATGAGACGTATATCGACAAGCTGAAGAATACGTTCCCTGAAGTGCAATCTTACGTGTCCGATATCCAGGATCTGGATCATCTGACCACCATCTTTCTGAAAGTGAAGCCGGACATCGTCATTCATGCCGCAGCGCTGAAGCATGTCAATTTCGCGGAGCTGAATCCGTCGCGCACTACCGAAATCAATATTTCGGGTAGTCTCAATATCATCAAGGCGAGTGTTCGAGCCGAAGTGCCGATTGTGGTCGGGATCAGTACCGACAAGGCATGCCAACCCGAGAACATCTACGGCTACTCCAAGAAAATCATGGAACAGATGTTCCTCGAGCACTACAACGAACAAACCAGATTCGTCTGCACCCGATTCGCCAATGTGGCGTGTTCGAACGGTTCAGTCATACCGCTGTGGATTGACAGTGCACGAAAGGGGCAGACCCTGAAACTGACCGATTCGCGCATGAATCGTCTGATGTTCACCAGCGATGAAGCTGCACTTCTCATTCGACAGAGTATCGATAACGCCGAGAGGTCAACTCGTCCGTTCGTACTTTGCAGCCGCATGAAATCGGTTGGTATGCTCGATCTGGCAATTCAGTTGTCTGATGAGTTTGGTGATGGCGGCAAGCCTGAGATCATCGGCATGCGCCCTGGCGAGAAACTGTCGGAAACTCTGGTAAGCCAGCATGAGCTACCACATGCCTTCTATTCGGATGACGAACGCTATATCGTCCTGTATTCGGATGAGTTCGGCAGGGAACATGTCTCGGAACCCCTGTCTTCGCTGACTGCGGAATACATGAGCGAGGCTGAAATGCGCGTACTCTACGAGGAGTACACCCGAGAGGGCAAAGGTTCCTTGAAACTTGCCTATAGCCAGTAAGCGAGTGTGATACCAGCTTGATCATGACTATCCTGTTCCTTCTGTCAGTGCTGTTCGTAGTCTATACCTACGCCTTGTTTCCCCTCATCCTTCACCTGAAGGCGAGGCGGAAGGCGCTTCCCGAGGTGGAAGTGCCCCGTGAATGGCCAAGCGTCAGTATTGTCATCGCTGCGCACAACGAAGCGGATAATCTGCCGGGCAAGATTGCCAGCCTGGAAAAGCTGGACTACCCGACCGAACTGGTCGAATGGATCGTGGTCTCGGACGGCTCCACCGACGATACCGTCGCGGTGCTTCGAAAAGCCTTTGACACTCATCCGCAACGACACTTCAAGCATCTGGATACTTCTCTCGGCAAGTGCGGCGCCCTCAATCAGGGCGTAGCGCTGGCCAGCAATGACATCATCCTGTTCATGGATGCTCGCCAGCCGGTATCGCAGGATGCCATCAAGAAGCTGGTGCCATTCCTGGCGCATGAAGACGTGGGAGCAGTAAGTGGCGAACTGGTGCTATCAGAGAACGACAGCCTGGAGGCTGCCAACTTCGGGCTTTACTGGAAGTACGAGAAATGGATACGTGACAACGAGAGTCGCCTGTTCTCCACAACCGGTGCCACCGGTGCCCTGTATGCCATTCGACGAGCTGACTTCGTTCCTAATGCGGTGGGCACCTTGCTGGATGACTTCAACACACCGGTAGAGTTGTTGAAGAAGGGCAAGAGAACGCTGTTCGTGCCGGGAGCATATGCTTTTGACAAGGCCGCGGACGACGTCAAACAGGAATTTCGACGAAAGGTCCGAAATCTGGCAGGCAACTGGCAGTCGTTCCAGACTCACTCGTGGCTATTCAAGCCTTCTCGCAACCCGGTGTGGTGGCAGTTCATTTCCCACAAGTTCTTCAGACTTCTGGTGCCCTACGCACTGATCATCGCGTTCGTAACCGCGGCATTGGGGCAGGGTTGGTTTCTGGATCTCATGTTCTACGCGCAAATAGCCTTCTATGCGGCGGCGGCTGCGAGCCATGCCAATCTGCCTGGCACCGAGAACAAGGTATTCAACATGATCAAGATCTTTCTGCAGCTCAATGCAGCGGCCTTTGTTGCTACAGCTCGCTTTTTCATGAGTCGCAAAGCCATCAGTTGGCGCTGATACCGAATTCTGCGGCTGAACGGACTGAGCCGGTCTGTATTCCGGCTCACGCCGCTTTCAGGTTCATGTCGGACTCGAGAACCGGTAGAACTACTTTGAACGTCGTGCCTTTTCCCGGTTCGCTGTCCACCAGGATTGTTCCATCATGGTCCTTGATGATGCCGTAGGAAATGGATAAGCCCAGGCCTGTGCCTTCTCCGACAGGTTTGGTGGTGAAGAACGGATCGAACAGTTTACCGAGGTTCTCGGGTGCTATGCCCTTGCCAGTGTCTGTTACTGACAGCACTACCTGAGAATCCTCGACGGTGGTCGAGACCAGCAATTCGCCGAATTCCTCCATGGATTGACCGGCATTGACAAGCAGGTTCATGATCACCTGATTCAATTCACCGCGATTGCCCATGACCGACGGTACGGGCTCGAACTCCGTGCGAACCTGGCAACGCGACTTGAGCTCGGCAGTCAGTATACGCAGCGTGGATTCCGTGCATTCGACGACATCGCAAGGCATCTTGGTATCGTGGTTGGAATGAGAGAAATCGCGTAAGCCCTTGACGATTTCCTGTACCCGGACAGCACCGTCAATGGTATCGGTGATGAGTGTGTCGATATCTTCTGTCACGAAGTCGATGTCTTCTGCGCTTTCGAATGCCTCGATGTCTGCCTTGATGGCTGGCAGCTGCTCGGATTGGGCTTCGAAGGCGCTACGGTACATGCCCAGCAACTGCTGATAGATCTTGATGTACTTCGACAGGGAATGCGCGTTGCTATGCACGAAGGATATCGGGTTATTGATCTCATGAGCGATACCTGCCGACAATTGGCCAATGGATGCCAGCTTCTCGGCCTGTAGCAATTTTGCCTGCGCATCAGCCAACTGCTGATGAGTGTTCTTCAACTCTTCATATTGCGCATTGATCTTCTCGGTTCGCCTGATGACCCGCTGTTCGAGAGTCTGGTTGAGTTCGACCAATTCGTTTTCGTAGCGGTCTCTGGTCTGTTGCGATTCCTTGAGTACACTGGCCATCTGGTTGAATGCCAGTGCAACTTCACCGACCTCATCACCACTGTCGACTTTCAATGTCAGGGAGTAGTCGCCTTTGGACACCTGTTTCGCAGCCAGACGCAAGACCATCAACTGGCGTGTCAGATAGGTACCCAGCAACAAGGAGAAGATGGCAACCAGCACCATTTCGATAATCGCGATCAGGGTGGACAGTTGTCTTGTTTCTGCCAGATTCTCTTCGATGCTGCCGATATCGAATCCGATTTCGACGCGTCCATATTCAACCCCGCTGACGGAGATCGGCGCTGAAACGTCGTAGATGCCATCCACTACCGAGTCGAGGCTGAAATCTTCGACGAAATCCGGGCTGTCCGCTGCGTCATCGCCTGCGCTTGCCAACAGGATTCCCTCAGGGGTACGGGTTCGCACGTAGACGATATCCGCATTCTCACCAAGCTCAGCACTGAACGAGTCCAGAGAGGCCAGATCGTAAGCGAGCACAGGGTCCTTCGCGGTTGTCGCAAACAACGACGCCGTTGTATTCGCACGTTTGATCAGTGCTTCTTCCAGGTTTTCATGCATGTACTTCATTGCCGTATAGACCAGCAATGCAAGAAGTACCGCTTCGATCAGTGCGACCCCGAGAACCGTTTTCAGTCTGATGGACATGGCGATGGCTTGACCGTGATCTGTCTACTGATCCTGCTCTGCAAGCGTGTTGTCACCGCTGTCGAGGTTCCTGATGTCGAGATCCCGAACATCGTTCCAGGTAGCGTCATCTGCCAATTGGATGCCATTGAAGCCCATATCGGTCAGTAGACCAGCTCCGTATTCGGTGTCAGCGATTCCTACCAGCGCCGCTGCCATCTTGTGCCGCACACTGGGGGGTAAATCGGGGTGCGCTGCGAAAGCGTGTGGTGTGTAGCCTTGAGAAGTCCAGAGAACTCTCAGCGAATCTCTGACAGCAGGGTCAGTCTTGTTGAACGTGCGAACGATTCCACCGCCTGCAGGCAGCAAACCCCGGGAAACTGCCATGTAGACAGAGTCGTGTGATGAGACATATCGTGGGGTGATGCTGATGTCGCTTTTCTGCATATTGGCAATGGGCAGAATCGTGGCAGCAAAGGCGGCAGGTGAGGGAAAGGCCATCATCTGTCCGTCGAGCTCTGCCAGACCCTGCAGATCGCTGTCCTTGCGCACAACCACGATACCCTTGATCCGTTTATCGCTCTGATGTGCCATCGCGATGTACCCCGGCGTGTCATTGAATACCGTGAAGTGATAAGGGTTCATATAGGCAAAATCATAGTCACCCGCTGCGAGGCGCTTTTCGAAGGTCGGAATATCCTTCGCTGTGGCGAAGCGGATTTTCAAGCCGGTCTCGCGACCGAGCTCCTGCAAGACCGGTGTCCACAAGCGCGCCAGTTTGCTCGACGACTGCTGAGGCACGATGCCAAAGGTGTATTCCTTGGAGAAGGCCGGCGAAGCCAGACCCAGGAGGAGCAGTGTGATTACAAGTATGCGAGATTTCATGTCGGTTCTTACCTTCTTTTCGGTGATTGTCGGGTCAGCGAGCAGTGCTGCTCGACTTGGCGCAGAGTGCACGGGGCTAGCCTGAACTGGCGGACAGTGGTGAATTGCTCAGGGTCTGCGGCGAGAGGATGCTGCTGGTCTTGACCATGAATTCGTCAGCTGAGAGTGGAGGACTGAAGTAGTAGCCCTGAATCAGGTCGCAGCCGAACTCTCTGAGCACCATCAGCTGTTCCCTGTTTTCTACCCCTTCGGCCACCAGTTGCATGCCCAGATCGTGGCCGAGCGTGATCAGATTTCTGACAAGGCCCAGTTTCTCTGTCGACTCGAGCATGGGCAGGATGAAAGACCGGTCGATCTTGATGGTGTTGACCGGCAGTCGACTCAAGTAGCTCAGTGATGAATAGCCCGTACCAAAATCATCTATGGACAGCCGGATGCCGAGTTGTCTTATTTTCGTCAGCAGATCAATGACCTTGTCAATGTCGCCGACCATCATGCTTTCGGTAATCTCCAGTTCCAGGCAGGAGGGTGGAATCGGATAGCTGTCGAGCACTGATCGAAGGTGCTGCAAGAGCCTGCTGTCATTGAGTTGTTTTGGTGAAACATTCACGGAAACTGCCGGGCTTTCCGGACAATTCGAGAACCAGTTCGTCCATTGATGTACTGCTTCCTCGATGACCCACTCGCCGATCTCGAGTATCAATCCGTTGTTTTCAGTCAGCGGAATGAATTCCGCAGGTGAGACTGGACCAATGCTGTCGTTGTTCCATCGAATAAGTGCCTCCGCGCCGTGCAATGTGCAAGTGGACAATGCAATCTTCGGTTGGTAATGCAGTGTCAGCTCTGAATTACTCAACGCGGAATTCAGCTTGGCTTCCAGTAGCGAGCGCCTGCCACGTCTGGCAGTCATGCGATCGTCATAGATGACAACCCTGCCTGCCAGACCAGTCCTGGCGTTCTGCAGCGCCAGTCTGGCCTTGTCCAGAAGCGTCGAGCCGCCATCGTCGGAGCACGTGCACTCTGCGTAGGCTGCGTCGTATTCAAGACGGTACTCATGCGAATCCACTAGAACTCTGTCAGGGAGCTCGTTCAGTAGAGACTGGACTGCCGATGCCAGGCTCTGGTCGGAGCTGGAAAGGTCAAGAAATAGACCGATATCCTTGTCTTCAAGTACCGCTCGCAGCTTGATGCAGGAGGTGTTCTCGATATCAGGAACCAGCCCCGTCAACAGCCGTAGCAGGGCTTCGCTGCCCAGCGAATCTTCCAGACTTCGCAGGTTTCGGAGAGCAATCACGATGACCGCTGAACGTTCGGGTCTGTGGTTAAGAAACATCGAATCAAGGAACTGAAGCAATGCAGCCTGAGTGAGAATCTTCCTGTCTGAGTCGACGTGGATTCGTGACTCCCAGATCGCCACGGCATTGTCGATTTCCTGAACCAGTCGATGATCACACCACGGTTTGGTCAGGAAACGCGAAACACCACCCTGATTGATCGCATCAATCGTCGCTTCCTGGTCACTGTTGCCACTGAGAATCATGCGTACCGCTTCTGGCCTGATGCGATGAACCATGGCCAGAAATTCAGCGCCTGATCTGTCAGGCATGCTGTAATCCGATACGACAACGGACACGGGAGTGTCTCGCACCATCAGCAAGGCCTCATCCGAGTTGTCGGCCGTCAGCACTTTCAGGGGCGACTGGCGAAAGGTGCGTCGTATGGCCCGCAGGATCGCAGGCTCATCGTCGACGAAAAGCACGACCGGTTCAATCATTGTTGTCGCCCCCGGTCGTTCGACCATCTCAGTATGATCTGCATGCCCTCATCAGATTCTGCTCCCATCAAGGCAATATCGACCTCCGGGCAGCCCGACTTGAAGATCACCCGCGGCGCGGCAAAGCGTTCACAGGCCGCAGCCCTGAGAGTCGCGCGACAGGCAGACAGGCCGTTTACCGATCAGATCACGTCAGGCGAGGGGGGCTTGAAATCGGTAGCGCCACGGACCAGTTCGCGTGCTACCGGAGCGTGCTTACCACACGATACTGATGTAGTCGCTTGCTTCCCACATTCTTCCTTCTGCACGCATCTTGACGAACAGCGAATCGCCGATACGAATATAGCGTTTGCCCGGACCGCTACGCAGATCAGCCAGATTGACGGCGGGTGTGTATCCGCGACCCAGAATCGACGCGGAGGCTGGCATGGATTTCAGTTCGAGTGTCACTGTGTCAGCGTCATGCAGATAGGCCAGAAGAATATTGAGCCTGCCGATATCGAACAGGTCCGCGTCGAACTTGTACCCGTAGTAGTGCCTGTCGTGATTGACTGACACTACACTCTGGTAGCTGGATCGCGGCTCCAGCGGATCGACCGTGAATCGCAAGCCGTCACTACGTGTATGTTCGATGGGCGGTAGATTGGTGGTCTTTCTGAAATCCAGACGGACCCATCCGTAACGATTTTCACACAGCCGGCCGGTTCCCATCGCGGCGGTGCAGGTCTCATCAACCATCATGGGGTGGTCCGCGACAAGCGCCGAGCCGGGCGCCATGCCAAGGCTGCCATCCAGATCATGTATCACCGCACCCCATTGAGAAGGGCGTAGCTCGTTGACAGGTTTGCGACGATCATAGAGATTGTAGCTGTCATCGTAGGTGATGCCGCTGACTCGTCCGCTGGTGAGCCGGTTTGCGGCGTCGCGTGCGCCGAACAGATAGCTGGGGCCGTGATCGTTGTTGTAATTGACGAAGTGCACGTTTTCGAAAATGACGCCGAAGTCGTAAATGCCGATGGCGCTTCTCTGACGGCCGGCACCCTCGGCGGACAGGCGGCTGTTGGCAACAAACAGTGAATCACGGATGGTGACGGGTCGCGGAGCAACGAAGGCCGATTTCTGTACGTGTCCGCTGTCCGTCAATACAAGGTTGGTGAACAGTTGATTGCCCTTGCAGGGCCAGACGGCACCATCGCCACCAGTGAAGACGGTCAGGTTTTCGATATGGGCCTGGTTGGGAGGCAGATATCCCTCTGCGCCCTGACCGGCTTCACAGGAACTGAACCCCATGTCGCTTGAATGAACTCGATTGTCGCTGAATTTTCCGAATGGTGAAGTCAGAGGGGAGACACCCGCATATCGGGCCAGTGATGCGGAAGCTCCGGTTACCTTCTCGTCGGTGTCATACCAGAACCCCAGGCCCTCACTGCCCGCCGCCGCATTTCCGGTAAATACATTGTCACCGTTGCTGATCCAGAACGTGGAGGGTCCACGAGCAGCCTGACCGGATTCGATATCACTGGGGATCAGCGCGACCGCAGCGGCGGGCTTTCGAGTCAGAAGACCGAGGTTGTGGTCGAAGACATTGCCGGTCTCGACACCGTCTTCGAGAAAGTAGCCGTGTCCTACGTGATCCATGCAGACGTTGTCCTGTACCAGAGCGTTGTGCGATCCATGTACCGTCACACAACGATTGAAGCTGCGATGAATGCTGGAATTCTTGATGTATTGCCCGCGGACATCGCCGGCCAGATGCCAGTGAAAGGGGTAGCGCCCAAGGATGCCTTCCTGGCCCATGCGATGCATTTCCACACCTGAGAACAGGCCTTCAGAGCCCTGCATGATCATGATATGGGCGCCAAACCGGCTCTTTTCCGACTGCGTATCGCCCTGTATTCGGATATTGCGACTCAACAATGCGACTTCTGCGCGCGTGTCAGCGGTCCATTTTCGAACACCATTGTCGAACGTCTGAACTTCGCCGAAATGCGTGTTGAAAAGCCCTTGGTCAAGCACGAGGCGACGGCCATCAACGGCGTTGATCTGTCGAATCTCAGCCTCTTCCATGTCATCACCAGTGGAACTGATGACAATCCAGTCGCCAATACGCCATTCTGGTGCGTATTCGAGGGTCAAGGTATCACTGCCCGGCCGCACTGTTTCGTCCAGCATCAACCACGATGTTCGTGTTTCTCCATGTAGCCAGATTCGTCCGCCTCCCATGGCCGTGAGCATCTTGGTACCCATTCCCATGACCGATTGACTGCTGTCATTGCCGTTCAGTGTGATGTTCAGATCGTGAGTGAACGGTGAGTCTGGTGTACCGCAGATCAGGTCGCCATGGACCATGATCCAGTCTGCGCTGATGGCGAGGTCCTGTGACGCGCACTCTACCTGGCCGTTGATGGTCAGTGAGTCGAGCGCAAGGTCCTGATCCAGCAGCAATACCTGATCGCGCTCAACGGTGATATGCCCTGAGCTGGGTGCCTTGCCATTCTGGAGCTGATCAGCGGACCATGCACTCGGGTCGGACCAGTGCATGCGATCTGCCATGCTGTCTTGCAGTTGGGCGGTAACTTCGGCTACCAGTGAATCAGTCGCGTGTTCATGTGTGTTCTCGTCGGTAGGCGACGAGGCTGTACAAGCCGATAACACAGCCAGTACAAGTGGTGTTAGTGTCTTGCCGGCTGTCTGGAGCCTTCGTGTGTCCGTTTTTCGAGTCTTGCGGCCCTGGGGCCGGAGCAGCGTTGTTGGTCGGTGGATTCGTGATCCTGACAATTCGGTGATGGACATGTGAGCATGTTCTTTTGATTATTCTGTCGAATTATCCGATTCGGCACCGTGATCATCCGAGGAGCAGTGCCGAAAATGACGCGACATCGGACTGTATCAGCATGAAATTCGGCTACTTGTGACCGTGTTCGACTATTCAGCGGCAACCGAGCTGCTCATGAACAAAATGCAGATGGCCGATTTGGGCAGTGCGTCTCTGAATCGACGTCAGCGGCAGTCGCCGGTTTGGGATGCCTGCCATGAGCAGGACTTGCGGAGGATGCCTTGCCTGATCAGGAGAATGTCATCATCGCTGCGCTGATCGCCAGCAGTATCAAGAGCCGGATAACAACGCCGTTCAAGGCAGACATCGTTGACGTGTAC
Organism: uncultured Granulosicoccus sp.; assembly: GCA_947492525.1. GTDB lineage: Bacteria > Pseudomonadota > Gammaproteobacteria > Granulosicoccales > Granulosicoccaceae > Granulosicoccus. The sequence continues at coordinate 61,787 of CANLNQ010000022.1, forward strand.
TGATGAATCCAGAACAACAACACGCCTGCTACCGTAGCCCAGTAGAGGAGGCCACACATGGCATCATGGAGTGAACGAGGTGGATGCAATGTCAAGATGGTATGCATCAGAGGGATGCCTGGCCAGGCAGCGACCCACTGCATGGGCAAGTCGGGAAATATCTGCTGATAGAAGAGGTAGAGAATTTGCGGGGCCAGTGCGATGGCGCACAGGACGACTGAGACCGATATTGCCATATCAAGCAGACCCGCCGTCAGCAGCCTGGTCCGCCTGGACGCATCCCGGATCAGGTAGCCGGCCAACACTTGTGACTGGTACAGGTTCAGCAATAGCAGACCAAGCATCAGCGTGAAGGTCAGGACAGCCAGTGAGTGTTGCTGGATTGGTTCCAGCGTGAATATCGTGTCCTTGCCGATGAAGTCGTGCCTGAGGTATCCCGCCAGAGCGGGATACCACAGTAGTGCCAGCGATACCGATATCAGCAGATGTACGGCAATCGCCGAAGTTTTCCGTCGCAGCACGTTGTTGTCAGTGTCATCTATTCGAGGCTGGCAACTCCAAGACCGACAGAATACTTCTCGCACCAGATATAGATTTCGTTGTACTCGGACACGTCGATGGAGTCGGGTACGGCATAGGATTGTGCACCTGAGTTGGCGTCAAGTAGACGGATCAGTGTGGCAGGGTCGTATTTGCCGTCCTTGCCCAATGCCACTTTAGGGTCAGGTGCTCCGTCAAACGAGAAATCATCGCCAAATTCGATAACGGGACCATCTTCGGTATGGATGAGAGTGACCGATCCGCTCGTGTCATGTTTGCTCAGTCCTTTGAAAGTGCCTGAACGTGCCGATTCATCCGCGAAAGCCGACGAGATCGTGAATGACAGAAACAGCGTCAGGATGATGAACGAGTACTGCAGGGTTCTTTTCGGGGTCATGAGGATATCTTTCCATTCAATGGCAACTGTTGACGTTTTCATCCAACGCACTGCAAGAAATTCATGCTCTGGACGGTCTATAGAGTGTCATGCTTGCAACAGGTTCCCTCGAAGGACAAACAAGAGCGTCAGGATGAGCGAACGGATTCATCAAGCGAGGCCTTTTTTCGTTTTCTGAACGACGTGGGTGTTTCGCCCAATCGCTTCTTGAACGTGCGTGTGAACGCAAGATCCGATTCGTAGCCTGCTCGACCGGCAACGTCGTACAGTGGTAGATCGGTTTCACTCAGCAGCTGGCAGGCCTGCTGCATCCGCAGTGTTGTCAGATAGTCGAACATGGGTTGCCCCACCAGCGTCTTGAAACGCTTTGCGAACGCGGCACGTGAAAGCCCCACATCCGTTGCAAGGACTTCCAGCGACCATGGTCTGTCAGGCTGCTGATGCAATTGCTGTAGCGCTTTGCCAACATATCTGTCGGCCAGAGCCTTGATCAGTGGCATGTCTTCCTGTTGTCCGAAGTTGATCCGAACAAGCTCGACGATCAGCACCTCCGTCATTCTGTTCACCACGATCTCGGAACCGGGGTGCATTGACAGATACTCGCGACTGAGCTGGTCCAGAATGGCTTTCAGCCAGCCATGTGATTGCAGTTGTTGATCGCGGATAACGATGATGTCCGGAAAGAGTTCGGTCACTGAACTGCCAATGGAGTTGTCGAAGCTGCAATAGCCGCATAGCAACAGTACGTCAGCCTGGTATTCACCTTCTGTGTCGCTTGCGGGTTCGCTGGTGAGGGCATGGGGGCGACCCGGTGCCAGAAAGACCAGATCCCCGGGCCCCAGGTATTCAATGACTCCCTCGGATTCCAGGCGACAGTTGCCTCGACGTATCTGATGGAAGCTGGCTCCGTCCTCACCGGAAAACTGCTTCTCCCAAGGGGAAGAGAGCTGATCACAGAAATAGACGGTGCCTGTTGTACGCAGGCTGCGCAGTACGTCACTCAAAACGTCTGTAGACATGAAATCTGGAAGGGGCGGCAACAAGTAGACGATCAGTATATGTTAATTAGATTATCGCATACTGTTCCGGTTGTCCCGAGTTCATATCATTACTCCCACTGAAGCACAGTCAATCCATCTCCAGTGAGGACAAGACCATGAACAACATCGACATCTATACCAAGACCTACTGCCCATTCTGCAAACGCGCCAAGGCCCTGCTGGATGCCAAGGGCGTGAGTTATCGAGAGTTGGAAGTATCCACCGACCAGGCTCTGCAGCAGCAAATGCGTGAACGTAGTGGCCGCCGAACCGTTCCTCAGGTTTTCATCAATAACCGTCACATTGGCGGTAGCGATGATCTGATCGAAGCGAACAACAGCGGTCTGCTGGACGAGTTGCTGGGTCAGCAGGCCAGCCTGAACGCATAAGCCATCTCATCTTCATTACACAACGACAAAGAGACAGATCATCATGAGCACAACAGTACAAGGAAACCAGTCAAACCTGTCAACCGTGACTGCCAACGACAGCACAATCAGTCAGCAGATCACGCGACTGGGCGAGCATGCCGTACTGGCATCCACAGTCACAGTACTGGCCTGGATAGGGGCCATGAAATTCACGGCTTACGAAGCCGGCGCCATCGAAGGCCTGGTCGCATCCAGTCCACTGACTGCGTGGCTTTACTCGGTGTTCAGCCTGCAAGGGGCTTCCAACCTGATCGGTTCTGTCGAGATAGCTACGGCATTGGTCTTGCTGATCGGCATTCGCTACAGACCAGCCGCCATTGTCGGTGCGCTGGCTGCCATCGCCACCTTCGCGGTTACCCTGAGCTTTCTCTTCACGGCCCCTGGCTGGGAGGCCAGTCTGGGTGGATTCCCTGCATTGTCCGTCGTGCCCGGTCAGTTTCTGCTGAAAGACGCCGTACTGCTTGCTGCAGCCATCTCGCTGCTGGGAAGAGCGCTGGCCAGACAGCACTAGGCACTGTTGCAAGGCCTCGGCCTGTAGATTCGATCCGCTATTCACACACCGCGATTTCAGGAGACAGGGCAATGAACCGCACACGAATCAGCCGCTGCAGAAAGGCTTCATTATCTATTCTGCAGGATATGCTTGGTGCGGTTTGTCTACTGACAACGGTGGTGACGACTATCGCGACGGTGCAGGCAGCAGAGCTTGAATCGGACCATGCCACAAACCCGTTCGAGGACAATCCATTTGTTTCAGATAGCCAGGAAGCCGACTATGGTGGCTGGTCATTGAATATCGACAATGATCTGTTCTCCGGTGGAAATCTCGATCGTGACTATACCGGCGGTTTCGCTATTGCAGTAACAGGTGCCGGGACACGCAAATGGCCGTTATCATTGGACACGGCTCGAGCAGCGCTTTCTCGCTTGAGCCGCTTCGATAGCCTTTATGGTAATGCAGCCGTCCTGTCGCGGCATTCCATCGAGTTCGGCTTCACACTTTTCACGCCCAACGATATTACCGTGGCAGAACCGATCAAGGATGATCACCCTTATGCCAGTCTGTTTTTCATCGCCAGCGCAGCGCAGTATGTGCTGCCCGAACGTAAACTCTCCTATCAGACTGTCTTGACAGTGGGTGCGCTCGGTCTACCTCTGGCAGATACCGTGCAGAGCGGCATCCATAGTGCGATAGGCAGCGAACAACCTCAAGGCTGGGATAACCAGATCTCCCATGGCGGAGAACCCACTGCCCGATACTCCGTCGGTTTGCAGAAAACCTTTATCGAAGGGGGCGGCCCCGGATTGAGTATGCAATTCTCGGTCAACTCGGAAGCCACTGTCGGCTTTACCACCGATGCCAGTGTCGGTTTCGGCATACGCTGGGGCAGGCTGGAACGCCCCTGGTACACCTTCAATCCTCACCCGGCGGAATACATCAGTGTGGGGACCCCACCTGAAGCCGGCGATCGACTGACCGGTCGTCGTGAGATCTACCTGTACGCCGGGGCCAATATCAAGTACCGTCTCTACAATGCCATACTGCAAGGGCAGTTCAGGGATAGCAGTGTGTCATTCGATCATGACCAGCTCAATCCAGTCATTCTGGAAGGGTGGGCAGGGTTTCTGGCAGAAGTGACCGAGAATTATCGCCTTGGCATGTTTCTTCGTGCCAGGTCGGCTGAGCTGGATAAGGCAGAGTCCCGCGATCCGGTTTGGGGCGGTATTCTGATCAGTCGCTCTCTTTGACAGGGTGGCGAGGTTATCGTGTGGCGGCGATCAATGTCTTGGCCTGCGTCATGAGAACATCTATCTTCACAAGACTTCCGAGGCAACAAACCGACTTTCCGTCAGTGCATCAGATAGCGTTTACGTGATTCCACACGGCGCTCATCACGACCGAGCCTTCGCCGACTGAAGAAGCTACGCGCTTCACGGATCCGGCCCGCACATCTCCCACGGCGAATATGCCGTGAGTGGACGTCTCGAACTGCGATCGTCCACCGTTTTCCGCGCCAGTTAGCACGAAGCCGTGATCATCGAGTGCGGCGTGTCCCTCGAGCCAATCGGTGTTGGGGGCCGCGCCTGCCATGATGAAAAGTGCGCGACTGTCGATGTGTGTCTTGTTGGCCGCGAGCTTGTCACGCACGGTCACACCGTCGAGGCGAGTTTCCCCATGCAGGCTTTCGATTTCGGTGTTGAAATGTATGGTAATACGCGGGTCGGCATCCAGCCGGTCAGACAGATAACTCGACATCGACGCAGCAAGGCTGTCGGATCGGACAAGCAGGTGAACATGACGCGCCGCGCGGCTGAGGAACATGGCCGCCTGGCCAGCCGAATTCCCACCGCCAACAACGACAGCATCGGTCGCACGACAGAAGCGCGACTCCATTTCGGTGGCGGCGTAATATATCCCGGCCCCTTCGAATTCTTCGAGCCGCTCCAGCGGCAGCTTTCGATACTGCACGCCTGTTGCCACAATGACAGTCCTGGCGCAGATCTCTTGTCCGCTCGAGAGGGTAGCGCAGAACAAGTCATCACGTCGGTCGAGTGCCACGACGCGGACCGGCATCGCGAAGCGCGTACCGAATTTCATTGCCTGCACCTCGCCACGCCAGGTCAGATCGCCACCGGAGATTCCTGTCGGGAAGCCCATGTAATTCTCGATTCGACTGGACGTGCCGGCCTGGCCACCGATGGCCAGATCCTCCACCACGACAGCAGACAGACCTTCTGCGCCGGCATAGACGCCCGCAGCAACACCGGCAGGGCCTCCACCGACGATCAGCACGTCCAGCACCTCGTCGTCGTCCAGGTTCAGCTCAAGGCCGAGTGCGCGGGCAAGTTTCTGCGGTGTGGGGTCCTGGATAGCCTTGCCAGCAAAAATCACAGCGGGTTGACATCCCTGCAGGTCGCAGTTTGCCCGTTCCGCCGCAGCCTCCGGACTCTGGAGGTCGATCAGTTGTGCAGCGATTCGGTTGCGTGAGGCGAACTGAGCGATCTTCTGGATAGCCGGATCCATGTCAGCACCAATCAGCTTGAGGACGGTCTGACTCCGCTCGACATTTCCCCGTCGTCGTGCCGCGAACACCGTCAGCACGATATCGCTCATCTCCGGCACCCGGGACATCAATTCCACCAGTGCCGCAATGTGCACGACGATGACCTGAGTCTCGGTACAGGTCCGCATCTGGAACATGGAGACAGCACCCGAAAGCATGCCGATCTCGCCTGTGAACTGTGACGGACCCATCGTGGCATCGATCATCCGTTCGCCCGTCGTTGCATTCACGACTTCGATCTCACCGCTCTCGATGTACAGGAACTCGGTCATCGGGTCGCCGGCTCGAATCACGATGTCGCCTTCAGCGTATGTACGTACGACGCCGACCTTGCGCAGAGCCGAAACATGGTCGTCATGCAAGGCCGTGCGTTGCATCTGGGCGAGATCAGCTGCGAAACTTTCCATGGGGAGCACCGGTTCCTGATTGTCACGAGTAAGTCCAGTCTACGCGGTTGTTATCCGGGATTACCCCTCGATTGGCGAAATCAGAATTCGCTTTCTCACCCTGGTGAGATACTTCAGAATCGGTCAGGTCAGGTCAGGTCAGGTCAGGTCAGGTCAGATCAGATCAGATCAGATCGGCAATACCACGCGCCCGTGATGGCGTCTGAACTCCCCGGCATTCCTGCTATACGATATACGCCAATAATGCAAATATGAACCCATTGTTCCAGCGTCGCGGCACGGACGTAGCGCCACACTGGGAAACAAGACAAGTCGCAGGGGAGCTGGCGAAGCGTTCAGACAAGCGTGTGCTGATGCAGTCAGATCATGAGGCCAGATTGCTGCCCAGGGTCGTCAGGGTGGTTGCCAGTCCCTGGCGCATGTGCTCGGTCAGGTGTTCCAGCATGTCATCCAGGGAGTCGCCGTGGGCAAGTTCCACATAACGATCGTGAGACTCGCGCAAGGGACCACTGCGGCCGTGAGCACGTTGATGCAGGGAAAAGTACAGATTGAGGTTGGGAAGCATTGATTCCCAGCTGCGTTGCAACAGGCGGTGGTCACTCAGTTCGTAACACCAGGCATGCAGTTTCAGTTCCAGTGCGATGGCCTGCAGCCCATCATTGCCGGCATCGATCACTCGCACCAGTTCTGCATTGCGCTGACTGAGATCGGCCAACGAGTCAGTGCTCCGTTTTTCCCAGCAGCGTTCGAAGGCAAATCGTTCCAGCGTTGTCCTCAACGAATACAGTTCCTCGAGATCACGACGGGTCACTGAGCGAACATACAAGCCCTTGTATGGCACGCTGACAAGCAAGCCGGTTTCCGCCAGCTCTCGAATGGCTTCCCTCAAAGGACCTCGACTGACTTGCAGCGAGCTGGCCAGCTCCTGTTCGGTCAGACGTTGTCCGGGTTGAAAATTACCGGCGACGATATGCTTGGTCAGTTGCTGCGCAATACGATGGCGAACGGTCGTATCGTCAACTGGCTGTAGAACCCTGTTGTCCACGTGACTCCTTGAGTGCTGGCTGGATGTCATGCACTTTCGGGGTGCAGTATGGAGCAAGCTGCCCTCATCGGACAACTACCGTTGTAGGATTGTTGACAATCCTACAACGGTGCCTCAGTATGGTATTGCAGCTCACGCATAACCTGTCGCCGAACGACCGAGAGTGGCTACCCGTTGTGCGTGGACCATTGGCCATCCATTCGACCAGAGGTATCCTCATGTCATTCAAACGTCATTTCTCCGCTCTCGCAGGTCTCACCCTGGCGGCGCTGCTCCCTGCCAGCGGGCAGGCTCAGGAATTCATCACCATCGGCACGGCAGGTCAGACCGGGGTCTACTACGTCGTTGGTCAATCGGTCTGTCAGCTGGTGAATCGAGGCACTGCGGAACACAATCTGCGATGCACGGCACCGGCCACGGGAGGCTCCATTGCCAATCTGAACGGCATTCGTGCCGGGGATTTCAACTTTGGTGTGGTTCAATCCGACTGGCAGTATCACGCCTTCAATGGCAGTAGTACCTTCGAAGAGGCAGGGGCCAACGAAAATCTGCGCTCCATTCTTTCGGCGCATGCAGACATCGTCACCATCGTGGCAAGAGCGGATTCGGGTATCACGGAATTGGCAGACTTGCGTGGCAGCAAGGTGAATATCGGCAATCCCGGCTCTGGCTCCAGGGCCACCGCGGAGGTCTTGCTGGACACCATCGGGATTGGCGTGGATGAGCTGGCGCTGGCCTCCGAGCTGAAGTCGGCAGAACAATCCGCAGCCCTGTGTGACAACAAGATCGATGCGATGATGTTTTCAGCCGGTCACCCGGTTGGCAACATCAAGGAAGCAACTGTTGCCTGCGATACGGTCTTCCTGCAGGTAGAAGGTGAGGGTATCGATCAGCTGATCGAGGATACGATCTACTACTCCAAGGCCGAGATCCCTGCAGGCATGTACCGCGGGCAGGCAGAAACCATTCATTCCTACGGCCCCCTGGCCACACTGGTTAGCTCCACGGATACCAGTGAGGGCGCCGTTTATCAGGTCGTCAAGGCCATCTTTGACAACTTCGATCGATTCAAGTCCCTGCATCCGGCGTTTGCCAATCTGAATGAAAAGGACATGATTTCCAATGGTACGATTGCTCCCTTGCACGAGGGTGCAGTTCGCTATTACAAGGAAAAGGGCTGGATGTAATGCAAGCCTGAGTACCAGTGGGAAGGCCCTGCTGCCGACGCTTCCAGGCTGTCGGCAGCAGTTCAGTGAATCAGCCGAAAGATCGGACACAGACTTACAGATGCTAAGCAATACAATCAGCCACAGTACACACGACGCCAGCGAAGACGAACGCAACAGGGACATAAAGATCTATGTCAATGGTGAGATCGTCCATCGGGACGAAGCCAAGGTGTCCGTTTACGATTCGGGCTTCATGCTGGGTGATGGCATGTGGGAAGGTATGCGGCTGTACAATGGGAAATGGGCATTCTTCGATGAGCACATGGACCGTTTCTTCAATTCCTGCAAGGCAGTCTCGATCGATGTCGGCATGGACAAGGCCGGCATTCTGGATGCCTTGACTCGCACGGCTGCGGCCAACAACATGACGCATGATGTGCACTGTCGCCTGATGCTGACACGCGGTATCAAGGACAAACCGTTTCAGCACCCCAAGCTCAGTCGCAACGGGCCCACCCTGGTCATCATCATGGAGCACTCGAAGCCGGCAGCCAGTCTGCAGAGTGCGGGAATCACCCTGGCCACGGTGCCCCAGGTGCGTGGTCTGCCCATGAGTCAGGATGCCAAATTCAACAGTCACTCGAAGTTGAATTGTGTCATCGCCTGCTTGCAGGCGGAGCAGGCGGGCGCTGATGAGGGGTTGATGCTGGATCCTCATGGCTTTGTCAACACGACCAATGCCTGCAACTTCTTCATCGTCAGGCGCGGGGAAGTCTGGACCTCGAAGCCGGACTATTGCATGAACGGGGTGACTCGACAGAAAGTGATCGACCTGTGTCGACAGAACGATATTCCTGTTTTCGAAAAGCACTTTTCCCTGTATGAAGCCTATGGCGCAGACGAGGCGTTTCTGACCGGGACCTTTGGTGCACAAACACCGGTTGCCTCCATCGACGGTAAACCCATTGGCAATGGCAACGAGCGTCCGATGATTGCCCGTATACAGAGCTTGTACAAATCACTGATCAGTGAGAATACCGGCAGCTCGCAACTGTAGATCCGCTTGCTCATCGAGGAGCCAGCCCATTGGCATGACCCGGAATAGCCATGGCTGAATCCCGTTCTCGGTTTCGGTAGCGGGGCCAGTTTCGACGCGATTGCCTGGCGTTGCCGTATTCAACCATCCACTCAACCGGCGAATCAAGAGAATGGATCAGAAAAAGCAATTCGAGGCAGCTGGTGTCGAGAATGAGGCAGCGGGACATGGGAACCTGAGTCAGGTTGATCTGGATGAACTGGTAGCCTCGTCCGACACGGGGGCAAGAACGCCGGCGGGTCTTGCCGCCAAGCTGATTTTCGGGGTGGCGCTGATCTGGTCGCTTTTTCAGCTGTGGATAGCGTCCCCCCTGCCTTATATGCTGGGTGCCGGAATACTCAATGATACGCAGGCCCGATCCTTTCATCTGGCCTTTGCTCTCTTTCTGGGTTTCGCGGCCTATCCGGCAGCGCGTTCACGGCTCGATCTGACCATCGGTCTCGGTGTGCCGGCATTACTGGTGGTGCTGTTCATGATTGGCGCCAAGGAGGGCGTCAATACCTGGTGGATTCCCGTGATCGGTTTGTGCGTCATGGCTGGCATTGTGGCGGGTTCGCCCAAACACCGAGTACCGTCCTGGGAATGGGCCATGGCCTTGCTTGCGGCCGGTTCCGCCTTTTATACCTATCTGTTCTATGAAAGTATTTCTCAGCGTGTCGGAGCACCGATAACACAGGATTTCGTGATTGCCGTGCTGGGGATCATGCTGTTGCTGGAGGCGGCTCGACGGTCTCTGGGGCCGGCCCTGATGGTTGTTGCAACGCTCTTTCTTGTCTACACCTTTCTGGGGCCGCTGATGCCGGCCATCGTGTCCCACAAGGGGAATGCCCTGTCCGAGGTGGTCAATCATCAGTGGATTACCACGGAGGGTGTGTTCGGTATTGCACTGGGGGTGTCCACGTCCTTCGTCTTTCTGTTCGTGCTGTTCGGCTCCTTGCTGGACAAGGCGGGCGCCGGTAATTATTTCATCCAGGTGGCCTTCAGTCTGATGGGGCATCTGCGTGGTGGTCCTGCGAAAGCCGCGGTCGTATCCTCGGCCATGACCGGGCTCATATCCGGCTCCTCCATTGCCAATGTCGTCACAACCGGCACATTCACCATTCCATTGATGCGAAAGGTGGGCTTCTCGGCGGAGAAGGCGGGTGCCATTGAAGTGGCAAGCTCGGTCAATGGCCAGATCATGCCGCCAGTCATGGGAGCGGCGGCATTCCTGATGGTGGAGTATGTCGGTTTGTCCTATTTCGAGGTCGTCAGACACGCCTTTCTTCCGGCGCTCATCAGCTACATCGCCCTAGTGTATATCGTGCACCTGGAAGCCATGAAGGCAAACCTGCAGGCATTGCCTCGATCGTATGAACCCGGCCCCTGGATGCAGCGCCTGGCAGGTATGGCATTCGCGATTGTTGCCATCTGCGTGCTCAGTTTTCTGGTGTACTTCGGCATGGGCTGGATCCGGCCAGCCTTTGGTGACAAGGCCGGCTTTGTCGTGTTTGCACTGCTGGTGCTGGTCTATCTTGGCTTGCTGGTGGTGGCGTCAAGAGAAGAGGCGCTCAGACTGGATGACCCCAATGAGCCCACGACATCACTGCCGGTTCCCGGGCCGACCGCAAGAGCAGGCTTGCATTACATTCTTCCGGTCGTGGTGCTGGTCTGGTCGCTCATGGTCGATCGTCTGAGTCCTGGCCTGTCCGCGTTCTGGGCGTCCGCTTTCATGATCTTCATACTGCTGACTCAGAGACCGCTGATGGCCATGTTGCGGGGTGAGGGTGCGCTGCTGGCCAGGGTGTCCGAAGGGTTTTCGGATCTCCTTGACGGTCTGGTGTCCGGTGCGAGAAACATGATCGGCATAGGCATCGCCACAGCCACCGCCGGTATCATCGTCGGAGCTGTCAGTCAGACGGGGGTAGGCTCGGCTCTGGCCGATGTGGTCGAGGTGCTGTCCGGTGGTCATCTGATGGCGATTCTCTTCCTGACCGCCGGGTTGTCTCTCATTCTGGGTATGGGGCTGCCGACAACAGCCAACTATATTGTGGTGTCAGCGCTGCTGGCACCTGTCATCGTGACATTGGGGCAACAGAACGGACTCATTGTCCCGTTGATCGCGGTGCATCTCTTCGTCTTCTATTTCGGCATCATGGCGGACGTGACACCGCCGGTTGGTCTGGCCTCGTTTGCCGCGGCGGCTGTCTCCGGTGGAGACCCCGTCAAGACGGGTGTGGTGGCCTTCTTCTACAGTCTGCGAACAGCTGCGCTACCCTTTCTGTTCATATTCAATACGGAATTGCTGCTGATCGACGTCAGCTGGTTGCAAGGGTTGTTCGTGTTTGTCGTCGCAACTGCTGCCATGTTGTTGTTTGCCGCGGCGACCCAGGGCTGGTTTCTGACCCGAAGCCGTATCCATGAGAGCCTGCTGCTGCTGCTGATTGCCTTCAGCCTGTTTCGCCCCGGATTCTGGATGGACATGATCGTACCACCGTTTCAGCGTGTGGAACCTGCCGCCATCGAGGGTGCGGTCATGCAGCTGGCACCTGGTGAGGAAATACGCCTGGCAGTGGACGGACTGGACCAATTGGGAGACCCGGTCAGTTTTGTGGGTGTACTGCCGCTGGCGGCGGGTGATTCGGGAATGGATCGCCTGGTTGGGTCGGGGTTGCAATATGTGATAGAAGGCGAGGTAGTGAGAATCGACAATGTCACGTATGACAGTCCGGCTCAGGAAGCCGGTTTTGATTGGGACCAGATAGTCACCGATGTGTTGATACCCAACGGCCAACCCGCCAAGTACTGGATTTTCGTTCCGGCCTTGATGCTGCTCGGACTGGTGGTGTCATTACAGCGGCGACGAGTCTCCTGACAGGCAAAGCGGACGGCTTCATGCCGATGCTGCAAGGACCGCTGTCATGGCGCTGAGGGCAGGGGGTCCTGGCTTGAAAGTGAATGAAACGGCCCGCATGCTCTCGATGGTAGTTTTCCGGAGAGCCTTGAGCGTGCCCGGAGTAGGTCGCGCGATATCGGCCACGTACCAGGTGACATGCAGGTAGTCGAGGAAGCCGCGTCGGCCCGGGTTCCGAAGAAATCGACCGGGCAGTGACCTGCCACCGATGCCCGATCAGTTACTCAACACGTACAGATTCACCCACCTACCTGCGCGGATAGTGCGTCAGGTGTGACATCAAACGGGGCGGCGGCGCTTTACCGACGGTCAGGCGTCACTGATGCTGGCGGTGACCGGGATCGGGCCTGTGGCGAGTAGCAAATGACCCAGATCGACGTCAGTCGTCAGGTCGGCTCGAAAGCGCCACTGCCGGCGGGAATGTGAGTCCACGGTCACACGATCGGTGCAGCGGGCTGAAGCCGGTCCTGAATTCAGCTGTAAGCAAAGCCAGTCAATACGGGAAAATATACAATTTCGCCGCCGACGCTGCGGTACAATTTGCCCACCGCCAAACGGACAGGGCGGCTATTCATACATAGGAGAAAAACATGGCACGTGGTGTAAACAAAGTCATACTGGTTGGTAACCTGGGTGCTGATCCCGAGGTACGTTACATGCCCAGCGGTGGCGCGGTCACCAACATCAGTATCGCGACATCAGAGCAATGGACTGACAAGGCGTCAGGGCAGAAACAGGAGCGTACGGAGTGGCATCGCGTCACACTCTTCAACCGAATGGGCGAGATCGCGGGCGAATACCTGAAAAAGGGCTCACAGGTCTATATCGAGGGGTCGATACGTACTGACAAGTACCAGGACAAGAACACCGGTGAAGATCGATACTCAACGCAGATCATCGCGCGGGACATGCAATTGCTGGGTGGACGCAGCGATGGTGGCGGTAGCGATTACAATCAGTCCCGGCCGCAGCAGCAACCCTCTCAAACGCCGCAGCAGCCAACGACGCAACCCATGCAGACGGCAGCGGGTGCGGAGTTCGATGACGATATTCCGTTCTGAACTTCTCCCAGTCGCAGAGTTCTGACCCAGGCGGCGCCTTTCGTACGCGCCGCGCATATCCAGGTAATACGATGCAAAATTTCTCTATCGCTCTGCTGCTGACAACGTCTATCATGGCCGGAGCCACACACGCCGCAGCTTCCGAGAATCTTTGCGAGGGCTTGTTCACCGGCACTGAGCGCGTGGCGATCCCGGCCGTTGCCAAGCCGCCGTTCATGAAGTACTACAAGGATCCGGCCTTCGGCAGCAAGGTCATTCGTATCACCGATGCGCGCGAAGGGGAAATCTTCAAGCCTGCCTACAGTTCCATGCAGGCCTGGAATGCCGATGAGTCCATGCTGCTGTTGTATCGCGGTGGTGAAAATCCGGCTCATGTACTGGTGGATGGCAAGACCTATGAGCCCTTTCGTGAGCTGGAAATCATTCCCTCCGACCTGGAAGAGGTCTATTGGAGTCACACCGACCCGGATACCTTCTACTACGTCAGCAAGTATTCACGGGACTACGGTTTTCTGAAGCGCTACAGCATCAAGGATGACAAGTCCTACAAGGTTCGGGACTTCTACGACATCTGCGGTAAACGGGGCCTGCCGACTGGCGGTAACGATGTGCAGATGCAGGCGCTGGACGATGATCTGTTCGGATTTCGCTGCCGCAAGAGCGAAGAGGAATTCTTCATGTTTTCCTACCGACCCAGTACGGATGAAGTCATCCAGGCCCCGCTGAGCAAGGAGCAGGGCTGGGAGCCATGGAGTGCGCCCATTCCCGGTCCGTCGGGCGATCGATTCTGGCTGCAGGGGAAGGTTCTGGACCCGGATCTGAAGACCGTGACCCTCAAGCAGGACATGAAACGGTATCACGAGCATGCCAATATCGGTCAGACGCATGACGGGCAGGATGCCGTTTTTCAGGCGGTGTTCGATCCGTCACCCAACGGCTGTGACGATGATCTCTGGCAGGGAGTGGGCCATCTGGTCGTCCATAACATGGAAACGGGTGAGTGTCGCCCCGTCATCAATGAGGCCAAGGGCTACCCCTACACGACCTCTGGCACACATGTCTCTGCTCAGGCGTACAAGAATCCGGGTTGGATCGCTATGTCCAGCGTCGGCTATGGGTCATTCGAGTTTTTCAGCAACAAGCGCAAGGCGCCGGCTCTGCTGTCAGAGATCTATCTGGCCAACACCGACCCGGATAACGAAGTCGTGTGCCGACTGGCCCACCACCGTTCCTTTGGCAAGGATGCAAAGCGGGGCGGGTACAAGGCCTATTTCGGTGAGCCGCATGCCACCATCAGTCCCAGTGGCACGCGCATCATATTCGGTTCAGACTGGTACGACTCAGGATCTGTCAATGCCTTTGTCATCGAGCTGCCAGCGTACGAGAAATAGGCGTCATTACCACATGAGGTCGTCGGGTATTTCATACCCGGCGTACTCGTCCTCGACGTCTTCTTCCTTGTCGTCTCTTGTGTTCAGCAATATCAGCCAGCTCTGATCACGTTCGCCGATCTTTTCGGCGGCCTGGCGCGGCACGATACTCAGTTCTTCGCCCTGTCCGACAATGGCAAGGGCGCCGCGTATGAGGGCCTGGCGGTGCTCATCGCTCAACATCAGTGTCTTGATGACCCCGGCGTGGTCGAAGCGATATTCGGTGTCGCCCCGGTCGCTGATCACATTGAGTTCCACGATCTGACGAATCTGTGCCTGAATGGCTCTCTGTTCGGCGGCCCGGTCTCTCTCCTCGTTCAGAGCGCGGTCTCTGGCGAGTTGCTCGGCTTGTCGCTGTTTGACGAGCTCGGCTGTCTCATCAACCACCTCGGCACCCTTGCGCTGCATCTTCTCCTTCGTGTTCTTTGCCTTTCGCGCCTTGACCATCTGCTTCTGGCTGGCCAGGCCTGCCTGACGAAGTTGTTCCTGTAATGACATCTTTGCCACTGCTTGATTCCTGTGTTGCCCGGTTGTGTTGAATCACTTCAACGGTTTCTTGAGTACTGTCAATGGTATATCGATATCGAGCTCGGCACTGACACGAGTGCGTGCCACGAGCGCGTCCGTTTCCGCATGGATACCCAGCAACCGTATCTGGGGGTTGTTGGCCCGAATGCGCAGACCGCCGGTACGGGCAGGGTCCTGAAGCTGCAACTGCAGGCGTTGTTCCAGATTGCGCGTGTGATCAGTCAGATCCAGCGTGGACGCGCGCTGGATTGCGGCAATGATCTGACCTTCGAACACGGTGCTGATCAAGTTCCACAAGGCGGAGTCAATCAGTCGGGACAGTTGAATATCCTTCAACTGCAGTTGCTGGCTGTCAGGCTCCACCACCGGGCTTGCCGTCAGAAACAGCGTGCCCCTTGTGTCCCTTCGCGTACCGGGCAGCTGTGCGGTGAAATCCAGTTCTACCGTGACGCCTTTGTTGTTGCCGGACAGGTCGATACGCGTGAGCACCACACTGACCCTGCCGGCGGCAGAATCCGCCGAATAGGCCCTGCCCAGTACCATCGGGGAGATGACGGATTCCAGCTGGTCGTAGTCGGCTCGAAGCAACAGATCGAAATCGGTCCTGCTGGCCTTGAAATCAACCTTGCGCAGCGGTGGCAATTGCAGCGTTTCAGGTTGCAGTGCATGGCTGTCGACAACCGTGGTGCCTGCAAGCTCGAAACCGAACCCGAGGCTGTCGGTTTCGGTGTGAATGCCGGAGAATGCGAAGCCTGTTGGAACGATATTCAGATGAAGCTGCTGAGACCCGGCATCAGATGGCGTATCGTTCTGCCCGGGGTTGGTCGGTATATCCAGAGCGAAACTGTAACTGTGCCAACGTTCGGTCAGCTGCTGGCGAAAACGCGCGCAGTCGATGCTGTCATTGAGGCGTGGTTGCAGCTCGGCCAGCTGTCTGTCAAGTGCATCATTGACGATATCCTGAATGTCGAAATCGAGCTTGCCACGCCACAGAGCTCTGGGTTTTTCGCTCCAGCGATAGTCAGCTTCCACCTGTAGCTGCGGACACCAATCTGCCCGCATCTGGACAGACGAGGTCACCGTGCTGAGCAGAGCGCCACTGACCTGTATCTGCGACAGGCCCAATGTGCGGGCAGCTGTACCGCGTATGCCGACCACACCACTGAAGCGCAGTGGCGCGGAGGCGATGATCTGTCCATCACTGCCTGATACTGCCAGGGGGGCTGTTTGCTCGATAAGCAGATCCCACAGTGCCGTTCCACAGACACGGATCCCGAGCAGACGCTTGCACACACGTTTTTCCCCGGCTACCGGATAGTCGCCGGGCAGTTTCTCTGCAGCGATGGCTTCGATGTCTGCATAGCTTACCCGAGCGCGCAATCCGAACCGGCTGGTGCCGGCCTGTACGCGTTGAGGTGTCGATTCCCCCGCAGCATCGGGTCTTTCACTGACTTGAACAGCGTCCGGCTCTCTCTGACATCCGGAAAGCGCCATGACGGCCAGAATCATCCCCACCAGGGCGTATCGACTGTCACGGTGCCGATCCGGTCGGACCATCGTGCCGGGCAGGCTGAGGCTTGCCGAGATCACGCGGTAGAGACCGGCAAGGATGGCAATCCGACCCTTGATGGTGTGAGCAGCGATCATGCGGATGATGGCGTGAGCCGCAATCATGCGGAGTCAATCAGGCGCTGGTACAGTGATGCCGATCCTGACGGCAGGTCTTTGCAGGCAGCGCTCGAGATAGACCATGGTGTGCTCGAATTCCGCCATGCGAAAATCCTCCTCTGCACCGTATGATTCCCGCACGGCGCGCAACCAGGGGAATACGGCAATATCGGCGATCGTGTATTGCTCACCCACCAAGAAGGGCTGACCGTCCAGTTGGCGTTCGAGCACGGCCAGCAGGCGTCGCGATTCGTCGATGAAATGCTGTCTCGGCCTGGGATCGTCGATTTCCTTGCCGGCGAACTTCTTGAAGTACCCGTATTGGCCGAACATGGGCCCCAGGCCGCTCATCTGGAACATCAACCATTGCAGGGTTTGAGCACGGCCATTGGCATCGGCGGGAATGAGTGTGCCGGTCTTGTCGGCAAGGTAGAGCAGAATGGCCCCCGATTCCCACAGTGTGACCAACTGACCACCCGGGCCATTCGGATCAATGATGGCAGGAATCTTGTTGTTCGGGTTCAGCGACAGGAACTCCGGTGTGTGTTGCTCGCCCCTGATGCTGACCCGATGAGCTTCGTAACGCAGGCCCATTTCCTCCAGCGCGATGGATACCTTCACACCGTTGGGTGTCGGGTACGAGTACAACTGCAGAACGTTGGGGTCTTTCGCCGGCCAGCGACGAGTGATGGGGTGGTCTGATAGAGTCATCATGGGCTGTATGAACAAGGCCTGCGGATGGAATCGTATCCAGTACACTAGCGGCTTTCTCGCCCGAGGGCGACCATGCAGGGGGTATTGCGCCGGGGCAAGCGCTTCGGCCGATGCCAGCTGGGTGTGTTGTCAAGGGCACCCACATCACTTTTTTCGGGTGCACCGACCCAAGCACCTGTTGACCGGATTCGACTAATGACAGGAATTTTCCTGATCTTCAGTGCCTGTATTCTCTGGGCGCTGGATACGCTGGTTCGTTACCCGCTGATGTTCAGCGGACTCAGTCCCTGGTCCATTGTCTGGTTCGAACATCTGATGCTGGTGCTGCTCATGCTGTACTGGCTTCGACCAATGTGGCGCAAGCTGCTGTTCGACCGGCGGGCGCTGCTGGCCTTCCTGATTGTCGGGGGGCTGGGTTCGGCCGTGAGCACCGTTGCCTTTACCAATGCATTCACTCTCATCAATCCCTCGGTCGTGATTCTCATTCAGAAGCTGCAGCCCCTGGTTGCGGTGACGCTGGCTGCCGTTCTGCTCAAGGAACGCGTCGATGGACATTTCGTCTTCTGGTTGGGGGTCTGCCTGTTGGGGAGCGTGATGATCGCGGCTGGCGATCTGATGCCGGCACTGCAGCCAGAGAACTGGGCAGGTCGCGAGACCCGGGATCTGTTGCTGGGATACGGGTGTACCTTGATCGCGGTGATGGGGTGGGGAGCTGCAACCGTGTTCGGCAAGCAGCTGAGCAACCGTGGCTTCAGTACCACCGATCTGATGTCCGGTCGTTTCCTGGTGGGTTTCCTGGTGCTCACACCGCTGGCCTGGTTGCTGGCGTCTCCGGCTGAGGTGGTGGACATGCAAATGCCCCTGCAGTTTCTGAGCGACGGGCCGACGTTCAATGCCGTGATCCTGGTGGCGGCCATGGTCCTGGTTTCAGGGCTTGGCGGCATGGGTTTCTACTATCTGGGCATGAAGAGGCTGCCGGCGCGTACCTGCGCGGTGGCCGAGATGTTCTTCCCGGTAGCGGCGGTCATCATCAACTGGCTGGTGCTGGGTCAGGCGCTGACGAATCTGCAGATCGTCGGGGCGGCGGTATTGCTTGGCGGCAGCACCATGGTCGCACTGTCCCAATCTGCTCATGATGATCTGGTCGTCAGCAAGGCCGTTTCCGTACCTGATTGAATTCGAGAACAGTGTTTGTCGCTACGTGGACAAACATATAAATACATCCTTATGTGTTTATGGGTACAATGCCGTCTGAAATTCAATCGAGACCGGTGTAATGGCGCAAGACTATATCTTCACTTCTGAATCGGTGTCCGAGGGTCACCCGGACAAGATGGCCGATCAGATTTCCGATGCGGTGCTGGATGCGATCCTGAAACAGGACAAGGGTGCTCGCGTCGCCTGCGAAACACTGGTGAAGACCGGCCTGGTCATCATTGCCGGTGAAATCACGACCAGTGCCTATGTCGACCTGGAAGCCCTGGTGCGCAAGACGGTGACCGATATCGGTTATGACCGTTCGGCGGTCGGTTTCGATGGCGAGACCTGCGCGGTACTGAACGGCATCGGCAAGCAGTCTCCGGACATCGCTGATGGCGTTGATCGGTCCACACCAGAAGAACAGGGCGCCGGCGATCAGGGGCTGATGTTCGGTTATGCCAACAATGAAACAGACGTGCTGATGCCGGCACCGGTCACGTATGCCCATCGTCTGGTTCAGCAACAGTCCAAGGTCCGGCGCGATGGCACGCTGAGCTGGTTGCGTCCCGATGCGAAGAGCCAGGTAACCCTGCGCTATGTGGATGGCAAGCCTGCGGGAATCGATGCGCTGGTGCTGTCCACCCAGCATGACCCGGAAATTTCACAGTCCGACCTGCACGAAGCCGTCATGGAGCACATCCTGAAGCCGGTCTTGCCTGCCGATTGGCTGGCCAACTGCCCGAAGGACAAGATCCATATCAATCCGACAGGCGTGTTCGTCATCGGTGGCCCCGTGGGAGATTGCGGGCTCACGGGTCGCAAGATCATCGTGGACACCTACGGTGGCATGGCTCGTCACGGCGGTGGCGCCTTCTCGGGCAAGGATCCGTCGAAGGTCGATCGCTCTGCGGCCTATGCCGGGCGTTATGTGGCCAAGAACGTGGTCGCTGCAGGGTTGGCCGACAAATGCGAGATCCAGGTGTCCTATGCCATCGGTGTCGCCGAACCCACGTCCATCAGCATCGATACGTTCGGTACCGGCAAGATCGATGACCGCCGCATCGAAGCGGTGATCAAGGATGTTTTCGATCTGCGCCCCTATGGCATCGTCAACATGCTGGATCTGATTCGTCCCATCTATCAACAAACAGCCGCCTACGGTCACTTCGGTCGCGAATTGCCTGATTTCACCTGGGAAATCACCGACCGTGCCGACGCCCTGCGTCAGGCTGCCGGCTTGAGCTGAGCCACCGACCAGCTCGATTACAACCTATTCTAGAGACCATCTGACAATGAACGCATCAGTACAAGACGCAAGCGGTGACTACAAGGTCGCCGACATAGGCCTGGCCGACTTCGGTCGCAAGGAAATCGCCATGGCAGAGCACGAAATGCCGGGCCTGATGGCACTGCGAGAAGAATACGCGGGAAAGGCACCTCTGGCCGGTGCTCGCATTGCCGGTTGTCTGCACATGACCATCCAGACGGCAGTGCTGATCGAGACACTGACGGCTCTGGGTGCCGAAGTGCGCTGGTCATCGTGCAACATCTTCTCCACTCAGGACCACGCGGCGGCAGCCATTGCTGCTTCCGGTGTGCCCGTTTTTGCCTGGAAGGGTGAGACCGAAGAGGAGTTCGACTGGTGCATTCACCAGACCATCAAGGGGCCTGATGGCTGGGTGCCTAACCTCATTCTTGATGATGGCGGTGATCTGACGGTCATGATGCACAACGACTACCCGGAACTGCTTAACGATATCAAGGGCCTGTCAGAAGAGACCACCACCGGTGTGCATCGCCTGGTCGAAATGGCGAAGAAAGGCACATTGAAAGTGCCTGCCATCAACGTCAATGATTCGGTTACCAAATCAAAGTTCGACAACCTCTATGGCTGCCGTGAATCACTGCTGGATGGCATCAAGCGCGCCACCGATGTCATGGTAGCGGGCAAGATCGCCGTTGTTCTCGGTTACGGGGATGTGGGCAAGGGCTGTGCCCAGGCATTCCGCGGCATGGGCGCCACGGTCTGGGTGACCGAGGTCGATCCGATCTGCGCTCTGCAGGCTGCAATGGAAGGTTACCGTGTCGTGGTCATGGACGACGTGGCTGATCAGGCTGACATCGTTGTTACCTGTACCGGTAACGTCAACGTCGTTACTCACGATCACATGAAGAAGATGAAGAACGAGGCCATCGTCTGCAACATCGGGCACTTCGATAACGAAATCGATGTGGCCGGGCTGCGTCAGTACACCTGGGAAAACATCAAGCCACAGGTAGATCAGGTCATCTTCCCTGACGGCAAGCGCATCACGCTGCTGGCAGAGGGACGGCTTGTGAACCTCGGCTGTGGAACCGGTCACCCCAGCTTTGTCATGTCTGCCTCCTTCACCAATCAGGTACTGGCACAGATCGAACTGTGGGAACGCAGTGAGAACTATTCAGTGGACGTACACGTGCTGCCCAAGGCGCTGGATGAAAAGGTGGCGCGACTGCACCTGCAGAAGATCGGCGCAAAACTGACCACTCTCTCCAACGAACAGAGTGAGTACCTGGGTCTGGAAACTGCCGGTCCGTACAAGCCCGAGCACTATCGATACTGATCAGTCATCACAACGTCCAATCGCGTCCCTGAACTCAAGCAGGGATCGAAAGGAAACATTGTTTAACGCTGACCCCTGACAGGGCGTCAGTGGTTGACAGCAAAGCGCCGGAGACGCCTCAGACACCCTGTCTGCGGCTCTTCGGCGTTCGTCGTTGTGGGTTCTGGGCGAGGAAATATGACGCATTCTGGTATGCTTGTGTTCTGAAGGCGACATATGAAGCGTGTGTCCGCCGATGATTTCATTGGACTGATGACAAATTTGCTCAAGTCGTGCGCAAGTGTCCGGCAGTGCGTCATACTTGAACCGATATGAAAACCATGAGGATCGACATGTTGAAGAAAAGATATCTTGCCAGCGCCATCGTTGCAGCTGGCCTGCTGGGTGGGCAGAGCGCCAACGCGGCTGAAGAGTGCGGTGAAGTGACCATAGCCAGCATGAACTGGGCGTCAGCCGAGCTGGTTGCAGAGATCGACAAGGTCATCCTGAGTGAAGGATACGGTTGCGATGCCGAACTGATCTCCGGCGACACCATGCCGACCTTCACGTCCATGAATGAAAAGGGCGAGCCGGATCTGGCACCAGAGCTGTGGGTGAACGCTGTTCGCGAACCGCTCGATGCTGCGGTGGCTGAAGGCGCACTGATCATCGCTGCAGAGGTTCTGTCCGATGGTGGCGAGGAAGGCTGGTGGATTCCGAAGTACGTGGCCGACGCACATCCCGAGATCAAGACCCCTGCCGATGCGCTGGAACGCCCCGATCTGTTCCCGTCGCCTGAAGATGATTCCATCGGTGCCGTACACAATTGTCCTGCCGGCTGGAACTGTCAGATCACCACAGGCAATCTGTTCAACGCCTACGGGGGCGAAGAGAAAGGGTTCGAACTGGTCGATACTGGCTCCTCTGCAGGTCTGGACGGTTCCATCGCAAAGGCTTACGAGCGTGAGGAAGGCTGGTTGGGATACTACTGGTCTCCCACTGCCATCCTGGGTCGCTACGAAATGGTGAAACTGGACATGGGTGAGCACGACAAGGCCGAGTGGGACAGTTGCACAGCGGTTCTGGATTGCGCGGAACCCAAGGTCAACGGATGGGCCAAGAGTGAAGTTTTCAGTGTCGTGACCCAGGAATTCGCCGAAAAGGCCGGCGTGGCAATGGATTACATCGGCACTCGCAGCTGGGGTAATGCCACGGTGAACAAGCTGCTGGCCTGGATGGCAGACAATCAGGCCACGGGTGAAGAGGCAGCCTACTACTTCCTCGAGAACTACGAGGATGTGTGGGCACCCTGGGTTTCCGAAGAGGCAATGAGCAAGGTCAAGGCTGCGCTTTGAGTATCTGAAGATCAATTGATGGAAGGCGACTACGGTCGCCTTTCGCATTTCTAACAAGGAGAAACTATCTGTGGAATGGCTTAACGAATTTCCGGCGATGGACAAGACGGCTCTGCGTGAGTTGAAAAAAGGTATCGATAGCGGTTTCCGTGCGTGGACGCGAGAGCATGGTGATGCCGTCGAGGCTTTTTTTGAGCCCATCAAGCAGATGCTGATCTGGTCCGAGAAATTTCTGCTCAATACCCCGTGGCCCATCATCCTGTTCGGCATCGTGGCCATCGCCTGGTTTGCCAGTCGTAGCTGGAAGATCACCCTGATGACATTTCTCACCATGGTGCTGATCGGCTACTTCGACATGTGGGACAACACGATGCGGACCATCTCGATCATGCTCGTGTCCACCTTTGTCTCGATAGTGCTCGGCATCCCCATCGGTATCGCGATGTCGAAGTCCGACAAGCTGCAGTCCCTGGTGACGCCG
This sequence comes from uncultured Granulosicoccus sp., assembly GCA_947492525.1. Taxonomy (GTDB): domain Bacteria; phylum Pseudomonadota; class Gammaproteobacteria; order Granulosicoccales; family Granulosicoccaceae; genus Granulosicoccus. Next base: position 84,889 of record CANLNQ010000022.1, read on the forward strand.
ATACTCGATGTGATGCAGACCATGCCCGGTTTCGTCTATCTGATACCCGTGGTCATGTTGCTGGGTATCGGCAAAGTGCCAGGTCTGCTCGCCGTTGTGATCTATGCCATCCCGCCCATCATCCGTCTTACCAATCTGGGTATACGCATGGTGGACAAGGAAGTGCTGGAGGCCGCCGACGCCTTTGGCTCATCCGCGTGGCAACGCTTGAAGAACGTGCAGATACCGTTGGCAATGCCAACGATCATGGCAGGCATCAATCAGACGATCATGATGGCACTGGCCCTGGTGGTCATCGCCTCGATGATCGGGGTCAAAGGTCTGGGTCAACCCGTGCTGCAAGCCATTGCCAATCAGTATTTCACCCTGGGCATGTTCAATGGTCTGGCCATTGTGGGTGTGGCGATTATCTTCGACCGCGTCAGCCAGGCCTATGGCAAGCGTCTGCAGTCACATTCGGAAGTCGTCCATGGAAAGTGAGGCCAAGGTAGGTATGGACAAGCAGAACTCCAGCGTCGAGATCCGTGGTCTCTACAAGATATTCGGCAAGCGTCCCAAGCATTTCCTGCAGGCCGTCAAGGACGGCATGAGCAAGCAGGAACTTCAGGAAAAACACGGTCATGTATTGGGTCTGAAGGATATCAACCTGTCGATGGCGGCCGGTTCCATCCAGGTGGTCATGGGACTGTCCGGTTCAGGCAAGTCGACGCTCATTCGTCATATCAACCGTCTGATCGATCCGACGGCCGGTGAGGTCATTGTCGGTGGAGAGGATGTGTGCCAGATGAACTCGCGTGCCTTGCGCGAATTCCGTCGTCATCAGACAGCCATGGTCTTTCAGAAATTCGGCTTGTTGCCCCACCGTACGGTCATCAACAATGTGGTGTATGGACTGGAAGTGCAGGGGGTGCCGCGGGATCGTCAGGAAAGCGAGGCGCGTCGCTGGATCGACCGGGTAGGGTTATCGGGGTTCGAAGACAACTTCCCCAACCAGCTGTCGGGTGGGATGCAACAGCGTGTTGGCCTGGCGCGGGCACTGGCCAACGATGCACCCCTGTTGCTGATGGACGAGGCTTTCTCGGCACTCGATCCGCTGATCAGGATGGACATGCAATCGGTACTGCTGGACCTGCAGAGCGAACTGAAAAAGACCATTGTTTTCATCACGCACGATGTTGACGAGGCCTTGAGGCTTGGGGATCGCATTGCAATATTGCGCGATGGCGAAGTCATTCAGGAAGGTACCGGTCAGGACATCGTGCTAGAACCGGCCGATGAGTACATTCAGAACTTCGTCAAGGATGTGAATCGCGGGCGAGTCATCCTGACCGAGAGCGTCATGAGCGATGGCCCGCATGCAGACGCGGTGTCCGAGATCAATGCCACCGATCATCTGGAAACGGCTGCTCGCAAGATGTCAGAGGATGAGGTTGTTGCAGTCAATATCACGGATGACGAGGGCAAGGTGGTCGGTCATCTGGATATGGAGAGTACCGTGGCGGCCATCGTCAAACAAGAAGACCGGCACAGCTCTCCGGATGACAGGACTTGATGACGAACGGTCAGTTTCTCAGACAGCGCAGGCCCTGCTGGCTGCGCCTGCCCTGAGGTAGTTCAAGCGGCGTTTCGTGCCGCTTGTGTCTGATAGCTGATCGCCTCTTCATAACCCTGGCGATCGGCATGCTCATTGATGTACTGCAAGGTCTCCTCGTCCAGGGCGCGCTCCTTGTTCTTGACGACATCGTTGTATTTTCGTCGAGAACGAGCGAAGAATTCGCGCATGCTGGCATCGGCGGGCAGATCGAGAAATTCGCATAATCGGTTCAACGCGGAAAACTCTTCGGGGTCACCGTCGAAAAAGGAATGGTAGTCCACCATGTAGAAGTCGTCCGGGTACTGTGTACGCAGACTGAGGAAGAAGCTGATACAGGCATTCCACGGTTTGACGGCGTGGGTGGCCGTTCTGGTTGCCGGCCAGGAGTCGCCCTCTCGTTCGGCTCGTGCCTGCCAGGAGCAGGCCGTTTCGAAGATGTCCCGGATGATGAACACGCACTTGGTTTTCGGGAATTTCTGATGGATGGTATCGGCAACACGGAATGAGCCGGGAACCTTGTCGCCGACATAAACCAGATCAGGATACTTGTCCTGCATGTCACGGTAATACCGTTCCATGGCAGCATCGTTAGCCGGGATCTTGTTGGTGTGACCATCAGTGAAGTCGAAGAGGTTCTTCTCTTCGAACAGTTCCGGCTTGAACTGTTCGATGTTCTGCTTGTTCATGATCAGCTTGAAGCGTTCCATCCCGATCCCGATGCGCTCGTGAGAGTTGATCAGGCGCGCCAGAGCGGAGGTTCCCGAGCGAGGAGGACCGAAAATAAACAGATGCTGTTCAGGCGCCTTCGTGGTTTCAGTGCTCGTCATCGTTTTATCTGGGCTTTGAGAGTCGGGTATGGCGCATTGATATTCCAGAACCATGCCATTGGTCTGTATCAGACCCGGATTCGATGCTTTCCCTCGACTGGCGCCTCTGGCCTGGCAGGCCTTTTCAGCGGTCAGGACCTCAGTCGAACACCGGCAGCATCAAATGGCGGTTCGGCGAGGACCCGGGCAGAATGCGCCTGTCCCAGCACCATGACCTCGACTGTCTCGCCGGCTTGCACGTCCCTGATGAAGCCCATGGCCAGGGATTTGCCGACGGAATAGCCGTAGGCGCCCGTGCTGACACGGCCAACGGCTCGGCCATCCTGAAAGATGGGTTCGCCTCCGGAGGCATCGGCATTCGAGGCATCGGTGTGCTCGGCATCGAGCTCCAGTAGCACGAGATGTTCACGGGCGGGCTGAGCCATGACAGCTTCGGCAGCATCCCGGTTGAGAAACGGTTTGTCCATCTTGCACAGGGCTTTCATGCCGACCTCGTGTGGCCAGTATTCCGGACTGTATTCGCGAGACCAGGACCCATAACCTTTCTCGAGCCGCAGGGACGTCAGCGCGCGTGATCCGACCGGCACAGCGCCGTGGGCAGCTCCCGTTTCCAGCAAGGCGGTGTAGAGGGCCGATTGGTCCTCTGCCGCGCAATGCAGTTCCCACCCGAGATCACCGGTAAAGGAGACTCGCAAGGCAAGAAGCGAAATGCCTGCCAGTGTCATCTGCTGCGAGCGCATGAAGGGAAATTCGCTGTTTGCCAGCGAGGTATCTGTCAGTTCCTGCAACAGCGTGCGTGAACGGGGTCCTGCCACATTGAATCCGCACATGGCCTCCGAACAGCTTTCAAAACTCACGCTGTCAGGTCTGGGCACATGATTAAAGTAGCGCAGATGGTAGCGTTCTGCCATGCCGGAACCCACGACGAAGAAGTCTTCATCGGCAAGGCGCGTGACCGTGAAATCGCCTGCGATACCGCCACGAAAGCTGATCAGTGGTGTCAGACAGGATCGTCCCGTCGCTGTCGGCATGCGATTGGCAAACAGGCTGTTCAACCACAGCTCTGCACCTTCACCCCTGATGCGATAGCGGGCAAAGTGGGATATGTCGATGATACCGACGCTCTCGCGCAGGCTGCGCACTTCCCGACCCACGGGTTCCCACCAGTTCTGCCTTGTAAACCCGTTGGTATCCGTCATGCCGGGCTCGCCGGCAAACCACAAGGGGTGTTCCCATCCATGGTTGAGGCCGAAGACTGCGCCCAGTGTCTGCTGCTGAAACTCGTGCACGGGACGGGTTCGGGCAGGGCGACCCGCGCTGCGTTCCTCATTCGGAAAGTGAATCGAAAAACGATGGGCATACTGGTCACCCACGCGTGCCTTGGTAAACGCCGGCGTGGCCCACGATCCGAACCGCGCCAGGTCCCAGGGGAACATGTCCAGATGAGTTTCGCCATGAACGATCCACTCGGCGCTCAACTGGCCCAGACCACCGGATTGCGAAAAACCCGGAATGATGCCGTTGCAGCAGAAATAACCTCGCAGTTCGGGTACGGGGCCGAACAGGGCATTGCCATCGGGCGACCAGATCATGGGACCATTGATCACCCGTTTGATACCGGCATCGCCCAGCGCAGGCACACGGTCGATGGCACGCATCATGTTGTCCTCGATGCGATCCAGGTCGTCGTCGAACAGTTCATGGCCGAAATCGCTCGGTGTGCCGTTCTCTGCCCAGAAGCGAACATCCTTTTCATAGGCACCGACGAGCAGACCATTGCCTTCCTGGCGCAGATAGTATTCACCGTCCCGATCGGCCACCGAGGGCAGGCGACGATCCATGGCTTCGATGGCGGCAATGCCTTCTGTCACGAAATACTGGTGTTCAGTGGGTATCAGGGGTAGTTCGACACCGGCCATTCGGGCAACCTCCCGTCCCCAGAGCCCTGCCGCATTGACGACTGTCTCGGTACGGATATCGCCCTTGTCGGTGCGTACGATCCAGCTGCCATCGGCCTGTTGTTCGGTGCCGGTAACCGGAGTGAAGCGATGAATCTGCGCCCCGTTCTGACGAGCACCAGCGGCGTAGGCCGCAGTGACGCCTGAGGGGTCGACATTGCCACCTTCAGGTTCCCACATGATGCAGCGGATACCGTCGAAATTGACCAGTGGGTGTAGCCGCTCGGCTTCATCACGGCTGATTTCGCTGAATTCAAGCTTGTAGTATCTGGCCTTGGCCGCTTGCAGACGCAGCTGGTGCTCGCGCTCACGTGTCTGGGCCAGGTACAGGGAGCCCGGCTGGAACACCCCGCAACCCTGACCGGTAATGGCTTCCAGCTCCTTGTACAGATTCATGGTGTAGTGCTGGATACGACTGATATTGTTGTTGTCGTGCAGGCCGTGAATGTTGGCTGCGGCATGCCAGGTACTGCCGGATGTCAGCTCATCGCGTTCCAGCAGAACAACGTCGGTCCAGCCCAGTCTGGTGAGGTGGTAGAGAATGGAGCAGCCGATGACGCCGCCGCCGATGACTACTGCCTGCGCATGCTCACGCATGATGATCCCTCCTGTAGGGGTAGATGGCTGCTGCTGTCAACAGGGTCATGGGGTGTGAATACGGCCGTAGGCTGCCAGACGAGTCTGCAATTCGGTCAGTTCGGGAGCGTCCAGCTCCAGCGCATACACATAGGCATGCGTCAGATAGAAGCAGGCAGCATCGATATCACCGCGTGTCTCCATGCGTTTGCCTGCGGTTGAATACAGTGCTATCAGGCTGTTCAGATCCTGGGCGGCGTGGGCCTGCAGCATCCGTTGATGCAGGGTGCTGTCTTTTTCATTGCGGGGGAGCTCGGCGGGTTCATTGCGGGGGAGCTCGGCGGGTTCATTGCGAGGGAGCACGGCGGGTTCACTGCACGGGAGCACGGAGGATTCATTGAGTGAGAGCAAGGAGGATTCATTGCAGGGAAGCACGGCGGTGCGCGCCTATGCGTCCAGAGAGCTGCGCTGTGCGCGTGATGATTCCAGACAGGTGGCTACCCATTGATGAAAATTATGGGTAGGTCCGTCCATTGCCGGCGAGAAGCGACCGCCGTCGAACAGTATGCCTTTTCGGCCTTTCTGCATGCCTTCCACAACGTCGATATCTTCTTCGAAGACGGTCTTCCACAGACGTGCATTGGTTTCGCGCAGCACTGACCGATTGTCGTCAGCATCGGCGTCCGTGGCGTAATACAACTCGATATGCTCGACGGTGTTGACGCAGTCCAGCGGCTCCAGAATGATGGCAAAGCTGTGATCCCGGTGAACGCCCAGCAACACATTCGGGTAAAGAGCAATGTACTCCGCTCCGGTATTCCACTGCTCGGACAGATCACCGAAATCGGCAAGCGTCTGCTCGTACTCACCAGTGAGCTGTCGGTAGACGTACGTGCCCTGACCGGAGTACTGCAGCGGCTGTTGGATGTCGTAGTGATCCTCCAGTTTCGAATAGCTGTTGAGCCCGGGGTGTACCCAGGGCAAGTGATAGCTTTCGCAGTAGTTCTCCACCGCGAGCTTCCAGTTGGTTTTCACGTCCAGTCTGAAAGAGGAGGCCACACCGCCGTGGTACAGGGGTTGCTCGAACTCCTGCCAGCGTTGCAACAGGTCGGCGTGGCATTCTTCGAATTCCTGGGCGTCGCCGCTGATGTTCACGAAGATGACGTCACGCCAGACGTGGGATCGGATGCGAATCAGTCCGAGCTCGGCCGGCTGAATGAGTTCGTGGGTGTTGTGCCCCGGTCCACCCACATGCGGGGTGGCTTTCAGCTCTCCTTCAAGGGAGTAGCACCAACTGTGATACGGGCAGCGCACCGTGTTGCGAAGATTCTTCGGTTCGCTCACCAGAATCATGCCCCGATGACGGCAGGTGTTCTGAAACACGCCGATGTCACCGTCGTGATTGCGCATCACCAGCAATGGCACGCCGAGAAATTCCACGGGTCTGACGTCGCCATTGTCGGGAACATCCTTGCCGAAGCCGATGCCGGCCCAATTGGCGAACAGCACGGCCTCGGCTTCCTCCTTGAAAGTCGCCGGGTCGGTGTAATGCTCATTGGGCAGGCCTCTGGCCTTGCCGATTTCATTGCGAACAGCTGCGAGCGACGTAGTCTTGCCCATGGAATGTTCTCCGGTCAGGCCTGTAGCCTCGAAGTGTCGTCTACTGTCAGCGTCTTTTCAATAGCGAAAAAATTCAACCACAGGTGAGAAGGATTCAACTCTGACTGGGTCGCGATGACTACAGATTGATCAGAAGCCACTCCCGAAGCTGCCGAGCAGCCGGTGACAGCTGTTGCTCCGGCAGACTGATCAAGTGAAAACGATTGGGGGCATTGATCGAATGATCGCCCAGTACCGCCAGCGAGCCGCGCTCCAGCAAGGGACCGACAAGTCGTTTCCAGCCCAGTACGACACCGGCACCGTCTTCTGCGGCAGCCAGGGCGATGGTGTAATTGTTGACCCGAATGCCGGTGTTCAACGGACCCTCATGGCCCAGTGTCTGGAACCAGCTGTGCCACGTGGTCCAGTTTGCATCATCGGTTTCCATGTGCACCAGTCGTTGAGCGGCCAGCTGCTGCAGTGAGAGTCTTCCGAGCCGACTGGCCAGACTCGGGGCGCAGACAGGTACCAGCGTGTCGCGATACAGCACGCGCTGGTCGAGCCCGGATCGAGGATCGCGGCCATATCGGATATAGAGTTCGGGAGGGTCGATGCCGGTGAACCGGGTATCGGACACCAGTTGATTCACCGCGGTATCGTCATGTTCACGCCAGAATCGCAGTATGGCTGGGCTGAGCCATAGCGAGGACACCGCGGAGGTGGCACCCACGGTCACCTGCATGTCACTGCCGCTGGACTGGATCCGACCTACCGTGACGGCAATATTGTTGAAGGCCGCCTCGACCGTGACATGCAGTTCGGTCCCTTGCGCGCTCAGCTGTACTCCCCGATGTTGCCTGATGAACAGTTTCTGACCCAGCTGCGCCTCCAGCGCCTTGATCTGGTGGCTGACGGCCCCTGGGGTCACGCCCAGTTCATCAGCGGCTTCCTTGAAGCTGCGCAGGCGGGCTGCACTCTCGAACGTCTGCAGGGCTGTGAGTGTCGGCAGTTTGCGAGTCAGTCTGGTCACGTGTGAAACTCGGGGCAGGCTCTGGTGGGGTACTGGTTTGACATAACTCAAGGGCGACAACTGCGGTTGTCGCTAGAGTAGTAAGGAAGCCACTGCGATAGCAGGTTCCCTCATGCACGAGTATGTCAAGAATAGCGATACATCGCGCGATCAGCCGACCGGCAAGGCGGCGGATGAAGCGCCGACGATGCAAGTCAGGAAGCTGGACCTTCGGGCACCTCGTCACTGGTTGCTGGAGGGGCTTCGGGATATTCGTGCCAGCGGATTTCGCAGTCTTGTCTACGGGGTTTTCTTCGTGCTGATGGGCCTGGGCATCGAAAGAGCCCATGTCGAGAACGAGGCTGTGGCACTGGGTCTGAGTGCCGCTTTCCTGTTCGCCGGACCCTTCCTGTCCATGGGGATCTATGAACTCTCGCGGCAATTGCGGGCTGGCGAGCGGGCGGATCTGTTGCTGTCCCTGTTCAGCTGGTGCCGGAATCCTGCGGCCGTTGGCCGTTTCGCCTTTTATCTGAGTGCCGTGATGGTGCTCTGGTTGTGGCTCTCTGCAACCTTGCTGGACGCTTCTTCGCAGGGGTTCACCCTGTTGTTTGTTCTGGCAGCGGTGGTCTGGGCTCTGACGGCCTTGTCGGTATTGATGGCAAGCGCTGTTGCCATCCCGATGCTGCTGGATCTGCCTATCAGTTCGGCGGAGGCGGTACGCTGTAGTGTGAAGTGTTTCATGAGCAACAAGGCAGTACTGTCTCTCTGGTTCCTGATTATTGCCATCGCCGTGGTGTTTTCACTGAGCCTGCATTATTGGCCTCTGCTGTTACTCGGGCCATGGCTGGGGCATGCCACCTGGCATGCCTATCAACAGTGTCTCGAGAAGGTCTGACAGCATTCTGCCGGCACGGGATGCGAGCAGAATCGGGAGTGTTTGGTCAAACAGCGTTGCGAAACGGTGACTTCAGGGTGCCTGGCTGGCTTGGGGTAATGTCAGCTCCAGCACTTGTACACTGGAGGGTAGCAGGCTCTCATCAAGGCCTTCATCGTCGATCTGTCCAACCTCCTGAATGTACAGATGCAGGCGGGAATGATCACGCCATAGTGCGGTATCGAAACTGGGCTCCCAGCGGTTCAGAGAGAATTCGGTGATTTCCGTCAGTTGCCAGTCGGTATTGCGAGTCAGGTTGGTGCTGGCAAGAACGGCGCGATCGCCGAATTCGGAATCGCGATAGACAAGATGCAGGAGTTGCTCACCCCTGTAGTTTTGCGAAAGAATCTGTGGACGACTCAAAGGCAGGCTTTTCGAGCCACCGCCAGAGAGTGAGAAATCGGCCTGCCTGCTACTGACCTCTTGCCTGAGCCAGCGGCGCTTCCCGGTATCTGTTGTATTCAGCGCTTCGGCGTACAGTACCTGCACCTGGGTGAGTTCTTCCGGTGCATTGCGAAAGTAGGTTGCGATGTAAGGCGTACCCGAATTGTCGGTGGTCATGGATGTCTGGTTGATGAGGTTGCTACCCTGCGCTATGTGCCAGATAATCTCGGCATTGGCCTGAGTTATCGGCAAGTTGTAAGTCTCACCGCCAGAATCCACCCAGCTCACTCCACCGTCATTGGATCTTGCGTAATGCATGTCGTGATTGGTAGCGACATCTGAAGTTTCGCGCCAGACCCAGGAGAGATGTATCGCGCTGTCCCGTGCCACATGCAGCTGCCAGTAGGCATTGCGTTCGCCCTCTCCGTCCAGCAGTTTGTCCTGAACACGTGTCCATTGCAGAGTCTTGTGATCATATCGGTTGAGAATCATGCGACCGCGACCGGAACGACCATCTCGGTAGGCAAACAGCAGATCACCGGACGGCAGTAGATGGAATTCTGGGTAGGTCACCGCTAGTTCATCCTGTCCGGTCATTGCGGACAGGGGGTCCATCTGCAGGCTACCGGGAGACATCGATCTGGCATAACGCAAACTATCGACATGGTGATCCCAGGCCATGTGCAGGTAGCCTGCTCCGTCAACCATGATGCTGATGCTGTTATGTGCATCTTCGGGGCGTCCGCTATAGCCGCTGGCAACAACTTCCCAGTCATCCGTATCGATCGCGCGTTTGCCGAGCATGACCTCACCGTCTCCAGAGTAGAAGGCGATGTATTGCTGCTGATCGTGTGTGATCAGTGAATTCTTGCGAAAAATCACCGCGTTGACAGTGTTCTGTGCCCAGCCATCGGCCACTTCGCTCAGATAGGTCTGATTGCTCAAGGTCGTGTCGCTTCCGGAACCCTCGGGGCTGCAGGCTGCCAGCAGGAGGCTGAAAAGGCAGCTGCCGAGCAACAGGTAACGAAGAAAGAATGACCGGTTCACGCTTGTGCTTCCGAGGAGGCAGCGGCTGGTGCCGAGCCATTGTTTGCATTGACACATCGGCTCTGAATTGCAAGTTCCGGTCCTCAGAGCCAGTAGGCTGCCTGCCTGCTGCCTGCTGCCTGCTGCCTGCTGCCTGTCTGTCTGTCTGTCTGTCTGTCTGTCTGTCGTTAGCCATACCGCAAACTGTCGTCGCACCACACTGGAGCATGAGCTGCCTTTCTTGACGAGTGCGAAACCAGAGGCAGGGTTGTTGTGGCTCTCGTGAGGTGGGGAGGGAGTGAATCATGGCTGACATATTCGGAATGGTCACGCCGATGTCATTTCACTGCGTTCAAATTGTCAGTCAACCGATTCCAGTCACTCGCAAGGAGATCCCGACTCAATGTCCTCCCATTACAGAATTCACATGCCCCTGGTGGTCAGCGGCCTGGTGCTCGGTGTCGCGACCACGACAGCAACAGCGGCAGATTATTTCGGGCGAATTGCAAGCTTCTCTGTGGCTTCCAATCTGCCGCTGGATGCAGCGGCTGACCAGGAAAGTTCTGCGGAAATCATCAGCGCATCCCAGGACGGCATGACGCTTGTCTACAGTGACAGTCCCATGGGGGGCATTGGCTTCATCGATATATCCGAGCCTTCGAATCCCGGTCCCGGCGGCTTCCTGTCGCTTGACGGAGAACCGACATCGGTCGTCATGGCGGGGCGTCATGCCCTGGTCGGTGTGAATACGTCGGACAGCTATATCGAACCGTCCGGCAAGCTGGTCATGGTCGATGTGGCTGCCGGCAAGATCATCAGTGAGTGTGACCTGGGAGGACAGCCCGACTCTGTTGCCTTGTCGAAAGATGGCTCCCTGCTGGCAGTGGCCATCGAGAATGAGCGTGACGAGGACCTGAACGAGGGGGCTTTGCCTCAACTGCCTGCAGGTTATGTGAGTATCGTTCCACTGCTGGATGAAACCTTGGGGTGCAACGAATTGCGCCAGGTCAATCTGACCGGTCTCGACATGGAAGGTGCTGATGATCCAGAGCCCGAGTTCGTGGATTTCAACGAACAGAATGAGCTGGTCGTCACGCTCCAGGAGAACAATCACCTGGTGGTGATCAATGCTGTCGATGGCAGCATCATCAACGACTTCACGGCAGGTTTGGTGGATCTCGACGGTATCGATGTGAAAGAGGAGTTCGCCTTCGATTTCACGGGACGGCAAGCCGGGCGGCCCAGAGAGCCTGATGCCGTCAAGTGGCTGGACAATGAGCGACTCGTGACGGCCAATGAAGGGGATTACAAGGGTGGGTCTCGTGGCTTCACGATCTTTTCCAAGGGCGGCGAGGTTCTGTACGAAAGTGGACTGGATCTGGAATACCGTGCCATTCAGGCAGGTCATTATCCGGAGAAGCGCAGTGCCAACAAGGGTATCGAGCCAGAGGGGCTGGAAGTTGCCACGTTCAACGGTGAAACCTTTCTCTTCGTGCTGGCCGAAAGGGCCGGCGTGGTCGGGGTCTATCGCGATACGGGTGCGGAACCCGAGTTCATACAGCTCCTGCCCGCCGGCATCGCGCCAGAGGGGGCTGTGGCGATTCCATCTCGAAACCTGCTGGCAGTGGCCAACGAAGCGGACCTGATTGCCGATGGCGGAGCGCGCTCCCATGTCATGCTGTATGAGCGCAATCAGCCAACAGCGAATTACCCCACATTGATCTCTTCCCTGAAGGATGGCAAACCTGTGGGTTGGGGTGCGTTGTCTGGCCTGGTCGCCGACCCTGTGGCGCCCGGCATCCTCTACGCGGTGACTGACAGTTTCTATGCCATGCAGCCACAGCTGCTGACGATCGATGCGACTGCGCAACCTGCGCGTATCACGAACGCCATGACTATCACGCGGGGTGGGAGTGCCGCGCAATTGCTTGATCTGGAAGGGGTGAGCACTGATGGAGAAGGGGGGTTCTGGCTGGCCTCGGAAGGTCGTGCTGATCGCCTGGTTCCGCACGCGATCTATCATGTCGATGGCACTGGTGAGATTCAGCAGCAGATACCGTTTCCCGCCGAGTTGCTGGCGAACCAGAAGCGTTTTGCCAGTGAGGGCATCACTCAGATTGGCAGGACCTTGTGGGTCGCCATTCAACGCAGCTGGGCGGACGATCCGGAAAACAGAGTCAAACTGCTGGCCTATGATCTCGACAATCAGACCTGGGGTGCCGTGCATTACCCTCTGGACTCGAGTGACAAAGGTTGGGTTGGACTCTCGGAGATCACCGTCCACGACGATGTGGTCTATATTGTCGAGCGTGACAATCAGATCGCTGACAATGCGCGTATCAAGCGCTTGTACAAGGTAGCGGTCAGTGAACTCGTGCCGGCACCCCTCGGTGGCAGCTTGCCGTTGGTCAAGAAGACCCTGGCTCACGATTTCCTGCCGGATCTGCAAGCAGGCAACGGCTATGTGCTCGACAAGATCGAAGGCTTCGCGATTGACGTCAACGGTCAAGCCTTTGCCGTGACCGATAACGATGGTGTTGACGATAGCAGTGGAGAGACACAGTTCTTCGCCGTGGATATGACTCGTCAGCCTGTCGGTATCGAATAGCTCCGAGGGTCGCCTGACGGGCAACCCGTCTCTTCGATTTTCATGCGAGAGGCGGGTTGCAGTCGGGCGAACTGGCCTCGATGCCGTCGTTTCCACGATCTATCGAGATGTTCCTTCAGTTCACAGGATCCATTTGCCACCGGGTGAATAATTGTTGCAACGCAGCAAATTTTACAGGGGTTTGTCAATAGTGCCAAAATTGTATGGATTTTCGTATATATGCACTATATTGGGGCTATAAATCCCTGAAAGCCCCGATATGACGCGCTCTCCTGCGTAACGGTAATCTGGTTTATGACGCAACGCAACAGAAGTAATGCCGAATTTATGCTGTTGTATTGATGCTCAATGTCGACATAATAAGCACCAGAAGCGGTTATTGATGAATCACGTAACCCCTATACCGCATCTTGCTGACAGGCACGTCGTCTGTCGGTTTTTACGTTTGGAGAGTAAGAATGAGTATTTTCAGCACTATCAAGAACGCGTTCGTCATGGCTTCCGTACACAACGGCAAGGTCAAGGCTCGACAAGAACTGCTGCGCATGAGTGATCGTCAACTGGCCGATTTCGGTTTTTCCAGAGAACTGCTGCTCGAAGGTGTTTCTGCATGGCCATGGCGTGAAGACAGCGATGAAATGGTCGCAGCCCAGTCCTCTGTCAACGGCAGTGCCGTCAAGCCTTCTCACGCTCGTCAGGAGATCAAGCAGGCAGTCAATGAATTGAACTCATACTCTGATCGTGAACTGGCAGAGCTGGGTGTGACTCGTCACGGCATCGAAGAAGCGGTTCGTTATGGTCGTCCTGCTGTTGAAGGTGTGTTCGAATCACACAAGAACGCAGCGTGATCCGTGGTACTGCATGAGGCGGCAGCAAGCCGCCTCATGTCTTGTCTGTTTTCCAGGGACGGAGTTGCGGTGTGAGTCCCGCCCGTGCATACGGGAGAATGAAGAAAGCCAATGCGGGTTATCCGCTTGCTTGCAACTTACCGCAATGACTGAAGCAGTACCTGCTTCCAGCGCTTGATGTCGATAGCGAAACACACGGTGGCGTTAGGCGTCTTGCCCATCACACTGTTGACATCGACCACGCTCATGCCTCTGGTGAGTTCGCTGGCAATCTCGATATCCACGTAATGCCGTGATGCCCTGGTCGCGATGTCCGGGTGCAAGGCGACAGCCATGGCGACAGGGTCGGCCAAGGCAAGGCCGGATTGGCCCTGTAGTGATCTCACAGCCTGCAATGCGGTCTGATTGCTGTCGATGGCCAGTCGGGCGCGTTCGTTGCCCAGGTCCAGAACGGACTGAATGTCGTCATCATCGAGCGTGGCATCCCCACAGCTCAGTTCCCAGCCGATCAGCGTCAGGTTCATGCCCGAGTGCATCACACGGCTGGCCGCTTCGGGATCGCACCAGAAATTGTATTCTGCAGCCGGCGTGACGTTGCCGAGAGTTGCGGCTGCACCGCCCATCACATAACAGTGTCTGACCCACTGAGCCAACTGCGGCTCGATGGCCAGCGCCGTCGCGATATTGGTGAGCGGACCAAGCGTGACAAGGTCTATCTCGCCAGGTTCCCGTCTGAATCGATCGAGAAGGGCGTCCACGGCATGTTGGCTCTGCGCGTGCATGGCCGGTGCGGGGTAGTTCTGGTCGCTCATGCCATCCTGGCCATGAAACCATTCGGCTGTGCTGGCCTTGCGCAACAGCGGGCGATCACAACCTTCGTAAACCGGCAGGTTCGTCCCGCAGAGTTGCAGGGTGTAGCGAGCGTTGAGGCTGCCCTGAGCTACCGTGACATTGCCAGCCACGATAGTCAGGGCTTCGAGCTGAACATGCTCGGCGGCGACTGCCATCATGATGGCTACCGCATCATCAGATGCGGTATCCGTGTCGATGATCAGTCGTCGCATGTCACTCCAGTAAGCCGTTTACTCCGGGGGGCTCAAGATACCACGACGTCGCAGTTCTGCGATCACTCGTTCGGCTGCCTGTTCAGCACTGAGTGTGGACGTATCGATCATGATCTCGGGCTTCTCGGGTGGCTCGTAAGGCGAATCGATACCCGTGAAGTTGCTCAGCTCGCCGCGGCGTGCCTTCTTGTACAGGCCCTTGGGGTCACGATCTTCCGCGATCTTCAGCGGCGTATCCACATGCACTTCGATGAATTCATCGTCATCCACCAGTGAGCGGGCCAGGGCGCGCTCTGATCTGAATGGAGAGATGAAAGCTGTCAGCACGATCAATCCAGAGTCCACCATCAGGCCGGCAACTTCACCGATTCGGCGTATGTTCTCGACTCGGTCCGCATCGGTGAAGCCCAGATCCCGGTTGAGGCCGTGACGAACATTGTCGCCATCGAGCAGATAGGTATGATGCCCCTTGGCGGTCAGCTGTTTTTCCACCAGGTTGGCCACGGTGGACTTGCCTGCACCAGACAGACCGGTGAACCAGACGACCGCGGGCTTCTGGCCTTTGAGCTGACCACGTACCTTCTTGTCGACATCGGTTGCCTGCAGGTGGATGTTGTCGGCACGGCGCAGCGAAAAGTTCAGCATGCCGGCGCCCACGGTTGTATTGTTCATCCGGTCGATCAGGATGAAGCTGCCCATCTCGCGATTGGTCTTGTACGGGTCGAATGCCATGGGCTGGTCAGTGCTGATGTTGCACACGCCGATGGCGTTGAGTTGCAATTGCGTGGCAGCACTTTCTTCCAGAGTATTCACGTTGACCTGGTGCTTGATGGTCGTGACCGTGGCATTGACGGTCTTGGTGCCCATCTTCAACAGATACGGACGCCCGGGCAACAGGGGTTCGTCATGCATCCAGACGATCGTGGTCTCGAACTGATCGGCGATGCTGGCCGGTTCGTCGCCGGCGGAAATGACATCACCGCGAGAGGCGTCGACTTCATCGGTCAGAGTCAAGGTGACGGACTGGCCTGACACGGCTTCATCCAGATCGCCGTCCATGGTCACGATGCGAGCAATCTGGCTCATGCGACCCGATGGCTGGATGCGGATGGCATCACCCGTGGCGACACGCCCACCCACGATGGTTCCGGCATAACCGCGAAAGTCCAGTGACGGACGGTTCACCCATTGGACCGGCATGCGAAAAGCGCCCTGCTGGCGACGTTCGTTGTCGATCTTCACGGTCTCGAGCCACGACAGCAGGGTGGTGCCGTGGTACCAGGGCATGTTGTTGCTCGGTTCGGTGATGTTGTCACCGGCCAGTGCCGACATGGGGATGGCCGTGATGTTCTCGATATCCAGGGATTTTGCGAATTCGGCGTACTCTTCGGTAATCGCATCGAACACCGATTCGTCGTATTCCATCAGGTCCATCTTGTTGACGGCCAATACCACATTGCGTATGCCAAGCAGCGATACCAGATAGCTGTGCCGACGGGTCTGGGTCAGCAGGCCGGCGCGCGCATCGCACAGAATGACAGCGACATCTGCGGTGGATGCGCCGGTGACCATATTGCGGGTGTACTGCTCATGCCCCGGTGTGTCGGCCACGATGAACTTGCGACTGTCAGTGGAGAAGAAGCGGTAGGCAACATCGATGGTAATACCCTGTTCACGTTCGGCGGCCAAGCCATCGACGAGCAGTGCGAAGTCGATGTTCTTGCCTTGTGTTCCCCATTTCTTCGAATCACTGGTTACGGTATCCAGCTGATCCTCGAACAGGGTCTTGGACTCATAGAGCAGTCGGCCGATCAGTGTGCTTTTTCCATCATCCACGCTGCCGCAGGTAATGAAGCGCAGCAGGCTCTTGTGTTCGTGACGGTCCAGGTAGGCACTGATGTCATTGGCGATCAGCGCATCGGATTCAGCTTGCATCAGAAGTAGCCCTCTTGCTTTTTCTTTTCCATGGAGGCGGCGGAATCGTGATCGATCATGCGGCCCTGGCGTTCGGAGGTGCGCGTCAGCAGCATCTCCTGGATGATTTCTTCGAGTGTGGTTGCCGTTGATTCGACAGCACCGGTCAGCGGGTAGCAGCCCAGAGTACGGAAGCGGACATTGCGCATTTCCGGAACCTCGCCCGGTTGCATGGGCATGCGATCATCATCGACCATGATCAAGGTGCCGTCACGATTCACCACCGGGCGCTCGGCAGCCAGATACAAGGGCACGATCGGGATGTTCTCCCGGTGGATGTACTGCCAGATATCCAGTTCCGTCCAGTTGGAGATGGGGAATACCCGGATGGATTCGTCCTGCTTCTTGCGTGCGTTGTACAGGCTCCACAACTCCGGACGCTGATTCTTGGCATCCCAGCGGTGTTGTGCGCTACGGAACGAGAACACGCGCTCCTTGGCGCGGGATTTTTCCTCGTCTCGTCGAGCGCCACCGAAGGCGATGTCGAACCGATGTTCATCCAGTGCCTGCTTCAGGCCCTGTGTCTTCATGATGTCGGTGTGCAGGGCCGAGCCGTGAGTGAAGGGGTTTACCTTCTGCGCCAGGCCTTCCGGGTTGATGTGTGTCAGCAGCTCCATGCCGTATTCCTTGACGATGGAGTCGCGGAACTCGTACATCGCCTTGAACTTCCAGCCTGTATCCACGTGAAGCAGTGGGAAAGGCGGTACCGCCGGGAAGAAGGCCTTGCGTGCCAGGTGCAGCATGACGGCGCTGTCCTTGCCGATGGAGTAGAGCATGACCGGATTGTCGGCCTCTGCGACGACTTCTCGCATGATGTGGATGCTCTCGGCCTCCAGTCTCTGCAAGTGGGTCAGAGTCCGGGTCGAGCTCGCCTTGCCGCTGGGCGCGGCGGGCGATTCAGCAGTTTGCTGTTCGCTGGGTGTTGTCATGATCGGGTTCACCTGTTTGGTCAGGGGGAGAGAGTGGTTTGAATGAATCGGGTGGCGGCGCGCTGGCTTGTCAAGGCTGCGGGACGGTATCGATGCTGCGGGTGGTCCGGTTGCCGATGTACGGGCACGGGTCATGCCCTTTGCGGGACTGTTGACACCTGTTGGGTAGCGATCGCTCGGATCCGGCACGATCAGCGTCTCGGTGTTGCTGGTCTGTAGCCAGGGTCCCAGCAGGCTGTCGCGGCTGATGTGTTCACCCGGTAGTACCAGTGCGATACCGTCCGGATGCTGCTGATCAAGCGTGGCGCGCAGAGACTGCAGAAAGTGCAGGTAGTGCATGGCCTTGGGGATTCCCACGCTCAGGCACCAGTAGGCGTGGCCACGAAGGTCATGTGCATACAGCTGGTATCGATCGGCATCCAGCTTGCGGCTGCCGATCCAGTAGACGGGAGTGCCACGGCGCCGTGCGCGCCGGCAGAAACGTTCATGCGCAGGCCGCCAGTCAACGTTCTGCTTGTCGTTCATCAATCGACGATAACGACTGCCGGGCTGCAGGGACCATTTGTTCAGCCAGCTCAGTACCGTGGAGCGGCTCACTTTCAGTGATCGAGACTCGAGCCACTGGCTCACCCGCTCACTGCTCCAGGGAGCAATGGGGTGATGCCCCGATTCCGGCCTCGAAGTTGCAGCATTCAACAGATCCAGGTGCAGGCTGGACAAATCGGCGACGGCGCTGTCGGCTCTGGGGCGTCCGCGGGGTCCGACATCGACCGCCTCCCAGCCGCCTTCGCGGTAGGCCTTGACGGCGGCAATGATGGTCGGGACGCTGAGTCCGACGGTCTTCTGTGTCTCTGCAAGCGTATTGCCAGCCAGACGCAGTTCCACGGCCTGACGCCGCAGGGCATTCAGTGTGGTAACGGATTGGCGACTGGAATCTTGAGACGGCACGACTTGTAGCTATAAAAGTTTAAAATTCGATTTGAATTGTAGTTTGCATTGTTCATGCCGTTAATTGTGTTTTTTAAAACTTTTATGGTCCGAGTGACAGTCGACATGGTCCGACCCCGCCGACGGTTCTTTTTCCATGAGTAACAGGCTGCTGTCGTGCGTGGCGACCGCTTGACAGGCGAGCTCTGTGTTTTATTGCCGATATTTCATGTGCGAGCGGGCGCTGTTTCAGGCGCAGCCGTTATTCCAGTCCGACGGTAAAATGAACAGGAGCGTATACTTGACGTTTTGGCGTTTTCCGTACATTTCATGACTCGAAAGGTATTCATCAAGACACACGGCTGTCAGATGAACGAATACGACTCGGCGAAGATGCTCGATGTGCTGGCTCAGGATGGGCCGGTAGAGGCGACTTCCGATCCGGCCGAGGCCGACGTTCTATTGCTCAACACCTGTTCCATTCGCGAGAAGGCACAGGAAAAGGTGTTCTCCGAGCTGGGGCGCTGGCGCCCTCTGAAGGAGGCTCGCGAAGGCGTGGTCATCGGCGTGGGTGGCTGTGTGGCCAGTCAGGAAGGCGATGCCATCAATCAACGAGCACCGTATGTCGATGTCGTTTTCGGGCCGCAGACATTGCACCGCTTGCCCGAACTGCTCGAAAAGAGTCGCAGTGACAAGCAATCTGTGGTGGATATCAGCTTTCCGGAAATCGAGAAGTTCGATCGCCTGCCGGAACCCAAGGCCGACGGGCCGACAGCGTTTGTCTCCATCATCGAAGGGTGCAGCAAGTACTGCAGTTTCTGTGTCGTGCCCTATACCCGGGGAGAAGAGATCAGCCGGCCACTGGACGATGTCATTGATGAAGTGATGTCTCTGGCAGAGCAGGGTGTGCGCGAGATTCATCTGCTGGGCCAGAACGTCAATGCCTATCGAGGCCCGATGCATGAGGGCGGTACGGCCGATCTGGCCTTGCTCATCCGCTACGTTGCGGCTGTCGAAGGTGTCGAGCGAATCCGCTTCACGACCTCGCATCCTGTGGAGTTCAGCGACTCTCTGATCGAGGCATACGCCACCGTACCCGAACTGGTCAGTTTTCTGCACCTGCCCGTTCAAAGTGGTTCCGACCGCATTCTCGCTGCGATGAAGCGCGGACACACGGCTATTGAATACAAGTCCAGAATCCGCAAGCTGATGCAGGCACGACCTGATCTGACCCTGTCGTCCGATTTCATTGTCGGCTTCCCCGGGGAGACGGAAAAGGACTTCGAAGACACGATGAAGCTCATCGAGACCATCGGCTTCGACCATTCCTACAGTTTCATCTACAGTGCGCGTCCGGGAACCCCGGCTGCCTCACTGGAAGATGACACGCCCATGGCGGTCAAGAAAGAGCGTCTGGCACGTCTGCAGGCTCTGATCACCCGCCAGGCTGCAGCCATCAGTCAGCAAATGGTGGGCAGTGTGCAACGCGTGCTGGTTGATCGACCTGCCCGGAAGGATCCGCGCGAGATCAGTGGCCGCACGGAGAACAATCGGGTGGTGAACTTTGCCGGAGATGCAAGTCTGATCGGCAAGTTCGTGGATGTACGCATTACCGAGGCGCTGCCCAATTCGTTGCGCGGTGAGTTTGTTGAAGTGGCTGAGCCTGCGATTGCTGCATGTCAAAACTAGAGTTTCGCGTCGAACCGCCCGACAACGAGCGACTTGCACGCCTGTGCGGGCAATTCGATGAACACTTGAAACAGATCGAGAACAGACTCAATGTCTCCATCAGTAACCGTGGTGATCAGTTTTCGGTCGAAGGCGATGCCACATCCGCAGACAGCGCCAGAGCGCTTATCGATCACCTATACGAAATGACTGAGAACGAAACGCTGGCGCCCGAGGAGGTGCATCTGTCTCTGCAGGAATCCGGACTGGAATCCATGAAGGAAGAGAGCGCGGCCCCGCGCAACAACGCCATCATCAAGACCAGGCGTTCGACCATTCAATGCCGCGGACCCAGGCAGATCGATTACGTCCAGAGTATCAAGGAGCGCGATCTGACCTTCGGTATCGGACCTGCGGGTACCGGCAAGACGTTCCTGGCCGTAGCCTGTGCCGTGGAAGCGCTGGAGTCCGACCAGGTCCAGCGTCTGGTGCTGGTACGCCCGGCGGTGGAAGCGGGTGAAAGGCTGGGGTTTCTGCCTGGCGACATGATGCAGAAAGTGGACCCTTATCTGCGCCCCATCTACGATGCGCTGTACGAATTCCTGGGTATCGAACGCGTTGGCAAGCTGGTGGAACGCAACGTCATCGAGATTGCCCCGTTGGCGTACATGCGCGGCCGTACCCTGAATCACTCCTGCATCATCATGGATGAGGCCCAGAACACGACAGTCGAGCAGATGAAGATGTTTCTGACGCGTATCGGTTTCGGTTCAAAGGCCATCGTCACAGGTGATATTTCTCAGGTGGATCTGCCCAAGCATCAGCTCTCGGGTCTCAAGCATGTGCAGCAGGTACTCAAGGGTGTTGAGGGGCTCGGCTTTTGTGAGTTCAATTCCTCGGATGTGGTGAGACACCCGCTGGTGCAGCGAATTGTTGCCGCCTACGAAGAAGTGGAGAAGGATGACAATGCCTGACCCCCAGTCAGACGCCGAGCCTCCGTCGACCAACGCACTGATCTCCGCAGAAAACCCGGGTGCAGCGCAGACGCTTTCCGAATCGAAAGCCCGGCTGCATGTCCTGTTCGAAGAGGGTGAGGAGGCAGTGCCGAACGGTGTGAGCCCGGAATTCATGCAACAGTGCTGTCAGGCTGCACTGGATGGGCAGTGCTCTTTATCACTGGATGAGGCTGCCGTCATCGAAGTGTCTGTACAGCTGCTGGATACGCAGGCCATGCGTGCACTCAATCAGCAGTACCGCCAGAAGGACAGCCCGACCAATGTCCTGAGTTTTGCCTCGGGCCTGCCGCTCATGTCGAGTGAGTCGGAAGGCGAGAGTGAGTACGGTGAGTCGTTCGCCGGTGGACTTCTGGTGCTGGGGGACCTGGTGCTGTGTCCTGCGGTGGTGGACAGAGAGGCGCAGGAACAGGGCAAGCCGCTGTTGCATCACTGGGCCCATATGCTGGTACACGGCAGCCTGCACCTGTGCGGGCATGATCATGAAGAGGATCAGGAGGCACGATTGATGGAGGCGGCTGAAATCCGCATACTCTCGGGTCTGGGCATACCGAACCCCTATGTAGTTGAAAATGCAGTGAACGGACAATGAGCGACGATAACCAGGACGGTAATTCGGGACGATCACTGATGGATCGTCTGGTGCATGCCATCGGTGGCGAGCCGCGCGATCGTGATGAGCTTCTCGAGTTGCTGCGCGATGCCCAGGCTCGCGAAATCTTCGATGCCGATACCCTGCAGATGGTTGAAGGGGTGTTTCAGGTGGTCGAGATGCGCGTGAGGGATATCATGATTCCCCGTGGGCAGATGGAAGTGGTGGAATACGATGCCACGCTGGAGGAAATTCTTGCCGTTGTCATCGAGTCGGGGCATTCCCGCTTTCCGGTCATCAACGAGGACAAGGACAATGTCGTTGGGGTCGTACTGGCCAAGGATCTGCTGCGGTTCTCCGGTCAGGATTCCAGCCAGCGTTTCAGTATCGATGAGATCCTGCGAACGCCTACCTTCACACCCGAAACAAAACGGCTGAATGTGCTGCTCAAGGAATTTCGTACAGCGCGCAACCACATGGCGATCGTACTGGATGAATATGGTGGCGTCGGCGGCCTGGTGACCATCGAGGACGTGCTCGAGGAGATTGTCGGAGAAATCGATGATGAGCACGATACGGAGGAGGATGTCGATATCCGTGATCACGGTGACGGACGCTTTTCTGTCCGCGCCCTGACCCCGATCGATGAATTCAACGAGGCCCTGGGGACCAGCTTTGGCGATGAAGACTTCGACACCATTGGCGGGTTGCTGATGCAGCATATCGGTCATGTCCCCAAGGTTGGTGAAACCGCCACCCTGGAAGGTTGCAGGTTCCGCGTGCTCTCGGCAGACTCCAGACGCCTGGAACTGCTGCAGGTAACACCGCCCGTTCCGGAAGAATAAACGCAGGTCGATCATGTCCGCTCTCCCACGCTGGGTCGCCTCCATACTGGCAGTCTGCGCCGGCCTGACATTGCCACTGGCATTCGCACCGACGCATTGGTGGGTGGCAGCCATCGCCACGGTGGCGCTGCTGTATGCCTTGCTGCAAGGTGTGAGTCCGCGGCAGGCCCTGTGGCTGGGTTGGCTGTTCGGGCTGGGCTACTTCGGAATCGGCGTACACTGGGTCTACTTCAGCCTGCACCTGTTCGGAGCTGCCATCGTGCCGCTGGCGGCCGCGTTGACGCTGGTCTTCGTGCTGGTGATGAGCACCTTTCCAGCACTGTGCTGCTGGCTGTGGGCGCGCTGGCGAATCCCCGGCGCTGTTCTTGGCAATGCCGTGCTGTTCGCCGCCTTGTGGGCCCTGTCGGAACTGCTTCGTGGCAAGATTCTGGATGGATTTCCCTGGATTCTCGTGGGCTACAGCCAGACGACGGGCCCCATGGGAGATCTGGCTCCCATCATGGGCGTGTACGGCATCGGATTCCTGGTGGTGCTGATATCCAGCCTGCTGGTGGTGCTGTTCATCGGCAAATGGCAGCAGCGCGCCGTCTCGGCAGTATCCCTGTCTGCCATTGCTCTGGCTGCGATGCTCTCTGCCAGCCTGAGTTTCTCGGCAGCGGAGGGTGAGCCACTCACGGTCAGAATGGTGCAGGCCAACATTCCTCAGGAAATGAAGTTCTCTCCGGAGAGACTGCGCACGGCCATCACGACCTACACCGGGATGACGAGGCAGCCCGGGTGGCAGGACGTCAATCTGGTTGTCTGGCCGGAGACTGCCATCCCGACCTATTTCAATCGCGTCGAATCCGGCATGCGACCCTTTATCGAGTCCATGGACGCCAGTGGTATCGATGTGCTCAGTGGTGGCTTTCAGCGCGACGGCGACAAGGTCTATAACGCCGTGCGGCAGCTCGGTGGCGAGCGAGCGCTGTATGAAAAGCGACATCTGGTCCCGTTCGGGGAGTACATGCCGCTGCGTTTCATACTGGATTTTGCCGCGAAGTTCATCGACATTCCCATGTCCGATCTGTCGTCGGGTAGTGGCCCGCATGTGCCGTTGAGCCTGCAGGGCACGCAGATCGGTGTGTCGATCTGCTACGAAGATGTGTATGGCGAAGAGATGCGGGCCTTGTTGCCTGATTCGCAGATGCTGGTCAATGTCTCCAATGATGCCTGGTTCGGCGATTCAGCCGCACCGCATCAGCACGAGCAGAAGGCGCAGATGCGTGCCCGGGAATTCGCCCGTCCGCTCGTTCGCGTGACCAATACCGGTGTGTCCTCGGCCATCGATCACCGGGGAAACGTGCAGGGACGCATTCAGCACAACGTGCAGGGGATACTGGATGTGCAGGTGCAGCCGCGCACGGGGCTGACGCCTTATGCACGCACGGGCAATTGGCCGGTGTTCATGGTTGCGGTTCTGGTATGTCTGTGGGCCTGGTCTGCCCGTCGAAGGGCTGGCCGATTGTCTCGCCGACCGACGCGTTGAGGGGGGCTTGATTGGCGCGCCAAATGGCAGGACCGGTTGGCAAGACCGGTTGGCAAGACCGATCGGCAAGACTGTTAGGCAGGACTAATTGGCAAGGCTGATCGGCAAGGCTGGTCGGCAGGATTGATCGGCAAGACTGGTCGGCGGGACCCATTGACCTGGCGGTCCGACAACCGCTTCGGCGCCTCTTTCGTTTCGGCGCGATAGCGCCTGCGCCTATGCAGTACAATTGTGTGTATTCGTGATTCGTCGTGTTGTTGGCACGCGGTTGACGGGCGCAGAACGAGCTATCTGCCAGGCCTGCTGATCGCATCCGGTGCCACAGACTTTTCCAGCAGAGGTAAGCCAGACACCCATGAGCAAGCACACCCCCCTATACCAGGCACATCTGGATAACTTGGCGAAGATGGTCGATTTCGCTGGCTATTCCCTGCCTATTCACTACGGTTCGCAGATTGTCGAGCACAAGGCCGTACGCAGTTCTGCCGGTATGTTCGATGTGTCCCACATGACGATCATCGATCTGCAGGGGGAGGTGATTCCATGGCTGCGAACTCTGTTGACCAATGATGTTGCCAAGTTGACGGATGGGCGCGCACTGTATACCTGCATGTGCAACGAGAAAGGCGGTGTCATCGATGATCTGATTGTCTATCGTCTGACCGAGAATCGTTTTCGCCTGATCGTCAATGCTGCCACGCGAGAGAAGGATATCGCGTGGATGCAGGGGCACAAACCTGCCGATGTGGACATGCAGGAAGCCGAAGATACCGCGCTTATCGCGGTGCAAGGCCCGGATGCAGTACGACTGGCGAACGCCGCATTCAACGAGATGGGTCAATCCGCCGATCTGGTTTCCATGAAACGGCACAGCGCTCTGGAGCCGGGGGACTGGTTTGTCGGCCGTACCGGTTATACCGGTGAGGACGGTGTCGAGATTGCGCTCCCGGCCAGCAAGGCAAGCGATCTGTGGAAGGCACTGTTGGCTCAGGACGTTCAGCCCGCAGGACTGGGCGCACGCGATACCCTGCGTCTGGAGGCCGGTTTGTGCCTCTATGGTCAGGATCTGGATGAAGAGCACACACCGGCAGAGTCCGGCATCGGTTTCACCATCGATATCAAGGATGAATCCCGTGATTTCATCGGCCGGGAAATACTGGAGGATCACCGCATGTTCGGTGGACGGTCCGTACAGATCGGTATCATTCTGGATGGGCGAGGGGTCTTGCGTCATGGTCAGGTTGTCGAACGCGTTGGCAAACCCATCGGCAAGGTGACATCCGGCACCTTCAGCCCGACTCGTGAAGTGTCGATTGCTCTGGCACGCGTGGACAAGACCTTCCTGGGTGGTTGTGATGTCAAGATCCGCGATCGACTCATCGGCGCACATATCACTTCTGTGCCTTTCGTACCTCACGGGCAAGCCCGCGAGTAGAATAAATCCGTTCAACAAACCCGAGAGAACAATCGTATGGAAATCCCTGGCGACCTGAAATTTGCACCTTCCCACGAATGGGTCCGTGTCGAGGATGATGGAACACTGACCGTCGGCATCAGCGGCCACGCGCAGGAACAGTTGGGCGATCTGGTGTTTGTCGAGACACCGGAGATCGATCTTGTCTGCGATGCCGAAGAAGGTATTGCCGTCGTCGAGTCCGTCAAGGCGGCATCGGATATCTATGCGCCCGTGGCTGGCAAGGTGATCGATACCAATCCGGAACTGGCTGATAATCCGGAGCTGGTCAATTCCGACCCTTATGGCGCGGGCTGGTTGTTCAAATTGCAACCCGATGATGTTTCCGAAGTCGATAACCTGATGGATCCGGATTCCTACGCGGCCTATACCGAGTCCGAGGACTAATCCTCAGGCGCCGTCCCGGCGTACCAGCCGATACCTTTCACACGTATTCAGAAGTGACAGCATGAGTGAGCACACAGAGTTTGTTTCCCGACAGTTTGCTAACCGGCATATCGGTCCGCGCAGGGACGATGTCGTTCGTATGCTGGAAACCATCGGCGAACACTCTCTGGATGCTCTCGTCGCCAGAGTGATTCCCGACTCCATTCGGCAGCGGGAACCGCTGGCTCTGGAAGAGGACATTGATGAGCCGGCAGCGCTCGCGGAACTGGCAGAACTGGCAGGCAGGAATCGTCTGCTGACCAGTCTGATCGGTCAGGGCTACAGCGATTGCCACACGCCGGCGGTCATTGCCAGAAACGTGTTCGAGAACCCGGCCTGGTATACCGCGTACACACCCTATCAGCCGGAAATTGCCCAGGGCCGGCTCGAAGTGCTGTTCAATTTCCAGACACTGATTGCCGAGCTGACGGCCATGCCGATTGCCAACGCCTCCCTGCTGGATGAGGCCACGGCTGCAGCCGAAGCCATGAGCATGGCGCACCGGGGCTTGCGCGGCAAACGCAACACCATCATCGCTGCCGACGACTGTCATCCGCAGACTCTGGATGTCATGCGCACACGTGCCGAACCGCTCGGCATTCAGGTCAGGGAAGTGCCTGCCGCCGATATGGCCGCCGCCGTGGCCGGTGAGGCGGACGATACCTTTGCGATCATCGTGCAGTACCCCGGCACATCCGGGGAGGCGTCCGTGCCGGAAGCCGCCGTTGCGGCTGCCAGAGAAGCCGGCGCGTTGGTCATCGTTGCAGCAGACCTGCTGGCGCTGACATTGCTGACCCCACCGGGCGAGTGGGGGGCTGACATCGTGGTGGGCAGTGCGCAGCGTTTCGGTGTTCCCATGGGATTCGGCGGACCACACGCGGCCTTCATGTCTACCACGGATGCCTACAAGCGCAATCTTCCCGGGCGACTTGTCGGTCAATCCCTGACGGTCGATGGTCAACCCGCGTATCGCCTGGCCTTGCAGACAAGAGAACAGCATATTCGTCGCGAGAAGGCGACCTCCAACATCTGTACCGCGCAGGCCTTGCTGGCCATCATGGCAACCTTGTACGCCTGCTATCACGGACCAATGGGGCTCAGACGCATTGCCACGCAAGTAAGGGAGCACACGGACACGCTCGCAGCCTTGCTGCAGCAGCAAGGTTGCACACTGCTGCATGACAACTGGTTCGACACGCTGTGTGTCAGCGTGGATGATGCAGAAGCGTGCCGTCAGCGCCTGGAAGAGGCTGGCTACAATGCGCGCGTGTTGACTGAATCAAGTCTCTGCCTGGCTCTCGATGAGACCACCACGCCGGAGCAGTTGCCACAGATCGCTGCAGCGGTTGTTGGCAAGGCTTCAGGGTCCGTGTCCGTGGCTGATCTCTCGGTGGCGGCACGCGATGAAAACCAGGATCGCCCGGCAGACTATCTGAGCCAGGCCTGTTTCAACGACTATCGTTCCGAAACCGAAATGATGCGCTATCTGCGACGCCTGGCATCGCGGGATATCGCGCTCGACCAGGCCATGATCCCCTTGGGATCCTGCACCATGAAGCTCAATGCAGCGGCGGAAATGATGCCCTTGTCCTGGCCCGAATTCACCCGCATGCACCCGTTTGCGCCACGCAGTCAGAGCGCGGGATACCGTGAAATGATCACGCAGCTGGAATCGATGCTGTGTGCCTGTACCGGCTACGATGCCATGTCTCTGCAGCCCAATGCCGGTAGTCAGGGGGAGTATGCGGGACTGCTGGCTATCCGCGGCTATCACGACAGCCGCGGTGACACGCAGCGAACTGTCTGCCTGATACCGAGTTCCGCACACGGTACCAATCCGGCCAGTGCGCAGATGGCCGGCATGAAGGTAGTGGTGGTCAAATGCGATAGTGCCGGCAATATCGATATCGATGATCTGCAGGTCAAGCTCGACAAGCATGCCGATGAGCTGGCAGCCATCATGATCACTTACCCGTCGACCCACGGTGTGTTTGAATCCGGCGTGATCGATGTCTGTGAGCGAGTGCATGCTGCCGGTGGTCAGGTGTACATCGATGGTGCCAATCTGAATGCCATGGTAGGCACCGCACAACCCGGCAAGTTCGGGGGCGATGTGTCCCACCTGAACCTGCACAAGACCTTCTGTATTCCACACGGTGGTGGTGGTCCGGGTGTCGGTCCCATCGGTGTCGGTGAACACCTGAAGCCCTGGTTGCCGGGTCACGGTGAACTGGACAACAAGAGCGGTGCGATCAGTGCAGCGCCCTATGGCAGCGCGATGATTCTGCCGATCACATGGATGTACATCCGCATGATGGGCCCTCAGGGGCTGCGACAGGCTACCGAGATCGCCATCCTGAACGCCAACTACATTGCAACCCGGCTTTCCTCCGTCTACCCGATTCTGTACCGGGGTGAAGACGGATGTGTTGCGCATGAATGCATTCTGGATACTCGCAGCCTCAAGAGCGAAGCAGGCATCACGGTCGATGATATTGCCAAGCGTCTCATGGACTACGGTTTCCATGCGCCCACCATGTCGTTCCCGGTGGCTGGCACCTTGATGGTCGAGCCGACGGAAAGCGAGTCATTGGCGGAGATCGATCGTTTCTGTGACGCGATGCTGAAGATTCATGCCGAAGCCATGAAGGTGAAGGAGGGTATCTGGCCAGCGGATGACAATCCTCTGGTGAATGCGCCACACACAGCGAGCGAACTGGTCGCAGACGAATGGTCTCATCCGTATTCGCGCGCGGAAGCGGTGTACCCGGGCGGTAATGAACAACAGCACAGCAAGTACTGGCCGCCGGTTCAGCGTATCGACAACGTCTATGGCGACAAGCATCTGATCTGCTCCTGTCCTCCGTTGAGCAGTTACGAGTCGGACGAGGCTGACAAGCCTGCGAGTGCCGCCTGAGCACGTTCAGATTCGGTTCAGCCCGGTCCGGTTAGGCTGTTGATTCCTCTTACACGGAATCAACGCAATGTCGCGGATTGACAATACATTACGCAGCCTCAGGCCCGGAATTGCCCTGCTGATCCTGAGTGTCGGCCTGGGCTCTGGTGCTACCGCCCAGGCAGCGGGTTACATCGGGCTCGATGGATCATCTCTGACTATCGAAAATACGCTGGATGACGAATTGACGCCGGGTGGCATACGCCTGCGGCTGGGCATGCCGGTGGCGCCCATGATCGATGTGGAGCTTCATCTGGGCGGCGGTACCGAAGATCACACCCTGGCAGCCGATCGGTTTACCGCTGTCTACGTGGGGGCGTTTCTCAAAGGCTACCTGCCCGTCGGGCGGCGCAGCGCACTGTACGGGCTTGCCGGTGTCTCGGGCGTGGACTATACCCAGACGCTCGATCGGCGGGATTTCTCCGACGAGCGATCCGGCTTCTCCTACGGTTTCGGTCTGGAGACAGAGCTATCGCGACGAGTCGACCTCTCCGCGGACTATGTTCGCTATGTCAGCGACGACGGCCCGTTTTCCGAACTCTCCAGCGTCAATCTCGGTCTCAAATTCTATTTCTGAAGAGTACTGCCCTGGCGTCTGTTGCCGGCGCTGCCCGTGGCAACACGAAGGGCATGAATCAGCAGAAGCAACCACGGCAGATGGAAGACGATGCCGCCGCCGGTGACGACGGCGCCACCGGTGTCGGTATCACCGCCCGTGGTGGCGACCGGTGGTGAATCGATGGTGTCACCGTCTGTTCCACCATCCGTGTCACCGTCGCCGCCTTCATCCGTACCATCACCTGCGCCACTGTCCGTGCCACTCGAACCGTCTGTCGTTCCGCCGGTGTCGCCGCCATCCGTATCGGGCCTGGCAGGTGCTGAATCGTTGAACGGGTGAGGTGCCTGATAACCCGGTGTCAGCGGATTTGTTGGATCGGTCGGAGTCCCCGGAGGCAGTGGCTCAGGTCCGGTCGGATCAGCACGCTCATTGAACGCCAGCGGCTCCGCCTCGGTGCCCAGGCTCAGAGCTGCAGCCGGAAAACCGGTTGATACGGTGCCGGCAGAAGCGCCTGGCGCCGGTCCGACTGACACATTGCCCGTGTCCTTTCCATAGAAGACATAGGTTTCACCCTGGCCCGATGCGCCCATCATGACATCGTCGCGACCGTCGGCATTGAAGTCACCTGCCGAGGCGACCGAGACGGCGTAGTAGTCAACCGTACCTGTGCCGTTGATGCGGAAACCATTACTGCCATCCAGGTCTTCAAGGTTCAACCGTGATGGAAATGCGCCTTGCGAGCCGAATACGAAGTAGGCCTGGCCGACACCCTTGCGTTGCGGGTTGATGATGGTGTGTGGTGCGCCGATGAGCAGATCATCGATCCCGTCACCATTGATGTCACCGGCGGTGTCCACATCGGCTCCCGCCATGTCGCCCCAGATGGCCTGTCCTTCCTCAATGGGAATGACACCGCCGCGGATGCCACGAATGACCAGACCATTGATGCCGTTCAGATCTGCCTCGACCACGGTATCGACCCCCGAGAAGTTGCCACCGAACAGCACGTAGACCTCACCCGGGTAGTCGCTGGGTACGCCGAAGGGGCCCTTGCTTGGCGCACCGATGGCGATATCGTCTATTCCGTCATGATTCAGGTCGCCAATGGCGCCAACGGCGGCGCCCGCGACGTCCTGAATGTCGCTTCCCTTGAATATCAGCCCGTTGCCGCCATCCAGGTCTGCCAGGCTCAGTGCAGCGGGAAACTCATCACCACCCAGAACCAGATAGGCAGCGCCGGCTTCAGCCTTGCCATCGGTGGTCTGATACGGTGCACCTATCAGCACATCGGCGAAGCCATCGTTGTTGAAATCCCCGGCGCCTGCGACATATCGTCCACTGCGATCCTCGGCACTGACGCCGATGATGGCAAATCCGTTGGAGCCATCCAGTGATGCAGGCGATACTGTAGCGGGTCGAGCGCTGCGGCTTCCGAAAATGACGTAGCTCACGCCAGCACCGGTGAGCCCGTTCGGAGAGGCATTGGCATTGCCGACGATGAAGTCGGGCAGGCCGTCACCGTTCACATCGCCTGCGCGTTTCAGATCAGTGGCAGCAGATCCGAAAACGAAACCATTGCTGCCATCGAGACTGGCAATATCAAAGGTGCGGGAAAACCCACCATCGGCACCGTAGATGATGCGAGTACCCGTGAGCGAGCCGACGGCGATATCATCAATTCCGTCACCGTTGATGTCGCCGATACCGGCCAGCACAGAGTCGAATTCGTCGTCATTGAGTACGACGAAGCCACTGTTGCCATCCAGCTGCTGGCCATTGAGCACACCGTTGTTACCCCGGGTGGGGCCAAAGATGACGCGGATGCCGCCAACGCCCGCACCCACCAGAATATCCTCGAGATTGTCGCCATTGACATCACCCGCTCGATCAACCGGCCCCCCTCGATCGATGGTCAGCTGATCATCAGCTCCCAGACGAAAATTCTCGATGATCGGGTCATAGCTGTCCGCCTGTGTCATGCGGGAGGCTGCCATCAGGGTGATCAGACCAAGTGTGACGGTCAGGATGGTTTGTCGTGATTGCATTGAGGGACTTCCCTGCTGCTACCTGTTTTGCCGGTACTGGCATGTAGCATAGACTCGGATCGGGAAGGGGAGTGTAGCTTTCTGTGTCTGAGGGGTGTCGGTAATGTTGCTGAAAAGTGAGACCGTAGACAGGCTCTGCCACTGACGGAGTGTTACCGTCGTGACAGAACCTGCACGAAGGACGCTCGATCAGGCGCTGACGGCGCTGAGCCGACGCTGTGCCAGATTGACCCAGTAGCTTGCGCCGGTTGTCAGTACATCGTCATTGAAGCGGTAGCTTGGACTGTGCAATACACAGCCGGGATCTGGCAGACCGGTTCCCAGCCAGATGAAGCACCCCGGTTTTTCTCCCAGCATGAAAGAAAAATCTTCGGAGGCCATTGAGGGCAGTTCGTCGGCCAATGCGTCGGTCCCTGTGGTCTCACGTGCTGCCTGCAGGGCCATTGTCGTTTCCTGATGCGTATTGACAGTGGCCGGGTAACGACGGTCGTAGTGCAGATTCACCTCCAACGCAAAGCTGCTGGCGATGCCGTCACAGATTTCCTGCATGCGCCGTTCTATCAGATTCTGTGTGGCTTCACTCAAATGACGCGTACAGCCACGCAGTACGGCGTGTGCAGGCAGGACATTCCAGGTGTCGCCCCCCTGTATCTGGGTAACGGACACGACACCTGCGTCCAGAGGGTCCATTGACCTCGACACGATATTCTGCAGTTGCATCTGCAGACTGGCGGCGGCTGACAAGACGTCCTGACCCTTATGGGGCATGGCGGCGTGCGAGCCCTGACCATGCAAGGCGATCTCGAAAACGTCGAAGGCAGCCATCTGCGGGCCGGTTCGGGCGGCAAAGACACCGGTGTCCAGCCCTGGCCAGTTGTGCAGGCCGTAGACCTCATCGATGTTGAAGTCGCGGAATAGTCCGTCCTGGATCATTGCGCGTGCACCGGCCTCACCTTCTTCGGCAGGTTGAAAGATGAAATGAACCTTGCCCGCGGGTCCGTCGTGTTCCTTCAGGTAGCGCGCAGCCGCGAGCAACATGGTCATGTGACCATCGTGACCACAGGCATGCATGACTCCTTCGGTTTCCGATGCGTAGGGTACGTCCGCCTCTTCCAGTATCGGCAGGGCGTCCATGTCGGTACGCAGCGCAATGCTCGGGCCATCACCTCTGTCCAGTGTGGCCACCAGCCCGGTACCGCCGATGCCTCTCACTGGCTGGTAGCCGAACGCCTGAAGCCGCTCGGCGATGAAGTCTGCCGTACGGAATTCCTTGTAGGCCAGCTCGGGGTGGCGGTGCAACTCATGTCGCCAGGATTCCAGCTCCGAGCGTTGTTCATCGAAATAGTCCGTGACTGCAGATTTCATCGCTGGCTCTCTCAGGCGTCTGGCGCGTAGCCAAAGGCAATGCGCGGTGTGCTGGCAGTGTCTATCCAGACACTCTTCGGGCTAGTGTATTCCATCAGGGCGTCGGTGCCACTCGAACGACCAAAGCCGGAGGAGCGTGAGCCGCCAAACGGTGATGAGACATGGATAGCCTTGTAACTGTTGATCCAGAATGTACCGGCTCGTACGGCTGCCGACACGCGATGAGCCCTTGCCACATCAGCTGTCCAGACGGCGCCAGCCAATCCGAAATCAGTGCTGTTGGCAATCTGTATGGCCTCTTCTTCGTCAGAAAACGCAAGGCTGGTAACGACGGGGCCGAATATTTCCTGCCTTGCCGCCGCGGCATCGACTGCCAGATCAGCCAGAATGGTGGGGGACACGAACAAGCCGTCGCCGTCCGGTGTCTCACCTGAGATGATGCGCCCACCGTCCTCTTCACTGGCCTGACGAACCATGGTGCTGACATGCTCGAACTGGCGAGCATTGCTGATCGGACCCACCTCGGTGTCTTCATCAAGCGGGTCGCCCAGAGTCAATCTCTTCATGCCCGACGCGAGCATGCCGAGAAATTGCTCCTGTACATCCTGATGTACCAGCAGACGTGAACCGGCTACGCAGCTTTGACCGGAGGCCGAGAAAATGGCTGCCTGAGCGCCACGACAGGCTGCCTCCAGGTTGGCGTCGGGAAACACGATATTGGCAGATTTGCCTCCCAGCTCCAGTACCACAGGCTTCAGGGCGCGGCCGGCAGAGGTGGCTACAGTTCGGCCGGTTTGAGGTGAACCCACGAACACGACCTTGCGTACAGCGTCATGGGCTATGGCCGCTTCGCCGGCGGTCGGCCCCAGGCCTGCCAGCACATTGACCAGGCCTTTCGGGAGACCTGCCTGTTCCGCCAGCAGAACCAGAGCGACACTGGTCAACGGGGTGAGTTCACTGGGTTTGATGACCACACCATTGCCGGTGGCGATGGCAGGAGCAATCTGCCAACCGGCAGTAAACACCGGTGCATTCCACGGCGTGATCTGGAACACCACACCCAGAGGTTCGCGCAAGGTGTAGTTCAAGTGACCGGAGGGTACCGGTATGACCTCTCCATGCAGCTTGTCGGCCCAGCCCGCATAGTAGCGGAACATCTCCACGACCTTGGAGACTTCCACTCGGCAATCGCGCAGGGGTTTGCCGGCGACCAGCGCTTCCAGTTGTGCAAGAGGCTCAACCCTGGCCTCTACCGCACTGGCAATGGCCTGCATGACATTACCGCGCGCAGCGGCACTGAACTGCTGTGTCCAGATTCTCTGAGCTTCCGCCGCATGCTCGCAGGCGCTGCGAGCCAGCTCGGCATCGCAGTCGGCATAGTGCGCCAGAGTCTGGCGGGTGTAGGGGTCTTCCAGAGTGATTTGCGCGCCGTGGCCGTCACGCAGTTGTCCGCCAATCAGGCTCTGTGGCAGCCTGCCCATACCCAGCTCGGCCATGAGTGTGGCAAACAGTTCATTGCGGTCAGACATCGGCGTGATTTCCAGCTTTGTAGATTTCATTGAAGTCGGCATCGTCAGGCAGGCTGGAGCGACTGGCATCCCAGATACCGGCGATGGCGCGGGTTGCAGGCAGATCGAGTGCTGTGCGCTCGGCCAGAGAGACGGCAAGTCCGACGTCCTTGCGCATCAGTCCCATGGTGAAACCGGAGTTGTATTTTTCATTGAGTATCCATAGCGGAAAATTCACCTCGCTGACGCCGCTTCGACCGGAACCGGCATTGATGCCCTCAAGAAGGTTCTCCAGGCTGACACCCTGTGTCGCCGCCAGCCGTGCCATTTCACTCATCAGGGCCAGGTTGGCTGCGCACAGCAGATTGTTGGCAATCTTGGTGGCATGGCCGGAGCCGGAAGGGCCTATGTGTACGGTCTTGGCCGTCAGATGGGTGAGCATGGGTTGCAGGTTTCTGATCGTGTCTGCCGGGCCACCCAGGACCATGGTCATGGTGCCCTTGCGTGCACCGTTGGGTCCACCACTGACCGGACCGTCAATGAACACATGACCGGCAGCTTCTGCCTGTGCCGCCAGTTCGCGGGTCACGTCGGGTTCCGAAGTCGATGTGTCGAGGATGATGCTGGCGGCTTGCAGTAGTGGCTGGAGTTCCTGCATGACGGCCTTGACGATACTGGCTGTCGGCAGGGAAAGAATGATGGTGGTGCATTGAGCGGCAAGGGTGGCCAGATCGTCTGCCACAGCTGCACCTGTGGCCGCCATGCGTGCACGGGCTTCGGGCAGGGCGTCATGGCATAGCACCGCCTGTCCCTGTTCCCGCAGTCGTTGAACCATGGAGCCTCCCATGGCGCCACAGCCTATGATTCCGATCATTGTCTGTACCTCTGATTCGATGATGAGATGTCTATTGAGTGAGTCGATCCAGCCGGGGTGCTGTGTCGAGCAACAGTTGCGTGTATTCACTGCTGGGTGTGTCGAAGACTTCTTCCGAAGGTCCGCATTCGACGAAACGGCTCTTGCGCATGACAGCGACTCGGTCCGAGACCTGCCTGACGACGGCCAGATCATGACTGACGAAGAGCATGGTCAGGCCAAGACTCTGTTTCAGCTCCATCAGCAAGGCCAGCATGTCGGCCTGAATCGACACATCGAGTGCTGATGTCGGTTCATCACACAACAGGAATCTGGGGCGGACCGACAAGGCCCGGGCGATACAGATGCGTTGGCGCTGTCCGCCTGAAAACTGGTGGGGATGCTTGCGCGCAGCATCTGCTGGCAGGCCAACTCGTTCGAGCAGTGCGGCGACCCGCATCGAAACCTCGCGCCGACTGGCAAGCCCGTGAAACAGGATGGGCTCGGCAAGGATTCGATCAACGCGCATGCGTCCGTTCAGTGAGGAGTAGGGGTCCTGGAAAATCACCTGAACATCGCGGCGGAAAGCCTTGTGGCGAGCCTTGCTGGAAAGCGTGCTCAGAGCGCCATGATCCGCATATTCGATCTCGCCCGACGTCGGTTTGAGCAGACCTGTCAGGAGTCGTCCCAGCGTCGATTTTCCCGAACCGCTTTCACCGACCAGTCCCAGTACTTCACCGCGACGAATGGACAGTGCCGGGCTGTCGACTGCACGGAAACGTGTTTTTCCGGAGAGAAGGCCAGCCTTGCGAATCTCGAAGTCCTTTGTCAATGCTGTACAACTCAGGAAGTCCTCGTCATCGGTGTTGAACTGCCCCTGCCGGAGCCAGCTGTCGATCTCGCCCCCCTGGCTGGTCGGATTGCGGAAGCGATTCTCCCGGCAATCCATGCGCGGGATGGAAGCTATCAGATCGCGGGTGTAGGTCTGTGTCGGTTCAGCCAGAACCTGGCGGGTCGGACCCGCTTCAACCAGCGAGCCGTGTCGCATGACATGAACTCGATCGGCTGTCTCGGCGATGACCCCCATGTCATGGGTAACCAGCACGACACCCAACTGGCGATCACGGCAGATCCGCTTGACCAGATCCAGTACCTGCTTCTGGACGGACACATCCAGAGCTGTCGTGGGTTCGTCAGCAATCAGCAGCTCAGGGTCTCCTGCCAGTGCCAGAGCAATGACCACACGCTGTCGCATGCCCCCCGAGAATTCATGAGGGTATTGGCGCATGCGTTCTGCCGGCTCCGGAATGCCGACATCGGCGAGCCGTTCGCAGGCCAGTTGTTGCGCCTTGCGGGCGGAAAGCCCTTGCAGAATGGCGATTGACTCGCTGAGCTGATCGCCCACCTTCACCAATGGGTTGAGTGAGGTCATGGGGTCCTGGAATATCATGCCGATGCGACGACCACGCACTCTGGCCATGCTGGAAGAATCGAGCTTCCCCAGATCCTCTCCATCCAGCATGATACTGCCCTGAGTGACGATCCCGGGCCTGGCGAGCAGACCCATGATGGCATTACCGACCGTGGATTTTCCGGCTCCACTCTCACCGATGAGGCCAACGATCTCACCGCGCTCGACCTGCATGCTGAAGTCGTTCACAGCCGTGAAATCCCCCAAGCGGTGCGGGAAGGTTATTTGCAGATTGTCGATCTGCAGCAAGCTCGTGTTCATCGCAGTCTCGGATTCAGGAAGTCACGGACCCAGTCAGCCACCAGGTTGAAGGCAATGACCATGACCAGAAGCATGGCGCCCGGGAAGATCACGACCCACCAGATGCCCGAGAACAGATACTGACTGCCGATCTGGATGAGTGCACCCAGTGAAGGTTCGGTCAACGGTGTGCCCAGCCCGAGAAACGACAGTGTCGCTTCGGTCACGATGGCAACTGCAATCTGCAACATGGCGAGTACGAGCACCGGACTGAGGACATTGGGCGTGATATGCCGCAGCAATATGGTCATGGTCGGCAGGCCGATGGCGCGACAGGATGTCACGTAGTCCTGACTTCGCTGCACCAGTACCGAGCTTCGCACGATACGCGCAAACTGCACCCAGCCTGCCAGGCCGATGGCCAGTATCATGATAGGCACCGCAGCCTGTGAGAACAGGTGCGCTGGCAGGGTTGCCTTCAGGATGCCGTTGAACAACAGCGCGATCAGGATCGGCGGGAACGCGAACTGGATCTCTGCCAGTCGCATGAGAACGGTATCGAGAAGGCCGCCGAAGTAGCCAGAGAACAAACCGATAGTCATGCCGATGGTGGCTGACAGGGCTACCGCACCCAGGCCTACCATCAGAGATATACGACCGCCATAGAGCATGGCGGACAGAACATCACGACCCTGAATATCGGTGCCCAGGATGAACCGGGGATCGCTTCCCGACATCCAAGAGGGTGGCAGGTTGTTGTCCATGATAGACAGGGTTGCCGGGTCGAATGGTGTATGAGGCGCCACCCAATTGGCAAACACGCAAGCCAGAACAATCAGCGCGATGATGATGCTCGACACGACCGTTACCGGTGAGCTGAGAAACTGGTACCAGAACTCGGAACGAATACGATTGATCATCTCAACGGGCCCCGTGACGGATGCGCGGATCGATCAACACATAGATCGCATCTACCACCAAATTGGCCAATGTGAATACGAAG
The DNA here is from genome assembly GCA_947492525.1 of uncultured Granulosicoccus sp. Taxonomy (GTDB): domain Bacteria; phylum Pseudomonadota; class Gammaproteobacteria; order Granulosicoccales; family Granulosicoccaceae; genus Granulosicoccus. The sequence continues at coordinate 122,692 of CANLNQ010000022.1, forward strand.
CCGACGAATATCAGGTAGGCAGCGAGCAAGGGAATGTCGCTCTGACCAATGGCGTGCAGCAACAGGGATCCCATGCCGGGCCACTGGAAGACATATTCGGTAATGATCGAAAACGCGAACAGAGAACTCAGTTGCAGACCCACGGCGGTGACAACCGGCACGAGCGTGTTCTTGAGCGCATGCTGCAGATAGATGCGCTGTGCCGGTAGGCCACGTGCCCAGGCAAAGCGGATGTAATCGGTGCGCAGCACTTCAAGCATTTCCGAGCGGATCAGTCTCAATATGACACCTAGCTGAAACAGGCATAGCACGGCTGCCGGCATCAGAGCGTGAGTCAATCCGTCCAGAGTGAAGAGGCTTGATTCGAATCCGGCGATCCCGGCGACATCACCGCGGCCAAAGGAAGGCAGCCAGGGCAACCAGACGGAGAACACCAGTATCAACAGAATGCCGAGAAGAAACGATGGCACGGACACCCCGATCACGGACAGGGCCATGATGGTCTGCGCGATGCCACCCTTGCGATGAATACCGGTATAGATGCCTGCCGGTACGGCCAGGGCCAGAGACAGGACGCCGGAGAGCAGTACCAGTTCAACGGTTGCAGGCAGGCGTTCGGCAATCATGTCGCTGACGTCCCTGTTGAAGCTGTAGGAGATGCCGAAGTCACCTTGCAGGGCATTACCCACATAGCGGACGTATTGATACAGAATCGGATCATTCAGGCCCAGTTGCTCGCGCAAGGCCTCGCGATCCGCCACCGTGGTTTCCTGTCCGACCATGGCAAGAACCGGGTCGCCGACGTACTGGAAAACGAGGAAACCGACCAATGCGACACAGAGCATGACGATGGCTGCCTGTACCAGCCTTGTAATGAGTGAATACATGTGTTTCCTGTGAAGGCGAGGGCAGCGACCTCATCTGCAATTTGCGCAATCGTGTGCGCGTTGCCGCTAGCTGTTCAAGACTGGTGGCACGGTGCAATTCGTGTGTGAGAGTTGGTCCGCGTCGATCTGTCCGGGACGCTGGTCCCGGACGATCAGTCACGAACAGCCTTGCAGTCGATACGTCTTCAGTTGACGTTGTAGTATTCGAGAGGGAACTCGAAGGTCGGATGCTGAACCACGTCGATGTTCTCGGCGGCTCCCCAGACCAGCTGCTGTACGTGCAATGGAATCAGGCAGACATCCTCCACCATCAAGGCCATGGCCTGTTCGAGCATGGCTGTGCGCTCCTCGGCATCCATGGTAATTGCCGCCTTCTCGACGATGGCATCGGCTTCAGCTACGGAGCAACCGGAGATGTTCCAGGCGCCTCGACCATTGTCCAGATCACGGCTGCCCAGTACGTTCTGGAAGACATTCAGGCTATCCATGGTTGAAGGCGTCCAGCTCAACAGAAAGAAGGATGTACCGAATTCAGGGGCAACCACCTTCGGAAAGAACTGCGCCTTTGGCTGTGCAACCAGATTGACCTTTACACCAACTCTGGCCAGCAGGCTGACAGCCGCCTGGCAGATCTGACCATCGTTCACATAACGATCGGTGGAACAATCCATGGTCAGCTCCAGGCCGTCCTGGTAACCGGCTTCAGCCAGCAGAGTTTTTGCGAGTTCGGGGTCATAGGCCAGGCGCTTGAGCGCCGGATTGAAGCCATTCACCTTGTCCATCACGTACTGCGTAGCCAGAGTAGCCTGGCCCTGCATCACGCGATCGATGATGGCCTGGGCATCAATGGCATGGGCAAACGCCTGGCGTACTTTCAGATCCTTGAACGGGTTACCTTCTACCGGGCTTTCGATGATCTGGTCGCGCCACTGATCCATGCCGATGTACATGGTTCTGGCTTCCGGTGAGGACACGACCTTGATACCATCGGCAGACTCGACTCGGGCGATATCCTGCAATGGCAGCGGCATGACCAGGTCCACTTCACCGGAGAGCAAAGCCGATACCAGCGTGGAGGCATTGTTTATCGGCGTAAAGATAACCTTGTCGATATTGCCGGTATCGTTCCAGTAATCTGCATATCTGACCAATTCAGTCTTCTCGCCCTGGGCGCGGCTGCTGAGAGCGAAAGGTCCGGTGCCGTTGGCATTGGTGGCACTGAACGATTTCTCCTCGGCCTGTAGATTGATGGGCTGCTCGGCACCGTTTGCTTCAGCCCACTGCTTGTCGAGAATCATGAGATCGAGCAGATCATTCAGCAGGATGGGGTTGGGTGCCTTGGTGGTGATCTCGATTGTCTGGTCATCAATGGCGCGATAGCTTTCCACCGATGCCAACACATGCTTGAAGTTCGAGCTTTCTGCCAAGGCGCGATCAAAACTGAAAACGACATCTTCTGCATTGAATGTGGCGCCATCATGGAAAGTGACATCGGGTCGTAGCTTGAAGACCCAGGTCTTGTCGTCTACCTGTTCCCAGCTCTCGGCCAATTGGCCCGTGATCTGAAAATCCCGGTCTCGTCCGACCAGTCCTTCGTAGACATTGGCCAGAAAGTAGTTGGTGAAGCTCTCGTTGTGACTGTGCGGATCAAGGCTGGTGGCATCACCTTGAGAGGCAATGCGGATCGTGGCGGCGGAGGCCTGAGTCATGGGGGCAAGCATGAATGCCAGTGCGGCAGCGGCGGAAGGAAGGAGCTTCGAATGCATTGGACTGACAACCTCTCGAATGAACGTCTGTCCAATATAGCCGCATTGGTTTTGGGCGAGAAGTGCAGTGACTGTGGTTTATTGTTGCGCTGAGTGCAACGTCCGTGCAACGCGGGTGCAGGTCGATGCGGGTGGGCGCAACGACTGAATCGCTTCCCTGCGCAGCGATGCATTGGTGATCGATGGATGCGCGCAGGCAGCTCAGCGGAAGCTCGGCGCAAGCGGGGCGCTGGAGAACGCCATCATGGATCGCATGGCTGTTTCAGCCAGACGCAGCGAACCTTCCGGTAAACGCCTTCCGCTGCGTGCCAGCATGGACACCTCTCCGGTATGCAGTTCCGGGTTGCTCAGTGATCTGGCCGTGATGACGCCATCGGATATTTCGCGAGTCACGACGAAGGAAGGCAGTATGGTCATGCCCAGTCCTTCGCGCACGAAGTTACGCAGCACGGTGAGTGAATTGGTTTCAACCAGCGACTGAAAACGAATTCCGTGGTGGATCTCCGCTGCACGCACCATGGCACCAACACCGAAACTCGACAGTAGAAGAGCACACGGAATATCGATCAACTCGCTGATATCCAGTTGTGCGGGCATGTCTGCCCAAGAGGATGCGGGGCTGACCAGCATGTCCAGCGGTTGAGTGGTTTCACCGATGACCCGGATAGTCTGGTCTTTCGGCGCATTGAAGGCAATACCGATATGCGCCTGATCATTGCGCAGCGCATGAAGGACGAATTCGGTAGAGCCGGTTTGCAGGGAGAAGGTAAAACCTGGGTAGGTGGCACTGAATTCGGGCAATACATGGGATACGAAGTCACTGACGAAGCCATCGCCGAGTACAACCTCGATCTGGCCGCGACGCATGCCTCGCAGAGCATCGAATTCGGATTGAATGGCTTCCAGTTCGTGCTGTTGGCGTTTGAGGTGTTGCAGAAGCAAGGCACCGGCCTCTGTTGTTCTGATACCCTTGCGGCCTCGTTCGATCAGGGTAATGGACAGGGTTTTTTCAAGGGCCTGAATCTGGCGGCTGATCGTGGAGGGTTCGATACCCAGATATTCGGCTGCGGCCCGGATGGAGCCCTCCGCACAGATGGTCATGAAGGCCAGTGCCTGCTTGTGTTCGATATGTGTCATGAGTGATCATTTCAGCGCCGGGACTGGCACGCGTGGTTGCCCGTGTGTCAGCATACCGTGAGTGCCGTTGTGAGTGCCGTTGTGAGTGCCGTTGTGAGTGCCGTTGTGAGTGCCGTTGTGAGTGCCGTTGTGAGTGCCGTTGTGAG
>CANLNQ010000023.1 GCA_947492525.1 uncultured Granulosicoccus sp.
GAAGTGTTCTACAATCGGATCAGGCTGCACTCAAGCAATGATTACTGCAGTCCTGTTGACTATCGCAAAAATAATACGAAGGTGGCATAGTCAACTTATTCAGGTGTCTATGAAACTGGATGAAGTCCGATTACTTTGGATGGGTAGATGAGTCGCTAACCTTACACTAGTCAATGCCGTGCACGAGTAAGGCGCTACGATTGTTCCGTTTAGTCGCGGGTTCGAGGAGCGGCATGAGATCTTCGGTGGCAACGTCATAGCACTAGCGCTACTTGACCTATTACTTCACAGCGCGTTGGCTCTGGGAATAATAGGCCAAAGCTAACGACTCAGCGAGCATACGGGCTTAATCTAAATCCTGTTTAAGGGGTGGAAAAGCAGATACGGAGCTTACAAAATGCAAAACGAAAAGGTTTGAAAAACCAATCACGATTGAGGAGGGGCTGACCCAACTACAGCCGCTCATCGTAGAAATTTGCGATTGCTAGAACTGCGGAATTTACAACTGGCATTAATACCAGTTCCAAGCACAAATTCGACGTGCCGCACTAAGCCAAGCGGGCAGCCTTTGATAGCTGCCCACCAGAATAAAATCAGATATTACCAATTACGGCGATCCATCAGATCGCTGAATTCCGCCGTTTACTGCTTCACAATCAGGCTGTTGTCCACGCTCTCTACCCCTTCTACAGCGCTGGCCAGCTCCTCAGCACGCATCTTGTCCTCTTCGCTATCGACAAAACCGCTCAGCTGCACAACATCCCGAAACGTTGCAACTTCGACATCAACCAGAGTTCCAAGGGAATCCTGAGCCAGTGCAGACTTGACCTTGGTCGTGATGACCGTGTTGTCCACATACTCGCCGGTGCTTTCTCTAGTCGGGCTTGAGGTACAGGCTGCAACTGTTGCCAGAACCGTGGCTACCAACATCATCTTGAGTACGTTTTTGACTTTCATGCTTTATCTCCGCTAATTGAAACCGTCGTTACTGCCGAACGAATAGTAGTCCTCATGCCGATTACCCGATTCGAATTTGAATAAGTTTCAATTAACGGCTGCCTCGGTGTCACTACACGCACTACGTTATTCAGTCGCGCCAGAGTCTCTCGACGAAACGGCTCATCGCGCTCACCATGATATCGGAGACAGCAGCGAGGAATTTCGCATGGATAGCTGAAGGTGTCACACCGCCAACACTGCCACTTACGTAAAAACTTTTCCTGCAGCCATTTCTACTCTGAAGCGCACAAGCAGCACCCCGGTGATACCTTGCGGTAACGCAAAACTCTCCATTACCCAGGCTGTAATCGCAATGACCGAACGAACCATCAATCTACACAGCGAACTGACGTACTCAGTGCACTCGCCCACGACTATCCTGTTGAAAGTGGCTGCCATGAAGACACCACGTCAGACCATCAGCAACGAAATCCTGACGGTCAATCCGTCGACGTCTGTCGATTACCTGCAGGAAGGTCCTTTGGGTAACCGGGCCTGTCGGGTCAACCTGCAGCCGGGTTCAACGACCATCCATTACTCGGCCACGGCCTCCGTCGAACCCAAGCAGCCCGACAACGCTGACCTTACGGAACTCGATTACACTGATATGCCGGCAGAGGTACTGCCCTACCTGAATCCGAGTCGCTATTGTGAGTCCGACAAGCTCGGCAAGTTCGCCGCCGACAAGTTTGCTCACATCGACCGCGGCTTCAATCGCGTCAGCCAGATCAGTGAGTGGGTATTCAATAACCTCTCCTACACGCCTGGCAGCACTGGCCCTAGCACAACCGCCTGCGACGTGTTGCTGCAACGCACGGGCGTATGCAGAGACTATGCGCATGTCGCCATCGCATTATGTCGAGCACTGGGCATTCCAGCGCGCTATGTTTCGGGATACGCCGTCAATCTGAATCCGCCTGATTTCCACGGATTCTTCGAAGCCTATCTGGGTGGTGACTGGATCCTGTTTGACGCCACACGTCTGGCTCCTATCAGCGGCTTTGTCCGTATCGGAGCCGGACGCGATGCCGCTGATGTCGCATTTGCCACCTTGATCGGTCAGGCGACCCTGACCGCCAAGACAGTTCAGGCGACAGACCCTCAGCTGGTCAAGGAGTCCCCGGCAGATGAGGCACTGTCCACCGCCTGACTCTTGTCTGTCTGATACTTGTACATATCAAGGGCAACGACAGCCCACAACGACTTTCACATTGACATCTGGTTCCAGTCCCGGAAGCACACCCGGGACTGGATTCTGACCTGCACCGCAGTCCCCCTCGTGTTGCCAGACGCCAGGCGGTTGACGGTGCAAAACTCTCTCCCGAAGCTCGCATCGACGCACACGGAGCCTGACCCCTCCCTTTGCCTGTCAACAGTTACCATTTATGGTAGCGCTACAGAATAAGAGCGCCCACAGCAGGTACATCAGGTCACGTAGAAGTCGCCATTTTCGCTTCTCGATCTCGATGGAACCGCACGGCGCCCGCCGCACAACATTCCCCTTTCATGTACCGCTCAGCTCAAGCTGACCCTTCGTACCGCTCGGTCTCTGTGCATCAATCGTGACAATCCATCTTGACACCTTTGAATCGTCAATTTATATTACCTACTAGTTGGTAACAAAAACCACGAGAAGGAGAAGTCAATGCAGTTCAAACACCTCATCGCAGCTTCAGTCACCACTGCCACGCTGCTGGCCTCAAGCGCTCCGGTCATGGCCGAGTGGCAACCGGATCGCCCCATCAATATCATCGTCCCCTGGTCTGCCGGCGGCTCGACTGACCAGGTCACGCGCGTTGTGGCCCCCCTGCTGGAACAAGGGCTTGGCACCAAGATCGTGGTGGTCAATCAACCCGGCGCATCCGGCTCGCAAGGCACCAAGGCTGCACTGGACGCCCCACGAGACGGCTACACCTGGACGGCGAATGCCATCGCCAACAACGCAACCTATGCGATCACCGGACTGGTGGAAAACACCTCCATCAATGACTATGAAATCTACCTGCACGTCGCCAATGTACCGGTGGTCAGTGTCAACGCTGATGCGCCCTATCAGGATTTTGGAGAACTGCTGGAAGCCATGAAGGGTGATGACGTCACTGTCGGTACGGCTGGCGTCAACTCTTCCGGTGGTATGGCATTGGCGGCTATCAAGGAGGAGATCGAAGGCGAACTTGGCGCCCGCATGGTCACCTACGACGGTGGCAACCCGGCTGTCATGGCTGCCGCCAGCGGTGAAGTCGTCGTAACCACCCAACTGGCCACCGAACAGACGGAAATGATCCGTGCCGGCAAGCTGCGTGCTCTGGCTGTCCTGTCCGATGAGCCTCTGGTGGTGGAAGGAATCGACCCCATACCCCCGGTCACCGAGTGGCTGCCTGACATGCCTATCGCCGCCGACTATTTCGGGGTATTCATCCCCAAGGGTGCACCACAGGAAGTCTATGACACCGTTGCCAAGGTCTGGGAGGAAAACGTGATGACTTCCGATGAATTGAAGTCCTATGCCTCCGAGCGTGGCGCCGTGTTTGCGCCAAGCCACGGGGAAGCTGCACTCGAAGTTGCCATGCCGGTTGTCATCGCCGAAGCCTGCGCGCGAGTGACCCGTGGCGAAGCGGTGGTCGATCCGTCCACCATCGGTATCGACTGCCCAGCCGAGTAGTTTCCTCATGTACCCGGAGTGCGGCCTTAGAGGCTGCACTCCAATCACTCTCCAGAATTCGCACAAGCCATCGATCACTCGCAATCATGTTTGCCGACCCCAGAACTGCTGACCGAATAACCGGACTGGTGCTCCTCATGCTGGGCATTGCCATGCTGGTCGGCGGCTACACCATGGACCGTCTGGAAATCCGCCAGATTCACCCTGCCAGCATTCCGGGTCTGGTGCCCATGGGACTGGGTGCCGCCATGATCATCTGTTCACTCCTGCTGATTCACTCTTCCCGTGGCCAGAACACTCAGGCGATCAAGACCGAGCAAGGCTCTGCAAGGAACCTGTTCGTCAGCATCGCCCTCTGCATCGGCTACGCCGTCGGCCTGGTGGGCAAGATGCCCTTCGCACTGGCAACCGGCATCTTCATCTTCCTGTTCGCCCTGTACTTCAGCTGGACGGCTGAAGGCAGCCGCTCCCGATCGAAGCTCGTGATTTTCACCGCCCTTTTTGCTGCGGTGTTCTCCGGCGCCATTTCCCTGCTGTTCCAGTACGGCTTTCTGGTGAGGTTGCCCTGATGCAGGCGTTGCAATCACTGGCCGACGCGCTGTTGGGCTTCCTTACGCCCATGTCACTGTTCCATGTGCTCTGGGCAAGCCTTCTGGGAATCTTCGTCGGCAGTCTGCCAGGCTTGACCGCCACCATGGGCGTGGCCTTGCTGACCACCCTAACCTATACGCTGGATCGCGATGCCGCCATCCTTGTATTGATCTGCATGTACGTCGGTGCCATCTATGGCGGTTCACGCAGTGCCATCCTGCTCAATATTCCCGGCACACCGGCCAGTGCCGCTACATCGCTCGATGGGTTCCCGCTCGCGCAGAAAGGCCAGGCGGCCAATGCCATGGCGCTGGCTACAGCCGGTTCTGCACTGGGCACGCTGGTCGGCATCGTTCTGCTGGTCATGCTGGCGCCGCCACTGGCCGAAATCGCACTTGATTTCGGCTCATTCGAATTCTTCTGGCTGGCCCTGTTCGGCATTGTCATATCCGGACAACTGACCGGTGGCGGCTCTGTGCTCAAGGGTTATATTGCCGGCTTGTTGGGTCTGATGGTGGCCATGATCGGCAGCGAAGGCATACACGCCCATGTGCGTTTCAATCTGGGCATGAGTGATCTGAATGGCGGCATTGCCCTGATTCCCGCCATGGTTGGCGCATTTGGTTTTGCCGAAGTGCTGACGGTGATGTGGCGGCCCAAGGGAGAGATGGTAGAAGCCAAGGGCGAGTCCACCCGTGCGCTGCCCCGAATGATCGACCTGTGGCGCTACAAGTTCACTATCATTCGCTCTGGCATCATCGGCACCATCGTGGGCATCATCCCCGGTGTTGGTGAGGACATCGGCGCCTGGTCTTCCTATGCCGCGGCGAAGAAACTCAGCCGCGAGCCTGAGCTCTATGGCAAGGGGTCGACCGAAGGGCTCACCGCCGCCGAGACGGGTAACAGCGCAGTCGTTCCCGGCGCGCTCATCCCGGCACTGACACTGGCGGTACCCGGCTCCGCACCTGCCGCTGTTCTGATAGCTGCGCTGTTCATTCATGGCATTCGGCCGGGCCCCATGATCATGATCGAACAGCCCGATTTCATCTACAACATCGCGGCCATGCTGATACTAGCCACACTCGCCATCGCTCTGTTCGGTCTGTCACTGACACGCGTCTTCATCAAGATACTCAAGGTGCCGCGAGAACTGCTCATGCCGATCGTCTTCACACTCTGCGTCATCGGGCCCTATGCACTCACACAACGGGTATTCGACATCTGGGTAATGCTCTTCTTTGGCTTGGCAGGCTTCGTCCTGCGACGCATGAACTACCCCATGGCACCACTGGTGCTCGGCATCATTCTGGGCACACTGCTGGACAAGAGTCTGCGGCGAGGACTGACGCTCAGCAACGGTGACTTGTCACCATTCTTCACACGGCCCATATCCGCCACCTTCGCGCTGATCATCGGCGCATCCATTCTGTTGAGCATCCCCGCGGTACGCCGCACCCTGCTTCGCCTGCTACCCGGCAGGCGTCAAGCGCACGCGCAGGAGGAGTCGTGACAACAAGAAGCAAACAGAACACAGGGCGGCGAGACGCCGAACTCTCGCGCCGAATGATCCTCGACGCCGCCCTGGTCGAATTCTCCGAAAAGGGGTTCTCAGGCGCCCGCATCGATACCATCGCCGCCGCAGCCGGCGTCTCCAAACCCATGATCTACAGCTACTACGGCGACAAGGATGACTTGTACGCGGCAGCGTTGCGCGAGGCCTATATCCAGATACGCGCAGGCGAACAGGAACTGGATCTGGAGCACAAGTCACCTGAGGAGGCCATACGCGCCCTGGTGAGTTTCACTCTGAATCACTTCCAGTCGAAGCCGTGGTTCATCTCCATGCTCAACACCGAGAACCTGCGCGGCGGTACCACAATCAGAAAGATCGATGACGTGGGCGAGATCCAGTCTCGGTTGCTGCAGGAACTCAAGATCATCCTGCAACGCGGCCAGGATGACGGCGTTTTCCGCCAGGGGATCGATCCGGTGGATCTGTACATCACCATCGCATCCCTGTGCTATTTCCCGATCTCCAATGCGCACACGTTGCGCGTGGTGTTCAACAAACCGGTTGACGAAGATGCCTGGCTGGACCAACGTCGCCAGGACGCCGAAGAGATGGTTATCCGATTTCTACAACCCTGACACCCATAGAAAACTCTCAGAGAACGACACAATGACGCAGCAACGCATAGGTATCATCATGCACGGGGTCACCGGCCGCATGGGCATGAACCAACATCTGATCCGTTCGGTACTGGCCATTCGCGATCAAGGCGGTGTCTTGCTCAGCGACGGCTCACGCCTGATGCCCGACCCGATCATCGTCGGTCGCAATGAGGCCAAGATTGCCGAGCTTGCCAGCAAACATGGCATAGAGCGTTACACCACCGATATGGAAGCAGCTCTTGCAAATCCCGACGACACCCTGTTCTTCGATGCCGCGTCCACCCAGTTACGCCCGGAGTTGCTCAGACAGGCTATTGATGCAGGCAAGCATATCTACTGTGAAAAACCGATTTCCGAAAAACTCGAACAGGCACTCGAGATTGCCAATTACGCGAAATCCAAGGGCGTCAAGAATGGCATCGTGCATGACAAGCTGGATCTGCCCGGCCTGCTGAAGCTCAAGCGGCTACGGGACAGCGGCTTTTTCGGCAAGATCCTGTCGGTGCGCGGTGAATTCGGCTACTGGGTATTCGAAGGTGACTGGATGCCGGCTCAACGCCCCAGCTGGAATTACCGCGCCGCCGATGGTGGCGGCATCATTTCCGACATGCTGTGTCACTGGCGCTATGTACTGGACAACGTCTTTGCGCCGGTCAAGTCAGTCTCCTGCACCGGCGCTGTACACATACCGGATCGCTGGGACGAAAATGGCGAACACTACAAGGCTGACGCTGACGATGCAGCCTACGCCACCTTCGAACTGGAGGGCGGCATCATTGCCAATATCAACTCAAGCTGGTGTACACGCGTACGACGTGATGATCTTGTGACCTTCCAGGTTGACGGCACTCATGGTTCGGCAGTTGCCGGCCTGCACAGCTGTGTCAGCCAGCATCGTGTCAACACACCCAAGCCTGTCTGGAATCCAGACCAACCGCAGACCATGAACTTCTTCGACGACTGGGAAGAAGTACCAGACAACCATGATTTTGACAACGGCTTCAAGGTGCAGTGGGAACAGTTTCTGCGACATGTGGCCGAAGACGGTCCGTGGAACTACACCTTGATGGAAGGCGCCAAGGGAGTGCAACTGGCAGAGCTCGGGTATCAGAGCTGGAAAGAGCGCCGCTGGATAGACATTCCGTCACTGGAGGGCTGAGGCATGCCGGTCACTATCAAACTTCCTGCGAGCACAGGCTCGATGGAAGCCCTCACCTTGCAAGCCGGCCCCAGGCCAGCGGCTGCTGACGGCCAGTGGAACCGCATCGGCTACGCAGCGGCTCATGTGGTCTGCGATCCCCTGGCTGACATCGACCCCTGGATCGACACCGCTGTCGACTGGGATCGCACACTGGCCTATCGCGACTATCTGTGGAGCATCGGTCTTGGCGTGGCCGAGGCAATGGACACGGCACAGCGTGGCATGGGCTTGAGCTGGGAAACCTCACTGGAGCTGGTGCAGCGCAGTATGGAAATTGCCAAGTCCGGTGGTCACCTGATTGCCAGCGGTGCCGGTACCGACCATCTGGAGATAACACCGGACCTCACCCTCGACGATGTCATTGCCGCCTACGAAATGCAGTGCGAGGCCATCGAAGCCACGGGTAGCCGTGTCATCCTGATGGCATCCAGGGCGCTGACAGCGGTCGCCTCAGGGCCTGACGACTACGCAAAAGTCTACGCACGTGTGCTCGGCGGTCTGAAGCAACCGGCGATCCTGCACTGGCTGGGCGAGATGTTCGACCCTGCTCTGAAGGGCTACTGGGGCTCCGATGACCACATGACAGCGATGAGCACTTGCCTGGAAATTCTCAAGGACAATGCCAGCTGTATCGATGGCATCAAGATTTCCCTGCTCTCGGCAGAGAAGGAAATCCACATGCGCAATCGTCTGCCTGAAGGCGTGAAGATGTACACCGGAGATGATTTCAACTACCCCGAGCTGATTCAGGGCGATGAAGACGGATTCTCCCACGCCTTGCTGGGTATATTCGACCCCATTGCAGGAGCAGCAGCCAGAGCACTGTCAGCCCTGGGTGCGGGTGACAACACGGCTTATCGGCAAGCCTTCGATCCCACCGTGCCCCTGTCTCGCCATATCTTCAAGGCGCCCACCCGATATTACAAGACCGGAGTCGTCTTCATGGCCTATCTGAATGCTCATCAGGATCACTTCACCATGGTCGGTGGTCAGGAGAGCACACGATCGACCCTGCATCTGGCGGAACTCATGCGTCTGGCCAATGATGCGCAACTGTTTACCGATCCCGACGATGTTGCTCGCCGTGCCAGTGCGGTATTTTCCGCACGCGGTGTGGAGATCCTTTCATGATCACCCCGGCAAAACTCTCTCTGAACACCGCCACGGTCAGCAAGCAGTGGAATCTGCAGCAGTCGGTGGAAGGCTGCCTGCGACATGGCATTGGTGGAATAGCACCCTGGCGGGACAAACTGCACGAAGCAGGCGTGGAGGAAGGCGCTCGCATGATCCGGGAATCCGGTCTTGCGGTCTCCGGTTTGTGCCGGGGCGGCTGGTACACCGCGGAAGGTGCGCTGACGCAGGCAGTCATCGATGACAACAAGGCTGCGGTGGATGAAGCCGTGGCCATTGGTGCGGCCTGTCTGGTCATGGTCGTGGGCGGCCTGCCCCCGAGTTCCCGCGATCTGGTCGGCGCACGCAGCATCGTGACCGAAGGTCTTGGCAAGACTCTGGACTATGCGCGCACCGTCGACATGCCGATTGCCATCGAACCCCTGCACCCCATGTACGCCGCAGATCGCGCCTGTGTGAATACCACAGCTCAGGCCCTGGATATCTGCGACGAACTCGGCGAGGGTATCGGCGTTGCGCTGGATGTCTACCATATCTGGTGGGATCCGGATATTCGTGCCCAGATTCAGCGGGCCGGCAAGGAGCGACTCCTCGCCTTTCACATCTGTGACTGGCTATCACCGACCAGTGACATGCTCACGGACCGGGGAATGATGGGCGACGGTGTCATCGATATTCGTCACTACCGCGCCATGGTCGAACATCAGGGTTTCGATGGCCTCAATGAAGTCGAGATCTTCTCGGCCGAGAACTGGTGGAAGCGCGATCCGGACGACGTCCTGAAGGAAATGATCAGCCGCGCCCGGGAATGCTGACTCCGTGACTCCGTGACGCCGTGCTGGCGTGCTGGCGTGCTGGCGTGTTGGCGTGCTGGCGTGTTGGCGTGTTGGCGTGTTGGCGTGTTGGCGTGTTGGCGTGTTGGCAAAGTATCTAGGCAATGCGCGGCAGTCGGTCGCGCCGCGCATTACCGACCTCGAAGCAACCCGCCTTGTCAGTCGGCACCCTCCGCTGCCACATCCACCAATCTGCCCTGCCGTGACGAGGCCACCAGGGCATCGATCAGATGATGCACACGCAATCCCTCACGGCCGCTGATGCGTGGCTGTGAGTCCGTATGGAGGCTATCGACAAAGTCTTCGATCAGATCACGATGCCAGTCGCAGGGAAAGGCCATGGGGTCGGCACCGCCGCCCGTGCCCGTGGTTTCTCCCAGTTCTTCACTGCTGCCATCCCGGTAATGCACCATCAAGCGACCTGCTTCCAGTGTTGCACTACCCCGGGTGCCATCGATACTGAGTGTCTCGGCGCCACCCGGATAGGCTGCCGTGGTTGCCACGATGGAGCCCACAGCACCTGAAGCGAAACGCACGCAGGCGGCCGCGAAGTCTTCTGCCTCCAGTGTATGCAACGGCGTAGTGGCACACATGGCCTGCACAGCACTGGCAGGACCGGTCAGACTCAACATCAGATCCATGACATGAATGGCCTGACTGATCAGTACGCCACCACCGTCACGCGCATAGCTGCCACGACCGGGTACATCGTAATAGGACTGCTCGCGCCACCACGGCACTTGTACCCGCACGCTGGCGATCTCGCCCAGCAAGCCTTCTCGCATGATGCTCGTCAAACGCTCCGCACCCACGCGAAAGCGATGCTGGAACACAACGCCGAATTTCACTCCAGCCGCCTCGCAGGTTTCAACCAGAGCCGTCGCCTGTTCACTGCTGCGCTCGATGGGCTTTTCGCTCAGGATATGCTTGCCGGCCGCTGCGAAGGTTTTGACCAACAGCTCTCGCTGATCAGGTGGCGTCACCAGAACGACCGCTGCCACGGACTCATCGGCGGCCACCGCGTCAATGGAATCGTAAGCCGTTACACCGTATTCCTCCGCCACTTCCAGCGCTCGGGGCTGGCTACGGTTATACACGCCTGCCAGCTCAACCTTGCCCGAGAGTTGCTTCAGCGCCTCCAGGTGCGGTTTTGACGCCATGCCAAGCCCGATCAGTGCCACACGTGTAACTGTCAAGATATTCTCCGAAACGGTTCTGTGAAAGTCAGCGGCATAACTGTACGTCCTGCGAGGAAGCCTGTCCATGGCCGGCGAAACTTGCGCCTGAAGCGCCTCTTCTCAGCCTGAGGTAGAATTCATGTCAGCAAACAGCTATTCGTTATTCCACTACGGCTCTTCCCCATCATGTCAAATCCGAGCAATGACGCCGTCGACAGTGACGCTGTCTACCAGTTCCTGAGAAACTTTCACGACACGCTGTGTCTGCAACTGGAGGAGCTCGATGGTGGAGCCACCTTCATCAACGATGAGTGGAGCCGACCGGAAGGTGGCGGCGGACTGACACGCATCATGACCGAAGGCGATCTGTTCGAGAAAGCCGGCGTGGCCTTCTCGCGCGTGAACGGCACCACCCTGCCCCCGTCGGCCTCGGCGCACCGTCCGGAACTTGCCGGACGTGCCTGGGAGGCCATGGGCGTGTCGCTGGTACTGCATCCGCACAATCCCTATGTACCAACCACCCATGCCAACATCCGTTTCTTCCGTGCCGACAAGGAAGGTGAGGCGCCAGTCTGGTGGTTCGGTGGTGGCTTCGACCTGACGCCTTACTACGGTTTCGAGGAAGATTGCGTGCACTGGCATCAAACCGCCAAGGATGCCGTTGCCCCTTTCGGTGAAGACCTGCACGAGCGCTTCAAGACCTGGTGTGACGAGTACTTCTACCTGAAGCACCGCGACGAGGCTCGCGGCATTGGCGGCCTGTTCTTCGACGATTTTTCAGGGGAAAATTTCGAGCACGCCTTTGGCTTGATGCAATCGGTCGGCAATCACTTCTTCCCTGCCTATGCGCCCATTGCCCAGAATCGTCGTGCCTTGCATTACACGCAGCGTGAGAGGGATTTCCAGCTCTATCGTCGTGGACGCTATGTCGAATTCAATCTCGTCTTCGACCGGGGAACCCTGTTCGGTCTGCAGTCAGGCGGTCGTACCGAATCGATCCTGATGTCTCTGCCACCCCATGTCAGCTGGCACTACAACTATCAGCCGGAAGCAGACAGTCCCGAAGCGGAGTTGACCAGCCGCTTTCTACCCATTCGCGACTGGCTGGCCTCATGAAGCTGTTTCTGCGCCTGCTCTGGTTGATACTCACGCAGTCTCGCCGTCCGCGTCTGGATATCATGGACACTGCCGAGACGCCACTGCGGGTTTTCCCGAACGATCTGGATATCTTCATGCACGTCAACAATGGCGTGTATCTGACCTATGCCGATCTCGGACGAACCGATCTGATGCTGCGCAGTGGCACCTTCAGTCGTGTTCGCGAACGAGGCTGGTATCCGGTTGCGGCTGAAGCCAGCATCCGGTATCGCAAATCCCTGACTCTGGGTCAGCGCTTCGTCATTCGTACGCGCATTGCCGGATGGGATGATCGTGCAATCTACCTGGAACAGGATTTCATGCAAGGTGACACCCTGGTTGCCCAGGCTTTCATCGATGCACGCTTTCTGGTCAAGGGTGGCGGCAAGGTGAGCATCAGCGAACTGCTGGATTACCTGAAGATCGATCCTCAGGCGCCCGAAGTGCCTGTCGCAATGCAACGCTGGATCGATGGCAAGCGACGCGACCGAAGCGCGGGCATGGAGCAGGCAGAGTCGACGATGGCGCGCGCCGGCTAGAGCAATGCTCGCCCCCTGAAGGCCCTTGTGTAACCCGGCCCCTGGATGAGATCAACCGGTGTCGACCCCGACCTCGGTCTCGGTCTCGGTCTCGGTGGACAAAGTCTCTGCGAGACGCCTCAGCCGCGGTGGACCAGCAAGGCACCGAGAAACACCAGCCCCAGCCCCGCCAGACGTGTCCAGGACAGGCTGCGTATCGGCAGACCGAAGGCCCCGATGTGATCCGCCAACGCAGCTCCCATGAGTTGCCCCGCCACCAGGCAGACAAAGAACAGTGCGGCCCCGGTGATCGGAGCCAGTGCCGCCGCACCGGCGACAATCCCGACACCGATAAAACCTCCCAGCAATGTCCACCAGGGCAATGCAGCCAACAGACTCGGCCGCAGAGATCCGCCCGAGAACGGCATCAGGATCAGCAGACAGACAAGAGTAACAAACACCGAACAGGCTGCCGCCGCCACCGGCGAACCCAGTATTCGGGACGCCGCTGCATTGATGACCGCCTGTTGCGAGAACACCATACCAAGCAGGATCGAGAGACCTATGGGAAGCCATGACATGGCAAGCAATACCCTTTGACAAACCGTGAGCGCGGAACCTTACCACGCATATCCTGACCGGCCATCGCAAGTTCGCGATGAACAGAAGGCAGTCACTGCGACACACGCAAGGCATCGCAGCAACGGGCCATTCCCGACTCAGCGCATCGTGAAACCGCGATCCGCCAGAAAACCTCGCATATGCGGTCGTGACTCCTTGCCCACCAGCGCCTTCATTTCAACGCTCCAGTTGCTGTCCTTGGTACCACCTGTACGCGTCTTGTAGTACTGCGACAGAGCCTCGTCGTAGGCGGCCACGTGGGCCGACTGGGCATCCGCATCATAGACTTCCTGCATCAGTACCGCATCCACGGCCAGTCGTGGCTTGACTTCAGGATCCTGTGCCGGATAGCCCAGACACAGGCCGAATACGGGATAGACCTGCTCGGGCAGTTCCAGCAACTCGGCCACTTCCGCCGGATTGTTGCGCAGGCCGCCGATGTAGCAGATGCCCAGGCCCAGGGACTCGGCAGCGATCACAGCCGTCTGCGCCGACAGGGCCACATCGATGGTGGCGATCATGAAATGCTCGGTCATGCCGGGTTCGAACTCGCCGCCCTGGGATGCGCAGGCCGCGGCAGGTCGATGCAGATCAGCGCAATACACAAGGAAGGCCCCCGCACTGGCGACATAGGCCTGGCCACCTGCCAACTCGGCCAGTCGCTGGCGTTTCTCCGGCGACTTCACCTGAATGACGCTGACCGCCTGGACATTGCTGGACGTCGCTGCCGCCTGACCACATGCCACGACCTCGCGCACGATCTCGTCTTCGACGACTCTGTCTTCGAACTTGCGAATCGAACGGTGAGCGTGCAGCAGCTCGATGACAGGATTGCTTACAGTTTTATTCATGGGACTTACATGGGTACCGGGTGATCAAGATAAATGGCATGGATACCTTCCTTGACCTCTTCGTTGAGCTCGAGTGAGGTCGCCGCAAGGTTGTTGCGAAGCTGATCCATGGTGGTTGCACCGATGATGGTGGAGGTCATGAAGGGGCGCGACATGCAGAAGGCCAGCGCCATCTGCGACGGATCCAGACCGTGCTCGCGTGCCAGCGTCACGTAACGGTTGCAGACCTTTGCACTGCGTTCGCCATAACGGCCACCGAGTGCCTCATTCATGCTGCGACGCGAGCCTTCGGGGATAGTACCGTCACTGTACTTGCCGCTGAGCATGCCGGCAGCCAGGGGCGAATAGGTCAGCAATCCGACGTTCTCATGGTGCGACAGTTCTGCCATGTCCAGATCGAACAGACGATTCATCAGATTGTATTCGTTCTGAATACTCACCACGCGAGGCAGATTCTCACGCTCGGCGATGCGCAGGTACTGCGCCGTGCCCCAGGCACTTTCATTGGACAGGCCAACGTGCAGTATGCGACCCGCCTTGACCTGTGCATCCAGTTCACGCAGCACATCGTGCATGTTGTCCAGCACCTGATCGGTCTGTTGTGCTGTCGGATCGTAGGTCCAGTTCTGACGAAAGGCATAGCTGCCTCGATTGGGCCAATGCAACTGATACAGGTCGATGCGATCGGTCTGCAGTCGCTTCAGGCTTCGCTCGACCGATACGCGAATCTTCTCGGGGGTGATGTCCTTGCCACCGTACATCCATTCCTTGCCCTTGCCTGTCACCTTGGTGGCAAGCAGCACCTGATCACGCTTGCCCGATTGCGCCACCCACTGCCCGATGATGGTTTCCGTGTCGCCCAGTGTCTCTGCCGTCAACGGCGTGGTGGGATACATCTCGGCGGTATCGATGAAATTGACACCGTGGTCCAGCGCACAGTCGATCTGTTCGGCCGCTTCGGCAAAGGTATTCTGGGTGCCCCAGGTCATGCTGCCCAGGCAGATTTCACTGACTCGGGTATCGGTCCGTCCCAACGGTAGCATCTTCATGAGTGTGCCCAATCCATGTAAGCGCTGCGTGCCTGCTGGGTGACAGGGCCAATCTCGTACTGCGTGTCATCGAAGGCGATAACCGGTGTGACCTTAGCCAGATTGCCGGTCAGAAACACTTCATCGGCGGCATGGAAATCCTCGATGCGCAGCACCGTCTCATGCACCTTGACGCCCCCTTCACGCAGAAGTCCCATGATGCGTCGACGCGTGATGCCATCGAGAAAGGTACCGTTGGGAACCGGGGTGAAGACTTCGCCATCGCGCACCATGAATACATTGCTGGTGGCAGATTCAGCCACATTGCCCAGCGTGTCGCACACCAGCGCATTGGTGAAACCCTTGCTGACCGCTTCTCGCATCATGCGAGCATTGTTGGGGTAGAGGCAGGCCGCCTTGGCATTGACCGTGGCCACATCCAGCGTGGGCCTGCGAAAGCTTGTCGTGGTCAGTCTGGCTGCATTGGCCGCAGGCGGCATCGGAATCTCCTGCAGACACAGACAGAAATCGGTGGACTCCGGGTCGGCTGATATGAAGCCGTCGCCGTAGCCGGTCGACCAGTACATCGGGCGGATGTAGATGGCGGCATCCTTGTGGAATTGCGCCAGACCTTCGTTGACCCGCTCGACAATGGCCGCAGTGCTCAGCGTGGGGTTCATGCCCAGACTCAGGGCAGATTGATTGACACGCTCGCAATGAGGCTCCAGGTCGGGTACCACGCCGTCAAATTGCCGTGCGCCGTCGAATACCAGGGTACCCAACCAGGTGCCATGATCCGCCGAACGCATGATCGGGACACTGCCCGCCTGCCATTCGCCGCCGTGGAAGGTAAGAATCGGATTGTCGGTGGACACGATGTGCTTTCCTGCAAGAAATGATCAGGTAGACATGCTACCGCATCAGCTCATTGCATGACGATCTGCGCACCGGCTTCTATGCCATTGTCTTCGAACCAGCCCTGATTCACTTCCAGCGCAAACTTCGCCGGCGCTCTGGAATCGAACAGCTGGTTGGGACCCACGTTCATGTCGTGGATTTCATTGATGACCATGTCTTCGGATATGAAAGCTATGGACAGGGGGATCAGTGTATTGCGCATCGTGAATGTCAATGGCCGCTCACCGTCGTACACGAACAGCATGCCCTCGTTCTCCCCCATCGACCGCCGGAAACTCAGCCCCATGTAGCGCTGCTGGCTGGTGGAGGCAACCTCAGCCTCCAGGGCCTTGCCGTCAATCAGCAGGCTCACCGTCGGCAAAGGCGGCTGTGCGCTGTCCGTTGCGGCACGCGCCGGAAGATGCGAGGCGAACATCAGACAGAGGGTCGCCACCAGAGCTACCAGCAGGCTGGTGAACCGCCATACGCCATTGCTGGAACGGAACGACGGTCGCGCTGAGTCAACCGCAATGATGTGGTCGTGCCGAAGAGGTGTCTTTCGCATGATGGTCAGGATAACAGTTCGCGCAAGCGCGGGAAGGCCATGCGCGTCTTGGGACGAACCCCTTCCCAGATCAGGAAGGACTCGGCGGCCTGTTCGACCAGCATGCCCAGACCATTGCAGGCCGTCGCACCGCGAGACTTTCCCCAACTCATGAAGGGTGTGTCCTGACGCCCGTAGGTCATGTCGTAGGCCAGGCTCTGATGGGATACGATGGAATCCGGCAGAGGCGGCATGCCGCCGTTCATGCTGACGGTCGTGGCATTGATGATCACGTCGAACTCCGGCACGCCGTCGAGTTGCTCGAAGCCGCCACCGCTCACCGGCCCCAGACTGTCGAACAGGGAGGCCAGGTTCTCGGCCTTTGACGCGGTACGATTGGCCACATGCAACTGTGCAGGCCGTTTGTCCAGCAAGGGCCCCATCACCCCGCGCGCCGCACCACCGGCCCCCAGCAACAGAATCCGTTTCCCTTCGAGTGGACGACGCTGATTGGCGACAATATCGGCCACCAGACCCAGCCCATCCGTCGTGTGACCCACGCGCTTGCCGTCGCGGTGCATCTGGATGGTGTTGACCGATCCGGCAAGCCTGGCATTGGCACTGAGACGCTCGCAGACATCCACGGCCAGCTCCTTGAAAGGCGCGGTGACATTGCAGCCCTTGGCACCGGACTTCTGCCAGTCGATGACAGTCTGTGCAAAGGTTTCCGGACTCGCCTCCGTGCGGGTGTACTGGATCCTGCGTTGTGTCAGCTCACCAAACAACTGATGCACCACGGGGGACAGACTGTGGGCGATCGGCTGGCCAATCACTGTGTATCGGTTAATCATGAATCGTCAGGAAATGTCAGCGCCGTCTTGGGCACTCTGTGTTGCAGGAAGAAATACTTGAGTTCATCGAGTCGCCTCTGTTTCAGTTGCGGCGTGGCATCCTGACTGCCCAGTGGATTGTGGGCGAACCGGAATTCCCCACCGTCACAACGCCGATACTCAGTCATCAGAACTTCGAGTTCTCGCAAGCCGCCCCCCGTGATGTAGGGCGATTCGAAGCGATACTGTACCGCTACTGGCGCCAGCACGACAGCACCGGCTTCACAATTCTCCGGCGAGTGATAGGAAACGTCCACCGCACGCACAGGTGGCTCGGGTTCATCGATACCCAGCACCTCCTTCAGGCGAGCCTCACCGCTGTTCATCTCGTTCTGTTCATCATCCGCATCCGCGGCATCTTCATCGTCAGACGCGTCCTCTTCCTCGGCGGCCTCATCGGAACCGGCTTGCTCAGCACCTTCTTCGGCCACCGCGTCGGCAGCCTCTTCCGTCACCTCGGCCTTGACCGCAACGTCGGCCTCATCAGAGACCGGCAGAACCGTTGCAGCATCGATTCGCTCCACGTCCTCTTTGCGCTCCGGCGCCTCATTCTCGATCACTGGCGATTCTGCTACCAGTACCGGCTTTTTCACGGGCTTTGCCTGACTTTCCTCCACGCGCGTATGAGCCAGCGACTTGACATTCAGCGATTCCTGCAGCTTGTCCGTGCCACCCAGAAACTCGCTGATCAGTAAATACAGTGCCATACACACCGCCGCGCTGGCGATAAGTGCCTTGTAGATGGGGTTCATGGTTGTCAGCCGGCTACCGGAAGCGTTTGAGCCAAGTCATTGTGTTCGCAAATCTCCTTGTGTCAGCACGACAGAATCGAGACAAGTGAACTGATTCAGGCTAAGTTAGTCATTCTTTCGCGAATGTTAACGCGACGCCTGAACATCTGCCACATGCACTCCTCATTTCCCGCGTCCCACGCCACGAATGCGGTGCAATTGGCGACCGCACTCAAATTCGGACAATCGACACAGTGAGTAACAACACAATGTTCGGGGTCAGAGCCCCGTATCCCGGCAATCGGCCTCGCCGCATGCGTCGCGACACCTTCAGCAGACGCCTGATGCAGGAAAACCATGTCACCGCAGACATGCTCATCCAGCCCTATTTCATCGTCGATGGCGAAAACCAGCGCCAGATCGTGCCGTCCATGCCCGGCGTCGAACGGCTCAGTATCGACCTGCTGCTGCAGACAGCCGCCAGTATCCATGCGCTGGGAGTGCCCGCCATCGCGCTGTTCCCGGTAACAGAAGACAGTGCCAAGACGGACGATTGCAGCGGCGCCTGGAATCCTGAGGGCCTGCTGCAGCGGGCTGTCAGAGCGCTCAAGGCCGAGCTGCCCGAACTGGGCGTGATCACCGACATTGCACTCGACCCCTACTCGCCACATGGCCACGATGGCCTGATGAATGACGATGGCTACATCATGAACGACGAGACCGTCGATGCCCTGGTCCGTCAAGCCTTGTCGCACGCCGAAGCCGGCGCCGATGTAGTTGCACCATCCGACATGATGGATGGTCGCATCGGTGCCATTCGCGAGGCCCTGGAAGCCGGAGATTTCATACATACCCGAATCCTCAGCTATGCCGCGAAATATGCCTCGTCCTTCTATGGCCCGTTTCGCGATGCTGTCGGCGCCTCTGCAGCATTGGGCAAGTCCACCAAGCACTCCTACCAGATGGATCCGGCCAACAGCAACGAAGCCATGCATGAAATTGCTGCCGACCTGCAAGAAGGCGCAGACATGATCATGGTCAAGCCCGGTCTGCCCTATCTGGATATCGTGCGACGCGCCCGCGATACCTTTGCCGTTCCCACCTACGCCTATCACGTCAGTGGGGAATACGCCATGATCAAGGCCGCAGCCGAACAGGGCTGGATTGACGAAAAAGCCATTGTCATGGAAACCATGATGGCATTTCGTCGCGCAGGATGTGACGCAGTTCTTACCTACTATGCGCACGATGTCGCCAAATGGCTCAAGACCTGCTGAGAATCCTCAAGCCCACTATCATTGTGTTTCAGATCCGACACAAGACAATCGAGACTCGTGCCAAAGACATTTGCATACAAGGCCGTCGCCGCCAGCCTGCTGATCAGCCTCTCCAGTACAGTATCGGCAGCGCTGAGCGACCAGTGGTACATCGGTGTCGGTGGTGGCGCCTCGCTTTTGCAGCCCGAAGCCAGCGATTCGTCCATCGATGTAGAAGACAAGGACGGTCAGGTGGGCACGGTCTACTTCGGCAAGGATTTCGATTCCCGCAGCAGCGGCCAGTTTCAGCTCTATTCCTTCGGCGAATCCACATTCGATGACGGCCAGAGCAATGCCAGCTATTTCGGTGGCGATGCCTCCCTGCTGTACCGCTTCTACGACTCACGCGATTGGCGCCAACGCGGCGCCGTGTTTGGCGCATCGTTCTATGGTCGCTTCGGATTCGGTTTCCTCGACCGCGATTCGGATCTGCCACTCGATGACGATACGCCGGTTTACTTCGGTGCAGGCGCCGGACTGGAAACCTACTTCACCAACAATCTTGGTCTGCGACTGGAAGCTCTCTACCACGAAACCGACGTCGCCTCCGCAACGTTGACTCTGGTGACGCGCTTTGGCGGTCATCGCAGCCGGCCGATCGTCCGCCCGCCGACCGTGCCTCCACCGGAACCGGTGGCCATCCCCTCACCGGTCACAACGCCGAGCGCGGTGCCGGTTCCGGAAACGAGCGTCGAGCCGCAGCCTCCACTGGCCTTGCCCACACCTCCAGACGAGGCTGTCGATCAGAGCAGCGCGCTGGCATTGCAGGACACCGACGACAGTTTCCCTGATGTGGAAATCATGGGAACCACACAGGAAAACACCACACAACCCGAGTCGGCAGCAAACGCGGACACCGGCGCCGGTCTGCAGACGCCAACGTCCCCGGTCGACCCGATCACCACTGCCACTGCAACAACACCTCTGGCAACGCCAGTTGCCCCTCCCCTGCAGAATGCGGACAGTGATGGCGATGGTGTGAACGACGTCAGGGACCGTTGCCCCGATTCGAACAGTGGCTACCCGGTCAACACACGAGGCTGCCCCCTCTTTGCCGGTCTGATGCCTGACCTGACGTTTCAGGACGGTTCAGCCGAGTTTGATGACAGCAGCTTTGTCGTGCTGGACAGACTGGTCCAGACCCTCGAGGACTACCCCGACACTTACATCGAGATCGTGGCCCATACCGACAACAGCGGTTCGGAAGTGGAACAGTCCGATCTGACCCGGCAGCGTCTGCGCAGCATTGGCCTCTATCTGGTCAATCGCGGCATCAGCCAGGACAGGCTGCTACTGAGATCCTTCGGCGGCAAGCGACCGGCCTTCGACAACACCACGGCCGATGGTCGGCGCCGCAACAACCGCATTGAAGTCTTCGAAAACCCCTGACAGTTCGACCGTTCAGCGATTCTGGACAGATGCGCTTTTCTGGCTGGCACTGGCGATTGCGCCTGTCAGCTGGTGGCTGATGCTGCAACTGGGCGTTGCCCGGCGCAACGAAGCCCTGAGCTGGTGGCCGGTTCTGATGATCGTGCTGATCAATCCCGTCCTTGAAGAAATCGTGTTTCGAGGCGCTGTACAAGGCTGGCTGCAGCAACAGCGCGTCCTGCAGCATCGCTGGGGTGCGATCAGCCTGGCCAATGTGCTGTGCTCCGTGCTGTTTGCCAGCCTGCATCTGTTCCGGCAAGCCCCCCTGTGGGCTGCCCTGATCTTTCTACCGTCCCTGGTATTCGGCTGGGCGAAAGAGCGTCACACCACCCTGCTCTCGCCCATCCTTCTTCACATGACTTACAACGCCGGATTCATCTGGCTGTTCGGCTAAGCATTGAGGGCTGAGCACTGCACCGCGATGCAGTGCGACGCAGTGCGATGCGATGCGATGCGATGCGATGCGATGCGATGCGATGCGATGCGATGCGATCAGCCTACCTGAGCCGAACGTCAACGTCAGTGGCGGAAGTGCCTGACACCGGTGAATACCATCGCCATGTCGTGCTCATCCGCAGCCTGAATGACTTCTGCGTCATTGCGAGAACCACCGGGCTGAATCACGGCCACGATACCGGCGCTCGCCGCGTTATCGATGCCATCGCGGAAGGGAAAGAAGGCATCCGAAGCCATGACGGCACCGGCAACTTCCAGGCCTTCATCGGCAGCCTTGATACCGGCTATCCGCGCAGAATAGACACGACTCATCTGGCCCGCACCCACGCCCACCGTGGCGGCATCCCGACCATAGACAATGGCATTGGACTTCACGAACTTGGCAACGCGCCAGGTAAACAACAGATCCGCCAGCTCTGCCTGCGTCGGCTGCCGCTTGCTGACCACTTTCAGGGCATCTGCGCTGACGTTCAGGATATCGTCCTCCTGCACCAGCAGGCCACCGGCCACCGGTCGGTATTGCCAGCTGGCATTGCTGCCATCGATGACCGGCAATGACTCACAGTCCAGTACCCGGACATTCGGCTTGGCCGACAGCAGTTCAGCCGCCGCAGGCTCGATACCCGGCGCCACGATCACTTCGACAAACTGTCGTGCGATGATTTCGCTGGCAACCTCGGCCGTCAGGGCATGGTTGAACGCGATGATGCCGCCGAAGGCCGACGTCGGATCTGTCAGATAGGCCTTGTCGTAAGCTGCCAGCTGACTGTCGGCGACGGCAACGCCACAGGGGTTTGCATGCTTGACGATGACGCAAGCCTCGCTGTCGAACTGCCGAACGCAAGCCAGAGCCGCATCGGCGTCCATGACATTGTTGTACGACATCGCCTTGCCCTGCAGCAGACGAGCGCCTGCGATCGTACCGGCACCGGCGTCCTGTGATCGATAGAAAGCCGCACGCTGGTGCGGGTTTTCCCCGTAGCGCAGGGTGTCGTTGAGCTGGAATTGCGTGTTGAGCGTACGTGGGAAGTCTGCAGGCTCTGCATGACTTGCATCCCCGGTGCGGCGCCCCAGAAAGTCGGCAATCATGCCATCGTAGCGGGCGGTATGTTCAAAGGCCTTCACGGCCAGATCGAAACGCAAGGCAGCCTGTTCGGCTTCATCCGCATCCAGCGCCGCGATGATGCGCGGATAGTCGGCAGGGTCGGTGATGACCGCCACGGAAGCATGGTTCTTGGCCGCGGAACGCACCATGGCAGGGCCCCCGATATCGATATTCTCGATGGCATCTTCAAATGACACGTCAGGCCTGGCCACGGTTGCGGCAAACGGGTACAGGTTCACGACCACGTAGTCGATGGGCGCTATCTGTCGCTCCTGCATGACATCGTCATCGATACCGCGCCGCCCCAGAATGCCGCCATGCACGATGGGGTGAAGCGTCTTGACACGCCCGGCCATCATCTCGGCAGCACCGGTGTGCTCGGATACATCCGTGACCGGCAGACCCGCCTTGCGCAAGGCATCCGCCGTACCACCGGTGGACAACAGCGTGACGCCCTTGCCGACCAGAGCCTGGGCCAGTTGTTCGATGCCTTGCTTGTCTGAGACACTGAGCAAGGCGCAGGAAACGGCAGTTTTTTCAACCACTAGAGGTGTTTTCCGTAAGGTTCAGCAAATGGGATGAAGCGCTGGAACTGAACTAGTCCATGTCTGCCAGCTTGTTGCGCAGGTTGCCACGGCTGATACCCAGCCACTCGGCAGCACGGCTCTGATTACCGCCGCACTCTCGCATGACGGCACTGAGCAGGGCATGCTCGGCCTGACGGATGACCATGCGGTACAGACCCGACGGCTTTTCGCCGTCGAGCATGTCGAAATACCGCACCAGTTCATCCTGCACACAGCAACTGATGGCGGTGCCCGCCGGCTCGGCACTGCAGGCCCCGGCATTGTCCGGTTCTTTCGCATCGCGAGCCTTGCCGCCTACCGCAGTTGAACGGTTTCTGGTCGCACTCACGGGCTTATTCGAAGAGGGCACTACAGCGGCAGCAACCTTGCTGCCACGCTTGTTTTCGGATGTTGTTGTCATTATCAAGCTGCAGCTACGAACTGGGCAGGCTGGGAGAAGAAGTTCTCGACCAGTCTGAGTTGATCCACGGAATTTTCCACTTTGTTGATCGCTTCGCGAAACGCAGCGGCATGCTTCAATCCCTTGCAATACCAGGCAATATGCTTGCGAGCAATACGGACTCCGCGGTATTCACCGTATAGCTGATGGCAACCTTCCAGCTGCGTCATCAGCGTTGCCCCTACCTGTTCATTCGAGGGTGGCAATGGTACAGGCTCCCCACGCAATACGGCAGTAATTTCCTCGAATATCCATGGATTTCCCTGTGCCGCCCGGCCAACCATCACCCCGGCAGCACCGGTGTGGTGCAGAACCTGCTGTGCCTGCAGCCCGGACGTGATATCGCCATTGGCGATGACCGGGATGGAAACGGCATCGACGATGGCTGCGATGGTGTCGTATTCGGCCTGCCCCTTGAAGCGATCGCTTCGAGTGCGTCCATGAACAGCCAGGCAGGCGATTCCTTCCTGCTCGGCAAGTCTTGCGATCGCCACCCCGTTTCGGGTTTCGGGAGTCGGGCCGGTCCGGATTTTCAAGGTAACCGGCACATCGACTCTGGCGACCACCGCGCGCAGGATATCGCGCACCTGATCGGGGTAGGCCAGCAAGGCTGAACCCGCCTGCCGGTTGCAGACCTTCTTTGCCGGGCAGCCCATGTTGATGTCGATGATCTGGGCACCGTGGGCAACGTTCAACGCCGCCGCCTCGGCCATCGCCTCGGGTTCGGCACCGGCAATCTGCACGGCATGCGGCAGATCATTCTCTGCACGCACGATTCGATGGCGCGTCTTCGCCGTGGCGTAGAGCAAGGTATCGCTGGAAATCATCTCGGAGGCCGCATAGCCGACCCCCGCCTTAGCACAGGCATCCCGGAAAGGTCGATCAGTCACACCCGCCATTGGTGCCAGAAACACAGGGTTTTCTACAACGTGTGTTCCTATTTCGATCATGGCAGGTGTGGACTAAAGGCGGCCGTATATCCTAATACAGATCTGTTTCGAAAAATACCGTATGAGGAAACAGCAGTTGATGCAGATCACTGTGTCAGCGGACTTCGGAAGGGTTATCTGAAGTCCAACTCGAATGACATGGCCTCACGACCCGGGTCTTCCACACTGAGGCTGATGTCCAGACTCTTGCCCACATCCAGTACATCCCCGGCCTGCCAGCTGTCAAGGTAGTCGGCGGGTTCGTAGACGTGCTTCACGATCAGACGACCACTGCGATCGGTCAGCAGCATCTCCAGTGTTGGATAGCGTTGCGCGAACTCCGCCTGATTGACGAAACCGATGTTGATGATAAGCATATCGTCATCATCGGGGTGCGAGAACACGGTACGTCTGGTGACCTTGAGTGCGGCCAGGTCCACCCGTTCTGCCACCGTACAGCCGAACAGGGAACAGATCGATTCCAGCACCGGCCTGGCCAGGGAATTGTTCTGCAGCGCTTCTCGCTCGCGATAGCCGTACAGCCCGGCGGCCAGAACCAGAACACCCAGGAACAGCAGGCCGCGAAACCACCAGGCACCCACGGGTTCTTCTTCGGCAAGCGCCGGCATCTCCGACGATTTCAGGGAATTGAGCAGTTCATCGATTTCATCCGCAGCCGGCGCCTGCTCGTCGACCCGCGAGCTCGTCAACTCACCCGGCTCCGAAGCGGCATCGTCGCCGGAAGCCTCGTCCCCCTGTTCCGAGGGAGCATCGCTCAACGTGCCACGCGCATCCTCGATGACATCATCGGTATAGAGGCCCTGATCCATGGACTCGTCCATCTCATCCTCATCACCCGGATCGTCGAAGTCGAAAGGTGGCACCTCTCGAGTCTCATCAAGGTAATCGAGTTCGGGCAAACCCGCATCCGCCGAAAACAGGGCAAAATCGGCGTAGGTCACATCCAGCGGTGAAGCGTCACCCGGCGAGGCTGCCGTGTCGCTGTTGACCGATGAGCCGGTATGCATCGCCGGCGGTGGCTTGTCGCCGCCATTCTGCTTGTCCGCCGGATCACGCTCATCTGCTGTTGCCGTCTCCGACTCCTCGTCGTCAGGCTCGTTCTCACGCAGGTTGGCCAGGGCATCGAAGATACTCAGGCACTCACCGCAACGCACTCGTGTATCGCTGGATTCAAGCAACTCTCGCGATACCTCGAATACGGTGTGACAACTCGAGCAGCAGGTCTGCGGATTCTGATCGCCTTCATTCGAGATATAGGCACTTGTCAGCTCGTCGTCGGCATCTTCATCCGCAGCTTCGTCTTCAGGGGAGCCCGCCCCTTCCGCATCATCGGCCGATTCACTTCTGGGCTTGCCCTTCTCGCCTTTCTTGCCCTTGCCGCTGCGACTGTCACCGCGGCTCTGATCATCGGCGACTGAAGAATCGGCCTCGATCGCATCATCGTCGGACTGGTCATCCTCCGATTCCACCGCCGCCGCATCGGTATCCGCGTCAGGCTTGATACGGTCCTTGCCGGGTCCGAATCTGGATTTCTGGCTGCGCTTGGCCATACTCGATCAGCGCAGCTTCAGCGACGAATCGCAGTCATCAAGGCCCAACCGTCACGTGCCTGACCGGGTTCGAAGTCGAAGTGCTCACCATAGCGTTCGCTCAGCGGTACCATCTGCTCGCTGAGAATACCGGAGACGATAAGACGTCCACCCGGCACCACCAGTGCGGCAAGAGTATCTGCAAGTTCCATCAATGGCTTGAAGAGTATGTTGGCCAAGACGAGTTCCACCGAAATGTCAGTCACAAGGTCAGGCATGCCGATCTCGAGCTGATCAAGCACACCGTTCTGCAGGGCATTGTCACGTGTCGCCGTCAGAGCCTGCGGATCGATATCGACCGCCCAGGCCTTTTCCGCACCGAGCAGCAACGCAGCAATGGCCAGAACGCCAGAGCCGCAACCGTAGTCAATGACGCGGCAACCTGCCATGGGACGCAATGTACGTGCCGTTTGCTGCCCCATCCAGGCAAGGCACTGAGCCGTGGTTGCATGTGTGCCGGTACCGAAGGCCATGCCGGGGTCCAGCCGCAGATTGATGGCCTCACTGTCGGGCGGCGACTGCTCCGTCGGGCAGATCCAGAAATGATCGCCGAACTGCATGGGCTTGAAACTGTCCATCCAGGTGCGCTCCCACTCTCGATCCTGCAGCCTTGATACCGTAAACACCGGTATCGAAAGACCCATGGTGGCCGCAGCCAGGTACAGCGCATCGTGCAGCTGATCGAGCTCGGTTTCACGGGCAAACAGACCGACGAGCCTAAGCTCCTCC
Source organism: uncultured Granulosicoccus sp. (assembly GCA_947492525.1). Classification (GTDB taxonomy): domain Bacteria; phylum Pseudomonadota; class Gammaproteobacteria; order Granulosicoccales; family Granulosicoccaceae; genus Granulosicoccus. The sequence continues at coordinate 26,584 of CANLNQ010000023.1, forward strand.
CATAACCTGACCTCGCCCGGCACCGGTTCCAGCACCGCGTGGGCAAGGTCCTCGTCATCATGACTGTCCCGCAGGGTTATCGACAGAGCGCCAGCCTCCAGCAGCCAGTCCTCCAGTGTCTCGACCTCCTCGCGGGTGGTATCGAGGGTGACTTCAAGCCATTCAGGAGCAGTCATGATGTTCCGGCAGGGGTCTTCAGGAAAGACCCAGCTTCTTTTCGAGGTAATGGATATTGGTGCCCCCTTCCTGAAAGGCTGCATCGTTGAAGATATCGATGTGCAGGGGGATGTTGGTCTTGATGCCGTCGATGAAGACTTCACTGAGTGCACCGCGCATACGTGCCAGTGCCGATTCACGGGTATTGGCAGATACGATCAACTTGGCGATCATGGAGTCGTAATGCGGCGGCACCGTGTAACCATTGTAGATGTGTGTCTCCACACGCACGCCCAGACCGCCCGCAGGATGGTACTGGCGGATGGTGCCGGGCGAAGGCATGAAGTTCACCGGATCTTCCGCGTTGATACGACACTCGAAGGCATGTCCCTTGATCTTGATATCGTCCTGCTTCCAGCGTAGCTCTCGCCCTTCGGCGGCGAAGATCTGTTCCTTGATGATGTCGATCCCCGTGATCATTTCGGTAACCGGGTGTTCAACCTGCACACGCGTGTTCATCTCGATGAAATAGAACTCGCCGTTCTCGTAGAGAAATTCGAAGGTTCCCGCGCCGCGGTAGCCGATGCGCTTGCACGCCTCCACGCAGCGTGCCCCCATATCGGCACGTGTGGCTTCATCGATGCCGGGCGCCGGTGCTTCTTCGACCACTTTCTGGTGACGGCGCTGCATCGAGCAGTCGCGCTCGCCCAGATGAATGGCATTGCCGAGTTCATCGCAGATGACCTGAAATTCGATATGACGTGGCTTTTCCAGGTACTTTTCCATGTACACGACCGGGTTGCCGAACGCGGTACCGGCCTCGCTCTGGGTCATGGCAATGGACTCTTCCAGTTCATCATCGGAACGCACCACACGCATGCCTCTACCGCCACCACCACCGGCAGCCTTGATGATGATCGGATAGCCGATCTCATTGGCCAGCTTTCGGTTGGTTGCCGCATCGTTGCCCAGCGGACCATCACTACCGGGAACACAAGGCACACCGGCTGCCTTCATTTCCGCAATGGCGCTGACCTTGTCACCCATCAGTCGAATGACATCGGAGCTGGGACCAATGAACTTGAAGCCGCTGGACTCGACTCGCTCGGCAAAGTCTGCGTTTTCCGCCAGGAAGCCATAGCCCGGATGAATGGCCTCGGAGCGGGTGATCTCGGCTGCACTGATGATGGCCGGAATGTTGAGATAGCTCTTGATGGAGGATGGAGGACCGATACAGACAGCCTCGTCGGCCAGCCGTACGTGTTTCAGATCGCGATCGGCGGTTGAATAGACCGCGACGGTCTTGATACCGAGATCACGGCAGCAGCGCATGATACGCAGTGCTATTTCGCCACGATTGGCTATCAGCAGTTTCTTGATGGGAGTAACCATGAGTCAGTGCGCTCAGTCAATGACGATCAGTGGCTCGCCGTATTCGACCGGCTGGCCATCTTCCACCAGAATCGCGCGAACGGTGCCGCTGATCTCGGCTTCTATCTGGTTCATGATCTTCATCGCTTCGATGATGCACAGGGTATCGCCCTTGTTAACGCTCTGCCCGACCTCGATGAACGCCTTTGCTGTTGGCGATGAGGAACGGTAGAAGGTACCCACCATGGGCGATTCCATGATGGTGCCCGGAGGCATGAGATCATCGGCAGGTGCCGCAGCCGCGGCAGGGGATGCGGCTGGCGCAACGGCTGCAGGTGCATACGATGGCGCAGCAGGTGCCGGCGCAGGCATCGATACCATGGTGGCACCCGACGAGCGAGCGATGCGCACCGACTCCTCTCCCTCGACGATCTCGATTTCGGAAACATCCGAATCTTCCAGCAACTCGATCAACTTCTTGATCTTGCGAATATCCATGGGTAGTCCTGTCAGTATTCCGGTTCAGTGTTATTGGTCTTGTTCGAGTCGGGCTACGGCGGCCGTCAAGGCCATGCTGTATCCTGCCGGGCCAAATCCGAGCAACGTACCTACCGAGATATCGGAGAAATACGAATGGTGTCGGAACGACTCGCGCTGATAAATATTGCTCACGTGTACTTCGATCAACGGCAGCGCCACGCCCAGAAAGGCATCGCGCAACGCTACGCTGGTATGACTGTATCCGCCGGGATTGATGATGGCTATGCGCACCCCTTCGGCCGGCGCGGCCTGGACGCGATCGATCAGAGCTCCTTCGCTGTTGCTTTGAAAGAAGTCGATGCTGACCCCCAGCCGAGAAGCCTGCTCGCCCAGCTGCGCCTCGATATCGGCAAGGCTCACGGAGCCATATCGTTCGGGTTCCCGAGTACCGAGAAGGTTGAGGTTGGGCCCATTGAGCACCAGCACCTGTGACATACTTCAACGCTCCGCTTGCAAAGTTTGCTGTGGCTGAGAGACCAAGTCATCAATCGCGACAGTAACTGCGAACGATAGCATCAAATAGGGCTCATTTACAGACAGTTGGCGACATATACCGACGATAGGGAGTTAACGATCATCGATAATTCAGATGCTACCCTCGCCTTCCAGTCACTCGACCCGAACCAGATTCTCGACGCCATCGACAGCGTTGGAGATCTGGCCGACGGTCGCGTCAGCGCGCTCAACAGCTATGAGAATCGCGTTTACTCCATCGGCATGGAAGACGGTCGAACGCTGGTGGCGAAATTCTACCGGCCCGGCCGCTGGAGTGATGAAACCATCCTCGAGGAACATGCGTTCTGCGACGCCCTGCAGCAACGAGACATTCCGGTCATTGCACCTTTGAAAGGCAAGGACGGCAGAACCCTGCATTCATTCGGTCCCTTTCGGTTCAGCCTGTTTCCGCGTGCAGGTGGCCGCCCTCCCGAACTGGACAATCCGGAACAACTGGCCGTTATCGGACGGACACTGGGACGCATGCACCTGGTGGCCGATACGCATCATTTCGAACACCGCCCGTTTATCGATGCCGAACGACTCGGTGATGATTGCGCCGACTTTCTGCTCGACTCGGGCATGTTGCCAGCCGATCAGGCCGGAATCTACGAGTCTCTGGTGGATGAGTTGCTGCCCGAGATCCATGACCGACTGGACGATGTGCCCTACCGCGAGATCTGCCTGCATGGAGACTTCCATCCGGGCAATATTCTGTGGGGCAGTGATGACACACCGCATCTACTCGACTTCGACGACACGGCCACCGGCCCTGCCGTTCAGGATCTATGGATGTTCATCTCCGGCGACAGGCAATACGCGCAGGCACGCCTCGGTGATCTGCTGGATGGTTACCATGAATTTCGGGAATTTGACGAGCGGGAGCTGGCTCTGATCGAGCCCCTTCGCAGCTTGCGGATCATTCACTACGCCGCCTGGATCGCCCGGCGCTGGCAGGATCCGGCCTTTGTCCAGGCCTTTCCTTTCTTCGCCAGCGCGCGCTTCTGGGACGAACACATTCAGTCATTGCGAGAGCAGTGCGCTGCACTGGATGAGCCGCCGCTGATCTACTGATGCCGTGGTGCATCGAGGTACTGCGTTTCGAGCTTCTGCGTTCGGACTTCAGAGTTCAGGCCTCAAGCGTGAGACCTCATGGCTCAGATCTCAGACACAAGGCGCACGGCTCAGATCTCAGGCACACGGCTTACAACTCAGCTCTCAGCTCTCCGCTGTCAGCTCTCGGCTCTCGGCTCTCGGCTCTCGGCTCTCGGCTCTCGGCTCTCGGCACTCGGCTCTCGGCACTCGGCTCTCGGCACTCGGCTCTCGGCACTCGGCTCTCGGCACTCGGCTCTCGGCTCTCGGCTCTCGGCTCTCAGCACTCAGCACTCAGCACTCAGCACTCAGCACTCAGGTGTGATTGAACACCAGGCTTCCCTTGCCGTACTTGCCCAGGTCGATATCGAAAGCTATCTCGACACTGCCTTCATCCTGCAGCCGCTTGCCGGCATCGACCACGACTTCGACCAGACGAAGGTGCGCCGTCTTGTCGTTCATCAACAGGCTCGAACAGATATTCATCATCTCGTAGAAGTTCTCGCGAGCAGTATCCGTCAAGGCACCGTCTTCGGCCATCGCCTCGGCACCGCCGGGAGGAATCATGGACAAGGCGCAACCCAGCGAAGCGGCAGTCGGCAGGGTGCAACTGCAGCTGGCAACGAACTCATCTTCGCGATTGAGAAAGAGTGCGACATGATCCAGAGTCGCGCCGTCGGGCGCGCTGCCCTCCTTCGCCGTGGCCTCGACACCCAGAACCATCGTCAGCATTTCGGCAACCTTGCTTGCCGCGGGAGTCTGATAGTTCATGATTACCCGAGGATCGGTTCCAGCGTTCGCTGAAAGGTCGCCGCGGTGAAAGGCTTGGCCACCAGAAATTGAGCCCCAGCCTCTTGCGCCTGACTGCGCATCTCCGGCGTGGATTCGGTGGTCACGAATCCGAAGTCGACATTGTTGCCCGCTGCCCGGATGGCCTTGAGAAAATCGATACCGTTCATCTGTGGCATGTTCCAGTCGCACAGCACCAGCCTGGGGTTGCAGGCATCGATCTTGGCCAGTGCGTCGGTACCGTCTTCGGCTTCCTCGAATTCCATGTCGTCGAAGCCTGCCTGTTTGAGCGTACGCTTCACGATCATTCGCATCGATTTCGAATCATCGACAATCATTACTTTCATGGCACTGCACCGAATGGGATGGGTTATGAGAGATAACGACCATCCTTCATGCCTATGAAGGGTCGAGAGAACCGATGTAACGGTTATTTTCTACCGCACGTGTGCCACAACACAGAATCGCCAATGAGCACCTTCCGGCAGATCGGAGTGGGAGCCCTTTACCGGCCCCCACCCGAGTCGATAACGGTTATACGCGGCGGAACACCAATGATGCGTTGGTGCCACCGAAGCCGAAACTGTTCGACATGACCGTATCAATGGTTGCATCGTCAATACGCTGGCGCACGATAGGCAGATCGCTGGCAGCCTCGTCCAGCTCCGTGATATTGGCCGATTCCGCTATGAAACCGCCTTGCTGCATCAGCAGGGTGTAGATCGCTTCCTGCACGCCAGCGGCTCCCAGAGAGTGACCGGACAGCGACTTCGTGGAACCGATATGCGGAACGTTCTCGCCGAACGCCTTGCGAACAGCACCCAGTTCAGCGATATCACCAACCGGTGTGCTGGTACCGTGGGCATTGATGTAATCAATCGGCGTGTCGACGGTAGAGCTGGCGATCTGCATGCAACGCATGGCTCCTTCTCCCGATGGGGCAACCATGTCATAACCATCGGACGTGGCGCCATAGCCAACGACTTCGGCATAGATCTTCGCGCCACGCGCCTTTGCCGCTTCCAGCTCCTCAACCACTACCATGCCACCACCACCGGCAATGACAAAGCCATCGCGGTTGGCGTCGTAGGCTCGTGAAGCCACTTCAGGGGTGTCGTTGTATTTGGTGGACAGCGCGCCCATGGCATCGAACAGACTGCTCAGCGTCCAGTGTTCTTCTTCACCGCCACCGGCAAACACGCGATCCTGCTTGCCCAGCTGTATCAGTTCCAGCGCATTACCGATGCAGTGTGCACTGGTGGAACAGGCCGAAGCAATCGAGTAGTTGATGCCCTTGATCTTGAACGGCGTGGCCAGACAAGCCGACACGGTACTGGCCATGGTCTGTGTAACGCGATAAGGCCCGACCCGGCGAATACCCTTGTTTCGCAGTATGTCCGCAGCATCGACCTGACTTGCCGAGGAGCCGCCACCAGAGCCGGCAATGATGCCGGTACGCTCATTGGACACTTCGCTCTCTTCGAGTCCGGCATCTTCGATGGCCTGCTGCATGGCAAGATAGGCATACGCTGCCGCATCGCCCATGAAACGGTACTGCTTCCGGTCGATCGCTTCCTTAAGATCGATGTCAGGGGCTGCTGCCACGTGGCTGCGCATCCCCATTTCCTTGTAGATTTCCCGGTAGCTGATACCTGACTTGGCCAGCCTCAGGGACTCCGTGACCGATGCCTTGTCATTCCCCAGACAGGAGATGATGCCAATGCCGGTAATTACTGCTCTGCGCATGGTGCGAACTCTTCAGAAATCTTCAGTGGATGTAAACAGACCTACCCGCAAGTCGCTGGCCGTGTAGATTTCCTTGTCATCCACGAGCATGCGTCCATCGGCGATGCCCATGACGAGTCGTCTCTCGATCAGTCGCTTGATGGTCAACTCATAGCGTACCACTTTGGCAGAAGGCAGCACCTGACCAAAGAACTTCACCTCACCAGACCCCAGAGCACGCCCCCTGCCCGGATTGCCTTTCCAGCCCAGGAAAAAGCCCACCAGCTGCCACATGGCATCCAGACCGAGACACCCCGGCATGACCGGATCGCTCTCGAAATGACAACCGAAAAACCACAGATCCGGATTGACATCCAGTTCGGCAATGATCTGACCTTTACCTGCAGCACCGCCATCGGCGGTAATGCTGGTGATGCGATCGAACATGAGCATGTTCGGCAGCGGCAGTCGGGCATTGCCTTCACCAAACAGCTCACCATGCCCGCAGGCTATGAGTTCGTCGCGCGAAAAGGTGTTTCGGTCTGATAGATCTGGTGGATTCATGTAATTTTCAGTTTCCAAATACGCGCTGCAGGATCTCGGTCGTGCGCTTTACCGGATTCTCCCGGATGGCCTTCTCTTCCTGAGCCAGGTAATAGAAGATCCCGTCGGATCCCTCTTCCACCACGTAGCTTGTCAGATCCGTATCGATCTTGGGGGCCAGCGGAATACTGTTGTAGCGTGACAGCAGGCTGTTGAATGTGCTCACAGCACCCACATCGGCCAGCGCGCTGTCAACAATGGGGGTCATTTCCGACTGCAGGTTCTCACCGGTCTTCTCGCGGAAATACTGTGTGGCAGAATCATCTCCTCCTTGCAGAATGCCCTTGGCATCTTCCACCGTCATGGACTGAATGGCGCCCACGAACAGGTCTTTCGCCTTGGGGGTTGCCTGTTCGGCAGCTTCATTGAGCTTGAGTTCCAATTCGTCGAAGGAACCACCCAGACCCACCTTGCTGGCGAAGTCTCGCGCCTTCTGTAATGACGCCGGCAATGGAATATGTATGGCAGGATCGTCGCTGAAGCCGCCGGACTGCCCGAGCTGTGAGACCACCGCCGTCGATCCCTTGGTCAAGGCCTCTTTCAGACCCAGCGTAATTTCGTCGGTGCTCAGAGGGCCAGCCGATGACGAGGAGTCGCCACCCAGAGCCGATTCGGCAATGGATTGCAGGTCGCCCAGTTGCGAACCATCTGTGGCACAGCCACCCAACAGGGCACCACACAGGATCAATCCGGTGATTCTTGCACTCATTTGAAGTATTCCACGGTATTGTGAAGGATCGCTATTGCGAATCCGGAAGAGTATATCAAAGCACTGACCATAGCCCGTGTATCGGCTATGTGCAAAGTCCGACGCTGTTGAGGACGTGGAACTGCATGTAACCCTTACCCCTGCCCCGCCCTGACCGGACTCAGGGCAACCGGCTCCTGGCCCGGGTAGCGGTCGCCCCCATCAGTCATCAAAGGCGCCTCGACGCCTGGAAATTCACGACACGGAGACACACCATGAGCGACACGACCGCCGAAGACGTACTGACTTTCTGGTTTCGTGACGAGGCCACCGGACGCATGGATCTGCCACAATCCAAACGCTGGTTTCAGGGGGGCAGCAAGCTCGACGCCGAGCTTGGCAGGCAGTTTGGTTCCACCCTGGCGCTGGCCAGAGCCGGCGAGCTGGACCACTGGCGTGAATCGGCCAGCGGCACACTCGCGCTGATCATCCTGCTGGACCAGTTCAATCGCAATATCAACCGTGGCACCGCAGAGGCCTTTGCCGGCGATGCTCAGGCTCTGTCGCTGTGCCATCACGCCAGGGAGATGGCTTATCCCGCTCAGTGGCCCATCACCCACCAGGTGTTCTGCTACATGCCACTGGAGCACGACGAATCCGTTCAGTCACAGGAACTTTCGGTCGCGCTGTTCAGCGAATTGCTGGAGCAGGCACCCCCTCATCTGCAGGACTACGCAAGAGGAACGCTCGATTACGCCAGGCAACACAAACAGATCATCGACCGCTTCGGTCGCTACCCGTATCGCAATGCCGTACTCGGTCGCGACAGCACGGCCGAGGAACGTGAATGGCTGACCAAGGGCAAACGCTTCGGGCAATAGACAGGTAACTCCAAACCGACAAGGCCCTACCCGCAAGACCCTGGCAGGATCACTCGAAAACCTTCAGCACTTGTTCACTTCGGCATGTCGCGGACACGTGACCAGATGATCATTGACCAGCCCTGCAGCCTGCATGAATGCATAGCAGGTGGTCGGTCCGACAAACGAAAAACCGAGCTTCTTCAGCTGCTTGCTCATGCGGGTGGAAGGCTCGGTCAGAGCCGGCACATCGCTCATCTGACGAAAGGCGTTATCCAGCGGCTGATGCTCGACATGCGCCCAGACAAGATCACTGAAGGACTGCCCCGATTCACGCAGGCTCAGCCAGGCCCGTGCATTTCTGCGTACCGATTCAACCTTGCCACGATGCCGGACTATCGAGGCATCATTGGCAATCCTGTCCAGCGCCTTGTCGGACAGGCGGGCCACCTTCTCGGGGTCAAAGCCGGAGAACAGCCGTCGATAGCCCTCGCGCTTGTTGAGTATCGTGATCCAGCTCAGGCCCGCCTGAGCGCCTTCCAGAGAAATCAGCTCGAACAGTTGCACCGAGTCCCGACAGGGCACCCCCCATTCGGTATCATGATAGCGCCGATACAGCTCACTGCCCAGACACCAACTGCAGCGGGAATCCGTTTGTCCTGACACACTCGACATGGTATCGGCCGATTCGTAAAGGGTGGAAGCGATAGCCTAACGCGCTGTCCACGAAATTACTCGTATCAACCTGCCTTGCGGATCGGCTCCTCGGGTGCGGGAAGCTCGAGAACGATATCAGGCACAGGTTTTTCCTGAACCCCGAAAGGCCAGCGTTCCAGCCAGTGGTTGTACTGCTCGGAACTCAGAGGCTTGCTGATGAAGTACCCCTGGGCAATATCGCAACCCTGCGACTTCAGGAAATTCAGTTGCTCCTCGTCCTCGACACCTTCGGCAACCACTTTCATGTTGAAATGCTTGCCCAGTCCGAGCACGGCTTCGACTATCGCCACATCATCATTGTCGTTGGATATATCGGTGATGAAGGCACGATCGATCTTCAGGGTATTGACCGGGAATCTTTTCAGATAGGCCAGCGATGAATACCCGGTGCCAAAGTCATCGATTGCCAGCTTCATCCCGTGCTCACTGAGTTCATGCAGTGACGAAATCACCTCTTCCGGGTCATGCATGACCGCGCTCTCGGTGATCTCCAACTCAAGCAGTTCGGGGCTCAGACCCGAGACCTCCAGTGCCTTGCTGACCATGGGCAGCAGGTTGCCGTCGGTGAACTGTACCGCTGAAATGTTGACGGCAACATTCAGACCTTCATAACCCATGGACTGCAGTTCGCGAGTCTTGTTGCAGGCCGTCTGCAGAATCCATGCACCGAGCTCGATGATCAGCCCCGTCTCCTCGGCCACCGGCACAAAGGCCTCTGGCGACACGAAGCCGTTGACCGGATGACGCCACCGTACCAGGGCCTCGGCACCCGTACACTGCCGCGTATGGATATTGATCTTGGGCTGATAATAGACCTCGAACTGATTGTCCTGCATGGCGATCTTCAGGTCCTGCTCCAGCCTGATTCTGGCGGTCAGACGCAAACGCATCTTCTCGTTGAACAGCTGGTACTGATTCTTCCCGTTGCTCTTGGCTTCCTGCAACGCAACGGCGGCGTTATTCACCATTTCCTCGCCCAGCATCTGTTCGTCCTGCTGCACGTGCACATCGTCGGGAAACGAGGAAATGCCTACCGACACCGCCGTTTTCAGGGTAAACCCCCGATATTCGTACGGTGCGGTTGCCACACTCATGATCTTCGCAGCCACCTCCTCCGCGCAAACGGATGCATCGACATCTTTCTGGATGACCACGAACTCATCACCATCGAGCCTGGCAACCAGATCGATATCACGCATCATCGTTCGCAGGCGATTGCCCACTTCGGCAACCATCTTGTCGCCCACCAGATGACCGTACTGATCGTTGAAGAACTTGAAGTTGTCAAGATCCACCAGAAAGATGGAAAAGCGCAAGTCCGACGCGAGCGTTTCCTGAACCGTCGTGCGCAGCGTATTCTCGAACATCAGACGATTGGGCAGATGAGTCAAGGGGTCGTGGTGAGCGGCGAACTCCAGGTATTGCTGCTTGACCTTGACTTGCCTTGCCGCCTTGCGTTGCGCCTCGATCATGCCATTGAATTCTTCGGCAAGCGGTTTCAGATCATCATCGGTGATCACCTTGATCGGCTCCGGGACCTGCCCTTCGCTGTTCTGCCGATGCTCACGCAGCACACCGATCAGTCGTTCCATTGGCATGATGTAGGAGCGAGCTGCACCAAACAAGGCAACCAGCCCTGCCAGAATACTGGAGAGCAGCGCGAATACGCTCAAGGCACTCGCCTTGATCAGGGACGCCTTGAGTATGCCGCTCCTGTCCAGAAAACCGATCGCCGATACCGACGATTCGACACCCTGCAATTGCCAGGCTGCGGGATAGACCCAACCGGATTTTTCCGGTAGCTCAGCTGCGGCAGGATCAAAATCCAGCGTGTTTCCCTTGTTCAGCAATAATCGACCGGTTGAGTCGAGCAGGACCAGACCGACCAGTGATTCGTCGATCACACCGTCCTGAAACTCCATGCTCTGAGGCTGACTACCGTACAGGCCAACCTGCACAAGCGTTCGGGCAGTGCCGGATTGCTCCCTGACCAGACCGGAGTACTGCGTGTAGACGGACGGCAGATAGACAGCCAACTGCACCAGAAACAACGTCAATGCCACAGAGCCGGCCAGTGTCCGGGCCGTACGTGAGCGCAAGACTTTGCTTGTGAGGGCACGAAAGTTCAAAGAGTCCCGTCCTGGTGCTACCTGAGTGCGAATGGGTGAGAGGAATATCACCTCGATAGCTTCAGTATCGGCACTACTGCCCCTCCCTTGAGCACCATTGCGCAGTGGTTGCGTTCTCCTCCCCCATAACGCAGAAACCCCCGCGGGTGCGGGGGTTTCCGGTACTACAAAGGTACTACTTGAGCGTCAGCTCACATGCGAAGGCAATGCCTTACATCATGCCGCCCATTCCGCCCATGCCGCCCATGTCCGGCATGCCGCCAGCTGGAGCCGCGTCATCCTTTGGCAGATCGGCAATCATGCACTCGGTGGTGATCATCAGACCAGCAACGGAAGCTGCATTCTGCAGAGCGTAACGAGTGACCTTGGTTGGGTCGAGAATACCCAGCTCAACCATGTCGCCGTATTCGCCATTGGCAGCGTTGTAGCCGAAGTTGCCTGAACCGTCTTTCACCTTGGCAACAACAACTGAAGGCTCACCACCGGCGTTGCTTACGATCTGACGCAGAGGCTCTTCCATGGCACGCTTGGCGATGCTGATACCGATATCCTGCTCGTGGTTGTCACCCTTGATCTTCTCGACAGCGGCAATCGCACGAACCAGGGCAGTACCACCACCAGGAACGATACCTTCTTCAACCGCAGCACGTGTCGCGTGCAGAGCATCGTCAACGCGGTCTTTCTTTTCCTTCATTTCAACTTCGGTAGCAGCGCCGACTTTGATGACGGCAACACCACCGGCCAGCTTGGCAACACGCTCTTGCAGCTTTTCCTTGTCGTAGTCGGAAGTTGCCTGCTCGATCTGAGTGCGGATCTGGTCAACGCGAGCGTTGATTTCGTCGGAAGAACCGGAACCATCAACGATGGTGGTGTTGTCCTTATCGACAGTGACGCGCTTGGCAGTACCCAGATCTTCCAGAGTCACCTTGTCCAGAGACAGGCCGACTTCTTCAGAGATCACCTGGCCGCCAGTCAGGATAGCGATATCCTGCAGCATTGCCTTGCGACGGTCGCCGAAACCAGGCGCCTTGACAGCACAGGTCTTGATGATGCCACGCATGCTGTTGACAACCAGAGTCGCCAGCGCTTCGCCTTCGATGTCTTCAGCGATGATCAGCAGAGGCTTGCCAGACTTGGCAACGGCTTCCAGAGCGGGGAGCAGATCACGGATGTTGCTGATTTTCTTGTCGAAAAGCAGTACATACGGGTCTTCCAGTTCAGCGGCCATCGCATCCTGGTTGTTGATGAAGTAAGGAGACAGGTAACCACGGTCGAACTGCATGCCTTCAACAACATCGAGTTCGTTGTCCAGTGACTTGCCTTCTTCAACAGTGATGACGCCTTCCTTGCCAACCTTGTTCATGGCTTCGGCGATGATGCTGCCGATTGACTCGTCGCTGTTGGCAGAGATGGTGCCGACCTGAGCAACAGACTTTTCGTCGTTGCAAGGTACGGACATGGAAGCCAGTTCAGCAGTTGCAGCAGCAACAGCCTTGTCGATACCACGCTTCAGGTCCATCGGGTTCATGCCGGCCGCAACAGACTTCAGACCTTCACGAACGATGCTCTGAGCCAGAACGGTTGCAGTGGTGGTACCGTCACCAGCGATGTCGGATGTCTGTGAAGCAACTTCCTTCACCATCTGGGCACCCATGTTTTCGAACTTGTCTTCCAGTTCGATTTCTTTGGCGACGGAAACACCATCCTTAGTGACGGTAGGGGCGCCGAACGACTTGTCCAGAACGACGTTACGGCCTTTGGGGCCCAGAGTTACCTTGACCGCATTGGCCAGGGTGTCAACACCTTTCAGCATGCGCTGACGGGCGGAATCGGAAAAACGGACTTCTTTGGCACTCATGGAAATGGAATCCTCAAATAGTGTTGGAAAATGACCGGATGGGAGCTACAGCTGCAACCGCCGGCCACATGGGAGAAGTATCAACCCGGGGGTTGCTTACTCGAAAACACCCATGATGTCGTCTTCACGCATTACAAGTACTTCTTCACCGTCGATCTTGATTTCGGTGCCTGAGTACTTGCCGAAAAGCACTTGGTCGCCAACTTTCAGATCCAGAGGGCGTACTTCACCATTTTCAGCGATCTTGCCTTTACCAACAGACAGGACTTCACCGCGAACTGGCTTCTCGGTAGCAGAATCAGGGATCACAATGCCACCGGCACTCGTGCGCTCTTCTTCCATGCGCTTGACGACCACGCGGTCATGCAACGGACGAATGTTCATACCAATACGACTCCGAATAAATTCAATGTTGAAAAATGACTCGATAGGGGACTGCCACCAGAACTGTTAGCACTCACCCTCGAGGAGTGCTAATTCTAATGTCGAGAGCCACAATATCAAGTCTCGGGACCAACAATTTTGAACGATTGGCCTCCGGCGGGCGTCTAGCGGTCGTCGATGTGCTTGAAATCAGCATCGATGATCTCACCGGAGGCTGATGAATTGTCGTTTTGCGGTCGAGGGCGACCTCCGGCAACAGACAGATCCTCGGCAGCGCGGTCACTGTTTCGCGCAGCATCGGTAGCTCCCGACCCCACGGTGGTACTCCCCTGCCCTGCACCACGCCCAAAGCCAGTCACACTGCTGACGCTCACGACCGAGCGACTGGCTATGCGTGCGGCAAACCATTGCCGAGTCTGCGGCACCAGGCACAGGAAGCCGAAGGTATCCGTCACGAACCCGGGGGTCAGCAACAGCACCCCACCCAACAGCAATAACATGCCTTCGAGCATCTGTTGAGCCGGCATTTCACCGGCATCCAGGCGCTGGCGAGCCGTATTGAGCGTGGCCAGGCCTTGCTGGCGAAGCATGCTGGTGCCGACGATAGCCGTCAGAATGACGATAGCCAGCGTTGGCAACCAACCGATGGCATCACCGACTTTCAGCATGACGGCAATCTCGATGATCGGCATCGCCACGAACAACAACAAGGCGTAAGGCATTACTAACTCCGGAGACAAGAACAGGAACCTATCGACGCAACCGTACTCTTACAAGCGCTGGTTGCCGGGCGGTGGCACCATTCTGGCAGTCTCAGCCGACCTTTGCAGCATCGTGGCAACATCGCTGCCGCTCTGACAGTTCGCCGCTCGTCAGGTTCCTGTCAGACCATTTGAGTACAATCACTGTTTCCGAACCTGCCTCGATCGGAATGACGTTTCAACAAGTTGGCTGAACAGCCTGGACTTACCCGCGATGTTGCAACTCCCTCACTTCTCCTGTTCGCCGCGCCGCGCCAGCCGTGTCTGGGTACCGGTAATGGCCTTGACGCTCCTGCTGTCTGCGCTCATTGCTCAGGCCGCCACCAACCTGCTCGGTGGTGATGATCCTCTGTCTCCGCAAGAAGCCTTCGTCCCGTCGGTAACACAGGTGTCCGATGGCATCATCGAACTGCGATTCGACATTGCCCCCGGATACTATCTGTACAGGGACAAGACCAGCTTCTCGCTGGAGAACGACAACAGCCATTCGTCCTCCCTGCTGGACAAGCCTATGACGCTCGGCGAACCGCGCTATTCGAAGGCGATCGTGATCGAAGACGACTTCTTCGGCGAGCAGGCAACCTTTCGCGAATCGGCCGAGATCCAGCTACCCTTCAGCGGCAACGGCAGCGGAACCCATCCACTGGCCGTGAAGTTTCAGGGCTGCGCCGACATCGGCCTGTGCTATCCACCCACCACCGTCATGATCGATGTGACGTTCCCGGCGTCGGCAGACAGCTCCCAATCAGGCAATCTGGCCTCGCCCCTGATCAATAGCGCAGCATCCTCTGGCCCGGTCTCGGGGATCCTGGGCAGCAATACCGTGCAGGATACACTGCTGCCCCCGGAGCTGGCCTACCTGCCGCAGATACTGAGTGCCAATGACCGGCAGATCACCCTGCAGTGGCAGATCGAGCCCGGCTACTACCTGTATCGCGACAAATTCTCGTTCAGCCTGACCGATGCGGGAGGCGCGCAGGTTGCCACGGCAGACATCGATCCCGGCGTGGAGCAATACGACGATTTCTTCGGCAATGTGCGCATCCTGCGCGATGTGGCCGAAGCCCGTCTTTACCTGGATCCGGCCGTCGATCTGGCAGCAGCTGGCCGGGCCAGCCTGCAGATCGATTATCAGGGTTGTGCCGATATTGGTGTGTGCTTTCCGCCCAGTATCACCAGTCTGCCCGTGGCCTTCGACAGCACACCGTCGAATGCCGGCGCGCCGAACATTCCGGCAACAGCCAACGCCAATGCGAGCGACGGTGTGCAGACGCTACCGCAATCCGAACAGGATCGTCTGTTTTCCTCCTTGAGTGCCAACAGCCTGTGGCTGAATGTGGCGACCTTCTTCGGGCTGGGCCTGCTTCTGGCCTTCACCCCCTGTGTGCTGCCCATGGTCCCCATTCTCTCCAGCCTGATCGTCGGCCAGGGCGATGCGATGAGCACTGGCAAGGCATTTCGCCTGTCACTGGTCTACGTTCTGGTCATGGCCAGCACCTACGCCCTGGTCGGTGTCATCGTGGGCCTGTCGGGCTACAACGTGCAGGCGTTCCTGCAAAACCCCTGGGTGCTATCGGTCATCGCCGCCCTGTTCGTGGTGCTCTCGCTGTCGATGTTCGGCTTCTATGAACTGCAGATGCCTACGGCGATGCAGGCGAAATTGACGCAATGGTCCAACCGACAGGGCGGCGGTCAGGTAACCGGTGTGGCCCTCATGGGATTCATTTCGACATTGATCGTCGGTCCCTGTGTGACAGCACCTCTGGCGGGCGCCCTCATCTATATCGCCAAGACCGGCGACGCGCTCATTGGCGGCGCCGCTCTGTTCGCCCTGGGTCTGGGCATGGGGGCACCGTTGCTGCTGATCGGCACGTCCGCCGGCAAGCTGCTGCCGCGTGCCGGAAGCTGGATGAACGCCACGAAGACCCTGTTCGGTATCCTGCTGCTGGCCATGGCGATCTACATGATCTCCAGATTCCTGCCCACACAGGTCAGCATGGGGCTCTATGGCACGCTGGCGATAATGAGCGCCATCTACCTGGGTGCCGCTGATACCCTCAATCGCGAAAGCTCCGGCTGGCAACGTTTCGGCAAGGGTACCGGCATCGTGCTGGGTATCTACGGGCTGACGTTGCTGCTGGGCGCGCTGTCCGGCGGCAGCAGTTACCGAACACCACTGCGCGGCGTACTGGGCTTATCCGCGGGCCAGTCAATCGAATCCGAGTCGGGCCATCTCGCTTTCGAACGCATCAAGAGCGTCGCCGACCTGCAGCAGAGGGTGGCAGATGCAAGTGCGCAGGGCCGCCCGGTCATGCTCGACTTCTATGCCGACTGGTGCATCAGCTGCAAGGAGATGGAGGCCTTCACTTTTGTCGATCCACGGGTGCAGGCTCTGCTGAGCGATACCGTGGTCCTGCAGGCCGATGTCACCGCCAACGATGAT
This sequence comes from uncultured Granulosicoccus sp., assembly GCA_947492525.1. Lineage (GTDB taxonomy): Bacteria > Pseudomonadota > Gammaproteobacteria > Granulosicoccales > Granulosicoccaceae > Granulosicoccus. The sequence goes on from CANLNQ010000023.1 coordinate 43,195, forward strand.
CTGGACCAGGCACTGTTGAAGAAATTCGACCTGTTCGGACCGCCCGGGATCATCTTCTACTCCGCTGAGGGCGTCGAATTACCGTCGGCCCGAGTCATCGGTTTTCAGAACGCCGAGCGTTTCGGGGATCACCTGCAACAGTTCATCGGAGGCTGATACCTCGGCATCGCCGATACTGCCGTACGCATGCCCGGCAGGCAGACAGCGCATCCCGGGCTTGCTTGCCCGGTGCTGGTTCAGCCTTGCTTCGCTCTGCGGCTGAGATAGGCGTGCCACAGCATTCGTGCAGCAGCAGCCCGATGCGGTCGCCACTGCTCTGCCCGTGCATCGAGTTCCGCGTAACTGGGTACCTGCGCCATCTGCTCACACTCGGCCAGACTGACAGCCAGCGCACGATCGCCACTGGCCCATGCATCCGGACGCCGCATGGCCATCAGCAGATAGACCCCGGCAGTCCAGGGGCCTATCCCTCGAATGGCAGTCAATTGCTGCAGGACCTGCTCATCGGAACAGCGGTGTAACCGTTTCAGGTCCAATTCACCATCGTGCAGGGCCGCGGCGATGGAGCGACAATAGGACACCTTGCGCTCACTGATTCCGGCCTCACGTAACGCCTGCTCCGACACCTGGAGAAATGATTCCGGTGACATGCCGGGGCATAGTTCCTGCACCCGCTGCATGACTGCTCTGGCGCTGGCCAGCGAGACTTTCTGCTCCAGAACGATATGTACCAACGTGCCGAAACTCTGCTCGCGCTGCCACATCGGTGGCATGCCGAACTGACTCAACAAGGCGTTCATCAGAGGATCCTGACTGGCCAGATCGTGGATCGCCTTATCAAGGGATCGACGAGTCAGTGACGGAAGTGCACGGGTCATGGGAAACAGTCTCCGCTATTCCAGTGCAACTTGCACTGTATGTTCTGCTCCGACTGCAATAAGCAGTACCGTTCGGTAAAATGCCGTCACGCAAAAGGTTCTCCACGCATGCCCATCATCAAAAGACCGCTGAACGCTGAAAATCGTCGGCTCAAGGCCCACGCAAAACGTTCAGCCAATTGGAAGCATTGGGGGCCCTATCTGGCAGAACGTGCCTGGGGAACGGTACGCGAAGACTACAGCAGTGATGGCGAGGCCTGGGACTATTTTCCGCACGATCACGCTCGCAGCCGAGCCTATCGCTGGAACGAGGACGGGCTGGCAGGCTTCTGTGATCGCAATCAGTTCCTGTGCTTCGGTCTGGCCCTGTGGAATGGCAAGGACCCGTTTCTCAAGGAACGCCTCTATGGCCTGTCCGGCCCCGAAGGCAATCATGGAGAGGATGTCAAGGAGCTCTACTGGTACACCGACAGCACCCCTACCCACAGCTATGCCAGCATGCGCTATCGCTATCCGCAGGAGCAGTTTCCCTACGAGCACCTGCTGCATGAGAACTCGCAGCGCGGCTATCAGGATCGGGAATTCGAACTCAGCGATACCGGTATCTTCGCCGACAACAAATACTTCGATGTGGATGTCACCTACGCCAAGGCGGGCGAGAACGACATTCTGATCAGCATCACCGTTCACAACCGGGCGGATGAATCCGCCAGCCTGTCTCTGGTGCCCCAATTGTGGTTTCGCAATACCTGGAGCTGGGGTTACCCGGCGGGCCCGCAGGGCAATATCAACGGGATGCCACTGATGAGCCAGGTCGATGATCATTTCCTGCTGGCCGAACACCCCTTGCTGGGGCGCTACCATCTCTATTGGCAAGGCAGCCCGGAAGTGCTGTTTACCAACAACGAGACCAATGAAAACCGGCTGTTCGGCTCCGAGAATGCCTCCCCCTGGGTCAAGGATGCATTTCATCGCCATATCGTCGACGGCGAGCAAGGGGTGGTCAACACTCACTTGAAGGGCACCAAGGCCGGCATACACTACCCGCTGACGCTGGCCGCTCATTCTTCTCGCACAATTCAACTGCGATTGACCGACACCGTCAGGAACAAGCCGTTTGCCGGCTTCAAGCCCACCGTCAAACGCCGCCGACAAGAGGCGGATGTCTTCTACGATCATCTGCAGACAGAGCCGCTGAGCGACGAATTGCGTCAGATCCAGCGCCAGGCCTTCGCCGGCATGCTGTGGTCCAAGCAACTCTATTACTACAATGTCCATCAATGGCTGGAGGGCGATCCGAACAAGCCCATGCAGCGTCAGCATCGACGCAATGCACACTGGCAGCACATGGACAACTTCGACATCATGTCGATGCCCGACAAATGGGAGTACCCCTGGTATGCAGTCTGGGACACCGCATTCCATACCTTGCCATTGGCCGTGGTTGATGCTGCCTATGCCAAGCGTCAACTGATACTCATCACGCGTGAATGGTATATGCACTCCAACGGGCAGCTGCCCGCCTACGAGTGGGCCTACGATGATGTGAACCCGCCGGTTCATGCCTGGGCAACCTATCGGGTATACGCCATGGAGAAGGAAAATACCGGCAAGGGCGATATTGCCTTTCTGGAAAGTGTTTTCCAGAAGCTGCTGTTGAACTTCACCTGGTGGGTCAACCAGAAGGACAGTCAGGGCAATTCGATTTTCGAAGGGGGTTTTCTCGGACTGGACAACATCAGTCTGTTCGATCGCAGCGAAGAACCCCCCACCGGTGGCGTGCTGAACCAGTCGGACGGCACGGCATGGATGGGCTTCTTCGCCGCCTGCATGCTGCGCATGGCACTGGAGCTGGCGCGCAACAATCCGGTATACCAGGACATTGCCACCAAGTTTCTCGAACACTATCTGCAGATTGCCTATGCCATCAACGGCAAGGAGCATCATCCCGGACTCTGGGACGAGGAAGACGGTTTCTTCTACGATCGTCTGGATCTGCCCGACGGTCGATCCTCACCGCTGAAGGTGCGCTCCCTGGTCGGCCTGATGCCGATGATCGCCACATCGGTCATGGAAGCGGATATCTATGAAGAGTTTCCTGACTTTCTGCGCCGGATGAACTGGCTGGTCGAACACCGCCCGGAACTGGCAGGCACCATGGCCAACCTGAACAAGACCGGTAGAAAGGATCGTCACCTGCTATCGTTTCTCGATGAAGACAAGCTGCGCCGTGTATTGCATTACCTGCTGGACGAAAAGGAATTCCTATCCGACCATGGCATTCGCTCGCTGTCACGTTTCCATGCAGAGCACCCGTTCAACTACACCACGGATTCGGGTCAGACACTCAGCGTCGGGTATGAACCCGGTGAAGGAGAAACCAACCTCTTCGGTGGCAACTCCAACTGGCGTGGTCCGATCTGGTTCCCGATCAATTATCTGCTGATTGAAGCTCTGCGTCGCTACCACGCTTTCCATGGTCCTTCGTTCACGGTCGAATGCCCGACGGGCTCCGGCCAGATGATGAACCTGAATGAAGTGGCCGACCTGATCTCGCAGAGACTGGTGTCACTGTTCACCAGAGACGAAAATGGTCATCGCCCCTGGTGCGGCGAGAACAGCGAACTTCAGCAAGCCAGCGATGAGGGACTGCATCAGTTCTTCGAGTACTTCAATGGGGATACCGGCGAAGGTCTTGGCGCCAGCCATCAGACGGGCTGGACAGGACTGGTCTCCCTGCTGATACAACCGGACTTGCAGTGTCGCTGAAACAGGGGATCTGTCAGCTATGCGCTCGCGAGAGCGCACTGACCTTTCACCACCTGATACCTCGCAAACTGCATCGCCGCAATCGATTTGCAAAACACTACAGCCGGCAGGAACTCAATGAGGGCGTCATGTTGTGCCGGCGTTGCCATCGCGGCCTGCACAAGCTCTACAGCGAAATGGAACTGGGCAGCAGGCTCAACACACTGGAGGCACTCAGCCAGGATCCGGCAATTGCCAGACACGTTGCCTGGGTGGCGCGCCAGAAAAGCTGAAGGTGCCGCTGCTCCGCTGAAGCGCCGTGGACTCAGCTGACGTCAGCGATGAAACGCTGAAAGGGTTCGGTGCGCGGATTGGAGAACATCTCCGCCGGTGTGCCCTGCTCCAGGATCTTTCCTTCATGCATGAAGATGACATGAGTGGATACATCGCGGGCAAAACTCATCTCATGAGTGACCACGATCATGGTGCGCCCTTCTTCGGCCAGTGATTTCATGGTCTTGAGCACTTCGGCAACCAGTTCGGGATCCAGTGCCGAGGTCGGCTCATCGAAGAGGATGGCATCCGGCTCCATCGCCAGGGCCCGAGCGATGGCGACCCGTTGCTGTTGACCCCCCGACAGCTGTGAGGGATACATGGATTTGCGCTCTGCCAGCCCCACCCGGTCGAGCAGGACTTCCGCGCGCTGCCTGGCAACCGCCTTCGACTCCCCCTTGACGATGACCGGACCTTCCATGACATTCTCCAACACGGTTCGGTGCGACCAGAGATTGAATTGCTGGAACACCATGCCCAGGTGGCTGCGCAGATGCTCGATCTGCTTCTGGTCCGGTTTTCCGCCCTTCCCCATGCTGATTTCCTTGCCGTGCAGATAGACCTTGCCGGAAGTGGGCGGCTCGAGAAAATTCAGGCAACGCAGCAAGGTGCTCTTGCCGGAACCGGAGGCGCCGAGTATGGAGATGACATCCTGTTTGCGTGCAGTGATATCCACGCCCTTGAGCACCTCGAGAGCACCGAAGGACTTGTAGATGGCCTCCGCTTTCAGAACGGTGTCGTTGTCAACCATGATGCTGTTTACCTTGAGTCACGGTATTGCCGGCCCGTATATGACGCGTCATGTACAGCTCTGCCTGACGCCACAGAAAGACGAATACCACCGTGATGAACAGATAGATCAGAGCGGCCCAGAGATAACTGGAAAAATCGAAGGTGCGCGAGAAAACCTGCCGTGTTCGCCCCATGAGGTCGAAAACCGTGACGACACTGGCCAGCGCACTGGCTTTCATGAGCAGGATGACTTCATTGCCAAGCGCAGGCCAGGCAATGCGATAGGCGTGAGGAAAGGAGACCCGCTGCAGAATCCTGAAGCGGGACATGCCGACCGCTCTGGCCGCTTCGATTTCACGGTTGTCGACCCCCATCAAGCCGCCACGCAGAATCTCGGTCTGATAGGCGGTGGAGTTGACGACAAAGGTAAACAGGGCGCAATTGAAAGGATCTCGAAAGAAATTCCACAGCCCCCAGTCCTGCAGCAGAGGCCGGAATTGCCCGGAACCGTAGTACACCAGAAACAGCTGTACCAGCAAGGGAGTACCCCGAATGAAGGAAATGTAGAGCCGCAGCGGCCATTGCGCCGCAACCGGAGCCGAGGTGCGGGCCAGAGCCAGAAACGGCGACAACAGACCGGCCATCAGCGCTCCGAGGCCTGTCAGCTGCAATGTCATCAGCAGCCCATCCAGAAACCGCGGCCCGTAGTTCGTAATGATATAGAGCGGATCCATCAGCGGTTGACGATACCTCGGTTGGCGCGCTTTTCGAGTCGGTCAAGACCGAACTCCGACAGGACGCACAGTGCCCAGTAAATCAAGGCCGCTGCCAGATAGAAAGTGAATGGCTGCTTGGTCGCGCCAACCGCCACCTTGGTCATGCGCATCAGGTCATTCAAGGCAATGATGGACACCAGCGCCGTATCCTTGAGCAGATTGATCCACAGGTTTCCCAGTCCGGGCAATGCAAAGCGCCAGGCCTGTGGCAGCTTGATACGCATGAACACTTGTCGGGTGTTCATCCCGACGGCTTTTCCTGCCTCGCTCTGGCCCGGATCGAGCGAGTTGAAGGCGCCACGCAGCACCTCCGAGGAAAAGGCACCGAATACCATGCCCAGCGCCAATACGCCGGCAGCGAAAGGGCTGAATTCGGGCGAGGCGGAATCGGGCGAGACGAACGCAGACAACTTGTTGATCAGCAGGCCGATCCCGTTATAGACAACGAACAGGGTCAGCAGCTCGGGCAGACCACGCATGATGGTTGAATAGGCGAAGCCTGCACAGCGCAACACCAGGTGCCTGGACAGTGATGCCCAGGCAACGGCAAAGCCGATGAGCAACCCCAGCAACAAGGCCGCCACACCCAATTGCAGTGTGACGGCGAGCCCGGCGAGCAATTCATCTCCCCAGCCGGTCTCCCCGAAAGCGAACAGTTCTCGCATGCCGATTGCCAGAGTGTCTGGCGCTATTTCATGGTGTAGACGTCAATGTCGAAGTACTTCTGGTTGATTTCCTGATAGGTCCCGTCTTCACGGATTTCCTGCAGTGCCTTGTTCATGCGCTCGCGCAGATCGTTGTCTTCCTGACGAACGGCGATGCCGACACCTTCACCCACGAAAGCAGGATCGGTGATGGGGTCGCCAGCCATCTCGCAACAGGCACCGTCTTCCGTATTGCTGACCCAGTCGAGCATCGGCAGCAGGTCGCCCACGACCAGATCGATACGGCCACTGGCCATGTCGAGATTGACCTCGTCCTGGGTAGGATAGAGACGGATATCCGCGTCCGGATACGTGGCTTCGATGTAATCCGCCATGGTGGTCCCGGACTGAGCGCCGAGCACCTTGTCTTCGAGCGCTTCAGGCGTGAACTCGGTGATATCCGAATCCTTGGCAACCACATGCGTCATCGCAGCCAGATAATAGGGGTCGGTGAAAGCCACCTGCTTCTTGCGCTCTTCGGTAATGAACATGGAAGCGATGATGAAATCGTATTTGTCGGCAATCAGACCGGGGATGATGCCGTCCCAGTCCTGCGCCACCACCTCGCAATCCGCACCCATCTTCTCGCACAGTGCCAACCCGATTTCCACATCGAAGCCCTTGACCTCACCACTGGCATCGATGAAGTTGAACGGAGGATAAGCACCCTCGGTGCCCAGGCGGAGCGCCTCGGCCGAGACGTTGGCCGCGGCGAATGTGCCCGTCAGTGCGAGGGCTGTCAGTAGTCGTCTTGTCATGCTGCAACTCGTTTGATTTGAAAGCTGCCAGCAGTGTATAGCCTCGGCGCGATTTTGACAAAACAGTTGCTCCGGGAATCCTGCTCGCCGATGCCTACTGATTCACGCTTTCATCCAGCGTCGCCGGCAGTTCCAGAAATCCACCGGATTGACGAGCCCACAGACTGGCATACAGACCATCCCCCTCGGCCAGCTCGGCGTGGCTGCCCTCCTCTACCACGGCCCCTGCATCCATGACGATGAGCCGGTCCATTGCCGCTATCGTCGACAGTCGGTGCGCGATCGCGATCACCGTCTTGCCCTGCATCAGTGCACCGAGATTTTCCTGAATGACAGCCTCGACTTCACTGTCCAGAGCGGACGTGGCTTCATCCAGCACGAGAATGGGTGCATCTTTCAGAAACATGCGGGCAATGGCAAGACGCTGACGCTGACCACCCGAGAGCTTGACACCGCGCTCGCCCACCTGAGCCTCGTAGCCACGCCGGCCGGCCGTATCCTCCAGCTGCAGAATGAAATCATGCGCATTGGCACGTCGTGCCGCAGCTTCCACTTCCTCGCGTGACGCGCCGCGTCGACCGTAGGCGATGTTCTCGTAGACAGTACGATGCAGCAATGACGTATCCTGCGTCACGACGCCGATATGCTGGCGCAGACTTTCCTGTCTGATGCTGGTGATGTCAGTACCGTCGATCAGGATACGACCCGCCTCGACATCGTACAGGCGCAACAGCAGATTGGTGAGTGTGGTCTTGCCGGCTCCCGAGCGCCCGACCAGACCGATCTTCTCGCCACCGGCAATCGTCAGTGTCAGTTGCTCGATGGCTCCCGTATCGCGACCATAGTGAAAACGCACATCCTCGAACTGGATCCTGCCTTCCGGCACTTGCAGATCTTCAGCCTCCGGCTTGTCCACGACCTCCTGCCGCGTCGAGAGCATGTGCATGCCGTCATAGATCACACCCACGCTTTCAAACAGACCGGACAATTCCCACATGATCCAGTGAGACATGCCGTGCAAGCGCAGCACCAGTCCGACGCCGACAGCCAGTGCTCCAACACTGGTCAGGTCATTGACCCAGAGCAGCAGGCCAGCCAGTGCAACGCTGAACAGCAGCAAGGCATTGAGCAGCGACAAACAGGTGTTCAGGCCGGTCACCAGTCTGAATTGCGGATACACGGTACTCAGAAAGCTCTGCATGCTGTTACGAGCATAATCGGCCTCCTGGCCGGCATGCGCAAAGAGTTTGACCGTCATGATATTGGTGTAACTGTCCACCACGCGGCCTGTCATTTCGCTTCGCGCGTCGGCTTGTCGTCGCGACACACCTTTCAGACGAGGCAGAAAGTAGCGCAGCATCAGAACGTAGGCCAGCAACCAGACAATGAACGGAGCGATCATCCACACACTGAAGGATGACACCAGCACCATCGCACCCAGAAAATAGACGCCCACGTAGACCAGCACGTCCAGAACCTTGAGCACGGCATCACGGATGGCCAGAGAGGTCTGCATGACTTTGGTGGCCACTCGCCCGGCAAATTCATCCTGATAGAAGGAATAGCTCTGCCCCAGCATCCAGCGATGCGCCTTCCAGCGAATGGTCATGACGAAATTGCCGATGATGGTCTGGTGCAGCAACAGCGAGTGCAACAGCCCGGCCAGCGGCAGAAACACCAGAATGACCAGTGCCATCCACAACAGACGGCTGGATTCTTCAGCCAGCAAGGTGTCAGGGTCGCGACTGCCCAGCCAGTCGACCAGATTGCCGAGAAAGGCAAAGAGACTGATTTCCAGAACCGATATGATGGCGGAGAACACCCCCATCAACAGCAACCATTGCCAGGATGAACCGATGTAGTGCCACAGAAACGGCAACAGGGTGTCAGGCGGCCGAGTCGGTTGTGAATCGGGAAAGGGCTCGATACGCTGCTCGAAAAAGCCCAGAAATCGATCGACCAGACTCATGGCAATCTGCTCACGGCACTACTGATGGCGTTGACATTCTCCCAGACGAACCACAATGCCGAGAATGTGGCGATGGCAATCAGCGAGCTGAAAATGCCGACTATCGAGGAAGACATCCAGCCCAACAGACCGGTAGCCAGGACAAACATGAACAAGGCAATCGTTGCACAGGCAGTCCCCAGGGATCGGACCATGGATACCTTGTCGAGCAGGCTTTGTGGCATGGTATCCAGACCGGCCAGTTCGATGCTCAGACGTACATCGGTGTACAGGGCTATCAGGAACAACAATGACGACAGCAGAAACAACAGGAATACCACTTGCGCCACCCTGCTACGCAAGCCATAACGCAGGACATGCGCCGCAATCGACAATGAAAAGCCCGACATGAGACCACTGATGAAGGCAACCTGGCCTGTCTGCAGTTCTAATAATTCTCGCATTTGCGGAGTATACGGGAGATGAACCTGAAGCCTGGCTGGAGACGCTGGTTACAGGCACTGGTACAACCGGAGCCAAGCCCGGCGCTCGAAGAGGCCCTGTCTCGGCACCGCGACACGCTACCAGTGCTCTGGCTCCTGGGCAAGACGGGAGCTGGCAAATCCTCCGTCATACAACGTCTGACGGGCGATTCCCGCGCACAGGTGGGCAACGGCTTCGAGCCCTGCACCCGGAGCGCCATGCATTACGATCATCCTCGGGATGTCCCGGTCATGCGTTTTCTGGACACCCGGGGGCTGGGAGAAGCGCACTATGATCCGGCCAGCGACCTGGAAGCTGCCAGAGGCGGCAGCCACGCACTGCTGGTACTGACACGCGTTGACGACCCGGCACAGGCGGCGCTGATCGCCGCTCTGGAATCACTGACTTGCGCCGAGGCTCGCCTGGCCACGCTGCATGTGCACACGGCTCTGCACAGTCTGCCCGAGACCGACCTCGAGCGAGCGATCCAGTTCAACAGCGAACAGGTCGCTCAGGCCCTGCAACGCAAACCCACCTCGATTCGTATCGATTTTACCGATCCCGATGATGGCTTCGACGATCCGGATGTCGGTCTGGCCGAGCTGCGGGACGCCATCATCGATCTGGTACCGGAGCTTGCCCGAGTACTGAGTCGTGGTGAGGGACATGATCAGGAAGAGACGCTCTATCTCGCCCAACGCCGGGAAATCATGGGCTATGCCAGTGCCGCCGCCGCCATCGATCTGGTCCCGGCTGTCGGTCTTGTCGCCGTCCCCAGTCTCCAGGGCAAGATGCTGCACGCCCTGGCGGGCCGGTACGATATTGCCTGGAATCGGCGCATCGCCACCGAATTCGTGGCGGCTCTGGGTAGCGGCTTTCTGTACCGCTACGTCATCTCGCTGGGCAGCCGCCAACTGGCCAAATTCATTCCGGTCTACGGGCAAAGTGCCGGCGCCGCTGCGGCCGCGAGTATCAGTTTCGCCAGCACGTATGCTCTGGGCCGCGCGGCCTGCCTGTACCTGTATCGCCGCAAGCACCATCAGAGCGTCGATCCCGAGGTGCTGCGTGACGCTTTCGTCAAGGCTTTCAAGGAGCAGAAGACACCGTGAACTTGCTGCCACTGTTCAGAAGCACGGCTCGCAGCGCAGCCTGGTACGCCGCGCTGGTGGTGATTCTGCCACTGCTCAGCCTGGGTATTCTGGGTCTGGTATTTCTCTGGCAGAACGATTACCTGCTGCTGGTGCTGGCCATCTGGCTGGGTATCACCCTGGCAGGCTATGCTCTGTTCAGATTCCTGCCACAGGGGCGACAGGTGACCGGCGATGGCGCTCCGGTGAAAACGCAGAATCTGTCCGGTCAACTGCCGGACAAACTTGACGAACAGGCCGACTGGACGGAACAGGATCGAGCACTGTGGCAATCCCTGTGCACTCTGATCGAAGAGCGCCTGGATGATGAACTGCCGTGGCAGGCGCTACCCGATGAATCCCTCGAACTGCTCTCCTCGGTCTCGGCTCATTACAACCCCCACCGAAGTGGCAAATCTGCAGAGGGCGAACGCCCCCGTGGGCTGGAATACCGCTTCACGCTTCCCGAAGCCCTGCTGGTGCTGTCCGTCGCCAGCGCGCGCTATCGCAACGTCATTCTGCAACACATCCCGTTTGCCGAAAAGGTGACGGTGGCTTCGATGGTCACCCTGTATGACCGGCAACAGGACATCCGTACCGGTTATACCTGGTTCAACAATATCCGCCGCACACTGCGTCTGGTCAATCCTCTGGCCGCTGCCATCGGCGAGATTCGTGATCAGTTCACCAACCGCGTCTTCGACCACCTGAGCAACAATGTGCAACGCGACCTGAAGCGGCTGTTGCTGCAGGAAGTGGCGCAAGTGGGCATGGACCTGTACAGCGGCAGGCTCAAGACATCTGCCGCCGAACTGCAGGATTATCGCAGCCGCGCCTTTCAGGAGGACCTGCAGCAGACAGCGCCACTGGCAGAACCGCTCAGAATCGTCATCATCGGACAGACCAGTGCCGGTAAATCCTCACTGATCAATGCACTTGCCGACACCCTGGATGCAGAGATCGACATTCTGCCCAGCACTGATCGCCTGGTGACTCACCGTCTGCAACTTGCCGATGCAGCGCCCATGCACCTGATCGATACGGTGGGACTTGATCAGGACACCACCGATCCGGACAGGCTGGCGCAACTGGCAATCAATGCGGACATGATTCTGCTGATCGTGCGAGCCAACCAGCCAGCACGGGCACCCGACCAGCAAGTCTGGGAAGCTCTTCAGGCGACCTTCGCCAACCTGCCCAGACGACGCCCTCCTCCTCTGATGCTGGTCATGACGCATATCGATCAACTCTCACCCAGAGCGTCCTGGTCTCCCCCTTATGTGCTCGATAGCGACGATCGCAAGGCGGTCAACATTCGCGCAGCCTTGCAAAGCGCCTTGACGCAAATCGGCCTGCCCGAGCAGAGCCCGGCGGTCCCGGTCTGCCTGTCTGCCGAAAAAGGTCGCTACAACGTGGACGCTGTAGCCGCACAACTCATGATGCTGCAAGACAATGCAACACTGACACAGCTGAACCGCCGTCGGATCGAACGAGGTGATCAGGCGCTCAGCTGGCAACAACGCTGGTCTCAGGTAAAGCGCCTGGGTCAGGTACTGGGACGGGCTGCGACAGGTCTGCGCGATTCGGACACCTGATGAGCATCGCGCCTTGCCGGGCTCCGTCGATCAATCACGAACGCTCACCATCAGAGAGAAGGCGCAGGCGCCAGGGGTGATTTCGAATCATTGATGTGATTGGTGAGATTCGTGAAATGAATGGTACTGATCACCATGGTCAGATCCACAAGATTCTCATCCGTCAGCCCGATATCCCTGGCCTGCTGCAGCTGTTCATCGGCAAGCCTGCCCGGTGTCTGCATGAGCGTGGTGACCAGTTCAATCAGGCAATCGATACGCACTTCACCCATGGCGTCCCCACGGCGCAAAGCCAGGATCTGTTCGGCACTGAAACCTGCCTTGCCGGCCTTGAAGGTGTGGACCGACAGGCAATGATCACAGCCGGTCAGCTGGCTCACCCGCAACTTGACCGCTTCGATCTCACGTTCGTTCAGGGAGCCTGCACTCAGGGCTTGTTCCATCTGCAGGTAGGCACGCAATGCCGCTTCGCTATTGGCGAACTGCAAGTACACCTCGGCCAGCCTGCCATTCATGCGCACGGCCTCCAGCGCTTCCAGGGTTTCCGGCTGCAGTTCATTCTCGGCAAGAGTGGATAGTCGCGACACGGTATGATCATCAGAACAGGAAGACAGGATCATTATGCCCCATGGACTCCATTCATGATTGACAGACTCTTCGGTGCGACAGGCCGGCTGCCTCAACGGCTCATGTCCTACTGGGTCAAGCCGGCAGTGCTGCCCGCCGAACCTGCGCAGCTGATCGACCCCGAACTGCCCGTGTTGTATGTGCTCGAACTTGGCGGTCTGGCAGACCGTACCGCCTTGCAGTTGATCTGTGCCCGACACGGCCTGCCAGACCCCAATGGCAGATTGCTGTACGGGTCTTTGACGGAGAAATCGTCTGTTGACATACTCAAACAACGGCAGGGTACCGTGTTCAGACCCCACCGCCTGCTGCTGTCTAAAAAGCTCTCCAGAATCGTTGCAGCCGGCATGGAGGAAGGTGCAGGTGAACTGCAGATCGTCCCTGTCTCTGTCTACTGGGGTCAGGCACCCGACAAGGAATCCTCCCTGTGGAGGCTCTGGTTCACCGAGAACTGGAACATCGCTGGTCGCAGCCGCAAGTTCGTGACGACACTGCTGCATGGGCGCAATACCCTTCTGAGTATCAGTGAACCACTCTCCTTCGAAACCCTGCGCAGCAGTGGGGAAACACCGGAGGTACTTGCGCGCAAACTCTCTCGCATACTGCGAGTGCATTTTCGGCAACGTCGTATCGCCACGCTGGGGCCTGATCAATCGCACCGACGCATGCTCATCAATCATGTCCTGACTGACGCCTCGGTGCGTCAGGCAATCGTCACCGAAGCTGCCGGCAAATCGTCGGTTCGGGCACGCCGTCAGGCGGAAAGGTATGCCTACGAAATCGCGGCTGATGTTTCCTATCCGACGGTACGCATTCTCAACAAGTTGCTGAACAGGCTCTGGAACGAGCTGTACGACGGGGTTGAAATCCACGGTCTGCAACGGCTCAAGTCGGTCGCCGATGGTCACGAGCTGGTCTACGTTCCCTGTCATCGCAGCCATATCGACTACCTGTTGTTGTCATACATCCTGTACAGACAGGGTTACGCCTTGCCCCATATTGCCGCAGGCATCAATCTCAATCTGCCAGTGGTGGGCGGCCTCCTGCGCCGGGGCGGCGCCTTCTTTCTGCGCCGCAGTTTTGCAGGTAAACCGCTGTACACAGCGGTATTCAACGCCTATCTCAAGGAAATCCTGCAACGTGGTCACGCACTGGAGTACTTCGTGGAGGGAGGACGCAGCCGGACGGGACGACTCCTGCCGCCCAAGGGCGGCATGCTCGCCATGACGGTGCATGCCTATCTGCAAAAGCCACGAACACCGGTTGTCTTCGTGCCGGTTTATCTGGGTTACGAACGCCTGCTCGAAGGGCGTGCCTTCATCAGCGAATTGTCCGGTGGCAAGAAGCAGAAGGAAACCGTATTTGCGCTACTGCGATCCTTGCGCTCACTCAGGGAGGATTACGGTCAGGTCTATGTGAATTTCGGCGAGCCGATCGAGCTGTCAGGCCTTCTGGACAGGCACCAGAGCACCTGGCAGCAGTTGCCGCCCTCCGAGGAACGTCCGGAATGGCTCAGGCCGCTGGTGAACGACTTGGGGAATCGCGTCATGCAGAACATCAATGAAGCTGCCTGCGTAACCCCCGTCAGCCTGTTGGCCACAACCATGCTGGCCACGAGTCGCGGTCGCATCAGTCGCGAAGAGTTGATACAGCAGATCGACATGTATCAGCAATTGCTGAAGTCTGCTCATGCACATTCACGGGTCGAAGTACCCGACATTGATGCCGCCCAGTTGATCGAACACGGAAAGCGCCTTGGTTTCATCGAGACTCATTCCGACAGCCTGGGCCCCATCATCCAGGTACGCGCGCAACAGATGACATCCTTGCTGTATTTTCGCAACAACATCCTGCACCTGTTGACCTTGCCTGCACTGATCGCTGCCGCCTTCACCAATACCGGCACACGCAACGACATGCATCTGCGCAACCTGATCTCACTGACCTTTCCTTTCCTTCAAGGGGAGCTGTTTCTGCCGACAGAACTGTCGCGCCCGGTCGTCGATGGCAGCCTCAGTGCTCTTGTTGACGCCGGCCTGATGAATTCCAGAGACGGTGTCTGGCATCGCGCGCCAGCCGGATCCTTGCAGGCGGTTTCCTTGATGCGCCTTGCACAGGTTGTCATGCCCGCTCTCGAACGCTACTACCTTTGCGCCTCATTGCTTGCCCGGGCCCCGGAAGGACAACTGAGTGATGAGGAACTGGCCAGACGCAACCTGCTCGGCGCCGAACGTCTGGCAGGTACGCATGGGGGCGAGGCCAGCGAATTGTTTGACAAGAATCTGCATGCCGTTTTCATCGACGGGCTGGTAAGGCACGGGTATGTACTGCGAGAAAACGGTGTACTCATTCCCCAGCCCTCGATGATGAAGGTCGAGAAGGAGGCGCGTACCCTGCTGGGAGAACCTACCCGACACGCCATCATCAATGCAGCTCTGGCTGCCAGTAACCTTGCCTGACGAGGCAGATCTCTCATCGGTACGGTACATGCACTCAGAACGATTCCGAATTCACGTATTTCGATCTGACACTGAGGTTTCAATGTCCCGTTTCATTAGCAACAAGACTACTGCAGGTGCTTGTACTGTCGCGCTATCGGCCTTGCTCTGCACACCGGCTCTGGCTGGCGATGCTCGCTCCATCGCACTGGGCGGCTCTGTGATAGCCAATGGACACGGGGTGCATGGTGCCGTGGAAAACCCCGCCTCATTGATGGCCATGAAACGTCGGCAGGAAAGCTTTCACTTCCGTATCGGCTTCGCGATGGAACTGCGCGACACCGGTGATGCCATTGATGTTCTGACCGATGATGAAAACGAGGATCTGATCGATGACATCGAAACCGAGATCGATCTTCTGAGTCAGTCTCAGGTGCAATGTGATCCGATCTTCGGCGACGGCAACGATACCTGTGTGAGTGGCACCCAGGCTGTCGCGGATCTCTCCGGCCGTTTGCTCGATATTCTGGATACGGTTGACGATGAAACCATTGATGGGCAGGCAACGCTCGACATGGGTGTCGCCTTCACCAGCAAGGCCTGGCCGATGGCCGTCAATCTGCGGCTCAGCGGTACCGCATCCGGTACCCCGTCTATCGCCGATGGCGACCGTGGCTACATTTCAGAATTTCAGCAGTTGCTCGGTGATGACATTCTGACGCTGGACGAGGCACGCAACTCGCAGTTTCTCGAAGCCAATGCTCTGGGTGCGACACTGGAAGTCCAGCAACCTGAAGACGTGTTGCGATCCGAAGCCCAGGGAGCCGGTCTGGCCCGAGCACAGTTGGGTATCAGCTTTGCCCGATCGTTTATCGTGGGCAAGCATGTGATCGACGCCGGCATCACGCCCAAGATCTCCAGCCTGGTGGCCTACGATGTGGCCATTCGCGTGGAAGACGAATTCCTCGACGAGACCGAATCCATCCAGGATCGCCTCGATGACAGTGAAGTCAGTGAAAGCTCCTTCACATTCGATGCCGGTGCGTCCATGCTGTTGCCCGACTTGCCGATCCGTGTGGCTGCTGTATTGCGCAATGCCATCAGCGAATCGGTCAAGACGGAGAACAACTACGAATTCGAGACCACACCGCAACTCATCGTCGGGGCGCTCTATCAGAGAGGCATGCTCAGCGTCAGTGGCGATCTGGCTCTGAACGAGAGCAAGGTCGATAACTTCGAAACCCAGAAGATGAGTCTCGGCGTCGAATTCGGCACACGCAAGTTTGCCATACGCGGCGGACTCAGCAGCGATCAGTCACGCGATGAAGACGCAACGTCGGTCAGTCTCGGCTTTGGTCTCGGCCCCTTGCAGGTCGGTGCACGTCTGACAGGCACCGAATCACTCGAAGCCGGTGCCCAGCTGGCCTACAGCTTCTGATCGAATGCAGCAAGCCTCGGTTTTTCCAGTTGCGGTCCGTAGCTGGAAAAACCGACTCCCGGGCAATCGGCCCCTGCCTCAGAAGCGCAGTGGCCGCCTGATGATCGCCCTCGCCTGCCGTTGCAAAGCCGCGCCGGGAAGAGTGGTTTCAAGCTGCCTTGACCATTCCCGCGCCTGCAGGCTCTGCTGACACAATACGCCTATCGCGTTTTCATAAGCAGGCAGAGTCCAGCGATAGCCATGACGCAAACCGCAATCGGCAAAGACAGGCAATGCCTGCTTGAGCTCATGGGAGTTGACACAGTTGACGACCAGCAAGCCGCCGGCGCACAGGTTCTGTTGCAACTGCTCCACCCAGTGAGTCGTCAGCGCACAGGCTCGCAAGGGCTCTCCCTCGGAATGACCGAACAGATCGTCGATGATCAGATCAAAGGGCTCGCCATCGTGGTTTGCCAGCCAGTCGATCGCATTGTCATGGATCAGTTCGACACGCTCATCATCGATGCCGAACCATTTTTCCGCCACCGTCAGATGCTGTGCATCGATTTCCACGGCAAGCAGCTCCGTGAAATTGCATAGACACTGCAACTGCCTGATGACGGCCCCACCCCCCACGCCCAGCAACAACACGCGACGTGTGCGTTCAACGGGGCGATAGAGTACCGGCAGGCTCAGGCAATCCCAGACACCGCCAGCAAAAGGCCGGTCAGGATTCCACTGACTGTGAAAGACACGATTGCTGTAGAGCCTGATCGAGGCTCCGGAGCGGCGGACGCTATAGTGTGTATCGGCCGTCTGGTGCTCCCATAGCAGAGTCATGCAAGAACGTCTCGGGTCATGCTCACTCGAATCATGCAGATTCACGCACCAAAGGGGCTGACACCGATCAGCGCGATATGCAGCCAGAACGCGAAGGCGAACCAGGCGCCACCGCCAGCCACGACCGCCATGGCATCGCGCGAAATACCGGCAGCGGCCTGCCTGACGACACCCTCTCGCCGATCACGGCGGCGACTGACGGCATAGTCGACAATGGCCCAGACCAGAAAGGCACCGAAGAGCACGATGTCGCCCAATCGTCCGTTGGCCAGCAGATGAGCCACTGCCCACACCTTCACGGCCAACACCATGGGATGCCCCAGCACCGCCTTGATACGAGTCCCGGGAATGTAGGCGGCGGCCAGCAGAATGAAAGACAGCAGCATCAACAGGGCTGCCAGATGAGACAGCGCCACTGGCGGTGTCCAGACAAAGACCGGATTCAGCCGGGTTGCGGAGTAGCCTGTGACGATGAACACCAGTCCCAGCAGGGAGACCAGCGAATAGAGCCCCTTGTAGAGTCGATCACCCCTTGCAGCGATGAATTGCGTACGCGCATCCTCCGCCAGAATCCGGACCGAGTGCATGCCGAGGAACAACACCAGGCCAATGAGCAGCTGAATCATGCTGTTTATTCTTCCAATACCTTGAGTTTTGCCTGCATGAAGTCTCGATGCTTGATGAACAGCAGATCGCTGATCTTGCGAATGGTGTATTCCTCATAGCCATCGATATCGCCATCAGCCAGGGCCACACGCCACATCTGCTCCACTAGCGCAAGCTTGCACGACTTGTCCAACTGCTCATTGATCAAACGGACATGCTCGTACATCGACACGGTTGAATCTGCCTCGGCAAGCGCCTCGTCAACAATTCCTTCGATGTCGTCTGCATCGAGTTTTCCGGCACCCTGCAGAGCCTTGATGATGGTCTCGCGCTCGGCAGGATCGATCTCGTGATCGGCCCGCGCTATTTCCACCAGCAGGGTTGCACTCACGCGCTCTATATCGAGCGCTGATACCGGTTCTGTCGGGTCAAGAGACGCCGAAATTCTATCCAGCAGTTTATTCAGCATGGTGCCCATTCGTGTAGTCGAGACGCTCGCCTTCAAGCTGGATTCTGGCGTGCTCGGACAGCGCTGTACTCGCCCCACTCTCGCCACGCTTGCCAGCCACAGCTGTCAGCTCATCTCGATTGCTGCACCAGTCTACCCCTTCTGTCATGGCGCTCTGTTGACCGAGTCCACTGGCGAAGAATTCATCAATTTCAGTACTATATCCGTAAATGCTTTCCACGACCCACTTTGCCCTGAGTTGAACCGTCGGATCGGCAATGCGATTGCGAACGCCCCAACCGACAGTCAGGTCAGTGCACTCGTAGTTGTCCTCATCCTCGGGCTTTTGCACGAAAGCCATGTAGTAATCGACATCAAAATCCCGTTTGATCATGGCGGTGGCAAACAAGGTAGCAAAATCCTCACGATGGGTACTGTAACCGTAGTATTTCGCGGCACCGTCATTGCCCATGAACGCACCGACAAGCGCTGGCGAATAGTTCATCTGCTCGATGGTCGCTTGCTGGCCCTTGTAACTGACCTGTGCCAGAGACTGAAGTTCTTCGGAATACAGTGGCAGATCCAGATAGAGTTGCGGTGAAAGCCAGTATTGCTGATTGGCCTCCAGGGCGTCTGCCGGCTTGAGCGACGCATCCAGTGTCGGCACGCTGGCACTCGGCAGATAATCAACAGCATGTGCCAGTTCGTGGTACAGCAAACGGGAAACCGGAATCCTGATGTCGTCGAGTGACCGCTCGCTTGTATTGGTCAGGCTGTAATAGTAGCTGGCAGGCATAGCGCCCTGACGCAGCGTTCCGAACGACCAGAACTGCAGATCCTTGCCATAACCGCTGCGGTAGTCCTCTTCTATCGAGACAGTGGCCTTTTCCTCGATACTCAGCCAGAGGTTATCCGGGTCCAGCTGGATGCCGCCCGTGCCTCCCCAGTAGTTTGAAGGACGTACGGTGCTGCCGATGGCGATCGATGTCAGGGAGCCGAACAGTGTGACCATGTCCTCGGGGGCTTCGGTCAGCAACTGTTCGAACCGCTGACCCATCCAGTCATGCGTGACCAGCAGGCGATCGAGAATGTCTTCACGAGTGAAGTCGGGTGTGGCTTGTGTGATGAATGGCAGGGTTTCCAGGCTGCACGCATCCGACGATCTGTCAACCAGTGCACAGTCTCTCAGTACGTCTGCGTAGGGACTGTCCGCGCGATAGGCATACAGCTGATCCGTTCCTCTGACGTCGGCACGGGCCACAAAGCCCGTATCACCTCCGTTGTTGTCAGGATCGTCCTCGGAGGGGGTATCCCCCCCTCCGCCACCACTGCAGGCACCGACAAGGCAAGCCACCATCAGATACCCTGCTTTCCTTGCAATCACTGGCGCGCCCTCTCTTTCGCATAACGACAGGGCCCCTACTTTACCTTATCCTCAACTCGACTCGTCGGTTCAGGGCACGCCCATTGGCTGTATCGTTACTGCTGATGGGACGCGTTTCTCCATAACCCATGGTCGTCATGCGTTCAGTTGCCAATCCCTTGCTGGTCAGGTAATTGTAGACAGCCTCTGCCCGGCGTATCGACAGGCTCATGTTGTATTGTTCCGGCGCGATCCAGTCGGTATGCCCATCGATCATGATCTCCAGATCATTCTCGAGCATGGCTTCTGCAAAGGCATCGAGTTTGGCCGCATCCTCGGCGTTGATGTCCGACTGATCGAATTCGAAGTAGACCAGAGGCGGTACGACAGGTGCCACGGCCGGTGGTTCGGGCGCTACAGGCTTCGCAAGCTCGGCGCTTGTGGTTTCCTTGGGAAGCACCGGAGGTGGTACGGCTACCGGCACCTGACCAAAGCGCTTCAACACGCCGACATTGAGATATTGTGCATCGGTGTCCATGCTCATGAGCTCTGTACGCAATGCAAACCCATTGCTGAACCCGTATTCGAGACCCAGTCCGAACGCGACGTGAGTTGCATAGTCGCGCATGTAGTCGACATTCTCAGAGTCGTTCTCCATATGTCCGATACCGACGCGACCATACAGTGACAGACCTTCTCGCCTGAACAGTCCATCAGTATCGGAATCCATCAGGGAGAGCCCGCTACGAGAATTGACCAGGTAACCCAGCAGACTCAGGCCGAAGACCTGATAATCGACAGAACCGGCAGAGGCGCCGAGAAAGTCGATGCCGGCGGACCCAAGGTCGGCAATGTAACCTTCCACAGCGAACATCCGGCTGAAGTCGTAACCGACGGCCAGATGCCCACCGGAATCACTGTCATCACCCACGGTCAATGCTGCGGTCGGCGACTCCGGTTCAAGCTTCGTGACACCGATTCCACCATTGATATAAAGACGTTTGGTGAAGTCTGCCGAACTGTTGTCCTGAGCGGGTACGGTGCCGGTTGAGGCAACGACCAATGCAGTACAAGCCAGCAGACCTTTCGCACACCTGAGGGTGCTTGCAGGACGGATCAGGCCAATCATCGAGACACCTCCTTCTTTGAGCTTGTCACCCCGGTGCTGCGAAACCTGCGAACGAGTACGCCCATCAGCAGCAGCCATGAGCCAAACAGGGACAGACTGCCCACACCGGATCCATGGACACCGGTCTGCAACCTCAGGTCGTCACAATCACATTCGACGTAATCGTTGACCAGGTTGTCATTGAGATCACTGTAGCGAATCACATTGACCACAACGTTGCCTGTGGACCTGGTGCCGTCAGCATCCTCCATCTCGTACAGGAATGTGTCGGTTCCGTAGAAGCCGTAGTTGGGTCGATACTGCACCTGGTTGTCCACTATCTCGATGGTCGCGTTCGGCGATTCGGAAACGCTGATCAAGGTCAAACCGTTTCCTGCGCCATCCCTGTCATTGGCGAGCACATCGAATGTTGCAGATCTGCCCTGGTTGACATCGAATTCATCATCCACTGCGCTGGTGCTGCCATCATCGATGGGTGTACCACCATCAGTGCTGCCATCATCCCCGCCGTCGGTATTGCCGGAATCGGTGTTGCCATCATCACCACCATCGGTATTGCCCGAATCTGCGTTGCCGTCATCACCACCGTCGGTATTGCCCGAATCCGCGTTGCCGTCATCACCACCATCGGTATTGCCCGAATCCGCGTTGCCGTCATCACCACCGTCGGTATTGCCCGAGTCCGCGTTGCCGTCATCACCACCGTCGGTATTGCCCGAATCCGCGTTGCCGTCATCACCGCCGTCGGTATTGCCCGAATCCGAGTTGCCGTCATCACCGCCATCGGTATTGCCCGAGTCCGCGTTGCCGTCATCGCCACCGTCGGTATTGCCCGAGTCCGCGTTGCCGTCATCACCACCGTCGGTATTGCCCGAATCCGCGTTGCCGTCATCACCGCCGTCGGTATTGCCCGAATCCGAGTTGCCGTCATCACCGCCATCGGTATTGCCCGAGTCCGCGTTGCCGTCATCACCGCCACCGGCCGTTGTGCCGCCGCCATTGCCATCAGGGTCAATGAACGGGAAATAGACCGGATCCGAGTCACCACCGACGATCGTCAGCGGATGCGGGTTGGTTCCCGGGGCGGGAATCAGCCCGGCAGGCAGCTCTGGATCGGACTCGTCCATGGAAACGATGTAATTACCATCGGGCAGTCCCGGCAAGACAAAGTTGCCGCTGACGTCGGTATCGATCGAGTCCCCGAGGGGCATGTCCTGGCCCGCATCCACAACCCCATTGCCATTGACGTCCTCATACAGTGTGATGGCGATGTCGCTGATACCCGCTTCAGTCTCTTCCCGAGTACCACTGCCGTCAACGTCATTGAAGACTGCACCGGTGGTGACACTCAGGTTGTCGGCCACGAAATAGCCGGAAAGGCCTCCATAGATATCGGCATCATCACCCGGGACGCCAAAGTCATCTTCCGTATCGTCCGGGAATGTGCCGGGATCAAGAAGGTCATGATCCTCGGCATTCACATCATCAGAGAAAAACGAGAAACCGAAGTAGCGCTGACCGGGCTGCAATCCGAGATCATCCGCTGAAATGAAAGCCATGCCGACTGACTCGAAGGAACGCTCCGTTTCCACCGGGAAGCTTTGCGGTTCGTTGTAGTTGTTCTGCAGAAAGGAATACTGGTGCTGCAGATCAGTGATGCCATAGCAGTTGTCCGGCGCACTGCAACCGCTCGGGCCGATCAGAACCATCGGTCCGTACGAGGCGGGCTGCCCGAATATATCCAGGGACAGAATGGCGGCAATCTTCACCGGGTTGTTGCTTGATTTCTCTGCCGCCAGATGACCGGCATGCGCCATCGCATCAGCCGATAACGGTGCCAGCACCCCGCGATCGAAAACATAATCGAGACGCTCGATGTTCTTTGCATCGGGCAATACATTGGAGAACAGATCCACTGCGCCACGATTCAGAACGCGACTCGCCAGCAAGGCGGAAAGATCACAGTTGCCAGTCCCGGAACCATCGCTGGGATAATCAGCTGCAAATTCTCTGGACGCATCGCCGTCGGAGAGGCGCTCCACGAAAATGCCGCAAGGCTCGCCGGTGGTCACTCCGGGAATGTCGCGTCGTTGCACAGCGACATGATCGGCAGACATTGCGTAACTATAGGCAAGCCCTTCGGAGACAAAGCCTTCCATGATCTGGTTGTTGCCCATCCCCCACTGGTATTCGATGCCTTCAGCGGTGTAGATGAAAGGCGTGGCGGGCACTTCGCTGGTCTGAATGCTGCTGACAGGACTGGATGCCTGTACCCCTGCACTCAGCGTCAACCCGACAGCGGTGGCAACCGCCGTCAATGTGCTGATCCTGGTGACGCGACTATCGACGGGAAACTGCTCGATACGGCGACGCCTGCGCAAATGATGTTGTGTTTCGCTCTTGGCCATTGATGACTCCAGAAAGTTCGTTCCCATGCGCCGAATGATCGGGGTCCCAGCGCTGATAATCAGGGTTCTCCAACAACGCCTGAGTGTCGAGTATTTGACACACCTGCTAACCCCATTACGACTATGTTACCTGACCCACCCAGGCTCCATTCGTGCGTTCACTGCCATTACCCACTTGACCGGAAGGTTTAATTACCGAAAACGTGCAACTGGGCGTACTGAATCAGGACAATGGTCTTGGCATCCATGATCTCTCCCGAGGCAATCCATTCCACGGCCTGTTCCAGTTCAACTTCCAGAACTTCGATATCCTCACCTTCTTCCTCTACCCCACCCCCCGTGCCTGAACGCCGCGTGGCGTCATAGGCGGCTGCGAAGTAGAAGAGCTGTTCAGTGACAGAGCCCGGTGTCGCATAGGCCCTGAACAGGAACTCCGGCGGCTCGATCAGAAAACCGGTTTCCTGCTCCGTTTCTGCCCGGATCGTGGCTTGCGCATCGCCATCTTCGATGATGCCGGCTGGCACTTCCAGCAGAAGGCCATCGCCACCGAGCGTCCATGCCGGAAAACGGAACTGTCTTGTCAGTACGATAGTACGTTTGTCTCGGTTGTACAGCAGAATGGCCGATCCGTGACCGCGATGGTAGATCTCCCTGTGCTGCTCCTGCCAGCGCCCATCATTTCGCTGATAGTCGAATACCACCTGTTCCAATGTCGCCCAGCCATCCGACAGAACATGCCGTGAATGCACCCGCACCCGTTCAGACTGGTTACGGGCACGTGACTCGGACTCACTGGGCGGTGTCATGTTCTTCACATTCATGCAATCTTCAGCCGCGTCTCGCGCCATCAACATTCTGCCTGTTACAGGCTGTTACAGGCTGTTTCGCCTGTGAATAATCATGGCGGCGCCTCTGGCCGATACTCTGTATTGAACTCTGCGCGATCCTGTGTGATTGATGCGGAAGCCTTGACTACCAACCATGAAGAGAGTGTAGAAGACGCATGAATAATGTGAAACGAATAATCATCGCAACCGTTACGTTTACAACGCTGGCCATCACGTCTACGGCTTTTGCTGAACGCGGCGAAGGCAAGCGACTGGACAAGATGGTCGAGCGTGTCAGCAGCAAGCTCGACCTCGACGATACGCAAACACAGGCACTGGAGGAATTTGCAGCGGAACTTGCGGAAACCCGTCAACTGATGCGCGGCACCGACGGAGGCCTGCGAAGTGAATTCAGCGCATTGCTTTCGGCTCAGTCCTTTGATCAGGGTGAAGCGCTGAGTCTGATCAATGAGCGTGCCGCAGCTGTACAGGCCAATGCGCCTGAACTGGTTGCCGCTGCCGCTCTGTTCTTCGACGGTCTGTCAGAAGAGCAGAAAGCACAAGTCCAGGAATTCATGGAAAAGCGCGGACGCCATCATCGCGGCAAGAAGAAAGACCAATAAACAACACGACTTCGAAGCGTTGTTCCTTGCCTGAGTTAAGCTATCAACCATGAATTCAGTACTCCTGATAGATGATGACGGCAAACTGGCAGAGGCACTGGGTGAATACTGTGTGCGGTTCGGCATTCGGATCGAACCGGCACTGACACCCAGCGCCGGCCTCGACAAGCTGTCCCGAGAACACTTCGATGCGGTCATACTCGATGTGATGCTGCCGGAAATGGACGGCTTTGAAGTCTGCAGGCGCATTCGTCGAACGCACGACCTGCCTATCATCATGCTGACGGCGCGCGGCGATGTCACCGATCGTATTGTCGGCCTGGAAATCGGTGCGGACGATTACGTGCCGAAACCTTTCGACCCGCGAGAGCTGGTGGCCAGGCTTCAGGTCAACATGAAGCGCCATGGAAGAACGTCCGCACTGCCCGCTTCCGACGAAGTGCCGGATCTGTATTTCGACGGCCTGTCCGTACATCCCCTGCAGCGAGAGATCAAGGTCGATGGCCAGTCGGTGGAGCTGACCACCATGGAATTCTCACTGTTGCAGTTACTGTGTGAATCTCCCGGGCGGGCGTTTTCGCGCGACGAGATACTCGCCTCTCTGAAGGGTACGGAAAACGAATTGTTCACGCGCTCCGTGGACATTCTGGTCAGCCGCCTGCGCGCAAAACTCAAGCCGCTGCAACCCATTCGTACCTTGCACGGTGCCGGATATGCTTTCGTGCTGAACAAGACAGATCCCCCCGAAGACACAACGTGATCAGAGCTCTTTCCTCTTCCCTGTCATTACGCCTGTTGGGCATATTCGCCGTGACCTCCACGCTGGTCATCGTGATTCTCGTCAGTCTGTTCACGCGCGGCTTGAGCTCACAGTGGGCGCGCTCCATCCGACCTCACCTGGTGCAATACACGCAGTACATCCGGGAAGATCTGGGCACCCCTCCCGACCCCGCACGCGCAGATACCCTCGCCAGACAACTGCCGGTTGACATTCACATATTCCGCAACAACGAACTGGTGCATGCCACCAGCAATCGTTTGCTGGATCTGGAGGAACTCCAGTTCGAACCGGTGGGCAAACGCTGGAAGAAGCGCCTTGCCACAGACTCCTCTCTCCCCTCGGCCCCCGGGCAAACGGATGTCATACCCTATGCTTCCAGAACCCCTCGCGGGAGCAGGCAGCGTATTCTGCGCATCAACAGCGGCGACTACACGATCTACTTCGACCTGCGAGAGCCTCGTCCTCGTCATGGGCGCTTCAGCCGCATGAATCAGGAACTGCTGATCGCCCTGGCACTACTGGCCATCGTGCTACTGGCCAGCTATCTGCTGATACGCCGTCAGCTTTCACCGATCAGAAAGATTCAGAAGGGCGTCGGCATCATGAGCGAGGGCAACCTGAGTCATCGTATCGATTGCCAAGGTAACAGCGATCTCGATCAACTCTCCAGCAGCATTGACTCCATGGCGAGCAGGTTGCAGGACATGCTCGATGCCAAGCGTCAACTGCTGATTGCCATCAGTCATGAGCTGCGTTCACCCATCACACGCGCACGCATCAATACCGAGCTTCTTCCAGACTCACGGCAGCGTGAGCGTTTGCTGGAAGACCTGTCAGACATGGAACGCATGATCCGCGACATCATTGAATCGGAGCAATTGCAGAGCCGGCATTCCGTGCTGAATCGCGAATCGCTCGACCTGAAAGAGCTGTTCGGCGAGGAACTCCAGCACATCGCTCCCGAGTGCACGCTGCAATTGCAGCCATCGAATCAGTCGAACTTTCAATTCAATGGTGATGCGGCACGTCTGCGCATCCTGCTGCGCAACCTGGTTCTGAATGCCCAACAACACGGCAAGAGCCCGGACGGCAAAGTGGAACTGACGGTGACACTGGTCGAAGCCAGCGATCAGCTCGTTCTTACCATCGAGGATCGGGGACCGGGTATCAGAGAGGAACACCTGAGTGATATTTCAGCGCCTTTCTACCGGCCGGACGCATCCCGAAGTCGCGAAACCGGTGGCTTCGGTCTGGGCTTGACGCTGGCACGGCTGATTGCGGAAGCCCATGGCGGATCCTTGCAGATCATCAGCGAGCCCCAGCTGCCGCGCGGTACCCGAGTCATCGTTCATCTGCCTCGGTGATCCGTCACGCAAACAGGGACAGGGAACGTCTACGGAATCAACGACGTCCCAGCAACAGTCTACGGCTGGCTTCCAACCAGTTTCTCAGCAAGCTGGTGACTGGTCGAGTCAGTGAATCGAACACCCGGGCAATGGCCAACCACAATCCCAGCGCCAGGCCCTGACGACGGCGTTCGCCGATTGGCGAGGGCGAGCTTGCCACACTCATCCTGCCGCCTGTCAACAGCGTTGCCAGCGGTGCGTAAACCCTCAGCGTCATGTTGACCAACACCACGGCAATCGCCATCGACATGACGGGCGCTGCCAGAAACCAGACAACGAACATCCCGGAGTCTCGGCCACCGAACACCGGGGACCAGAGTGCATGAAACACCAGCGTCAGCATCAGGTAATGGCTGCAGAAAGCCGCGAACAGGTACGGTGTGAAGCGGGTTGTCCAGGCCTGCAGTCGCCCGCCGAGCATCATGGGCAGCAAGGTCCAGATGGCCAGAGAACCGAACAATCGCCCAATCGGATACAACACGACCTCATCGAATTCCATGTTCCGTGCAGCAAAGAGCTGAACGGTTTCCCGGGCAACACCACTGTTGACCAGAAGGATGGCCATGGTGGCCGCGATGGACAAGCCGGTGAACAGCGGCCAGAAGCGATCCAGCGCGTTCAATGACACCTTGCGGGTCGCCAGATAGATGCCCACTGAAAACGCGAACAACACCAGTGGTCGGAGAATGATGACCGTGGATTGATCGTGCTCGAACAGGTAAAGCAAGCCGAGCAGCGGCAGGATGATCCACGCAACACGTTGTACCGCCACCAGAAGAAGGGGTGACAGGAGCACACAGACAAACAGATCACGCAGGAATCCGAGGTGCATCGTGGCACCATCGGGCATGGCGGTGAGAAACAGGACGAAGTTGAGCTGGTCGAGCAGCGTGTGTGCATCATCCAGAAACGTCGGCCTGTATCGGGACGCCAACAGATAGATCAGGCAGGTAAGGCCTGCCCAGATGATCATGGGTACGATGATCGATATGAAGCGCCGCTTGTACAGCAGCCAGACTGAACTGCCTGCTTTCAGCAAGGTGGTGGCCGCCAGGTAGCCGGAAACAACACTGAGCAGAGCGGCACTGGCCCTGCCCGGACCTTCCACCAGAAATCCTTCCAGAAATGCTGCAAAGCCGCCATCGTTCAAGGTGTACAGCACGGCACTGGGCTGACCATCGGGTACATGCACGAAGATCATGAACAGCACACAGAACATGCGCGCCATCGCTATGCGCTGTCGTGTTTCCTGCTCGATTTGTGAAACCGGCTCCGACATGCCCTGATCAGAAATGAAAAAGAATGAACATGCGAGGATGATAGAAGAGGCGTGGACAAAACGTATGGATAATTGATGACCAAATGCTTCATCGAGCTGACAAGTTCGACAGGCTTTCCCGGAAACGGAGAATGCCATCGCCATTGTGAATCATCTGGAATCAGACTGATGACGCTTTCAAATCAATGACTTGTCAATGCTCGCCTGGTCAAGCTGCGAGGCTCGACGAGTGCCTGAGCGGTCGTGGACAACCGCGAAACACACGCAGAAAAAGAAACGGTAACGAGATCAGGAGTCGAGCGGCACTGAGATCTGCCTCACAGATTCAGCCTTGGCAGTCCGGGAGCCAGCCCACTGGGGTACCAACTCGACCGCCAGCATGGCGATGAATATCAGGGCACAGCCAGCCAGCCCGATCAGACCCACCCGCTCACCCAGCCACCAGAAGGCAAACAGGGCTGCAAAGGGTGCTTCGGAGGACAGGAATATTGCAGCCTGCGGCGCACTGGTGTAACGCTGCCCGATCACCTGCAACGTGAAGGCAAACCCACTGGCGAAAATGCCTGCATAGAGAATCTGTGGACCGGCTGCCACGATGGACGACCAACTGATAGGCTCCAGAAGCAAGGCGAAAAACATGGCCAGTGCTCCGGTGACGGCGAACTGCATGATCGACAAGGCCAACGGCCGACCGGATTGCCCGACGAAGCGGGCGATCATGACAACCTGCAGCGCCCAGCAGATCGCACTGCCGATGGTCAGTACATCACCGATCACCAGCGCCCCGATGTCGCCTCCCGACAACAGATAGATTCCGACCAGGGAGAGAATGGCTGCCACCCAGGTGATTCGGTGGGGAAATTCGCGGAACAGAATGACCCCCAGTATCGGCGTCAGGACCACATAGAGCCCGGTCAGAAACCCCGAATTGGTGACACTGGTGCTCAGCAGGCCTACCTGCTGCGTGGCCATGCCCGCAAACAGACTGATCCCGATCAGGCCAAAACCCAGCATGTCACTTGCGGTCAATGGCGTGTCTTCGCGCAACCGCTGCCTGCGAGACTCATTGAGAGCGAATGGCAACACCACGGCGGTGGCAACGAAGAACCGCAGCGCTATGAAGAGAAAGGGCCCGATGCTGTCCATGGCAGTTGCCTGCGCCACGAAGCCCATGCCCCATGTGGCACCTGCGAGTAATAAGACCAGATTGGCTTGCCAGCGTTTCATGGGCGAGGAGGGTATCATCAAAGCCCATGGTATCGAGCTCTCATCCCCCAGGAAATCGTCATCAACGATTGACCCGATCACGCACGCCGAGGGCACGTGACCGACAACCCGCCAGGCACCTTCGTCTCTGGGACGCGATCCGGCTGACGCGAACAGAGCTATCCGATATGCAGCATCGTACTGCGCTGATCGACGGTCTGTTCAGGCAACACATTCTGCCTCGTGAGAAGCAGCTGACCGGTACCTGCACTGAATTGACCGAGCGGCTCATCAATACCTATGCCGAGTACGGTCTCGGACGTGCCGAGCAGGCGCTGCTGAACCTGTGGATTGCTGAAAACCTGCGATCGCTTGCCAGCCATCCCTTCGCTCCCGAGGACCTCAGGGATAGCCTGAACAGACGGTGGCAGCAATTGCAGGCAGAAGAGTCAGGCCAGGACGCTCCTGCAGCCAGACGCGGCACGCTGCTCGATGAGCTGTTCGACGATGATCTGGAAGAGGAGGACGAGATTTTCGATTTCGGCTGGCACGCAGGGCGCAATGGTCCGTCCGAGACACCAGACGAAAGCGAAGCCGTTGGCGAGCCGCCCCCTACCCCCTCCTCCGACGCCGCAGACGACACAGCGACGGGAACGCGAAGCGATGACGCTGTGGATGACGACAGGCTCGGTGCTGATCCAGTGGTCAGTATCGAGCAACTGGAACAGCGTCTGTCAGTCGATCGCCTGTTCCGCCAACTGGCTCGCACGCTTCATCCGGATCTTGAACAGGACGAAGCGCGCAAGGCGCAGAAACACGAACTGATGAGTGAGTGCCTGCGCGCTCGCAAGAACAAGGATATCAATACCTTGCTCACGCTCTACTGCGAGCATGTCGGTGACTTGCCCGAGGAACTCAGCGGTCATGAGCACGAAGAATTGATACAGGCTCTCGAGCAACAATTGCGGCAACTGCAGGCGGAGCTTCGACAGCTGCGCTTCGGCAATGGCCTGCAGACGCAGATCGTCGAACGGTACAGCGATGTCAATGAAGAATCCACGAGACTGCGTGTGCAGCGTCACGCAGACTCACTGGATCAGGAAATCGACATCATGCGCGAACGACTTGTTCAGGTGGACTCTACCGAGGGGCTGCTCGCAGAACTGGCGCATCGACGGGAAGTGGAACAGAACCGCATGGCCATTGACAGCATGACCGGCTATTCATCCGGTCGCTGAATCACGCCTTTGTGCGCAGTAGCGTCAGGCGATTCTGTCGCATGCCAGCCACCTGCCTTGTTCGTGGCTCTCCTGGCAACGTTCAAGGTAGTGTTGCAACTCTGCCGCATGTGCAAAATCGGGCGAACCCGGCTGACCACTCATCAGGGCATCGACAAATCGATCAAACGTGTCCGGCTGGCTTTCGCAGTCGATCTCCGTCCACACCGGCTCATGCCGGTTCTCCCCCAGGCATGACAGCAACCGATCTCCGGCTTGCCCGGTACTGACTTGCAGTGCGCCCTCAGTGCCATGAATGGTCAGGGACAGATCGTTGAAGTAGCCGGTCTGATAGCGTGACATCTGCACCACGCCCAGCGCGCCATTGTCCATCTCCATATTGATGACGCAGCTGTCATTGGCATCCAGACAGAATTCGCCGATCCGGTTGCCCGGTGCCTTGTCGAAAGTCTGCAGCCGGCATTGCAGACCCCGAATGTCCATACCGACACCCGCTGTGACAAAGTCAAGTATGTGGATACCGATGTCACCAAGCACACCGGTTGACCCATGCGCAGTTGACAGGCGCCACAACCACGCCTCCTCTTCGGACCACTCTCCCCAGTAGGGACTGGCCAGCCAGCTCTGCCGGTAGGCTGCGTCCACATGCCGAATCTCTCCAAGGCGGCCCTGGTCCACCCACAGCCGTGCCTGCTGGAGCGCACCGGAAACACGGTAGCTGAGATTGACCATGTTCAGCACACCAGCCCTTGTCGCCGAGGCAACCATCTCCTTGCTCGCCTCGGTAGAGTCAGACAGGGGTTTCTCACACAGCACCGGCAGCCCTGCCTGTAACGCCTTCATGCTCACTGCTGCATGCAATGCATCCGGCGTGACAACGCTGACGGCATCCAGATCGTGTGCCGCCAAGGCCTGCTTCAGCTGCGTATAGCCATGCTCGATGCCATGCGTGGCACAGAATGCATCCAGACGCACCTGATTGATATCAACCGCGGCAACAACCGAAACACCGTCTATCTCGGCAAATCTCAGTGCGTGAGTCTGTGCCATACGACCGGTGCCCACCAGTAGTATCTGCAGTGGCTTCTTCGCAGTGGACATCAACGGAAACCGTCCTCGCCATCCTTGTGCAGGCTGAGCCCACGCTGCTCGATCGGTTCCAGAGCCTCGGCAGTGGGTCGGTTCGGTGCGTTCTCGATACCCTTCCAGGCCGGCAGGCTGTTGGCAGCCCAGTGGACGGCATTGCGCAGAACTTTCTGTACATTGCCGTCATGGTAGATGGGATAGGTTTCATGCCCCGGACCGAAATAGAAGATTCGCCCTGCACCGCGCTGCCACGTCATCCCCGAGCGGAACACCTCGCCCCCTTCGAACCAGGAGGTGAACACCGTTTCCATCGGTTCCGGTACCGCAAAGGGTTCACCATACATTTCAGACTGAGGCAGTTCGAACCAGGGGTCGAGACCTGCGGCAATCGGGTGTGAACGATTGATGACCCAGAGCCGTTCCTTCTCACCGGCTTCACGCCAGGTCAGGGAACAGGGCGTTCCCATGAGCCGCTTGAATATTCTGGAAAAGTGCGCTGAATGCAGCACCAGCAGTCCCATACCTTCCCACACGCGCTGCTGTACACGATCGACGACCGCCTCGCTGACCTCGCCATGAGCGGCATGCCCCCACCACAGCAGAACATCCGTATTTTCCAGAACATCGGCAGTCAGGCCATGCTCTG
This sequence comes from uncultured Granulosicoccus sp., assembly GCA_947492525.1. GTDB lineage: Bacteria > Pseudomonadota > Gammaproteobacteria > Granulosicoccales > Granulosicoccaceae > Granulosicoccus. The sequence continues at coordinate 75,645 of CANLNQ010000023.1, forward strand.
CTTGTTGCAGCGTTGCAGTCCTCGCCTCGATGTCGGCAGACTCTCTAAGCGCGGCGGCAATGGTTTCATGCATGCCTTCCGGGTACAGAGAGCGCACATCCTCATTGCTGTTTTCATGGACGTTCTCGCCCCAGACCAGTGCCTTGATGGTCATGAACCCAACCTCATCTCGCGCAAGGCCTCTACCGCCAGAGTGGCAATATCATCGACGCCCTTGGCCACTGCCACGAAGAACACACGCGGGGCAGTGTCACGACCGTAGAGCGCAAATTCAAACGGTACGCTTCTGAGCAAGGTACGTCCGTCACCGGACAGCAACAGGATATGACCTGCCATGTCGGCACCACCGCGCGGCTCTCTCAGCAGACGGTCGAAGACCACTTCCACTCGCGCCATCGGGCGATAGTCTCTCGGCCAGGGCTCTAGTAGAACCGTGGCATCGGCGCGTTCACGCAATCGATCTGCCAACAGCCGACTGATGGCCGTTGCAGGTTCCTCCGCCCATCGATGGTCAGTGTCCTGGGTGACGGTACCGTCGGGATTGATACTGCTGATCTGAGGGTTGCTTGCGTAACCGGGCAGGCTGACCTGAACCATTCCCAGGGATTCCAGACTGGGCCCGGTGGCACTCGTTTGTGTCGACTCCTCCGTCTTCAGGGGTTCAAGCAGGTACAGTTTGGGCGGCGGCCCACTGCTGCACGCGCTCAGCAGCCAGACCCCCAGTAGCAGGCACGCAAGTGCACGAGTCGTTCGATGAGTTCGGGATAGTGGCTTCTTCATTGACTAGCGACCGGTGAGAATGGCATTGGGATTTTCTTCCAGCAGCTCGGCGAACGCGGCAATGGAACGTGCAGCCACGCCCAGCTCGCGTACAGCGGCTGACAGTTCGAAATAGATTTCGGAATCGGGCGACACCCCTTCCAGCACATCGTTGGCATTCCCCGAGACACGTGTCAGCAGTTCGATCAGCGCGGGCAGATCGGCTGTGGCAGATTCAACATGGGAGGCCGATGCTGCAATCGACGACATGGATGAGGACAAGTCGCCGGGCAAGGTCGACATCTCCGGACTGGCGATCAGTTTGCGCGCATCCTCAAGCAATCCCGTGGCCGCAATGACCAATGAGTCCAATGGCAGCTCTGACAGATTCTTTACCAGCGTTTCCACATCGGCGGTTACAGCCTCCACATTGGCAGGCATCACCGGGAGTGTCGGATACGGTTCACTGTTGAAATCAATGCTGGCTGCGCTCAATTCAGGACGGGTCACCATCCTGACCAGAAGCGAGCCCGTCAACAGGTTGCCGCTGGCAAGCTGTACACGCAAACCGCCGCCCACAAGCCCTTCCACGGCTTCGTACCACAGCTCCTGGGAAACATCCGCCAGGCCCAGCCTTGCCGGCTGGAACTGCAATACAGCAGTGGCACTGCCTTCCCCTCCGATATTTCTCGGCAGATTGGCGGAGACACTGGCTACTCGACCGACACGCATGCCATTGTATTCAATGGGTGTGTCCGCCCTCAGCCCCTTTACGGACCCAGGGAACTCGGCCAGGAAGCGATAACGCTCATCGTCCTCGCCATCGAACAGACTGCCTCTGGCTTCCGTTCGCGAACCAAAGAGCTTGTATGATCTGCCGGTATCGACGACCGGGCTGGTCCGGGTTATTTCAGGCGGATTCTCGAAGGCAATACCGCCGGTGAACAACGCGGCAATGGACTCCACTCGCACCGATGCGCCATCAGCCCCGATACTGCCCTCCACACCGGATACGCCGTAGAAGCGAGTACCCGGATAGACGTTCTTGTGGTGAGGCGCTTCGATGAAGATATCGAACAGCACCTTCGAGGCATCGGCGGAGAGACGCCGACGTTCAACCCGCCCCACCTCGATCTGCCGCAGAAAGACAGGTGAGCCGACATAGATGTACCCGGCTTCATCGGCACTGAGCGTCAGCCTCAGACCGGGTGTGCCGCGCGTGGTCAGCGGCGGCTCCTTCAGGCCGATGTATTCCGAGCGCCTGTCCCCCGGAACATCATCCCAGTCAACCTCGATGAAGGAACCGGACAACAGCGTTCCCAGGCCGGAAATCTCGGTGGTGTTGATGCGGGCATTGACTATCCAGAAGCGCGTGTCCTGATCCAGATAGGGTGCCACCTGCGGGTCCATGCGCACACTGACCACGACTGAATTCAGATCATCTGCCAGGCGCACGGACTCGACCTTGCCGACATCCACATCGTTACGCCGCACTCGGGTCTCTCCCGCGGTAACACCGCCGGCCTTGTCGAAGGTAATTTCCACCAGTGGTCCGCGATCGGTGTAGGAGTCCCACAGCACCCAGGTGGCGAACAGGATGGCAGCCAGCGGCAGCAACCAGGTCAGTGAGAGTCGTGCCGGTAATCTGGCAGGCCGCTCCACTACCGAACTGGCAGCGTCCTTCTTCTTGTCAATCATCGTTTGAATGGTCCCAGAGCAGACGTGGATCCAGCGAACTGGCCGCCAGCATTGTAAAGATCACCGACGCGGCGAAGGCATTGATTCCCACACCCGGAATGATGGTCATGATGGCTCCCAACTGAATCAGCGCCGCCAGCACGGCCACGACGAATACATCGATCATCGACCAGCGACCGATGAATTCGGTCACGGCATGCAGACGGTGTCGATTATGCGTCGAGATGTCCCAGTCATGCTGCAGGCTCAGGGCCAATCCGGCGATGATCAGAAACTTGAGCACCGGAATGCAGATACTGGCAACGAAAATGATCAGCGCAACGACGTAGCTACCACTCTGTATCAGTACCACCACGCCACTGAGGATGGTATCAGTGGTATTACCGGTGAATGAACGGGTCTTCATGATGGGGTAGATATTGGCCGGAAAATACGCCATGACCCCCACGATGAGAAAGGCCCAGACACGCTGCAGGCTGTTGGTACGACGTGAATGCACCGCGGCACCACAATCACGACACGGTTCGTGATCGGCCAGGGGCTGCAACGCACCGCAGGATGTGCAGGCCTTGAGACCGCTTTGGCGCGCGCTCAACGCTTGCCAGTCAGAATCGCCCATATGGTGTCCTTGCACAGTACCAGGTTGATGTAACAGGAGATGGCTATCAGGATCAGCAAGGACCAGAACGCCAGCCCTGTGTGCAGATTCGCCAGCGTGCTGATTTTCACCAGCGACACCACCACCCCGACCATGAAGATCTCTGCCATGGCCCAGGGTTCCATTCGGATGGACCAGCGAAACGCTGTACGCATGCCTCGGCGGATCTTCCTCTTGAAGCGTATGCGCCATAGCACCCAACCCAGCAACAGCAGTCGAGTCAGCGGCAGGAGCACGATGAAGGCCAGTGTCAGCAGAGCCAGCCAGCGCATGTGATTGAACCACAGAGCTGCCACGGCATCCAGTACCGAAATGCTGCTGGCGATACCGGCCCTGGACAGTGACAGAAAGGGCAGGCACAAGCTCACCAGCAGCAGAACGATGGAGGCCAGTACGGCCGCCAGCGAGCGATCTATGGTGTGTGGCTTGCGTGTCTGGATGACATCCCCGCAGCGGCGACAGCGGGCGTACTCGCCTTTCTCCAGCGTGCGGCAATGGTGCAACAGATCACAACCGGGACAGGCGACCAGGTGATTCAGATCGGTTTGTTCTTCCGGCTTGCCCGCGGCAATAGTCATGAAAGGCGATTCACCTTCGGTTACAGCATTCAGGTGAGCTATTGTAGTTGAGTCGCTGGCGAGACGTTCCCTGATTCACGATATCCGGCGCCTGCCAGCTGTCTTTCGGCAAGGCCCGGAGTCGATGGGTGTTCAGAGCCTTGCACGGCTCTTGATGGACCTGATCTGGTGAAGGAGGTTCAATGCAGAGCACCGGATGACGACACGGTGCTGCGGTCGGCGATGGCAGCAGATCAGCGATCTGCTGCCGAGTGCACAGCCTAGTTGTAGAGCGTAGGCACGCCCAGTTTCTGATGAATGGCGTTGGCCTGCTCTTCACTCATGCCCATGCCGGTTCGCAGCTTGTCCAGATACACAGCCTCTTCACGCGAATCCAGATCGATGCCCAGCAGGGACATCATGTAGACCTGCATCTCCGAACCGCGCGGAACACTCTTGATGAATCCGTCCAGATCCAGTGGCGACTGCATTTCACCGATGACAAACTGACGCTCTTCTTCAGTGACTTCATCGCCCAGATGGGCGACGATCTTCTGCTGTTCAGACTGATCTATATTGCCATCTGATTTGGCAGCATTGACCATGGCCTGAATGAGAATACGCGCCAGATCTTCCTGAGCAGGCTCCGGCTCTGGCACCTTGTTGCCCTGCAAGGCCGAGTTGAGCAGGTCTCCCAGACTGCCGCCTGACGGAGATGGCACGCTTGATCCTGCAGATGCGCCGCCGCTGGCTGCGCCGGAAATACTCTCCAGCAAACCGCCCAGACCACCCGCCATGCTGCCACCCGCCTTGCCACCGAGCAATGCGCCGAGATCGCCCATGCCTCCACTCTGGCTCACATTGCTGCCCTGCTGCGTATTCTGCTGGCCGCCGAGCAGGCCTCCCAGTGCACCACCCAGCCCGCCGCCGAGCCCACCAGCGCTGCCGCCACCGCCCAGCACACTACCCAACATGCCACCCAGACCACCAGCGCCGCCGGTAGAAGCGCCACCGCGATTGACCATCTTGCCGACACCTTTGGCCAGGGCTATACCGACCGCAATTCGTCCCAGCGTTCCTACTAGACTCATGATTCCACTCCTCTCAAATTCCGAAAACCACTGCGCGTCAGTGTGCGCAATACTCTAGAGTGTACCCGAACAACCCTCCCCGCCAACCCGATTGACACGATGTCTGACAGTTGCCTTGAATTGACCAATCGACAGGCTCGCCATATCTGGCTCGAACGCCAGCAACTGGCGGCACCACCATGCGGCAAACGCCAGATCAGTGCATTTGTGGATCGAATCGCATCGCTGGGCATGGTGCAGCTGGATGCCATCGGCATACTCGCCCGCGCCCAGCATCACATCCTCTGGAGCCGTCAGACAGCCTACAGACAACGGCATTACAATCAATTGCTGCAGGACAAACGGCAGGTGTTCGAACACTTCAGTCACGACGCCGTCATCCTGCCGATGTCGACCTATCCTTACTGGGTTCGCCAACATCAGCGTCGCACCGAGCACTACGGCCGGACCGGGTGGCAGCAATCGAAGGAAGAGCGGCAACTGCAGCAGCAGCTTCTGCATCATATTCAGGAACACGGCCCCGCCTGCTCTCGCGATCTGGCGTTTCACCAGACCGGGCCGGTGGACAAGTCGGTACATGCCTGGATGCGCCCGCGACAGAAGCAGGCACTGGACTACCTCTGGCTGACAGGCTCGCTTGACGTCTCCCATCGGCAGGATTTCACCAAGTACTACGACCTGACGGAACGCGTCATTCCCGCAGCCTACCGGCAAGTGCAGCTGGACGACCGGACTCAGATCAACTGGTTGTGTGAGCAGGCACTGATGAAGCTGGGTTTCGCCAATGCCACGGAGATCCAGCGATTCTGGGAAGTCTGCAGCATCCAGGAAGTGCAAGCCTGGCTGAAGCAGCCGAGCATGCCGATCATGTCGGTCAGCTATCCGGACACTGAAGGAAGGGTGCACAGGGCTTTCGCACTTGCCGACTGCGAAGATGCCTTGCACAGCAGCATCAGACCAACCACACGACTGCGCATTCTCAATCCCTTCGACCCCCTGCTTCGCGATCGCCGCAGGCTGGAACGCCTCTTCGGTTTTCAGTACCGCATCGAGATATACGTGCCCCCCGCGCAGAGACGCTACGGCTACTACGTCTATCCGATACTGGAGGCAGACCGTCTGACCGGGCGTATCGACGTACGCGCCGACAGAGAGTCCGACCGACTCGAAACGCGAGCCTGGTGGCTGGAACCGGGATTCAGGGAAACCGCCGCACGTCGAATGAAGATCCACGCCGAACTGACACGGCTTGCAGCACTGGCCGGGGTCTCCTCTGCAGGTGAACTACCTGCAGTATCAGAACCACCTGCGGATCATCCGTAGCCAGATTTGCCGACCATCGCGGCGTTCGAGCAGGATTGATCAGATTGCTACTCGCTTGCCTGTTTCCAGTGATCGGTAGGCGGCGTTGGCAATCAGCAGCGCTCTCTGGCCATCGATGCCGGTGGCCGATGGCTCACACTTGCCATTCAGGACGTCAACAAAATGCTGCCACTCCAGACGGTAGGCATCCCTGTAGCGCTCGATGAAAAAATGCATGGGCGGCTCTCGACGAACGCCTTCCGCCCGTTCCAGAACCAGCGTGGTCATGGGCACGTTATCGGTACGCAGCGACCCCAGGGAACCGTGCACTTCTATTCGCTGATCGTAGCCGAAAGAAGCACGACGCGAATTGGTGATGACGGCCATACGCCCACTGGGGCACTGCAAGGTCACACTGGCCGTGTCGATATCGCCCTCGTCAGCAATATCCTTGCTGACCAGTGCGGCCGCCGTAGCGACCACACTGTCTGGCTCTTCACCCAGAAGAAAACGGGCCATATCGAAATCGTGGATGGTCATGTCCCTGAACAATCCTCCCGACACACGCACATACTCGACCGGTGGTGGCTCCGGGTCCTTTGAAATGACCGTCACAAGCTCCACCTCACCGACATCGCCTTCGGCAATACGTCGATGCATGTCCGCTGCCGCCGGGTCGAAACGACGATTGAAGCCGACGAGAAACGGCGCCTTGCAGTCGCGGGTTCGCTCCAGCACGGCATTGACCCGTTCGATGGACAGATCGATGGGCTTTTCACAGAAGACGGCCTTGCCAGCCAGCAGGCCGCGTTCAATCAGATCGCTATGGGTCGGAGTTGCAGAACAGATGACAATGGCGTCGACATCGTCATCAGCGAACACCACGTCCTGTTCGACAGCGCTTGCACCCAGTTGTGCGGCAAGGTCTTGCGCCGCATCAGCAATCGGATCAACCACATACTGCACCACGGTCTCAGGGTGCTGGTGAATATTCATTGCGTGAACCCTGCCGATACGGCCGGCTCCGATCAGTGCAATACGAAACTGCTTGTTAACTGCCATGTCAGATCAATCTACCTGTTGCTTGCCCAGCGGTTGAAAAGGCGCATTACGATCACGAAGGTTCTGGCAATCGGCAGGCCGCTTGCCCGGTTCCTGCCGGACTGCCGATACAGTCTCCGTTCAGACCTGCGGTGAACCCGCAATGTACCCTGCCATTTCCTTCTGCTCGGCCTCGGCCTCGCGCAGTCTGGCGTTGAGAACATCACGGATGCTGACGACACCTGCCAGCTCTTCGCCGACCGCAACCGGCACATGACGAATGCGTTTTTCATCCATCAATGCCATCACGGAGGCGACGGTATCATCGGGTGCGCAGGTAAATACCTTGCTGGTCATCAGATCGCCTACGGTATAGGCACCGAAGTCTGCTGAGTCGTTGGCCAGCCCTCGGACGATATCACGTTCACTGAGAATTCCGTCGATTCTGCGCCCGTCGCTACTGACGACCAGTACACCGATACGCTGGCTAGCGAGTACATCGATGGCGCTCTTCAGGGAGGCCTCCGCCCTGGTGGTCTGAACTCCCGAACCTTTCCCTCTGAGAATTGCAGCAATCAACATGTTTCTTGACCCATGGGTGATGACGACCAGAATCAATACACTGTCACAATTGATATCGCGCTTGCAAGTGTCAGATTCCGCGGTGAACGTCGGATACGTTCACCGCGTTTGCCCGGCGCATTGCCCGAGTGGAACTCAGGCCGTCCGTATCAGGGAGTACCGAAGGTTGCAGTACCCTGAAACGCGTCGCGCTGATAAACACGAATGTAATCGGCCTCGAACTCCAGCGGGAAGATCGATTCATCCGTCACATCGGGCGTTGGCGCCCAGCCACTGCCGGCGACCAGATAGTTGACGATGTTCATGGGTTGACGCGCCACCTGCGGACCGAACATTCGCTTGACCTCGCGTCCATCGATATACCAGATGACCAGTTGCGGCTCCCAGAGCACGCCGAAGGTATGCCACTCGTTATCGTCGGCATAGGTGCCACCGCCCGGCTTCTTGTAGGACATCGTGGGAGCCGATCGAGTGATTCCCGTGTTGACATCACCAAAGTGATAGGTCTGGAAAGCATCCGGGTCACCGAAGGGGTTCTCGCCGAGGTATTCGATGATGTCTATCTCTGGCGCATGGTAGTTCACGCCGCTGCCTGCGTAGCGGTGGTAGAGATAGAAGCTGGACAGCGCACCAGGGGTGCCACTGACACGGAACCGTCCTTCGGTATAGCCGTAGATGAACTGAAATCGGTCATGTGATGACAGGGCACCGGACAGAAATTCACAACGGTCCACACCCAGTCGATCTTCCTCATCGCAGACAGGTGGCAACTTCTCACGCAGTTCATCCGGAATCGGTTCGGCCTTGATGATCAGAGAATCTCCTGTCATCTCGAAAGGGTCGTATCCGAAATCCGGATCCCGCTGGGAATTGACGAAGTACTGTTGTTCTCCATTGATGATCTGGCTGTCACCCCAGGTCAGGCTGGTCTGCCACTTCTCGGGATCCACCTCATCGCCGTCGAAATCATCGTTGAATACCAGATCGAAATCGTCGATCCAGTAGTCCACAGCCGACAAGTCATGATCCTGCGCGAAGGTATCGTTCTCGCCCTTGTACAGGTCACGGTAGAGAGGAACCGGCGCGTTGCTCTCCTCGAGATAGGTAATGCTCAGCTCTTCGGAGGCTGCCGACTCCTGCCCTTCATCATCTACCGCTGTCACGTAGTAGACATAGGTTCTACCCGGGTCAGGCTGGTTGACGGAGCAGTTGTGTATCGCATCTGAAAAGCGCGTGTAGTTGCAGTCGATGAACGAGGTAGTCGCCCAGTCCTTGAAGATCTCCTCCTGCGTGCCGCCGGCCAGCTCCTCCTGATCTTCGTAGGTTTCGCGAATTTCGTATACCACCCCGTCACTCCGATAGAGGTTGTACTGAACCACCTCACCATCATCGTTGGCGGGTGCCCAACTCATCTCGGCCCAGTCATTCGAGACCAGATCGAGCCGCAGGTTCTTGGGTTGCGTTGGCGGTCCTCCAGCCACGACCTGCTCATTGTCTGTTTCCAGAAGGGAACCGAATGGGTCTGCCGGGTTCTGCGCCGCCAAGGGCTCCGCATCCGGATCTGCAAGCTCGGGTACGCTGGGCTCCGGCAACTCACCCGGCGTGAAACTGCCGCCACCCGTATCAGTGCCCGTATCAGTACCCGTATCAGTACCTGTATCGGTGCCTGTATCGGTGCCTGTATCGGTGCCTGTGTCAGTACCTGCGGTAGAGCCACCAGTATCACCATCAGGGTCGTCATCTATCGACGAGGTGTCTCCCCCGCCGTTCAAGGGATCGCTGAGCGAATCGGAGTCGGAAGAACACGCGGTAAGCGTCATGGCCAGCAGCATGGAGGTCAGCACAGTGCTGTAGCGAATATCAGGTCTTTTCATCATTTGTCGACGAACAGGTCTCTGGGACCCGTGTTAGCGGAATGTCTCCCCGTTTTTACGCGGCTCAACCAGCGGGAGTCAAGGTAGTATGACCGTTCGTCACACACCTTGTGATCGGACAAGCACTGGTGAGTATAGTTCGCCGTCAGTCTTGAGGATAACGCCATGCAAATTGTCGAGTGTTACCTGGCCAGGCCGGCGTCTCGCGAACGGTCTCACGCCTCTCCACCTTTCCGGCAATATCCTGCAATGACTGAATATGATCCATATGTCCACCCAGCCGTTCGTAGTCACAGCGACGCAGGGTGAACTCGATCGGCGCCACCAGCGCCGGAGTCGGGACGTAGCCGAAGGCGTTGCGCGGCATTCGGGCAACATCGGCCATGACGGTGATTCCACCTCCCGGCCAGACGTAAGCGGGCGCACCGCCGCATGACACATGGGTCAATGCCTGCCTGACAGATCGCGTCAGGCCGACAGGATTTTCGGTAACACCTGCACGCAAGGAACCGCCCGCGCCCCCCATGAACAGGACCGAACACAGCGATGGCTCGCAATTCTCGGCGATGCGCTCGACTGACAGGCGCAATTCCGGCGGCAGCTGTGCTTCAGCCGGCTGCAGGTCATTATCCAGTTCGAAATAGGCCCATTGTTCACCCGTCGTCGACACCATGAGCAGACGCATGCCAGGCCAGGCGAGGTTGGCCTTGAAGTCATCCAGGATACTCAGCGGGTCGCTGATATCCGTCCCGCCCCAGCCGGATCCGGGTTCGGCTACCTGGAAGTAACGACCCGGGGTCGATCTTCGGCCCTTGATACGTACACCGGTGGGCGACATGCCTAGCAGCTTGCCGGCCTGGTGCTCGGACAACACACCCGTGATGTGGTCATCGACCACGACGACTTCATCCACACGGGGCGCCCATTGACGTGCGAACATGCCAATGGTGGCCGACCCGCAACCAACGCGCATCAGTTCCTCGCGAACACCGTTGACGATCGGTGCCGCATCGGCCTGTACCGTCAGTTCTGCGCCGCCATCGATACTCATGTCCACCGCTTCGCAGTTGCACAGTTGCAATAGCGCCTGACAGGTGATTCTGCCTTCCTTCTTCGATCCACCGGTCAGATGGTTGACACCGCCCAGCGACAGCATCTGGGATCCGTACTCACCGGTTGTGACATGACCGACAGCCTCGCCATCGACCCTGACGGTCGCCTGTTCCGGGCCGATATGCCTGTCAGTGTCGATCTTGATCTTCGCACCACAGTAGCTGAAGATGCCTTCTGTCACGACAGTCACCATATCGACATCGTCGTACTGCTGACTGACTATGAACGGGGCAGGCTTGTAATCCGGATACGTTGTACCGGAGCCGATGGCCGTCACGAATGTGCGGTTGCCGCCCAGAATGTCGCCGTCCCATCGATGTTCGGCGGAATCATCCATGATGCCGGCACTCTCGGCGTCACCCGGCGTGGAAGGCTGCTCATTCAATAGAAACGGTACTGCCTGCGCAGCAGGATCGTCGGCTCGTTGAAGAATGGTGAATGGATCGACGCGAACCAGCTCCCCCCCATCGTTGGCATATCGGTCGCAGGCACCGGTTCGCCCATCCTTGATGTAGCAGAGTACCGGGCAGGCATCACAACGGATCTTGCCATTCTCTTCCTGCTCTACCGCAAATCTCACCATGGCCCAGCCTCGCTCGCTTGTTTACGGATGGCCGACAGCACCTTGTCGGGTGTCGCCGGCAGATCACGAATTCTTGCGCCACAGGCATGAGCAATGGCATTCAGGATGGCAGGCGCGGTAGGTATCAAGACATGTTCACCCAGCCCCTTCGCCCCGAAAGGACCGTGTGGGTCTTCGACCTCGACAATGATCGTTTTGATGGGTGGAATATCGCCGATGGTGGGGATCAGATAATCGTGCAGGTTTTCGGTACGTCCCGGAATGAATTCCTCCATCAGGGCCAGACCGATGCCTTGTGCCACACCACCGTGAATCTGCCCTTCCACCAACAGGGGATTGATCGCCCGTCCGACATCATGCGCAGCGGTAAGGGACGTCAATCTAACCGTGCCCAGCATTGTATCCACGTCGAGAGAAACCATCTGTGCTGCATAACCGTACTGTGCATACGGTATGCCCTGACCATTTTCATCCATCGGACTGGTGGGCGGATCGAACGACTCCTCAGCCATCAGGACATAGCCGAGCTCGTTCTCGGGCAACTGCCGCAGATCGATCGAACTGCTATCGACCGAGCCGGGATTGACATGCAGCACACCCTGCCTGATCTCGATTCTCTGCAGCGTCACGCAATTGCTCAATCTGGCAATCTGATCGCGAAGTGCCAGTCCGGTGAGATGAGCAGCCTGCCCCGTCACGAAGGTCTGACGCGAAGCCGAGGTCTTGCCGGCGTCCGGTGTCAGTGCAGAATCCGGCCCGAGCAGCTCGATGTCGCCAAGGGACACCCCAAGCGACTGCGCGAATATCTGCGAGATGACCGTATTGGAACCCTGACCGATATCCATCGCCCCCTGGTGCAGGCAGATGACACCGTTTGCACGAATGCCGGCTCTGATGGTCGAGGGGTTCGGTAGCGAGGTGTTGCCACAACCGTACCAGCCACTGGCAACCCCGACGCCGCGGCGCAGCGATGAACCGGCGTCAAGAGCCTCCTTGTTGAATGTCTCGGCCTCTGCAAGGGCCTCTGTCCAGGATTCCTGCAAGGCCTGAAGACAAGGCTTGATGCCGACCGCCGATTCGAATCTCTGCCCGGTAACGGTTCGCTGCTCGTTGTCCAGCGCGTTCAGAAGCCGAAACGCAAGCCTGTCCATACCGATCGACTCGGCCAGTTCATCGAACAGTGACTCCTGGGCGATGGCAGCCTGCGGTACGCCGAACCCGCGAAAGGCACCCGCCGGTGCGCAATGGGTATACACCCCGGTGGTATGCGCCCGGTAGTCGGGTATGAAATACGGGCCGGATGCATGAACCGGCACCCGATTGGCCACCGTGGGGCCCCAGGACGCGTAGGCCCCGGTATTGAATGTTCCCTCGAATCGGAATCCGCACAAGCGTCCCGAAGGCTCCACCCCGATCTCCACCTCGAGCCGTGAAGGGTGACGCTTGGTCGTGGACTGCATGGATTCCTGTCGGGTATAGGTCATGCGCACCGGCACATCGAGAAGCCATGCCGCCAGCGCCACATAGGGCTGATAACTGAGATCCAGCTTCGAACCGAACCCACCACCGACGGCCGTGGGCACGATTCTCACCGCCGCCTCGTCCAGGCCCATGATCCGCGCGAGGCTGTCACGGTTCATGTAAGGGGCCTGGGTACACCCATGCACTTCAATCGTATCGCCGACACGTCGCGCGAATCCGGCCTCTGGTTCTATATAGGCGTGTTCGATGAACCCGGTGGTGAAGGTTCCTCTGACAACCTTGGCGGCACGCGCAACGGCGGACTCGACATCGCCACACTGCACCAGACCCTCGCACAAGGTATTGCCGGTGGTACCCGGGTGCAATTGCGCTGATTCAGCCTGGCTGGCCTGAACAGGATCCAGCAATGCAGCTTTCTCCTCCCAGATGATTGGAAAATCCTCGAGATCCAGAGTTTCGATGATGCCAGCAGCCCCGATGATGGCAGCCACCGCCTCGCCCTTGAATCGCGTGCAACCATCGGCGAATACCGGTTGATCGATATAGGGCGGAATGACACCGAAGGCATTGTCTCCCGGTATATCCCCGGCAGAGAGAATCGCTTCGATGCCGGGATGACGCCTCTTGTATTCAGCCAGATCACCAAACTCGAAGGCGGCGTGATGAAACGGTGAACGCAGCAGACGGCACACTCTGGCATCCACGGGCGCCACATCGTCACCAAAACTCTCCAGCCCTGAGACTTTCGGTTGACCGTCGAGCCGCATGACTGGCACACCCACGGAATCAAGCTGTTCGATCGACGGCCTTTCGTCGATCCTGATCCCCGTACCTGGCGCCGTTGCTTGCGTTTGAGTGGCCAACATCACCGCATCGATGATCTTGCGATAGCCCGTGCAACGACACAGAACACCACCCAGTGCATCCTGCACCGCCTGCTCGTCCGGCTCGGGGTCCTCTCTCAGCAGTGCCACAGCCGAGACAAGCATGCCTGGCGTGCAGATCCCGCACTGTGCTGCCCCCTGGCGCAGAAAGGAGTGCTGTAGCTGTCGCATCAACGAATCGGATCTTTCAAGCCCCTGAACGGTGTCCACCTGCCTGCCATCCACCTGCCCGGCAGCGGTCAGACAGGCACAGACCGGCATGCCATCGAGTAGCACAGTACAGGCACCGCAATCGCCGGCATTGCAACCGACCTTGACATCCTTGCAGTCCAGGTGTTCGCGCAGAACCGATGACAGACGGAGGCTGGAGCTGCCGTTGAACGAGACTTCCTTGCCATTGCAGTGGAACGACAGAGCGTCACAGTGGCCGGCGCCTTGCCCCTCGCGAACAGCATCACTCATGGTCATGAAGGCTCTCCCGCATCACGATCGATGACAGATCCGGGTGACACACCCAACAAGGCTTGTTGAGCGCGTGCAAGCAGTTCTCGTATCAGCTGCCTTACCACATGCAACCTGTAGTCTGCACTGCCCCTCACATCATCGATCGGCGTGAGTTCGGCAAGGAGCGAGGGTGTGACCAGAGACGACAAGTCTGCCCCCAAAGGCTGGCCTTGCAACACCGCTTCGAGATGATGCAAACGTCTGGCCACGGCTGAACACGCGCCCACTGCCATGCGTACCTCTTGCAGACTGTCCTTCTGTTCATCCGGAATCAACACGACACTGGCCATGACGATCGATATGACCAGATAGCGTCTGGCCCCCAGCTTGACGAACTCACTGCGTGCCGAATCGCTCATATCGGGGACATGAACAGCCACCAGCATCTCGTCATCCCGGCGCGCTGTGAGGCGTGAGCCCAGTATGAACTCGTGCAATGGCAGCATTCGCTTGCCGCGTACCGACGCCAGTTCCACAACAGCATTCAGTGTCAACAGTGGTGGCACGCCATCGGCTGCCGGCGAGGCATTGCACAGATTGCCTGCTATCGTTCCGGCATTCTGGATCTGCACCGAGCCCACTTCCTTCGCCGCCAGCTTGAGCGTTCGGAATACCGGAGGCAACGGAGCGGCGATGACATCGCTCCAGGTGGTCGCCGCGCCGATACGCCACCCGGATGGTGTCCGCTGGAGACCCCGCAGCCCTTCTATGCGCGAGACATCCAGCACCCGTGCCGGTGCAGGAGCGTCACCCAGAGCCGGATAGAAATCCGTTCCCCCTGCCAGAATCGGCAAGGGTGTACGAGACAGCTGCTCCAGGGCACTTGCCAGAGATATCGACCCAACACTACTCATGCTGCTCACACCTCTACTCTTGCACAAGAACACGAGGCAGCTTCTGCCTCTCCACATCAACCAACGCAATCAGACAGACAGATAGGCATCCCGAATTTCAGGTTGCGCCTCCAGCTCGGCAAAGCTGCCATCGAACTTCTTCAGGCCACCCTCGATGATGACGGCCCGGTCAGACACCATGCGTGCAAAATGCAGATTCTGTTCTGAAAGCAGAACCGGCAAGCCCTCACTCTTCAGTTTCAGAATCGTGTGTGCCATCTGTTCGACAATGACCGGGGCAATGCCCTCGCTGGGTTCATCAAGCAGCAGCAAGCGCGGGTTACCCATCAACGTTCGGGCAATGGACAACATCTGTTGCTCACCGCCAGAGAGAGCCTTGCCACGATTGGTCCGCCTTTCCGCCAGATTGGGAAACAGTTCGAAGAGAATCTCCTGTGTCCAGCTGAAAACCCCGGGGCGCGGTGGCTGGCGGCCGACCTCCAGGTTCTCGCTGATTGTCAGGTCGGTGAAGATACGCCTCTCCTCCGGGACGTAACCGATACCCAGCTTGGCAACGCGATGCGTCGGCAACCGAGTCAGCTCTTCACCGTCGAACATCACCGAGCCGCTGTCAGGCTTGACCAGCTGCATGATCGACTTCACCGTCGTCGTCTTGCCTGCGCCATTGCGCCCCAGCAGTGACACCACCTCACCGGCGTTCAGGGAGAAACCCAGATCTCGAAGAATGTGCGCCTTGCCGTAAAAGCTGTTGACACCAGACAGTTCAAGCATGCGTGTCTCCTTCGGCAAACAGATTGCCACCGCCCAGATAGACTTCCTGCACGACGGCATCGTTGCGAATCTCTTCCACCGTGCCGTTGGCGATCAATTCACCGCGATTGAGCACCATGAGCCGATGCGCATGTGCAAACACGACATCCATATCGTGCTCGGTAAACAGCACACTGATGTTGCGCTTCTGCACGATGTCCGCCGTCAGTTGCATCAGCGCGATACGCTCCCGGGGTGCCATGCCCGCCGTGGGCTCATCCATCAACAGCAACGTCGGCTCGTGGCTCAATGCGATAGCCAGTTCGAGGCGCTTGAGATCACCGTAAGCCAGAATGGCGCAGGCGCGTTCTGCCTGCTCTGGCATGCCGACCAGTTCCAGCAGTTGCATGGCCTGTTCTCGATAAAGACGCGTGGCATGGGGGCCCAGGGAAAACAGGCGACGATGATGAGAGATCAGGGCCATCTGAATATTCTCGATGACAGTCATCGACGGGTAGGTACCGGTTATCTGGAAGGTTCGCCCGACGCCCTTGCGCCAGATGCGTCGTGGTTTCTGCCCGGTGATCTTCTCACCGTGGAGATAGACGTTTCCACTGCTGGGTTTGAGTTGTCCCATCAGCATGTTGAAGCAGGTTGTCTTGCCAGCGCCATTGGGACCGATCAGGGCCAACAGCTCTCCACGCGCCAGTTCGAAATGCACATCACTGACCGCATGAATACCGCCGAATGACTTGCTCAGTCCTTCAACCTTCAACACCACAGGCGCCGTCTCGCTCATCGTTCCGACTCCGGCGATTGCAAGTTCGCTGTTGCCGTTGCAGACGACGTCACCGTTGATACGTCATCCTCAGCCCTTCCCGACAATCGCTCACGGAGCTTGCGCAATGATCCGACGATGCCGTGTGGCGCCAGCACGACCACCACGATGATCAGCAAGCCCAGGGCCAGACGCCAGTATTCAAGGCGTGTCAGATAGTCCTTGACCAACTCCAGAGAGGCAGCACCGACCACGCCGCCCGACAATGTCTTCACGCCCCCGAGAAATACCACGATGAGGCCATCGAAGGACTTGGTGATCTCCAGTTCATTGGGAAAAACGCTGCCTTTCGAAAAGATGAACAAGGCACCGGCGACGCCTGCCAGCGTACCGGCCAGGGTGAAGGCCATCCACTGAACCCGCTTGGTGTTGATGCCGGTGGCTTCGGCCTGCCGTTGGGAATCACGCGATGCACGCAGTGCGTATCCGAACGGTGAATGCGCCACGTGTCGCAGCAGCAGAATGCCGCCTACCCCCACCACGACCGTGAAATAGAAGTAGCTGTTGGCCTGTGACAGCCACTCAGCGGGCCAGATATCCACCAGGCCATCATCGCCTCCCGTGAATTCGTCCCACTGAAAGACCAGCGACCACAGAAGTTGCGCCAGTGCCAGAGTCAGCATGGCAAAGTAGACGCCGGTCAGACGCAGGCACAGCCAGCCTATGATAAAGGCCGCCAGACCTGCGCCCAGCGGTGCGAGCACAAAGGCAAGCTCCATTGGCGCATTGACATGCACAACCAGCAGACCCGCGACATAGGCACCGCCCCCGAAGTAGGCTGCATGACCGAAGGAGACGAGCCCACCGAGCCCCAGCAGAAAATGCAGGCTGGCCGCGAACAGACAGAAGATGATGATATCGGTCGTCAGTATGAGCAGAAAGTGCGAACCGGCCAGCGGCAGAGCGAACAGACAGAGCAGCAGGATGCCGACCAGGACCCGTGCCTTGGTGCTCGCAGGCTTGATCGGACGCTCGGGCTCGCCAACCTGCCCGTGCTCACCCACGACTTCCTCGCGCCCCAGCAAACCGTAGGGTCGCACCGTGAGCACGATAGCCATGACGATGTACATCAGCACCAGCGTGCTCTGGGGCAGATAGGTCACACCGAATACGTTCAGTACCGATATCAGTACCGCTGCAATGTAGGCACCGGGCAATGAACCCATGCCACCGATGACTACCACGACGAAGATGGCCGCCAGTATGTTGAAATCCATCAACAGGTCAGCGCCCCCCTTCGGCAGCTGAATCGCCCCACCCAGACCCGCCAGAGCCGCCCCCAGGAAAAAGACGCCAGTGAACAGCCAGGACTGGTTGACGCCAAGGGCAGCCACCATCTCACGATCCTGGGTGGCGGCTCTGACCAGCACACCGACACGTGTGCGGGCTATCAGATACCACAGGGCGAACAACACGAATGGCGTGATGGCGATAAGGGCCAGATCATACAGCGGTATCGGCTCATCCATGATTCTCACCACCCCCTTGAGTCCCGGGGCGCGGGGACCGAGCAGATCCTCGGCACCCCAGACCATCAAGGCGAGATCCTGTATGACAAGAATGACACCAAAGGTGGCTACCAGCTGAAACAGTTCCGGCGCCTTGTACACCGGGCGCAGGACCAGCACTTCAACAATGACACCAATCAGACCGACAAGTACGCCGGTCAACAGAACGGATGCCCAGAATCCGATCGCCCCGGGCAGGACCTGCATCAGGGAGTAGCCGATGAAGGCACCCAGCATGTAGAAGGACCCATGGGCGAAATTGACGATTCGGGTGACCCCGAAGATCAGTGACAGCCCGGATGCCACCAGAAACAACGTGGCGGCATTGGCAAGCCCCGTCAGCAATTGTGCAATGAACAATCCCATGTGCAGTTCAGAAGTGATTGTGTGAATGTGATTGCTTCATGCTGCGGCGCTTGCCCTGTCGATTACTGACTGGCAGGCCGCAGCTTTGCGACTTCCTCATCTGAAGGCAGGTAGTTCGCGCCATCCTTGTAGACCCAGTCGACCATCACGCCTTCACCATCGCGCACGGTCGTCTTTCCGACGAATGCCCCCATGGTGGATTGATGATCCTGCTCACGGTAGATGATCTGGCCAACGGGTGTGTCCACCTCCAGCCCCAGGAATGCCTGGCGCAACTTCTCCGTATCCACCGACTCTGCTCGGCTGATGGCGGCAGCAATGGACTGTACGGTCATGTAGCCAACCAGAGAACCCAGTTTCGGGCTCTCCTCGAATTTCGCCTGATAAGCATCGACAAAGACCTTGTTGGCACCCTCTTCGAAGTCGTACCAGGGAAAGCCTGTTACCGTCCAGCCTTCGGGGGCCTCGTCTTCCATCGGCTCCAGATACTCAGGCTCGCCGGTCAGCAGCCCATAGACGTCTCGACCGTCGAACAGCCCGCGAGTGGTGCCTTCGCGCACGAACTTCGCCACATCGCTACCAAAGGTCACGTTGTAGATCGCATCAGGCTTGGCTCGCTCCAGCGCCTGTACTTCCGCACCGGCATCGATCTTGAACACCCCGGGCCATTGTTCGGTCACGAATTCCACATCAGGCTTCAAGGCCAATAGCGCCTTCTTGAACGCTGCCACCGCATCCTTGCCGTAAGCGTAGTTGGGCGCGATGGTGGCGTACTTCACCGCATCGCTCTTCGCGGCTTCTTCCGCCAGCATGGAAGCCTGCATGTACGTCGAGGAACGCAGGCGGAAGGTGTAGTCATTGCCTTTTTCCCAGACCAGGCCATCAGCCAGGGGTTCAGCGGCCAGATAGATGACTTTCTTCTCCGCGGCAAACGATGACAGTGCCAGGCCGACGTTACTCAGGATGGAACCGGTAATCATGGCCACGCCTTCCCGATTGACCAGTTCTTCGGCTATCTTGATGGCCTCACCCGGTTTGCCCTGATCATCCCGATAGATGAACTCGAGGGGCTGACCGATGACACCTCCCGCCTCATTGATCTCGGACAATGCAAGCTCGATCCCCTTTTTATAGGGCTCGGCAAAGGCTGCCATTCGCTTGTAATGATTGATTTCGCCGATCTTTATCGCATCGGCGCCCATTGCCGAACCGGCGGTGCCGAGCAAGGCCGCCATGCTCAGGCCCAGTACTGCCGCCAGTGCGGCTCGTGTGTTCTTGCGCTTGTTCATGCAATCTCCGCAGACCCTCATCAGGAAGGCCCTTGTTTTCTGGTTACAGGATGCATTTACCCCTAACCGTTGGAATGGAACTGAGCGGCAGGCTATCTACTACCCAGGACTGCCCTACGACATTGCTGCTGCTCAGGATACGCTAGAAATCACCGCAGGCCATCCTTGCCCTCTGCCTCCTCATGCGTCAGACCACCAACGCGTGGCAACGGCCTGCCCGAGTCCGTCACGGCAACTGCCACCATGATCTCATCCGCTCGCGGTGCATCATTGATACGCACCTCCATACCATCGAAGTGCGAACGTACATACGCGGCGTCCTTGTGTCCCAGGGGAACATCGAGTACCTGCCCCATGGAGCCCATCTTCTTGCTCGATGCCACCAGTGCTGCACCCTTTTCGACCGCTGCTCGCAACGGTTTGCCAAGTCTCGGATGCAGTATGGCTGCCGCGTGTTCGAGCTCGCCGTTTTCACCGACCATGGCGGCCTTGCCATAACTCTGCGCCTGCGAAGGTTCGATGCCGAGCATCGCAACACACTTCTCACCCAGCAGGCCGCCCAGCTCCTCACCGATGACCATCAGCGCTTCCAGATCCTCGGCGTAGTGCGAGGCAAACGGATTTTCGATAACGGCCACCGCCGCAGCTCGACGAGTAGGCGGATTGATCTCCCGACCCATTTCGGTGCGAGTCTCGTCCATGAAGGTGACCAGTTTACGGATCTTCGCTGTGCTCATGCGCCAATACTCTCCAATTCAGGGTGAAGGTGATCGATCAGTGAGCCGACAACCCGGGACTGACCTTGCAGGTGCAGACAGGCCGCTTTCAACAGGCCCGCCGCATGCATCTGCTGCGCACACTGCACACCTGCCTGCAGGGCCCGGTTCTTTTCCGTACGGGTCAGGCTCTGTACATCGATAGTCACCAGCCTGTCGCCAAGGTCGGAGTCGGGCGACAGCGAGCTGGCAGCAGCCCTCAGCACCTTGGGTGACTCCGGCAGATCGATAGCGTTGGCAATCAACGTTGCCGCGGCATCGGCAGTCGCCGCATTGGCAGCCAGAACGGTTACGGCATCGGCAATCCCCAGGGAACGGCTGCGACCTTGCCAGCCACTGGTTGCGACGCCACCGATGGACGGGGACGCCTTGAGAGTGACGATATCGCGGTATCGCGACGACATCGGCGAGGGACAGATACCGATGCGACTCTTCTGGCCAGGGGCCAGATGCAATGCAATATCACCACCGTTGTTCACCTGTACGCGGTCCAGTTCCCTGCCGATCAGCATGTGTTCAAGCACGTGATCGGCAACCGCGCCGGCCACTGCGATCATCGGGGTCACCTGGCTGGCCACATGCGGCATCGCGGCCTTGTACATTCGCCGGGCCACATCGCCATCGAATTCGGAGAGACGGCAGTCATGACGCAGTCGCTGACGAAGCCGCGGCAATTGCGCGGCAAGCCTGTCCAGCAGGCCCTGAAAGCAGCGCCCGGCCTGCGCATAGGCCGCGTGGACCTCCGACGGGCGACCATCGGCAGAGATGATCAGGTCGATGGGACCGTGCTGAAGATGCAAGCGTGGCAGTGCAGATGTCTCACTGGAATCATTTGCAAGCGACTGCCAGTCAGTGATCCTGTCAGCGTCCCCGCTTGTGTGCCCGACACCGCTCAGCAACCAGCCCTGCGGACCTGCAGAAACCGCAGGACTAGCGCAGGCCATCCTTACCCTCTATCGCGTCAGCATGCAGGCCGCCTACCCGTGCGTGTATGCGCGGACCAGAGGTCATGACCAGCACCAGCAGGATTTCCCTGGCTCTGGGTGAATCATTGAGGCCGATCTCCATGGCATCGAAATGACTGCGCACATAGGAGGCATTGATATGGGTGATCGGGACATCCAGCCGAGCGCCGGGCGCACCGACTTTCTTGGTGGAGGGCACGATCGCCATGGCGTTGCCCAGTACCTCTCTCATGGCATAGCCGCCCGGCACATGCCACAGTGCTCCGTGTTCTATTTCTCCAGCACCACCCACAATGGCGCCCTTTCCATAGCCCTGCACCTTCTCGGTGCCACCCAGCACATTCACAAGGCGTTTTGCCATGTCGATACCCAGTGGCTTGAGATCATCCATGAAGCCTTCGATGTCTGGCTCGAAGCGTCCGGCAAACGGATTGGCAATCACGCACATGGCGGCGGCACGCACCAGGGGGCTGGACTGGGGGGGACCGCCTTCGTGGAAGATCTCTTCCACACTCAGGCCCTGTTTGCGAATGACAACATCGGACATTACGATACGACTCCACGGTCAGCCCGGAAAACTCAGCCGGAAGAAAGACGAATGACGGTCATGGCTTTGCAAAACTTGTCGCCAACAGGTATTTTCATTGGCAGTTAGTTCGTGTACAAACAGTTATACCGAATCCTTGCAGAAGGTCAAGCCTGCTGATGGCTCGGAAAACGAAAACATCAGCAGCACCGCGTTCCACAACGGAAGCCGGCAGGGACCACACCGACTGACCGGGAAATACCTATCGACATCGAGTACGAACAGGATGCGATCGACTACAGACTGGATGACCAGATCGGCTATCTGCTGCGTCTGGCCAATCAGCGTCACCTCGAGTTGTTCAGCACGCAATTACCAACCCTGACACCGACACAGTTTTCCGTGCTGGTACGACTGCAGGAGTGTGACGACGTCTCGCAGAACGAATTGGGACGCAGTGTCGGAATCGATGCCGCTACCACCAATGGCGTCATCGATCGCCTTGGCAGAAAGAAACTGATACGCACGCAAACCGATAGCCAGGACAAGCGGCGCCTGCGCATTTCTCTCACCGAGACCGGCCGACAGACCATTCACGATGCCATCCCGGTTGCCGCTGATATCACCCGGCTGACAACGCAGCGCCTCAGCCGCGAAGAAGCTGAACACCTCACGCGGCTGCTGCGCAAACTTCTGCCGCCTGATTGACAGGTTCAGGCCAGCTTACCCCGCCACATCGAGACAGATACGAACCCGATTCGAACAAGAGCAAGAGTAACTTTCATGGAAAATACTGGGCATAAACTCGTCATTCGTCATATCGGACGCATTCTGTCCGGCAAGCTTGAAGCCCCCTTGCTGGACGGCGACTGCGTCATTGCCATCGATGGCAGAATCAGCGCCATCGGCCGTGAACGGGATATGGATACCGATCAGGCAACGGTGACGGTCGACGCCGCCGACACCTGGCTGGCACCGGGCCTCATCGACAGTCATGTGCATCCGGTCATCGGTGACTACACGCCACGTCAGCAGCAGATCAACTGGATAGATTCCTGCCTGCACGGTGGAGTCACCACCATGATTTCTGCTGGCGAAGTGCACCTGCCGGGGCGACCCAAGGATATCGTCGGCCTGAAGGCCATGGCCATTGCCTCGCAACGCTGGTACGAGAATTTCCGTCCCTCCGGTGTCAAGATGCACGCTGGCGCCCCCGTGTTGGAGGAAGGCATGGAGGAACACGACTTCAAGGAACTGGCCGAGGCGGGTGTGAAACTGCTGGGCGAGGTGGGCCTGGGTTCGGTGAAGGCTGGCGAGACTGCCGCACAGATGGTCAAGTGGGCCAGAAAATACGGTATCCAGTCCACCATTCATACCGGCGGACCGTCCATTCCCGGTTCCGGCCTGATCGACAAGGATATCGTGCTCGAAGCCGATGCCGACATCATCGGCCACATCAATGGTGGCCACACTGCCCTGCCCGATGACCAGATTACCTGTCTGTGCGAAGGCTGTCGTCGAGGTATCGAGATCGTGCACAACGGCAACGAACGAGCAGGGTTGCTGGCCATGCGGACCGCCTTCGAACTGGAACAATCGGAACGGGTGATTCTGGGGACCGACTCGCCAGCCGGCTCCGGTGTGCAACCGCTGGGCATACTACGCATGATTGCCATGCTCTCCAGTCTGGGCAACGTGCCGGCCGAGATCGCATTCTGTTTTGCCACAGGCAATACGGCCCGCATGCGAGAGCTTGATACGGGCATCATCGAAGAAGGCATGTCTGCCGATTTCATCATTCTCGATCAGGCACAGCATTCGCCCGGAGCTGATATGCTGGAGAGCATTCAACAAGGCAATCTACCCGGTATCGGCATGACCATCATCGACGGCAAGGTGACCTCCACCCGCAGCCGCAACACACCACCAGCCGCTCGCCTGCCCCAGATCGTGAACTGAATTGCCAAACCGGAATATTGCAGCCGCGTGTGCCGCCTGGCTGTTTGTTGTCATCTGGGCAAGTGGCTTCGTGGTCGCGCGCGGCATCAGTGGAAAGATCGACCCCTATCTCTTTCTGCTGTTGCGCTTCAGCTGCGTGCTGGTGGTGTTCAGCATCCTGATGCTGGCCCTGCGACTCCGCCTGCCAGCGCGTCGCGATCAATGGCGCCTGATGGGCATCGGTGCACTGATGCAGGGATTCTATCTCGGCCCCGGGTTCTGGGCAGTCTCACAGGGTCTGGAGGCCGGCGTCATGGCCCTCATTGGCGCCATGCAGCCGGCATTGACAGCAATACTTGCCTGGCATTTCTTTCAGGAAAGAACCAGTGGCAGAACCATTGGCGGACTGCTGATCGGAATTACAGGTGTGGCACTGGCAGTCTCTCCGGGACTGGGTAGCAGTGCAACTACCAGTGGTGCCTCGCCCCTGGTCATCATTGCAGCCGTGTTCAGCATCGGTTCGATAACGGCCGGTACGGTCATGCAGAAGTCCTCCATCGTCTCGGTACCCCTACTCAGCGCCATCAGCTTCCAGACCCTGGGCGCCGTGCTTGTCATGCTGGTAATGAATCTGCTGTTCGGCCAATGGAGCGCCACCTTGACGCCGGCCACTCTGGCGTATCTGGCCTACGCTGTCTTCATTCTGTCCATTGGCGGCTTCACCTTGCTGACCTGGCTGGTACGCAGCGGCAGCGCCACCCGCGCCAGCAGTCTGTTGCTGGTCGTGCCGCCACTGGCCGCTTTGATGTCCTGGTGGCTCTACGATGAATCTCTGGGCCCGCTTCAGCTGGCAGGTTTTGCACTGGCGCTGGCAGGTGTGCTGTTGGCGCGTTCCAGCACCTCCTGACGTCGTAGCCGAATGGCATTGCGCAGTGTCGCCATGGCGTGTGGCATATTGCGTTTTTCCAACAGGATCACGAGCTGCATCTCCAGCTGACGCGCTGTCTGCAGATATTCCTGCTGCTTTTGCGTATCGTCGGTGTCGGCTGCCTTGTCCAGATGCGCCAGCACCTCACCATAGACATAGCCTTCATAGGATTTTCTGATGGCTGTCCTGCTGACCGGAGGCGGCGGCTGATAACCGGGTGCCGATATCTTCTTCTCCCAATCCAGGTAGCGCTGTTCCGCCAGCATATCGAATACATTCATGAGTCTTTCCCGTCCAGTGACAAGCCCTGCTCCCAATAGGGTACCGGTGAGTACTTTTCCCGAAAGAAATCGATCCAGGCTCTTACCTTGGGAGAGATGAACTGGCGATTATGGTACAGCGCGTAGATGTTCGTGGGCGACAGGGAATGGTTATCGAGCACGCTCACCAGCTCGCCGCTACGCAACTGGTCATTGATGTCCCAGAGCGACTTCACCGCGATACCCAGACCGCCTGCAGCCGCATCACGGACCACTTCACCGCTATTGGATGTAATGGGCCCACTGACCGGAATGCGCCGCTTGCCGGCATCGGTATCGAATTCCCACACATCGTTGGACGCTCCCTGCGCAGACAGAATCAGGCATTGATGCCCGCTCAGCGCTTCCAGCGTTTGTGGCGTACCTGCCCGATCGAGATACCTGGGCGATGCACAGAGTATGCGCCTGTTGACCGCCAGGCGTGTGGCGATGAAGGTAGAGTCAGCGGCCGCGCCGATGCGAATGGCCACATCGATACCCTCAACCACCAGATCGACGATGTTGTCGGTCATCATCAGCTGCAGACGGATGCCCGGATAGCGCTTGATGAATTCCGCGATGAACGGCGATACATGCTTTCTGCCAAACGATGACGAGGTACTGACCCGCAGTGTTCCCTGCGCCTTGTCACGCATGCCCGCAAGACTGGCTTCGACCGCATCGATATCCTCCTGGATACGAAGACAGTGCTCGTAGTACACCCGCCCTTCATCGGTCAGGTGCTGACTGCGGGTGGTGCGATTCAGCAGGCGGACACCGAGACGCTTTTCCAGCAGGGCCAGCCGACGACTGCACACCGCCAGCGACAAGCCCAGGCGCTCTGCAGCGCGCGTCAGACTGCCTTCCTCCACGACAGAGGTGAACACCCTGCGATCACTGACGGCTTTCACGATTGATTATCAACTTTTTCTTGATAGTTCATGAAAATATACAGCATTTATCTCCAAGGTTGAGATACCGATAATCTCGGTCTGACCAGACGCTGGCACAGACGAGCCGTACAATCACCGACTGATGGCAGCAACACGCCCTACTTCATCCTGACAGACAATTCCTGATCACCTGACTACCGAGATATCAAACACATGAAAGCTGTTGCCCTGACTCATTACCTGCCCGTTGAAAATACCGATGCCTTTCTGGATGTCGAGCTCGACAAGCCTGTCGCACAGGGACGGGACATTCTTGTCGCGGTCAAGGCCGTGTCCATCAACCCCGTCGATACCAAGGTGCGCGCCCCCAAGGACACGGTGGAGGAAACTCCCCGGGTGCTGGGCTGGGATGCCAGCGGCGTCGTGGAATCTGTCGGCCCGGACGTGACACTCTTTAAACCGGGCGATGAAGTCTATTACGCCGGCGACATCACGCGATCTGGCAGCAATGCCGAGTTCCAACTGGTGGATGAGC
Organism: uncultured Granulosicoccus sp.; assembly: GCA_947492525.1. Taxonomy (GTDB): domain Bacteria; phylum Pseudomonadota; class Gammaproteobacteria; order Granulosicoccales; family Granulosicoccaceae; genus Granulosicoccus. Next base: position 102,238 of record CANLNQ010000023.1, read on the forward strand.
GCATCGTTGGCACCAAGCCCAAAAGCCTGGGTTTTGCCGAAGCCGCCGCGCTGCCGCTGACAACGATCACGGCCTACGAAGCCTTCTTCGATCGACTCGGCATTCATCGCGATGGCGAGAACAAGGGGCAGTCGATCCTGATCATTGGTGCTGGTGGTGGCGTCGGCTCCATCGGCATCCAGCTCGCCAAGGCAGCGGGCCTCGTCGTCATAGCCACAGCCTCTCGGCCTGAAACCAGTGACTGGGTCAGGGAACTGGGTGCCGACCATGTCGTCAATCACCGCGAGCCCATGGTTGAGCAGGTTCGCGCGCTTGGCTTCGAACACGTGGATCATATTGCCATCTTCAACGACATGCGTCACTGGGAAACAGCCGTCGAGCTGATTCGCCCTCAGGGTGGCATTGTCACGATCGATGACACGGAATTGCCCATGCCGATGGTCAACATGAAACCCAAGGCGGCCAGCCTGCACTGGGAATTCATGTTCACTCGTGCCATGTTCCAGACCCCTGACATGATCGAGCAACACAAGCTGCTGAGCTATGTTGCCGCGGAAATCGATGCAGGCCGCATCCGCACAACGCTGGACACCGTACTCAGCCCGATCAATGCCGAGAATATCCGCAAGGCGCATGCCCTGATCGAGACCGGTCGGGCGCGTGGCAAGATCGTGGTTGAATCATTCTGATCACCGCGTGACTGACAGAGGCCCCGATGTGACGGGGCCTCCTGTCAACACCAGCGAGCCTGCTCCTGCACTACCCGCTGCCGGCACGTGTATCCGGACTTGCATTTCTGCCAGAGCCTGTTGGAATACACTGGCCGACTTCTCCGCTTGAACTCGCTATTGGGCGGCCTGATCGGTATCGAACACGGCGTCTACCGGTACCTGCATGCCATTGAGCAGATGATTGGTCCGCCCCGCTGTCATGACGATGCGCAGCAACTCCGCGTGCTCGGCATCGCTCATTCCCCGCGCCTTGGCTGCCGCCGTATGTGAGTGAACACAATACTGGCAGGCATTGGCAATGGACACGGCGAGATACACCATTTCTTTCGTCTTGAAGTCGATCAGTGTTTCGGTAGCCATCAGATCTCGCACATCGCGCCAGACGTTTTCCAGCAGGTCGGCATCGAATGCCAGGTAACGCCACAGATTATTGATGTAATCCGTTCCTCTTACCGTGCGTATTTCATCGAATACGGCCTTGACCCGAGGATCTGCCTCGGGGTTGTCATCACGTTCAATCGTAGCCATCAGTCGTCCGCTTCGTGGGGAAAATCAGGGAAAGCCTCGTCAGCTCCGGTATCACTCATACCATCGCAAATACGCGGCAAGGGCCACCGGTACCCCCGCGATGCTTGGGCGCACCGACGACCAATGTCGCACCGCTGGCTGGCAACTTGTCCAGATTGGCAATGTTCTCGATTCCCCAACGATTGGTCGGCAACCAGGCATAGTGGGTCGCGAAATCCGGTGACATGCCATGATCCAGTGACAGCGTATCCACAGCAATCCCGACAGTGCCGGTTTCTTCCATCAGCATCTGTACCGCGTCCACGTGAAAACCGGGATAGTGCTGCGTTCCGTCATCATCCGCATTACGAAACTTCGCGTCGTTCACGTATCTGGCCCAGCCAGAATGCATGGCGACGCAGGCGTTATCCGGAATGTCGCCGTTGCTGGCAATCCACGCCTTGATGTCCTCAGGCGTCAGCTGTGCATCCGCATCCGATTCCGCACGACTGGCTATATCGATGATGCACAGAGGAACGACAAGATTCTGTACGGGAATTTCCGCTACCGACTGACCGTCGGCTGAGAAGTGCAAGGGGGCGTCGATATGCGTTCCGGTATGTTCGTTGACGTTGTATGTGAACAGGTTGAAGCCGTTGTCCTTGAAATTGTAGAGCTGATCCATGGCAAAACCCGGCTCACCGAAGTAAGTGGGAAAATCCGGATGCAATTCATGCGTAAGATCCTCCACCGAACTTGCCCCTTGGGCCAGCGAGGGTGTGGCAACGGCTCCTGCTCCCGCCGCCACCGTGGCGCCGATAGCGGCCCGCTTCAGAAAGTCACGTCGAGTGGATTGGTCTGCCGGACCGGTCTCCAGCATTTTCTTCTTGACGGCATTGATGACACATAGATCGCACATCCTGAAATTCTCCTGGTTGGAAATCGATGTCGGGTTCTCTTGCGTACTGGAACAGAACCATGATCAGCCTGGAATTCACACGATATGCACAAGCACTGCGACTCCAGGGCTGTACTCGATCCTAATTGCGAGCGTGCTGCCGAGTAAAGGAATTTATTGGGAGTCCACACGCCATGCCATCCAACAGACTTCGCCGCTTACAATTCAAGAGTCATGAACCGACTGAACGGGTCTTCCACATATTTAGCGAACGGACCGCAGAAGCGAAAGCCGAAACGTTCATACAAGGCATGCGCCGGATCGAAGGCATCACCGGAGCCTGTCTCGAGACTGAGCCGAGTGTAGGACCTGCTGGCGGCCTCCTGTATGAGGTGAGACAGAATAGCGGAGGCAACGCCCTTGCGCCGATGCGCACTGGACGTCCGCATGGACTTGAGTTCACCATGCGTCTTGTCCAGCTCCTTCAATGCACCACAACCAAGCAGCTGCCCGGTGTTGTCGCGCACGACCCAGAACGTCACATCCGGTGCACGCAGTGCCGACAGATCCAGCGCGTGAATACTCTCGGGCGGCGAGTGCTTCGCCATGTCATCGAGATGCTCACCCAACAGCGTTTCAACATCGTCGCTCGCCAGATCGTCTTCGGTGATCTTCATGTGCCGTCCTCCGTTGTCACGACCTTGTACATGCCAGAGAATACTCAAGCGCGTCGCGGAGAAAAACCACCAGACTCACGCTTTCAGCTCGTTTCCCCGATACCCAGCAGCTTGATCGCCAGTGCTGCAGCGCCGAACCCGTTGTCGATATTCACCACCGCAATACCAGGCACACAGCTGCTCAATGCCGAATTCAGTGCCACATGCCCGCCGGCTCCCACACCATACCCGACAGAAACAGGCACTGCGATGACGGGAACAGGCACCAGTCCTGCAAGCACACTGAACAGCGCACCCTCCATTCCCGCGACCGCGACAAGCAGCGAATAGGACGACAACTCATCAGCCAGTTCGGTCAGACGCCATAAACCGGCAACACCGACATCCACGTAGCGTGCAGAGGGCTCCCCCAAATAGTGCAATGCCTGTTCTACTTCTGCAACCACCGGTACATCGGAGGTCCCGGCTGCTACGATGGCGACACGTACGGGGCGCGTCGGCACCGGATTCTCCGGTGACTCGGTAGAGACCACCACCGTTCTGGCCTGGGCGTGATAGTGAATCTGACCAGGCAGTTGCTCTTCAAGAATGGCGGCCTTGTCTGCCTGTACTCGCGTCATGAGAACGCGCTGCCGCCTGGTCAAAACCTGGCGAGCAATATCCAGAAGCTGCTCGACACTCTTGCTTTCGGCCAGCACCACCTCGGGAACACGAGCTCGCGTCCCTCGCTCCCAGTCAAAACGAATATCATCAGCCACGCGGCCGCCCTCTCGCATTCGCTTGCAGATCGAATGGTGCAACTGTGCTCATTGACTGTCGGCTTCGCGAAGAAAGGCACTGCCACGGCGGTAACCGCCTATTCCCGCAAACCGCCTACCGTCAGCATTGATACGCCGCTTCAGTTCTGTGGTCAGATCGGACCACTGCCTGGAATGGGGCTCTTGCAACTCTTCGGGCACTTCGATACGCACTCCTTCGGCAGTAATCCGACAACGCAGATCAGCGGGACCCAACACCTCGGCCAGGTAGCGTTCGGTACGATGAACAAACAGCAGATCATCAGCATTGATGACTATGCCGGTTTCAACCCGACTCGACAGACAGGGTTGCGCAGGCAGCTCGGCTACATCATCGAGGTGCTGATATCGCGCAATGACTCTTACCGTCGCCTTGTCGATTGCAGACTCGACCAGAGGGTGTACCACCTGTTTTTCACTCGCTGCAAGTAAACCCGGGCGATAGTCACCCAAGTCATCCAGATTGGCCCCGCTGGCGATTGGGCCGTCCCAGACTTCCTTGAGGCGCGTATAGAGATTGGTCTTGCAGTAATAGCAGCGATTGACAGGATTCTTCCGGTATCGCGCGTCGGAAAACTCTCCAGCATCGACCCACTCAACAGACCAGCCAAATCGATTCGCATGATGGCGAATTCGCTCAGCCGCCTCCTCGGGAACAGCCGGCGACATGGCATGTACCAGCCTCAGACGATCACCCAGTACATCGTGTGCCACCGAGGCCAGTGTCATGCTGTCGACGCCACCACTGACCGCCACAGCCAGGCTGGGGTAGGTACTCAAATGCGCACGCAGACGCTCCAGCGCCAGTGGCAACCGGGTGCTTCCGGATCTCGGGCTAGTCATATCCTTGTTCACGCTTCAAATGCTTCCCGCAAACGCCGTGCACGCTCACGTCTGGCCTGCAGGCCCGGGGTGGCCGCCAGATCATCGCTTTCCACTTTCACGGTGAGTACGCCCGAGGGTCGCCTGACCACCTTGATCCCAGCCGCATCATCGCCGACAACCACTTCATGCAGCTCACGCTCGAGCGTTCGACGGTGGAGAACCTGCACACGCATGCCCAGCGTGCTGGTCTCTTCCAGACAACGGGCGCTGACCGTGGCTTCATCCTCCGGGCGGCACAATACGGTGACGGCGAACAGGGCTCTTCCCTTCTTGCCCATGCCAAGCAGAAAACTGGCATCCAGAACGCCGCTCTCGGCGCGTATGTGCTCAAGCGATACCGACAGCTCTTCCGGCGTCATGTCATCGATGTCGAAGGACAACTGAACCACCTGGTCGACGAGCTGATCTGTGCCAGCCAGAAGAGCTGCGCCTTGCAGCCTGTCATCATCCACCGAACCGGCGGAAGGGGTAGCCTCGTTGCTCACCTCGATCATCAGACACCGCAGCACATTCGGACGCTGTTGCAGCTCTCGTTGACCCGCACCACAACCCGATGCCTGTAGTGCACCTGACGGTTTCACGACATGATCACTCGGCCTGGCATCTTCCATTGCCAGAACCGAACGGACAATGGCGGCGCCGGTCGGCGTGACTCGCTCGCCCGGCTCGCCATCATCCCAGACCGGCAACTGCCTCAACAACCAGGCCGTCGCCGGCGCCGGTATCGGCAGCATCCCGTGTTCGGTCTTGACCAGCCCGGAACCCAGAGGCAGCGGCCCGCAGCTCCAGCTCAAGGGACCCGCTCGTTCGATCAGACTGGCGGCAGCCACCACATCGACAATGGAATCCCAATCGGCCACTTCATGGAAATGCACCTGCTCGATATCCACACCATGCACATGTGCCTCCGCCTCGGCCAGCGTCAGCAAGATGCTCTGGGCACGATGCTTCACCGCCTTGTCCAGCGCACTATCCGCCAGCCATTGCCGCAAGTCGCGGTAGTTTCCCGTGCGCTTGGCAGGCTGAGCCTTGAGCGCGACATGCAGACGTTTTACCGATAGTCCCTTGCTCATGCCGGGTTGCAGACTGACGTCGACATGCGCCATCACACCGCAATCGTGCAGATCCTGCCAGCAGCTCTCGAACTGTTCCGGGAAAAGGTCGAGCATGGCCGCGACGAACATGTCACCGGCGATACCACCGACCGGCTCGAGATGCAAATGTCGTGACCTTGTCATGCGCCCACGGAACTGGAAACAGGCACCACGTAGGGACCTTCGGGAATGATGGCAACCGCCGGGTCTCCATGCTCTGCCATGCTTCGCGCAATCGCGGCAGTCAGATCATTGACCCGTTCAACGCCAGTCAGTTGGTGATCCTCATCGGACAGACCGGTGGTGTAGAGCTCTACCTTGCCACTTCGCATCGGTTTGAGCTGCATTTCGGTCTGCCACTCGTCCACATCGGCCAGCTGTTTTGCCAACAGCGTTTCGAGGAAGGCATCCGGCCCCAGCGACACCAGCCTTCCCTGCGCTTCGCGATAATGCTGCGAACCGATACCCTCCGCGCATTCTGATGCAATGATGAGCGTCCCGCCCGGCTCGAGGATATCCAGTGGTGTCACCATGCCTTTGACGGTCTGGTAGTAGGTCTGATCCAGCGGGTAGCCTGCGGATGATGTGACCACCGTATGAAACTTGCGACCCACAGAAATCTCGGTGAATCCGCGCACGAAGTCAACCGCTTGCAGGTGGCTGGCGATGACCTCGCCGAAGGTGGCATGAACCAGATTACGCTCTTCATCGATGATGGTGTTCACCGCATACACATCGCCAAGCATGCGCACGATTTCCAGTTGCTCTTCATGCAGTGGATTGTGCTCCAGGTTGCACTGGGTAGCCGCAGGATCTTCCATGAAACGTGCGCTGTGAAAGGTACGAATGGTTTCGTGATGCGCCACGCCGGGGGCAATGACCTTGCGCCCACCGGAATAACCGGCCATGAAATGCGGCTCCACGAGCCCTGTGGCGATCTTCAGATCCGCTTCCACGAAACGTCGATCGATACCGACCGGTGTACCACGCGTCTTCGTCTTGCCAAGATCGACATGATCCTCATCGTTCTGAGCAAAGTGATTGACGACGGTCACGGTCTCCAGCACCCAGGGATCACCCACCAACTCGGCCAGTTCCTCGCCTTCATTGGGCCGATGCAGACCGGTCGCCACCAGGACCGTTATGTTCTCGGCAGCGATGCCGTTGTCCATCATGATGCGAATCATCGGTTGCAGAAACACATGATTGGGCACGGGCCGTGTGATGTCGCAGATCAGAATGCAGGCACTGCTACGGCCCTCGCACAGCTTCTCCAGTGATTCACAATCCACCGGATTGGCCAGCGCCTGCTCGAAAACCTCGGCGGCGGACGCCGCCGGCGGAAAAGGTGGCTTGCTGATGACCGTCGCCTGAGCGTCCTCCGGCAGGTTCAGGGCCAGCGTTCCACGGCCATAGAGAAGTTCGACAGTTTCATGGTTCATGACAGATTTGCTCATTGGCAGCAGACGCAGGGCCCTGTTGAAAATCGGATTGGAGATCAGTCCTTCTGGAAGTGGCGCAGACGCTGTATCAGACTGGACGTATCCCAGCGCCCGCCTCCCATCTGCTGCACATCAGCATAGAACTGGTCCACCAGCGCCGTGACTGGCAAGGAGACACCTGCCTGCTTTGCCGCATCCAGGGCAATACCCAGATCCTTGCGCATCCAGTCGACGGCGAAGCCATGATCGAAGTGATTGTCCACCATGGTGTCGGCGCGATTGCTTAACTGCCAGGAGCCACCCGCCCCCTTGGCAACAAGGTTGGCCATCTGCTTGGCGTCCAGACCGGATTTCTCGGCAAAATTGATCGCTTCGGACATGCCTTGTACCAGACCGGCGATACAGATCTGGTTGCACATCTTGGTCACTTGTCCGGAACCGACATCACCGAATCTTTCCGTGGCCTTGGCATAGACATCCATTACGGGTTGTGCCCGCGCGTAATCGGCCTCGGAGCCGCCGCACATGATGGCCAACTGGCCGTTTTCAGCACCCGCCTGCCCTCCGGATACCGGCGCATCGACAAAGCCGATTCCAGCTTCTGCACCAGCGCTGGCCAGTTCGCGTGCCACCTGGGCAGATGCCGTTGTATGATCGACAAACACCGAGCCGCTTCCCATCCCGGCAAATGCACCTGTGTCACCCAGTACAACTGAACGCAGGTCGTCATCATTGCCGACACAAGCCATGACGAAGTCTGCCCCTTTGGCCGCCTCTGCAGGCGTTGGCGCAAAGGAACCGCCGTATTCGCCGGCCCAGCGCTCCGCCTTTTCGGTGGTGCGATTGTAGACGGTGACGGAGTGCCCTGCCTTCTGCAGATGGCCTGCCATCGGGTAACCCATCACACCAAGTCCGAGAAATGCTAGCTTCGCCATTACCGATATTCCCTTGTGAGACAAAACCCAATGGTAACTCATTGACTCCCGCACGATAATGGGGAGAGTCCGCTATGCCGGTAGAATCGGACCGCTTTCTTCATACAACAGCAGAGTCCCTTCATGAAATCTCTCATACTGGGCGGCGTCAAATCCGGCAAGTCACGGTACGCCGAACAGTTGGCTAACGACTCCGGTCGACCGGTCACCATCATCGCCACGGCAACGGGTGATGACGCAGGCATGCGGGCACGCATTGCCCGGCATCAGGCTGAGCGCAACCCGCAATGGCAGCTTGTTGAAGAGCCGCTCCGGCTGGGTGAGGCCATCGCCGGCATCGAGGAAGGACACTGCGTGCTGGTGGACTGCCTGACCCTGTGGCTGACGAATCTGCTGATGCTGGACAGCGAGGACAGTCTGAACGGCGAATTGCAGTCCCTGAAAACTGCCGTGCAGGACTGCCGTCACCGCCTTGTCATGGTTTCCAATGAAACCAGCATGGGCATCGTTCCCCTGGGCGAACTATCAAGGCGTTTCTGTGATGAAGCCGGTTTGCTGCATCAATCCATGGCGCAACATTGCGATGAGGTTGTACTCATGGTTGCAGGGCTTTGCCACCGACTCAAATAGCTGGTGCAATCGCAGGTAAGCGCGATTCGACCCATCCCCGTGGAAAAACCCGGACCTACCCCTTGATGCGTTTGACCTGTACGGGAGACGTACGTTGCGGCTGGTGCTCGGATACGATATTGCGGCTCTGACACCCCTTCGGATCGGATTCTGCGCCGGCGTCCTTGTCGGCCGCGCTTTCCCGCTGCTGACCGTTACGATCGCAATCGTCGGCACGAACACCACGACTTGCGCTCATTGCACCTCCCACCAACAGGAATCCGGCTCCCGCCCGCATGAATCGACGTCGGCTGGCGCTGTCTTGGACAACGACCTGGTCACTCTGCTGCTTTTCTGACATTGACGATTGCTCCCGATGCAGGGTTCGACACGTATCGCCATACGCTACTGCAACTCCTTCGGCACGTCAAATGACGTCTTGCTTCGGAGCCTCCGCTGTCACGACTTCAATCACATTCGCCTGTAGCAATTGCTCGCACAAAGCCTGCTTCTGATCGTGCGTCAGCAACGTCCAGTCGGACAGTGCCAGACGCTGTCGCGACAGCAGCTGTTCGAAGGCCTGCGCCAGTGGGTCGGCCAGCTCCAGCACCTGTCCGGGGACACGACAGGAAAGTCGCTCTTCCCGGCGCTCGACGGCAATTCCGGCATCGGCCCTGATTCGTATTACGGTGTCCGGTAGCCATTTGTCGGGTGGGTGTGACAACAGCCCCGTGCAATCGCTCGCATTATCCAGCGAGATACCATCCAGCAAACGCGTGCGGGCAAGCTTCCAGTGCTCCTCATCGACGGCACAGTCAAGCAATGTCTTCAAGGATCTCGAGGCATCCTCAGACCAGTCATCCATCTGTCCATGTCCGGCATTCCCCTGCCAGAGATCGATTGGCACACTGCGACGATAGTGCGGATTCGACTGCGTCATCACGTCCACCATTTCCAACAGAGCGTCACGCAAGGTCACTGCATGAACTCCCAGGGTGATGTGCAGGGAGGCCTGGTCCAGGGCCAAGGCGTCGTGAAAGACGCCTCGGGGTATATAGAGCGTGTCGCCCGCACGAAGGGTGATGGTTTCGGCCAGTTCGCCCGGCGTGTGCACCGCGGCATCATAGCCTTCATGTGAATAGGGGTTTTCCACACCGCCTTCGTAGAATCTGAACGTCTTGCTTCCCTCCACTTGCAGAATGAAAACGTCATGAGAGTCGTAGTGAGCACCGAAGCCCTGTTCCCGAGGCGGAGACAGGTACAGATTGGTCTGGCAACGCAGTTGCAGCGTTGCCTGCACGGCGCGCCTGAAACCTGCCAGCGCCGGAAGCCATTGATGCGCAGCAGACATGACGATGGTCGCCCCTTGACGATATTCCTCGATCAGTCGACGCGGTACGATCCTGTTGGCCTCGTCGGTATACGCCGTGACGGCGACGGGAGCTCGCTTGCAACTCAGCTGCACGGCTGGAAACTTCAGGTCATGGCTGGACAGTAACGACTCGATGTCGGGCAGCTGCAGAATGCTGTTGAAATGACCCGGCTTGTCTCGCTCGACATGCAGCGTGTCACGCTCCCAGTACTGGTGCATGAATTCCGCCACTGTCAGTGGATTCAACAGCAGGGATAGGGCATTCGGGTCTGACTCGGTCATGAACGCTCAACAGGATGCCGACGCAAGTTGTCAGATTCCATCATACAAGCGTCAACCCGCAGCGAACAACGACAACGACAACGACAACGAATAACGACCGCGACCGAGACAGAGACAGAGACAGAGACAGAGACAGAGACAGAGACAGAGACAGAGACAGAGACAGAGACAGAGACAGCCTACAACCTACAGCCAACAGCCAACAGCCAACAGCCAACAGCCAACAGCCAACAGCCAACAGCCAACAGCCATGCTTGCATTTCACTGCATATCGGACCGCGTCGTTGCCGGAAAACCCGCCAATATCCGTGTCAGCCGTTACTCTGAATCCGTCGGTGGTACCGCTATCCGGCTTCGCGAGATCATATCGCGCCGATGAAAACGACCCCGACTCGGTAGTAACAGATGCGGGTTCCGAGCCAGTTCAGCGCACTAGCGCTCAACCCCGGCAAACAGGAACTCCTGCTGGATACGCTGATTTTCCCGAACCGATGCCAGATCATCAGCATCCACAACCCCCCGTGGTTTGCCAATCAATCGGAAATTACCGTGGTCATCCTTGCCTGCGACCAGTTTTGCCGTTGTCTTCTGTTCAATGGTCTGCTTCATGTCCGGCGATATGTAGCGAATGGCCAGGCCGATTCGACGATCATCAGAGGCATTGGCATGGGAGCCATGGAAAACCTTGCCGTGGTGAAGGGACATCTCCCCGGGTTCCAGCACGACAGAGGTAGCGTCATCTTCATCCACCTCGACTGCCAGTTCCTGGCCACGTGACAACAGGTTGTTGCTGTCGAAGGTGTCACGGTGCTGGACAATGTCCTGCTTGTGCGTACCCGCCACGAACTTGACGCAACCACTTTGCACCGTGGACGGAGACAGCGCGACCCAGGCTGTCACTTCATGGCTGTCATCAAGCCCCCAGTAAGTCAGATCCTGATGCCAGCTGATGAAATCGGACGTGTGTGGCTCCTTGGTGAAGAAACCGGCGTTCCACACCAGCAGATCCGGACCCAGAATGCGACTGACCGGCTCCAGTATGGAGGGAAGTCGGCTGATCTCATCGACAAACGGCAGCAGATAAGCGGCATTGAGCAACGCCAGTTTGCGAGTCTCGGGATCGCCGGACATCTGGCCTTCGAAGGCTTCCAGTGTCTGTCGATACGAGGCAGCCTGCTCACTCGACATGACCCTGACCGGGAAGTGATAGCCATCCCGCTCATAGTTGCTCAGCCAGTCCTCGGCAATCGGCGATGTGGTTGTCTGATCTGATTTTCCGGTGTCAGCGCTCCGGGTTGCAATGCTCACTGTTGGATTCCTCTCTCGCCTCGCGCAGGTCGAGGCCGAATTGACGGGCTCAAGCCGATTATGCCGAGAAAGATCTGCTTATGCAAATATGAACTGGCAATTCATATTTGAAAGTTTCCGGTTTGTATGATTCTGGACCGGCCACGGACCGAACGGGGCGATTCTCCCTGAGACAGGCAGCGCCGGACCGATACGGAATGTATCGGTCTCGGAAAGGTGTGTGGGAATCCTGCCAATCAAGGACAGGCGGCGAATCGGGCCATGAGGCACGTCTGACCATCAGCCTGGAAGCAGAGACAGATGCCTGTCGGGAAGACGGTTTCTTCAGCCGCCCTGGATACGCGGCAACAGAAAGATTTCTGCACCTGCAGGTAATTCGGTGTCCCAGCTATCTCGGTACAGGGTGCCATCCACGGACACTGCAATCCCCTGCCTGATCAACGGCACCATACCGGGATAGTCCGCCTCCAGTCGGGCGAAAAGTTCGCGGATGTTCCGAGCCTTGATCCGTACACTGGACTCGCCCTGCGCAAAGGGGCGCAGGGCGGACCAGAGCTTGACCTCATGCTGCGCCATGGCGAGCGGTCGTTGCCGAGAACTCGACGCTCAGGCCGTTTCCACGTCTTCCGATGCGGCTGCCTGTGCTTCATCCAGCGCAGCGAGTATCCGTGGAGCGGACATCGGGACATGGGTCATCCGAACGCCAAAGGCATTGGATACCGCGTTGCCAATGGCTGCCAGTGGCGGCACGATAGACGTCTCACCCACACCTCGAATGCCATAGGGGTGGTTGGGATTCGGTATCTCGAGAATCTGCGTATCGATCATCGGCAGATCGGAACAGACAGGAATACGGTAATCGAGAAAGCCTGCGTTCTGCAGTCGACCATCATCTCCGTACACGTATTCCTCATTCAACGCCCAGCCGATTCCCTGGGCAGCACCGCCCTGGTACTGACCTTCCACATAGGTGGGATGTACCGCCTTGCCGGCATCCTGAATGACGGTATAGCGCACGACCTGCGTGCGACCGGTTTCCGGATCCACTTCCACATCGCAGATGTGGGTTGCGAACGAGACACCCGCACCATCGGCCACCAGTTCATTGTGCCCGGCAATGGGTCCACCGGTATTGGGCGCCGCTTCTGCAATTTCCGCCAGTGACAGCGGTGCCAGATTGCCGTGCTTCTTGCCTACGGCCTTGGCACAGCCATCTTCCCAGATGACCTTCTCGACCGGGATGTCCCACATCTTCGCCGCCCTTTCCTTGAGTATGGAGATGGCATTGCGCGCCGACATGATGGTTGCCATGGAACTGGAGAACGTACCGCGGCTACCGTCAGTCATGTCGTTGTATCCCAGTGTACTGGTATCACCCACCACGGTGCGCACCTGGTCGTAGGGAATGCCCAGTTCCTCTGCAGCCACCAGAGCCAGAGAGGCTCGCGCACCACCGACATCGATGGTACCCACGGTCAGGGAGACCGTGCCGTCAGGGGCGATGTTCAGGTCGGTACAGGTCTGACCACCGAAGTTGAACCAGAACCCGCACGCCATGCCCCGGCCCTGATTCTCGCCCAGCGGCGCCGACATGTGAGGGTGCTCCTTGGCCGCCTTCAGCGTTGGCCCGATACCGATGGGTCCGTAAACCGGACCGTAGGAGGATCTGGTGCCTTTCTTGGCAGCGTTGCGAATGCGCAGATCCACCGGATCCATACCGATGCGTCCCGCCAGCTCATCAATGACACTCTCCACGGCGAAAGCCGCCATGGGTGCCGAGGGCGCGCGGTAGGCCGTTGTCTTCGGACGATTGACGAGCACTTCCAGACCAACTGTGCGGACATGCTTCATGTCATAGCAGGCAAAGGATGTCATCGCGCCAAGCTCGGCCCACATGCCGACATAAGGGCCCGAGGTGTACCGCAAGGTTGCATCACCTGCCGTGATACGCCCCTTTTTCGTCACACCGATTCGTATATCGATGGAGGTGGCACTGGTCGGACCCGATGCCCGAAACACCTCATCGCGTGACATCACCAGTTTGACCGGGCGATTGGCCTTGCGCGAAAGCGCCAGGGCGACGGGCTCCGCCCACACATGTGTCTTGCCTCCGAAGCCTCCGCCGATTTCCGTAGGTGTCACTCGCAGCTTCGACACATCCATGCCCAGCAACTCGGCACAGTGCTGACGAAAAACGAAATGACCCTGAGTACAGACCCACAGCTCACCACTACCATCCGGACTGATGCTGGCAACACAGGCATGAGGTTCGATATAACCCTGATGTGTCTGCTCGGTTCTGAAGGTGCGCTCGATGATGACATCGGCCTTGGCAAATCCGGCATCGACGTCGCCATGTCCGAACTCGGAGCGACGTGCAATATTCGACGGCTTCTTCGGCTTCGGTTCCACACCCTGCGTGAAGCATTTCTTGTGAAGTACGGGCGCCCCCGGGGCTACCGCTTCATCCACATCAGTCACGTGCGGCAGGATCTCGTAGTCCACCTTGATGAGTTTCAAGGCCTTGCGAGCCGTCACGGCATCCACGGCGGCTACAGCGGCAACCGCGTGCCCGTCATAATAGACATGGGTTCGCGCCATGCAGTTATCGAGAATATCGAACAGCTCCTTGTTGCCATTGGTCAGATCCGGCAGATCGGCTGCCGTGATCACCGCCTTGACACCTTGCAGGGCTTCCGCCTTGCTGGTGTTGATGGCACGAATTGCGGCATGCGGATGCGGGCTGCGAAGGATGCTACCGACCAGTTGCCCGGGCAGATCGATATCCGCGCCATAGCGTGCGCGTCCGGTCACCTTGTCGATGCCGTCGGGCCGCAACGGACGCGTGCCGACAGACTTGAAGGTCTGCCCCGTGAATTTCGTATCAGCAGTCATGACTCAAGCCTCTCTCAATTCAGCGGCGGTAGCCTGTACCGCTCGAACGATCTTGTCATAGCCGGTACAGCGGCACAGATTACCCGCCAGGGCGTACCTGATCTCTTCTTCGCTCGGGTCGGGGTTGTTCTTCAGCAGGGCCTTGGCTGCCATCAGAAACCCTGGCGTGCAGATGCCACACTGCAGAGCTGCATGTTCGATGAACTTGCTCTGCAGTGTGTGAAGCTCGGCGCCGTTGCTCAAGCCCTCCACGGTTTCCACCGTGCGCCCTTCCACTTCCATGCCAAGCACGAGACAGGAACACACCAGCGTACCGTCTAGAATGACGCTGCAGGCTCCACAGTCACCCGTGCCGCAGCCTTCCTTGACGCCCTTGAGTCCAACCCGATTGCGTAGTGCATCGAGCAGGGTCTCATCCGCTTCACAGGCAAAGCCGACAGCGTCACCATTGATGTTCGTATTGACCAGATTAGTCATGCCTTGCCTCCAGCCCGGGTCCAGGCGGCTTGCGCCGCACGTTTCGCCAGAACGCCTGCTACTCGTGTTCGGTATTCCACAGTGCCTCGTTTGTCATCGATCGGTTTGCAGGCTGCCGAGCATGCTTTTGCCACGGCGGCCAGTGTCTCTTCGTTCAGGGTATTGCCTATCAACGCCTTCTCAGCTGCCGGTACGCGGATGGCCTTGATCGCCACGGCACCCAGTGCCACTCGGGCATCCGTGATGACGTTCTTGCGATCGATGGTCAGGTTGACCGCGGCACTGACAACAGCAATATCCATTTCGGTACGCGGTGTGAAACGCAGATAGGCATCGGCTGATCGCACCTTGCGCGGCGGCAATTCGATCGCCGTGACCAGCTCACCCTTCTTGAGCGAAGTCTTGCCGGGGCCAGTGGCAAGCTTTTCGACAGGCAGGCGCCTCTCTCCCCTTGGCCCGACGATGAGCACCTGCGCACCCGCCGCGATCAGCGCAGGAACGCTGTCGGCGGCCGGGGACGCGTTGCACAGATTGCCCGCCATCGTGCAACGTCCCTGGACCTGATCAGAGCCGATCAGATTGGCCGCTTCGACGACACCTGGCCAGGCCTTTTTCAGGACGCTGTGCTTGCCCATCGCGCCGCAACTTGTCGCCGCACCGATGGAGATACCCGCAGCACTCTTGCGGATCACATGCATGTCCTTGATCCGCTTGATGTCGACAACGACATCAGGCTCGATGAAACCCCCCTTCATTCGGACAATGAGATCGGTTCCGCCCGCCAGAACGTGTACCCGCCCCTTGGCACTGGCGAGCAACTCGACAGCCTCGGGAGTGGTTAATGGAGCTTCGTATCGCACCTATGAAATTCCTGTAATTGGATGACAGTCGTGTCCCGTGGACACCCGGCTAATGCATTTTACTTAGTGTGTTTCATCAAGGTTCAGTGGTCAACCCGCAATTGGATCAAGTGCCAGGGATCGGGGGCTTCACGGACATCACGGACCGCTCAAGCTGCTCGGACTGCTCGGACTGCTCGGACTGCTCGGACTGCTCGGACTGCTCGGGCTTCACGAGATTCGCGAGATTCGCGGGCTTCACGAGATTCACGAGATTCACGAGATTCACGAGATTCACGAGATTCACGAGATTCACGAGATTCACGAGATTCACGAGATTCAC
>CANLNQ010000024.1 GCA_947492525.1 uncultured Granulosicoccus sp.
AATGGGGTACTCGCCGGTACTTAATTATGAACGAGCTTTACAGACAGAACGAAGAGGCACTACAAACTGCCTAAGGATATCGCCGAGAAAGTGGGAAAGAAAGTTGACGTTATCTCAACCGCTATGGATACGAGTTTCTGTGTGAAGAGTTAGAAGAGGCAATCGAGAAGCATGGTATTTCAGAGACTTTCAACACAGACCGGGTAGCCAATTCACAATTGAAGAGTATACCCATGTGATCAAGTATAACGATATCCTAATCAGCATGGATGGCGTGGATCGCTGGTTGAATAATGTATTTATCGATCGGCTTTGGAGCAGTGAGAAATATGAATAAGTTCACGTAAAAGCCTAAGACACCGTGGCAGATGCGAAACGCGCAGTATTTCAATTTCTACAATAGCGAACGTCGGCATCACTCATCGGGCAATGAGACTCCCGATACGTTATATACTCAATCCGCAGACAGGATGTCTGCATAGCAACGGGAGGCGCTTAGTTCGCTGCCCAGTTTTAAGGGGCCACTACTGTGCTAGTGGTGGCTTGAATACAATGAAGTGCAAACACGCGACATGCTTAATTATCATACACTTCTTGACTGACGACAAAAGCAGTGGTGAGTTCTAAATGCGAACTGCCCGTTGAGAAGCAAGGGGCGATGCCACCGTATTTCAAGTTATATGGAAAATGTAAAAGTGTATATAGTATGAAGAGGCAGTTAACTACCCATGTGCTTTATCGACTTTTAGTGGTTGTATTTATAGTATATAGCCGCTAATGCAATTACAGATTAACTAGTATGAAATATTACATAACACAGTTAACGCGGAAGCCCTATCCAGGTTCTTTTAGTATTGAGAATGTTTTTTCCATAATCAACGATGCACTTGAAAGCGATATCTGTGTGTCCGTTATAGAAAACAAGAATTACTCAAAGGGTGTGATGCCTCGCATTATTGACATATTTAATGCTCGTAAGCGAAAAAAGTGCGTATGTCATATAGTGGGGGATGTTCATTACCTAACGTTCTTGTTGGATCCTAATAAAACCATCTTGACTATTCATGACTGTGAGATGATTAATAGAGAGAGTGGGTTGAAGCGCTATATATTGAAGTTATTTTGGCTAAAGCTGCCTCTTATGCGTGCTCGTTATATAGTGGCGATTTCCGAGAAAACGAAGTCAGATATTATAAGACTGTCTGGTATTGATGGTCGCAAAGTGAGTGTTATAGATAATCCAATATCTCCAAAATATTTTCCTGTGTCTAGAAATTCGTTATGTGATATCCCAATTGTTTTGCACATCGGTACCAAAGAGAATAAAAATTTGGCGCGTCTAGTGGCGGCTTGTGCTGGGCTGTCGTTAAAGTTGCTAATAGTTGGTAGGTTGGGCGAAGACGATAAGAAATTAATAGATGACTCAAGAATAATATACGACACCTGTCATGATTTGTCTGACGAAGAGATGTTGTCATGCTATCACAGTGCAAATGCTTTGTCGTTTGTTTCATTAAGTGAGGGGTTTGGCTTGCCAATTATAGAAGCGCAGGCGACTGAGTTGCCAGTAGTAACATCACATCTTGAACCAATGATAAGCGTGGCTGGACGTGATGGAGCTGTTTTTGTAGATCCGTACAATATAGAAGATATAAGGAATGGTATTAATA
Source organism: uncultured Granulosicoccus sp. (assembly GCA_947492525.1). Lineage (GTDB taxonomy): Bacteria > Pseudomonadota > Gammaproteobacteria > Granulosicoccales > Granulosicoccaceae > Granulosicoccus. The sequence goes on from CANLNQ010000024.1 coordinate 1,671, forward strand.
GTGTTTTGTTTGATGCGTCTGTTCGAGATCGTCTAGTTAAGGCTGGTAGAGAAAATGTGATGCGATATGAGTCGAGCAATGTCGCAAGAAAATATGCAGAGTTGTATCGACGCGTTAATAGAGGGGGGGGGTGAATATTAATATGACAGTTTTGAATATGAAAGCATGGATCTCCATGAAATATGTATTAATCAGAAAAATAGGGTGTGAAATTCGTGATGTGAATAGTGGTTAGTAGTTGTAATAAATGCATCAATACGAGAAGACGTTGGTTGATAGTTTTTTGGACATATTGCTTGAAATAATGTGTGGTATTTTATTATTGATGTTGTTAGGGGCTGGAGATTGGTATCATATCTTGATTGAAGAAACTAGAAGTCAGCATTAAAGTTAGGGTGTGTAGCTAGTCAGTTATTAAGTAAAACAGCGCTGGTTGTTTATCTGCAGAAGGCCGTAAAATATCTAGCTAGATAAAGTGGTAAGCACGACAGCGCGACGAGCGATGGCGTTGTACGCCTACCGCCGTCGAGTTAAGCAACGTCGAGAAAGTTAACTATGTAGCGCCCCCGGAGTGATTATTACTACAGTTTTCGCCGGCTGAAGCGAGACGACACCTGATAAAAGTGCAGTACATAATCGCACGGGCCACAAGGCATCGGACAATCTGATCTTCCCCAGTTACCACAAACACCTCAACAAGCGATAATGATCGCAACCGAGGTGATTTATGGCAACAAAAATGAAGCCTGCCAAGCAGGCCCGCGAGCGCTATCCAGACGAGTACAAAGCTGAGGCAGTCAAACTGGCTGACAAGGCGGGAGCAACTGCAGCTGCGAGTGAGCTGGGTATCCAGAGCTCTCAAATTTACAGTTGGCGCACAAAAATACATCAAGCTGAATCGAGTAGCGAAACTGAAAACAGACATCTGAGTGAATACGCCGAATTGAAACGCAAATTTGCAGGGCAAAAAGAGGAAGTGGCTCTGTTAAAAACGGCGTCTGCGTACTTCGCGAAGAACCAGAAGTGAAGTACGCATTCATACATCAAAATGGTGCTGACACGCCTGTTTCACGGCAATGCCAATGGCTTGGCGTATTCACAAGCGGTTACTAAGCCTGGCTTACACGACAGAGCAAAGTCTCGGTCAGGCTGCAGAGACAGAGGCTCATCGATGAGGCCGTTAGGCAGGCCTTTGACAAGCGGCGGCATCGCTACGGGTCTCCACGCCTGACTCTGGATCTGAATGAATCAGGGTTCGCAATCGCCGAAAACACCGTCACCGCCAGCATGAGACGCCAGGAACTGGTTGCCAAGGCAGGTCGAAAAATCAAGGCCAACATCAATTCTAACCATGGTCTGTCGGTTGCAGACAATTTGCCTGAGCAGAATTTCAATTGCACTGGCGTTAATTAGAAGCTATGCGGGGACATCACCTACTTGTGGACCGATGAGGGCTGGCTTTACCTGGCTGTTGTCATCGATACTCGGGGAGATTTCCGGTCTGCAATCATGCATACGGACCGTGGGAGCCAGTACTACTCAAAACAATTTCAACAGTTGTCCAAAGCCCAAGGAATTCGCTCGAGTATGAGCAGACGCGGAGATTGCTTCGACGGTGGCGTGTCACGAACGCAAGGATTGCGATGCTCTGAAAGAGATCGGAGTTTTGCCTCCCTAATTCTGGTTGCAGGACCCGGATTCAAACTACGTCGAGCTGCCGAGGTAAAGAGCCTTGGTGGTGAGCGTCAACATAAACGCGCCCAAGTCGTAAGCTTCCCCATCAATAGGACAGTTCATAAATTAGAGTTTGCTGCTGCTTTTTGTCGAACTTCAAGGGGTGTGTGGTCATTCAGAGAGTCATGTGGTCTCTCTCCGTTGTATTCGAGTCGCCACCAGTAGGTCGCTTCTCTGACATCTTTCAAATTGCTGAACAAGTGTTGATCGAGTTTCTCTTCTCGATAGGTTCGATTGAATCGTTCGATAAAGGCGTTCTGGTTGGGTTTGCCAGGTTGGATGTACTGGATGGCCATCCCAGCCTGCTTGGCCCAGGAAACAAAAACCTCACCAAAAAACTCCGGGCCGTTGTCTGTCCGCAGAACTTGCGGCAGCCCATGCTCCTTTTGAAGTTGCTCGAACAGCCGGATCAGTCTATGAGAATTGATGCTGGTATCGATTTCGATGTATACAGCTTCGCGGTTGAAGTCGTCCATCACATTGAACGTCCGAAAGCGGCGACCGTTTGCCAAGGCATCTGATACGAAATCCGCTGACCAGACAGTGTTTGGGTTATCCGGTACGTACAAAGGCACTCGTACTCGCTTGGGCAAACGCTTCTTCGCCGCACGCCGTAAATTAAGGCCCATGAGCTTGTAGATACGGTAGATTCGCTTGTGATTCCAAGGGTGCCCCTTGCGCTTGAGCATCGCGCAACACTTCCAGAATCCACGGTTTGGGCGATCCTCAACCAGTTGGGACAAAGCCGCTATAACGTTCGCGTCTTTCAGTGTCCAATGCACATCCTGTCGATAGTACGCCGAGCGGTGCAAGCTGACACGCTGGCACGAACTAGAAACCCGCAGGCGGTGCTGTTCTACCATGTAGTGTGCTGCTGCACGTTTCTCGCTCGGCGTCAGAGCTTTTTTCTATCAGATCCTTCATGGCTGCATTCTCGAGAGCCAGCTCTGCATACATTCTTTTGAGCTTGGAATTCTCGGACTCGAGCTCCTTCTGGCGCCTCAGATCTGAGGCGTCCATGCCACCATATTTTGACTTCCAGTTGTAGTAGGTTGCGTCGGAAATGCCGTGCTTACGACACAACTCTTCAACCTTCATTCCTGCGTCAGCCTCTTTAAGGATCGACTCTATCCGCGTTTCGGTATACCGGGACTTTCTCATGTTGGGCCTCCTAGGCGTAATTTGCCAGAAAGCTCAAATTATTGCTTGTCGCTCAGATGGGGAAGCTTACGATGTCACCTTCCAGTTTTTTAGGTCTACTACTCTATTCTATTGGTACGAACAGGATTTAGTGTATTTTTAATACTAAGTTGTTGGTTGTGGTTTTATGATATAAAATGGTTGATTAGGTTTGGAAAATATTTCAATATTGTATATTATATGTAGGCAAGTTATTGGTGTGAGTCAAGATGGTTGAATAATTATGAATAACCGCTTGGCATATTATAATGGTTCGATAGTTTATAAACAATAAATGTTACGTATGATGATAAATCCGCGTATTTTAATATTAATTGGTGGTCATCTAGCGACTTCTCCTCGCGCTCAAAAAGAAGCAATGGCGGCGTCTAGGGCTGGATTTACTGTGTTTGTACGAGGAGGATGTGGGTGGGATCCTGTGCTTGCCGAGGAAGATCGTGTTCTGGCACGTAAATTAGATATTAGTTATAAATCGCTAGTAGTAATAAATAATAATTCACTTTTTTCGATTTATATTAGAATTCGAGCTAAACTTGCTAAATATATTTTCCGTAAATTAAATATATCAAGTCGTTGGATTTTCGGAATTGGGGTTGCCCAAATGTTGGAAGAGGCTTCTCGATTGAAGCCCGATTTGATAATGGTTCATTCTGAGGGTGGTCTTTATGCTGGAGAAAAGTTAATTCGTAAAAATTACAACGTTGGAGTAGATTTTGAGGATTGGTTTTCTGAGGATTTGCCTGTTGACAATCGTTCTGACCGACCCACGAAAGAGCTTAAGCGGCTCGAAAAATTGCACCTAATTCATGCTTGGCCGCAGTTCGCTACGACCAATCAAATGGCGACAAAACTGGCCGATTTTGCAGGGGTAAGAAGAAAACCTATTGTTGTTCCCAATGTGTTTCCTTTGTGCGAATCTCGTGTAAATTCGCCAGAGAGTGTCTCCGATGGTTCTGTCAAATTATTTTGGTTCTCACAGACGATAGGCCCATCCAGAGGGTTAGAAGAATTGGCGGAGGCTTTGCAGCATGTCAAGGGCAGTTGGGAGTTACATCTCCTTGGTAGTCTTCGTGGTTATTCAAATTGGTTTGATAAAAATTTTGGTATTATTGCCCATAGGGTTCATTTGCATTTGCCTGTGTCCAACTCAGAGCTTCCGGGAGTTATCGCGAACTTCGACGTGGGGTTAGCACTTGAGACACCATGTTCTATAAATAGAGATGTGACAGCTACTAATAAAATATTTGAATATCTTAGAAATGGGCTTGCTGTACTTGCTACCGGGACGAGGGGGCAAGTTGAGATAATGGATTCATGTCCTAAAGCAGGTTGGGTTACGGATGAAATTTCTGCCGAAGAGCTACAGGTGGCTATAAGAAAAATACTTGATTCTCCTGAAAAATTGAAAGAGGCGAAGTTATTTGCCAGAGTAGCTGCTGAAGAGATGTGGTGTTGGGAAAAATATGAACCTACTGTTATCAATGCTTTTCAAGATGCAATAAAATGATGTAATACATTTTATTTTTAGTGATTGCTCGTGCTCAATAATTATAGATTGACTGCTGTAAGTTATTTGTAAATCTGTTTGATGATCTCCTTTGTTCATAGAGATATTGTGAGCTAATATACGTGCACGCTGATGCTATGGTAGTTAATTATTCTTTTGTATGCTGTTGCTTGTTGTGTTCGAAAAGGGTGTATGCACGGCACGTTACAGCATATTAAAAATAAATTTAAATGGAATAGATAATGCGAATACTTCTAACGGCAGATCCCGAACTAGAGGTTCCACCTAAGCTTTATGGTGGGATTGAGAGAATAATAGATTCTTTAGCTCGGGGGTTGCGTCAACGTGGTCATGAGGTTGGTTTGGTAGCTCGAGAAGGATCCACATGTCCAGTTGATGAATTTTTTGTTTGGCCGGGTGGTGTTTCTCAGTCATTTAGAATGACAGTGGCAAATTCATTAGCGCTTAAAAGTGCGATTAAAAAATATTGTCCCGATGTGGTACATAGTTTTTCTCGATTAGCATACTTGCTTCCTAATATATCTGCACAGACACCCAAAATAATGTCGTATCAAAGGCAGCCTAGTGTCATAACGACTAAGTGGGCACGACGTCTTTCTGTTGATTCATTAACATTTACAGGTTGTAGTGAACATATTTGTATGAGTGGTCGTGTAGGTGGTGGAGTTTGGGAGTCGATCCCTAACTTCATTGAGCTTGATAAGTACGAATACCAACCTTTTGTTCGCGATGATGCTCCACTAGTTTTCTTAAGTAGGCTTGAGAGGATAAAAGGTGTTCATAATGCTATCAAAATTGCTAAAATGGCTGGTCGCCGACTTATAATAGCAGGGAATAAAATTGAATATGGTGAAGGGGCAGAGTATTGGAAAAAAGAGATAAGTCCGAATTTAGGTGGTAATATCGAATATATCGGCGCGGTAGATGATGTTCAGAAAAATAAGTTGTTGGGCAATGCTGCTGCCTTGGTGGTTCCAATTGAATGGGAAGAGCCTTTTGGAATAGTTTTCGCTGAAGCTCTAGCATGTGGAACTCCAGTGATTTCTTCTCAGCGTGGTTCTTTGCCAGAAATAATTGATTCTGGAATTCATGGATATTTAGTGAATAATTCACGAGAAGGGTTGGATGCGGTTGGTCGAATATCACAGATAGATAGGGCTGCATGCCGTAGAAGAGCAGAAAGTCACTATTCACTTGATTCGGTTATCGCGCGTTACGAGTCGGTTTATGAGCAGCGAGTTCGCTCTCGTATTAGGTGAGTGTTGGCTAAAAGATTCATTAAGTCCACTGTAGATCAGGCAGTATTTAGTTAGGAAATTCATACTATATTAATTGTTGGTGATTAGTCTTGTTGTGAAATATATATTGTTCGATGTTGTCGGTCATAATTGCCGCCTTAGTGTCGATGGATTTAGTCGTATATTTTAAATATGAAGGATTTGTATATACTTTCTTGGATATTTAATTTGTTAGTTTCTGGAATGTTAAGTGCGCTACTTTATATTTTGATACCACAAGCTAGGTAGCTAATGTGAAAAAATCAGTGCGTTTGAGTAGGAAGCTAATTTTTCATTAATTCGGTTTGTATATTTGTTTTTCCTATTTTGGAGGCGATCCCGTATCAAGAAAAATCGACACGCTGACGAATAAACAGTCAAAATACTGCGCGAGTCGGATCACTTTAGTGTTGCGGATGCAGCTAGGAAACACTCGATAATGGAACAAACCATCTACTGATGGCTGCGATTCGTCAATTAGGATGTACGTGAGTGATGTGAAAGAGCTCAATGTCTGAAGAATGAGAACAGCCAACTTAAATAATTTCTGGCTCAGCGCCATCTGGCGTTGGATGTCATGAAGAAAATCAGTGGAAAAATGAAGATGGTTTGCATGACGAGCGATTGCGTTGTACGCCTACCATCTCGGAGTAAATTAACGTCGGACAAGTTATCTATGCAGCAGCCCTCAGTGTGTAATCGCTACACTTCTCGCTGGTCTAATGGGAGACCGATACTGTGTAATAGCGCGGTACATCATTGAGTGGAGCAATCCGGCATGGAGCGATCAACTAGGCTGGGTTCATTGCAGCTACCCTACGTGTCAACCTGATGCCATACAGTCATCGTATGGGATAACATAGATTTCAGGGCTATGAAAACAGGAACACAGACAGTGCCGAAAGATCCATCAGATATGCCCGATAGCCAGGTGACGCCTGATCCCAAGCTGGAGAAGCGCACACGGCGAGTTTTCAAGCCCGAGTACAAGCTGCGTATTGTTCAGGAAGCCAATGCTTGCAAACACGGTGAGCTGGGTGCCTTGCTCAGACGAGAGAAGCTCTACAGCAACCAGCTCTCAGACTGGCGACGAGAGTACGCCGAGAACGGACTCGAAGGCTTGAGCAAGTCCTCTCCAGGGCCTGCTCCGTCAAAGACGGCAGAACAACGCGAAGTCGACAAACTCAAGAACCAGGTACAGAAGCTTCAGAATGAATTGGCGATTGCCAATGACTGCCTGAGTATCCAAAAAAAAGTATTGTCGATTCTCGATCGTTCGAGCAATGGGAGTACGCAGTGAGCCTGGCCATCGAACAGCGACCGGAGCGCTTGCCATTGAGTGTTGCCTGCAAAGTGCTTGGACTGAATCGTAGCAGTGTCTACCAGCGGCAGCGAGGCTTGGTTGGTGACAAGGCGAATCGGAGTCGGAAGAACTCGGTTCAACCTCGCGCTCTGAGCGAGCAGGAGCGTCGCGATATCCGCGATACCTTGCACAGCGAGGAATACCGCAACCAGCCGCCCGCGGAGGTCCATGAGCGTCTTCTGGAAAAAGGCCAAGCCCCTTGTTCAGTGAGCACCATGCACAGAATCCTGCGCAAAGAAGGTGAAAATGGTGATCGGCGAGATCAACGACCGGCCCAGCATCATGCCATACCGCGCCTGAAAGCAACTGGACCCAACCAGGTCTGGACATGGGATATCAGCAAATTAGCCCTGGTCACGCAAGGGGTCTACTTGTCGCTCTATGCTCTCACTGATTTGTTCAGCCGGTATACGGTGGGTTGGATGGTGTCGCTCAAGGAGAACAGCGCGTTAGCCATGCAACTCATGGAGGAATCCAGTGCGCGATATGGAATTCGACCTGGGCAAGTGACGCTGCATCAGGATCGAGGGTCACCAATGACGGCTAATGGCTTTCTGGGCGCCATGCGTGCTCTGGACATCACGTGCAGTCATAGCCGGCCACGCGTGAGCAACGACAACCCCTTCAGTGAGAGCGGCTTCAAGACCTTGAAGTATCAGCCCGACTACCCTGGAAAGTTTCTCAATCCGGCGCATGCCAGGCAGTGGTGTGAGGATTACTATCAGTGGGCCAACTTTGAACATCATCACCGGGGTCTTAATGGATATACCCCGGCTCAGGTATTCACCGGTACGTTCGAGCAAGTTTCCCAGTCAAAACAAGCGGCGCTGGACGCACGGTACGCGCTAAACCCAGAGCGATTTGTGGAGGGAAGACCGATCGTAAAGATGCCGCCTACGGAAGTTGCCATCAACCCTATCAGTGCAGAGGACATCGCAGAGGGCGTTATCGACAAAGTCAACTTTCCCACGCTGCATGCCGCCGGTTACCAAGCAAATGCAATTTAATCGCTGAATAAAGTGTCTATATGAGGTTGACACGTTCCGGTGATACGTAGTGACAATGACTTAGAATTGATCGCGGAAGAACTACAGCTATGCATGTTTTAGGGGGGGGCGAAATCGGAACCATCGATCATCGCAAATCACTTTCAGAGTTGTAATAACGAAACATTCAGAATTGAATGTTTAGGTTAGGCGCGGAACTGGTTAGTAAAATGATGGGGTAACGGTTGTGATAACCAACCGCGTAAACGATGAAACCGAAGGAGGCTCCGTAGCTATGTCGCGCTAAGTATATATTGTTACCCTGAATATGTATTGAAGGAAGTGCTAATTGCCTAGCTAGACCAGAAAATAGAAGAAAATAATTAGAGTAATTATATATATTGGAAACTATTTTCATATATTTTATATTAGAAAGTAGTGTTATAGGAAAAATATGGGGTTACGAAATTCAATGGTGAAAAAAAAAATAATAAATGTTTTGCATGTGGTTCCATCTTATTATCCAGCAACAAAATGGGGTGGCCCTATATTTTCTACAAAGGCAATATGCGATGGAATTACGGAAAGTTGTGACGTTAATGTAAAAGTATTTACTACAGATGCATCTGGTCCTAACAGGCATGATTCGTTGGATTTGCCTGATTCCCGTACTATAGATTTTGATGGTTATAAGGTGAGATATTTCAATAGAATATATATGAGTTCTATTTCAATATCCATGTTAATGGCGCTGCCTTGTTCTATAAAGCAATCAGACATTGTTCATCTTACGGGGACATATTCATTTCCAACTTTGCCGGTTTTGTTTTTTGCACGAATTTACGATCGACCCGTGGTGTGGTCACCAAGAGGGGCTATTCAGGCATCATTTGAGTGGAATGGCGCTTCTAAACAATCCTTGAAACGATGTTTTGAGCTAATTGCGAGGTTTGTAGCCAGTCATCGCACAGTTTTGCATGTTACAGCGCAGGCTGAGGCTTTAACCACCTTAGTGAGGATGCCTGGACTAAAGAATGTCGTCATTCCTAATAGCGTGGATATACCGCCAAGGGAGTACGTAGAAAAGCATGAATGGCGTAAAGATAATATTATGAGGTTACTTTTTCTTGGCAGAATACACGAGAAAAAGGGAATTGAAGTTTTGTTGGATGCTGTTTGCAGTCTTCCGATAAACGTTGAGTTGGATATATTTGGTGATGGAGAAGTAACGTACATTAGTGCTTTGAAAAAACATGCGGATGATCTTCAACTTTCAGATAGAGTTAGATTTAGAGGGCACGTGTCGGGTGAGGATAAGAAAGCTGCATTTGTACAAGCCGACTTGTTCATATTGCCAAGCTACAGTGAAAATTTTGGTATTGCTGTAGCAGAGGCTCTTTCGTACGGTGTGCCTGTAGTCACTACAACGAATACACCATGGCATGAATTAGATTCAATAGGTTGTGGGCGTTGTATAGACCTTGGGGTATCTGAAATTGGACAAGTAATTATAGAATTGATGGGGCATGATCTAGCGGCTATGGGGAAGCTCGGTAGAAAGTGGATGATTCGAGAGTTCTCAAAGGATGGTATGAGTAAAAAAATTATAAAGTTGTATCGTTCTATGCTATCTGAAGGGGGTGTATCAATATGAGTCGAATAGGAATACAAGATGTAAAGAATAATAGGACTAGTAGGAAATGGACAAGACGAGAAAATATAAAACGTGTTTTTTGGAGCATAATGTCTCCATTATTTTACTTGAGTCCCAGGCCCTTTTGGGGGTGGCGTAGGTTTTTATTGCGATTGTTTGGTGCAAAAATAGGTGCTGATGTACATTTATACCCTAGTGTTAAAATTACTATGCCATGGAACCTAGAGTTAGGAGCTCACTGTGCAATCGGACATGGTGCAACGCTGTATGCTCTTGGAGCAATAGTAGTAGGTGAGAGGGCAACGCTATCTCAAGGTGTGCATCTTTGTGCGGGTTCGCACGATTGGAGGCTTCCAGAGTTTCCTTTGCTAAAGCAACCTATAGTGATAGAGGATGATTGTTGGATTGCCGCAGATGCCTTTGTGGGGCCTAAAGTCACAATAGGTAGAGGTTCTATACTTGGGGCAAGAGCAGTGGCTATGCGGGATATACCTAAGAATGTTATAGCAGTCGGTAATCCAGCAGTTATTATTAAGTCTAGGAATGTTAATGGATAATACTTCTATGCCTGATGGAAAAATACAGATTTCTGTCGTTATACCTGTAAAAAATGAAGAAAAAAATCTCAGGCAGTGTTTGGAAAGGCTTGAGAGGTTTGAGGAAGTGTTCGTAGTCGACAGCGGGTCTACGGATGGTACAAAAAATATTGCGGAAAGCTTTGGAGCTCGATGGGTAGATTTTGATTGGAATGGACGCTATCCAAAAAAACGAAACTGGTTCTTAACCACACAGTCAATAAATACAGACTGGGTATTATTTTTAGACGCTGATGAGTATGTCGACGATAGTTTTTGTGATGAAGTAGAGGTTGCAACGAGGCAAGCAGACTTTGATGGATACTGGCTTGAGTATGAAAACTATTTTTTAGGGAAAAAGCTGAAACACGGCTTGGAGCAGCGTAAATTGGCGCTGTTCAAGAAGGATGTAGCTCTATATGAGTATATCGAAGAGGACCGCTGGAGTAAATTCGATATGGAGATACATGAACACCCATTGCTTGACGGCGACGTCGGATATATAGATTGTAGAATCGAGCATAATGATTATAAGGGGCTGTCACATTTTATTGGTAAGCATAATGAATATGCGCAATGGGAAGCAATGCGTATCGAAATTTTAACTCATAATCCACGTTCGTTTGAAGGTTTGACAAGTCGGCAAAGGTTTAAATACAAAAACATCTGTAAATGGTGGTATCCATGGTTTTACTTCGTTTTTACATTTGTCTTGAAAAGGGGGTTTGTGGATGGTTCTTCTGGGTTTAACTATGCATTTTATAAGGCGTGGTATTTTCATACGATTAGATTGATGATTAAAGAGAACACTGCAATTAGTCCTATGAAATAATTTAGTGATTGAGAATGTCTAAATTCTGGTTCTTCAAAAAGTGTTGGAAATATAAGTCGAGACCTGTTGCGATTCTGAGGAATTTCCCAAATAAAAAACCAGTCTGTTGATAATCAGATTGTAATAATTATCAAGCAGAGTGAACAAGGCGCAATGGGTGTTAACCTGTGCCCTGGGTGCGGTGTTAGTGCTGGTCTAATATGGGGAGTGATGGCTGCTAATTGGCAGTGCGGAGCGTCTTAAGCGTTAAGAAGAAATCGATTAAGTCGCATGTTTAGATAGAGTAATAACTGAGTCGATATATTGAATGGACAAGGTCTCGTAAGTTTCCTCGTCAATAGGACGGTTCGTAATTGGAGTTTGCTGCTGCTTTTTGTCGAGCTTCAAGGGGTGTGTGGTCATTCAGAGAGTCATGCGGTCTCTCTTCGTTGTATTCGAGTCGCCACCAGTAGGCCGCATCTTTGACATCCCTCAGATTGTTGAACAAGTACCTCTTCCCGGTAGGTTCGATTAAATCATTCGATAAGGCGTTCTGGTTGGGGTTGCCAAGCTGGGTGTGTTGGATGGCCATCATAGCCTGCTTGTCCCGGGGAACAAAAATCATACCAGTCTCTCCAGGGCGGGGGGGAGTCTTCTACGGTAGAGCTTGTAATGTAGTGCTAATGATAATCGCAATGGTTCCTATGAAATTGGATTGACATATTTAGGGTGTTGTTCATGTTATTGTGAAGGAGTATAAGCATATTAATATATTGGGTGTGTTGGTGCTGGATGGGTTTGTTATAGATATATAAGCCGAAGGTTATGGGTATGTAAAAAACATATTTAGTGGAAATTCTGTGATTGGAGTTAGAGTCGTGCATGTGGGTATTTTGTTAAGTGCTATTTAGAGTGGATATATAATATGAGAGTGATGATAGTTAGTCCTCATTTTCCGCCAACAAGTGCTGCGGATATGCATAGAGTACGTGTATTGCTTCCTTTTTTTGAGAAGTATGGGGTTGACGTAGAAGTCTTGGCAGTACAGCCAGAGCAAGTGGCTGCACCGCAAGATGATTGGCTTGAGACTGGCATACCGGATGATGTGCCGGTTCATCGTGTGAAGGCAATCGGATTAAAATGGGGCGGCATTCCAGGATTAGGGATTTTGGCTTATCGAGCGTTTGGGGCTCTAAAGAAAAGAGGCGATGAATTGTTTGAACGGGGTGGGGCTGACCGATCTAGAGGATATGATTTAATATACTTTTCAACTACTCAGTATGGGTTGTGTGTATTGGGCGCGAGGTGGGCTAAGAAATTTAAAATACCGTTTGTGATGGATTATCAAGACCCTTGGGTGAGTGAGTACTATGACTTAAATCCAGAAAGCATTCCGCCGGGAGGGTATTTGAAATATGGTGTAGTTGCTTCTATAGCGAAAAAGCAAGAGCCGTATGTTCTGAAAAATTGCTCTGGAATTACTAGTGTTTCTTCGCCATATATTGAAGCGCTAGAGAGTCGTTACGAATGGTTTAGAGCTGTTCCATATGAAGACTGCTGTAAGTATAGGGAGGGTCTTGAAAATGGATATATAGAATCAAGTGTGTCGAGGGTCGTTCCTAGTCTTGTTGCTCCATTTCCAGGTGATATATATGAGCATGAGCGTGTTTTAAATTCAAATGTAAGGCAGAATATATTTGATAATGATGATGGATGTCGGCATTGGGTGTATGTCGGTCGCGGTGGAAAGGATATGGTAATAGCTGCAGAAGCAATAATATCGGCTGTTTCTAGATTCCGAGAAGCTTGCAAAAAATTACGTATACATTTTATTGGTACATCTTATGCGGCTACTGGTAAAGGTGTGAAGACATTGGAGTCATTGGGCGTGAAATATGGTTTGTCAGAAACCATTAGAGAGTATACGGATCGTATTCCATATTCGGAGGCGCTACAATGTTTGCATGATGCTGAGGCATTAATAGTTCCAGGGTCGGATGATCCGAATTACACGGCATCAAAAATATACCCCTTCCTATTGGCTAAGAAGCCGCTGTTAGCTGTTTTCCATGAAAATAGTTCGGTTGTCGATATTATTGATAAGTGTAAAGGAGGTACTATAATAAAATTTTCTAGTAAAGAAAATGTGGGTGATATTTCAGGTCGTATATTTAATCAGGTTTTCTCTGACGGATTTAGTATTAGATATGTTCCGCTTGATATGTCGAAGTTTTATATACATACGGCGGAAAGTCAAGCTAGCGTGATGAGCGAGTATTTTAGATGCTGTATCGTCAATCATGATATGTATAAGAGAAGCAGTGTATAGCAAGGGGGCGGTTCAATAAAGTACGGTGCGTAATGTGAATTTACATCGGGAGTCCGCGATTGTATTAATATGTGAACACCTACCATTGCGCAGTTCAAGGATGACTTGAGTGCATTCGTAAGCTTCCCATCTGAGCGACAAGCAATAATTAGAGCTTTCTGGCAAATTAAGCCTAGGAGGTCAAATATGAGTAAGTCTCGGTATACCGAATCGCAGAAAGTTTCGATCCTCAAAGAGGCTGGCGCAGGAAAGAAGGTTAAAGAGTTGTGTCGAAAGCACGGCATTCCCGATGCAACCTACTACAACTGGAAGTCAAAATATGGTGGCATGGACGCCTCAGATCTGAGGCGCCAGAAGGAGCTCGAGTCCGAGAATTCCAAGCTAAAAAGAATGTATGCAGAGCTGGCTCTCGAGAATGCAGCTATGAAGGATCTGATAGGAAAAAAGGTCTGACACCGAGCGAGAAACGTGCAGCAGCAAGCTCTAATTACGAACTGTCCTATTGACGGGGAAGCTTACGAATCAACCGAGTCTACATGCTCATGGGCCTTAATCTACGGCGTGCGGCGAAGAAGCGTTTGCCCAAGCGACTACGAGTGCCTTTGTACGTACCGGATAACCCGAACACTGTCTGGTCAGCGGATTTCGTATCAGATGCCTTGGCAAACGGTCGCCGTTTTCGGGCATTCAATGTGCTGGACGACTTAAACCGCGAAGCCATACACATCGAAATCGATACCAGCATCAATTCTCAACGAAAGACCGTATACTGCCATTTGCATATTCCCACCATGTCACATTCAGGTGAAAGTCTAGTCATTACTCAAAGGGTAACGGATCAAGAGAGGATTACACTTAAGCCCGCCCATAAACATCCCCCACCCGAACAATATCATCTTCCCCCAGATACGACCCTGTCTGCACTTCAATCAACTCCAGTGCAATGCTGCCCGGATTATGAAGTCGATGCATCGTACCCAGTGGAATATAGGTAGATTCATTTTCGGTAAGCAGGATTTCTTCCTCACCATTGGTTACCAGCGCAGTGCCGGATACCACAACCCAATGTTCGGATCGGTGAAAATGTTTCTGCAGCGATAGCTTCGCACCAGGTTTCACGCTGATGCGTTTCACCTGAAATCGTGGGTTCAACGTCAGGGTTTCGTAATGCCCCCAGGGTCGGTAGCAGGTTGTATGCGAGGTCAGCTCCTTGCGCTCATCCTGTTTGAGATGGTCAATGGCAGCACGGATACTCTGTGCGTTGGAGTGGTCGATGACAAGTACAGCATCCGAGGTTTCTATGACCGAGATGTTGTTTGTCCCCAACGCCACCACCAGGCGAGAGCTCGAGTGCAGATACGTATTTTTGGTATCGTGATGCAGCACATCACCAACCCCCGAGTTGCCATCGTCATCGTGTTCTGTTGCCTTGTGTACCGCATCCCAGCTTCCGATGTCAGACCATCCTGAGTCATAGGGGAGCACCACGACGTTATCGGCACGTTCCATGACGGCATAATCGACCGATATATTCCTGCATTGGTCAAAGGAGTTGACGTCCAGCCTCAGAAAATCGAGATCACTGGTTGCACCATCCACAGACGCCTTTGTGTGGCTGTGTATCTCGGGCTCGAAACGCAAAAGGGCATCAAGAAAGGTCGAGGCCTTGAAAACGAAGATGCCGGCATTCCAGAGGCAATTACCTTCCGCGATCAGTTGCTCTGCCTTGGCGTGGTCTGGCTTTTCGATGAAGCGCTGAACGGCATGAGCCGCGCTGTCACTACTATTGGCCGGAGCCGCTGACTGGATATACCCGTAGCCCGTCTCTGGGGCTGTTGGTTCAATGCCCAACGTCACCAGAGAGCCATTCTGCGCAATGGCAACGGCTTGCTCCACACTGGCGAGAAACTGTTTCGTGTCTTCGATGATGTGATCGGCAGGCAGAACCACCATGACTGCATCCGGGGTGTCGTCAACGAGCTTCCAGGCAGCAGCGGCAATGGCAGGTGCCGTGTTGCGGGCAGAGGGTTCCAGCATGATGGAGAACCGGTCGCCAACAACTTCTGTCAGTTGCTCCGTGGTTAGAAATCGATGATTCTCCGAGCAGACGATCAGTGGGTCTGCAGAGTCTGTATTCGAGAAACGGGCAACAGTGGCCTGAATCAGCGATATCTCCCTGCCCAGTGTCAGAAACTGTTTGGGTAGATCCGTTCTGGACAGGGGCCAAAGTCGCGTTCCAGATCCGCCCGCCAGTACAACGGGCACGAAACTCGGGTTGGAAATGGTCACTGGAAGTTCTCCCTGCTGAATAGCACTTCATTTGCTGTAGTGTGCCATGCGAAGGCAAGGCAATGGGCAACATGGATGGAAACTATTGCTCCATGCCAGTCTCAGGCCAGTTCGGTCACCGACTGTCGTTTTTACTACATTATTTGGCTGGATAGCTCCAACAAAGAGCTGACTGGCAAGCTGGTCAACTCCGGCCACGGATAAACCCCATCCACAGCCATATGCACAGTGGACACGCCAGCAGAATGCCCGGCCTGCAAGTCGAACAGGTAGTCGCCCACCATCACGGCATCACTGGCATCGGCGTTCCAGCGAGACAGCAGCAGGTTCACGCCAGCCGGGTCTGGTTTGGCTTCGCAGCAGTCGCGGCTGACGATGGTGCTGTCGGTGAAGAAGTCATCAAGCCCGCAGGCTTTAAGTGTCGCGTAGGCGATGTCCTTGCCATTGCGTGTGACAATACCGAGGCTTGCACCTTGCGAGCGGAGCTGCGTCAGCAGGCGGTGGCTTCCAGGCTGGGGTTGTGCGTCAGCGGCCATCTTCAATTCCATGGCATCCAGCGCCGCGCGCTTTTCACGAGCCTGGCTGGGTTCCATGGCATCCAATGCCTCGAGGATAGGTACGCCGGCCGGCAATTCCAGTTCGCGTCGCATGGCGTCGAAATCATGCATGGCACAGGTAAGAGTGCCGTCCATATCGAACATCCAGTATTTCTTCTTCTTCAGCATTGCTTGTCAGGTAGGGGAGTGCCTTGGAACTACCGTTGCGGTAGTATCGCCGTTGAGGGGCACGCAGAATCCGCTGGGTGCTTGTGGAGTGAGTCCTGAAGCATCACGCACCTCATTGACTGCACCGCCGTAACCCTCATTCTGCCAAAGTGATCGACAATGGTGCAATTTTGTTTGTTGCGGCAAGCGGAATTATCACGCTAATTTCTATCGTAGGTTACAGTTGAGCTGGTAAAATAAGTAGGGTGGCGTTTTAGGCAGCCATTGGAATCGCTCAGATGGCTGTCTGATGACGTCTGCTCGATACCGAGTGGGTGAAGCCAGTCTGAAGATATCAAGGTGCATCGGGTTCTGATTTTTCAGGAGTTGTAGTCAAGATGACAGGTTTGTTGAAGTTGTTGGATCTGATAAACATGGATGTGGTGTACCCCGCATCTATCCTGTTCATGCCCTATCTCACCTTCATCTTCTGCGCCGAGCAGGTGAATCCCTTCTTCAGACCCAATACGCCGTCGCGCATGTTGCGACTGCAATTTGGCAAGAGAATGGCCTTCACGATGTTTCTGGCGACGGTGATAACAAACATCCTGCTGCAGCTGGCCGATACCGGCCCTGTCGTTGCTTTCTCTGTCGGTGGCGCCTTCTTTGTGGTCGTCGGCTTGTACCTCTCCATCAGAAGACTCATCTTGCTGAAGACGCTTGCATGAAGGCAAGTGCTGCTCGTCAGAACGGAACGTGTAGCTCGTGGCCGGTAAGTCGAGTTCGGTTCTGGTCAATGGCAGGATTAGCAAGCAGCCACCGTGATCAATCACTACCGTCGTAGCGGCCCCGTAAAGTCTGGTTCATGGTCCGGATATCGCTCCCGAAACACCTCATATTCCGCTACCGCTTCATCGAAGTTGCCATCCTCCTGCAATTGTCGAATATGTGTCACCCAACTCTCTGGCGAGTTCCTGAACATAGTCTCAGTCGACCCTTCACGATCCGCTGATAACGATTCTTCCTCCTGGAAAGGCTCGCTGTCATTCAGCGCATCCTCGCCAGCCATCCCCTGAAAGTCATCCGCCGCCGCAGCTCTGTCAACCTGCACAGAACGCTTCTGCGTCTGGAGCTCCTGCACCATTGGCGCCGGTGAGCGGGCTTCAGGGGTCGGGCTCAGCGCCATCGGTGCAGCCTCCTGCTGGGGTTGCAGGCGTGAATCGCTTGCCTGAATGTCCATGGGGGCAACTGTTGCGGCAGTATTCGAATCGAGTGATTGCTGCACTGCTTTCATTCTCGACGTATCCACTGCGTCCGCTTCCATGACCGACTCCGGCGCCCTCAACAACAATGGCGTTACCAGAATCGCCAGCAACACCGAGGCTGCCATTGCCATCCAGCGCCCGGCGTGCTTCCAGCGCTGAATATGCTTGTCCGGTGTTATTGACTCGTCTGCCGATGTTTTCGGTTCATGTTCCACAGCCTCATGCGCCGCCGCCAGAATCCGGGCAGACAGTAACTCGGGTGGGGCAGTGGCTTCCGCCTCGAATAATGCCGCCAGATCCTGGTCATCATGATCCGGCCCCTGCGGCTCTCGCGGTTCCTGCGACTCCTGCGTTCCCTTCGGCCCTTGTGCCTCTTCGGGTGTTTTGCCATCTGATTCGTTCATGAGGACTCCTGCAAAATCAACCGTAGTCGTGCTGTGCCGTATCGCAGTCGACTTTTCACGGTCTCCGCCCCTTGGTCCATGACCTCTGCGATCTCCTTGACGCTCATGCCCACCATGTGTCGCAGCAACACAGCCTCTCGCTGCACTACCGGCAACTGCTGCAAGGCCCCCGCAAGCCTGTCGCTTTCCTGAGCAAGGCTGGCAATCACCTCGGGTGAGAGGGGAGTGCTCGTCAACGGCGACAGTGGCGATGCCGGGGCCTCCGGGTCTTCAGCCGTCTCATGCGCGTCGATGCGCGATTGCTGTCGGTAGTGATCCGTCAGGCGGTTGCGTGCGATACGAAAAAGCCAGGCTCTGAACGGGGCCTCGGGTGAATATGTCTTGCGTGAATGGATCACGCGCAACCAGATATCCTGATACAGCTCATGTGCCAGCGCCTCGCTGGCACACGAGCTTTTCACGAATCGATACAACGACGCTCCATGATTGGCATACAAGTGATCAAAGGCTGCGGCATCCCCCTTGGCATAGGCCAGCATCAAGTCGCCATCTTCCTGTTCGCTGCTCAAGGCGGTTCCCGGGTAGTGTTCGTTCAGCCTTCTTCATTATCCGGTGAATACTGATCCATTCGGCTGAGTCTGTCCAGACTGCTGGCCAGGTCCAGCAATCGCAGATACTCGGCGCGATAACCGTAGGGGTCGTTTCCCAGCGCCCCCAACGCCAATGACCGGGCATCCTGGAAATCGAAATCAGCCAGACGGTCATCGCTGCGCAGCAGTTGCCCGAAGGCGGCGACGCTGGCCGAAAAACGAAAGTTGTCCGAACTTTCCACCGTGCCCTCGGCGTTCGCCTCGGACACGCTGACAATGCGAGTACTCAGTCTGCTGTCCTTTTCGCCGGGCAGTTTGTAGCGCAATCGAAGCTCAGCTATTTCATCCGTGAGCGATGCATCAGCAGGCTCATCCATGCCGGGCTTGTCGCGGCGACCATAACGACTCGGTGAATGTCGTTCGCCGCCATCACCGCGCAGGGCAATTTCGTATAGTGCTGTCACGGTATGGCCGGCACCAATCTCGCCGGCATCCACGCGATCATTGTTGAAGTCCTCATTGGCCAGTTGCCGGTTGCTGTACCCGATCAAACGATACTCGCTGACCACCGCCGGATTGAACTCGATCTGGATCTTCACATCGCTGGCGATGGTCAGCAACGTGGCCTGCAATTCATCCACCAGTACCTTGCGCGCCTCGCTCAACGTATCGATGTAGGCATAGGCGCCGTTGCCGACGTCGGCCAGTTGTTCCATCAGGTGATCATTGTAGTTGCCGGTACCGAATCCGAGTGTCGTCAAGGCGATGCCTGAATCACGCTTGCGTGCAATGAGTGCCTTCAGTTCTTCGACATCATCGATACCGACATTGAAGTCCCCGTCGGTTGCCAGGATGACTCGGTTGACGCCATCTTCCTTGAAGTGCTCGCTCGCCAGTTGATAGGCCAGCTCGATTCCCTGGGCACCGTTGGTCGAACCACCGGCACTCAGTCGGGACAGTGCCTGGTCGATCTTGCGGTGCTGATTACCGCTAGTGGGCTCGAGCACGATGCCTGACGAACCGGCATACACCACCAGGCTGACCGTGTCATCTGCGTCGAGTTGCTGTGCCATCAGGCTGATGGAAGATTTGAGCAAACCGAGCTTGTCGGGACTGTTCATGGAGCCGGAAACATCGACAAGAAAAACGAGATTGGCCGCAGTGCTTTCCATGGCCGGTGGTACATAGCCTTTCAGACCGACATGCAATAACTGCGTCTGGTGATTCCATGGCGTCTTTCCCAGTTCCGTAGTGATGCTGAAGGGTTCCTGCGTGTCCGCTGCATCGGCGTAATCGTAGGAAAAGTAATTGAGCAGCTCTTCTTCGCGCACCGCACTCGCTGGCGGCAGGCGACCTGCCTGCAGGAAGCGCCTTACATTGGCGTAGGATCCGGTGTCAACATCAATACTGAAAGTCGACACCGCTTGTGTCTCGGTTTCAATCGTGGCATTGCGGATCATTGCTGCATAGTTTTCCCCGCTGAATGAATCGGCGGCCAGCGGAAACGGCTCCGCGGCTATTCTCTTAGTCTGCTGCATCGGTTGCATCGGTTGCATTGGCTGCACTGGCTGTATGGACTGCACGGGCTGCATCGATTCCATCGCTTCCATCTGCAACGCAGCCACCTTGCTCGATAGGCGATTTGCACCGATCTGGTGCAGATCCTGTTGGTCGGACAATACTGCAAGGGCGGATTGGCTCTCGGTCGAGCTTTCCTCTATTTCTGTAGAGATATCCGCTGTTTCAAGTGCGGGTCTGGCAACGAGTATCTCGTCATTGTCATTCCGGCAACTGCTGAGCCACAGACTGCTGCTGGCGATGGCAAGACTGGCGATGATCAACGTGTCTGGTTTCATGGTCTGAGAACGTTTCCTGTGTTGTCTATTGACCAGAACGTTGAAGTTGCCGAAAAGGGGTCAAGCGTCAGCAATTCTTTTCACTTGTAACTGTCCGGTGCCACGAGTATCTGACTGAAACAGGAAACTGCCGGTATGTTCGCTATACAATCGCACCACGGAAGGCGGGATTTTTGCAGGGATTCGAGAATGTATGCAGTTTGCAGATCGTGATCAGCTGTGCTCTTCAGGTCGGCATGGACTTCAGGGAATGAAAGCATCGAGACGTTCAGGTGAACATGCGCGATTGCCCTGGGTCTGCGTCGGGCTGATGGCTGATCTTCAACCTCTACGCCCATCCCGACGTCCGTCGGCCGCCTGAACGTGACCACTTTGACGCCAGAGGCGCCCAGGCAATACGACGCACGCTATCTGCTGATCGTGCCTGTGATCATTGCCCTGTTGCTTTTTGCACAGTATTCGTTCACGGGGAGCGTCAAGCAGCGTACGCAAGCGCTTCGCTACAGTCTTGACAATACCTACAGCCTTGCACTGGAGCTGACCCAGGCTCTCGGCTACGGCGGTCTGATTCACAACTTCAAGAATTATCTGCTGCGCCCTGCGGAACTCAAGTATCTGGACGGTGGGCTCAGCGCTGCCACCAGAGCAACGGATCTGGTCAACAAGCTGGAGATCAATGCACGCGAGCTGGGTATCGAGACCACGCTGACCGAAACCCGTGCCATGATTGCCGGCTACCGGGCGAGGCTGGAACGCATCCGTCCTCTGGTCGCCTCTGGCTTGTCTCAGATGGAAATCGATGATCAGCTTCGCCTGGATGACACATTCGCCCTGCGAGAGATCCGTCACCTGCTGGACGAATTGACCGAGTCGGTTGGCAGGCAGGTCGAAGGGGTTGATACGCAGGGTGTCGTGCTCGGGCTGATCAGCCTTGTGGGTACCACGGTTCTGTCGGTTTTCATACTGACGCTCTACATCCAGCGCCGCAATCGTCTGACTCACCTGCGCTCGGTGGCCGATCTCAACGCTCGCCTGGAGAAAAGCAATGCCAGCCTGAGCGATGCCAATACGTCACTCAAGCAATTCGCCGGGATTGTCTCGCACGATCTGAAGACACCGCTGCGTCATATCAATCTGTTCAATGAACAGATTCTCGAGGATATCGATGACAAGGAGCTGGTGCGCTCACACGCCAGCATGGTGCAACAGGCCGCATTGCGTATGACCAGCATGATCAGCAGTCTGCTGGACTTCACCAAGACCGGGTTCACCGAACCGGTACGCGAGCAACTGGATATCGCCGAGCTGCTTGAACAGTCTGTCAGCGAATTGCAGCCGATGATCGACCAGACACAGGCGTCGGTAACCATCGAGGCGGCGGGGCAGGTATACGTCGATCCTCAACTGGTACGACGTGTGCTGCACAACCTGCTGGAGAACAGTCTGAAATATGTGGCAGAGGGCGATACGCCGGTTATCTCGATCGAGACCAGGCCGGTGGGTGAGCAGCCAGCACGATTCATGGAGGTCTGCATCAGTGACAATGGTATCGGCATTGAGCCCGAATTCCGCAAGCGGGTCTTCGAACCGCTACATCGCTTGCACAGCAAACAGAGCCCTTATGCCGGCAACGGTATCGGCCTGTCGCTGGCGAAAACAGTCATCAATGCCCACGGTGGCGAGATTGAAGTGGCAGACTCTTGCCTTAAAGGGAGCTGTATATGTTTTACTTTACCGTGTGATGATGAACTCGAAGACGTACAAGGCTGGTAACTGACATGGCTCAAGACAACACCATACTGCTGGTTGAAGATGACGACATTGATGCCATGATGCTCGAGCGCAGCATCAACAGCCTTCGGCCGGACATCAAGATCGTCAGAGCGGTCAATGGGCGAGAGGCGATCGATCTGCTGAGCACCGTGAGGCCCAGAATCATCGTCATGGATATTCGCATGCCATTGATGGATGGCCGGGAGGCGCTGGCGCATCTGAAGCATGATGAGCAGTATCAGCAGATTCCGATTGTCATGATGACGACGTCTGACAATCCTGATGACATCGAATTCTGCTATCAGAATCACGCCAATGCGTACATGTCGAAGGGTATCGATAACAAGACGATCAGAACCGATATCGATAATCTGCTGAGCTTCTGGTTCGAAACGGTCAAGGTCAACGACCCCGAGCGTTAGTTCGTCTGTCGGCCAGTCCTCGCCGCACTCCTTGCGGCGAGGCTGGTCAGTATCCAGCGGTTACTCAGTGCTTGAACTTGCGGATCTCACCACTCTTCAGACGTGCGCTGTAGGAGTTGAGCTCCTTGCGCACGACCTTCATCAAGAAGTACAGGGCGGTGATGTTGACCACGGCCATGGCGAAGATGGCTGCATCCGAGAAGTCGATGACAGGACCCAGACTGGCAGCAGCACCAATGACGATGAAGATGCAGAAGATGATCTTGAAGATCAGTTCTGCCGTCTTGCCTTCACCGAACAGATAGGTCCAGGCCTTGAGGCCATAGTACGACCAGGAGATCATGGTGGAGAAGGCAAACAACACCACGGCAAGCGCCAGGATGTACGGGAACCAGCTGATGGAAGAGCCGAAGGCTGCCGATGTCAGCGCGACGCCTGAGGTATCACCAACGGTGGCGATGGCACTACCGGCTTCGTTCAGTACATAGTTGCCTGAGGCAGGATCAACAATCAGCTGACCGGAGATGGTGATGACCAGTGCCGTCATGGTGCAGATGATCACGGTATCGATCAGCGGCTCGAGCAGGGAGACGAAACCTTCGGTGATTGGCTCCTTGGTCTTGACCGCCGAGTGGGCGATCGCTGCGGAACCGACGCCGGCTTCGTTGGAGAAGGCGGCTCGCTTGAAGCCCTGAATCAGCGCGCCGACAAAACCACCAGCGACTCCCAGACCTGTGAAGGCACCGGCGAAGATCTGGCCGAAGGCCCAACCGATCTTGTCATAGTTGACAATCAGGATGACGATGGCGGCACCCACGTACAGAAGCCCCATGAAAGGTACGATCTTTTCGGTCACATTGGCGATGGACTTGATGCCGCCGACGATGACGGAGAACACGATGATCGCGAAGATCACACCCGTGATCCAGCCGGGGTAATCGCCAACGATGCCGCTGATCTGCGCATGCGCCTGATTGGCCTGGAACATGTTACCGCCGCCCAGAGCGCCGAGTATGCAGAAGATGGAGAACAGCACAGCCAGAAACTTGCCGCCGGGCAGTCCGAGCTCCTTGAAGCCCTTGGACATGTAGTACATGGGACCACCCGAAACGGAGCCGTCGGGATATTCGTTTCTGTATTTCACACCAAGCGTACATTCGGTGAATTTCGACGCCATGCCCATGAGGCCCGCCAGAATCATCCAGAAGGTAGCACCCGGGCCACCGATACCCACGGCAACTGCCACACCAGCGATATTGCCCAGACCCACCGTGCCGGACAGGGCTGTTGCCAGTGCCTGAAAGTGACTGACCTCACCCGCATCGTTAGGGTCAGAATAGTCACCCTTTACCAGAGCAATGGAATGCCCGAAGAAGCGCAATTGCACAAAGGCGAAGTAGAAAGTGAAGATGGTCGCTGCAACCACCAGCCACAGAACGATCCAGGGGAAGGATGTGCCGGGCAACGGGGCAAAGATAAGGCTGACGAAGGGGCCTGTGAAGTTGGCAAATACCTCGTTGACCTTCTGGTCAAGCGTCATGGCTTCCTGTGCCATGGCGCTGCCCGCAAAGGGCAGCAATGCTGCAAGAGAGAGAAGAACGCGTGAAATGAATGTCATGTGTGATGGGTCTCTATCCGACAACCGTGACGGGCACACTGCTGCTCATCACAAGGTTGGCTGTTGAAGAACCGAACAGGCGTTTGGTAAAACCGCCTTCGGATGAGCGACTGACGATGATCTGCTGGGCATTTTCTTCCAGTGATACTGCGTTCAGGATGCTGGCCACGTCTCCGTGTCGGACCATGCCACGGGCCTTGATGCCGGCAGCTTCCAGGTTCTTGACAGCCGGAGCCACAACGCGGTCGGTCGCTGTGCTGATCTCTTCTTCGCGACGCTTGTGACGCTGGGCATTCTCTTCTGCCGTCTGGAATGAGTAGGGCGACCACTCGATGACGTACACGATAAGCAATTCGCAATCACCTATGAGGTCTGCCATCCCCTTGCCATAGGCCAGTGCTCGATCTCCCGAGCCATGCCCGTCAAGACCGATAACCAGTTTTGTTGTCATGAAAATCTATCTCCTTGTTGAACGATCAGTATTCTTGAAATGGACCAGCAGATTTACCTTATATTCTTGTTCGTATGGTCATTTTGGCTGTTGAGTCTACAGATCGGTGACCGATTGTCCAATATCAGCGTCATGTCCAGTTGGCTGGGCGTTTTTGCAGGAAGGCGGCCAGCCCTTCCTGCGCCTCTTCGCCGGTGCGGATGCCGGCGAGCCGTTCGCTGAGTTCCTGGCGAAGGGCGTCATCGACGTGCTTGCCGGTGACATCGGCGATCAGTTGCTTGGTCGCACCCTGGGCTCCGGGTGCACCGCTGAGCAGAGCCTGGATCTTCTCGTCCACCCGGCGGTCCATGTTGTCCGTCGAGCAGACGTCATGCACCAGCCGCAGGCGGTAGGCCTCGACCGCATCGATGCGCTCGCCCGTCAGGAAGTAGCGACGCGCCACCCGAGGACCGATGGCCTGGATGGCATAGGGGCTGATGGTGGCGGGCAGAATGCCGAGGCGCACTTCCGAGAAACCGAACTGGGCGGTCTCGTCGGCGACGACGATATCGCAGCAACAGACCAGACCGGTTCCTCCGCCGAGCGCCGCGCCATGCACCCGGGCAATCGTGGGGCGGGGAAAGGTGTTGAGCGTTTCCAGCATGTTGGACAAGGCACGCGCATCATCGGTGTTCTGCTCGTTGCTCAGCTTGGCCGATGCTTTCATCCAGTTGATGTCCGCTCCGGCGCAGAAATTCTTGCCGGCACCGTTGATCACCAGGATTCGGGTATTGCTGTTCAGATGCTCGAGCGTGGCGGTGAATTCATCAATGAAAGCCCGGTCGATCGCATTGTGCTGCTCGGGACGGTTCAGCGTGACGGTGGTCACGCCGCGATCGTCTGTCTCGGTTTTCAGGTAGGCCATGAGTTGACTGCTGTGTGTGTTTCAGATGAGTGTGAGAATAACGGAGCCGGCAGCGATTGAGGAGAATGCTTACCAGCCACCGGCCTTGATCCAGCGCTCCATCTGTTCCAGTCTGTCGTGCCCCCAGAAGGGCTCGTCGCCGACAATCATCATGGGGGAGCCGAAGACGCCGCGAGCTATGGCCTGCTCCACCTCTTCACGCAGGGCCGCCTTGATCGGCTGTGAGGGCAGGGCTTGCATCATCGCCCCGGAATCCAGGTCCAGTGAGTCCGCAATGCTCGTGATCACGTCAGTGTCGGTGATGTCCAGACCCTGGGTGAAGTAGGCACGATACAAGGCGTGTATCAGGCTTCCAGTGCGTGCCTGCAGCCGGGCATCTTCATGATCACGCAGCCACAGCACGGCGCGGCAGGCAGCCACGGCGCCAATCGGAAACTGTTCCGGGTGCTGGTAGGCCACCTGGTGCTCGCGGGCGGAGCGGGCAAAGTCGCGTACCGAATAGTCACCCTTGAGCGGCGCTTCGGTGAGCGGTGCCTGACCGGTCACCCGAAAGATGGCACCCAGCAGGATGGGGTGCCAGACAATATCGTGCTTGCATCGTTCGGCGATGGCTTCGATCCGTTCGCTGGCCAGATAGCCATAGGGCGAGGAGAAATCAAAATAGAAATCGATTGTGCTGCTCATGTGTCTCCGGCGCTTTGCGTTCCGAGGATCACCACCACTGATTCAGCCCTGTGCGGCCAGCGCTCGGCTGATCACCAGGCGCTGAATTTCGGAGGTTCCCTCATACAACTGACAGACTCGCACATCACGGGCTATCCGTTCAACAGCATAGTCGCGTAAATAGCCATAACCGCCGTGAATCTGGATGGCCTCCGAACAGACCTTCTCGGCCATTTCGCTGGCGAACAGCTTGGCCATCGAGGCTTCCACCAGACAGGGTTCGCCCGCGTCACGCAAATCGGCTGCACGCAGTACCAGCAGGCGGGCCGCATCGATCTGGGTGGCCATGTCAGCCAGTTTGAAGGCGATGCTCTGGTGCTCGATGATCGGCTTGCCGAAACTCTGCCGCTCCCGGGCAAATGCCAGTGAGAGTTCATAGGCGCTTCTGGCCATGCCTACCGATTGCGCCGCGATACCGATGCGCCCACCCTCCAGATTGGCCAGGGCAATGCGGTAGCCATCACCTTCTTCACCCAGCCGGTCCGCAACCGGTACTCGGCAGTCATCGAGCTGAATCTGGCAGGTGTCCGAGGCCCGCTGCCCGAGCTTGTCCTCCACACGATTCACCACATAACCGGGATTGTCGGTTTTCACGATAAAGCTGCTGATGCCCTGTTTGCCCTCGCCGGTGCGGGCAAACACGATGGCAATATCGGCCTGCTTGCCCGAGGTAATGAACTGCTTGGTGCCATTGAGCCGATAGCTGTCGCCGTCACGAACCGCCGTGCAGCGCAGCGCAGCCGCATCGGAACCTGCATCGGGCTCGGTAAGGCAGAAGGCGGCGAGCAGTCGGCCTTCGGCCATGGCCGGCAGATACTGTGCCTTCTGTTCGTCCGTCCCGAATTTCAGGATGGGCATGCAGCCGACCGAATTGTGCACACTCATGATGGTCGAGCAGGCGCCTTCGCCGGCAGCAATCTCTTCCAGGGCCAGGGCATAGGCGACGTTGTCGGCCGCCGCGCCGCCGAATTCTTCCGGAACCAGCATGCCCAGAAAACCCAACTGCCCCATTTCCCGAATGGCGTCGGCGGGAAAGCGGGAATCGCGGTCGTTGTCTGCCGCGTTGGGCAGGAGTACCTCGCGTGCAAAGTGGCGCGCGGTGTCGCGGATCAACTGCTGCTCTTCGGTGAGTTTCATCATGACAGCCTTTCGATGGCGACGGCCGTGGCTTCACCGCCACCTATGCACAGGGATGCCATGCCGACCGACTGTGAATGATGCTCCAGCGCATTCAACAGGGTCACCAGGATGCGAGCGCCCGAGGCTCCAATGGGGTGACCCAGCGCGCAGGCACCCCCGTGGACGTTGACCTTGTCATGTGGCAGCGACATCTCCTGCATGGCAGCCATGGTGACCACGGCAAAGGCTTCGTTGATCTCGTACAGATCGATGTCATCCGTTTTCATGGCCAGCCTGTCCAGTAGTTTCTGCATGGCGTAGACCGGTGCCGTCGTGAACCAGGCCGGTGCCTGTGCATGGGTGGCGTGACCCAGAATGCGGGCCCTGGGGCTCAGGCCGCGGCGCTCCGCTTCGGACTGGCGCATCAGCACCAGCGCTGCCGCGCCATCGGAAATGGAGCTGGAATTGGCGGCGGTGACGGTGCCATCCTTGCTGAAGGCCGGGCGCAGGGACGGGATGCGTTCCAGGTTGGCCTTGGGGGGCTGTTCATCGTCGCTGATCACCTCTTCACCCTTGCGGGTCTTCAGTGTCACCGCTTCGATCTCCCTGGCAAACACACCGTTTTGCATGGCGTTCTGAGCGCGCTTGAGCGAGCTGATGGCGAATTCATCCTGAGCATCCCGGGTGAACTGATAGTGGGTGGCTGTGGCCTCGGCGAAGCAGCCCATCAGCTTGCCCGGCTCATACGCATCTTCAAGGCCGTCCAGAAACATGTGATCCTTGACTTCACCATGGCCCATGCGGAATCCGCTGCGGGCCTTGGGCATGAGGTAGGGCGCATTGCTCATGCTCTCCAGACCGCCGGCGACCATGACATCATTGCCACCGGCAAGCAGCAGGTCGTGGGCAAACATCAGCGCCTTCATGCCCGAACCACACATCTTGTTGATGGTGGTGCAGCCTGCACTCTCCGGAATGCCTGCACCCAGGGAGGCCTGGCGTGCCGGTGCCTGGCCGAGGCCTGCGGGCAGCACGCAACCCATGATCACTTCATCCACATCCTCGCCGGAGACGCCGGCGCGCTGCAGTGCGGCACGGATGGCCACGGCGCCCAGTTGCGGTGAGGTGGCCGGGGCGAGCGTGCCCTGGAAACCGCCCATGGGTGTACGGGCAGCGTCGACGATGACAATCGGATCGGTAGATGGCGTGTTCATGATAGGGCTGTCCCTGGGTTCAGTTCTGTTGTAGCTGACGATGGCAGCGTTCTTCGATTTCCTCGAGCTCGCGCAGCGCCAGTTCGATGTCTTCGCGCTGCTGTTGCAACACGGAGCGGCTGTGCGAGAGCTTCCGCAGCATCACTTCCAGCTGCTTGCGCTCGCCATCCGGTGTGTCGTACAGCTCGATCATCTCGCGTATGTCGTCCAGTGGCCAGCCGAGGCGCTTGCCGCGCAAGACCAGCTTCAGGCGAGTCCTGTCTGCCCGTGAATAGATACGTTGCTGGCCGCGGCGGGCCGGGCGCAGCAATCCCTTGTCTTCATAGAAACGGATGGTCCGTGTCGTGATGTCCATTTCCTGAGCCAGCTCGGCAATGGAGAACATGGGATCGAGGTCATCGGGAGAGGTGTTCATGCCGTGAAGAATAAGTTAACGTTGACGTTAACGTCAAGAGACGGCATGCTGAAGAACGAGCTGAAGGAGTATCGACATGTCCCACGTTGCGTTGTCCATTGTCCCTGAGAACCCGGTACCGCCGCTGCGCTTCATCACGGCTGCCAGCCTGTTCGATGGTCACGATGCGTCCATCAATATCATGCGGCGCATGCTGCAGGCCTCCGGTGTGGAGGTGGTGCATCTGGGCCACAACCGCTCCGTGGCAGAGATCGTGACCGCCGCGATTCAGGAGGATGCACAGGGCATTGCCATCAGTTCCTATCAGGGCGGCCACGTCGAATACTTCAAATACATGATCGACAGTCTGCGGGAGCGTGGGGCGGCGCATATCCAGGTGTTCGGCGGCGGTGGTGGCGTCATCGTTCCCGAGGAAATCAGCGAGTTGCATGACTACGGCGTTGCTCACATCTACTCACCGCAGGACGGGCAGAAAATGGGCCTGCAGGGCATGATCGAACACATGATCGAGACCACCCGGCGTCTGTCCGAGGACCGGGGGGGAGCACCGTGCACAGCGCTCGACACCGTGTTGAACCGCCAGACAGAAGGCTTCGGTCAGGCCCTGCATGCGCCGCTGGCGACGCTGCTCAGTGCGCTGGAGAATGAGGCGCTGTCGAAGGCAGAGCTGGAATCCGTACGCACTCGCGCAGCCGCCTTGCCACGCAGAGCCCCGGTACTGGGGATCACCGGTACCGGGGGCTCGGGAAAATCCTCGCTGACCGACGAACTGGTGCGGCGCCTGCGTCTGGATCAGCGCGATACGGTGTCCGTTGCGGTGCTGGCCATTGATCCGACACGTCGCAAGACGGGTGGTGCGCTGCTCGGTGATCGCATACGCATGAATTCCATCGAACACGAGGGGCTGTTCATGCGTTCCCTGGCCACGCGTACTGCGGCTGCCGAGGTGCCCGGTGCCCTGGACGACATGGTAGCGGCCTGCCGACTGGCGGGCGTGGATCTGGTTATCGTGGAAACCCCCGGTATCGGTCAGGGAGATGCCGGTATCGTGGGTATCAGTGATGTCTCGCTGTATGTCATGACGCCGGAGTTCGGCGCGGCCAGTCAGCTGGAGAAGATCGACATGCTCGACTTCGCCGACATCGTGGCGATCAACAAACTGGAGCGCAAGGGCGGCGATGATGCGCTGCGGGATGTCAGAAAGCAGGTACAGCGCAACCGCCTGTCCTTCGATAAAAGCCCGGACGACATGCCGGTGTTCGGCACCATCGCCGCACGCTTCAATGACGATGGCGTGACTGCCTTGTATCAGGCCCTGGCCGAGCAGCTGCGTGAGCAGGGGCTGAGCATGGGTGAAGGGGCGCTGCCTCGAGTCGCGGTGCGTGCCAGTACCCGTCAGTCCGCGATCATTCCCTCATCGGCACAACGCTATCTGTCGGACATCGCAGCCTGTCTGCGTGGCTATCATGCGCAGACAGAATCTCAGGCCAGGCTGGTGCGCGAGATACAGCAATTGAATGCCACCGTGACGATGCTGGGCGAGAACAAGCAGCCTGCCCTGCAGGCACTGATCGATGCACGTCAGGGGCAGCTGGATGCCGGCACTCGCCAGTTGCTGCGAGACTGGCCAGCCATCGCGCAAGCCTATTCATCCGACGAGCTGGTTTCACAGGTACGAGATCAGGAAGTGCGCACCCCTACCTTCGTCAGCAGCCTGTCCGGAACTCGCGTGTCCCGGGTTGCATTACCGCGTTATTCCGATCAGGGAGACCTGCTTGCCTGGTTGCGGCGAGACAATCTGCCCGGTCATTTTCCGTTTACCGCCGGCGTCTTTCCCTTCAAGCGCAGTGGCGAGGATCCGACACGCATGTTTGCCGGCGAGGGCGGACCGCTGCGTACCAATCGACGCTTCAAGGCATTGTCCGAGCACGCGCCTGCAAAGCGCCTGTCCACGGCCTTCGATTCGGTGACCTTGTATGGCCATGACCCGGCCAGGCGTCCGGACATCTACGGCAAGGTGGGCAATGCGGGGGTGTCCGTTGCCACCGTGGAGGACATGCAGGTACTGTATGACGGCTTCGATCTGTGCGATCCGGCTACGTCCGTTTCCATGACCATCAATGGTCCGGCGCCCACCATTCTGGCATTCTACTTCGTGACAGCCGTGCGTCAGCAACTGGCCCGTTTCGAAGAGGAGAAGGGTCGCCCGGCGGATGAGAGTGAGCAGCAGAATATTCGGCGCTCGACCTACAAGCGGGTTCGTGGCACGGTGCAGGCAGACATTCTGAAAGAGGATCAGGGACAGAATACCTGTATCTTCTCCACCGAATTCAGTCTGAAGATGATGGCTGATATACAAGCCTGGTTCATCGAGAATGAGGTGCGCAACTTCTATTCGGTTTCCATCTCGGGCTATCACATTGCCGAGGCCGGCGCCAATCCGATCACGCAGTTGGCGCTGACCCTGTCAAACGGATTCACTTATGTCGAGAGCTATCTGGCCAGAGGCATGGCCATTGACGATTTCGCGCCCAATCTGTCCTTCTTCTTCAGCAACGGCATGGATCCCGAATACACCGTCATGGGCCGCGTGGCACGGCGTATCTGGGCGGTTGCCATGCTCGAGCGCTACGGGGCCAACGAACGCAGCCAGAAGCTGAAATATCATATCCAGACATCCGGACGTTCATTGCACGCCCAGGAGATGGCCTTCAATGATATCCGTACCACGCTGCAGGCCTTGATCGCGATCTACGACAATTGCAATTCCCTGCACACCAACGCCTATGACGAGGCCATCACCACACCGACCGATGAGTCGGTACGTCGTGCCATGGCCATACAGCTCGTCATCAATCGGGAGTGGGGACTGGCTTGTAATGAAAATCCGAACCAGGGAAGCTTCATCATCGATGAGCTGACCGATCTGGTGGAAGAGGCCGTGCTGCTCGAATTCGACCGTCTGTCGGATCGCGGTGGCGTGCTGGGCGCCATGGAAACCGGGTATCAGCGTGGCAGGATTCAGGATGAGTCCATGCTCTACGAACATCGAAAACACGATGGCTCCCTGCCTATTGTGGGTGTCAATACCTTTGTCAACCCGGAAGAGGAAGCACCGCAGAAGGTGGAATTGGCGCGTTCGTCCGATGCAGAAAAGGATGAACAGATTGCACGCCTGCAGGCCTTTCACGCAGCGCATCAAGACCGCTCCGATGCTGCACTGCAGCGCGTGCGTGATACTGCGATAGCAGGCGAGAATGTGTTCGCTGCCTTGATGGATGCGGTCGAGGTCTGTTCCCTGGGGCAATTGACCGAGGTGCTTTTCGAAGTCGGGGGTCAGTATCGGCGTAACTTGTAAACTATTGTTGTCTGTACCGAGAAAACTGCGTAAAACTCCCGTCTGATTAACAATTGCAAATGGACAATTAAACTATAATCAATTAACGTCGGCATGCCACAGAAGGTGCCTTGATCCCGTGTGTCCCACTTGTCCAGGTGTTGAACTATCGTGCAGATGCTGAGTCGCAGCGGAGTGTCTGGACAAGCCGGTGATCGAGTCGCCTTGAAAGATGAGCGTCTCGTCTATCGTGCCTGCTCCATGGCCTTCGCGCGCAGCATCGGTCGGCAAGCGCCCGAGGATGTCATTGGCAAGACGGATTTCGATATCTTCGATGGGGAAATCGCCCGTGAGCAGATGGCCCTTGATAGCCAGGCCATGTTTTCCGCCGAGCCGGGTATCAGTACCGTCAGTCTGATCGGGGACACGGGCCCTGTGCGCATGGTGATCGTCCGTACGCCGGTGATAGCCGCAGACAACACGGTGCGAGGTATCGATATCCGGCTGTTGGGCGGCCCCCCTTCACAACAGACACCTGACTATCAGGCTCTGGTGAACGGTGGTATTCAGGGCAGCCTCATACTCGATGGCAACGGCGTGCTCTATGCCAATGATATTGCCGCTCACGTTCTGGGTTATCCCAGCGCCCAGGCATTGATGGAAGCCGCGGACGCTGCCGATATCTTCAACGCACGTGAACTCGGGCGCATATCCAGTGCTGCGGCAAGCAACACGGCCATGGCGACAAGCCAGGACGATCATCGGCTCAACCTCAGCGCGGCCTCGCAGACAGGCAGCCGGGTACGGCTTATCGCCAAGGTCACGCGCATCCAGTGGGGCATCGCCGATGCCATTCTGCTGTCCTTCGTCGACGTGGCGATCATGACAGCGGCAGCAGCGCTCCCCAAGGATGGGCAGGTACTGTCATCGGATGTCATCAACAGTCAGTTGGCCGATCTGAAACGCATCCGCGCCAACGAGCAGCGATACCGCCACTACGCCAGCGCCGCTGCGGACTTCTTCTGGGAGCTGGATGCCAGACTGACGTTTCGCGTCGCCTCCGATGGCCTGGTGCGGGTGCTGGGGATTCCGCGCGAACACATCGTGGGCAGAACCCTTGTCCAGTTGCTGGATCACCCGGCCAATATCAATGAGGAGTCGCACTGGTCCGAACATCTGGCCTTACTCAAGGACTGTCAGCCGTTTCGCGATTTCGAGTTCCGCTGGAGCGTCAACGGAGATTCGCGTACGGTGCGCTACAGCGGCATTCCGGTCTTCAATGTGGCCAGAGAATTCGTGGGCTACCGCGGGGTAGGCTGTGATGTGACTGCCACCGTGAGACAGGCAGAGACCATGGCCTACCACGCCAATCATGACTCGTTGACAGGGCTGATCAATCGTCGCAGCTTCGAACAGACGGTCAAGGAGGCCCTGTGTACCTCACGAAAGAGCCGTAAATCGCACGCGCTGTGCTTTCTCGATCTCGATGCCTTCAAGATCGTCAACGATACCTGCGGCCATCAGGCCGGTGATGAATTGCTGCGACAGTTGACGCAGTTGTTCGACTCACTGGTGCGCAAGAGCGATGTCCTGGCCAGACTCGGTGGCGATGAGTTCGGCATTCTCTTGTATAAGTGTGGTGTGCCGGAGGCTCTCAAGCTGGCCAATCAGATTCGTCACGAGGTGGAGAATTTCCAGTTCCTGTGGCAGGAAAACCGATTCAGCATTGGTGTCAGTGTCGGCCTCGTGGTGGTCGATGATCGCTGGGACGGGCTCCAGTCCCTGTTTGCGGCGGCCGATTCTGCCTGCTACATCGCCAAGAACGAAGGGCGCAACCGAGTGGTCGTCTACCGCGATGGCGAAGGCAATGCGAGCAATCGCAAAGTGTCCACGCACTGGGTCGAGGAGATCAACACGGCGCTGGAGACTGATCGCCTGCGTCTGGCCAGCCAGAAGATCATGGCGCTGGACTACCGGCAGGCCAGTGGACTACGGCTGGAAATGCTGCTGCGCCTCGAGATGCCGGATGGCGAACTGGTTGTGCCCAAGGCCTTTCTGCCCACGGCGGAGCGCTACGGTCTGATATCGACACTGGATGAAAGGGCGATTCAGCTGACCCTCAACTGGCTCTCTGCGAACCCCGGTCTGCTTGACAGCATCCGGCACGTGTCCATCAACCTGTCCGCAGGCTCCATTACCGATCCGGAATTTGCCGGCAAGCTGATCGCCTACATCGAAAAAAGCCGGGTGCCAGCCAGCAAGCTGTGCTTCGAGATTTCCGAGACCGCGGCCATCGCCAATCTGTCGAAGGTCGGCTCCTTCATGGGTGAGCTTGCCGCATTGGGTTGCCGGTTCGGTATCGATGACTTTGGTTCCGGTCTCTCCTCATTTGCCTATCTGCGCAAGCTGCCGGTTGAATTCCTGAAGATCGACGGGCTGCTGATCAAGGATATTCTGCAAGATAAAACCGATTTCACCTTGGTCAAGGCAATCAGTGATATCAGCAAATCGATGGGCAAGCGCACAGTTGCCGAATTCATCGAGTCCCCTCAGCTGCTTCAGGCCGCTCAGGACATTGGCATACATTTCGGGCAGGGGTTTCATCTGAGCAAGCCTGAACTGATCTCCTGAACGAAAATTTCACGAAAATCGGTAAGAATGTCTCTGACATTTCCAGAATTATAATTCTGTGAATTTTTGTGAAAGCCTGTTCTGACGCCATCTTAGCCCCGTCGTGATCGTTGCCAAAAAGTCACTAATAACACTTGTGCAACAGTTGCAAAGGTTATGGCATGGCCATTTTGCAGGTTTTACCTGTCTCAATCATGTCCAAATCCTCACGAATAAGGGGGCAGGATTGGCCGGTTTCGTGGGTCTTTTCCTTTAGACTTTCTCGCAGTTGAGATTGTTTACGTTTGCCACGGCCGAACTGCCCAGCTCCTCCCGGGTAATTTTGCTACCGGCTCATTCCATGTGTCGTCAGTCAACCACCGCGAAAGGATTCATTCGCGGGGGGTGACGTCGGCCTAAGAAAAATTAAAGTGATGCGCACGTTCAGGGCACCAGGGTTCGGCCTGCTACTGATCATGTAATTTACTTCAGACAGATTAGACGATTAACGATGACTAGTAAGACGATTGTAATTAGGTCATGCCTGTTACTAGCCCTGTCCGGTGTCCTGTCCGCTCCTGCGTTCGCCATCGACGTTCCTCAAGACCCTCGCGGCACTGAAATAGCCCAATCCGTTGTCAAATGGGAGTGGGCCAGCGTACCTGGCGCTGTTACCTATGAAGTGTCCATCGACGGCAGCTACAAGGGCCTCACTCGCGATCCTCAGTACTACAGCCGGGATCTGTGGCCAGGCGATCATTCCATGCGCGTTCGCGCAATCGATGCCAACGGCAACTACTCCTCGAGCACGGCAACGGTCAAGATCATCGTTAATGCCCAGTTCAATTCCTCTTCACTGTCTCGTAGCTATCTTGTCGGTGAAACAACGCCTACGGTTACGACGACAAGCACCACATCCTCGTCGGTTGCAACACCGGTAACGGCCAGTGCCAGCAGTGGTTTCCAGGCACCTCAGAGCCCACGCGGAAGCGAGACCGGAAACGGTGGCGTCAAGTGGGAATGGAACGCTGTATCGGGTGCATCACGCTATGAAGTCACCGTTGATGGAAATGTCGCCGGTGAAACTGCCGAGCTGCAGTTCAGCAGCAGCAACCTCTGGGTTGGTGAGCATTCAATGACCGTCAAGGCAATCGACAGCAGCGGCAACAAGTCCGTTCAGTCAGACACCGTGAAGATCAACGTCACCGGCACTGCCAGCACCAGCGTAGCCCAGAGCGATCCTGTCAGCAGTGAAGGCCTGGCTGCCGCCCCGGTACAGGGCGACCAGAACGCTGCCAGTGTGCAGAGCCTGATCGACCCGGCGTCCTACAGCTACCCGGAAGTGAGCCAGAAGGATGGCTACGAGCTGGTGTTCAGTGACGAATTCAACGGTACGGCTCTGAACCCCTACCGCTGGCATTCACAGCTTCGCTGGGACGGTGAGTTCAATGGTGAGCGGTACGAGTATCGTGTCATCAACGGTGAAGACCAGTTCTACGTAAACGTACTGAGCCCGGACAGCGAGCACCAGGAAAAAGTGGTTCCCGTCTACAACCCCTTCCAGTTCGACGGTTCGACTCTGTCCATCCGTGCAACGAAGAACCCATTGAAGAACCACAGCAACAAGAAGACCTACGGTTCACTCGATGAGATCTCCACGCAGCAGACCTTCCTGTCAGGTGCTCTGTCCACGCATGAGAAGTTCAGCCAGAAGTACGGCTACTTCGAAGCCCGCATCAAGATTCCAAGCCATGTCGGAACATTCCCCGCTTTCTGGCTGTTCCACGAGAACCGAGCCTGGGAAGGTACTCAGCGTACCGAGATCGACATCATGGAAAATCTGGGACATGCTCCCTGGTATATCTACAACTCCTTCCACTACTTCAAGAACGTGACAGCCACGTACAGTGGGGACGCCAACTTCATCAAGCCACAGCCTAGCGGTCAGGTGTACACCGGTGTCGACTACAGCCAGGATTACCATGTCTACGCAGTCGAGTGGACCGAAGGCAAGGTGGTCTGGTACATCGATGGTCAGAAGATGAGCGAGATGTACAACAGTGAAGCCGACTTCGAAGAGCTCTACCTGATGCTGAACCTCGCCATGGGCGGTAACTGGACCAACTTTCCGACCAATTCAGGTGGCCTGGGACGCTCCGCCAATGAACGTTTCCCGAACGCCAACGACCTGGCACAGTTTGCCAACCCGGCTCTGGAAATCGACTACGTACGGGTTTACAAGCGAAAGTGATCTGACAAGGGCTGGCAACAGCCCGACAGAAGGTGATCATGGATGATCGCCGCATGAGAAAGGGCGCCTTGTGAAGGGCGCCTTTTTTTTGTTTGTCATTCCAAACTGGCTTGCTTAAAACTGGCCTCGATCAGTGTGTTCAGTAACGCAGTCTGTATATCCTGAGTTGCATTATTGCTTGATCCGCTACATAAGCGTCATTCTGTAGCCGGACTTTGCCTGGCCAGCTTCTGCCGAATCATGCGGTTGTGGGTGGCTACATAGATCCACAGATGATGCACCAATGCCTCGGGTTTCTTGGTGGTGCACCAGGTGCGACGCACCAGACGGTTGATGTTGGCCCGAAGCATTGCCAGGGTGTGGTTGATCGAGAACAGAGGATCGAAACCGATCTTCTTCAGCTCACCTTGCCCTGTCACGCATCCACGCTTGCTCGGGTGCACTGTATGTGAGCTTTCCGGGAAATGGCACTTGATCAGCGTCGCGTACTGATCATGCCCATCGGAGCTGAAACAGGCCTCTGCATGGATTCGATGCTGCACCTCGGCAAACAGCTCCTCGCGCATCTTTCGACTCTCATCGGGGCGTTTTCCGTACTTCTTGCGGGAGATCGCCGCCAGATTGCCACTGGCCGGAATACGCGCCACCCCGAATCCCTGTATCAAGCGGCGCTGGCTGTCGACCACCACGCAGACGCTCAAGGGCTTGCATTTGGTGTGCTCCAGAGTGATCAGATCATCCAGTTGTACCTGTTTGACCGGGCCCTCTCTATCCAGCAGGCGCGCCTCCTGCAACCTTGCCTGTTCGCCCAGATACATCAGCCGTCGACTGACTGTACTGCGAGACACATTCAGTAGCAGAGCGGCCCGACGCATCGATACACAGGCACTGAGCAAGGCCATCAGTGGTTGATTGATGCGACGTTTCTTCTGCCTGAAGGCCGCTGTATCAGTGGCGCGAGAGAACGTGGTGCGGCAGGCCTTGCAGCGAAACCGGTTGATGGCTCGGGCATCACAGCGTCGATAATAGGTGCCATGGCGAGCCACCTCGTTGCCGTTTGCGCGGCAGCGCGGACATTCTGGGTTCATATCCTTATAAACCATTGATTGAAATTAGCGTTTACAGCATACCCTGTTTTTCCGAACACAGTGAAGTGGGCCAGTTCTGGCTTGCTTAAAACTGGCCTCGATCAGTGTGTTCAGTAACGCAGTCTGTATATCCTGAGTTGCATTATTGCTTGATCCGCTACATCAGCGTCATTCTGTAGCCGGACTTTGCCTGGCCAGCTTCTGCCGAATCATCCGGTTATGGATGGCTACATAGATCCACAGATGATGCACCAATGCCTCGGGTTTCTTGGTGGTGCACCAGGTGCGACGCACCAGGCGGTTGATGTTGGCCCGAAGCATGGCCAGGGTGTGATTGATCGAGAACAGGGGGTCGAAACCGACCTTCTTCAGCTCACCTTGGCCGGTTACGCAACCACGTTTACTCGGGTGCACCGTATGTGAACTTTCCGGGAAATGGCGCTGGATCAACGTGGCGTACTGATCATGCCCATCGGTGCTGAAACAGGCTTCCGCATGGATCCGGTGCTGCACCTCGGCAAACAGTTCCTCGCGCATCTTGCGGCTCTCATCGGGGCGTGTTCCGTACTTCTTGCGGGAGATTGCCGCCAGATTGCCACTGGCCGGAATACGCGCCACCCCGAATCCCTGTATCAAGCGGCGCTGGCTGTCGACCACCACGCAGACGCTCAAGGGCTTGCATTTGGTGTGCTCCAGAGTGATCAGATCATCCAGTTGTACCTGTCTGACCGAGGCCTCTCTATCCAGCAGGCGTTCTTCCTGCAACCTTGCCTGTTCGCCAAGGTATGCCAGCCGTCGACTGACTGTACTGCGTGACACGTTTAACAATAGAGCCGCCCGGCGCATCGACACACAGGCGCTGAGCAAGGCCATCAGCGGTTGATTGATGCGACGTTTCTTCTGTCTGAAGGCCGCTGTGTCGGTGGCACGGGAGAAGGTGGTGCGGCAGGCCTTGCAGCGAAACCGGTCGATGGCTCGGGCATCACAGCGTCGATAATAGGTGCCATGGCGAGCCACCTCGTTGCCGTTTGCGCGGCAGCGCGGACATTCTGGGTTCATATCCTTATAAACCATTGATTGAAATTAGCGTTTACAGCTTACCCTTTTTTCCCGAACACAGGGAAGTGGGCCAGTTCTGGCCAGTTCAGTCGGACTGCGGATACCTCGCCAACCCCTCATCCACCCCATAATAATCACCCTTGTCATCCACATAGATATGGTGACTCAGCTTCAGTCCGGTAGGTGAATCCAGACAACCTGCCATGATGGAGGTATGGGCGCTGTCCTTGACCCGCCAGAACAACAGCGACCCACACTCCCGACAGAAACCGCGTTCAGCTTCAGGGGTGGCGCTGTACCAGCGAAGCTGTTCTTCACCCTCGATATGCAGATCTGTGTTGGCTGCACGTGTGGCCGCCACGAAATGCCCGCTCTGTTTGCGACATTGCCGGCAATGGCAAGCGACGACATCCCTGTCGAACGTATTGATGCTCAGCCGAATCGCGCCACACAGACAGCTACCCTTGATGTTCCGAGTGGCGCTATCCATGTTCGATCAACCGCGGCGCCAGGCATGAAACTTCTCTACCCATGCAAGCACCTTGTGCGGCTGATGAGCCCGCTTCCATTCACCGGCCGCGTACTTGTTCGATTCTGACAGGGTGGGGTAGATATGAATTGTGCCCAGGATCTTGTTGAGCCCCAGACCGTGCTTCATGGCCAGGACATACTCGGCAATCAGATCGCCGGCATGTTCGCCAACGATGGTCACGCCCAGGATCTTGTCCTTGCCGGGTTTGGTCAGTACCTTCACCACGCCATAGTCGCTGCTATCGGCAATGGCGCGGTCCAGATCGTCGATCCCATAGGTCGTCAGCTCGTAGGGAATGTTCTTCTCCTTGGCATCGGTCTCGTTCAGGCCGACGCGAGCCACTTCCGGGTCAGTGAATGTGGCCCAGGGAATGACACGGTAGTCCACGC
The DNA here is from genome assembly GCA_947492525.1 of uncultured Granulosicoccus sp. Taxonomy (GTDB): domain Bacteria; phylum Pseudomonadota; class Gammaproteobacteria; order Granulosicoccales; family Granulosicoccaceae; genus Granulosicoccus. The sequence goes on from CANLNQ010000024.1 coordinate 42,141, forward strand.
TGAATTTCTTGAACATGCCGAACAGCCCGTTCACGGCCGCATACCAGGCCTGGTGAGAGGCGACATGCGTGAACTGATAAGGGCCTGCGACGTCGCCAACGGCGTAGATATTGGGGAAGTCGGTCTGCAGGTAGTCATTGACTGCCACGGTGCCTCGATCGGTCAATGACACGCCCAGCTCTTCCAGGCCGAAACCCTGCGTGTTGGCCTTGCGGCCGACCGCCACGATGATTTCGTCGAACGGTATTCTGATGGTCTCGCCATCCTGTTCGCAGACCAGTTGCTTGTCCTCGCCGTTGACCTCGACACCGACCGCATTGGTGTTGACCATGACCTGTATGCCTTCGGCGACGAATCTCTGTCGCACCATTTCTGCCACGTCCGCATCTTCGCGACCCATGATCTGTCCCTCGCGCTCCACCTGCGTGACTTCGCTGCCCAGACGTCGGAAAGCCTGGGTCAGCTCACTGCCGATGGGGCCGCCACCAAGTACCACCAGCCGCTTGGGCTGTGTCTTGAGCTCCCACAGGTTTTCCGAGGTGAGGTAGTTGACCTGATCGAGGCCGGGGATGGGAGGCACAAACGGTGAACCGCCCGTGGCCACCACGATATTGCGGGTTGTCAGGGTCTGACCATTGACCTCGACGGTCCAGGGGGAGGTGATGCGACCTTCGCCCTTGATGACATTGACGCCCAGCTCGGTATAGCGCTCGACCGAATCGTGTGGTGCTATCTTGGCGATGACTTCATGGATACGTTGCATGGTGCGCGGGAAGTCGATCTCACCGCTGGCATTGTGCACGCCGTACTTGTCGCTATGGTTGATGTTGTGCATCAACTTGCCACTTCGAATCAGCGCCTTGGACGGCACGCAACCCGTGTTCAGGCAATCACCACCCATATCGCCCTTCTCGATCAGTGTGACCTTGGCCTTGACGACCGCACCGATATAGGAGGTGACCAGACCGCCGGAGCCGGCACCCAGTACGACGATATCGTTATCGAATTTTTCAGGACGGGTGTAACCGTCGTAACGCTTCTTTGCCTTGATCATGTCGATTACCTTTTTGGCAACAAGTGGAAAGATGCCTAACAAGGCAAATGAAAAGATGATGGCCGGTGAAAGAATGCCGCCCAGGCTGTCGATCTTCGCCAGCTGTGTACCTGCGTTGACGAAAACCATGGTGCCAGCGAGCATGCCGAGCTGGCTGACGATGTAGAAAACGCCCGTGCGCAGCGAGGTCAGGCCCATGACCAGATTCACCAGAAAGAACGGGAAGACCGGCACCAGTCGAACCGTGAAGAGGTAGAAGGCACCGTCCTTGTCGATATTGCGATTGAAGGTCTTGAGTTTCTCGCCGAACTTGTCTTCGACGCTGCTGCGGAGCAGGTAGCGAGAGACGAGAAATGCCAGGGTCGCACCGATACTGGAGGCAAAGGAGGCGATCAGCGTGCCGGTGAACAGACCGAACAGCGCGCCGGCTGCCAGTGTCATGATGGCAGCTCCGGGAAGAGAGAGCGCCGTGACGGCGACATAGGCCAGGAAGAAGACGCTGATGACAAGCCAGGGGCGTGACGCGTAGAGTGCCTCGAGAGACGCCTGCTCACTCTTCAGATAGTCGAGACTGAAGAAGCGACCGACGTCGAAAAAGAAAAAGGCGGCCACACAGAGGGCCAATGCCGCTAACAACAGCTTGCGATTCTGCATCAGTGCTTGATAGTCCTGTTGGGTTGAAAGAGTTGTGTTGACGATCGTGAGTCTGGACCAACCAGAGTATGATGGTCGGCTGATTCGCTGCTGCTGCAAGTGTGGACTGCACAGCCACATTGCTGAATTGTGAGTGTTACCCCTTTGAAGAGTTCCCCAGTCATGGCAAGCCCTGCTGTCAACGTTACATTGCTGGCCCCCGGTCTCGGGCGTGATGCCTCGACAACGGCCGTGCAGTGGAGCACCGAGAATGCACTGCAACCCTGGCAGTCACATTTCTGCAAACTGCTTGCCCAGAATCAATGGAACGGCACGCATTTGCCGGTTGCTGAGCTGCTGGTGGGCGAGGGACGCGATGGCGTTCACGAATCCGGCGAAAAGCTGCAAACGGCTCTGGTTTGTGCCGACCCGGTTCATTTACGGGCCGACCGGGACACGGCGAGTCTGATGCCCGCTGCGATGCTGGGCATCACCGGGGACGAGGCGGATGCCTTGCTGCTCACCTTGAACGACTTTCTCGCCGAGGATGGTTTGCAGCTGTGGCGCAGCGATGCCTGTCACTGGTACATGCAAGGCCGGGATGGACGTACGCTGCACACATTCCCGCCCGAGTTCCTGTCACAACGCAATGCCTCGGCCTTTCTGCCGGAAGGCGAGGCAACGGGGGACTGGAAGCGTCTGATGACGGAGCTGCAGATGCTGCTGCATGCGCATCCGGTCAATGCACAGCGTCAGTCAAGCGGCCTGATGCCGATCAACAGTCTCTGGTTCTGGGGTGGCGCTGCGCTGAACGAGCGTGCCGCTGTATCCACGCCTGATGATTCATGTAACACGTTTGCAGAGTCGGCAGGCGGTGGGCTGTCGAGCGCTGCTGCCAGGGGGGAGACGCTGCACGTCTATGCCGACGAACCATTTGCCGTGGCGTTGTGCCGGCATCTGAGTCTGGAATGTCGACCCTTGCACGAATTTGACCCCGTTCATCATGGAGCGGATGTGCTGCTGGTCGATCGACGGCTGGAGCATGCGATGTTGGCTCGGGACGAGTCCGGTGTGGAGCAGGCTCGGCAGCGTATCGTGAACGAGTGGATCAGCTGCTGGCACACCCGTTTGCAGGCCGGGGAGAATCTGACGCTGGATATCCTGGATGAAGACGGCATGCACGGGCGGCTCGATCAGGCGCTGCTCAGGCAGGCAAGAGCGGCGAGCGAAGCAGAGCGCTCGGGGCGGGGTGCCGCGTCGCTGCAGGTGCTCGCAAGTCTGAGAAAACGTGCCTTGGCTCTCTGGCGCCGAGTGGTCGGACCACGAGCGTGAGTGCCCCGGAGCATGCAACGCGTGTGCGGATCAACCGCCGGATCGTGCCCGAGCTGACAGGCGAGCTGCACCCGAACCCGCTGGTACACCGACTGCTGGCTGCCCGTGGGGTTACCGATCCGGACGAGCTTCAGTTCGGCCTGGCCGATCTGCCGCGGCCGGATCTGCTGCCGGACATCGAGCCGGCCGTGACGCGGTTGCTGCTGGCACGTGAGCGTGGCGAGCGAGTGCTGATTGTGGGTGACTACGACTGTGATGGTGCGACCAGCACCAGTGTGGCGCTGCAGGGGCTGCAGATGCTGGGCTTCGAGTCGCTCGATTTCCTGATTCCGGGGCGTTTCGAATTCGGTTATGGCCTGTCACCCGGCATCGTCGATGTCGCCCATCGGGAATACCAGCCAGCCCTGATCCTGACCGTGGACAATGGCGTGGCCTCCGTCGAGGGCGTTGATCGGGCCAGCCAGCATGGCATCGACGTGGTCGTCACCGATCACCATCTGCCACCGCAGGTTCTGCCAACGGCGACTGCCATCGTCAACCCCAACGTGGCTGGCTCGCGCTTTCCGGCGGTGAATCTGGCCGGGGTTGGTGTGATCTTCTACACCCTGCTGGCCATTCGTGCACGGCTTCGAGAGCAGGCGGATGCCCACGCCGCTGCCGATCTGGCCAGTCTGCTCGATCTGGTCGCCGTTGGCACCGTGGCCGATGTGGTGCCGCTCGACCGGGTCAACAGAACCCTGGTGGAGCAGGGCTTGCGGCGTATTCGGGCGGGCCGTACCCGCGCCGGCGTGCACGCCTTGCTGAAGGTCGCAGGCAAGGACGCCACTGCGATGTCAACCCAGGATATCGGCTTCGGCATCGGCCCCCGTCTGAATGCGGCGGGTCGCCTGGCGGACATGTCCGTAGGCGTTCGCTGTCTGATGAGCTCATCGGGCAAGGAGGCCTTGACGCTGGCAACCGAGCTCAACGATTTCAACCAGCGGCGACGCGCCATCGAGAACGACATGAAGCGCGAGGCCGAAGAACAGTTGCAGGCACACGACCTGGATGAGTGGCAGCAGTCCAGTGCCTTCTCCGTCTGCCTGTTCGACGAGCATTGGCACGAGGGAGTCATCGGCATACTGGCTGGCCGCATCAAGGAGAAGCTGCACCGCCCGTGCATCGTCTTCACCGCCGATGGTGAGAACAGGCTCAAGGGGTCGGCACGCTCCATCAAGGGTGTGCATGTGCGCGATGTACTGCAATCGATCGCCAGCCGGCGACCCGAGATGCTGGAGAAATTCGGTGGGCACGCCATGGCGGCAGGGATGACGCTGCATCGAGACTACTTCGATGCGTTTCGGGACATGTTCGAACAGGAAGTGCGCCGGGTGCTGGGCGAGAAGCTGCCCGAGCGTGAATTTCTGGTGGATGGCTCGCTGTCCGTTGACGAAAGGACGCTGGAAAACGCGCATCTGTTGGGGAATCTGATGCCCTGGGGACAGGAGTTCGATGCCCCGCTGTTTGCGGATCGCTTCACCGTTCTTGCGCGCCAGTCCGTCGGCAAGGATCAGGCACATCTGAAACTGGTTCTGAAGAGTCTGGACGGCGGTGCTGCACTGGATGCCATAGCCTTCAATTGCCGACTGGAAACCGACGAGGGTGACACGCTGATGGTCGTTTATTCGCTGGATGTCAATACCTGGCGTGACCGGCAACAATTGCAGCTACGCGTTCATCATCTGGAAGCGTCCGGATTGAGTTAAACTCTGCAGTCGTATTCGCAAGCCCGACTTTCTGCTGTCATGATCGAAATCAATCCCTACGTCACTCACATCGAGGATCTGCGGCTTCGTGCCGACTCCCTCCGGGGGTATCTTTGACTACGAAGGCAAGAAGGAAGAGCTAGAAGAGGTTCTGCGCGAACTGGAAGACCCGGCGGTCTGGAACGATCCTGAAAAGGCCCAGAAGCTCGGTCAGCGGCGCGCCTCTCTGCAAGACACCATCGATGTCATCGAAGCGCTGGACTCCGGTCTGGGCGATGCCAGCGATCTGCTGGAGATGGCACGCGAAGAAGATGACGAGGACACCGTCACGGCGGTTGCCGATGACCTGGCAAGTCTGGAAGAACGGGTTGCCAAACTCGAGTTCCGTCGCATGTTCTCGGGTGATGCCGATGCCTCGCCGGCGTTTCTGGATATCCAGTCGGGCAGTGGTGGTACCGAGGCTCAGGATTGGGCCGAGATGCTGCTGCGAATGTACCTGCGCTGGGGAGAGAGTCAGGGGTTCAAGACCGAGCTGATCGAAGCCTCGCCCGGCGATGTGGCCGGTATCAAGTCGGCAACGATCCGTTTCGAAGGCGATCACGCCTTTGGCTGGCTGCGCACCGAAACCGGTGTACATCGCCTGGTCAGAAAGAGCCCTTTCGATTCCGGTAGCCGCCGTCACACCTCTTTTGCCGCGGTATTTGTCTCCCCGGAAGTGGATGACAACATCGATATTGATATCAACCCGGCAGATCTGCGAATCGATGTCTATCGTGCCAGTGGCGCTGGTGGTCAGCACGTCAACCGAACCGAATCGGCGGTGCGTATCACGCATGAACCCAGCGGGATCGTGGTGCAGTGCCAGAACGATCGTTCGCAGCACAAGAACAAGGCCACGGCCATGAAGCAGCTCAAATCCAAGCTGTATGAAGCCGAGTTGCAGCGACGCCAGGGCGATCAGCAGCAGGTGGAAGAGGGCAAGTCGGATATCGGTTGGGGCAGTCAGATCCGCTCCTATGTGCTCGATCAGTCGCGCATCAAGGATCTTCGCACCAGTCTGGAAACCAGTAATACCCAGGCAGTGCTCGATGGCGATATCACCCCGTTTCTGACCGAAAGCCTGAAAGCCGGGCTATAGACCACAGGTCGATCATGAGTCTGTTGCTCTCTCATGATCGATTCTGACCAGCGCTCTGCACGCTCAAGGTTCGGGTTCATCATGAAACAGCGGAGTCATGATGGTCCCGGGCAAGCTCCAACCCTCCATTTACTACAGACCTGACAGCCTCTGTCTGTCAGAGTGACACAACACGATTTTGCGGACCCGATCATGAGTGATGATGACAACCAGCTGATTCAGCAGCGACGCGCGAAGCTGACTGAACAGCGCGGCACTGGCAATGCCTTTCCCAATACCTTCCGACCGTCCCACAAGGCGGCGCAGCTGCTGGCCGAGCACGGCGAAAAGGAAAAGGGTGCGCTGGCGGAAGAGGCTGTCAGCGTCAAGGTTGCCGGGCGCATGATGTCACAGCGCATCATGGGCAAGGCCAGTTTTGCCGATCTGCAGGATGTCAGTGGCTCCATCCAGATGTTCTTCCATCAGGGAACGCTGGGCGAGGAGCTGTATGAGCAATTCAAGCACCTGGACTTGGGTGACATTCTGGGCGTCAGTGGCCTGCTGTTCATCACCAAGACCGGCGAACTGTCCATCAAGGTGCAGGAGTTTCAGCTGCTGACCAAATCGCTGCGGCCATTGCCCGAGAAATTTCATGGTCTGTCGAACATGGAAACCCGCTATCGACAGCGTTACGTCGATCTGATGACCAGTGAAGAGACGCGCCGCACCTTTCGTCTGCGCTCGGCCATCATTGCCTATGTGCGCAACTTCTTCCTCGAGCGTGATTATCTGGAAGTGGAAACACCAATGATGCACGTGATTCCCGGTGGCGCTGCCGCCAAGCCGTTCGTGACTCATCACAACGCGCTGGATATGGAGCTGTATCTGCGAATAGCACCAGAGTTGTATTTGAAGCGTCTGGTGGTGGGCGGTTTCGACCGTGTCTTCGAAATCAATCGCAACTTCCGCAATGAAGGCCTGAGTACCCGGCACAACCCGGAATTCACCATGATCGAGTTCTATCAGGCCTACGCTGATTACATCGATCTGATGGACATGACCGAAGTGCTGTTCCGCGGGCTGGCCAGCGATGTGATCGGCAATTTGCAGATTCCGTCGGAAACCGGCGAGCAGACATTCGATTTCGAAAAGCCCTTTGCGCGCATGAGCCTGTTCGACTCCATTCTGGCGCATAACCCGGACGTCACGGCCGAGCAGTTGCAGGACATGGAAAGTGCCACGGCTCTGGCGAAATCCCTGCACATCGATGTCAAGCCGAACTGGGGACTGGGCAAGGTACAGACAGAGATCTTCGAAGCCACGGTGGAAGAGAATCTGATGGACCCGACCTTCATCACGCTCTACCCGATGGAAGTCTCACCGCTGTCGCGTCGCAACGATGAGGATCCCTTCGTGACCGACCGCTTCGAGTTGTTCATCGGCGGGCGAGAGATCGCCAACGGCTTCTCGGAGCTGAACGATGCGGAAGATCAGGCAGAACGCTTCAAGTCGCAAGTGGCTGACAAGGATGCCGGTGACGAAGAGGCGATGCACTACGATGCCGACTACGTGCGTGCGTTGGAGTACGGCATGCCGCCGACGGCCGGGCAGGGTATCGGCATCGATCGCCTGGTCATGCTGTTGACCGGTTCGCCCAGTATCCGTGATGTGGTCTTGTTCCCGCATATGCGGCCTGAAGTCTGAGTCAAAGGCGTAGCCTGACACCTGTCTGAACTGACGGAAAAGCCTGACATGAGAATGATTGCACTGGCCCAGGACGAGATACTGCGATTGCTGTCAACACATCGCGGGCTGTTCTCACTGCTGGGTTTTGCCCTGATCTGGGCCGGTGTGCTGAACTACGGAATATTGCCGGCATCGGCGTTTTTCGTTGGTGCCAATGAGTCCGGGCTGAGCGAGTTGTTGCTGCCGCGTCTGGGTCTGAGTGCCTGGCAGGCCTGGCCCGCACCGGAGCTGGCTGTCTACTGGGTCGTCAGTCTGTATCTGTTGCCCTTGATGGCGCTGCTGACGTCGGCCGATCAGACCGCGTCCGATCGCAGCCGTGGCACCTTGCGGTATCTGGTGCTGCGTTGTTCGCGGCTCGAGATCTTCTTCGGTCGCTTTCTGGGTCAGTGCGTGATCATGACGCTGTTGATTCTGGTCACCCTGGGCACGGTGCTGATGGTGATCGCGGGCAATTCTGGCGAGTATCTGGCCGCCTCACTGGGGCGAGCGCCCGTGATTCTGGTCAATCTGACTCTGTTGGTGCTGCCCTATATCGCCCTGATGGCCTGGGTCTCGGTCATGGCCCGATCCGCTCGGCAGGCCACCCTGTATGCCATGGTGATCTGGCTGAGTGTCTCGCTACTGGTGAGTTATCTGCAGGCACGGTTCGGACCGCTGGCGCTGCTCGACTGGGTGCTGCCAGGCTCACAGGTCAGCCAGTTGTTGCGACTGTCAGACTGGCAGACGCTCGACTATGCGCTCATTCCGATACTGCACACGGTTGTGTTATTGCTGATCGGCGGCAGTCTCATGTGGCGTCGCGACCTGTAGATCCGTCCGATCGGCCGTCTCAGGCAGATGGCGCCGATGCACTGATCACCCGATTCAGGCGGCCTTGTCGATCAGCAGATCAGGCGATATGATCACGCTGCGATTTCTGCCGCTGTCCTTGGCGTGATACAGGGCCAGGTCAGCATGCGTGATGAGCAGGTTGACGACCTGAGCCCATTTCATCTGACGGGCGTTGGCGATGCTGTCGATATCCGCGATGCCCTGGCTGCAGGTGACCGACAGGGCCTGATCATCGAAGTCGACGACCAATGCCTGCATGGCCACGCGAATGCGTTCTGCCACTTCCTGCGCCTGCAGTGCTGTAACACCCGGCAGGAGTGCACAGAATTCTTCACCACCATAGCGGGCCAGAATGCCGATATCGCCTACCACCGAAGCAATCGTTGTGGCTGATGCCTTGAGCATGGCGTCACCGGCCATGTGTCCGTGGGTGTCGTTGATGGCCTTGAAGCAATCCAGGTCGATCATGATGAAAGAGATCGTCTGGTTCGACTGCATGGCCTCCGCAACCTGCAGATTGAGCATCTTCAGCAGGTAGCGACGATTGAATACACCCGTCAGGGTGTCGTTGTAGATGAGTTGTTCGATATCCTGCCGCATGGTTTCGAAACTGCTGGCCAGATCGCCGATCTCATCGCGACGTCGCCCGAATTGCAATGGCGTGGAATAGTTGTGCAACTGTATGTCGCGCGTCGCCGCCGATAGCGAAACCAGTGGCTTCGAAATCCGGTGTGCCACGATCAGCACGATCCACAGTGATATCCAGAAGGTCAGCGCAGTTGCCGTGATGATGCGATTTCTGAGCGTGATCAGATCGGCCACGAACAGGCTCTCCGGAATCAGAGAAAACACATGCCAGTCGAGCAGTCCCAATTCATCACCGACAATATAGTTGTGGTCAACGCGCGTGAGTTCGTTGTTACGGCTACCCACGAGTCGGCTGAGGGTCATCAGCTGCTCATCATCGGCAGCGAGTTGGAGCAGGGAACTGTCCAGATGAACATCGGACGCGGCATGGGTATCGGCAGCCTCTTGCCCGTGTTCGTCACCGTGCTCGTCGGCGGCATGGGTATCGGCAGCCTCGTGCCTGTGTTCGTCATCGTGCTCGTCGGCGGCATGGGTATCGTCAGCCTCGTGCCCGTGTTCGTCATGATGCTCACCATCGTCATGCGAGTTGTCGCTATCGTGGCCGGAATGCTGATCATCGTGACCGGTGTCATCATCATGATGACTGGCTGATCGATGGCGATCCCGAGTGGCAGTTTCTCCTACGTCGTGATAATGATCAGCCGACTCCGGGTGCGACATGATCACTTCAGAGTCGCTGGTCACGAAAAACAGAGTACCGGGTTCGCGTTCGTTTTCGTGCAGGATCGTTTCCCATACCGTGTGCTGATCGAGGCTGAAGAAGGCCGCCATATCAGGGCCTACAGCCTCAGACAAGGGGTAATGGATCCAGACCGTATTGGCCGACATCAGCAGGCCGTGCTTGAGTTTTTCCGGCGTGACCGTCAGCTTTTCCTGCAACTGCCTGGTGTCGGCATTCTCTGACGGGTAGATGATCTGATCAGCCTTGACCAGAACCATATCCTTCAGAAACGGGTCGGCATCGGTTCGTGCCCCCAGTGTCTCGACAAGCTCCGTCACCGAGTTGTTGGAAAATCCGATATCCGCCGCGAACAGGGTTTCACTGACATTGTGCTGAAGTTCTTCAACAAGGTCGTGAAAGCCGAGGATATGATTCTGCAGGGTCAGTTCGGCAATGCGTTTCTTGCTGGAGCTGATGGTGTCCTTGAATGTGAAATAGGTTATGGTGCCCAGCGCTGAAAGCAGAACGATCATTGCCATGCTGAAGCTGAAGATGAGCTTGCCTCTGATCCGCAGCGACAAGCTTTTCCTGCACCATTGATATATCGTTGTCATCCGACGAACCAGTTGAAGTGACAGGGCGCACTTGGCTCATTCAGAGACATCTGCCCATCTATCGGTGTGAAGTACCATGGGTAGAGAATCGGCAGTTGCACTTAAAAACTTAGTCTCCTTGTGAATCGGCGAAACATGTCAGAAATCTTGGTTGAATGTCAGCAGCTGGGCAAACGCTATGGAAGCGCATCCGCTCTGAATGGGGTAACCCTTGAGCTGACCGCCGGTGACCCGATCGCGCTGGTAGGTCCGAATGGCGCTGGAAAGACCACGCTGATCAGCCTGATTTGTGGGTTCATCGGCAAAAGCGACGGGCAGATCAAGGTTCTGGGGGAGTCACCCGGTGCGTCTGCCCTGAGTGGGAGGCTGGCGGCGCTGCCGCAGGATGCCTTGCTCGATCCGCGCCTGAGCGTAGGGCGTCAGTTGAGATTTCTGGCTCGGTTGCAGGGCATGTCGGACAAGCTTGCACGACGCGAAGTACAGCGCGTACTGGAGACCGTGGATCTGCGCGATTCCATGAATACTCGGCCGGCTGATCTGAGCCACGGCATGCGCAAGCGTATCGCCATCGCTCAGGCGCTTTTGGGTTCTCCGGAGCTGGTATTGCTTGACGAGCCAACCGCTGGAATCGATCCACCCAATGCCAGGATGATTCGTGATCTCATTCGCCAGCAGTCGGCCACCACGACGTTTCTGGTCAGCTCGCACAATCTGGACGAACTGGAGCGATTGTGCAGCACGGTGGTCTATCTGGAGAAGGGGCGACTGGTCAGTGTGGGGCCAGTGCTCGACGACGCCTCACAGGCCATCATCACCTTGCGTCTGGCAGACGTCGCCGAGAGTGAATTCATGGAAGCGGCGGCCAGTCTGCCCGGAATCCAGCAGTTGAGCCGTGGTGCCCAGGGTGACTACCTCATTCAGGCAGATGATGATATGCGTGCCAGTCTGTCATTGATGCAATTGCTGAACGACCGGCATTGGAAATACCGGCTGATGAGTCGTGGCAAGTCGCTGGAAGAGCGCCTCTACGGCAAGACCTGAGCGGCCTGGCTGTGTGCCGGCTCAGGCCGGCACTTCTCGCGTCTTGATGGACAGATTGTGCGTCAGGGTGCGATGCACAGGGCACTTGTCCGCGATCGCCATCAGGCGTGCGCGTTGATCCTCGTCGAGATCGCCGTGCAGCACGATATCGCGATCGATGACATCGATCTGCATGGGCTTGTCTTCACAGCCTTCGCAATCCTTTAGATGCTCCCGACTGTGTCGCAGTGTCACGTCGACGTTGTCCAGGGGCCATTTCTTGCGGGCGGCATACATTCTGATGGTCATGGCGGTGCAGGTACCAACCGATGCCAGCAGATGTTCGTAAGGATCCGGGCCTGCATTGTTACCACCGACTGACGAGGGTTCGTCCGCTATCCACTGATGATCATCGCTATAGACATCGAGCATGAACTTGCGATTGCGTTCACTGATGCCGACTTCGCCCTTGCTGATGCCGGGGCGGGCACTGGCGTTTGCATCACTGGCAACACGAACCTGGCGCAGAGCCCAGGCTGCGATCATGTCTGCCACGTATTCTGCATCCTCTGCACGGGTCAGCAGATGATCGGCCTTGTCCAGACTGATGAAGCTCTTGGGGTGACGTGCAGCCTTGTAGATACGCTCGGCTTCGGCAATGTTCACCGTGGCATCAACCGGGGAATGCATGATCAGCAGCGCCGCCTTGAGCTGGGCAATATGCGCTTCCGAAGTCTGGTTGATGTCATCGAGAAACTGTTTGCGGATGGTGAACTGACGTCCCGCCAGACTCACCCGGGCTTCGCCATCGCGCTCTATCGTGTCCAGATCACAGGCAAATTGTGCAGAGACATGGCGTGCATCGCCGGGAGAGCCGATGGTTGCGACCCCCTTGCACTCGGGAATCTCGTGTGCAGCCGAGAGTACGGCGGTGCCTCCCAGGCTATGCCCGATCAGCAGCGATGGAGGCATGCCTTCCTCGCGCAGATGATTGGCAGCGGCGATCAGGTCCTGCACATTGGAGGAGAAATTGGTATTGGAAAAGTCGCCATCGCTGTTGCCAAGACCGGTGAAATCGAAACGCATGACTGCATAGCCGCGCTTCACCAGAGCCCGGGAGATGCGCGAGGCTGCCGCGATGTCCTTGCCACAGGTGAAACAATGCGCAAACAGGGCCGTGGCAATGGGTGCCTGATCAGGGGTTTCCAGCAAGCCTGCCAGAGCGCTGCCCTGAGAGCCCTGGAATTCGAATTTGCGTCTGGCTGGCATATCAACTGTTTCCTGTAATGAAATTCCTGATCAATGGCAGCACGTGCTCCATGATCAGTGGCTGTGCATCGGCGGATGGGTGGATGCCATCTGCCTGGAAATAGTCTCTTTCCGTAGCGATAGGTTCCAGTAGAAAGGGCAACAGGGTGCTGTCCGAGTTCTCCGCCGCCTTGCCAAACGCCTCTGAGAACATCTTTCGATAGGCCGGCCCGTAGTTGCTGGGAATCATCATGCCGGCAATCAGCACATCGGCGCCGCCGTCTTGCGCAATCTTCGCCATGCCTTCCAGATTGGCCTGCATGGTGGCTGGCTGATAGCCGCGCAGACCATCGTTGCCCCCCAGCTCTATCACCAGCAGATCGGGTTCGAAACGTTCCATGGCGTCTGGCAGGCGGCGCAGGCCTCCGGCCGTGGTGTCACCGCTGATGCTGGCGTTGACGATCTGCACGTCGAGCCCTTCCTCGACCAGGGTCTGTTCAGCCAGATGCACCCAGCCATCCTCTTCCGGCAAGCCGTAGGCTGCGCCGATGCTGTCCCCCATGACCAGGACAGTGTAGGTATCGGCGCGCACCGAGAATGCGGCGAGAAAGGCCCCCAGCAGGAGCGTGGTTCGAAGCAGTGCAATCATTTTCATAACTTGAGCATCCTGAAACTATCCCCATTATCCGCGTTTCAACGCTGGCATGAAGTTCTGCCGGCAATCACCTCGAGTGAGAGCGCATGAACAGTCCGACTCCCGCAGGCATCAATAGTGCCGCAGGCGCCAGTAATGCTGCGTCCGCAAACCCGGAAGCTGTACTCAGCGGAACCCAGATCGCCAAGCGTGTCAGTGGCCCCGAGGGTGAACTTACTATCCTGCACCAGTTGGACATCGAGGTACACTCGGGTGAAGCGGTTGCCATCGTGGGCCCGTCCGGATCCGGCAAGTCGACGCTGCTGGGCATACTGGCGGGTCTGGATACACCCAGTGAAGGACAGGTGGAATTGCTGCACCAGCCCTTGTCGTCCATGGATGAAGATGCGCGAGCACGCCTGCGAGCCGGTCAGGTCGGCTTTGTATTCCAGAGCTTCCAGTTGCTGCCGGGACTGACAGCCCTCGAGAATGTCATGTTGCCACTGGAATTGACGGGAGAGGCTGATGCGGCTGATCGAGCCCGCGCCATGCTCGAAAAGGTCGGGCTGCAACATCGTTCCGGTCATCAGCCCTTGCAGCTGTCCGGTGGTGAGCAGCAGCGTGTGGCGCTGGCGCGTGCCTTCGTCTCGGAACCGGCTCTGCTGTTCGCCGATGAACCCACGGGCAACCTGGACAGTGAAACCGGCGGCAAGGTCATCGAACTGATGTTCTCCCTGACCCGCCAGCAGGGTGCGGCGGTGGTTTTGGTCACGCATGACGACAATCTGGCTGCGCGTTGCGACCGTATTCTGCGTATGGGTAATGGCAGGTTGGAAGCCTTGTGAGTATCGCTACATCGATAGACGCCTCGAACAACGCTGCACCGCAGGCGGTGCGACCGGCCGCTGGCTGGTGGCGTCAGTTCCGGTTTGCATTGCGCTCGCTGGGGCGGGATCTGCGCGCTGGTGAATTGCGGGTACTGGCTCTGGCGCTGTTGATCGCAGTCGCTTCGGTGACCGCCGTCGGCTTCTTCACTGATCGCATCGGACGGGCCGTGGAGCGACAGGCCAGTGATGTACTGGCCGCTGATCTGATCGCCACATCGGGTTTTCCACTGCCCGAACAATTACTTGCCGATGTGGCGCAGAGTGGTCTGCAGACCTCGCAACATGTGCGTTTCCCCAGTGTGGTGATCAACGAACGCAACGAATCCCAGCTGGTTGCCATGAAGGCGGTCTCCGAGGGTTATCCCTTGCGCGGTCGCTTGCAGCTGGCCAGTATCGCTGATCCGGCAACGGTCCTGCCGCAGGAGCGGGGCGTGCCGGAACCGGGAACCGTCTGGGTCGACAGTCAGTTGAGGGCTGCCCTGGCACTGGAGCCCGGTGATACGCTGACGCTGGGCATGGCTGATTTCACGGTCGACAAGGTCCTGCTGTACGAGCCGGATCGTGGCGAGAATGCCTTCGAGTTCGCGCCACGCGTCATGATCAATCTGCAGGATCTCGAGTCGGCGGGTCTGCTGGTGGAAGGCAGCCGCGCCCGCTATACCCTGCTCATGGCTGGAGAACCCGCTGCGGTCGAGCAGGCGCGTGACCAGCTGGAAGCCGATTACACGAGCGAGGTTCGTGTTCAGGGCGTTCGCGATGGCAGCCCGCAGATGAAGCGGGCGCTTGATCGGGCGCAGCGTTTTCTGGGGTTGGCCTCGGTGGTTACCGTGTTGCTGGCAGGCGCCGCCATTGCGCTCGCCGTGCGTCACTTCGCGCTGCGTCAGGCCGATGCCAGTGCGGTCATGCGAACACTGGGTGCCACGCGCTCGGAAGTCATTGTCTGGCTGTGTACGCGACTGGCTCTGATCGCACTGGTTGCCTCCGCGATCGGCATTGCCGTCGGCTGGTTTGCCCAGCTGATCCTAGCGAATCTGCTGCAGGGCTGGTTCGGTCTGGACCTGCCGGCACCCGGATTCATGCCACCGCTGATCGGCACCCTGACAGCCTTTATCGCGCTGGCGGGTTTCGGCTTGCTGCCGATCATCCAGGCAGGTCGCGTCAATGTCATGCGGGTACTGCAGCGAGACTACAGTGGCATGAACACGAGCACCGTCGTGACCGGACTGCTGGGGCTACTTGCCACCTTTCTGGTGGTGTTGCTGCTGTCGCGCGATTTCCTGCTCAGCGCCATTGTGGTTCTGGGGGTGGTTGCCATGCTTTGCCTCTTTGCCTTTGCCGGACGCTTCATGATCCGCTCGGTCAGAGTCTTGGCCGGTCCGCGTTTTCGACTCAGCACGGCCGGCTTGCAGCGGCGCTCGGCCAGCAGCATCGTGCAGTTGGCCGCATTTGCCATGGGTATCATGGCCTTGCTGCTGATTGCCATCGTGCGAGTGGATCTTCTCTCTGCCTGGGAACAGGACCTGCCGGCTGATGCACCCAATGTCTTCGTTCTCAACATTCAGGCCGATCAGGTCGAGGGCCTGGCAGCCGAGCTGGAGTCCGAGGGAATCGAGACGACCGGTATTCACCCGATGGTTCGTGCGCGTCTGGTTGCGCACAACGGTGAGCCGGTGCTCGATGAAACGTCCGATGAGGGCGACGAACGCCGGGCACGGCGTGAATACAATCTGTCCTGGTCCAATACGCTGCCGCAGGAGAACAAGGTGGTTGCCGGCGAATGGTGGGCAAGCGATGGCAGCGCGCCTCCCTTGCTGTCGATCGAGCAGGAATGGGCCGAAGAACGCGGTTATGCCATCGGCGATACGCTGACCTTCAAGAGTGCAGGGGTCGAGACAACCGCCACGATAGCCAACTGGCGCGAAGTGGATTGGGAGTCGTTCCAGGTAAATTTCTTTGCCGTCGCCTCTCCGGCAATGCTCCAGGGCATGCCGGCTACCTATGTCACCAGCTTCCATATCGATGGCGATTTCGTGGCCACCACCACCGATTGGGTGCGTCAGTTTCCGGGCATTGCCACGCTCGATGTTGGTGCAATCATCACGCGAGTCAAGTCTTTGATGGATCGGGCCTCTTTAGCGGTAGAATATGTCTTCCTGTTCACATTGCTGGCCGGGTTCTGCGTGTTGTTGGCAGCTGTGCAAAGTAGTCAGGGGGAACGTATTCGCGAGTCCGCTCTGCTGCGTGCTCTGGGTGCTTCACATCGGCAGTTGCGTGAGGCTGTGGTAGCCGAATTTGCCATCCTGGGTGCCATCGCGGGCCTGTTGGCCGCCTTGTTCGCTACCATCATTGCGTGGTCCCTGAGTCGGTTTGTGTTCGAACTTCCGTTTCAACTGAACGTCTGGTTATGGATTATCGGAGTATCTGGCGGGGCAGTTGGTATTGCCACTGCCGGCTATCTGGCTACACGGCGGGTGTTGTACACACCTCCCATCGTGGCGCTGCGCCATACCAACTGACGGCGGTTGCAGAGGCTGAGCCAATGGCCAGCCTCGCTGATGTACGTCGAGGTAACTGGACATGAAGCATGCCTTCACGTCGGACGAGAGCGCGTTTGCAACACTTGAGTCCACGAAGGAGTATCTGGCCGAGAACTGTACGCGCAATCAGGCCCTGGTGATCAGGCGCGCTGTGGAGCATGCCTGGGAACTGTGCGGGCTCAAGAGCTGCTACCCGGACCCGATACACGTGGCGGCCCAGCTCAAGCACATGCGCGCCGATGTGCCCATCCTGGTCTCGGCTCTGTTCGGCACTGATGTGTCTGCCAGGCACCATTCGATAGATTTCATACGAGAGCATTACGGTCAGGAGATCGCGCAGTTGACCGACAGCGTGCGCTGGTTGAATGAACTGACCATCAACGATGCCTACGGTTCGGGAGATCAGGCCGAGACATTGCGTCGCATGGTGCTGACCATGGTCGCAGACGTACGCGTCGTGCTGGTCAAGCTCGCCTACCGTACGCAGCGCCTGTACCTGCTGGTCAAGTCCGGCAGGCCTGAAGTGAGTTATCAGGTGGCCCAGGAAACACTGAGCATCTACACACCTCTGGCCAATCGCCTGGGTCTGGGCCAGTTGAAGTGGGAGCTGGAAGACGTCGCGTTTCGTATCGTGGAGCCCGATGCCTACAAGCGCATCGCCAAGGCCCTGGAAGAGAACCGCGCGGCACGGGAAGTCTATATCAAGGATTTTGTTGCCGACCTGTCACATCGCGTCGAGAGTCACGGTATCAAGGGGGCCTCGGTCTTTGGCAGGCCCAAGCACATCTACAGCATCTGGAAGAAGATGCGAGACAAGCACATCGGCTTTTCCGATCTGTTCGACGTCAGGGCGGTACGTGTGCTGGTTGACGATGTGCAGCAGTGTTACAGCGTGCTGGGTGTCGCCCACAGCATCTGGCAACCGATCAGCCGTGAGTTCGACGACTACATTGCCAACCCTAAGGGCAATGGTTATCGCTCACTGCATACTGCGGTCATCGGTCCGCGCGGCAAGCCGGTCGAGATACAGATACGGACGCGGGCGATGGATGACGATGCCGAAAACGGCGTTGCAGCGCATTGGGCCTACAAGGAAGGGGCGCCGGTTGATCTGAACCTGCAGAAAGGCATCAATGCGCTGCGGCAGTTGCTCGATGACAGCGAGGATGAATTCCTGGTTGAAGGCTTTTCGCAGCAGATGGACTCGCAGCGCGTCTATGTGTTCACGCCCAAGGGGGAGGTCATCGACCTGAGCCGGGGAGCAACACCGCTGGATTTTGCCTATCATATCCATTCCGAGATCGGTCATCGCTGTCGCGGTGCAAAGGTCAATGGACGTATCGTGCCCCTGACCTATGCTCTGACCAATGGCGATCAGGTGGAAATCCTGACCACCCGCGAACCGGCGCCGAGTCGTGACTGGTTGAACCGGTCTTTGGGCTATATCAACAGCAGCCGTGCTCGCAGCAAGGTGCGCGCCTGGTTCAATCAACAGGACCATGACCAGCAGCTGGCAGAAGGGCGAGCCATACTGGATCGTGAGCTGAAGCGCTACAAGGCCAGTTCGCTATCCATCGATACGCTGGTCAAGCGGCTGAAGTTCGACAAGCAGAACGATCTGTTCGTGGCGATCGGTCGCAATGATGTCACGGTGGCGCAGATTGTCGGCGCCATCGATCATCTGGCCGTACCGGTCGAACGTCCGCTGGAGCCGGTCAGTCGGCAACCCAGGGCTCTGGATCCTGCCTCCGGGGCCATTCACGTGCGCGGCGTGGGCAATCTGCTGACTCAGATCGCACCATGCTGTCAACCGGTACCACCCGACAGCATCATCGGTTTCATCACCCGCGGCAAGGGTGTGACCATTCACCGCGCCGATTGCGCCAATATCCTGAGTCTGCGCGAATCGGAGCGTGAACGACTGATCGATGTGGAGTGGGGAGATGACGAGGCCAGTCGCTATCATGTCGATATACATATCACCGCCTACGACCGCCACGGCCTGTTGCGTGACGTATCCACTGTGCTCTCGGCATTGAACGTGGATGTGGTGTCCGTCAACACCCTCAGCGATCAATCCTCACAGACTGCCGACATGAAGATCGGGGTACATATTGCCAATACGTCGGAACTGACCACCATCATGGACAAGATTCGTCAGCTCCGGAACGTACAGGACGTTGAGCGGGTCAGTTAGCGCGGTATACTCTCGCTCATGGCAGGTAATACTTTTGGCAAGCTCTTCACCGTCTCAACCTTTGGTGAGAGTCATGGCCCCGCATTGGGTTGTATCGTGGACGGTTGCCCTCCGGGCTTGCCGTTGTCCAGCAGTGATCTGCAGCGAGATCTGGACCGGCGCAAGCCGGGCACCAGTCGCTATACCACACAGCGTCGGGAAGCTGATGAGGTGGAGATACTCTCTGGCGTGTTCGAGGGCAAGACCACGGGTACGCCCATCGGTCTGCTGATTCGCAACACGGATCAGCGCTCGCGTGACTATGACAAGATCAAGGCGCAGTTCCGGCCGGCGCACGCCGACTACACCTATCAGCACAAGTACGGGTTTCGCGATTATCGCGGTGGCGGACGATCCTCGGCTCGCGAAACGGCGATGCGCGTGGCTGCCGGTTCGGTTGCCAAGATTGCACTGGCGCAGCCGTCTCTGGGAGGCGTGAAGATCCGTGGCTATCTGTCGCAACTGGGGCCCATCGAACTGGACCGGTCCGGTTTCGACTGGGACGAGGTGGGGAACAATCCCTTCTTCTGGCCCAATGCGGCGCAGGTGCCCGAGCTGGAAGCCTATATGCAGAAGCTGAGCAAGGACGGGGATTCCATCGGTGCCAAGGTCAATGTCCAGGCTGACAATGTCCCGGTTGGCTGGGGCGAACCGGTGTTCGATCGCCTGGATGCCGATATCGCACATGGCCTGATGAGCATCAATGCGGTCAAGGGTGTCGAGATCGGGGCGGGGTTTGCCTCGGTGTCTCAGCGCGGTTCCGAACACCGGGACGAGATCACCAGCCAGGGCTTTCTGTCCAATGAGGCTGGCGGGGTGCTCGGTGGCATTTCCTCGGGGCAGAGCATCACGGCGGCCCTGGCATTGAAGCCGACTTCCAGTCTGCGCCTGCCGGGCAGAAGTGTGGACATCCACGGTAATGACATTGAAGTGATCACGACCGGGCGACACGACCCTTGCGTGGGAATTCGTGCAACCCCCATCGCCGAAGCCATGTTGGCGCTGGTGCTGGTAGACCATGCGCTGCGCCATCGTGCGCAGAATGCCGACGTCAAGCACGATACGCCTGTCATTCCAGCTGCCCGCAGCTAGGCTGCCGGCGGCAACCATTCATACACGATTCAATCGAGAAGGCATCCATGGGCTACAAGGCCGAAGGCAAAGTTGTAAAGATTTTCGACGCGGAGCAGAAGAGCGCTTCGTTTCAGGCGCGCGAGTTTGTCATCGAGGTGGCAGATGGGCAGTATCCGCAGATGGTGAAATTCCAGCTGGTGCAGGACAAGTGCTCACTGGTCGATGATTACTCCGAAGGCGACGAGATCGAGGTCGAGTTCGATCTTCGGGGGCGCGAGTGGAATGGCAAGTATTTCACCAATCTGCAGGCATGGCGCATCAACCGTGCCGGTGAAGGTGGTGGCCAGGGTGGCAATGGCGGTGGGCAGGCTGCTCAGCAAGCGAAGCCACAGGCGTCGGCAGCCACGAGCTCTGCCAGCAGTGACTTCGACGACGACATACCGTTCTGATCAGACAATCACCCTTGCCGCTAACCGGATCCGTCATCTGATGAGGTTCCGGCAACCAGGCAGTACGCCGCGAGCTCAACCGCTCTGTCAGGGCATTCCAGGGTACTGGCAGCAGGATCTGATCACTGATCTGCAGCCGTGATTTTCTGCAGGTGGCGGCGTCGCAATGACGCCGCCACTTCTCGTTTGGTCGTCTCGATATGCGTGCGCAAGGTCGCCACGGCATCCTCCACAGCCCCATCCCGGCACGATTGCAGAATCTGTCTGTGTTCCTTCATGGGCCGCTCGAGTCCGGTGACTTCGGTAACTCGTAGTCGAATCAGTGGGCCCACTCGCTGTTCGAAATCGCTGATCAGGGACAATAGCTGCCGATTGCCACAGGGTTCCAGAATACAGGTGTGGAACCGCCGGTTGAGTTCGCTCCATCGCTTCTTGTCAGGCGAGGCCTGGTATTCATCCAGGATCGCCTGAGCCAGCTCGAAATCCGACTCGGCCATGTGCGGAATGGCCAGTTCCAACGCTCGGCATTCCAGGGCCACTCGAATATCCAGCATTTCCAGTAGATCATCGTCGCTGACCGATCGCACGATGGCACCTCGGCGTGGCAGGAACTCCACCAGATTCTCCATTTCCAGGCGACGCAGCGCTTCTCGCACAGGTACCTTGCTGACACCATGCCGCTGGGCGATGTCATCCTGCCGCAGTGCCTGACCACCTTCCAGTCGGCCTGCCAGAATTTCCTCGCGCAGTGCTCGATACACGTCGAAAAACGCAGCCGAGCGGTCCTCCTTGGGAACTCCAGACATTGATCAATCGCATCGTTGAAAGGTCTGTGATTATACACTTCTGCAATAAAGGATTATATTTATTGAAATCGTATACGATTATGAGATGATCCAGTCCTGGCTTCGGCGGCGCGCGGGAGCGCATGACCGCAGTGGCTTATCGATTCCCTGTTCAGAGCACGCATGAAGAAAACGCATTACGAGGTGGCCGTCATCGGCTGCGGTTCCATCGGCTTGGCCAGTGCCTACTATCTGGCAAGAAACCATGGCCTGCAGGATCTGGCGCTGATCGACAGCGGTCAGCCGATGGCCTTCACCTCCGCCCAATCCGGCGAGAATTATCGCAATTGGTGGCCACACCCTTCCATGGTGGCGTTTACCAATCGTTCCATCGATCTGCTGGAAGAGATTGCCCGGCAGACCGACAATCGCATCAACATGAACCGGCGTGGCTATGTGCTGGCAAGTCGCCGGGAGGATGTCGATCAGTTGGTGACGCAGTTGCACGAAGGTCTGGGTGACGCTGCCGCTGAGCTGCTGCGCTATCACGATGATGCCCGGGGCAGTCACTACGAACGACCCGTGCATGCCGATTGGCAAGGCGTGCGAGAAGGTGTGGACATTCTGCGTAGTCAGGAACTCATACGCGCGGTGTTTCCCTCCTATGCCGAGGATATCCAGAGCATCGTTCATATCCGGCGCGGCGGCGATATCAGCGCTCAACAGCTTGGCATGTTCATGCTGGAACATCTCAAATCAGTGGGGGCGCAGCGCGTCAGTGGTTCGGTGAAGGCAATTCGGGCAGATGCGCCGTTTGTACTGGAGATCCACGACGAGCAGACTGGCACCACGCAAATCACGGCCGACAGGCTGATCAATGCCGCGGGACCCTTTGCCGCCGATATTGCCGAGATGCTCGGGCAGTCGCTTCCATTGTTCAACACCTTTCAACAGAAGATCGCGTTCGAAGACAGGGCGCAGGCCATTCCCCGGGATATGCCGTTCTCCATCGATCTGGATGAGCAGCTGATTGATTGGCAGCCCGATGAGCGTGAATTGCTGCTCGAAGATCCGGATTTTGCCTGGCTGGCCGAGACCTTGCCCGGTGCCATCCACTGTCGTCCTGATGGGGGTGACCACGGTCGCTGGATCAAGCTGGGCTGGGCCTACAACGACCGGCGTGCCGAAGCGTCCCGAGAGCTGCCACTGGATGACAACTTCCCGGAAGTGGTGCTGCGAGGAGCGGCACGGCTGAACCCATCCTTGAAGGCGTACTATGGGCAGTTGCCCCGTGCCATGCACCATTACGGCGGCTGGTACACCATGACCGAGGAGAACTGGCCCTTGATCGGTCCCATGCAGGCGGAGGGGGCTTTCATGAACTGCGCCATGTCCGGTTTCGGGACCATGTCCGCTTGTGCGGCAGGCGAGTTGTGTGCTGCCTGGGTGGCTGACGCACCATTACCCCGCTATGCGCGCGATTTCTCTCTGGCGCGCAGAGACGATGCGCAACTGATGCAGCAGCTTCACGACGGCAACAAGGGAATTCTCTGACAGGACTGTTGATACACCCTAGTAGAAGTAATCATCAACCAGATAGGACAAGGCAAAACCTGTCACTGCCAGGCCGGCAACGCAGTAGATGAAGCGGTTGATCGATTGTCCTCTGACTTGCTGTCGCAGCAACAAGCCCGCGGCGATGACGCAGTAGAGCAGGCCGGCGGCCAGTAGTCCCATTGACGCACCGAACGTGAAGGCGCTGCGGGGCTGGGTGGCATCCGTGACCTCGGTGCTGGCAGCGCTTTGTTCGTCACTTTCACCCGCCGCGGTGTTCTGCTCCACTGGGGTATGCGGGATGATACCGTCAGGATTCAGGTCTTCTGCCCAGCGACCGAGGCCGACGGCGAAGGCGGCCATGAGGATGACCATGATGGCAAGAACAAGATACTGACGTTGGGTCATGCGTAAGACAGTCTCGTGAACAGAAGGGTCTTCGATATCTTCGGGTGCGCAATCAGAGGCCGATGTCTGTGGTATGCGCTCTGCCGGCAGTCGAAGCGGGTGGGTCTGCGCCTACTATAGCAAAACGCCTTGTGATCGATGGGCGATGGCTGGTGGTCCTGACGGTGATCCTGTACCTTGTCTGAACCGGCCAGCCGCAGAGTGACAATGCATCAGCATGCGGCATTTTCTCTGACAGGAGCAATGCGATTCATGACAAGAAATATTCTGGTGCTGATGGTGGATCAGCTCAATGGGACGCTGTTTCCCGATGGTCCTGCGCCCTGGTTGCATGCGCCCAATCTGAAGCGCCTGGCTGAGCGCTCGGTTCGGTTTGCCAACTGCTATACCGCTTCGCCGCTTTGTGCACCCGGCCGGGCCAGTTTCATGTCAGGTCAGCTGCCGTCGATAACCGGTGTCTACGACAACGCTGCAGAATTTCCTTCAGATCTGCCTACCTATGCCCATCATCTGCGTGCCGCGGGCTATTACACCTGCTTGTCAGGGAAGATGCATTTTGTGGGTCCGGATCAGATGCACGGCTTCGAGGAGCGATTGACGACCGACATCTATCCTGCCGATTTCGGCTGGACGCCCGATTACCGAAAACCGGGGGAGCGCATCGATTGGTGGTATCACAACCTGGGATCGGTCACCGGTGCCGGAGTTGCGGAAATCTCCAACCAGATGGAGTACGACGATGAGGTCGCCTACAATGCTTGCGCAAAGCTCTATGACCTGGCGCGAGGTCAGGACGAACGCCCCTGGTGCCTGACGGTCAGCTTCACGCATCCTCACGACCCGTATGTGGCGCGTCAGAAATACTGGGATCTCTACGACGATTGTGAACACCTCTTGCCGGAAGTGCCGGCGTTTGCCTATGAGCAGCATGACGCCCATTCCCGGCGTATCTTCGATGCCAATGACTGGCGCAGTTTCACTATCAGTGAACAGGATATCCGGCGATCACGTCAGGCCTACTTTGCCAATATCAGCTATCTGGATGACAAGATAGGGCAGATACTGGAAGTGCTCGAGACCACAGAGCAGGAAGCTGACATTCTATTCGTCTCGGATCATGGCGACATGCTGGGCGAGCGGGGCTTGTGGTTCAAGATGAGCATGTTCGATGGCTCATCCCGCGTGCCCATGATGATATCGACACCGGATCTGCCCGCCGGACGCATCGATACGCCGGTATCGACCATTGATGTCTGCCCGACACTGGCAGAGCTGGCGGGTGCAGACATGCAGTCTGTTTCGGACTGGACAGAAGGTCGTAGCTTGCTGGGTGTTGCCAGGGGTACGGTGGGGCGCGGACCGGTTGCCATTGAATATGCTGCAGAAGCCTCGTATGCACCGGTAGTGGCATTGCGCGACGCGCGCTACAAGTACGTGCGGTGTACGCTCGATCCGGAACAACTCTTCGATCTGGTCAACGATCCGCACGAGCTGAACAATCTTGCGCAGGACAAGGAGCATGCTGACGTATTACAGGAAATGCGTGAATTGGCGGATAGCCGCTGGGATCTGGAGCGATTCGATGCTGATGTACGGCGCTCTCAGGCCCGTCGCTGGGTGGTGTATGGCGCACTGCGCAATGGTGCCTACTACCCCTGGGATTACCAGCCATTGCAAAAGGCGAGTGATCGTTACATGCGTAACCACATGGATCTGAACGAGGTGGAACATCGGCAGCGTTTTCCACGGGGGGATTAAGTTCCCGACATTGCCGTATTGACGGAATGCCCCGGCGAGAATGACACGGAAGTGCTGCTAACATTCAGCGCTCCAATGAATTTGAAGGAACGAACTCATGATCCGGTACCCACAGTGTGACACTACCTGTCGACGATCTCGCAAGAGCATGGGGGCAGCAGTCGTCCTTTGCGTTCTGCTTGCATCCTGTAGTAGCGATGATGACGGCACCTCGCCCTTGAACGATGATCCGACCACAGATCCGGATAACGATGACCGGCCGGGAATTGCCATTGAAGGCCTCAATGGCACACCGGCGGATCAGCTGACATCCCCCTGGTTGGTCAATATGTCCTTTTTCAGGCTGGACTCCAAAACACCGGGTACCGGAGATGGATTCGTTGAACTGGTCGGGTATGACGACGATTTCCCGGTATCCAGTCACATCGATTTCTACACGCCCGAGCTGGATACCTGCGAGATAAGCGATTTAAGTGATACCGGTGACGGCGGAGACGATCGCTATCCCGATGGAATCAGCGGGGGAGAGTCGCTGACGCTCAATACATCGTCGGGCAGCTGGTTCGAGCTTCCTTTGATCGAAGGTTCGATTGGTGTGTACGAAACCGATAATGGGCTGCCAGGCGCATTTCCTGCCGATCTGAGCCTATCGGTGCCAGGCGATGTATTCCCTGCTATTGCCAACTATCCACTGCGCGAGCCGGAAGCGCCGATCAGGATTCTGCCTGCATCCGATACCCTGACCATGGACGATGTGACTACCGCGTTCACCTGGGTCCCGGGTGCACAGTTGCCGGGTGAGTCTATCGATCTGACAGCCATGGCTTTTGCGGCCGACGGCGGCTTCATCGGTTTTCCCGTTGTCTGTCGGGTAGTGGACGACGGCAGTTTCGCCTTGCCACAGGAGGTCGTGGAGGCTTTCGGCAACACGGAAGACATCATCCGCGTGCGCTTCGAACGAGTGTCGAGGCGCGTGGATTTCATCGATGGCGTCGTGTTTCATCAGAGAACGACAGTCAGCGAGTAGAAGCGTCGGCAGCAGGCGAGGTCTGCGTTGGGTCGTCCCTGACGTCTTGTCGCCTCGTCCTGCTGCAGCCGACTGCCATTTGCCGCAGCTGCGCGCAGATTCGGGCTCGTTTCCTCGAGACCTGTCAGATGCAGCCGTGTCAGCGCTTAGCGATGATAGGCTTTGCTGACCGCGTAGCTATCTTCGAACCAGTGCCACAGAGCTACCTGCCCGTCGCGCACTTTTGCCCGCAGCGCGAATGAAAAAACACCGGTTTCCTCACCCGATCTTGTGGTGATGGCGTTCATCTTGCCGAACACGGCAACGGTGTCCCCGGATGCGAAGGCATCGGTGTTGTCCCATTGCGTTGTCTGCAGGTTTTCGGAGAAGATGGCGAGGAATTCGAAGATGGCTTGCTTGCCTTCCCATGGGCCTATCCAAGGCAGGCTCTCATCGCCTTCGTTGTGCCAGACCATGTCATCAGACATCAGAGTCGCCATCCGTTCCATGTCACCTCCACCCATGGCTTCCATGAATGCCATGACGGTATCCAGACTGTGCTGACTGGTACTGTCCATCGTCTGGGCATTGACATGCTGGCCGAGAATCAGGGCCATGGAGCCGCCGAATGAGCTTGCAAGCAGTTTTCTTCTGTTCATCATTATTGTCCGTGTAGGAGAATTCCGGCGATAGCCAGGATTTTTCAATGTGGAAGCGTTCTGGCCGTTGTTGTGCGATTCCAGTGCGACACACATTGGTGTGACGACGAGAGCCGCGTCTTCCGTTGGTAGAAAACGGGTATCGATCGATGAGGCTGCGAGTGTCAGAAGCTGCTGCGCAGACCCAGTAGAACTTCATGGACTGTCTCGTCGACTTGAAAGCCGTCGGTGAAGGAGTCCTGTCCGGTACTGGCATCGCCCAGTGATGCGTACTGGTATTCGCCAAAGAGGGCGATGCGATCGGTCATCGTCAGGCTGGCGCCGACACCGACATTCCAGGTGAACTCGGTCGAGCTCTGATCTGCGTAGGCGTCGTAATAGCCGTCGGCGGCACCATCAAAAGCATCGAATTCGGCGATGCCAGCGCCGCCCAGTCGGGCAGCATAGCGGTTGTGAGAGACGCCGACACCTGCCTTGAAGTACGGTTTGAACGCCGAACCCAGTGCGATATCGTAAAAACCTTCCAGTGTCAGGCTGGTGCTGTTGATGTCGCCATCGAGAATGTACTCTTCGCCACTACGTGCACCGCTGCCCAGCCGTCGATCGTTGATGTCGGCCTGGTGGAATCCCAGACGTACCTCGACACGAACGGGACCATCCGTTGCATGGCCAATACCCAGGCTGCCGACCAGGCCATCGTCGGCATCGAACTCTGCCGGAAAATCAGGATCCACCGCAATGTTGTTGCCATAGGGTTGTGAAGGCTTGTCCTGTGAGCTGATGCCGATACCGGCGGTGCCATAGAGGCCATCGGCGTGTACCGTACCGATCAGCGAAAGTGTTGCCACGGCGACTGACATGAATGGTTTGTGCTTGTGTGGCATTGTCGTCATCTGTATCCGGGTACCATCTGGCGTCGGTCGGGCACGATCATCACGGTGCGCTGTCACGACTGGGTAAAGGTGACACGGGGTTGCAGTACTCATCGTCACCGCGTGCCCTGTGCAAAGACGAACAGGGTAAACAGTCGACAGGGATTCGATAAGTCCGTGGAAGACGAAAACAGAATCTCGTGGCATCGAAAGGTGAACCATCGGCCAGTGCGGATGTACGTCATGATCGCAACCATTGGCGATCGCTGGAAAGAGGGTCAAGTGTCTGGCAGTCAACCGAACGACAGGGAGCGATGGTTATTGACGTCTATCCGGCCGCAGGTCTGCCGGTTTGCCTGCCCAGGTACTGCTCAAGTTGGAGCAGTGAGTCGTAGATAAGAACGGCAAACAGACCGACCAGCAGTCCACCTTGCAGAACGAAAGCGGTGTTGTTCGTCAGCAGTCCTGCAATGATCACTTCACCCAGCGTGCTGGCGGCAACGGTTGAACCGATGGTAGCCGTTCCCAGAGCAATGACGACAGACAGACGGATACCCGTCAGAATGATGGGAAATGCCAGGGGAAGCTCTACCCGCAGCAGGCGTTGCCAGCGGCTCATGCCGATTCCGCGTGCCGCTTCCATGGTGGCGCTGGGCAAGGTTGTCAAACCGGTGATGGCGTTCTCGAAAATCGGCAGCAGGCCATACAGAAAGAGCGCCACCAGAGTGGGGCCGGCTCCAAAGCCGAGCGCCGGTACCGCCAATGCCAGAACCGCAACCGGTGGGAAGGTCTGTCCCATGTTGGTGATCGTTCGTGACAAGGGCAGAAAGGCCCTGCCGGCGGGGCGGGTGACCAGAATCGCCATGGTCACGGCGACCAGAGTGGCCGCCGCGGAGGCCAGCACGACCAGAGCCAGATGGCTGACTGCCAGTGACCACAAAGTGGCTCTTTCGTAGATTACCGGCCCGCCCTCTGGCGCAAAGGGTGCGAATGCCCAGGCAAACCAGTGCGGCTTCATCACCAGAACCAGCAGCACAATGGCAAGCGTCGAGCGAAGTACCGCAGCGACACGCATCACTGTCCCCTGGCTCGGGCCTTGATGGCATCCACCGTGACGCGGCCCAACAGCACGCCTTCGCGTGCAACCGGCACGGAATCCCGACCCGTCCACAGGCAGATGGATAGCGCGTCGCGCAAGCTGGTGTTTGCTTCCAGAGCCTCGCCGTCGGCCATACCCGGCTCGACAAGGTCGGACACGGGGTACAGTGACAGAAGGCGCAAGGGGCGTTCGACGCCGCCCACCATATCAGCCACGAACTCTGTCGCCGGTTGTCGAATGATCCGGGCCGGGCTGCCGTGTTGCAACAGTCGTCCTTCGTGCATGACGGCCACCTGATCTCCAAGCTGTATCGCTTCTTCCATGTCATGTGTCACCAGCAATATGGTTGATCCCAGTTTTCTCTGTATGCGACGAAGATCCTCTTGGGCACGCGCACGGATGATCGGATCGAGTGCGCCGAAGGGTTCGTCCATCAGCAGCAGGTCGGGGCGAGAGGCCAGCGCCCGAGCCACCCCGACACGCTGCTGTTGACCACCGGAAAGCTCTGCCGGGTATCGATCACGGAAATGCGCAGGTTCCATCGAGAACAGTTGCAGCAACTCGTCAACCCGTTCGCGTATGTGCGATTTCGACCAGCCGAGCAGTGCCGGTACCGTTCCGATATTCTGCGCCACCGTGTAGTGCGGGAACAGACCGTGGCTCTGGATGGCATAGCCGATACGACGTCGCAACACGGTCTTGGGCACTGAACTCGTGGCTTCCCCGTTGATGCGTATCTCTCCGGCAGTGGGGTCCACCAGACGATTGATCATGCGTAGCAGCGTTGTCTTGCCTGAGCCGGAGGTGCCCACGATTGCCGTTATCGTGCCGGTATCGACGCTCATCGAGACCGAATCGACCACAGCGATACCATCGTAATGTCGCGACACCTGGTCGATTTCAATCATGGCGGCCTTGCCCCGGGGTTCTACTCGATTCGATCACTACGTCCATGGCGACGGCAGCTGACAGTGCCAGTGCCACGGTAGGCAGGGCGCCAAGGAGAATCAGGTCGGTGGCGGTCTGGTTCAGCCCCTGAAACACGAAAGTGCCGAAACCACCACCGCCTATCAGACCGGCGATGACCGCCAGGCCGATGGTCTGTACCAGTGCAACGCGAAGCCCGGTCAGAATCATGGGCAAACCCAACCGCAGCTCGACTCGAAACAGGCGTTGCCTGGCGCTCATTCCCATCGCACGTGCCGCCTCGATGGCTGCCGCGGGTGTGCTCTGCAGGCCGGCCACCACATTTCCCGTCACCGGTAGCAGGGAATAGAGCAGCAGGGCCAGAAAAGCCGGCGCAAAGCCGACACCGGCGATCCCGATGTGGCCGGCGGCTGGCACGATGCTGACAAACCCGCTGAGCAGCGGAATCATGATGCCGAACATGGCCAGCGACGGAATGGTTTGCAGGAAACTGAGTATCGGCAGAATCGCTTTACGCAATGATGCACGCCGATAGAGACAGATTCCCAGGGGCAGCCCGACAAGAGTCGCAGCTGTCAGGGAACCCAGGGTCAAACCGAGGTGCTGCCAGGCTGCGCTGACTAAGGCATCCTGACGACTGGCATATTCCTGCAGAATCGATAGCTGCGACAACATTCCGGAGTAAAGCAGGCAGGCCAGTGCCAGCAGCATCAACAGCAGCAGTGTCAGTCGCGAAGCAGGGCCTGGCGACAACTGTGCCAGAGCGTCCGCCATCAACAGGCAAAGGACCACCAGCAGACACCAGAAACCTGCGCCGGGTGATACACGTGCATAGTCGCCCGCATCGGCCAACAGCGCACTTGCGCCACTGGAGAGTAGCCACATCAGACCGGCAAGGCCCAACACAGCCCCGGACAGGCGCAACCAGTGCCACCGCGATGGCAGACCCAGCAACAGGCCGGCGACCACCGCCAGCAATCCGGGAATCGCCAACGAGGCCTCCGTCAGTTCCCAGGCGTTGAAGCCCTCACCGGCAACAATACGATTGGCGGCCAATGACAGGAAAGGTGCCTGCAAGGCCAGACCACCCAGTGCCGCGAGCAACAGGCCCGGAGGGGAAAGCAGGCCGGAGCGATTCTCCGGCGACAGGGCAATGATCAATCCAGAACGCCCGTCCGGGTAAGGTAGTCGCGTGCGACGGCTTCGGCCGGTTCCCCGCCAACCTGAATCCGTCCGTTGAGTTCCTGCAGGGTGGTCATGTCCAGACTGCCGAATATCGGATTCAGCACATCGGCAATCGCCGGATATTCTGCCAGGACCGCATCGCGAACCACGGGGGCGGGTTCATACACCGGCTGGACACCCTTGTCATCGACCATGACGACGAGACCGGTTGCGCCGACACCGCCGTCGGTGCCGTAGGCCATGGCGGCATTGACGCCCGAGGTGCCACGTGCGGCTGCCTGTATCGTCGCCGCGGTATCACCACCGGAAAGAACCACGGTCTGATCGGGCGTCAGCACGAAGCCGTAGGTCTTCTGCATCGCGGGCAGTACCGCCGGTGACGAGACGAATTCGGTCGAGGCTGCCAGCTTGATCTCGCCGCCCTCTGCCACCCACTGACCGAAATCGCTCATGGTGACCAGGTCGTTGTCCTTGGCAAGTTCGCCCGTCAGGGCAATGGCCCAGGTATTGTTGGCGGGTGCCGACTGCAACCAGGTCAATTGATTCTCTGCCTTGTCGAGTTCGGCAGCTCGAGCATGCGCGGCCTCGGCATCCTGCCAGACGGCACTGTCGGCCTCGTTGAAGAAGAAGGCTGCGTTGCCGGTATATTCGGGGTAGATGTCGATCTGATCGGCCAACAGTGCCTCGCGGACAATCTGGGTAGCGCCTAGCTGCAAACGACGCTCAACGGGAAGCCCGGCATCCTCCAGGGCAAGCGCGATGACATTACCGAGCAAGCCACCCTCGGTATCGATCTTCGACGAGACAACGATATCGGCATTTGCAACACTGCTGAGTACAAGGCCGATACCGGCTAATGCGGTAATCGTGATCTGCATGACTGAAGCTTCCCTTGGCGTGTCTGCCGGCCGGTGATGAGTCAGACGATAGTGTGGTGCCCCGGCGTCGATGTCTGATCCGCCAAGGCTCGTTGATCAATGAAACTCCGGCGATTATCTCTCAGACTCCGGCAGCGACGCAGACCGGGGTAAAAACGTCACAGCTGCTGCTGGCCTGGCGCGTCTGCTCATGCAGATTGCAGGGATGCGAAATAGTCATTCCAGCTCTGGTGCGGACGGCCCGCCGCCGTTTCGAAATCGCTGGGTCGATCCAGAGCGCCATCGTGAATGCCCTGGTAGATTCCGGCAATGACGGTGCCCATGAATTCGCCCAGTTCGGCGATGCGATCGGCCTTGAACGCTTCGTGCGTCATGGCGCGGTAGTGCAGATCAGTTCCGAAAGTCTCGTTCATGAGTACAGTCAGTTGAGCCTGGCTCAGCAGCTCCCCGTGGAGGTGGTAGATGCGTTCGGAGTGTCTCTGTTCAGTGAGCATTCGAGCGTAGGCGAAGGCCAGTTCCGGGCGGGTGGTGTAGGCGCATCGTCCCTCGCCGGCAGAATTGGCTATTTCGCCTGCCTTGCGGTAGTTGTCGATGTATTCCACATCGGGTTCGATGTAAATGCCATTACGACCGATGACCCAGTCCAGGCCGCAGTTGCGCAGGTCGGCTTCGGTCTGGCGGTTACTCTGCACCACGGGGGAGAAGGCCGTTCCTTGCTCGGCTCCCTGTACGCTGGTGTACACGATTCTGGTCACACCGGCCGCTCTGGCAGCCTCGAGCACGTTGCGATGTTGGCCGATCCTCTCCTCGGGTGCTGCGTTGCCCGAGACGAGCAGCAGGGCATCGACGCCCTGAAGAGAACCGGTCAGCTGTTGCTGGTCGGCATAATCTCCGGGCCTGACTTCCACGTCCAGGTCCTTGACCTTGTCAGGGCTGCGGGCCAGTCCGATGATGGTTTCAGCCGGGTTCATGGCGATGGCAGCACGTGTAATGGCCGCTCCCAGTTGTCCAGAGACAGAAGTGATGGCGATGGTCATGATGTGCGTCCGGATCAGGATGTCAACGGTTGACGGGTTTGCGTGTTTTTCCACACGCGATAGATCTCCAGACCCGCCAGTGGTACGAAATGCACCAGCGCCGGTCCGATGTGGTTGTGAATGAAGATCCAGTGCAGCAAGGTGGCGACAGCGGCGACGTAGACGAAGCGTTGAAGCGTTTTCCATGAACGGCCCAGACGGCGCAACGATGCATCGTTCGATGTTATCGCCAGTGGCACGAAGATGACGAAAGCCACCCAGCCTGTCCAGATGCCGAGGCGGGTGATGTCCTTGATCAGCGCTGACATCGATCCCAGGTCAATCACATAGAATACGGTATGCAGGGCTGCATAAGCGAAGGCCGCCACGCCCAGGTAGCGACGTCTGCGCAGCAACCATCTCACGGCTCTGGATGAGGGAAACAGCATTCGCAGTGGGGTCAGCATCATGGCAATGATCATGAATCGCGCCGAGAATTCGCCACTGGGGTGAAGCAGTGCCTGCAGCTCACCACTGGACAGGGCGCCGTTGATCATGGCAAACGAGGGCAGGGCAAGTAGCGCCCAGAAAGCATAGGGCGAATTCAGGATGTTCTTCAGGCTTTGCATCAGCGCTTCTGTGCGTGGTGGTATCTCACCATGATAGGCTCAGAACGCGGGCGTGCAATGGTGCGAGGAGGTCTGCTGGATGCGAAACACTTTCGCACCATATCGAAAGCAGACTGGCTGGATTCACTGTGTCCGGGAAAACAGGGTAAGCTGTTGATGCTACCAACACGCAACGGTTCACCAGGAAAGGTTGAATGGCAATTTCGCCGTATCGAAAGCCATCCTCATGATCGATGATCTGCGCGCACTGGCCATTTTCGCCAAGGTGGCCGAGGCCGGTAGTTTCAGCGCTGCCGGTCGATCACTCAGGCTCTCGACATCGGTGGTCAGTCACCACGTGAAGGCGCTGGAAACGCGCCACGGTGTGAGTCTTTTCCATCGTTCCACACGGTCCCTGTCGCTGACGAATGAGGGACAGCGCTTGCTCACGGCGGCAAATCGCATGGTCGAGGCCGCGGAGGAAGGCTTCGATGCCATTGCGCAGGCCAGCACGGATCCTGCCGGTACCTTGCGTATCAGCGCACCGGCATTTCTGATGAACAGTCCGCAGGTGGATGCGCTCTGGCAATTTGCGCGCCGGTACCCCGGTGTCAGCGTGACACTTTGCAGTAGTGATGAGCAGATCAATCTGGTAGCGGAAGGATTCGACATGGCCATTCGCCTGGGGGCAATGACGGATAGTACGCTCAAGAGTCGAAAGATCGGCACATTCGAGCGAGTGCTGGTCGCAGCGCCAGCCTATCTGGAGACCGTTGGCACGCTCTCGAGTCCGGCAGATCTGGCCCGTTGCAACTTTGTGCTGCTCGACATGCTTCCGGAAAGATTCTGCCTTGTTCGTGCCGAGGAGCAAGTGACGGTTCAGCCCGAGCAATCCCGCTTGCTGGTCAACTCGATCAGCGGTGCGCGTTCTGCCTTGTTGGCAGGCCTGGGGATCCAGAAAATGCCGCTGAGTGAAGTGGGTGCCGATCTGGCGTCCGGGAAGCTGGTTGAAGTATTGCCGGACTGGTCACTGGCCACATCCAATATCTATGTGGTGTGGCCGGAGTCGAGTCGGCGTGGCACCCTGGTCGGTTTGTTTCTGGAGGCTCTGCTCGAAACATCGCGCTCCTGAACGCTTCACGATACAGGGTGCCGCTTGCAGACATTCCCGGGATTGCAGCGGACTTCGGTGCCGCTTGCAGACATCCCCGGGATTGCAGCGGACTTCGGTGCCGCTTGCAGACATCCCCGGGATTGCAGCGGACTTCGGTGATGCGCCCAGTCAATACAGCTCTGGTACCGGCCAGGTCTGGCTCAGTACACCCAGCGCCCGTTTCTCCAACGCCAGTAATAGCGGTAACCTGAATACCACGAGTTGTAGAATACGGGCTGCCAGCGCGTGCGCAACTGGTAGGCAGCGTCTTCGTTCTGACGTGCCGCGCTTGCCTCGACCAGCAGCTCTTCGGCCTCCTTGTCGCCGCGTCCTGCTGCAATCGACAGCCATTTTTCCGCTTCGCGCGGATCAGAGCCCATTTCTTCGAGACCTGTGAGATACAGTCTGCCCAGCGCTTTCTGAGCGCCGAGATCGCCGCGTTCTGCAGCATCTCGCATCCATTGGAGTGCCTGATAGCTGTTGCGCCTGACGCCATCACCGCGAAAGAGACGCAAAGCGAGATCGTGCGCTGCACGTGGATCCTCTTTTGCGAGTTGTTCCAGAGCTGGCATCCTGCCTTCCGGGTCGGCATCCGGAACCGTGCTCGAGGGATCGAAACGCGCGGTGCTCTTGTCGACTTCCTCACATCCACTGGAGTCGCAAAGACGAACGGTATTGCTCTCGGGAGCTGGTGGGGTTGCACAGCCGACCAGCGTCCCTGCCAGCAAAAGCACGGAACTTATGGTTAGTTTCATCGAATGCTCCACAGGTGAGGGTCAAATTCCAAGTGTATAGGACAGTGGAATTAGGTATATTTGACGCACACCAGTCCTTCGTGTCAAGACGACTACGACCAAAGAACGGAGTTTTACATAGTCATGAAATTTTCACAGCAGAAACTGGCCGGCGCTGTTCGCCTGTCCCTGATTGCAATGTCGGCCATGGCATTGACCGGTTGTCTTGCCAGCACCGTCACGCAGGGAACAGGTGGTACATCGGTCAGTGGTGCTGCCGGCGGTGGAACCAGCGCAGGTGCCAACCCGACGCTTGAGCGTTGCGACCAGACTCTGGGCACCCTGGCAGTCGATGATGGCAGTGGTGCTGCCTGGTATGCAGACTTCAACTCGCGCACCAAGATCACGACCATCGAACCACTGCTGAGATTGGCGGTACAACAGTCCAATTGCTTCGTCATCACATCCATCGGCAATTCGCGAACGGAAAGTCGTCTGTCAGCCATCACCGACAAGCAACGCAACTCTGGCGAATTCAGAGCCGGATCGAATCAGCAGAAAGGGCAGCGGGTTGCCGCAGACTACTACATGGAGCCGGCTATCATCATCGATAACTCCACGGTCGGAAAGGTCGCAGGCGGCATCGCAGGTCTTATCGGTGGATCTGCTCTGGTAGGTCTGGCTGGCGGTGCTACCTCCAAGGAATCAGTCGTCACACTCTCTCTGTATGACATCCGCTCTTCGGTACAGATTTCAGCGTCCGAAGGTAGCTCATCGTCAAAGAACTACGGTGGCGTGGTCGGTCTGTTCGGTGGTGGCGGTGCTGCCGGCCTGGGAGGCTTTTCCCGTACACCTGAAGGCAAGGCGACAGTCGCAGCCTTCCTGGATGCCTATAACGGCATGGTTGTCTCTCTGAAGAACTACAAGGCGCAGGAAGTCGAAGGCGGTCTGGGTACGGGCGGTACCCTGAAAGTCAACTAGAAGCCAGAAGCCGGAGCAAGACATCGTCCGATACCAGGCGTTCAGCCATCGGACGGCCAGGCCTCTCTTCTTCAGGGGCTGTCTTGATCCAACGGCGTTGCCGTCAATTCAGGCGGCAATGCTCAGTGCTCCTATAGTCCCATTGGCAGGCCGATACGGGCTTGCCATGGTCGACAGGCAGCACACAATCCAGCATTCCCGATCCGGATAGAATCCATCCGTGAGTTATCTGTCGGGTTTCGAGCGACACCCGCGAGGGTGGCAAGCAGCAGCCCGTAACTGGTCGCAGAGAGCAGTCCTCTGTCTGTCCTCACCTCCGGCGGTGTGTCGCTCTGCGCAGGGAAGGGCCTCTTGTCTGGCCTGCGCCCTGAACGACAGCGCAAGCGCGTTCTCTGTGCGAGGGATGAGCTCTGTCCATTCCCACCTTCTTCACGCCAGCGAGAGTGTGTCGCTCTGCGCAGATAAGGCGGTCTGTCGGTTCCCATGCTCCGGTGTGCCAGCACACTGGCATGCCGTTGCGCTGATTGCCCGCGGTCATTTCCCATACGCCGCTCTGTCAGCAGAAATGCGAGTAATCGAGCAAAAAGTCTCTCATCAACCAACAAACATTCAAAAATGATCGACGGCAATCATTTTTTGATTGACGTCAATCATTCTGGATACCATACTGCTGCCCAATGAAAGCGAGCCGCACAGATTCCATCAAGCAGACAGGCAGGAAGCCTACGTTGAGCGATGTTGCGCGTGCAGCGGGTGTCAGCTATGCAACGGCTGACCGAGTAATCAATGATCGTGGCAATGTCGCGCAGAAGTCGGTGCGCAAGGTCCACGATGCGATGGCCGAGCTGGGCTATGTGCGCAATGTGGCGGCGGCGAATCTGTCACGGCAACGTACCTATCGTCTGGCATTTCTGTTGCCCAAGGGACGCAACGCCTTTTTCTCGCGAGTGCGTGCACATCTGGATGGACTCTCGGAACACCTGGTGGCGGATCAGATCAGTGTCGATGTCATCGAGATCGATGCCTTCGAGGTAGAAGGGCTCGGGAACAGTCTACTTTCCATCGTGGACGCTGCTTACGACGGCATCGCGGTGGTGGGGCTGCAGAGCGTTGATATCGAGGCGCCATTGAGAGCCTTGAGAGAGCAGGGGGTCGTCATCGTTGGCCTGGTCTCCGATCTGCCCGTCGACTATCGCAGCGCCTATATCGGTATCGACAACATTGCAGCCGGGCGCACTGCGGGTCGTCTGCTGGGTCTGTCCCATGGCGGTCGCAAGGGGCGTGTGCAGATACTGGCCGGGTCGCTGGACGCGCGTGACCATGCAGATCGTCTGCGCGGCTTTCGCGAAGTCATCGGTCAGGATTATCCGAATATCGAACTGCTGGAACCTGTCATGACTCTCGATGACGCGCGCAAGGTGGGTGCTGTCGTGCAACAGGCATTGACAGCCGAGCCCGGGGTAACAGCTGTCTACAATGTGGGGGCGGGCAACAGTGGCCTGGTTGCAACTCTGGAACACTGCGACCGACCAGCGCGCTTTTTCTGCGTTGTGCACGAACTGGTACCCCATACCCACAGAGCACTAATGCACAAGCAGGTTGATCTGGTCATCGATCAACGACCCGATGTCGAAGTCAACCGTGCACTGACCATTCTCAAGGCCTTGATCGATGGCCGAGACATTCCGCCGATGCAGGATCTGGTGCCGACAATCTACGTTCGCGACAACCTGCCATCCCATATTCCCGATACGAACCTGACAGAACAAGGCGACCATGACTGATTTCTTTGCTGGAATAGAAAAACTGGAATACAACCCTGATTCCTCATCTCTGGCTTTCCGCCATTACAACCCGGAGGAAATGCTGCTGGGCAAGCGGATGGAAGATCAGCTGCGCTTTGCCGTGGCCTATTGGCACAGCTTTGCCTGGCCCGGCGGTGATCCGTTCGGGGACGCCACCTTCGAGCGTCCCTGGTTTGGCGATACGATGCAATTGGCGAAGCTGAAGGCCGATGTGGCATTCGAGATGTTCGAGATTCTGGGTGCGCCGTTCTTCTGCTGGCACGATGCGGACATTCGGCCCGAAGGCTCAAGCTTCAAGGAAAGCCGCAGAAACTTCGAGGACATCATCGACTACTTTGCACAGAAGATGGAGAGTAGCCAGACTCGCCTCCTGTGGGGAACGGCGAACATGTTCAGCCATCGCCGTTTCATGTCCGGCGCTGCAACCAATCCGGATCCGGAAATCTTCGCCTGGTCAGCCGCTACCGTGAAGCTGTGCATGGATGCCACTCAGAAACTCGGTGGCGAGAATTACGTTCTGTGGGGTGGCAGAGAAGGCTATGAGACGCTTCTCAACACCGACCTCAAGCGCGAGAGAGCGCAGGCCGGTCGCTTCCTGCAGATGGTGGTTGATTACAAGCACAAGATCGGTTTCAAGGGAGCCATTCTGGTCGAGCCGAAACCACAGGAGCCATCCAAGCATCAATACGACTTCGACGTCGCCACGGTGTATGGCTTTCTGAAGGAGTTCGGTCTGGAGGGAGAAGTGAAGATGAACATCGAACAGGGCCATGCCATTCTGGCAGGGCATTCGTTCGAGCATGAGCTGGCACTGGCGGCCTCTCTGGGTATTCTCGGTTCCATCGACATGAACCGCAACGACTACCAGTCCGGCTGGGATACCGACCAGTTCCCCAACAATGTACCTGAGGTTGCTCTGGCGTATTACGAAGTCCTGCGTTCCGGTGGCTTCACGACGGGTGGTACCAATTTCGATGCCAAGCTGCGTCGCCAGTCACTGGATCCGATGGATCTGATTGCCGGACATGCGGGCGCCATGGATGTCTGTGCCCGAGGGTTGAAGGCGGCGGCGGCGATGCTGGAAGATGGCACGCTCGAGAAGATGCGCAATGAGCGCTATGCCGGATGGGATAGCGACTATGGCAAGACGCTGATGCAGAGTGATCTTGCCAGCATTGCCAGCGATGTGGAATCCAGTGGCATCGATCCGAAGCCGAGATCCGGACGGCAGGAAGTGCTGGAAAATCTCGTCAATCGTTTCGTTTGATCCAACTGTCTGATCTGTACACCGGGAGGAGAAAAGCATGAAGAACCTGAAAGGCCCAGCGTTGTTTCTGGCACAGTTTGCGGGTGATGAAGCGCCGCACAACAGCTGGGACAGCATCACCAAGTGGGCGGCAGACTGTGGTTACAAGGGGGTGCAGGTACCCAGCTGGGATGCCCGCCTGTTCGATCTGGACAAGGCTGCTGCCAGCAAGGACTACTGCGATGAATTCAAGGGCAAGGCGCTTGAAAACGGCGTGGAGGTCACCGAGTTGTCTACACACCTGCAAGGGCAGCTGGTAGCGGTTCATCCGGCTTACGACAATGCGTTCGATGGCTTCGCCGATCCGTCTGTACGTGGCAATCCGAAAGCCCGGCAGGCCTGGGCTGTTGACCAGATGATGAAGGCCATTTCGGCATCAGCCAATATGGGAATCAAGAATCACGCCTCGTTCTCCGGTGCTCTGGCCTGGCCCTATCTGTACCCCTGGCCACAACGGCCTGCCGGTCTGGTGGAAACGGCCTTCGATGAACTGGCAGCTCGCTGGCGTCCCATTCTCGATCATGCTGACGAGAACGATGTGAACATCTGCTATGAGATTCATCCGGGGGAAGATCTGCACGATGGGGTGACCTTCGAGATGTTCCTGGAACGAGTCGACAATCACAGTCGGTGCAACATGTTGTACGACCCATCGCACTACGTACTGCAATGCCTGGACTATCTCGACAACATCGATATCTACAAGGATCGCATCAAGATGTTCCATGTGAAGGATGCCGAGTTCAACCCGACCGGGCGCCAGGGCGTGTACTCGGGTTATCAGCCATGGGTGGATCGTGCCGGACGCTTCCGTTCGCTGGGTGACGGCCAGGTGGACTTCGTGTCCATCTTCTCGAAGATGGCCGCCAATGATTTCGATGGTTGGGCTGTCGTCGAGTGGGAATGCTGCCTCAAGCACCCTGAAGACGGGGCAAGAGAAGGTGCTCAGTTCGTATCCGAGCACATCATTCGTGTGACTGAACGCGCGTTCGATGACTTCGCCGACGGTGGTACCGATGAGGCTGCAAACCGCAAGATGCTGGGGATCGACTGATGGCACACAAGGGTAGAATCCGCCTGGGCATGGTCGGCGGTGGTAACGATGCGTTCATTGGCGGCGTCCATCGAATCGCCTCCCGCATCGATGACCGTTTCGAACTGGTGTCGGGTGCGTTGTCCTCCACTGCCGAGAAGTCTCGCGCTTCGGGCGAGGCACTGGGTCTGCCGCGCATTCACGACGACTTCGTGCAGATGGCGTCGGCAGAGGCGGCGCTCGAGGATGGTATCGAGGCGGTATCCATCGTGACGCCGAACCATATGCATCATGCGGCGGCGAAGGAGTTTCTGGCGCGTGGCATTCACGTCATCTGCGACAAGCCGCTGACTGCCACGATGGATGAGGCACGTGAGCTGGAAAAAGCGGTGCAGAGCTCCGGCGCCTTGTTCATTCTGACGCACAACTACACAGCCTATCCGATGATTCGCCAGGCCAGAGAGATGATCGCGGCTGGCGAGCTGGGTGAGCTTCGCGTTGTGCAGGCCGAATACCCGCAGGACTGGCTGACAGAATCGATGGAGAAAGAAGGTTTGAAGCAGGCCGAATGGCGTACCGATCCCGCGCGCTCGGGGGCCGGTGGTTCGGTGGGTGATATCGGCACACATGCGCACAATCTGGCCTGCTTCGTCACCGGTCTGAGCGTGGAAAAACTGGCTGCCGATCTGCAGTGTTTCGGTGAAGGTCGTCAGCTGGACGATAACGTTCATACGCTGCTGCGCTTTACCAATGGTGTGCGGGGCATGCTGTGGTGCAGCCAGATCGCACCGGGTAATGAAAATGGCCTGAAACTGCGGGTTTACGGCAGCAAGGGCGGCCTGGAGTGGAGTCAGGAAGATCCCAACTACCTGTGGTTTACCCGCCAGGGCAAGCCGAAGCAGTTGTTGACGCGCTCCGGTGCCGGCGCCATGGATGCTGCCGCCGCTGTGTCTCGAGTTCCCGCCGGTCACCCCGAAGGCTACCTTGAAGGCTTCGCCAATCTGTACACCGAAGCGGCGGATGCGATTCGTGCAGTACAGGGCGGCGCTTCCCGGGAAAGCGCGATGGGGCTGCTGCCGGGCATAGAGCAAGGCATGGCGGGCATGGCCTTCATCTCTGCCTGTGTGGAGTCTTCAGCGCAGGATGCGGCCTGGGTGAACCTGTAATGTCTCTTCCCGTTCTTGCTCTTCAGGGCGTCAGCAAGCGTTTCGGGCCGATCGAGGTTCTGCACAGTATCGATCTGACGCTGCGTTCAGGTGAAGTGCATGCCCTGATTGGCGAGAACGGCGCTGGCAAATCCACGACCATGAAGATCCTTGCCGGCTATCAGCCGGCAAGCGAGGGCGAGATTCTGCTGGACGACAAGGTGGTCAGCTTCGGTAGCCTGCATGATGGCGAGGAGGCCGGCATCGTCATGATCCACCAGGAGTTCAATCTGGCCGAACAGCTCAGCGTGGAGCAGAATATCTTCCTCGGTCGTGAATTGAAGAAAGGCTGGTTGCTGGACAAGTCAGAGATGCGTCGCCGGACGAGGGCGTATCTGGATCGCGTCGAATGTACCGTCGACCCCGATGCTCTGGTGTCAAGCCTGTCGAACTCCGACAAGCAGATGGTGGAGATAGCCAAGGCTCTGTCTCGTGATGCGCGTGTGCTGATCATGGATGAGCCTACCGCGGTGCTGACCAATCGGGAAACCGGTGTGTTGTTCGATCAGGTTCGTGCCTTGCGTGCCTCCGGTACCGCCATCCTGTTCACCTCTCACAAACTGGATGAGGTAGCGGAGGTCTCCGATCAGGTGACGGTCATGCGCGATGGCGCCGTCGTGCACTCGGGACCCGCCTCGCAGATCGATGAAGATCGCATGGCGACAACCATGGTGGGCCGGGATGTGTCGGATTTGTATCCTGCCAAGCCGAGGGTGTCGAACGATGCCGAGACCGTGCTTGCCGTGGAAGGGCTCACGGTTCCGGGATTCGCTCAAGATCTGTCCTTCGAGTTGAGGCAGGGCGAGATTCTGGGAATCGGTGGCTTGATCGGTGCGGGTCGCACCGAAGCCATGGAAGGCTTGTGCGGCTTGCGAACGGCCAGTGCAGCCTCGGTCAGGCTGTTCGGCGAACAGGTGCAGATGAAAACGCCGGGAGATGCCCAGCGACGGGGGCTGTGCTACCTGACCGAGGATCGCAAGCTGCGCGGGCTGGTTCTCGATTGGGGCATGCGCGAGAATCTCACGCTGCAAACCCTGTTCCGGTTCGGATCCTTCCTGATCGACGGTCGCGCCGAAGAAGCCGCTCTGACGCAGGCCATCAAGGAGTTCGATATTCGCGCCGGCAGCAGGGCGGTTCGTGTCGGCAATCTCTCGGGTGGCAATCAGCAGAAGTTGCTGCTGGCCAAGGTGATGTTGTCGGAGCCGCGCATTCTGATCGTGGATGAGCCAACACGTGGTATCGACATCGGCACCAAACAGCAGATCTATGTCTTCCTGCGACAGCTGGCAGCGCAAGGGCACGCCATCATCATGATCACCTCCGAAATGCCTGAACTGATCGGCCTGGCCGATCGCGTCATGGTCATGCGCCTGGGGCAGATTGCCGGCACCCTTGATGAACAGGCCATTACGGAAGACTCCATTGTTCGCCTCTCCATGGGACTCGAGGCAACTTCATCGAACACAGCTGCGGATTCACCGTTGGCTCAAGACAGACTCCTATGAGCGACGAAACCATGTCAACATCATCCTCGTCCGGATCCAGGCTGCCGTCCATGGCCGTCATCGGTCCGGTGCTCGCACTGATTGTGCTGGTCGTCATTGGCGCGATGATGAATTCCAATTTCCTCAGTGCGGCCAATATCACCAATGTACTGGCCCGATCTGCATTCATCGGCATCATCGCGGTGGGCATGACCTTCGTCATCACATCCGGTGGACTGGATCTGTCCGTGGGTTCGATGGCAGCCTTTATCGCCGGTCTGATGATTCTGGTCATGAACGCAGCCTTGCCCAGCATGGGCGTTGGCGTACCCATCATTCTGCTGGGCATGGCGGTGGCCCTGATCGCAGGTCTTGCGGCGGGCATGCTCAACGGGTTTCTGATCACCGTTCTGGGTATCGAGGCGTTCATCGTCACGCTCGGCTCGATGGGTATCTACCGAAGTCTGGTGACCTGGCTGGCAGATGGCGGTACCTTGTCTCTGGATTTTTCGCTTCGTACCTTCTATCGCCCGGTCTACTTCGACGGCATTCTGGGTATCAGCTGGCCGATCATCGTCTTCGCGCTGGTGGTCATCATCGGACAGATCGTCATGTCGCGATCGGTATTCGGACGTCATTGCGCGGCCACCGGCTCCAATGAACACGTCGCTCATTATTCGAACGTCAATGTCAACCGTACTCGCTTGATCACCTATGCCGCCCTGGGGGTTCTGGTCGGCATTGCCACCATCATGTATGTACCTCGTCTCGGGTCGGCATCCTCGTCCACCGGTGTTCTGTGGGAACTGGAAGCCATTGCTGCCGTGATCATCGGCGGCACCGTGCTCAAGGGCGGTTTCGGTCGAGTCTGGGGGACCGTGATCGGGGTGCTCATTCTGAGTCTCATCGACAACATACTGAATTTGACGGACTTTGTATCGCCCTATCTCAACGGGGCGATACAGGGGATCATCATCATTCTCGCTGTCATCCTTCAGCGTGAATCAAAAGCGGTCAACCAGTAAGCAAAGCCGCATTCCTTGAAAACCTTGGAGAAGAAGAACGTGAAAAAAACCACCCTGTTATCCGCCGCCATTGCGGCAAGCCTGTTCGCAGGTTCTGCCATGGCGGAATCCAAAGTCATTGGCGTCTCCATTCCTGCTGCCACACACGGTTGGGCTGGCGGCATGAACTTTCACGCCAAGCAGGCTATCGAGCGTCTTGAAGCCGTTTACGAAGATCTGGACTTCGTGCTGGCAACGGCACCGAACGCCGGCAAGCAGGTCAACGATATCGAAGACATGGTCGCTACTCGTGGTATTGATGCACTTGTGGTTCTGCCGTTCGAATCCGATCCTCTGACGCCTCCCATTCAGGCGGTTGCCGACTCGGGCGCCTGGGTGACTGTTGTCGACCGTGGTCTGTCAGTGCCGGGTATCGAGGATCTCTACGTCGCTGGCGACAACTCCGGCTTCGGCAAGGTTGCCGGTGAATTCATGGTCTCGAATATGCCGGACGGCGGTGACATCGTTGTATTCAGAGGGATTCCCACCACCATCGATAACGAACGTGTGGATGCGTTCACCGCAGCCATCGAAGGCTCCGGCATCAACGTGCTGGCCATGGAGCACGGCAACTGGAACCGCGACGACAGCTTCACCGTGATGGAGGACTTCCTGTCGAAGTATCCGAACATCGATGCGGTCTGGGCATCCGACGATGACATGGCCATCGGTATTCTGGCTGCCATCGAAGCGGCCGGTCGTGATGATGTTCAGTTCGTCCTGGGCGGTGCAGGCATGAAGGAGATGATCAAGCGGACCGCCGATGG
The DNA here is from genome assembly GCA_947492525.1 of uncultured Granulosicoccus sp. GTDB lineage: Bacteria > Pseudomonadota > Gammaproteobacteria > Granulosicoccales > Granulosicoccaceae > Granulosicoccus. Next base: position 86,894 of record CANLNQ010000024.1, read on the forward strand.
TGACCAGATGATCCCCGCCAATGTCACTTACCCGCCGGGCATGATTGCCACCGCAATCGAATTGACCGCCGTCGGCATGACGTCCAGTTCGCCGGTCTCGGGTACATTCACCATCGGTTCTGTTCTGGTCACCGAAGACAATGCGATGGATTTCTACTTCCCCGACAGCCCGTTCTGATTGCGCGAAAGACAGAGTCCGAGCGCTGGGTGAACGGATGATTGACGGTCGATGCAGCATGACGCCAGAGCACCCCTGACGGGGTGCCAGTAACAATGGCGGTGTGCTGCATCGCGGCAACCGGCGCCTGGACTTCATCAAATTTGCGTCCCGCCCGCTCAGCGGCGTTGCAGCTCTCTTATGGCCAGCACCGAGGAATAGGTTGATACCAGATAGGGCACGCAGAAGGTCAGCAGTATCTTGAGGGCCACGATGCCATCGATGTCTCCGGACATCAGGCGATCCCCGTGATTGATGATTGCCAGCATCAGGCCCACGATCAGAGCGACAGATGCTGCTCGTTTGACCACGGATGTGCAGCAGGCAATCTGTATCAGGCTCTTGGCGGGCTTGGATTGAGTGCCGGGACTCATCTTGTCAGGAAGGCAGAATCTGTCAGGGAAGAGAGGCAGTAGTCAGACTCGATTTCGAAGTTTTCCTGTTGCATGCGAATTACCCTGAACATGGTTGAAGGGGCGATAGTATCCCGGGAAGCGATCTTGCTGTGCATCGCATCGGGTGTTACCGGTCTTATCCAGACGAGCTGAAAACCGGAATTCCCGGCGGCAGTTGTGTCGAAGGAACAGGAAGACGCGCACATGACCTGCTCAGGCTTTACGACAAATGTCTGCTTCACAAGTTCATACGCGGCAAGGATGTGGCTCGAATGTACAAGCACGACCGATACCCCGAGTGAACAGGCAAGCCGTGCGGTGAGAAAGCCTGGCAGGCAGAGTATGAAAGTGCTTGCTCCGGCCGCGAATGCAGGCATGGTTCGTCGTCCCGACGGCGGGCTTGAACACGTCTGATTCGCCAGGCTCGGCGGCTCAACCCTGAAGCAAGTCCATGAAGGCATTCGCGGCGCGGGACAGCGTTCTGCCTCGCAGACAGACCGAGCCGAGTCTGCGTTGCATCGTCAAACCCTTCACCGGGACGGCAATCACCCCGTCATCGATCATGTTGCTGGGCAAGGCACTCCAGCCCAGCCCGACAGACACCATCATCTTGATGGTCTCCAGATAGTTGGTTTCCAGCGAGGTTTCAACCGAGACGTGAAAGGGGCGTAGTGCTTCCAGCAGTATGGTGCGTGTCACGGTGCCGCGTGCCGGTAGTACGGCATTGTAGGAGGTCAGTTGTTCGGCACTGATTTCGTCACCCGCTGCCACTTTCTCGGCCAGTGGGTGATCCGGTGCGCAGACGATACTCAGAGGGTCAGGCCACACCAGTTCAGTCAATAGGGCGTTTTCCAGTTGGTCGGGCAGGGTGACCACGGCCAGCTCGATATGCCCGTTGAGCACTTCATCGCAGGCCAGCTCCGAGTCCATGAACAGCAGGTCCAGCTCCACATCCGGATAGGTCTGCGTAAAGGCTTTCAGTACCGGTGGCAGGCGGTGGATACCGACATGGTGGCTGGTTGCGAGCCTCAGGCGACCGCCGACGTCTGCGCCGAGAGACAATACTTCATCGCGACTGATCTGGATATCCGCCAGAATCCGGCGGCAACTGGTCAGAAACTTGTGCCCAGCCTCGGTCAATTGTATGCCTCGGCCCAATCGGTCGAACAGGGCGACGCCCAGATCATCCTCCAGTGCCGCAACGCGCTTGCTCACCGCGGGTTGGGTCATGAACAGCTGTTCTGATGCGCGCGAGAACGAACCCAGCTCGGCGACGGCCACAAAGGCCTTCATTGTTGCAATATCCATCCAATTATTCCAACATGGAATGCAATTGATAATCAATATGAATTTGAGTTATTTGAATCAAGCCGATAGAATTCACTTCCCTCAGAATTTCCAGGAAGGCATTGGCAGATGGCTGGCAAGACCTTGTATGACAAAGTGTGGGATGCCCACGTCGTAAATCAGCAGGAAGACGGCACTGTGCTGCTCTATATCGACCGGCATCTGGTCCACGAAGTGACGTCACCGCAAGCCTTTGAAGGCCTGAAGCTGGCGGGCCGTAAACCCTGGCGTCTCGACTCCATGCTGGCTGTGGCTGATCACAATGTACCCACCACCGATCGTGCCAACGGCATTGCCGACCCGGTTTCCCGTCTGCAGGTGGAAACACTGGACGCCAACTGCGAAGCATTCGGCGTGGTCGAGTTCAAGATGAACGACTTGCGCCAGGGCATTGTTCACGTCATTGGTCCGGAGCAGGGTGCCACCTTGCCCGGCATGACCGTGGTCTGCGGTGATTCTCACACCTCGACTCACGGTGCCTTCGGCGCTCTGGCCTTTGGTATCGGTACCTCTGAAGTCGAGCATGTCATGGCCACGCAGACGCTGTTGCAGAAGAAGTCACGCAATATGCTGATCAGTGTCGACGGCGAGGTGGGTCCCGGTGTCACCGCCAAGGACATCGTTCTGGCGATCATTGGCAAGATCGGCACCGCCGGTGGCAACGGCTGCACACTGGAATTCGGTGGTGAGGCCATTCGTGCGCTGTCGATGGAAGGTCGCATGAGTGTCTGCAACATGGCCATCGAGGCCGGTGCCCGAGCCGGCATGATTGCCGTGGACGAGACGACCATCGAGTACCTGAAAGGGCGTCCGTTTGCGCCACGGGGCGAGAACTGGGAGAAGGCCGCAGCTGCCTGGCGCGAACTGAAGAGCGATGACGATGCTGAGTTCGATGTGGTGGTTCGCCTGGATGCCTCGCAGATCGAACCGCAGGTCTCCTGGGGTACCTCACCGGAGATGGTCACGTCGGTCAACGGTGTGGTGCCGGACCCGGAGGCAGACGAGAATGCGGCCAAGCGTGAAGGCTACACGCGCGCATTGGAGTACATGGATCTGCAGCCCACCTTGCCGGTGAAGGACATTCATCTGGATCGGGTCTTCATCGGCTCCTGCACCAATTCGCGCATCGAGGATCTACGCGCGGCTGCCGCCGTGATCAAGGATCGCAAGGTGGCTGACTCGATCAAGCAGGCCATGGTGGTGCCGGGTTCGGGGTTGGTCAAGAAGCAGGCCGAAGCAGAGGGGCTGGACAAGTTGTTCGTCAATGCCGGTTTCGAATGGCGTGAGCCGGGCTGCTCCATGTGTCTGGCAATGAACGCTGATCGTCTGGAGCCCGGTGAGCGCTGTGCATCAACCTCGAATCGCAACTTCGAAGGTCGGCAGGGGCAGGGTGGACGTACCCATCTGGTGAGCCCGGCCATGGCGGCCGCGGCGGCAATCGCCGGTCATTTTGTCGATGTCCGCCACTTCTAGGATCAGGAGAACACCATGAAAAGCTTTACACAGCTCAAAGGCCTGACTGTCCCGTTGATGCGGGCGAATGTGGATACCGATGCCATCATCCCCAAGCAGTTCCTGAAATCCATCAAGCGTTCGGGCTTTGGCGTCAATCTGTTTGACGAATGGCGCTACAAGGATGCCGGCTACCCCGGTCAGGATCCCGATAGTCGCATCCCCAATCCCGACTTCGTGCTGAACGAGCCTCGCTATCAGGGTGCCCAGGTGCTGCTGGCAGGCGAGAACTTCGGTTGCGGATCCTCACGCGAACACGCAGTCTGGGCGCTGGATGATTACGGCATCAGAACGGTCATCGCGCCGAGCTTTGCCGATATCTTCAACAACAACTCGTTCAAGAGCGGCTTGCTGCCGATCGTGCTGGATCAGGCTATCGTCACGAAGCTTGCCGAGGAGTGTGCGGAGACGGAAGGGTATCAGCTGGATATCGATCTGGAAGCACAGACAGTGACCACGCCCAGCGGCGATGTCTACCCCTTCGAGGTGGACGAATTTCGCAAGCATTGCCTGTTGAACGGTTTCGATGATATCGAGCTGACCTTGCAGCAGCGCTTCCGCATCGAAGAGTATGAAGCCAGGCGCCGCCAGAGTGCTCCCTGGTTGTTCGGCTGATCATGGCTTCCGACGGCCTCAAGCTGGTTATCGGCAACAAGAACTACTCGTCGTGGTCGCTGCGTCCGTGGATCCTGATGCATCACGCGCAGTTGCAGTTCGAGGAAATCGCCGTGCCGCTGTTCACCGCTGAAGGTGAGGCTCTGCTGGAAAAATGGTGCCCGGCCAAGCGAGTGCCAGTGTTGCATGAAGGTCCCCTGGTATTGTGGGATTCACTGGCCATTTGCGAGTACATTGCAGACAAGGTGACAGAGCAGGCACTGTGGCCGGCCCGTGCCAGCGACCGTGCTCGGGCTCGCGCCATGAGTGCAGAGATGCATTCAGGCTTCGCCGATCTGCGCGAGGCCATGCCGATGAATTGTCGGCGCATCGTGGAGGGCTTCACGCCCTCACTGGCTGTACAGATCGACATCAATCGCATCGTGCAATTGTTCGAAGATGCTCTGCAGCAAAGCGGTGGCCCCTGGCTGTTCACACACTACACGGTAGCCGATGCGATGTTCGCACCGGTTGCCTCGCGGTTCCGCACCTACGGCATCAAGCTGCCGCGCCTGTCGCGCGATTACGTGGATCGGGTGCTGGACGATCCGCCGATACGTGACTGGTACGCCGCAGCGGCGGCTGAACCGCATGTCATCGAAAAATCCGAAATTCAAATCTGAACCCGCGCTGTGCGAAGCGTTCGCCAGAGCTCCTAGTCCAAAGGCCTTACTCTCATGTCTCAAGCTCGCAAGATCGTCATCCTGCCCGGTGACGGAATCGGTCCGGAAATCATTGCCGAAGGTCGCAGGATTCTGGAAACCGTCAATCAGCAGTACGATCTCGGTCTGACCCTGCAAACCTGCAGTTTCGGTGGGGCGGCCTATGACGAAACGGGTAGCCCGCTTCCTGACGAGACCCTGACCGCCTGCCGTGAGGCCGAAGCCATTCTGCTGGGTGCCATCGGCGGACCCCAATACGACTCCGCCCCTCGAGATCTGCGACCCGAACGCGGCCTGCTGGGCTTGCGCTCGGAGTTGAAGCTGTTCTCCAATCTGCGACCTGCGCTTCTGTATCCGGAACTGGCTGATGCCTCTTCGCTCAAGCCCGAGTTGGTGGCAGGTCTGGATCTGATGATCGTGCGAGAGCTCACCGGTGGCATCTATTTCGGCCAGCCCCGCGGTATCGAGGAGCGTAATGGCGAACGGGTGGGCTTCAACACGCTGGTCTACAGCGAGTCCGAGATACGCCGCATCGCGGTCAGCGCATTCGAAATCGCGCGTCAGAGAAATTCACGATTGTGTTCAGTCGACAAGATGAATGTGCTGGAAGTGTCGGAGTTGTGGCGCGAAGTGATGATCGATGTTGGCAAGGACTACCCCGATGTGGAGTTGTCGCACCTGTTCGTCGACAACGCCGCCATGCAATTGGTGCGTGCGCCCAAGCAGTTCGATGTCATGGTGACCAGCAACATGTTCGGCGATATTCTCTCCGATGCTGCCGCAATGCTTACCGGTTCGATCGGCATGTTGCCGTCGGCTTCCCTGGATGAGGCTGGCAAGGGCATGTACGAGCCCATCCACGGTTCTGCACCGGATATCGCGGGGCAGGGCATCGCCAATCCACTGGCAACCATCCTGTCAGTGTCCATGATGCTGCGTTACACGCTGAAAGAGGCGGCCGCTGCCGATGCGGTCGATTCTGCCGTATCCCGTGTGCTGGCGCAGGGCTACCGCTGTCAGGATATCGCGTCCGGCAAGTCGGACGAAAAAGTGATCAATACAACTCAGATGGGCGATGCGGTGATCGCGGCCCTTCAGGCAGGAGCGTAAGGCATGAGCAAGACCTATGATGTAGCCGTAGTAGGCGCCACTGGCGCCGTGGGCGAAACAATGCTGGAGATCCTGGCGGAACGGAAATTCCCCGTGGGCAAGGTATACCCGCTGGCCAGTTCCCGCTCGGCAGGCAAGCGCGTGGCCTATGGTGACAAGCAGCTGGTTGTCGAGAACCTGGAAGACTTCGATTTCTCCAAGGTGCAGATCGGCATTTTTTCGCCAGGTGCATCCGTGTCCAAGATCTATGCACCCAAGGCGGCTGCGGCCGGTTGCGTGGTCATCGACAATACCTCGCAGTTTCGCTATGACGACGACAAGCCGTTGATCATTCCGGAAGTCAATGCTCACGCCATCGCGAAGTACAAGGACACCAACATCATTGCCAACCCGAACTGTTCGACCATCCAGATGCTGGTGGCTCTGAAGCCATTGCACGATGCCTTCGGCATCTCACGCATCAATGTCTGCACGTATCAGGCGGTTTCCGGCACGGGCAAGGAGGCGATCGAGGAGCTGAGCACTCAGACGGCCAGGCTGCTCAATGGTCTGCCGGTCGAGCCATCTGTCTATCCGAAACAGATTGCCTTCAATGTCCTGCCCCACATAGATGACTTTCAGGACAATGGCTATACCAAGGAAGAGATGAAGATGGTGTGGGAGACACACAAGATCATGGAAGACTCCTCCATTGCAGTTAACCCCACCTGTGTACGAGTGCCGGTCTTCTTCGGGCACTCCGAAGCCGTTCATATCGAAACCCGCAAGCCGATTTCTGCGAATCAGGCCCGAGAATTGCTCGGCACAGCACCAGGAGTGGTAGTTGTGGATGAGCGAAAGGCAGGGGGGTACCCCACCGCTGTGACTGAGTCGGCCGGAACTGACGCAGTTTTCGTTGGGCGGATTCGCGAAGACATAAGTGTTGAAAACGGGCTGAATCTCTGGGTTGTGTCCGATAATGTCCGCAAGGGCGCAGCACTTAATAGTGTTCAGATTGCCGAATGTCTTGTTCAGGACTATTTGTAAACGCTGATCTATATCTGAATAGATGTAATAATTGGGCTATAGATAACGTTGAAACAGTTAACAACGTTCGATTGACACTGGCGATTTTCGGGCGCCGAGTTGTCAGATCAGACGTCTGAGTGGGACTCGATACGTGCGAAAATTAGCAACGGCTGCAGCAGTAAGTCTGGCGTTAGCCTCGGGTGGCGCCTTCGGACTTGGTCTGGGTGACATTGAGATGCGCTCAGCTCTGAATCAGCCAATGGATGCGGAAATCAGGCTGACATCGGTTCAGGCCGGTGAGCTTGATGGCATGATCGTGAAGCTTGCCTCGCCGGCAGCCTTTGCGCGTGCCGGGATCGAAAGATCCACAGCGCTGACCAATCTACGGTTCTCGGTGGACCAGAGTTCTGGTTCACCGGTCATCCGCATCACCAGCCAGCAGCCGGTCGTCGAGCCGTTTCTGAACTTTCTGCTCGAGATCGACTGGACGCAGGGCAGGATGGTGCGTGAATACACCGTCTTGCTCGATCCGCCCGTGTTCATGACACCGACGGCCACGGAGCGCAACACCAGTGCCGATCAGCCTGCCGTTGTCGAACGCGGAGATGAGGCCCTTGTGGTGCCAACGCCCATCGAACGCGATGCGGGCGAAGTGGTCGATCTGGGCGAGCTGGGTGACGAGGCGGCGGAAGAGATCTCGGTCAGCGCCGACGAAGGCGAAATCGTCTCTCTCGAACTGCTCACCGATGATGCCTTGCTGGGTGAATCCACGGTTGCGGCCCCGGAGGCTGGCGAAATCGTTTCCCTGACCGATCTCAGCGCACCCAACAGTGCCGCCCTTGAAGAGCGCGAGCAGTTCCTGGCCGAACAGCAGGCCAAGCTGGATGCAATCACGGTCGAACTGGCTGGATCGGTTGAGGAAATGTCGGATACTGCCGTGGTCGCTGGCGACGCGGATACATCGGAAGACGGGTCTACCATCGTATCGCTGGATGATCTGACGTCCGATGTGGAAACAACGGCTGCCGCCGGTGGTTCGGCTGGTGGAGCAGATTCTGCTGACAAGCAGGTGACCGTCGGGCAGGGAGACACCCTGTACGAAATAGCCAAGGAAAACGCCGACGGCGTTTCGGTGCAGCAGATGATGATGGCCCTGCTGGCTGCCAATGAATCGGCATTCATCAACAAGAACATCAATCTGGTCAAGGCAGGCTCGATACTGCGAGTACCGCAGTCGGACGAAGCCGCCAGCCTGACACAGGAGCAGGCGCTGGCCGCGATCGGTCAGCAGAACCAGTTGTGGCAGGAATACCGCGATACGCTCACCGGTGGCAATACGCGCATCGCGTCAGGCACGCGCACCGACTCTTCCGCGGATACTGCGCCCGCGTCGGATACCACGGCCATTGATACGGCCGCACTCGATCCGGAGCTGAGCTCGGAAGATGCGCTCGACGGGCTCTCACCCGAAGCGCGGGCCATACTCGAGAATGCTCGCAACGAAATCCTGGACCGGGATGAGTTGCGCATCGTCGCCGACAACGCGCCAACCAGTACCACAGCCAGTGCAACCGCTGACGAAACCACCGACAACGACGCCAGTCGTCTGGGTGAGGTCAATCTCAAGCTGCAGCTGGCACGTGAGGAACTGGCTTCCACGCGTTTGCAGGCCGATGAGCTGGCAGACCAGGCCAATGAGTTGCAGGGCACGACCGACAACCTTGATGCGCTGGTCTCACTGCGACAGAACGAGATTGCCCAACTGGAGTCCCAGTTGGCCGAAGCGCGCAAGGCCAGTGAAGAGGCAGAGGCCATTGCTGCAACAGCAGCCGAAGAGGCTCTGGCCGATGCCGGTAATGCCGCCGATTCTCTGTCGGAAACCGCTGAAGAGGCCGCTGGATCGGTCGCGGACGCTGCTTACAATGCCGTCTCTGATGCATCGGAGGCCGTCGATGATGCCGCTGGAACGATTGCCGGGGTTGCCGGAGGACTCGCTGCTGATGCTGAAGAGGCTGCGGATTCCGCGGCTGATACGGTTGCCGATGCCGGCAATGCCGTTGAAGAAACCGTCGATTCGGGTGTCAACGCACTGACAGAGGCCGGTGAAGAGCTGGCCGAGGTCGAGCTGCTGGGTGATGAGGATGCCAGTGAGAGCGAGGTAGTGGTTCCGCCGGCACCGGTGCAGAGCACCTGGTACCAGGATTTCATCAACGATCCCAAGCGCATGATGATTGCGGGGATCGGTGGTGTCGGTTTGCTCGGTGTCGTCGGTACCCTGTTGTTCCGTCGCCGACGTCGTGATGAGCAGATGCTGGATTTCGACGAAGCCGAGTTCACCGATGAGGAACTGGCACAGGTACAGATGCATCCAGACAAGGGCGTCGATCTGTCTGGTGTCGGGCTGGCTGCGGGTGCAGCAGCGGCAGGTGCAGCGGGAGTGGCGGCTGTCAAGTCAAGCGGTGACGAGGATCCTGCCGCACCGAATATGGATGAGCTGGCTGACGCCAGTCTGGCAAGCACTGCGTTTGAGCCCGGTGCGGATGCCGCCCTTGAGGCTGCGATCGATCAGGATGACACCATCTCCGAGGTGGACGTCTATCTGGCCTATGGCCTGCACGGCCAGGCCGAAGAGCTGCTGGCCAGAGCAACCGAACGAGATCCGGAGAATCAGGAATACGCGACCAAGTTGCTGCAGACCTATCATGCACAGGGCAACGCAGACGGCTTTCACGAGGTAGCCAGTAACTTTCATGCGCGTTTCGGTGGTGAGGCCAACCCGGAATGGGCTGCAATTGCGGCCATGGGCGCCGAACTGAAGCCCGGTGATCAGCTGTACGGTGCGGCTCATGGGGCTGTGGATCGCGTCGGCAGCGGACACTCGGATGGCCTGGCCCTGGGGGATGATGACTTTCTGCCGGCGCACGACACCGACGAAGGCAGCATCAGCCGTGATTTCGGTAACAGCGGTCCGGCTCTCGACTTCAGCGCCGATGATGAATCCGACTTGCTGGAACAGAGCATCGATCCGGCCTTCGCCTTCGACGAAGACGATCTGGAAGCCACGGGCGACTTCTCCGGCGTGGCTGACGAGTTGGCTGCGGAAGTGGGCGATGGCAGCATCGACTTCCCGGGATTCGATGATGTTGATGGTGCCGCGCAGGACATCAAGTCCGATCTTTCCTCGCTGTCGGATCAGGCCGGAGACATGGCCAGCGACGTGGCAGGCGGGATCACGGCAGCAGCAGGCGACCTTTCAGGCGACCTGACAAATGAGTTGTCCGCCGATCTGACCAATGGTGATGATCTGCTGGGTGACGCCTTGACCATGGACGAACTGGATCGCGTGGCGTCGGTTGATGACCTGACACTGGATCTTGATCAGCTGTCAGGCGATCTGGAGCTGGACAGTTCCGAGCTGATGAATTCCGATCTGACGGATCTGGAACTGCCCGATCTGACAGCCGACGACGATCTTGTACTGGAAGGTGCAGGTACGGCGGATAACACTGACGAAATGGATACCATGCTGGATCTTGCCAAGGCCTATATCGATATGGGAGACAAGGACTCCGCCAGCAGCGCGCTCGATGAAATCGTCAAGAGCGGCAATCCGGAGCAGGTCACTGAAGCCGAGACCTTGTTGCGCAAGATTTCATGATTCACAAGGCGAACTGACCTGATTTGACAGAACAGAGAATCGCCCTCGCCGTCGAATATGACGGCGAGGGCTTTTGCGGTTGGCAAAGGCAGCCGCACTGCCATTCGGTTCAGGCAGAACTGGAGAAGGCGTTAGGGCAGATTGCACAGGAAGAGGTGACCGTATACTGTGCCGGCCGTACAGATACCGGTGTTCATGCGGCGGCGCAGGTCGTGCACTTCGATACGTCGCTGAACCGGCCGCTGCGAGCCTGGAGCTTCGGAGCCAACTCTCATCTTGATCGCCGGGTGTCGGTGCATTGGGCGGCAGTGATGCGACCGGATTTCCACGCACGATTCTCGGCAACCCAGCGCAGCTATCGATACACCATCCTGAATCGTTCCACCCGACCCGGCTACCAGGCCGGCACACTGGGTTGGGAGCGTGTACCGCTGGACGAGCAGCGTATGCATGAAGCTGCCCAGGTGTTGGTGGGGGAGCATGATTTCTCCAGTTTCCGGTCGGCAGAATGTCAGGCCAACCACGCCATTCGCCGGATGCTCCGAATTCAGGTCTATCGCGTACAAGACCGTGTCATGATCGAAGTGGCGGCCAATGGCTTTCTGCACAACATGGTGCGAATACTCACTGGCTGCCTGCTGGCAATCGGTCGAGGCGACCGTCCGGTTGGCTGGATGGCAGATCTGCTGGCGGGCCGCGACCGGACAGCCGCAGGTGTGACAGCACCACCGCAAGGATTGTGTTTTCTTCAGCCGGGCTATCCGGCAGAATTTGGTGTGCCGGATTTCGAGGCCATGAAGGCAAGGCCCTGGCACCCCTGACATTTTTTCACGGCTGAGCGGTCGTTTCGAGCCGTTATCGCGCTGTTGCGTACAAGCCGCATCTGTTAAGGTTGACGACTACCATGGCGCGAAGAACCCGAGTCAAAATTTGTGGAATCACACGCCTGCAAGATGCGCATCTCGCGCAAGAGCTGGGTGCGGATTCGCTTGGCTTTGTCTTTGTCCCAGCCAGCAAGCGCTATCTGAAGCCGGACGCTGCGGCAGCTATCGTCAGTCAGCTGTCTCCGTTTGTCACTCCTGTGGGCTTGTTTCTGGATGCGGCGGTAGACGACGTCAATCGAGTGCTGTCGCTGATGCCTTCTCTGGTGCCACAGTTTCACGGACAGGAGAGTGCGGATTACTGCGAGCAGTTTGGCAGACCGTACCTGAAAGCCATGGGGGTTGGCAGTGCCGGAACAGTGCCCTCGGAAGCGCAGTTGTCGCCCTATCGGCGGGCCCTGGGCTTTCTGTTCGACAGTCATGAACCGGGGCAGCTGGGTGGAACGGGCGAGGCATTCGACTGGAGCCGTCTAGGGGCTAGAATGCACAAGCCGCTGATTCTGGCCGGTGGCCTGAACGTCAACAATGTAGAGCACGCGATCCGACAGACAGCGCCCTATGCGGTGGACGTCAGTTCGGGTGTGGAACAGGCCAAGGGTATCAAGGACCCGGAGGCCATGCGTGATTTTCTCGAAGCGGTTCGGCGGGCCGACAGGCAGCCGGATTGACGCTCTCGGAAGACTATTGAAGAACCAAGGAATTTGATGAATACAGTATCTGAGCCGAAAGAGGGCCTCATGACCGACCAGTTCCCTGATGAAAAGGGGCATTTCGGGATCTATGGGGGCAGCTTCATTGCCGAAACGCTGATGGACCCTGTCAGAGAATTGCAGGAAGCCTACGAGCGTTATCGCCTGGACAACGAATTCATTGCGGAATTCGAATGGGAACTGAAGAACTTTGTCGGCAGACCCAATCCGCTCTATCACGCACGGCGCTGGTCCGAAGAGCTTGGCGGTGCCCAGATCTGGCTCAAGCGCGAAGATCTGAATCACACCGGTGCACACAAGATCAACAATACGGTCGGGCAGGCCTTGCTGGCACGGCGGATGGGCAAGAAGCGCATCATCGCCGAAACCGGTGCAGGTCAGCATGGTGTGGCGACGGCGACAGTCTGCGCGCGCTGGGGCATGGAATGCGTGGTCTACATGGGTGAAGAGGATATCGTGCGCCAGGCTCCGAATGTATTTCGCATGAAGCTGCTCGGCGCCACGGTCGTACCGGTCACGTCCGGCTCGAAGACACTCAAGGATGCCTTGAACGAGGCCATGCGGGACTGGGTCGGCAATGTCGACGATACCTTCTACATCATCGGCACAGCGGCAGGTCCGCACCCGTACCCGACCATGGTGCGCGACTTCAACAGTGTCATCGGCAAGGAAATCAAGGAACAGTCACTCGAGCATACCGGGCGACTGCCGGATTCCGTCATCGCCTGTGTGGGTGGTGGTTCCAACGCCATCGGTGCCTTCCATCCGTTTCTGGATGACAAGGACGTCGAACTGATCGGCGTCGAGGCCGGTGGTGACGGGCTGGAAACAGGCCGTCATGCCGCACCGCTGAGCACCGGCAAGCCGGGCGTCCTGCATGGCAACCGGACCTACCTGATGGAAGACGAGGCAGGGCAGATCATCGAAACACACAGTGTCTCCGCCGGACTCGATTATCCGGGAGTCGGGCCCGAGCATGCCTGGCTCAAGGATATCGGCCGGGTGCAGTATGTCGCGGCAACCGATACCGAAGCGCTGGAGGCAACTCACAAGTTGTGCCGAATCGAGGGTATCATTCCTGCCCTCGAATCTGCTCACGCACTGGCCCATGCGGTGAAGCTGGCGCCAACCATGGGCAAGGACAAGAACATTGTCGTCAACCTCTCGGGCCGCGGTGACAAGGACATCAATACGCTGGCCGAAATAGAAGGAATCACCCTGTGACACGCATTGCCACACGATTTTCCGAGGCGTCCGGCCGCAAGCTGCTGGTGCCCTACATTACGGCCGGCGATCCGGATCTGGATACCACGCTTGCATTGATGCACACGCTGGTCCGGGCTGGCGCCGATGTCATCGAGCTGGGCATACCTTTCTCCGATCCGATGGCAGATGGTCCGGTCATCCAGGCTGCCTGTGAACGCGCACTGAAGAACAATGTGTCGCTGCTGCAGGTGATGGAGACGGTCAAGCGTTTCCGTGAGACGGATCAGGATACCGCTGTGGTACTGATGGGTTACATGAACCCTGTCGAGCGTATGGGCTATGAACGCTTCGCCGATCTGGCTGCCGAGGCCGGGGTGGATGGTGTGTTGACTGTCGACATGCCGCCCGAAGAAGCAGAGGAACTGGTCGCCCAGCTGCGCAGGCACGAACTCGACAGCATCTTCCTGCTGTCACCGACCACACCGGATGCTCGTATCAAGCTGGTCAGCGAGATGGCCAGTGGCTACATCTACTATGTATCGCTCAAGGGGGTGACCGGTGCTGCGAACCTGGATACCACGGAGGTTGCCGGCAAGGTGGCACACATACAGTCCCTGACAGGCACCCCGGTGGCAGTCGGTTTCGGTATCCGCGATGCAGACTCTGCGGCAGCCGTGTCGGAAACGGCCGATGCCGTGGTTGTGGGCAGCGTGCTGGTGGCCCTGGTGGGTGAGCACGGACAACAGACCGACATTCTGCATTCCAAACTCTTCGACATCGTCAATGGCATGCGACAGGCCATGGACGCCAAAGCGGGAGCTGCTGCATGAGCAACGACGAAAAACCGGCCATCGATCCGGAGAATGCCGAGGACCAGGAAGAGACAAAGGAGCAGAAGGAGACACCCAAGCGACCCTTTCTGACGGCCATTCGTCCCATGAGCTGGTTCGAGCGGATGATTCCGGCACGAATCGGCACCCGCAACGAGGACAAGGGGGCCGTTCCGGAAGGCCTGTGGGTGAAGTGCGACAACTGTTCCAATGTGCTGTATCACGCCGAGCTTGAACGGGCTCAGGATGTCTGCATCAAGTGCGGGCACCACATGCTGATAGCCGCACGCAAGCGTATCGAACGGCTGCTCGACCCGGGTGACAATGAAGAGATTGGCGCATCGGTGGAACCTGTGGACATGCTCAAGTTCAAGGACTCCAAGCGCTACAAGGATCGACTCACTCAAGCGACCAAGGATTCAGGAGAGAAAGACGCCCTGGTGGTCATGGAAGGCAAACTCAAGGGTATGCCGGTTGTGGTTGCCGTGTTCGATTTCAATTTCATGGCAGGATCCATGGGCTCGGTAGTGGGGGAGCGCTTCAGTCGCGGTTGTGATCGCGCTCTGGAACGTGGCATCCCCTTCATCTGCTTCAGTGCCAGTGGCGGCGCCCGCATGCAGGAAGCGCTGTTCTCTTTGATGCAGATGGGCAAGACCAGCGCACAGCTGCGACGCCTGGCCGATCGGGGTCTTCCCTACATCTCGGTACTGACCGACCCCACCATGGGGGGCGTGTCGGCATCGCTTGCCATGCTGGGCGATATCATCATCGCCGAACCCGGCGCCCGCATCGGCTTCGCCGGTCGTCGTGTCATCGAGCAGACCGTGCGCGAGAAGCTGCCAGAAGGCTTTCAGAGTAGCGAATTCCTACTTGATCATGGTGCCATCGACATGATCTGTGATCGTCGTGACATGCGCGACACGCTGGCAAGATTACTCGCCAAGCTCAGTGACAAACCCGTCCTGAAATACGATGATCCGCACGTTGTCACACCCGCCTGAAGTTCCGGGTACGGCCGCACCGCTGGACGATTGGCTGAGCTGGCTGGAGACGATCCACCCCGTGGCCATCGACATGGGGCTGGAGCGTGTCAGTCGCGTGGCAGACAGGCTCCAGCTGCGCCCTGTCGATCGTCCTCTGGTGTTGGTCGGCGGCACCAATGGCAAGGGCTCGACGGTGGCAATGCTCTCTGCCATCTATCGGGCAGCGGGATATCGCGTGGGTGCCTATACCTCACCGCATATCGACGATTTTCGGGAACGTATCCGGATCGACGGCAAGATGGCCGAGGCGCAGGATGTCGTCGATGCACTGGCTTTCGTCGAAGCCGGCCGTGCGCCTGACACACTGACCTATTTCGAGTACACCACTTTGGCGGCGATGCGGATCTTCATGCAGGCGCAATGCGATGTGTACCTGATGGAAGTGGGGCTCGGCGGGCGTCTGGACGCAACCAATCTTTGGGATGCCGATTGCTCGGTAGTCACCAGCATTGCACTGGATCATCAGGATTATCTGGGCTCGGATATCAGCGTCATTGCCACCGAGAAGGCGGCGATCGGGCGCCGTGGCAGGGCCCTGGTGGTGGGGGAAATCGACCCACCCTCATCCTTGTTCGATTTTGCCGGTGAACAGGGCATGCAGCTGAAGCATGTGGGGCGTTTGCCGGAGGATTCTCTGCCACAAACCAACCTTCACGGTGAACATCAGCGACGCAATGCAGCCTGTGCCGAAGCGGTGGTACAGAGTCTGAACGCCTGTTTGCCGGTCCCGACAGATACCGTTCGGAACGCGCTGCTGCAGGTCGGTATTGCGGCGCGCTTCGAGCAACGGAAATGCGATGATGTCACGGTGATCATGGATGTGGCCCATAACCCGGCGGGTGCACAGGCCCTGTGCAAGACCTGGCAACAGGTATTTGCCGGTCAACGGGCCGAGGTCATATTCGCCGCGCTGTCGGACAAGGACCTGGAGGGAATCGTGGCCGCACTCGAGCCTGTGGTGGCGCACTGGCACTGCGTACCTCTTGATGTCGGACGGGCAATGCCAGTGGAACAGCTGGCGCTGAAGGTGCAAGGCGCGAGTAAACACCCAGTGAGTTGCCATGGTGGCGTGGCAGATGCGTGGCAGGCGGCCAGTGAGGCTGCCCGCAGCGCGAACGGCGCCGTGCTGGTGGCCGGCTCGTTTCATACGATTGCCAGTGTGCACGATGTGCTGGATGCCGCGCCGGCATCAGCTCGTGAATGATTCTTGCTAGTGACTGGCGGTGAGCTCCCTGGATAATCAGGATCGTGGCAATATGCGGCAGCGCCTCTGGGGGGCTGCCGTGTTCATTGCGGCCATGGTCATCGTCTTGCCCCTGTTGCTCGATGGTGCGGGCAGCGAGAGCCAGTTTCGCCGTGTGGAAAAGCTGCGGCAGGAACCCCCGAGCATCGTCGATGCCGATGGCAGGCGCACCACACAATCGATTCCCGAGATGCAGCCGCTCGGACCCGATGGCGCTTCCCTGGTCGATCCGGAGGACGTCGTTTCACGCTTCCGGCCACGGATTCGCGTGGGAGAGGACGATCCGCCTGATTACATGAAGGCGGAGCAGGAGGTGCGTGAAGTGCTTGAACAGAACCGCAGCAAGGCGCCACTGACGGCCTGGGTGGTGCAGGCAGGCAGCTTCAATGATCAGGACAATGCCGTGGCGGTACGCGACCAGCTGCGACGTGGCGGGTTTGCCTCGTTCGTGCGCGATCGAGAGTCCGTGACGGAGCCTTTCCGGGTCCTTGTCGGGCCAATGATCAGTGAGGAAAGTGCCAACGCAGCGCGGTTGCAGGTGATGGACATACTCGGCGTCGACGCGCTCGTCACCACTTATCCCTAGCGATTCCCGACGCCTTTTACGGCGCGGGGCCATGAAACCCTGAATTGCATTCGTGAATCCTCCATCACAGTCCTGCACCCCTGTTGCGCGCTGTGTTTTGTTACCATTCGCGCGTATAGCTCCCAGCCCGCAGGCGGAATACCCCCGTGTCCGATGTCGATGTTGTCATTCTGGCTCTTCTGGCCATCGCCGCGGTGGTCGGCGCCATGCGCGGTTTCATGCGCGAGGCCATGAGTCTGCTCACCTGGCTGGCGGCGATCCTCATCACGCTGGTATACACCAGCCGCGTTGCCAACGCACTGCCGATCGAACAGGTTGCCAGTGAACAGACTCGGGCAACACTGAGTGCTCTGGTCCTGTTTGCAGGTACACTGATGATCGGTAACCTCATCAACTGGATGATGGGGCGCGCAAAGTCTCGCAAGTTGGTGGCGCCACCCGATCGTGTCATCGGTGCGGTGTTTGCCATCGCCAGGGCGCTGGTGATGTTGACATTGCTGGTACTGGTGGCCAATCTGGTCCCCGACCTGCGGAAGGAAAACTGGTGGCGCGAGTCACGGGCAATGCCGTTGTTTCAGCAGATGGCCCAGTTCGTTCATGCACGTCTGCCGGACGGTACGTGGCAGCATTTTGATTTCCCTTTGACCGGTAACTGATTACATGTGCGGCATCATTGGTATCGTTGGACAAGAACCCGTCAGCCCACGTCTCTATGACGGCCTGACATTGTTGCAGCATCGTGGTCAGGACGCTGCTGGTATCGCAACTTGTCACGAGGGCAGGCTTGTCTTGCGCCGCGGTGGCGGTCTGGTGCGCGATGTCTTCAGCGCCAGTGACATACAACGCCTGGAAGGGCGCATGGGGATCGCCCATGTCCGCTACCCGACAGCCGGCACCTCCGGGCAGGCAGAATCACAGCCGTTCTACGTGAACTCACCTTATGGCATCGTCATGGGGCATAACGGCAATCTGACCAACTCCGAAGTGCTGCAACGCGAATTGTTCGAATCGGATCTGCGTCACATCAATACGCGCTCCGATAGCGAAGTGCTGCTGAATGTGTTCGCGCACGAGCTGCAGGATCTCAACCCCAGCACGCATCTGACGGCTGACATGATCTTCGCCACGGTGGCCGCGGTGCACCGTCGCTGCAAGGGGGCCTATGCCGTCATCGGTATGGTGGTCGGACGTGGCGTCTTCGCCTTCAGGGATCCGCTGGGCATCCGGCCCGCTGTCATCGGCCATCGAGAAAGTGCCAGCGGTGGTACCGAATATGCCATTGCCTCGGAGAGTGTGGCACTGCAAGGCCTCGGGTTTTCCCTGCTGCGCGATATCGCGCCGGGCGAGGCCGTGTACATCGACATGGAAGGCAATCTGCACACCGAGCAGTGCGCGCAGAGTCCGGCTCTGTCGCCGTGCATCTTCGAATATGTCTATCTGGCCAGACCCGACAGCATCATCGACAATATCTCGGTGTACAAATCGCGATTGCGCATGGGCGAGACGCTGGCGCGACGCATCCTGCAGGAACGTCCTGATCATGATATCGACGTCGTGATTCCGATACCCGATACCAGCCGCACATCGGCGCTGGAAGTGGCGGTGAACCTGGGCGTCAAGTATCGAGAGGGTTTCATCAAGAACCGCTATATCGGTCGCACCTTCATCATGCCGGGCCAGCAGCTGCGCAAGAAATCCGTCAGACAGAAGCTCAGCCCGATCGATCTGGAATTCAACGGCAAGAATGTACTATTGGTGGATGATTCGATCGTGCGCGGGACCACGTCGGGCCAGATCGTGCAGATGGCACGTGATGCAGGCGCCAACAAGGTGTACATGGCATCGGCGGCACCGCCGGTTCGATACCCCAATGTCTATGGCATCGACATGCCGGCTGCCGAGGAGTTGATTGCCCACGAGCGCACCACCGAGGAAATCGAGAAGGTGATCGGTGCCGATTGGCTGGTGTACCAGGCTCTTGACGACCTGATCGAGGCGGTGCGCTACGACAAGCACCCGATCGAGCATTTCGAGACCAGTTGCTTTTCAGGAGATTACATCACGGGAGATGTGGATCAGAGCTACCTGGACACGCTGGAACAGCAGCGCTCCGACAACGCCAAGCGATTGCAGAATCCGGCTGATGATCTGATGGTGCTGTAAGGCGCCATCCTGTACGGAAACACGACCGAGGGTGCGCGCTGCCGTGTTCGGCTGTGACCTGGTCTCGGACCGGGTTCAGCCCATTCGCAGACCGGCGCGCTGGAAGTCGCCTACATCGATACCGTAGGCGCCATCGCTGTGGGTCGTCTTGATCTGGTAGACATTGCCCTCGTTGTCGGTGTCCATTTGCGACAGGTCGACAATGCGCTGTGCGGTGGGTTCGCCGGCGGCATCCAGAATCATGATGACGCGAGGTCTGAGCTTGTCACTGGTGTTTGACAAGACGATACCCACTTCCTGATTGATCATCTCGACAATGCTGCCGGGCGGGAAGATACCGACCGAGTCGATGAACCGGATAACCAGATCTTCATCGAACTGCTTGCCACGCTGGGCATACAGCTCCTGAATGGCATCCGAGGGAGAGAACGCAGCGCGATAGGGCTGGTTGATGGTCATCGTATCGTAGGCTTCTGCAATGGCCACGATCCTGGCGTACATCGGAATGCTGTCATCCGGCAATCGTCGCGGGTAGCCCTGACCATCGGGGCGCTCATGATGGGAATGCGCCACGTCGGCAGCACCTGACATCACGCTCTTGGTGGAAAGCAGGATGTCTCGGCCGTAACGGGTGTGCTTCTGCATCTCGGCCATCTCGGCCTCGTTCAGTGGGCCCGGCTTGTTCAGTACCTCTTCGGACACGCTGGTCTTGCCCACATCGTGCAGCATGCCGCACACGCCCACGTCTTCCAGCTCGCGGTTGTTCATGTTCATCGACTTGGCGATGATGATGCTCAGTGCTGCCACGTTCAATGAGTGCTGGGCAGTTGCCTCGTGCTTGGCCTGTATGCGGGTCAGCCAGACCGAGGCATCGGGATTTCTCAGAATACTGTCTACGCAGCCATTCACGGCCTGTTTCACCTTGGTCCCGTCAACTTCGGCACCCAGGCGGATCTCTTCAAACAGGCTGGTTATGGCCTTGCTGGCCAGAGAGTGCACTTCGGTTGCGGCATCCAGCTCGTCTTCCACCTGCACACCCTTGTCCAGGTTCGAGCCGACGCCGGGACCACTCATGCCGGTGGCAGGCGGTGCCTGCTGCAGACTGAACTCGTCATAGTCCACCCAGACGAAGCTGCACTCGTTCTGCACGGCGAGCACATCAGCAGGGGATTTGAGTTCCAGACCCTGGAACATGAAACTGGATTCTTCCCAGGGTTTGTCCAGCTCGACCACGAACATTCCGACGCGCAGATCCTTGACGTCGATCTTCTGGTGATGCTTGCGAGTGCGTTGTGTGCGTTCGCGCACAGGTTGGGCGGGCCGTCGTCGACGTCTCTCCGGTTCCTTTTCCTCGCTTTTGAAGAATTTAGTGAACAGCATTATGGTCCGTGACGATGAGCCGCTTGCCAGTAGGGGGACACTCGCAGTGTCTTAGGTGGTGAGCGGCATGTAACGGAAAGACTTTAACGTCTGTTCAGCTACTGATCCCGTCCCATTGTTCGGTCAGCAATTGCCACTTTCCATGCAAGTTCTGACCCCAGAACAGGGTCAGTTGGTGTTGTCCGGATTCTCCGCTACGCATGTGCATCACGATTTCGCGCTGAAATGGCGCAACGGATTCCGTGTTACGCACTGGCAGGGCCTCCCCGGCAGCCAGGATCCTGCCGATCTGGAGCCTGTCCGGATCTGTCGCGGACGGATTGTGAAAGATGCTGATGTCACGTTTGTCCACAGACTGAAGCTGTGAATAGGCCATCGACCGGGCCGAGAGAGTCTGGTCGAAGCGACTCTGCAACAGTTCCGGCGATGCATACAAATCGCGAAGTGTGCGCTGGTCGCCGTCTTGCCAGGCGCGCTGGTAGCGTTCGAACAAGGCCTGGAATGCCTGCTGCTCACGCTGCCTGTCTTCTGCGTTGCGCCACTGGATATCATGGGTAAGCAACACGATGGGTGCGGTCGAGTCTGTGGATGACATTGCATCACCCGCTGATGCCTTGTGATCGCCGTACAGACGTTGGTACAGAACATCGAAATGATCGTTGGACATGGTCACGCAGCCTTCGCTGGAACGTGGCGAACGGCTTCTCTGGCCATGCGGCACGCCGTGCAGCCAGATTCCCGAACCTGTTCGTCCCTGATGACGATCCAGCGCATTCGGGTAGTTCAAGGTCAGGGCGCCGGCGCCATACAGCTCCGGCAGCGATGCATCTGAACGATAACCGTTGATCTGGTAGATGCCCAGGGGTGTCTTGTTGTCGCCTTCTACGCGCTTGCCGAAGCCGGCCTTGCCACTGCCAACGTAGTGCTGCTGAATCAGGGTTGGCACACCCGCGCTCACGCCAAGATGATGCATCGAGGAATCCGCCAGATCCACGACCAGCAAGGCCGAGATGGCCTTGCCCAGTTGTATGACGTCTCCGGGGAGCATGTCCGGCACCAGGCCTTTGGCAGGGCTGGGGCGCTCATGCAGGCGCGCTCTGGCTTCCAGCAGCAGCGCTTGCAGGCGCCGGTTCTGATCGGCGGCTTCATCGCCAGCGAGCACCTGGCGATGCGCAGCACTGGCCCCGAGTTCGGCTGCCAGCAACTGTGCGAGAGCGGAGCGGGGAAATGCTCTGGCCGCCTGTCTGGACAGTACCCGCGCTTCGGCCATATTGCCTTCGCTCAGGCTCTGCAAGGTGGCGGCCAGTTGCTGATCGAGCGCTTCGGCCGATTGGCTTGGCAGATGCGGGGCGTTCCATGCCGGCGTGGACAGACACAGACAGCCCAGTAGCAACAACGGCTTCACAGACGGGTCTCCTGATAGATTTTCCAGCGTGTCCCCACCAGACGCAGCAACAGCAGAGTACTGCGGCGCCTGGCGCCACTGATGATCACAACGGCATCGTTGGCCGTGAAGTTGATCTCGCGTTGCAGATCTTCCCAGCGCCCGTTGGCGTGCAGTCGTCTGGACGCCCTGATATCGGCGGCGGGGTAGTCGTCGACGTAGAACTGCTCCACCTCTCTGGCAGCGTGCAGGGCATGCCACCAAGAGAAAAGCTCGTATTCCACGGTGCTGACGGCTCTGAGCGATTGCATGATCTCATCCGTGAGTGGCAGACGTCCTTCGCTGCGAGCCCGGGCATCGGCATTGAGACGTGTCGAATCCTGCCACTCAAGATCCGGGGGACGTGCCTTGACCGGTGTATCCAGAGCCTTGGCATACGCCAGAGCGGCCTGGTATTCGTAGATGCTCTGCAGCAGGCGGTAGGTATCTGCGGCTCTGGGGTCCTGCAGCAACGAGCGCTCGAGATGGGCCAGCGCTTCAGGCCAGCGCTCGGCATGGGCTGCCAGCACGCCACGGTTGTGCGCCAGTTGCGGCAAGGGCGGGCAGCGTGCTTCGAGTTCTGCGAAGCCGGCGTCCACGGCAGAGCGATCGATGGTGGCAGCC
Organism: uncultured Granulosicoccus sp.; assembly: GCA_947492525.1. GTDB lineage: Bacteria > Pseudomonadota > Gammaproteobacteria > Granulosicoccales > Granulosicoccaceae > Granulosicoccus. The sequence goes on from CANLNQ010000024.1 coordinate 109,546, forward strand.
AGAGAACCCGCTTCGGTCACGGCAGCCAGATTGCGCCGGGTCTCATTGCCGGAGAGCGCGACCAGAGAGTCCAGCTCCATCAGACAGCGCGAATACGACCATGGGTCGACCGGGAGATCCTCGGTCGACGAGTCGGACTGCGCCAGTAGCGGGCAGGGCAGCGCCACCAGTAGAAGCAACGGTATGAGCAGACGCAAGGGGGCGGTATTCATCGCAGTCAGGACAGATGAAGTAGTATAACGAACCCGATACCTCAACCTACTTCAAGGCCAAACCCGTTGAGCAATAAAAACACCCCGGATTCAGCGTCAGGAACTCCATTGTGGGCCGACGATACATTGGCGATCCGCAGTGGCTTCGAGCGTTCCCAGTACGGCGAGCACAGCGAGCCCATCATGGCAACGTCCAGCTATGTCTATGGCAGTGCTGCCGAAGCTGCCGCCAGGTTCAAGGGTGAGACTTCCGGGCCCATCTACTCGCGCTTCACCAATCCCACCGTGCAGCTTTTCGAGCATCGCCTGGCAGCGCTGGAAGGTGGCGAAGCCTGCATCGGTGCAGCATCGGGCATGGCAGCAACGGCAACCCTGATGCTGGGGACGCTGCAGCAGGGTGATGAAATCGTGGCCACGCGTAACATGTTCGGCAGCACGGTCAATCTGTTCAAGAATTTTCTGCCTCGCTATGGCATTACCGTGCGCTGGGCAGATGGATTGAACGTCGACAGCTGGGCACCGCTGGTCAATAGCAAGACACGATTGCTCTACCTGGAAACGCCCACCAATCCACTGACGGAACTGGCAGATATCAAGGCCTTCGCCGATCTGGCTCATGCGCACGGTGCGGAGCTGGCGGTGGACAACTGTTTCTGCACACCAGCGCTGCAGAAGCCACTCGCCCTTGGCGCCGATGTGGTGATTCACTCCGCCACGAAATACCTCGATGGTCAGGGCCGCTGTGTGGGTGGGGCCGTGGTCGGCTCGGCTGAACTGATCGAAAAGCTGACGTCCTTCATGCGCAGTGCAGGCCCCTGCATGAGCCCCTTCAATGCCTGGGTGTTCATCAAGGGGATGGAAACACTGAGCCTGAGAATGCAGCAGCATTGCTCGAATGCCGCCGAACTGGCAGGCTTTCTCGAGTCTCATCCGGCGATTCGCCACGTCTACTACCCCGGGCTGGCCTCTCATCCCGATGCTGAACTGGCCAGGCGACAGCAGAAGTTGCCTGGCGGGATTCTGTCGATGGAAGTCGATGGCGATCAGGCCGCAGCCTGGCGCCTGATCGATGCGGTGAAGATCTGTTCGATCACCGGCAATCTGGGAGATGCCCGAACCACCATCACCCATCCGGCCACCACCACACATGGCCGCATGTCAGCCGAGGATCGCGAATTGGCAGGCATTGGTGAGAGCTTGATTCGTCTGGCCGTGGGGCTGGAAGATGTCGAGGACCTCCGTGCGGACCTGGAACAGGCTCTGGAGAAGGTATGACCCGAACACCGAACGACAACACGGAAAAACTGCTCACTCTGTTCAAGGCTGGGGTCGATGCAGTCGGCGGGCGGCAGGCAACGCAACGCACACTGCAGCAATTTTCGCTGCCGGACAAGGTGCATCTGGTGGCGCTGGGCAAGGCGGCTGACGCCATGGCTGCCGGCGCAGTGGCTGTATTGGGTGGCAAACTCGTCTCGGGGCTTGTCATCACGAAACACGACCATCTGAGCCAGGATATACGCGAGGATGCGCGGCTCGAATGTCACGAAGCAGGGCACCCGGTGCCGGACAAGGCATCACTCGTGGCGGGCAAGCGCCTGTTTGACTACGTCGCCTCGATTCCCACTGAGCATCTTCTCGTGTTTCTGGTCTCTGGCGGTACATCCGCGCTGGTCGAGCATCTGAACGAAGGGCTTGACCTGAGCGATCTGAAACGCGAAACCGATCAATTGCTGGCCAGTGGAGCGGCTATCGGCGAGATGAATCGTCACCGGCGAACACTGTCGCAGATCAAGGGAGGCAAGCTGGCCAGCCGAGTCCGTGGCCAGGTCCTGCAACTGCTGATCAGTGATGTACCGGGCGACAAGCCCGGCGATATCGGTTCAGGCCTTCTGGTACCCGACGAGGCTACCGGCATGGGCCCGGAGCTGCCTGTCTGGAACAGTATTGAAACCCATATCATTGCCTCTTCCGGTATCGCCCAGGAGGCGGTAGCGGCTGCAGCCGAGTATCTGGGGCTGCCGGTACGCCAGGCCTCAGGGAATCTGGACGGGGACATGCCGGAGGTCGTTGATCGTCTGGCTGGTACCCTGTGCGCAGAACAGCTGCTACCGGGTGTCTACATCTGGGGTGGCGAACCCACTCTGGTATTGCCTGACTCCCCGGGACGAGGTGGGCGAAATCAGCATCTGGCGTTGTCGCTGGCTGCACCGTTGGCAGGATCCAGACCTTGTTCTCTACTGGTCTGCGGCACTGATGGTACCGATGGTCCCACCGGCGATGCTGGTGGTCTGGTGGATGAGCAGACGCTGTCGCAAGCCCGGGACAAGGGACTCGATATCGACGATTATCTGGCGCGAGCCGATGCCGGTAATTGCCTGGCCCGACTCGACGCCCTGGTGACCACCGGTCCGACCGGTACCAATGTCATGGACCTTGCCATTGCGGTGGTGGGTGAGCGCGACGCCTGACGCTATTCGAGGATCTCGACGTCGGCTTTCGCACGCAGTTCCTCAACGTGCTTTGCCAGCGCCTTGCGAACAGCCAGACTGGACAAGCCGGATTTCACGGAATCGAAGTCCGGCAATGCGGCATCACGTCGATCAAGCAGTTTGATCACGTGATAGCCGAATTCCGAGGCAACCGGCTCGCTGCTGGTCTCGCCCACTTCCATCTCGGCTACCGCCGCTGTGAATTCAGGCACCATGGTGGTGGCCTGAAACCAGCCCAGATCCCCCCCGTTTTCACCGGCAGGATCAATGGAATGTTCTTTCGCCAGTGTTTCGAAGGACTTGCCGTCGGCCAGTTCGCTGATCATCCGCTGAGCATCTTCCTCTGATTCGAGCAGGATGTGGCTGGCGTGGTACTCGGCACGGTCGACATTGGCAGACTGGGCATCATATTCGGCGCGCAGTTCCTCCTCGCTGAATGACATATCCGCACCTTGTCTGGCCAGATAGGCGTTTGCCATGGTCTGTGTGTATTGCAGCTGCAGGGAGGCGGCCACTTCCGGAGTCTCGTCCAGTCCCAGCTCTTCGGCAGCCTGTGTCAGCACTTCCAGATTGATCAGCTCATCGAGAATGCGGCTTTCGTCCGCTTGTTGACCGCTTGCGGTGATCTGCTCTGCAACATTGCCGATGGAAAGTGCCGAGATGGGGCGTCCATTGACGGTGGCACGTGCATCGTCAGGAAGAGTCTCGGCGTCCTGTGCGTGAGCGCTGCTCATCGACAATATGGCGGACAGCATCAGGGCATGTACGGAGAAACGGGTGGAACGGACAGTTGCTACAGGCATGAGTAATCCATTTAGTTCAGTTCAGACGTAGGGTATCAGTCAGCAATAATGAGAATGAGTTCGAACTTTGTGCAGCGTATGCAAGCACTGCACCGCATCGGCGTACAATAGGGTGATGATCAAGTTGCTGTCACTATCATGAGTCAGTTTTTCGAAATCCACCCCGACAACCCTCAAAAACGGTTGATCGGGCAGGCCGTTTCCATTATCCGGGACGGTGGTGTCATCGTCTATCCCACCGACTCCTGCTACGCCCTGGGTTGTCATGTGGGTGACAAACAGGCAATGGAGCGCATCTCTCGCATCCGACGCACCGATTCGAAGCACAATTTTACGTTGGTCTGCCGCGATCTTTCCGATATTTCCACGTTTGCACGTGTCGATAACGCCATGTATCGCACCCTGAAATCGCTGACCCCGGGCCCGTATACCTTCATTCTGAAGGCAACCAACGAAGTGCCACGGCGTCTGCAGAACCCCAAGCGCAAGACCATCGGCATCAGGATCCCCGATAACGCCATTTGTCAGGCACTTTTGGAGGAGTTGGGAGAGCCGATGATGAGCAGCACTCTGATCATGCCGGACAAGGAGCTGCCGGAGACCGATGCGGAGGATATCCGCGATCTACTGGAAAAGCATGTCGATCTGATCATCGACGGTGGTCACTGTGGATTCGAGCCTACCTCGGTCCTGACCATGGGCGACAACGGCGACATCGAAGTGACTCGCAAGGGGCGAGGAGATCTGAGCTTTCTCGACTGAGTTGCTGAACAGGTTCTCGATTGAACCCGATCAAGGGTTAGCGGGGCGAACCTGAGGCATTGGGGCACGTTATAATCCCGGGCAACCGGGAGCCCTTGATGCAAGCAGATCCACCACCGACAACCAGGTCGGACCCACCGAACGATGCCGTGGTGGACCAGACAGTAGACCAGGAGGCTGCACAGATTGCGGCAAAGATACTGCCTATTGCGAAGGTGCAGGGAGAGCCCTTTACCCAGCTGCCGCTTGATCTGTATATCCCGCCTGATGCTCTGGAGGTATTCCTCGAAGCCTTCGAGGGTCCGCTCGATCTGCTGTTGTACCTGATCAAGCGTCAGAATCTGGATATCCTGAACATTCCCATCGCCGATATCACGGCGCAGTACATGAAGTACATCGGCCTGATGGAAACGATGCGCTTCGAACTGGCGTCAGAGTACCTGCTGATGGCGGCGATGCTGGCCGAGATCAAGTCTCGCATGCTGTTGCCCAGGGTCGAGGAAGACGGTGATGACGAGGATGACCCGCGAGCGGAGCTGATCCGGCGTCTGCAGGAATACGAACGCATCAAGAAGGGCGCTGTCTCCCTCGATGAGATGCCTCGACTGGAGCGGGAGCTGCATGTTCTGCAGGTCGTGACACCCAAGATCGAGCGTGACGTGCCCCTGCCAGACATCTCCATGAAGGAGTTGATGAAGGCGCTATGTGATGTTGCCGACAGGGCCCACCTGACCGGACATCACAATATCTCACGGGAGACACTGTCGGTGCGTGCCCGTATGAGTGATGTACTGTCTGCATTGCGAGTCGGGGAGTTCTGTGAGTTCTCCACGCTGTTCAATCCCGAAGAAGGAAGATTGGGAGTGGTCGTGACGTTCCTGGCGATTCTCGAGCTCTGCAAGGAGGCGAGTATCGATATCATGCAGTCAGAACCGTTCGCTCCGATCTACCTGAAGCCGCGCAGCGAGTCGGTAGAGCCCGTTGACACGTCGACCGGACCGGTCGAACTGCCTGACAGCGATTCGTAGCAGTCGGCCGCGGCCACCCCCCCCAACGTACCAGAGTCACGATACTTACGATGGACGCCCAACAGACGAGAAATATTCTCGAAGCCTGCCTGCTCGTTGCCGGCAAGGCGATGAATATCGGTCAGCTCGAGAGTCTGTTCGAATCAGACGTTGACAGACCTGATCGCAACGAAATAAGAGAGGCTCTGGCCGGCTTGCAAGCCAGCTATGAAGATCGCGGTATCGAACTGGTTGAAGTGGCCTCCGGATGGCGACTGCAGACACGGGCCAGCATGGAACACTGGGTTGCCCGGCTGTTTCAGGAGAAGAACCCGCGCTATTCAAGAGCCTTGCTGGAGACACTGGTCCTGATCGCCTATCGTCAGCCGATCACTCGTGGCGAGATTGAAGAAGTACGGGGTGTTGCGGTCAGCTCCAACATCATCAAGACATTGCAGGAACGCGAATGGATCAAGGAAATCGGCTACAAGGATGTACCTGGTAAACCTGCGTTGTGGGGGACTACTCGACAATTCCTGGACTATTTCAATCTGAAGCGTCTGGATGAACTGCCTACTCTGGCAGAAGCGCGCAGCCTGGAAGAGATCGATTCAGCATTGGCAGCTGCAGCAGAAGCGACTGTGGGTGATGGCAACGCTGCCAACGATGAGGGTGTCGAGGGTGCTGAAGGTGCTGAAGGTGCTGAAGGTGCTGAAGGTGCTGAAGGTGCTGAAGGTACTGAAGGTACTGAAGGGGCTGAAGGGGCTGAAGGGGCTGAAGGGGCTGAAGGGGCTGAAGGGGCTGAAGGGGCTGAAGGGGCTGAAGGGGCTGAA
>CANLNQ010000025.1 GCA_947492525.1 uncultured Granulosicoccus sp.
TGCCGAAGCTGCCGAAGCTGCCGAAGCTGCCGAAGCTGCCGAAGCTGCCGAAGCTGCCGAAGCTGCCGAAGCTGCCGCCAATGATGTGAATGTGAGCGAAGCAACGCAAGCGATTGTTGAGCCTGACGGCATCGAAGATGTGGCCGCAGTAACTACCTACCCGACCGTTGATACCGGCGATGTCATCCCCCAGCCGCTGGACACCGACATCCAGGCAGATGACCCGGAAACCGTCGAGTTCCCGGAAGAGCCGGCTGGAAACAGCGCTCAGGACATGCTGGCGCGTATCAAGAGCAGCTTTGCCGACATGAGCGGCATGAACCGATTGATGACGCTGGCAGCGCTGGCCTTGCCATTGCTGCTGACCGGGTTCTGGCTGTTGATGAGGGGTCGTGATGAGCAAGAGCGGGGATACGACGCAGCACAGCCTTACCCCCCGCGTGGGCATATTGCCACGCCGGATCAATCTCCCGCCCGCTCGACTCGCCCGGCTCCGCGCACCAGCGGACTGAACGAGGGCCAGACGAGAGCCGCGCATGAACGCCAGGTTGCTGTTGAAGCAATCTCTGATGAGGAAAGAACCCGTCGCCGCCTTCGGCGCGAGGCCGATGAACTGTTCGCCGTGGATCTATCAGCAGCTGGTTCAAGCAAACCCTCGAAACCGGCGCTGAAGGCCGTTACCGACACAGCAACGACTGATGACCAGATGCCCGAGGCACACAGCGAACCTCACGTGAATATCGCGCCAGAGCAGGCATCTGTTACCAGCATCGGCACCAGAGGCGATGCGAGCAATGATCGGCAACAAGCCACATCGCCTGACCTGCCGGAGGCGTCAACCGCTGCGTTGGAACAGGCAGCCGACTCGATCGTGCCGGATACCTCGGTAATACCAGTCCGGGAAGCGCCGGCACTGTCACCGTCAACCGCCGACGCGGACATCGACCTCACCCCGGACGCAGCCGCGCCCTCCCCCACGGATCTGCCAACGACCGAAGAACCGACTGACACCGCCAGCCAGGCGTTGCCAGAGCCAACGGCAAGTGACACGGACGGCCACAGACCCGAGATCACGCTCAAGCCAGCAACCGAGCGAGACGGTTACCTTGCCTGGTTGAGTGTGCAGGACGAATCACGACAACAGACTCTGGCCGTGGAATTCTTCATCTACTGGATGGCCTATGTGGATGAGCGCTTCGAACCCAGTCTCCGGCAGAAGATCTTCCAACAGAAGAATCCCAAGGACCACGAGTTGATCAAGCGCTGGGCGCTCAAACAGGACGTGCATGCCTTTGCCGGCAATGTGCAATGGGTGCAACAGAATCTGGATACGCGACAACATGAGCAGATCATCAGATTACTGCTGGCGCTGCTGGTCAGTGAAAACGCTCTGACACCGGCTCAGAACACACTGCTGCGTTTTCTGGCCGATGCTTTCGGATTCGGCCCCGAGTGGCTGGCGAAGATCTTCCAGTCTGCGTACGGGCACCCCCTGCCCGCCATGCCACGGCCCGACAAACCTGCCTGGTGGCAACAGCAGTCTGGCGATAGCCTGAAACGCTGGGATGGTCGATCGGTCGCTCGCCAGACGGTAGACATACAGTACCGAGTCAAACTGGGTTTGCCCTTCGGTATCGAGCTGGATGAAAAATCGATTCTCGACAGCTACCACCGTGCCGCGAATCGTTGCAATCCGGAGCACTTCGACAGACTCTCACCGCGGGTGCGCACTCTGGTTGAAAACCAGTTGGAGCGTTTCAAGCAGGCGGCTGAATCACTTCTGGAGGTATCCGCATGAAAAATCTCTTGAGCAGAATCGGATTGCCTCGCAGAGCAACAGAGGCGCAGATTACCGACGCCATTGCCGATGCCCTGAATGATAACGGCGACAGACAATCTGCCATTGATGCCGAGTCGGTATTGACGAAGAAAACCAGCCGAGCCTACTACGAACGTACACACTTGCAATATGAGGCCATCAGCGCCGCTGTCGATTGCCTGAATGCCCCCATGGCGGTGGATTCACATCAGTGGCGAGAACGACTGAAGGAATTTGAAACGGAGCAGGAAGAGGACATACTCTGAAGTCAGCCAGACAACGGAACCTGCCGCCGTCTGCCATTCGAATCGCGATGGAGTACGGCCGCCCGTGGCTCAGTCTGACTCGGACAGCTCGAAGGGCAATGGGGTGTGCGTCTGGCAGTGTGACTCAACAGATTCCACACTCGATCGCGAGCCCAGCAGGGAGAATCTGACAGGTTCCGGCGGTAGAGTATCGGCCCCGGCCGCCGGCCCGTCGTCATCATTCGTGTGCGCTACCACCAGTCGCGAGGAACGATCGAGCAGGAGCCTCATCTCCTGCTGCTCCGTCTGCGTTGCCATGAAGGCGTATTCTCGCGACGTCGAATCAGTATCGATCAGAACGGGAATATCGACTGAAGCACCGTCGATGGCAAGTGCCAGCATCTGCTCACCACTGGAAGGCTGAGACGCCTGTGCAGGCAATATGACACGCAGTAACGGGGTACACCCGAATCGAGGGATGAACACTACTTCGAGTAATGCACCCTCCGTATTACTGGACCGGGTACGAGCGACATATTCGCTGAGAATGGACCTGTCACCGAGAGTTGTCTCGATGCGTACACCTCGCCATGCCTGAAAATCGGTATCTGCCAGAGGCAGCGGCTGTACGTCGGCGGCACCGGCAGTCTGGGATGCCAACACAACCGCAAGCCCCGCCAGAGCAGTCCAACGACTGTACATATCTACCTCGCTGCAAACATCAATGATGCAGTGTAGCTGCAATTTGCCGCACAACCACTATCGGATAAGTACTTTAATCTGAACAAACAGTAATGATCAAGTGCCAATTCTGTAACCCGTTACATTTCTGCCCGACTGTTACAAATAGACGGGTTCTGCGGGCCAGATAACAATCGAGGGCAAACAGGGCATCCATTTTGCAAACAGGTTCTCATTGATTCCGCCGTTTCCGGATACGCCAATGATCCTGTACCTCTTCAAATACTGCCTTCCTCTTCTGCTCGGCTACACCTTGTTCATCGGTTTGGCCGGTCGCATGAACCCGTTTACCAAACCTGAGTACCCGGAAGAGCGTCCTTCCTGGTTCCTCGGCATCTGGACCGGCCTCACCGTTGCACTGGTGCTGGGGGTCGGCATGCACATGGCCTACTCGCTGACGCTCGAGAGCGCCAAAGAGTTGTTGCCACCGGCCGCCCTGTTCATGGGTGTCTGTTTGTTGCCGGGGTTTGCCGGTTATTCCTTGTATCGGCGGCGTGTGTCGCGGGACCTGCGCGCAGCGGCATCTGGATCGGCAGCAGATCATGAGGAAGCCGAACTGGCCAAGGTCCGCTCCCTGTGGGACAGGAATCAGGATAAGGACACGGCTCCTGGCAGACACCCACAATCCACGGACGCTGACGTCATGCCGGCCACGCTCGCGGATTCAGCTGGCGCTGCCATCGAAGAGGACAGCCACGCTCCCATCGTCGCCTCCTTTCTGGATTCGGCAGAGCTTCAGGTATTGGACACCCACGGACATCCCGCAGCCAACAGCGACGCCGACGAGGCCTTCGAAGCCTATCTCGGTACGGATTTCGATCTGGGCAACGAGACGACAATCGACGAGCATCTGGATGACACGGTGTTCGAGGGATTTCATTATTCAGACCTCGATCTGGATTCATCACACCTGGATGCGACCCGGCTGCTCGACATGTCCGAGATTGCCGGTGTGCAGATTTCCGAGTCCGCCGATCAGGAAGACTCCGAACTGAGCCTGTTCGACGAAACAGAGTTCGCTCAGTCAAACGAACTGTCGACCATCGATATCGACTCTTCCCTCCCCGTCATGGACATGGACGATATGCAGATGAGCGACGATGAGTTTGCTGCCGCTCATGACGACTTTCTGCAGACCAACGAAATATCCGACAACGAGAGTTTCGCGCCGGTTGACAGTGACCACGCCGATGAGCTGTTGTCGATGACACCGTTGATACAGGACATGCCGACTCAGCCCGAAGATGCCGGAAACGAGCCGCTTGACCACGTCAGCGGCAGCCATGCAACGTCTGTCTCCAACCTCGAACTGGGTCAACGCCTGGCTCAGGAACTGGCCGCCCATGAAGAAACCTCGCGTCAACTGCGCATTACCCGCAAGGTATTGGCCAGACTCACGCCATCTGCCCAGGACAGCGCCGCGGCGCAGGCAACCAGTACCGACGACGCAGAACCGGAGTCAGTGATCAGGTTGAAGGAGGAGTTGGCTGCCAGTCTCGAGATGCAGGCGTCGAATCTGGCAGACGCCAACAGCGAAAAGGAAAAGCGCCTGCAATCGGAAGAGGCCTGCGCTCGCATGCAGCAGGAACTGATTCAGGCGAAACACGACATTCGTCGGAGTTCAGCGGCCCGTGCCAAGGCCTTGAGCACCGCCAACAAGGCCATTGCCTTCGCACGGCAGACGTTGCAGGTTCGTGCCTTGCTCGAAGAAGAGCTGCAGCTGGCCAGAAACACCCTGTCCAAACGTCAGGATACGATCAGCAGCGTGATCAGAGAGCTGGAAAACGAAAAGGAGAGGACTCAGGAAGAAGTGGCCTACATGGCGCAGCAACTGGTTGTGCATGACCGCCTGCCGAACGGTCATGAATCAGACAACGAGCCATGCAGCGACGAGTTTGACAGCACATTGGCGGTCAAGGCCAACGGCATGCATTCCGAAACGCATCGCATCAGCCCTGAACAGTAACACGGTGGATGTCACCTCTCCGGCCCCGGGCAATCAACTGCCACGGGGCCAGAGGGACTCGGGCCTCCGACGTTGGTCGATGACCGACCTGGATCTAGATTCGAATCTGACTGATTCGATCCGATTCGACTGGGTTTGAAACAGAACCCTGAAAATCATTCGCACGTACACGACCGATAAGCGGCTCACGTTCACTGTAGTGTGACCCGAAATCTCTTCTCGCTTCGAAGCTTTCCCTTGCTCGTCGCTGCATGCCCAACATGCACCACACCGCGAAAAGATACACTCCCAGAAACGCAAGCAGGATATGCACACCCTGCATGGTCAGAAGCGTCACAACCCCCGCAAATACAATCGTACAACACGCGATGATTCCCATGACTTGATAAGGACTCATGGCATCGCTCTTTTATTATGACTTCAGGCCGAATATACGCGCCAGCACATAGCATGGCAACCCCGTAACATTTGTGATTTCACGGCGAATAGGCTATTCGCTCAAAGCGTGTGTGTTACATCACGTTTCGTGCTGGAGACTCTACGAAAGCATGATGAAGACGGCCCCTGTTTCTCGCGGCCGGGCCTCGACCCACAGCCGCCCTCTGACGCGGATCGATACCAGCATGCCATCGGCCGATGTACGCCGATTCAGGTGTTGTCAATGCATTCGAAAGACAGCCCTTCCCGCCCGGCCTGCCGATCACAGGACTAGTCGGATTCTTCAGCTGATCGTGACGGCTTCGAGCGACGTTCATGCACCAGAAAATCGTAGGCAACCAACAGCAGCGTTGCGCCGACCACCAGCCCGAGATCGAGACGCGGTACATACACCACGAGAATGGCCAGGTAGGCGGTGAGTACAGCCAACGCCAGCAATGCCATCAACTTGTCTGTCATATCACTCTCCTCTGTTGGCGTCGGCTATCTGCGCCGCCAGCCAGCGCGCCGTTCGCAAAAGACGCCCATCCTGGTGTCGCCGTCCAACCAGTTGTACGCCCATCGGCAAACCGCTGCCACTGTCGAACACCGGCAGCGTGATACAGGGGTTACCGCACAGCGTCCACAATCCATTGAAGATGGCGTTACCGGTCGATGTCAGCCCTGCCGGCGCGGCACCTGGAGCGGCGGCTGTCAGAATGACATCACAGCGCTCGAACACTTCGTCCAGACCGGCATTGAGAACCCGCGGCACATCCATCGCCGAGAGATAATCACGCGCCGGAATCTGATTACCGCGCTGCAGGGCGTCTTGCATTTCAGGGGATAATCGATCAAGACCGCGGGTTTCGTAGTGATGGAAATTTCTGGCCATCTCTGCCAGATTGATTCGCTCTCGGGCATTGGCCGCCTCTGCAAACAGGCCACCCAGCGGCGCTTCAAAACACTGTTCACCCAGAAAGTCGACAAGCTCCTCCAGTGCCTGTTGCATCTCCCCATCAGCCTGTTCCCAGTAAGGTGTTCTGACGAAGGCGAAGCTCGGCTTGACCGGAACTTCGGCCCTGGCGGTGTCCAGCAAACGGGGAAACGGCGTCAGCGAGGTCGCAGAATCAGACTCATGATGGCCATACAGAACCTCGGCCACCATGGCGGCATCCTCGGTGGTTCGTGCAAACACCCCGATCGTATCGAGCGATGGAGATTGGCTGAGCACCCCACTGCGCGGTATGCACCCGAAGGTGGGCTTGAACCCGACCACGCCACAGAAAGAGGCTGGGCGGATGATCGAGCCACCGGTCTGTGTGCCGATGGCCAGCGGCACCATGCCGGCGGCTACCGCCGCCGCCGAACCGGACGAAGACCCCCCGGGGGTATGTTCGAGGTTGGCAGGGTTGCGTGTCTTGCCAGGCCCCATGAAGGCCAGCTCCGCACTGACCGTCTTGCCCATGATCAGCGCGCCTGCAGCCTTGAGCCTGGACACCACAAAGGCATCCTGCTCGGGCACCCTGCCCTCATCGAGCACCGTGCCGTTGGCCGTGGGAATCCGTGCCGTATCGATGATGTCCTTCACCGCGACGGGCAGACCGTGCAAGGGGCCGATCGGCGCGCCTGACAAGCGTCGCTGATCGAGCTGTTGCGCCTCGGCCAGCACATGCTCGGCATCCAGCCAGGCCCACGCCTGAACCTCGGGTTCGCGCGCCGCAATCTGCTCGAGATAGAGCCGCGCCAGCGCTTCGGCCGACATGGCACCGCTGGCCAGTCGATCACGCAGTTCCAGGGCGGTGACTTCGCTCAATGCCTTGTCGTTCATGCTTTTGGATGTCACCGATCAGCTGCCGTAGAACAGTTCAGGCAAGTGGAAAACGATCTGAGGAAACTGATACATCAGGAGCATGCAGATGATGACCATGAACAGAAACGGCATGACGCCACGGAAGATCTGGGTGAGCTGCAACTCGGGCGGTGCAATCCCCTTCAGATAATAGGCCGACATCGCCATCGGCGGTGTCAGGAAAGAGGTCTGCAGATTCAGCGCAACCAGGATGCCGAAGAACAGCGGATCGATGCCGAACATGGGCAGCAGCGGCAAGAAGATGGGCACGAAGATGATGATGATCTCCGACCATTCCAGCGGCCAGCCCAGCAGAAAGATGATGAGCTGTGCCAGCAACAGGAACTGCAGCGGCGTCAGGTCGAGACTGGTCACGAATTCGGCAATCACCTGTTCGCCGCCCAGATAGGAAAAGACCGAACTGAAGGTGTAGGAGCCGACAAACAACCAGCACACCATGGCCGTGGTGCGAACCGTCAGATAGACCGACTCGCGCAGGCGCTGAAACGACATGGCGCGATAGATCACGGCCAGTACCATCCCTCCCAGTGCACCGATGGCGGCCGCTTCGGTCGGCGTGGCCAGACCGAACAGGATCGAACCCAGCACGGCCAGGATCAACACCGCCAGCGGGAAGAATGAGGTCAGCAGCATGATGAAGAGCTTGCCTCTGGGTACATGCGGCACTTCTTCAAGAGTCGGCTTGGGAGCCGAGCCCGGTTGCAGCAGCGCGCGCCCGATGATGTAGACCAGGTACAGACCGACCAGCGTCAGCCCCGGCAGCAAGGCGGCTGCGTACAGTCGAACGATGGAGACACCGGACGAGGCAGCGTAGACGATCAGCATGATCGACGGCGGAATCAGTATGCCCAGGGTGCCACCGGCACAGATGATACCGGCTGCAAAGCTGGGGTTATAGCGGGCCTTGAGCATTGCCGGTAATGCCAACAAGCCCATCAAGGTCACGACCGCGCCCACGATGCCGGTAGCCGTGGCGAACAACGCGCAGGTAATCAGCGCGGCCACGCCCATGGAACCCGGCATGTTGCGCGAAGCGATATTGAGAGTGCTGAACAGGCGGCTGACGATGTTTGCGCGTTCCACCACATAGCCCATGAACAGGAACAGCGGCACAGCGGTCAGCACCTCGTTGGACATGACCGTATAGGTCTGATTGATGAACAGATCGAAGATGCGGTTGTTGAACAGCCCCTCTATCCAGAGCGAGACCTGTTCCGTCATGCCGGCATCTTCCGCCAGCCGATTGAAGCCACGCCACATGCGCCCTGCATCGAAATAGGCGTAGTACCCGAATCCCATCCCCATGGCCATCAGGGTGAAGGCGATGGGAAAGCCGAGAAACACAAGGCCGATGAACAGCCCCAGCATCATGAGGGCAATTTGCGGTTCAGTCATGGGTGTGCATCCTTCTCGGCCTTGGCAGCTTCTGCCATCAACAGATCTTCGGTTTCGACAACATCTTCTTCAGCCTGCCGCCAATAGCCTTCGCGGATGCACAGAATGCAACGGAAAACCTGAGCGATGCCTTGAATGAACAACAGGATGCCGGCCAGCACCAGGATGCTCTTGAACTGAAAGATGGGGATTCCGGCCGGACTGTTGACACTGACTTCGGTGTAGCCCCATGAACGAGACGAGTACTTCCAGCCGGAGAGCACCAGAGCGGTAACACCCGGAAAGAAGAACAGGATATACAGGACCAGATCGACCTTCGCCTGGGTTTGCGGTTTCCACAGGCGGTACAGGAAATCGCCGCGAACATGGCCATTTCTCGACAGCGTGTAGGCCCCGCCCACCATGAACAGGGTGCCATACATGATGTAGGAAACATCCAGCGACCAGGGTGTCGGGGAATTGAAGGCGTAGCGTACGACGACTTCATAGCTGACACCAAAGGTCATCAGCACTATGAGCCAGGCGAAGGCCTTGCCGAACCAGGCAGACAACTTGTCTGCAAACGTGATGAATCCGACCATGATCACTCTTGTCGCATTAGTGAAAACGAAGGCATCGGACAACCAGACGGCTGTCCGTCAATCATCGGGAGCGACACGGCTCGCCCCCGACGTCGATCAGGTGCTCGCCGGCAATCACCTGCCGGCGAAGCCTGCAGATTACAACTTCAGCTTGCCGGGGAAGTAATGATCGTAGGCCAGTCCGTAGTCCGGTGAATTCATCAGCTCGTAGTACGTCACACGCTCGACCCAGGCGCGCTGAGAGTCCAGCACCTTCTTCATGAAGGCATCCTTTTCCAGCTCCGGAATCAGGGCATCCCAGGCATTGATCTGCGCATCGAGGATTTCCTTGGATGTGCGATGCACGGTGACACCTTCCTCTTCCTGCAATGACTTGAGATCGGCCGAATAGTTGTCCATGGCGCTGGCCGTGTTGGCTGTGGATGCTGCCTCGACACCGTGCTTCAGAATGGCCTGCAGGTCCGGCTCCAGGTCTTCGAAGAAGTCCCGGTTGAAGATGAATTCGAAGGACTCGGAGGCTTGATGATAGGAGGACAGATAGTAGTTCTTCGCAACATCCTGGGCACCAAAGCGCTTGTCGGATGAGGGGTTGTTGAATTCGAAGGCATCGATGACGCCGCGTTCCATGGCCGGCACGATTTCCCCGCCTGGCAGCTGGGCGACAGACATGCCCATGGATTGCAGCAGGTCGGCAGCCAGTCCGACAGTCCGGTATTTCAGGCCGTCCACATCACTGACGGCATTGACCTCTTCCTTGAACCAGCCGAATGGCTGCGCAAACATCGGAAAGCCGAGATAGCCGATGACGTTCATGCCGAGAATGTCCTGTGTCAGCTCCCGGTAGAATTCCTGACCACCGCCGGCGTAGAACCAGGACAGCATGGTCGTGGCAGAACCGCCGAATACCGGTCCGGTTCCGAACAGGGAGGCGGCCTTCGATTTGCCGTACCAGTAAACCGGCACCGAATGCGCCGCATCGATGATGCCATCGTTACAGGCATCGATGACCTGAAATGCCGCCACCACGGCGCCGGCTGGCAACAGATCCACTTTCAACCGGCCGCCTGACATGGCTTCCACGCGCTCGGTGTACTGACGGGCAAAATCCATCCAGATATCCGATGCCGGCCATGAGGTCTGCATCTTGACAACCAGGGGTGCTTGACCGATCACCGCTGGTGCCGCAAAGGTACCCGCCGCTGCAACCGTTCCGACAGCCGCGCCTTTCTTCAAGAACGAACGACGTGTAGCGCCTTCTTCTTTCTTCACATCCATAAGGTGTGCCTCCAAATGACAAGGTCTGGTCGGCCAGCGAAACACGAGTGCACCGCGAATCAGTGACCGGTGGTGAAAGCCACGGAAAGATGCCTGCATTCATTCCCTTGCATCATCATGCTCTTTCCTGCGACTCCAAGGATGTTACATCTGTTGACCGATAGTCACAACTTGATAAATCAATTGTCGTTCAATCGGATCCCTTGCCCGTGACCGGAAGTCGCACGGGAGATCACTGATCGAGCATGTATCGACGGTAGGTATCGAAATCGATATTGCTGCCACAGGCAATCAACGCCACACGCTTGCCCGAGAGCTCTTCGGCCAGCGGCCCCCGCAAGGCCGCCAGTGCCGCCGCGCAGGCAGGCTCCGCGGCGAGCTTCATGTCATTGAACAGGATCCGCATGCCCTGTCGCAATTCGGCATCGGAGACACTGACCACCTTGTGCACATAGTGCTGAATGAGCGAGAAGGTGAATGGCGCGTGCATCGGTGCGCCGAGACTGTCGGCGATGGTATCCACTTTGATCGTGGGCAAGGCCTGGCCCGCCTGCAGCGACTGCTGCATGCCATTCGCACCTTGTGGCTCCACCCCGTAGACCTTGCAGTCAGGCTGGCAGTGGTGAATGGCGGTCGCGATGCCGGAGATCAATCCACCGCCGCCCACCGGCACGATGACCGCGTCCAGTCCGGGCACATCGTCACTGAGTTCCAGACCTGCAGTGGCACATCCTTCAACGGTGCGTGGACCTTCGAAAGGATGCACCAGAACGCGCCCCTCTTCCTGCTGGATCTGCTCAACCAGCGAGTACAGATCACTGATGGTATCGCCGAAAACCAGCTCGGCACCCAGCGCCCTTACCCGATCGACCCGGATCGGATTGGCCGTGCGCGGCATGACCACCTTGGCGCTGGTTCCCAGGCGGGCGGCAGCATACGCCGTTGCAATGGCGTGATTGCCGGCCGAGAAGGCGGTGACACCGGGATGAGCCTCGGAGCCTGCATGCTCTGCCAGCATCTGCATGATGGTGTTGATGGCACCTCGCGGCTTGAAGCTACCGGTGCGCTGCAAGAGCTCGAGCTTGACGAAACAGTCGCCGCTGTCTTCACGCGGCACTGGCCAGCTGACCGTGGGTGTCCGCAGCACATGAGGCTGTATCCGCGCGGCCACCTCACGCAATCCAGCCTCTCCCCTCAACCCCGCAAAATCCGACATCCCACCTTTCCAGTATCAATGAACAAGGCTGCGCACGATACCAGACACCCATGAACCCGCGCACCACCGTCGAGCACCCCAGCACCTGCAAGACCAGACACCCACATTCAACCCAGCCCCTCCCAAGACCAGACACCCACAAACCGCCCGAGCCGCCGCCCAGAACCAGACACCCATGAACACAACAGCTCACCCCATAAACTCGACACCCATTACCGCCCGCCCGATCGTAACCCTGCTCTCCCCCACCCGTTTGACGCTCAGTCTTCACGCTTGATGCAGAATTCGGTTACAGCCCCGTCGCATTCCTCTGCCAAAGTCAGGTTGCGCCGACACGCACATGCGTTTATTCGTACTATTCTTTCACCCCTGCCCTGCTTCTTTACCTGGCTTGTCTGAAACGGCACCACGCCAGCACCGTTGATACTGATGAAAAAACGAATAGCCCTCACTCTGTTAGGCCTGTTGGTCGTGATCGGAACACTGGGTGGCGTGAAAGCGCTGCAAATCAAGGATCTGATAGCGGCCGGTGCAGACGCCGTTCCTCCCCGGACTGCGGTGACCGCGGTCGACGTGACGGTCACCCGTTGGGAAACCACCTTCAAGGCCATCGGTACACTCGAAGCTGCGCAAGGGGTAGTCATCACTGCCGACCTGCCCGGCCGCGTATCCGAGCTGTTCTTCGATGGCGGCGAACGCGTATCCGCAGGCGATGTACTCGTCCAGCAGGAGACCAGCACCGAGGATGCCCAGATGAAGGCCGCGGAATCGGACCTGGCCCTGGCCAGCAGCAATCTCGATCGCGTCAACCGCCTCTACAACAGCAAGGTCGTGTCTCGTTCCGAATACGACTCGGCCCGCTCCCAGGCCAGTGCAGCACAGGCCCAGCTGGACAACATCAAGGCAAGCCTGGCCAAGAAACGCATCGTTGCCCCGTTCGATGGTCGTCTGGGCCTGCGACTGGTCGACATCGGTCAGGATCTGGCGCAAGGGGTCGGGATTGTTTCATTGCAGGCTTTCGATCCGATGCGTGTGAACTTCTCTCTCCCGCAGCAGGCACTGGCCAGCATTACCGACGGTCTGCAGGTTCGAGTCAGCACCGATGCTGTCCCGGGCCGAGTGTTCGGCGGCAAGATCACGGCCATCAATACCGAGATCGACAGTTCGACACGCACGGTTCGCACCCAGGCCACGCTGGATGTGACCGCCGATGATGGCACCTCGGCGCCCACCCTGTTGCCGGGCATGTACGCCAGTGTGGAAGTGGTGCTGCCGGCCACCCGCCAGGTGCTGACCGTACCGCTGACCTCCGTCAGCTTTGCCACCTATGGCGATTCCGTGTTCATTCTGGAGAAAGGCGAAAACGATCAGACTGTCGCACGACAACAGTTTGTCCAGCTCGGTGAACGACGCGGTGATTTCGTGGAAGTCACCAAAGGTCTGGATGCCGGACTGCAAGTCGCGAACGATGGGGTCTTCAAGCTACGCAGCGGCGCCGCGGTCAATGTCATCGACGGAGGCTCTGAAGCGAGCACCGATCCGCAACCCGACAATTCCTGAGAACCACAATGCGATTCACCGACCTTTTCGTCAAGCGTCCGGTGCTGGCCATCGTGGTCAGCCTGTTGATACTGATCGCCGGCATACAAGCCATCAGTAGCCTGAGCGTGCGGCAGTATCCCAGAAACGACAACGCCGTCGTGACCGTGACAACCGCCTATGTGGGGGCCAGTGCCGACCTCGTACGCGGCTTCATTTCCACGCCACTGGAGCGCGCAGTATCCGGCGCCGACGGCGTCGACTACGTGGAGTCCTCCAGTCAGCTGGGACTGTCCACGGTACGAGTGCGCCTGGAACTCAACTATGACCCCATCAAGGCCCTGTCCGAGATCAGCGCCAAGGTAAATCAGGTGCGAGGCGACCTGCCCCCGGAAGCCGAGATACCGGTCATCAATGTAGAGTCTGCCGACAGCGCCTTTGCCTCGGCCTACCTGAGCTTCACCTCTGACATTCTGCAACCCAACCAGATCACCGATTTCCTCACCCGTGTCGTGCAACCCCGGCTAAGTGCGCTCGATGGCGTGCAGCGCGCCGAGATTCTCGGTGGTCGCAACTTCGCCATGCGCATCTGGCTGGATCCTGAACTGCTGGCAGCCCATAACATCACTCCCTCACAGGTTCGTACGGCACTCGGCGCCAACAACTATCTGGCGGCACTGGGCAAGACCAAAGGCGCCCTGATCGAAGTCAATCTGGCAGCCAACACCGATCTGTCCAGTGTCGAGGAATTCGAGAATCTGGTATTGCGTGCCGCCGATGATTCCGTGATCCGCATCAGAGATGTGGCCACCGTGGAACTGGGCGCCGACAATTACGACATGGAGGTTCGATACAACGGCGCCGAGTCGATCTTCATGGGTATCTTTCCATTGCCCAATGCGAACACGCTGGATGTGATCAAGCTGGTGCGCGCCGAGCTTGATGACATCAAGCGCTCACTGCCAAGCGGCATGACAGCCAATGTCGCCTATGACGCCTCCGAGTACATCGCCAGTTCGATCCGCGAAGTCATCTCCACCCTGACCGAAACCCTGATCATCGTGATGCTCGTGATCTATCTGTTCATGGGCTCCATTCGCTCGGTCATCGTGCCCATCGTGTCCATCCCCATCTCGCTGATCGGTGCAGTCTTCCTGATGCAGATGTTCGGCTTCAGCGTCAATCTGCTTACCTTGCTGGCGGTTGTACTCTCCGTCGGTCTGGTGGTGGATGATGCCATCGTGGTGGTGGAGAATGTCGAACGACACATCAGTGAAGGCCTGTCCCGCCTGGACGCCGCCCTGCTCGGCGCCAGAGAACTGGTGGGGCCAGTCATTGCAATGACGGCGACACTGATTGCCGTGTACCTGCCCATCGGCCTGCAGGGTGGACTGACCGGCTCGCTGTTCCAGGAATTCGCTTTCACCCTGGCAGGTGCCGTGACCATATCCGGCGTCGTTGCACTGACCCTCTCGCCGATGCTCTCCGGCGCCCTGCTCCGTGAAGGGGATTCGGAACGCGGCTTCCAGAAAAAGGTCAATACCGCCTTTTTCGCAGTGAGACGCCGCTATACCCATCTGCTGGATGGCACGCTCAAGGCTCGACCCGCCGTCTACCTCGTCTGGGTCGTGATCACTCTCCTGTGCATTCCCATGTTCAGCATGTCGGCCAAGGAACTGGCACCCACCGAAGACCAGGGCGTGCTGTTCGGTATCGTCGATGGGGCCGGCAACACCACCATGGACAATGCCAGCCGCTTTGCCGCACAGGCCGATGAGGCCTTTCGCAGCGTTGATGAAACCACCTTCACCTTCCAGCTGACCTTCCCCTCATCGGGTTTCGGCGGCATGGTGCTCGAAGACTGGGACGCACGCGAACGTTCCGTGTTCGAAATCAAGCCCGAGATAGCGCAGAAGCTCAATGACATTCCCGGCATCAGCATGATTCCGGTAACCCCACCGGCTTTGCCCGGCGGCGGTCAGTTCCCGGTGGAGTTCATTCTCGCCTCCACCGCCGAGCCGGAAGCCATTCTCGAATTTGCCCAGCAGATCCAGATGCGCGCCATGCAATCGGGGCTGTTCGCCTTTCCGCCCATCATCGATACCAAGATCGACAAGGCGCAATCGGAACTGATCATCGATCGGGACAAGGTCGCCGACATGGGACTCACCATGCAGCAGGTTGGCGCCGATGTAGGCACCTTGCTCGGTGGCGGTTTCGTCAACCGCTTCAATATCGATGGCCGCAGCTACAAGGTCATTCCCCAGTCCAATCGAGCGGCACGACTGAACCCGGAACAGCTCAAGGATCTGTATGTCACAGGCCCGCAAGGCGAGATGATCCAGCTCGGTTCCGTGGCGTCCATTGAAGACAGCACCGTGCCACGTACCCTCAACCGCTTCCAGCAGCTCAACGCCGTGAAGCTCAGCGGCGTGACCATCTCGACGCTGGATGAGGCACTGACATTTCTGGAAACCACGGCGGCTGAAATCCTGCCATCAGGCTACACCGTGGACTACACCGGTGAGTCGCGGCAGCTGCGGCTGGAAGGCAACAAGTTCCTGCCGGCCTTTGGCCTGGCCGTCGTATTGATCTACCTCACTCTGGCGGCGCAGTTCAACAGCTTCCGCGACCCGCTGGTCATCCTGGCCGGCTCAGTGCCGCTGGCCATGTTCGGCGCGCTGATCTTCACGTTCCTGAAGATGCCCAATCCGGAGATGCCCTACTGGACCAACAGCTTTACCACCACCCTGAACATCTACTCTCAGGTGGGACTGGTGACACTGGTCGGTCTGGTGGCCAAGAACGGTATCCTTCTGGTGGAATTTGCCAAGCAGATGCAGGAACAGGGCTTGCACAAGCTGGCCGCCGTCAGGACGGCCGCCTCTACCCGCTTTCGCCCCATTCTCATGACAACCGTTGCCACGGTGGCGGGTCACTTCCCGCTGGTACTGGTCAGTGGCCCGGGCGCCGAGGCACGTAATTCCATCGGCCTGGTACTGGTCGGCGGGATGGGTATCGGCACCCTGTTCACCCTGTTCGTGATTCCGTCCATCTACATGCTGATTGCACGAGACCTCGGCGGCCATCTGGACGAACTACCCGAGGGGCACAAGCTGTGATCAGTGCCGCGTAAAGTCGAACAAACCGGTGTAGTGGCCCTCGACCAGCTGGCCATCGTCCAGCGTGATGCTGAAACGCAGTTCGATGTCTGGCAGGGTCCCGGTGAAGTCGATGGTGCCACCGACCACGGCCCGCTTTTCATCATCTTCGACATCACCGCTGAGATCTTCATCCACCCCCACATAGGCATCCGAGAAGAAGGCGTTGCCGGCCAGTACCCCACCGCCATCACCGAAAGGCGAGTAACTGTAGGTGAGCAGTGAAAACTGCTCGCCGGGGCTGTACATGCTGGCGTAGAGAAGAGCGCTGGTGGCCACCGGCACCAGTACATCATGAAGCGTGCCGTCAACCTCTCGGGAGTCGAGCCGGTACTTGCCATTCGAGAGCGTGAAATTGACGTTGTAGTGCTCGCCGGTCTCACCCCAGATATCACCCAGTGCCGACTTCAGGGGGTAGCGCTCACCATCGACCAACAGATTGCTATCGCCTTCCGGCCCCACGCTTTCGACCGGTACCGGATCCTCATCGGGCAACGTGTCCGGTGGCGGGGCAATACCTTCTCCGGCCAGCGAGCCCTCGCCGTCACTGGCAGGAGAGCCAGAGTCACCGAGAGATTCAAGCGCATCACCATTGCCTTCCGTGGCCGAAGAGTTCTGGCAACCTTGGACCATTGCTGCACACAGCAGAACAGTCAGGCATTGATGTTTACAGCTCACCACAGATTCGATCCAGACGACGTTCGGAAGAACAACTTACCGGAACGAACGAATTGTCGCTACCTTTCTATGGCTACATGCAGTAACACGTTACAACGTACTAGCGCAGCGTGCGGTATCCGAAGTAGACACGATTGACCGTGGTGATCAGACAGATCGCGGCGAAGCCCCAGGCGAACACCGCAAACCAGGCTGGCAGCAGACACATCAGTACGAAGCAGATGATCGTCTCCGTGCCCTCGGCCAGACCGTTGAGATAGTAGAGGCTCTTGTAGGCAAAATCGGGGCTCTCCAGCGAGCGCTTTCCCGCCTGCGTGGCGAAGGCCAGAAAGCTGGCTCCGGTACCCACGAAACTGGCAATCAGTACCGCTGCCGGCAAGGCAAAGGCCGCCGGATCGGCCAGCGCAAACCCCAGGGGAAACACGGCGTAGAAGATGAAATCCAGCGTGATGTCCAGATACCCACCGGCATCGCTGGGTTCATCCAGCCTGGCCAATTCGCCATCGAGCCCGTCCGCCAGACGGTTGAGCAGCAGACACAGCAAGGCGAGACCGTTATGACCGCTTGCCAGCAACGGCACACAGGCAAGGCCCGCTACAAAGCCTGCCACCGTCAGATGATCCGCCTTCACACCTCGCCGCCGCAGCTGACGCGCGATGCCCTGCAGCGCGGGCTTCAGGCGGGGAACAAGGTATTTATCCAGCATGTCGAAGCCTTCTGTTCACGGTGTGTTACCCAGATCGAGAATATCTGCCCGTGCCGGGATGTCAGCCTCATCGTGCGTGACCAGCACGACCGGCAGCTCTCTGGCCGATTGCCAGGTGAACTGTCTGATCTGTTCTCGCAAGGTGGCATCCAGTCCGGAGAAAGGCTCATCGAGCAGCAAGGCGCAGGGATCGGACAGCAGTGTTCGGAGCAGACTGACACGGGCGCGCTGCCCACCCGAGAGCGTTGCGGGATCACGATTTTCCATGCCGGCCAACGAGGCCTCCTCCAGCTTCCGGCTGATGCGCTGATCACGCTCCTCGCGGCTGCCGCCACGCAGACCGAAGCGCAGATTGTCGCCCACGCTCATGTGCGGAAACAGGTAATCCTGCTGCAGCATCAGGCCCAGTCGCCGCTTCTCGGTCGGCAGGCAGGTCAGCTCGGTCGAGCCCAGCCACACCTCGCCCGAGGCGCACAGCCGCGGATCGATGGTGCCTGTGAGCCAGCTCAGCAAACTGGATTTGCCACTGCCACTGGGGCCCATCAAGGCCAGCACCTGACCGGGTTCGACATTGAACGACAGGTTCTGTACCAGCCACTTGCCATTGGGCAATTGCAGGCTCAAGTCTCTTACGCAGAGTTCGTGCATCAGCGATCAGGGGCTCGTGAAAGTGAAGGTCCGCTCTCGCGTGCAACACGTGCGGAGTGCCAGACAGGGTAGATCAATGCCAGTACGAAGGCCATCAGGGGCAACAGACTCTGCAAGACCGCCAGTGCCGCGATGACGCGACGATCGACCCCACCGAAACTGGTGACAAGCTCGGTCGCGAGCGTGGAATGGCGCCCGGCGCCCATCAACAGCGTCGGCAGATACTGCGCAACGCTGACCGCCACGGCAACGGCACTGGCCTGACACAGAGGACGACGCAATAGCGGCAGGCGGATATGCCACAGCACTCGCCAGTAACCGGCACCCAGCACGTGCGCTGCCTGTCCCCATTGCGGTGCCAGCTCGCGCCAGGCAACGGCCAGGATCAGGATCACATACGGCAGGGTGTAGAGCCAATGGGTGTACACCACGCTCCACCAGTGCCCGTCCATACCTGCCCAGAGCGTGACAGCCTGCCAGCCGAACAGCAGGCTGACCTGGGGGATGAGCAAGGGCACGAACCAGATACCGTCGATGCGCGGCACGATCGAACGCCGCTCGAATTCCAGCCAGATGATGGCGGACAACAACGACAGGATCGTCACCGTCACGGCGATGAGCAGTGTCGTCATGGCAGGTTGCAGCAACATGTCGCTACGCGACGTCCAGTTGCTCAGCGTCCACTGGCTCGGCAGGGCGTCGGGAAATCGCCAACGACGTGCAAAGCTCCACAACAGCAGCAACAGAAGCGAGGACATGCTGGCAATCAGGATCATCACCACCGCGCCCATGCCCAAGCGCCGGAACAGTTTCACGCCATGGCCACGCTCACCACTCTGCCGCCGCCGTGCGGCAATGCGCGCAACCACCCACTCCACCAGCATCATGCCGAGAAAACACAGCGCTACCAGAGCTCCCAGCAAGACGGCGCCTGCCGATGCTGCCGCACGAGAGCCCGGATCGTTCACCAGCGACATCAGCATGACTGCCAGCGTGGGCGGATTACCCGGCCCCAGCAGAATGGCCATGTCCACCACCGTCAGGTTGAACGCCAGAATGATCAACAGGGTCAGCCGAATGCGCGGATACAGACGCGGCAGAATCAGGCGGCTCCAGCAGCGTGCCGGCGCATAACCCAGCGTACGTCCGATCCGCAGGGAGGCCGAGACATTCAAGGCCGACAATTGAGACACCGCCGCCAGCAGCAGAAAAGGTGTCTCCTTGATGACCAGGCCGATGATCAGGGACCAACCGACGCTATCTGGCACGATCCAGGACTGCGGTGGCCGTTCCCAGCCACTTAGACCCGGCGAGATCAGACGCACCAGTTCCCCACTGGGAGCCAGCAGAAAGATCAGGCCGATGGCCAGAGCGGCATGCGGCACGGCCAGCACCGGTGGCATCAACGCACTCAACCAGGACCACCAGCGTGTGCCGTGCACACAGACCAGCGTCAACAGCGTCATCGCCAGAATCAGCACCGTGGAGACGATGCCGGTGAAGACGCTGAACGAGAGGGCCGGCAGAAAACGCGGATCGGCCAGCAGCTGGGCAAAGCCATTGCCCGGGGCCAGTTCGGGCGTCAGGCCGAACGCGGGCAGCAAGGTACCTGCCAGCCCCATGATCACGGGCAACAGGAACAGCCCGATCAGGCACAGCGCCAGGACCCGCTGACCCCAGCGACTTGTCAGACTCATGTAATCCGCTCAGGCATTCGGCATTGTTGCAACAGGCCGAAGGCTATTGCCCGTAGCGCTCCAGCCAGGCAGCCTCGAGTGCCTGCGCCCAGGAGGCATGGGGTTCAGGCAGCACCTTTCCGGCACCGATGGGCAAGGCCCACACACCCAGATCCACCGCTTCGAACAGGGAACGATCTTCATCACCCAGCTGTTGCAAGTCCAGTACCGTCGGCTCGCCCCAGTATTGCGGGTCTGCCTTGCGCGCCTGGGCTTCGGGTGAAATCAGAAAATCCGCGACCACCATCGCGGCGGCCGGGGCGCTGGCATTCCAGGGGATCGACACGAAATGCGTATTGCCGATCGTGCCCTTGTCGAAGACATAGGTACGGACCGATTCCGGCAATTGACCGCCACGGACCGCGGCACTGGCCTCGTTCGGATTGAAGGAGATGGCAATATCCAGTTCACCGTCGTCCAGCAACTGCCGCGTCATCTCGCCGCTGGTCGGCCAGCTCTTGCCCGCTCCGCGAAGCTGTGGATGCAGCGCGTCAAGATAGTCCCACAGTGGCGCACTCACGCTGGCAAAATCGCTCTCCTCGACCGGCATGGACAACGCCGCCTCGGCGTCGCTGCCGGCCACCAGCTCGATCAACAACTGTTTGACGAAGGTGGTGCCATGAAATGCCGGCGGCGCAGGGTAAGCGAAGCGGCCATCGTTCTGCACGAAATCGAGCAGTGCCTGCGCAGAACGCGGCGGTTCCGGCACGGTGTCGGTATCGTGAATGAAGACCAGCTGCGCACCACCCCAGGGAGATTCGAGTCCCTCGACAGGCACCGAGAAATCCAGTTGCATTGACGCCGAATCCTTGAGCAGACGGGCGTTCGGCAAGTTCTCTGCAAAACTTCCCCACAGCAGCCCTCCGCGCTTGAGCGAGGCGAAGTTCTCGCCATTGATCCACATGAGGTCGACGTTGCCATTCTCGTCACGACCCACCAGTTTGGCCGCCTCCAGCTGACCGACCACCTCGGCGATATCCGCCACCTTGACGTGCTCCAGGGTGATGTCATGCTCGGCCTTCAACCGTTCTCCGACCCAGCCCAGATACCCGTTGATGCGGTCACTCCCCCCCCAGGCATTGAAATAGACGGTCTGCCCGCGTGCTTCCTGCAGCACCTCATTCCAGTCGCTGTCGGGTTCCACGGCGAATGAGGGTAACGCCGACGTGAGCAGCAGTGCGCCGGCAAGGAAGTGCAGAGTGCGTGCCGCTGTACGTCGTGTTCGCGGCAGTGCAGTCGTCTGCAGTCGCGCTTGCTGTCGCGTTTGCAAGAGCTCTGGCAGGCACCCTGGCACACACTGCCCCAGAAAATTCACGATCGGCCGGGCCAACTTTTCAGCAGTGGAACAAGGCTTGCGTGCCTGGCTCTCATCAACAGGCAGCTCACTCGAAGGCAGTTCAGGGATCGACATGCGGCAAAACGCTCCATGGTTGCGGGGACAAGAACGAAACTGATGCACCATACTGGTACAAACCATCAGGCAGATGCTGCAATCGCTCGCGGCGGCGCTATTCTGTCATTAAATTCTGGAAAAGGTTCCAGACTGGTTCCGAACCGGTTCCATACTGGTTCCGGATCGGCGCCAGTCGGGTTCCGGATCGGTTCCCAAATGACTCCAGGCGAATTCCATACGCGTTCCGACACCGATCCGTACCAGGGCAGAACCGGAAGCGGATCTGCCTCGAGCTCGACCCGATCGATTGCGCGGCCGTGAACGCGTGCCTGCCGAACAGCTTGCCGACGATCTGCACTGCAAAGACAGAAGCACATCATGGGCCGTTGCAAGTAACCATCGAGTCGGCAAACAGACTGCTAAACTCGACACAGTATCGCTGACTATCGTGGAATATCAATGCTCGAGATGATTCTGAAACGCTCTTCCAGCCACGCCGCTGCTCGCCTGGGCTCGCTTGCCCTGTCGCTGCTGCTCGGCGTCAGTCAGCTACTCTTCAACACTGCCCTGGCGCAGGATGAGGCACAGGAGATCACCCGCAGCTGGAGCATGGCGGAATTCGGGGAACCGCTGTACGACGAAAGCATGACGCACTGGCCCTATGCCAATCCGGATGCCCCCATTGGTGGCAATGTCGTACTGGGCGCCTTCGGCGGTTTCGACAGTCTCAATTCCTACATCCTCAAGGGCGAATACCCGCGCAGCCTCGGTCTGGTCAGCGACAGTCTGATGGTGGGTTCGGCGGATGAACTGGCCTCCGCCTATGGTTTGTTGGCCAGCAGTGTCGAATACCCGGCAGACAAGAGCTGGATACTGTTCAACATGCGCCCCGAAGCCCGTTTCGACAACGGCCAGCCAATCACGGCAGCGGATATCGAATTCAGCTTCCAGACCATTCGCGAACATGGACGCCCCTTCCTGAAGTCCTTCTACAGCGAAGTGGAGACGGTGGAAGTGCTCGGTGAGCACCAGATCAGATTCACTTTCAACACCACCGATTCCATGAAACCGCTGATGAAGGTTGCAGGCCTTTCGCCCTTGTCCGTCGAGTACTGGAAGGACAAGGACATCAGCAAGACCTACCTGACCCCCGGGCCGTCCAGCGGCGCCTACTACATCAGCGATATCGACGCCGGCCGTTCGCTGACCTACAAGCGCGTCGAGAATTACTGGGGCAAGGACCTGGCGATCAACAAGGGACTGTCCAATTTCGCCTCCATCCGCTACGACTACTACCGTGACCTTGAAGTCATGCTCGAAGCCTTCAAGGCGGGAGAGATCGATTTTCGCGTGGAGAACAGCTCCAAGCGCTGGGCCACGGCCTACCAGATCGATGAGGTCGACAACGGCGAGATCGTACTCGACACTCCGCCGGACAACACCCCGGGTGCCATTCAGGGCTATTTCTTCAACCTGCGACGCGAGCCCTTCGACGACCATCGGGTACGCCAGGCCATCAACCTGCTCTACGACTTCGAGACCATCAAGCGCACGATCCTGTACAACCAGTACGAACGCATCAACAGCTACTTTCCCAATTCAGACTACGGCAGCGCCGGCACGCCCACAGCCGAGGAGATTGCCGTGCTGGAACCGTTCCGCGAGCAACTGGCACCCGAAGTACTGAGCGAGGAATTTCGGGCACCGGTCACCGACGGCAGCGGCCGTAACCGACGCGAGATGCGACAGGCGCTGGGCCTGTTCAACGAGGCAGGCTGGCAGCTGCAGGATGGCAAGCTGATGAAGAACGGGCAACAGATGAGCATGGAACTGTTACTGGTCCAGCCCGATGGTCAGCGTACAGCGGCACCGTTCATCCAGAACCTGAAGAAGGCAGGCATCGATGCCACCATCCGGATCGTGGACAGCGCACAGTATCAGGTACGTGTGGATGATTTCGACTTCGACCTGATCTCGGTACGGCTGAACTTCTTCCCGCCTCCCGGGCCGGAGTTGCGCTCCTATTACGGTAGCGCTGCAGCCGATGAGCGTGGCTCGGCCAACATGGCGGGTATCAAGAACCCCGTGGTCGATGCGCTGATAGAAGAGATCGTTGCCGCCGACTCGCTGGAACAGTTGCAGACAGTCACCCGTGCGCTGGACCGGGTATTGCTGTGGAACCATTACGTCATACCTCAGTTCTACAACGCCGAGCATCGCATTGCCTACTGGAATCGCTTTGGTCAACCCGACACGCTACCCCGATACATCAGTTACACGGCAACCGGCTTTCCGGGCAACTGGTGGCTCGACCCCGAGCGCGATGACAGACTGGATCTGGATCGTTGATGCTGGGCATGCCAGTGTTGCCGCTCACCTGACCGGACTCGTTCGAGACTGATGCTGGCTTATATCGTCAGGCGACTGCTGCTGATCATCCCCACCCTGCTGGGCATCATGATCATCAATTTCGTGGTCATCCAGTTCGCCCCCGGCGGTCCGGTGGAACAGGTGCTGGCCGAGATGCAGGGCAATGCGGCCGATTCCACATCCGCCTTCTCCGGGCAGGCGGGTGACTTGCAGGAAAACACGCAAGGCGGTGGCAGCCTGCAATCGGGCAACACCAGCAAGTATCGTGGCGCCCAGGGCCTCGACCCGGCGATCATCGAGGAAATCGAAAGGCAGTTCGGCTTCGACCGACCGGTTCACGAGCGTTTCTTCACCATGCTGTGGGACTACGCCCGTTTCGATTTCGGCAGCAGCTACTTCCGCGACGAGACCGTGGTCAATCTGGTGCTGGACAAGATGCCGGTCTCGATCAGCCTGGGCCTGTGGACCACCCTGTTCGTCTATCTGATCTCCATTCCCCTGGGCATTCGCAAGGCCGTCAGGGATGGGTCGAAGTTCGATGTCTGGAGCAGCGGCGCCATCGTCATCGGCTACGCCATCCCCAGCTTCCTGTTTGCCATCCTGCTGATCATCCTGTTTGCCGGCGGACGCTATCTGGATATCTTCCCGCTACGTGGTCTGACCTCGCCCGGCTGGGAACAGTTGAGCACGGTCGAACGCATACTGGACTATCTGTGGCACATCACCCTGCCGGTCACCGCCATGGTCATCAGTGGATTCGCCAGCCTGACCATGCTGACCAAGAATTCCTTTCTCGATCAGATCGGCATGCAGTATGTACAGACCGCCCGGGCCAAGGGGCTCAATGAACGACAGGTGTTGTACGGGCATGTGTTTCGCAACGCCATGCTGATCGTCATCGCAGGCTTTCCCAGTGCCTTCATCTCGATTCTGTTTACCGGTTCCATTCTGATCGAGGTGATCTTCTCCCTCGACGGCCTGGGACTACTGGGATGGGAGGCAACGATCAACCGCGATTATCCGGTGGTATTTGCCACACTCTACTTCTTCACGCTGCTGGGTCTGATACTGCAACTGGTGGGCGATGTGATGTACCACCTGATTGATCCTCGCATCGACTTCGACAGCCGTGATTTCTGACATGCGACTCAGCCCACTCAATCAACGCCGGCTCCAGGGCTTCAGACGAAACAAGCGCGGCTACATCGCCTTCTGGCTGTTCCTGTTCCTGTTCGTCCTGTCTCTGGGTGCCGAACTGATAGCCAATGACAAGCCGATCGCCGTGCACTACGACGGCAGCTGGTATTTCCCGGTCTTCAAGACCTATCCGGAAACCACCTTCGGTGGCGATCTGGCCTTCGATGCCGATTACACCGATCCCTACATCACCGATCTGATTCAGGAAAAGGGATCGATGTACTGGCCAATCATTCCCTTCTCGTACCAGAGCATCGACTTTCAGTCGAGCAGCAGTCCGCCCAGCGCACCGAGCAGCCGACACTGGCTGGGCACCGATGACCAGGGCCGTGATGTACTGGCTCGCATCATCTACGGCTTCCGGGTGTCGGTGAGTTTCGGTCTGCTGTTGACGCTCTTCAGTACGGTCATCGGGGTCGCAGCTGGTGCCGTACAGGGCTATTTCGGTGGTCTGCTGGATCTGCTCGCCCAGCGCTTCATCGAGATCTGGCAAGGCTTGCCGGTGCTGTATCTGCTGATCATCATGGCCAGTGTCATCCAACCCGGCTTCATCTCCTTGCTGGTTCTGATGACCTTGTTCAGCTGGACCTCACTGGTGGGTGTTGTGCGCGCCGAATTCCTGCGTGCACGAAATTTCGAATACATTCGCGCTGCCAAGGCGCTCGGTGTCGGCGACACTGCCATCATGATCCGTCATACCCTGCCCAACGCCATGGTGGCAACGGTGACGTTTCTGCCCTTCATACTCAGTGGCTCGGTGACCACGCTCACGGGACTTGATTTTCTGGGCCTGGGTCTGCCACCCGGCTCGGCATCCCTTGGCGAGATGCTCAAGCAGGGTCGGGACAATCTGCATGCCCCCTGGTTGGGATTGACCGCCTTCGTGGTGCTGGCGCTCATGCTGAGCCTGCTGGTCTTCATCGGCGAAGCCGTTCGTGACGCTCTCGATCCGCGCAAGACCTTTACCGGCAACTCGGCTCATGACTGAACGCTTGCTGGACATCGAGAATCTGCAGCTGGCCTTTGGCCAGGGTCCGAATCAGACCATGGCCGTGGACGGTGTGTCACTGCATGTCGACAAAGGTCAGACCGTTGCGCTGGTGGGCGAAAGCGGCTCGGGGAAATCGGTAACGGCCCTGTCGATACTACAACTACTACCCTATCCGTTTGCTCACCACCCGGCCGGGCGTATCAACTACCGCGGACAGGAACTGATGGGAGCGGGTCAGAGCGTGCTGCGCGCCGTGCGCGGCAACGAGATCAGCATGATCTTCCAGGAACCCATGACATCGCTGAATCCGCTGCACAGTATTGAACGTCAGGTGGGTGAATCCCTGAAACTGCATCGTGGCCTGACCGGTGCGGCGGCGCGCAAGCGCATACTCGAACTGCTGGAGCTGGTCGGTATTCGCAACGCTGCCAGTCGGCTTGGCGCCTATCCACACGAACTCTCCGGTGGGCAGCGACAGCGCGTCATGATGGCCATGGCCCTGGCCAATGAGCCGGATCTGCTCATTGCCGATGAGCCCACCACGGCACTGGACGTGACCATTCAGGCGCAGATTCTGGAACTGCTGGCCGAGCTTCAGGGGCGATTGGGCATGTCGCTGCTGCTGATCACCCACGATCTGGGCATCGTGCGCAAGATGGCTGACGAGATCTACGTGATGAAGTCCGGCAAGATCGTGGAACAGAACACGACCGCCGCCCTGTTCGCCTCACCCGAGCATCCCTATACCCGACAGCTGCTATCGGCCGAACCGGGAAATCTGCCGGTACGGGCGAACGATGATACCGAAATCATCCTGCAGGGCCGGCAGGTGAATGTGCGTTTTCCGATCAAGGGCGGCCTGCTCGGCCGTGTGGTCGACCACGTCGATGCCTGCGTCGATATCGACGTCACCCTGCGTGCAGGTCGGACCGTCGGCGTGGTCGGCGAATCCGGTTCTGGCAAGACTACACTGGGCCTGGCATTGTTGCGGTTGATCGCCAGTGAAGGTGAGATCCACTTCCGAGGCTCTGCCATTCATGACAAGTCAGGCACGGAGTTGCGCAGCCTTCGCCAGTCCATGCAGATCGTCTTTCAGGACCCTTTCGGCAGCCTCAGCCCACGCATGTCCATCCAGCAGATCATCGAGGAGGGGCTCAAGGTTCATCAAGCCTCACTGAGTGAAGAGCAACGGCGAGAACAGGTAAGTGAGGCTCTGCAGGAGGTCGGCCTGGAGCTGTCGGCCCTGCACCGCTACCCCCATGAATTCTCCGGCGGACAGCGCCAACGCATTGCCATTGCCCGTGCCATGGTGCTGAAGCCCGCCCTTGTGGTACTGGACGAGCCGACCTCCGCACTCGACATGTCAGTGCAGGCACAGATCGTTCAGCTACTTCAGGACTTGCAGGAAAGACACGGCCTGGCCTATCTGTTCATCAGCCATGATCTGAAAGTGGTCAGGGCCCTCAGCGATGAAATCATCGTGATGCAGGCTGGCCGGGTTGTGGAGAGTGGTCCGGCGCAGCAGATTCTGAACCAGCCCGCCGAACCCTATACGCAGGCACTGATGCGAGCGGCATTCGATCTGGAAGCCGTGAACCGGGAAGTGAGCGAATAGGTTCCGGCAAGACAGTGCCGTTGATCATTGCATGACGGACAACTGCGGAACTTGTCAGCCGTCCAGTGTCGAAGCCTCGGGAATCCACCCTCACCCCGGAGTCAACTCAATGTCCAGCGCCCTTTTCAAAGGAGCCATCCTCTGTACCAGTATGGCCACCGCCTTCATCGCAGGCTGCAGTAGCGACGATGACGACGATACCGGCACATCAACCGGCACAGCGATTGCGGTTGACGGACTGGTCACGATCGACAGCGCCCGCCCTGTCAGTGAGGCCATGGGAGCCCTGTTGACCGCTCTGGACAGTAACGATGCCATCACCGCACTGCCATTGATCGACCATCAGGCCAATGCCGCTGGAATCGGCGAGACGCTGCGACCCACGTCGGTACAGCTGTTCGGCAACCCGGCGCTGGGCACCCCGCTGATGCAGGTCAATCAATTGGCGGGTCTGGACCTGCCACAGAAGATTCTGGCCTGGGAAAACGAAGAGGGCGATACACAACTTGCCTACAACTCGGCTGACTATCTGCAACAGCGGCATGATCTGAATGGTGATGAGGCTGCCGATGCCGCGCTGCAAACCATCGCAGGCGCTCTGGATGCCCTGTCATTCAATGCCTCCGGCAATACCGACAATGACAGTGACGTCTCCGCCAGCACGACTGTCAGCGCTGGCGAAGGCATCACCATCGTCACCAGTACGCAGGATATGGACACGACCTACAGCACTCTGGTCGGTGCCATCGAGAACGCAGAACCCCTGATACTGGTCAGGGAACTGGACCACGCCGCCAATGCCGGGACCGTCGAGCTGAGTCTGAACCCGACTCGTCTGCTTATCTTCGGCAACCCGAATGCCGGTACGCCACTGATGCAGGCCGAACAGAGCATCGGCATCGATCTGCCACAGAAGATGCTGGTTTTCGAAGATGACGCTGGCGTTGTCAGCATCGCCTACAACGACCCCTTCTACCTGGCAGCACGCCACGGTATCGAGGGTGAGGACGCTCGTCTGACCGTGATCAGTGAGGCCTTGGCAGGACTTGCCAACATGGCAGCCGGTACCGCCGAAACCGAATAGACGATCGGCAAGACCCGTTCCGGTGGCGCAGCTGGCTGTGCTGCCGGAATCACCTCAGGGTGCCCGGCAAGAGGTGCTACCCGAGGGTGCCTGGCAAGGGGCACCTCCCGAGGGCGCCTGGCAACGGGCGCTACCTGATGGTGCTGGCAGGGCGCGCTACCTGATCTACCCGCCACGGCCAGCGCGCCCCATACGGGGCGCTGGACAAAGCCCTCGTCAGGCCACGTCCACCAGTATTCGACCATCTTCCACTTTCACCGGATAGGTCTTCAGCGCCCGCGTCACCGGCGCAAACAACGCTCGCCCGTCACGAATATCAAAGCCGCCCTGGTGCAGCGGGCACTCGATGACATGACCATCGAAATAGCCATCACACAACGGCGCCCCGGCATGTGTGCACAATGCCGCCGTGGCATACAGCCCGTCGCGGGCATCATAGATGGCCAGCTTCAGCCGACCATGCTGTACCGGCGTCACATCACCCGGTTCCAGTTCCTCAACAGCCAGTACATCCACCCAGTCGCTCATGAGACTGACGGCGCCTGCCGGGCAGCGTCGATACTGTTCAGAATGCTGCGATGTGCCTGCAGATAGCCATGCTCTTCGACGTAGACATGATCCTTGATGCGCTCATGCAATTTCCCCAATGCATGAAACGGCACCGATGAGGCAAAGTGATGTTCGGCGTGGTAGTTCATGTTCCAGGCCAGAAATCGCCACAGTGCCGAGACCTGATTGCTGCGGGTATTCACCTGACGATCGGCTACCATCGGACGACCGACATGCTCCGTCATGCGTACGAAACGCATGACAGGTTCCGCCAGCAACATCGGCAGCCACCAGTAGTACAGCGGCGCCAGGGAGCCGCTCAGCCACATCAACAGAAGCACTGCAGCGTAACCCGCCAGCATCAGGCGCGATTCGCGTATCACGGCAGGCACTTCAACGGTCGGAATGAAGCGCTTTTCTTCCTTGATGATCCGGCCGGTGGCGCGGCGCAGCAAACCACTGAACTGCGAATACCAGTAGGGCAATGCCGACAGATACCACAGGTATTGTCCTCGGCTGGAAGGCAATGGAATCAATTCGGGGTCGCGTCCTTCCAGATTGGTATAAGTGTGATGATCGCAATGTTCGTAACGGAAAAAACGCGGCGGGATGAACAGCAGAAAACCGCAGACAGCTGCCAGCACATTGCACAGTCGACGTGAGCGAAACGCGGTGTAATGACTGCATTCGTGCTGGAGAGCAAAGTGGTGCACCATGACGATGCCATGCACGAACATGGCAGGCACCATCAGCCAGAGCGAGCCCTGACTGAGCCAGACCAGAGCCGATGTGAGACTCAGCAGAACCAGCCACAAGGCCAGGTGGATCAGACCCGGTCGATTACTGCGCTTCATGAAGGCCTTGAGTTCTCTTCTGCTGATGATGGCCGAGCCATCTGCGAAGACGTCGCTCATGGGGGTAAGGACACCGGACATGGTAGACACTCTCGAGGTATTGCTGGGACCTGGCAGACACCCGGAAAATCATCACCGGGGCAGGCTTCAGTATAGACCGAAAGGTGACCGGCTTCGGCCTTCTCCCGGGTTGCGCACGCAGGGTGCCAGTGCATTCCAGCGTCGTCTGCGCAGATAGGGTATGGTCACTGCGATCATGAAAGACATCACTCTGGCCACCATCAATGCCCGCTATATCCACGCCTCCCTGGGGCTGCGATACCTGTATGCGAACATGGGAGAGCTGCAGCCGCGTACCCGTCTGCTCGAATTCACCCTGCAACAGCGCCCGGAAGACATTGTCGAATCGCTGCTGAGCCCGGAAACGAAGATCATCGGGTTCGGCGTCTACATCTGGAACGTTCTCGAAACCACGGACGTCATGCGGCTGATCCGTATTCTGCGACCCGACATCACGCTGGTGGTGGGAGGCCCGGAGGTCAGCTATGAGATCGACCAGCAACCCATCTGCCGACTGGCCAATCATGTCATTACCGGTGCGGCCGACACCGCCTTCGCTGAACTCTGCCGGGAACTGGAACGGGGTGAACGGCCTCATCAACTGGTCTCCCCCCTGCCCGTGGCACTGGATGAACTGGTCTCTCCCTACGGCTACTACAGCGAGCAGGATGTGGCACACCGGGTCATCTATGTCGAGGCCTCGCGGGGTTGTCCCTTCAAGTGCGAGTTCTGTCTGTCCTCGCTGGACAAGACGGCTGTCGCCTTCGATCTGCCCGCCTTCCTGCAGGAAATGCAGTGGCTGATCGATCGCGGTGCCCGGCAGTTCAAGTTCGTCGATCGGACCTTCAACCTCAAGGCCGACACCAGTCGCCAGATCCTGGAGTTCTTTCTCGGCCATAT
The DNA here is from genome assembly GCA_947492525.1 of uncultured Granulosicoccus sp. Taxonomy (GTDB): domain Bacteria; phylum Pseudomonadota; class Gammaproteobacteria; order Granulosicoccales; family Granulosicoccaceae; genus Granulosicoccus. The sequence goes on from CANLNQ010000025.1 coordinate 31,010, forward strand.
CGACAAGGGGCTGTTCCTGCATTTCGAACTGATTCCCGACCGGCTTCCCGAAGTCCTTCTGGATCTGTTGCCGCGCTTTCCCGACAACTCTCTGCAATTCGAGATCGGCATCCAGTCCTTCAATCCCGAGGTGCAGAAACGCATCAGCCGGCGTCAGCAGCATGAACGCACCTGCGCCAACATGCGATGGCTGCGCGAACACACCACCGCGCATGTGCATGCAGACCTCATCTTCGGGCTGCCCGGTGAAGACCTGCAGAGCTTCGGTGAAGGCTTTGACCTGCTGCATGATCTCGGGCCGCAGGAAATCCAGGTGGGTATTCTCAAGCGCCTGCGCGGCACTCCCATTGCAAGGCATACCACTGACTACGACATGCGCTACATGAGCACACCGCCGTATCGCATTCTGGCGCACAAGGATGCCGACTTCGACACGGTGCAACGCATGGTCCGGTTTGCCCGATACTGGGACCTGGTGGGCAATTCAGGGCGATTCCCGGCCACTCTGCCCCTGCTGCTGGGCGACAGTCCCTTCAAGCGCTTCATGGGCCTGAGTGACTGGCTGTTCAGAACCACGGCCCAGACGCATCGCATTGCACTGCCGCGTCTTTTCGAATTACTGCACAGGCATCTGGTGTCGGAGTTGCATATTGAAAGTGATCTTGTCGAATCTCATCTGCTGTCCGATTTCAGACACAATCGCCTGAAGGGCTTGCCGGCCTTTGCGCGCAAGCCGGACCCCGCCATGACGAGCATGAGCCAGCGACAGCCACCCTCAGGTGCGCAGCGCCAGCAGCGGCATCAGTAAAGGCTGACCGGCAGAGGCGCAGACGGCCCGGCGGGTCAAGTTATCTGCCGCTACCTGCTTCTACCTGCCAGCAGTTTCTGCCAGCGGCCTGGCCAGGCAAGCTGCCGTGCTCAATAACCGAGGCCTCGGCCGACCCCTGTGGAGAACCCGCCACCATCAAGCGCACCGCTACTCTGCATCAGGAACAATGTACCGATGAGCAACGCCGCCGCGGCAATGACGGCCAGTGCAATCTTGATCACGCTGTAGGGGCGTTCCCCCTGCACCTTGCCGGTACGTCCATTGACCACGAAGCGGTAGGTCTTGTCGCGAAACTGGAAACCGGCAGTCCATAGCGGCAGCAGCACATGCTTGAACGTGGTGTCACTGTGCCGTGTGTTGATACGAGTGATACGCTGCTGATCGCCGCCGATGGCTCGTCGCACATCACTCCGGATGACCTTGTCCATGGTCTGCTGAGCAATATTGAAGCCCTCATCCAGATCCACCTGATAGACCTCGCTGCTGAACCCTGCCAGATAGTCTTCGGTGTAGGGAATCAGGTTCTCCAGATCCCAGGGAGCCAGCCAGTCGGTGATCTTGCGTGGCAGGGTTCTGCTGGCGCCAACCAGCACATCATCAAAATGCCGGGATGTGCGTCCGCTGGCCGGATACCAGCGAATCTTCGGCACCTGGCGCGTGCGTGTCACCCGTCGACCATTGACCGTCGTCGTGTAACGCTGCGTCACGTAGTAGACCTCACCGCGCTGTCCGCTGTATGCCGTGGCGGTGTCGCTGTCATAGGTCCAGTAGGGGATGTACACCCCGTTGAGAGACGCATCGCTGCGCGCGTATTTCTTCAGGGCATTCGGGGCAAACCATCGCTGCTTCAACCACGTGCGATAGGACTCGCGTGCCTGGTCAGCGCTGATGGCAAAGGGTAGCAGCCCCTTGGGTTTCAACGGTCTTGAGTGACTTGTCTCGGTGACGACACTGGTGCCGCAGAACGGGCAATCGCCTGCGTGTATATGCGCATCCAGTGCAAATTGAGCCGCACAATTCGGGCAGCTTATGATGTTGGTTTCTGGCTTGATCGTGGGCGAATCATGCAGTTGCTTCAGAACGCTGTGAAAGTCCAGCTCCTCGAGCTGCTCTGCACTCTGTTCGATGGCATTGGTATGACCGCAGTATTCACACTCCATGGTGCGAGTCCCGATCGCATACTGCAGCACCGCACCACACTGCTCACACGGAAAGCGCTTTTCAGTCAGGGCACGGGTGGTGGCCTCTCCGATACCTCGAGCCGGAGAAGACTCATCCGGCCAGTGGTAATTCTCGACCGCCGGCGAATCGGCATCCTGCTTCGCAATCCGCTCATTCAGCCGGGATTGCAAACGATCGACGAGACTCATGCCTGCTCCGCTTGCAGCTGTGCGGCAAGGTCAGGAAAACGCAAGTCTGTGGTCACCATGATACACCTGAGTGGTTTGTCGGGAATCGCCACAGGCATGCCTGTGGCGTCTCGGTCCTGCAAGAAGACTAGCTACCCGGAATGGGAGGCGGCGTAGTCTCCGATCGTTCCCACAGCTCTGCCAGAGCCGGGACACTGCCAGCGGGCTGCCATTCATTCATGCCCTGCGTCCAGACGAGTGTGTCTTCTCCCAGCGTGCCATTCGCCTTCTGCTGCTTGAGCAGATCCAGCGAATACGGGCCTCGGGACTCGCCGCCAAGCGCCACATGATAAACAGCCGTAACAGCGCCGGGAACCGGTGGAGGGCTTGCCGTATTGCCAGCAGACAGATTGTCGTTCATGCGGTTGGCCATGGCCAGCCCGATACCCATGCCGATGCCATCGGAGGCACCCCCGCCCGGGTTGCTGGCACCGGCCTCCATGGCGGCACCGGTCTGGTACTGCAGATAGCGATCGAGGTTGCCGGTCATGCCCATGCTGGTGCGCTTGTCCAGTGCTTCGGACACCGCCGGTGGCAGGGAAATGTTCTCGACCAGAATGCGCGTCAGCTCCAGTCCGTACTCACCGAATTCCGGTGCTATGCGTCGTGTCAGGAATTCTCCCAACTGATCGTAATTGGCGGCCATGTCCAGTACCGGAATATTGGCGCTGCCGATGATCGTGGCAAAGCGTGAGGTAATCAGATTGCGTAGCTGCGAGCTGATCTCATCGGTCGTGAATACACCGTCGGTGCCCACAATCTCGCGAATGAAGGTCAAGGCATCGGTGACACGGACACCGTAGGTGCCGAATGCGCGTATACGCAAACCGCCAAACTCACTGTCACGCAGCATCAATGGGTGTTTGGTCCCCCACTTCATGTCGGTGAAGCGCCTTGCATTGCAGAAATACACTTCTGCCTTGAACGGGCTCTGGAAGCCGTGGTGCCAGTTCTGCAAGGTGGTGAGTACCGGCAGGTTCTTCGTTTCGAGCTCGTAGGTTCCGGGGCCAAGCACATCGGCCACCTGCCCCTCATTGACGAAGACAGCGATCTGCGCTTCACGCACAATCAGCTTGGCACCGTACTTGATCTCGTTGCCGTAACGCTCGAAGCGATACACCATTGTATTGTTGCTATCGTCGATCCATTCGATGACATCGACGAATTCATGGAAGAGCTTGCTGAACAATCCCATGATCAGACTCCGGCTACCGGTGCACTCTGGGTGCGCGCCGAAGCGGCCGTCAGGGTGGCCTTCAGCTCGGCTTCCATGCTGCTCAATTGCACTTCCGCCTCAGCCCGGCGACGCTTGCCCTCGTCCGCTATCTGCAGGCTCTCCTCGACTGTCGCAATCAGGTTCTCATTGGCCCGCCGCACGGCATTGACATCGAAGACACCGCGTTCCAGCTCTTCGCGTACCGTCTTGTTCGCGGTACGCAAATTCTCGGCGTTCTTTTCCAACAGGTCGTTGGTCAGGTCACTTGCGGCTCTGACGCTCTTCGCAGCCTCAGCCGATCGGAAGATGGTCACGGCCTGAGCCAGTTGCTGACGCCACAATGGAACGGTATTGACCAGTGTGGAATTGATCTTGTTGACCAGTCCCTTGTCGTTTTCCTGAATGAGACGGATGCTGGGCAGACCTTGCATCGCCACCTGGCGGGTCAGGCGCAGATCGTGAATACGCCGCTCCAGATCGTCGCGTCCGCTGCGCAGATCACGCAGCTCCTGCGCTTGCAGCACGTCATCAGCGTTGGCAGCCTTTTCTTCTGCGGCTGGCACCATGTTTTCATCGATATGCTTGAGTTTCTGCTCGCCAGCGAGGATGTAGGCTTCCAGATTGTGAAAGTAATCCAGATTGGCACCGTAGAGCTTGTCCAGCGATTTGATGTCTCGCAGAAGCAGCGTCTTGTGTTTCTCCAGATCATCGGTGACCGCATCGACCTGACGACGCACACCTTCGTACTGCTGGATGAACTTCGCAACGGGCGTCACGCCACCGAACAGTTTTCTGATCAGGCGCATCAGGAAGCCGGGTCGGTTGTTGGGATCGAAGTCTTCCACCTCGAACCCACGCAATACCGACACCATCTGATTCAGGGAAGCGCCGGCGGAGCCGAGATCCTTGTTGCGCACGCCTTCGAGCATGTTGTCCGAGATGCTGGTCAGCTCCTGCTGTGCCTTGCTGCCGAAGAAGATGATCGAATTGCTGTCACTCAGATCGATCTCGCTCATGAGCTTGTCGATACGGGCACGCTCTGCCGGCTCGACCTCTTCGTAGGGCGCAATGTCGTGTTGCAAGTCTGGCAACAGTTCGGTACCTGGCAACACATCCAGCTCTGTGGCTACGTCGGTCTTGTTCTCGGGCATCGGTGGTCTCCGTCAATTGAATTCGGTACAGGCCGGCTGCCGTTCTGTGCAGCTGCGGCTGATTCGTGTCAAGCGTCAGGGCGCTCAGCAATAGCCTGCTGAGCACAGCGGCTCAGGTGACGCCTTCTTTTTCGATCTGCATCTGCAGCACTTCGATGGTGACATCAAGGTCGGACAGATTGTTTTCCCTGAGCTTCACTTGCTGCTCTGCAATCACGGTTTCGATGGTGGTCAGCACCCGCCGGAAGTTGTCTTCCAGAGCGTGTTGCTCGCCTTCCTCGTGCGTTCTGGCATAGCCCTCGGTGACCTGCTGAGCGCCATCGAGATACACCTTCAGAAATTTCCGTGCTCGACGGGCATCGACCGGATCGCGCTCGATGGTGTCCAGTATCACTCTGGCCTCCTTGACGATGCGGCGCAGTCTGTCCTTGAATTCGATGTTGTTGATGCGGCGACTGGCACTCTCGATGCTCTGCAGGCGTTCTTCGGCCTCGTCCAGCAAGTCGATCAGCTCTTCGGTGGTGATACCGACTGCGGCGATCTCGGGATCCTTTCGAGCAGGATCGAAGTCGTAATACAGGTAGCAACCCAACAGTACCGTCAGCGCCCAGAGGATGCTCTCGAGCAAACCGTACTGATTGGACACGCCCAGCCAGGCCACCAGAAACATGCCTGTCGACGCCAGTGCGGCACCGATCATCCGGTATTGAATGGTGCTGGCCCGACGACGCAGACGACGCTTGCGCGCCTCGTTGTCCAGACGGATGCCTTTGCGAATGAGCGTGGCGGCAGTCATCGTCAATACAAAACCGGCACCCCGGGCAATGGCCTGCAATGGATTGCCGTCCATCAGCGCGAAGAAGGTCGCCGGCAGCAGGGGCAGGGCCAGTATGTACAACAGGAATCCGCGCCACAGGACCTTGGGCTTCGCGTTCGGATCAATGCGGGTGACAGCAGCCATGATCAGTTCAACAGGGCCTGACAGGAAACCATGCCGACCGCTATCAGCAGGATGAAGAAACCGATGACTCGTTGCAGTGCTTTGGGCATGTCTTCTCGCTCAAGTAATTGACTTTTCTACATATTACGGGTCAGTACATAGACCCGTTCATCAAGCGTTTCAAGACCACTGTCTGCCAGATTGCCCAGACGCTCGGGGCCACCGTAGTGAGCAAGCTCGACGATATCGAAGTGATCACTCAGCAATTCGTGCACATTTTCCCGCGGTACCGAAAAGGGAGGCCCCTGCATGCGGCTTTCATCGTAGGAGATCGCCAGGAGCAGACCGCGAGTCTCCGGAGCGAGCGACCGGGCCAGATGCGCTGCGTATTCACCACGCATCTCCTGATTCATGGCAATGAGGGAGGCACGGTCGTACAGGGCCTTGCAATGGGACAGCTGGGACGGCGTCAACTCGAAGAAGTCACCGACCAGAATCTGTATGCCCTGTGCCTCCTCGATGCCGGTAAAGACCCTGAAACTGGCCATTTCATGCTGTTCACAGGGCAGGGCATTGTCGCTGAAGAATGATGAGGCGGCTTTCTCGCTCAGCTCCACACCCAGCACCGAATGGCCCTGACGGTGCAACCACAACATGTCCAGTGATTTACCGCACAGGGGCACGAACACGGCTTCATCGCCGTTCAGCTGCAGATCGGCCCAATGGTGCTCAAGGCGCTTGTTGGCCCGCTCCTGATGGAATCCGATCTTGTTATCGGCCCATTTCTGATGCCAGTAATCCGCCTGCATTGCCGCCCCTTTGAATCAAGACTATCCGTCATCCGACAGCGGCGGTTGCCACTCTCGCCAGGCCTTCAGCAGAGGGAAGTACAAACCCACGCGGATCGGACGACCGTCCATGCGACTGATGATATCAGCATAGCGGTTGAGCTGAACGGCATAACGCGTCTGTTCATTGTCAAGAAAGGTTTCCACTTGCCCGCCCTGATGCGTACCAGTCTTGAAGTCCACGATCCAGCGCGTCCCCACCGCATCCACAAACGTGCGATCTATCACCACCTGCCGCACCTCCCGGTTCCAGACACCCATATCGGCATCAGACTGGACACCCATATCTTCCACCACGCTCAAGGCCCACTCGGAGCGGGCTTCCGCATGGTTGCTCAGCACCCAGCGCCCTCGCTCGTCATCGAGCGTATTGCGCACCGCCTGGCGGACCGTCTCGATGGCATCAGGCAACGATTCGTTCTGGACACCCATATTCTGCAGCTGTGCTCGCGCGATGTCCCCCAGCACGGCCAGGTCCACATCATCGAGGCTATCGGCTCTCTGGGCGAGCAGCTGTAGCTGTTGATGCACGACCGTGCCGATATCCCGTGCGGTGCGCCCGGCCCAGGAGAATGTGACCGCGTCCAGCGCTGATTGCTCTGGTTTGACCTGTTTTTTCCAATCGAAACAGGAAAATGTTGGCATCAAGGCCTGTGAGGGCAGCCTTTCCAGCATAGGCGGCTGAAGGTCGCTGATGTCGCTGTCACCCTGTTTGTGGGTGTCTGCTGGCAGATCGGTGACGGGGTCGACGCTGGCTTCATGGGTGTCTGCTGGTGGCGCGAGGGGCGCGATATGGGTGTCTGATCTCAGGAAATCGGACTCGAACAGGGGCCATAGGGGTTTGAGCAGGGAGGAGTTTATGGGTGTCTGAAAGTCGCCGGTGGTGGTGCGGGGGATGCGGGCGAGGAGGTGGAGCTGGCGCTTGGCGCGGGTGCAGGCGACGTAGAGCAGGCGCAGCTTTTCCTGCTCATCGCAGCGCTCGCGGGCCTTGCGCACCAGACGATTGATGCGATCGCGACGCCCAGGGGGCAATCCGGACTGCTCCAGCGGCGCCAGCAACATCTGTGGCTGGCCGTCCAGGGTGCTCTCGAACCAGTTCAGCAATTGCGTGGAATCGCCACGCGGCTGGCGATCCAGCGCTGGCAGGATCACCGTGTCGAATTCCAGCCCTTTTGCCTTGTGCAGCGTCATCACCTGAATGCGACTCTGCCCTTCCTCGGCACTGGCCGCGTACAACTTCTGCATCGTCTCGGCCAGAATGCTCTTGTCCCACAGCCGCCCCTCGGCCTCCAGCGCAGCCAGTCGCGACAAGGCCCGCTCGGCAGCATCCCGATCGACCGCATCACGACACACCGCCGGCCCACCGAGCTGTAACCACAGGGACTCCACCCACGGCATCAAACGACTGCGCGAAGCATGCTTAAGCGCAGGCTCCACCAGCGGCAGGAATCGCTCGACCCGCAACTGACCATCGGCGGACAGGCTTGCCACCCGTTCACCCTCACGCAGCAGCTCAATGACCGTTCGTCGCGAATCATCGCAATCCATCAGTACGTGCAGGTCCGCAAGCGTCAGCCCCACGAACGGTGCGCGCAGTATCGACAACCAGTGCAAACGATCGTGCGGATAACGCAGCGCCAGGCACAGCGAAATCAGATCGCGCACCACCGCCCGTTCACCGACCAGATCCATGTCAATGGACTCGTAGGGCAAGGAACGGGCACGCAGCGCATCGAAAATCTCACCCGCCTGAGAGCGAGTCCGCACCAGTATCGCCACCGTATGTTGCGGATCAGACGCCTGCGCCTCGTCAGCCAGAGCAGCCACCTGTGCAGCTTCTTCGGCACGCCCCTGATCGACCAGACCATGCAGCTGCACAGCACCCTCCCCCGTCAGATGCGCCCTGGACTCCGAATAGGTGATCGCACCGCTGTCCACATCCTCTCGCTCGGGAAAGATCGAGGAGAACGTCGTATTCACCCAGTGAATGACATCGGGGGCTGCCCGGAAATTGACCTCGAGAACCAGCGATTCGAGCATCACCGGACCGATACCCTGCTCACTGGCCTTGCCGAACAAGGCAACATCACCGTCCCGGAACCGGTAGATGGACTGCATCGGATCCCCCACGGCAAAGAAGGTACGGCCATCACCAGGATTCCACCCACTGACCAGCTTCTCGAACAAGGAGAATTGCGTCTGCGAAGTATCCTGGAATTCATCCACCAGTACATGCTTGAGCGACAGATCCATCGCCAGTGCCAGATCCGTCGGCGAGTCCTCTGTCCCCAGTGCCCGCATTGCCCGATCCGACAACTCGGCAAAATCCACGACACCGCGTTCAGCGAACACCAGTTGCAGTTCCAGCAGGAGATCAGGCAAGACCTGCAGCAGTTGTGACAACAGAGCCCACTGTTCATCACCATAATGCGGGTGAGGCAGGCTGCAGACTTCGATCAGGGCATCGATGAACTCCGGACATTGCGCCACCCCATCGAGCAGATCCACCATCTGCTGCTTGTGAGCCTCCAGCTCAGCAGCGGCGACACCGCGCTTCTTCGCATCGGCTTTGGGCGGAAAACCTTCCGCGCGGGTCACACGCTTGCGCAGACTGCCGCCCTTGGTCAGCAGGGCTGCGCCAACACAGCACCAGTGATTGAGATCCTCCACCGAGGCACCGGGCAACATCTCCATGTCCTGCCACCCTTGCATTTCCCAGGGCAACTCACCGAGATCGCCTTCCGCATCCTGCAGCAGATAATCGCAGGCCAGACGCAGTCGCTCGCTCAGGCGCTCTTCCAGCCCATCGGGGGTAATCTCGCACAGATTCTGCAGACGCGATTCGATCAAGCGTCCCAGCATGCCTTCCAGGTGCGCCCGCAGGGCATCGTGCTGATCCGCAGAGACCCCGTAGACGTAGCGCTTCCACTGATCGCGATTGGCCAGCAGACTGGCCAGCAACAGGCGCACCTGCTCCAGTCGATTGCCGACCTGCAGCATGACCAGATCAAGCGATTCGATATGAGACTCGATGAAACGTGCCGCCACATCACGGTACAGGGCACTGGCATCTTCCACGATACCGGTCGGCGCGCCCAGCGCAGAGGTCACCGGCAAACGATGCGCCAGTTGCGTTGCCAGCGAATCGATGGTTCGAAGGTTCAGGCGCTGAGGATTTCGTATCAGTTGCCATTGCCGTTCGGCATCCCGCTGCAGAACCTCGCGCGCCAGCGCCATGCCCTCTCGCTCGTAGTCGTTCGCAGCATCCTCGCCACTGGCCGCCTTGATCAGCGTCTCCACCACGCGTTGGCGCATCTCACTGGCCGCCTTGCGGGTAAAGGTGATGGCCATGATCTCTTCCGGCTCATCGACGCTTTTCAACAGGGTCAGAACCCGTCGCGTGAGCAGCTCCGTCTTGCCGGACCCGGCAGGCGCCTGCACGATGAAGGATTGCTCCGGATCCAGAGCACGTAGACGAATGTGCGCATCGACTGGCGCCTTCATGATGACATCTCCGGGTTGTCGTCTGTATCCGCGTCGGACACCGCGGCCTGCTCATCGATGCGGCACAGCGATTTCAGGTCACAATGCACACAGGCAGTCTTCATCGGGGTCACCGTGGCCACGCCCTGCCGGACTTCGGCTGCCACGACATCCAGCGCCTCCCGCCAATGATCTCGCCAGTCCCTCCAGTCCTCCAGGGGGCGCTCGGTTGCCTGACCGTTGCGTGAACGGGTCACCGTGGTACGGACCTTCGGCAACAGGGAGGAATCGCTGGCCACTCCCTTGAATGTGCATTGATGCCGCGCCACCTGCGCAAAGCTTGCCCCTTCGATGTCCTCATTGGTCAACACGTACAACGGCAACTGCGGGTTGACGATGCGCTGATCGGCCCAGGTATTGATTCGGCTGGAGGTGCCGGTCTTGTAATCGATGACCACAAGGGCATCACCGACCCGATCGATCCTATCGAGCATCACGTTCATCACGACGCCTCCATGCTCGATACTCTGCCGCTGCTCCAGAGCTACCACCTCGAAGGCCTGACGCGGCATCTCGCATTGCACCAGCCATTCATCAAGCAGCGCCTTGAGCCGTATCACTTCCAGAGCTCGCAGGGAGAATGGCACGTGATTCTCTTCGATGACCGACTCGATTACCTGCTCCAGCAGTTCCAGACGCTGCTCATCACTCATGTCGATCAGTGCAGCATGGCTACCCACCACCTTCCAGAACTGTTCCAGTGCACTGTGCAGCAGCGTACCGTGCTGACGCGGGTCGAGGCCCAGACCGGCTTCTTCCAATGGGCGAATGGCCAGCCGATGCAGGGCAAAGGCTCGGAAAGGACACAGGGCCTGGTCCTCGAAAAGGCGCGCTCCTCCGCGTACCTCACTGCCGGCAGGCAGCGCCGGCCCATGATCGTCCACGATGGACTCGAGTGTCAGCGACGATTGCAGAACGGCCGCCGGATCCACCGGTGGTGGCAGCTTCTCGAACCGCTGCAGACGTTCGGCCGCCCTGGTCCGGTTCGCATCGGCCACATCGAAGCGGGGAAGCGCTGCCACGTCCAGCGACTTGCCGTCCCGCGTTCTGGCATTGCTGGCGATCAGCAACGGCGCCTGCGACCCCCACATGCAGAATTCACGCTCTGCCAGCGCGAGCCGCGCTGCCGCCGACGCGACCGGCACCCCTTGTGCCTTCTGCGAATCGATGGACACAAAAGGGCTCGGAGAGCCCGTGGGTGGCCATTGTTCCGTATCCAGACCGGCCACCCACAGACAATCGAAATCGATGCCATGACTTTCAAGCCGCCCCATGATCTGGATCGGTGTACTGGGTGTGTCCAGCTGGAAGATGCGATCTCGCGCCAGGCGCTGAATCTGGTGCACGGCATCAGTGGCGCTCAAGCTGCTGCCATCATCGAGAAGCTGCATGTCGTCGAGACATTCCATCCAGGCAGACACTGCCTGATATTCTTCGCTGTTGATCGACTTGCCTGGCCAACCCAGCAGGCTCAGGCTCTCGCTGAAGCGGCTCGCCCACTCGGTCAGCGTGACACGGCTGAAGCGCTTGCGCTGCAGCAGTTGCTCGATGGGTTGCTGCAGACGACTGCCCTTGTACAGGCGCTCACTCAGCTGCGCCAGTGTCAGCGAGCGCACGCGATCATCACGCAGACGACGATCGAGCTGCTCACGGCGCCGAGCTTCACTGGCCGAGGCTTCCAGATACGGGCTCAGCAAGACCGCTGACAGCTCGCTCCCCTGAATACTGCCAAGACTGAGCCTGATCAGCGACAGGGCGGCACTGACCACCGCTGTGTCGCGCAGTGGTGTGCCCAGCGACAGATCATAGGGCCTGCCCTGCTGACGTATTTCCTCGGGAGACATGCCGGGGAAGAACACACGGTCGAAGGCACGCATGACCGAGGCCCTGCGCTGTTGCAAGTCCGACACCACCAGACCCAGTGACTGTTCGATATCGTGCTCCAGCTCGGCGCGCATATGGCTGGCGATGGCGAGTATTTCCTCTTCATCATCGGTGTACTCGCAGCTGTACACCAGCGCATCCGGCTGACGCTCTGCAAGCTCCACACTGACACCGAGCTCGCTCAATACCCGCGTGAACTGCTGCAGCTGAGGTGGCAGCTCGAGAAAACCGTCGAAGATCACGGTATCGGGCAACAGACTGAGCGCTTCCGGTTGCGCCAGCACCTCGCACAGATGATCGGCCAGAGACGCTTCGTCGATTCGGTTCTGCGCTGCCAGTTCGGCCTGGTAATCGTTGCACCAGCGCTGCCAGGTGTACTGATCATGCGACAGATAGTCGTCCTCCGGATTGCGACACTGCCAGGCACAGGACATCTCCCAGGCCGAGCGCGCCGATGCGGTAGCGGCATCCTTGTCCAGCAGATCCAGCTGAGCATCGCTATCGATACATTCTCGCCACAGCTTCTGCTGCAGCAGGTCTGGCAGCAACGTACGCTCGGTCAGCCCCGCCGCAAGCGCACCATCGTGCAGTGTCCGCAACCAGGCACGAAATGGCAGGATGGCGGGTGTTTCCCACCACTGGCGTCCCTGCTGCATCTGCCAGCGGCTGTAACGGGACAGATGATGGCGCGCAAGGCGTTGATTGACGGTAATCAGCAGAGCACCGTCAGCTACCTTTTCACTATGATCGTTCACGATACAGTTGAACCCTGATGGTTTTCAGCATGGCGATGATGGCACAGCTGTGCATGAATTAATCGACGTCGAACGATACAATGGCAGGCAACCTTTCATGCAACCCCAAGGCGCCAAGCTTCCCAATGAACAACAAGCCCATACTCGTCACCGGCGGTGCCGGCTATATCGGTAGTCACGTCGTCAAATTGCTGGGAGAGCGCGGCGAGTCCGTCATCGTGCTTGACGATCTGTCCACCGGCAACGCCGATGCCGTGCTGCATGGCGAACTGGTCATCGGCAAGACCGGTGACACCGAACTGGTCAGCAAGCTCATTGCGGACAAGGGAATCGATACCGTGATGCATTTCGCCGCGCACACGATTGTCCCGGAAAGCGTTGAAAATCCGCTGAAATACTATGCAAACAATACCTGCAGCACGCGCAATCTGCTGCAGGCCTGTCAGGACAACAAGGTGTCTAATTTCATCTTCTCCTCCACCGCGGCCACCTACGGGGTGCCCGACCCCAGCATCGGCGCCTGCCATGAAGAACTGCAGACCGCGCCGATCAATGCCTATGGCACCTCCAAGCTGATGTCGGAAGCCATGCTGCGCGACCTGAGCGCTGCCACCGATCTGAAGCATGTCGTGCTGCGCTATTTCAATGTGGCCGGCTCCGACCCGGATGGTCGCATCGGCCAGTCCACGCCCAATGCAACGCTGTTGATCAAGGTGGCGGCCGAAGTCGCCCTCGGCAAACGTGAACAACTGTATGTTTTCGGCACCGACTACCCGACCGACGATGGCACCGGCGTCCGGGACTACATCCATGTCTCCGATCTGGCAGCCGCCCACCTCTCGGCACTGGACTATCTGCGCAAGGGTGGCGAATCCACACTACTCAACTGCGGCTATGGTCATGGTTTCAGCGTGCGCCAGGTCATCGATGCGGTAGAGCGCGTACATGGCTCAGCCATCAAGGTCGTTGAACAACCGCGTCGCGCCGGCGACCCACCGGCCTTGATTGCCGCCGTCGACAAGATTCATCAGACGCTGGACTGGCGCCCACAGTTCGATGATCTGGACACCATCGTCAAGACGTCACTCGAGTGGGAGAAGAAGTTGATGGCGCGTCGCCACAACAGTGACAGCGCGAGCTGAGCCACGCGCCGGCAATCGTTTCAGGACAGCAGGAGATCGCACTCGGTCGTATCGGCGAGTGCGTTTCCTGCTCTCAGTAGCTCGGACACATGCCGATAGAAGTGCAAATGCAGTTTCGATGGCAACTTGCTCAGAGAACCGGCTGACAACTCCAGCGCCCTGACCTCAGTCAGCGCCACGACGTCATGCGACGAAGCTGCACCACTGATGAAGCTCGCCTCACCCAGGCTGTCCCCTTCCGAAAGCAGTCGAAGATACTGATTGTCGACCTGAACGGAAGCGACACCATCGGTAATGATCAGCAGACGACGTATCTCCGAGCCACGCGCGGTCAGGGTATCCTGCGGGCTGAAACGACGCAGTTGAACGCTATCGAGCAACTGGTTGATCTCGGATTCGGAAAATGATCTGAAAAAGGTCTGATGCCGGAGACGACGGATGAGTTTCTGCCTGGCCTTGGGGCGACGACTCTGCAGACCGAACTTGTCGATGAAGGGACGCAGCGCGCGCGCCATCTCTTCACCGGTCTGGTAGCGCGCTTCGGGCTTCTTCTCCAGAGCCCTGGCCAGCACGTTCGACAATTGGGCGGGCAGATCGGGCCGTATCTGGCGCAATCGAGGCGCTGGCTTGTGTACCACGGTACGAAACAGGTCCTTCACCTTGCGGGCCTTGAACAGCTGCCGCCCGGTCAGCAATTCGAACAACACCGTTGCCAGGGAATAGAAATCACTGGGGGGCCCGAGTTCACGCCCGAGTATCTGCTCTGGCGACATGTAATTGGGTGTTCCCAGCGTCGGTCCCTTGCGCTTGAGTTCGCTTTCGTCACGCAGGCCAACCGCGATACCGAAATCCAGCAATTTCACCACACCATTGTCGGCGAGCATGATGTTCGCCGGTTTGATATCCCGATGCAGGATGCCCTGCTGATGGGAGTAGTCCAGCGCCAGACAGCATTCGGCAATGACGCGCAAGGCCTCATGAACCGGCAGCAGTGTCTTGCCCTTGCCATATTCCTTCAAGGATTTACCTTCGACCACCTCCATGACCAGGTAGTTGAGTTCCTCGAACTGCCCGGCATCATGCACGGTGACAATATTCTGATGCGTCAAACGACCGGCAGCGATGATCTCGGTCTGGTAGGCGCGCTGCGCTCCTGGCACCTTGCCGGTGGACACATGCGCCTCGCCCATGGGCGAGAGCTTGATGGCCACCTCGCGCCCCAGCAGATTATCCAGTGCCTGATGCACGACACCACAGGTGCCTGAACCGATACGTCGGCCGATGGTGTAACGACCGATTTCATCGGGCACCACGATATCCAGCGGTTTGATCGACAGCGGCGCACCTTGATCGTCACCGGCCGGCTTTGCCGCCGCATTCCGCTCTTTCCCGGCATCCGGTTCCGGCTCCGAACGGGAATGAGGCGACTGCCTGGAGGCTGCTGGCTTTACCATGCGGGCATCCACGGCACTTTGCGGCAGGCGAGGTTCATTGCAGGCAAAGGCGCGTCGCGCCAGACGTGAAGACGCTGACGAGCGAAATCGAACAGGCACAGACACGGGAGATATCGACGACCTCTGGCATGGCGAGCGAGTGCCGGATCATAGCATTCTCCCGCCAGTACCGAGCAAGCCACGCGCGGCCTCGCTCTGCGCCACCTGAGGCGTCGCGCTCAAGGCCAACTCGTGCATCACAGGCGTCGATGACACCTTCTCTCTGTCGGTGCTGAGCACGGGAGCCGGCCACAAGGAGGCCACCACGGCCGAGAGCACGATGAAGAATGCCACCGACATCACCACACTGACGAACATCCTGACCTCGAAGGTATGCCTGATCACATGGGCCATCAGGGACAGGCCCCACACCAACAGGACGAAATCGGCCACGGTGCTGGTAACCATGACCGAATCGGTGGAATCGGGTCGCAAGGCAAACAGCGGCAAGGCTGCCAGATTGATAAAGGTGGAGGCGCCGCACAGACCACCAAAGGCCTGCTCAAAACGCGCGGTATGCCCGACGATACCCAAGGCTATCCAGATTGCAACTCCGGTGCAGGCCAGATCGACAAAAGCCTGCAGGAACGCCCTCTCCACACCGAATGGCACGGCCACCGCCATGACATAACTCACCAGAGCCAGTCCGACACCGATTTGCATCTGCTCACGACCAGCCGGCAGGTCTTGCGGCTTGCCCATGAGAAACGCAATGTTGAAATATTGCTGTAGCAGGTTACGCACAGTGTAAAACGTCGCGTATTCGAGAATGCTTCGATGGTATCACTACACCGACGTGTATGATTCACGGCTAAGTTAACCTCCCTCTCTTTCAATCCGCACCGCTCAGGAGTGCTTGGCGTATATGTACCAACCCGGAAAAGCCTATTCTCTCAATGAACGTTTCAGGGGCTACCTGCCTGTCGTCGTGGACGTCGAAACAGGGGGATTCAACGAGCGCAATGATGCCCTGCTGGAAATTGCCGCCGTTCTGCTCGATGTGGATGAACAGGGCAGGCTTCGACCTGTCAAGAGCTATACCACCCATGTGGTCCCGTTCGACGGCAGCAACATCGAGCCGAAGTCACTGGAAGTCAACGGTATTGATCCCTATCACCCGCTCAGAGCCGCCCGTGAAGAGCGTGAGGCACTGGCGCACATCTTCAACCCGGTACGGGAGGCGGTGTCGGCGGCCAATTGCACGCGCGCCATTCTGGTAGGCCACAACGCCTTCTTCGATCTCAAGTTCGTCAATGCGGCCGCCGACCGCTGCGGTATCAAGAAGAACCCCTTCCACCCCTTCAGCTGTTTCGATACGGTATCCCTGTGCGGACTGGCTTATGGACAGACGGTACTGGCGCGCTCGGCCGTGGCAGCCGGCATGGACTGGGATACCTCGGAGGCGCATTCAGCCATCTACGACACACGCATGACCGCCGAGCTGTTCTGCTCCGTGGTGAATCGCTGGGAGGAACTGCATGAAGGAATGGATGCACCCATCGCCGATGGCTCGCACCTGCCTCGTTAGGACAGCGTTCCTGCCGTGCTGAAGATCAACGACAGTCTGTCGATTCCTCTCGAGGAAATCGAATGGCAGGCCATTCGCTCACAGGGGGCGGGTGGCCAGAACGTCAACAAGGTCGCCTCGGCCGTGCATCTGCGATTCGATATCAATGCGTCGAGCCTGCCGGATCACATCAAGCAGCGCCTGATTCAGATCAAGGACAAACGACTGACAAAGGACGGTGTCATCGTCATCAAGGCACAGCAGCACCGGCGTCAGGAGCAGAATCACGCCGACGCGCTGGATCGTCTGGCCGAACTGATTCGCCTGGGCGTTCACGTACCCCAGAAACGTCGACCGACCCGACCGACGCGCGGCTCGGTCAAGCGGCGCCTGGAAAAGAAGACAAGGCATTCACAGCTGAAAGCCGGACGCGGCAAAGTCGATTTCGACTGAACCGCGACGCGAACACTGGCGCGGGCACTGGCGCAGGCACTGGCACAGGCACTGGCGCGAACACAGTCGCAGGCACTGGCACAGGCAGGCGGCGGATGGCCGCATGCCGATGATCTATCAGTCTGTCTCGACAGCCGCCTTGTCGATCATCTTCTGCAGCTCACCACTCTCGGCCAGTTCCATGACGATATCGCAGCCACCAACCAGCTCCTTTTCGATATACAGCTGAGGAAAGGTGGGCCAGTCGGATACCTGAGGCAGGGTTTCGCGAATAGCCGGGTCAGCAATGATGTTCACGTAGGCGAATTGCTTGTTGCACTGCTTGAGTGCTTCCACGGTGCGCATGGAAAAACCGCACATGGGTAGTTGAGGGGTTCCCTTCATGTACAGGATTACCGGGTTTTCCTCAATCTGCTGTTCGATGCGGGTACGGACGTCGGACGGTTGATCACTCATGGTGCTGCTCGCTTACGGTCAAAGTCGAAAAATGGACAGATACGACAGTGTACCCTGCCCTCTGCCGGGGATGCCGGTTGAGTCGTAATCTGGGGAACCTCCCGCAGAACTGCAAGAGTCATGGCAGCCGTCTGCCGCACTTTGCATCAGCGGCGTGGACGGGTACCGAACCGAACGCCGAAAACTGCCGGATCAGTCTGGCTGATCCGGCAGACGACAGTCAAACGATCGATCAGCTGGCAGCTGCGAAACGCTCGGAAGTCTTGGCCCAATCGACCACTTCCAGCCAGCCATCGATGTAATCAGGACGCTTGTTCTGATACTTCAGGTAATAGGCGTGCTCCCAGACGTCCAGCGCCAGGATAGGTGTGCCCTGCTTCTCGGCCACCTGCATCAGCGGGTTGTCCTGGTTGGGTGTCGAGGTGATTTCCAGCTTGCCGTCCTTGACGATCAGCCAGGCAAAACCCGAACCGAAGCGGCCGATACCGGCCTGCTTGAGCCCGGACTTCAGCTCATCGATGGAACCGAAGGCGGAATCGATCGCCGCAGACAATTCGCTGCTCGGTGCACTGCCACCGTTGCACATGGAGTTCCAGTACAGAATGTGGTTGTAGTAACCACCGCCGTTATTGCGAACTGCGGCCGGTGTGCTGGCGTCCACCATGCCCATGACCTCTTCCAGCGACTTGTCAGCCATTGGCGTGTCATCGACGGCACCGGTGAAGTTGTTGAAGTAGGTTCGGTGATGACGGTCGTAGTGGATTTCCATGGTCTGGGCATCCACATGTGGCTCGAGAGCCGTGAAGTCGTAAGGCAGGTCTGGAAATGTGAAAGACATGTAAAACTCCTGAAAGGGTTGACCGAACAAGACTGCCATCGCCACACTGCGCGACGGCTCAAATTGTGACCTGAAGCATACCAAGACACAGTGGTGCGTGGCGCCACGGTGTAAATCGGCATCTCCCGGATGCAGATACAGCGAAGATTACCGGCGTATGGTCTCACCGGAGTTTCTGCCTTGGCAAGCGTGGGGATCAACGATTGCGGTTTCCAGCCCGGGCAAGGCCTCGCCATCGCCATCCAGGCCTCTGTCAACGGCTGCATGGGTTGGTTTGCCGGCACAACTGTAATAGTATCAAGCGCCTGTTTCCCCATAACCAAAGGCTCTTTCCAATGGCTTCACTGATGGCCGCATACGGTCGCCTCCCTGTCACCATGCAACGCGGTGAAGGCGCTCGCCTGTGGGATGATCAGGGGCGTGAGTATCTGGATGCGCTGGGCGGTATTGCCGTCTGCGCTCTGGGGCACGCCGACCCCGCCATCAGCGAGGCCGTGGCCGAGCAAGCGCGCGAGCTGATGCACGTCAGCAATCTGTACCACATCCCTCAGCAGGAAGCCCTGGGCACGGAACTGTGCCGGGTAGCCGGCATGGACAAGGCCTTCTTCTGCAATTCCGGCGCTGAGGCCAACGAAGCCTGCATCAAGATCGCGCGACTGCATGGTCATGCCCGGGGTATCGAGAAGCCCACCATCCTGGTCATGGACACCGCGTTTCACGGCCGAACCATCGCAACCATCTCCGCCACCGGCAATCAGAAGATCAAGGCCGGCTTCGGTCCGATGCTCGATGGTTTTGAAATCGTGCCCTTCAACAATGTCGACGCGATCAAGACGGCAGCTGCGGGTCGTGAGGACATCGTTGCCATCATGGTGGAGCCCATTCAGGGTGAAGGCGGTGTCAACATTCCCGACACCGGCTATCTGCAGGCATTGCGCGCCCTGTGCGACCAGCACGACTGGCTGCTGATCTGCGACGAGATCCAGTCAGGCATGGGTCGAACCGGTCACTGGTTTGCCTTCCAGGCCGAAGAGATCCAGCCGGATCTGGTGGCCGTCGCCAAGGCGCTGGGTAACGGCATGCCGATCGGCGCCTGCCTGGCTCGCGGCGATGCTGCCGAGCTGATCCAGCCGGGCAGCCACGGTACGACCTTCGGCGGCAATCCCATTGCCTGTCGCGTCGGCCTGACCGTCATCCAGGAGATGCAGAGACGCGACCTGGTGCAACGCGCCGGCCAGCTGGGCGAACGCATCATCGAGGGGTTCCGCAACAATCTGCACAACCAGCCCGGCATTCGCGACATCCGTGGCCGCGGCATGATGATGGGGATAGAACTGGACAGGCCCTGCGCTGATCTTGTCGGCAAGGCACTCGATGCCGGTATTCTGCTGAATGTCACCGCGGGCAACGTCATCCGTCTGCTCCCCCCCTACATCCTCTCTGACGCGGAAGCCGACGAACTGGTGCGACGCATCAGCGATCTGATCATCGACTTCCTGCAACAGTCCGACTTGCCTGCTGGCAGCGACGCCGCTGCCAACGCCTGAACACCCCAACGACATGCGACACTTTCTTTCAGAAAACGACCTGACCGCCGACGAATTTCGCGCCATCATCCAGCGCGGCAGCGAGCTGCGCAAGCAGTGGGAAACCCATAGCTGCGAGGCCACGCTGCCACGCCGCGTTCTGGGCATGATCTTCGAAAAATCATCGACACGCACACGCGTCTCCTTCGAAGCCGGCATGACGCAACTCGGCGGGCACGCCATCTATCTGTCCCCCGAAGGCACCCAGCTGGGCCGCGGTGAACCGCCTGCAGATACGGCCCGCGTGCTGTCACAGATGGTGGATATCATCTCCGTGCGCACCTTCTCTCACGACATGCTGGAGCGCTTCGCCGAGATTGCCACCGTACCGGTCATCAACGCGCTCACCGACCTGTTGCACCCCTGCCAGTTGCTGGCCGACATGCAGACCTATCTGGATCATCGCGGCGACATCAGTGGCAAGCGCGTCGCCTGGATCGGCGATGGCAACAACATGTGCAACTCCTACCTCAATACCGCCGCGCTGCTCGGCTTCCACCTGACCTACGCCTGTCCGGACGGCTACGAACCCGATGCCGGAATTCTGGCCAACGCCGGCAATCATGCCAGCCGCGCCGCCTCGCCGGCGGAGGCCTGCAAGGATGCCGACCTGATCGTCACCGATGTCTGGGCCAGCATGGGTCAGGAAGCCGAACAGAAAGCCCGCGAGGCCGCGTTTGCAGGCTATGAAATCAACAGCGAGATGATGTCGCTGGCGAAAGACGATGCCCTGTTCATGCATTGCCTGCCCGCACACCGGGGTGAGGAAGTGGCGGCCGAGGTCATCGATGGATCGCAGAGTGTGGTCTGGGAGGAAGCAGGCAATCGTCTGCATGCGCAGAAAGCCCTGCTGGAATTCCTGCTGCTGCAGAACCCGTGAACGCATTGCCCATAACCGAGCCGAGCATGCCATGACCATCAAGGATGACTTCAACGACGACGAATGGTTTCTGCTCAGTGCCATGCCCGGCATGATCGGCGCGGCGATGAGCAACGCCGCGCCCAGCGGCATCATCGGCACCATCAAGGAGATGAGTGCCGGCATGCGCGCACAGGTTCATGCCCGAGAAGCGCACCCGGACAGTGAGCTGATCAATGCCCTGATGAGCAAGGCCGAGAACTGGGAACAGGCCAGAGACAAGATGAGCGACTATCGGGAGCGTGCTCATCAGCGTGTCAGTGCGGCCAACATCACCAGTCGTGAAGAGCTACAGGCAATGGCCATCAAGGATTGTCGGCAAGCCACGGCACTGGTCAACGAACGCTGCAGCGACAGCGAGGCCGATGCGTACAAGCAGTGGACCATCGAGATTGCTCTGGCGGTGGCCGAAGCGGCCAGAGAAGGCAGCATTCTGGGCATCGGTGGCGAACGCATCTCTCCCCCTGAAGTCGAGCTCTTGCAGCGTATAGAGTCTGCCCTGGGTGTGCAGTCCGGCGTGCTGTTCGCCTGACAATTGCCGGCGGTTCTCAGCAGGCGCCTGCACCCCCTGACGCTCAGTCTTCCTTCCCCTGAAACATGGCTTTCAGATCCACCGTATTGCGCTGCCCGATATCCTCATAGTGCCGCTCAAGCCAGTCGGTCGCGCTCTGCCGGCCGATATCCCGCAACTTGCACAGGAAACGCCACTCGGCATTGAGCTTGGAAGACGCGCCCAGAGGGCGCAGCGCCTCCTGGTTTTCGATGATATGCAGGTATTCCTGACGATAATGTTCCCTGTCCACCTTGCCGGCCTCGAGTAGGCGATCGACGAATTCGATGGAGCGAAGCTCCTTCAGCAGGCTGGCATTGAAGGTGATTTCGCTGGCACGATTCTGAATCTCCATGGGCGTTCGCGGCACGCCCTTGCGCTCGATGGGATTGATCTGCACCACCACGATGTCGGCCGAATCCGTCTGGTGATGAAAGGGGAACAACACCGGATTACCCATGTAGCCGCCATCCCAGTAAGGCACATCATCGATGATGACGGCCTGCGACAGCTGCGGCAGGCAGGCAGATGCCATGACCATGTCAGCGGTCAGGTTCTCGCTGTCGAACACCTTGACGCGACCGGTCTCCACGTTGGTGGCCGAGATGTAGAGCTTGATGGCCGTACAGCGCTGTACGCAGGAAAAATCGACGCAGGATTCCAGAATCTGCTTCAATGGATCGATGTTCAGCGGATTGAACTGATAGGGCGACAATGTGCGAGTCATGGCGTCCATGGCCTGATAACCCAGTGAGTTTTCCATGGACCAGGTACCCATCAGGTAGTCCAGTGGTGCGCGCTGGATGGGACTGCCGAAGGCGGCCTTGCTGACCGCCCGCCAGAACCCTTCCAGTTTCTGACGCGCCAGTTCCGCGCCACCATTCACGAAACCGTTTGCCAGCACCACCGCATTCATGGCCCCCGCCGATGTGCCGGAGATGGCGGCAATCTCCAGTCGCTCATCTGCCAGTATCCGGTCCAGCACACCCCAGGTGAAGGCACCGTGCGACCCGCCGCCCTGCAGGGCCAGATTGATACGTTTGCGTTCGGTAGTTCCGGGTCTGTTCATAGGGCTTTGAAGGCGTTTCAATTCGTCGACAGTGATTGTTGTGGCAAGGATGCAGGCCATGGCGTGCTGACGCTACCGCCGTATGGACCATCAGACTAGCACCGGGGTTTCATGCGCATGGCGTGTTCGTTGCTTGGCTGTCCGGAGATTCAACGTGACATCGAGGATCCAGCATCATGACACGCTCCTTTCCCTGGCTGACACAAGGTCCGACGAAGGGTGTTGCCTTTGCCATACACCTGACACTGAGCCTGCTGGTGTTCTCACTGCTGGTCATCATCATGCTGCTTTACTGGTTCCCCGGTGAGCTGTTCTTTCTCGATGGCGGCTGGCAGGGCCTGAAACTGGTTGCCATGATCGATGTGGTGCTGGGACCTGCGCTGACGCTGATACTGTACAAGCCCGGGAAACCCAAGCTGCTACTGGACATGTCGATGATTGCTCTGCTGCAGGTGGCTGCGCTGGGCTACGGCTTCTACACGACCTACCAGCAGCGAACCGTGGCAATCGTGTATGCCGAAAGGGGCTTCAATACGCTATCGGCAAGAGACAACCACGCCTTCGATCAGCAGTTGCTGGCCATGAACGAGCAACCCGGCCCCTTGCCTGCACCGGGCTTGCTGCAATTGCCACTACTGCTGACACCCGAGCCCGATGATTACGGGCAATTTCTGGCTGACATACTCAATGGCTATCCCGGTCCTCAGGGGCGCAGTGACCTGTACGAGCCACTGACACTGAAGCATGAGGCCATGCAGAAGGATGCGCTGAACTGGCAGGCGGTAGCCGATCTGGGCGCGGAAGCCGCTGTCAGAGCCGCGCTGGAAGAGCAGCAGTTGAAGGCCGAGGACGTCGAGCTCTATCCCTTCAAGGCCCGCTATGCCAATGGCATTGCCGTGTTCGATCCGTCTAACCTGCAGATCCTTGATTTCGTGCCAGAGGACTCACCCGCGATGGCTGCAGCAACGTCCACCGGTGATGAGGAGCAGGATCTGCCCTAGCCCTCTAGCTCTCTAGCCTTTACAGACCGCTGGCGTTGGCCGCGTCTCGTACTTCCGAGGGTGGTGTGTACTTCAGTGCCAGCAATACTGCGTTGCTCTCGGCGGCAATCGGATCGATCTGGGCCTTCTGCCGGCGGTAGCGATACGCCGCCGACACCGTCCAGTTACGCGCCGCCTTCCATTCGATCTTGGGTTCGAAACTGATGAATCGGCGCGCGAAACGATCTTCACTGATGGCGCCCAGTCGATCAGGCTCATAGGCCCTCGCCCGCAGGCCGAAGTTCAGTCGCGGCGAAATGATGTGACTCAGGGTGCCCGTGAGTTCGTGGGTTTCCACCTGTGTTCCCGAGCCACTGGGTTCGACATCCACGGCAAACTTGCCGACGTAGCGGGTGACACCGGCATCGTAGCTCAGGGAGATACTCGCCAGCCAGCCGTCAGAATCGGTCTTGAGTTCATCGATCAGATCCTGGGGTATCGGCTCTTCACCCTCACGAACATCGGTGCTTCGCAGAGTGTCGGTCAGATCAGAGGTATTGGTGTAGACACCGCCATCGACGCCCAGCAGCAAGGTGGGTGTCAAGGAACGTTCGAAGCCGATCTTGAAGGTCGCTGTTGTCGAAATGGAATCGCGGCGAGGCTTGCGCACGATGAAACGGTAGTCTGGATCCGGAATCAGAGAGCCATCCACATTCGCGCGGGAATCAGGTTCGACCTCGGCCGTGTAGCGGCTGTAGGAAACGCTGGTCGTCAGCGTGGTGATGGGCGTGTACTTGTAACGAAAGCCCATGTCCACCTCGATTTCCTGATAGTCATCGGGCTCTCCGCTGGGCGAGAACACCACGCCCTCGCCCAGAATATCGAGCGTGGCGTCATCGTAGGACACCGGCGTGCCATCGAAGCTGCCATCGGCCAGCCGGGGAAAGGTGTCGATGTAGCGCTGATACACGGCATCCAGAGGATCGGGCAAATCATGGTCAACGGCCGTCAGGGTGGCCTGGGTATCGAAGGTCAGTCGCCGTGTCAGATTGTATTCGTAGGAGGGCTCGATGACGATTTCCCGTCGGGCGACATTGTTGCTCGATTGCGTCAGATCCAGCCCGGTATCGCTGATCAGATTATCGACATCGCTCAGATCGGCGGCAATGTCCCGGCTGGGAGTATCCTGGGTGAAGGTCGCCAATATGCCGTAACGGGAGCGGGCCGTGCGATGTACCGCTTCGGCTGCGGCTATCTGGTTGGAATCCAGCCCCTCATCGCCATTGTCGTTCGTGGTGGTCAGCAGGGCATCGACCCTGACCAGGCCCCGATAGGATGTGGATTGCGACTCACGGCTGAGCCCCAGTTCACCCACGGCGCGGGTTGCATTCAGCGAACCATCGCCCGCCGGTATCAGATAGTAGTTATCGTCGAAGCGCTGATCCAGCGAGATCGACGGTTCGAAGACCCAGACGTCCGCGGTCGCAGGCAGCGATACCAGCGAGGCCGTCAGACCCAATATCGTCAAGGAACTGACGGCGTTGTTTCCGGACCTGTTGAACAGTGCCATGCGTGTAATCCCGATGCGTTAGGAAGCCCAAATTTCCCGGAAGATGCTCTACCTCCAGGCGCCACTCAGTGGATGATGTCTTTCGCGTTTCCGCGCCAATCAGGCATCATCGACTAGGGAACGAGGACGACATCTCCACTTTGCAGGATTATATTCTGTTCCAGGCTACGACCGCGCGATACATCGCGGAAGTCGAATTCGTAGGTAACTTCCCGGCCGTCCTGGCGACGCAGAACCTGGATGTTGCGGCTGCTGGCATAGGGTGTGAAACCGCCGGCCAGGGTCAGTGCCTGGACGACATCCACGTAACGCCCCAGCGTGAACTGGCCGGGAGCCTCGACTTCACCAAGCACGAACACGGTATAGCCGGAAATCTTGTCGACCGATACGGTCACTTCGGCATCGGGCACATAACGCTGCAGACGTGAACGGATCTCGTCCTGCACTTCCAGAGGTGTGCGACCGGAGACCTGAATGTCGCCTGCCAGCGGAAAGGAGATGCCACCGTCGGGACGGACAAGCACCTTGCGATCCAGGTCCTCTTCCTTCCACACCGAGATATGCAGTACGTCCTCAGGGCCGATGCGGTATTCCAGACCATCGCCTACCTGCGCGTTGACCAGTGTCGGCAAGGCCAGCAGTGCAGACAGCAGTACACCGGCAAACAGGGACAGACGGGATTTCGTGGAAGACGAGGTGGGCATTGGACGGAGCTCCTGAGCGTGGACCGCTGTGGCGGGCCATCGGGGCCCGCACAGCTGTCAAAGATTCAATGCCGGAAGTATAGCCGATCAATCAGAACAGCAAGTGAGAGCGGCAGCACCTTACTGCATGACCTGAGTCGCCGTATCGATCACTTCATCACGCAATGTCATGCTCTCCCACATGGTGCGGAACATATCGATCTGGTCAACGCGATCACCCTGGGTCCACAGTTTCTGCAGATGTCCATAGCTGATCGGCTGATAGCGTAGCTCGGCCGAGACGGTATAGACCTCGTTATCACCCACCGCGATCCGGTAGCTGACGGTATCCTCGCCTTCGTTGAAATCACTGTCGCTCAGGGCGGCACCAAAGACACCGAAGGTATCGGGCAATGAGTCGTCATTCAGCAGGGCACCCTTGTTCATGCCGGCGGGGGTCAGGCGGTTATCCTTGAGATAAAAGCTGCTGGCAAGCAGTGAATGCGTACGATCCCCATCGGAATTGCCCGTGATGGCCTGATAGACCTGGACCTGTGTCTCCGAGGTGATTTCATCGTAATGCGGCTCCCAGGTGGAAGAATTCACATCCTCGGCCACGCCCACGATGCTGCCGTCATCCCGGATTCGACCGCTTTCGAACACCAGCTCACCACTGCTGTCCAGTACCTGCACATGCAGGTAGACACGACGTGAATGGTAGCCCGACGGCAGACGGTGACCGGCCAGGTTCTTCACGTTCACATCGAAGCTCAATTCGCCGTCGATGACGCCATTGCTGCTGAGGGTAACGTCCGCAGCAGTTTTCAGAAATTCACGATTGCGCTCGATGGATTCCTCGAATCCGAGCCCCGGAGTGATGCCCAGCTCGTCGCTGTAGTTCATCAACATGGTCTGCATCACGGTATTGGGGCCGAGCAGCGTGTGCTCGGAAAAATCGGGGCGTGGACCCGGTGCACCCTGACCGATGATCACTTCCTGATCCAGTTTGGGCATGTGGCAGCTCTGGCAGGTCGCTTCCTGCGGTCCACCGGTGGCAAAGTCACTGTTCTGCCATTCGGTGTAGATCGCCTGTTCGGCAAAGATGACATCATCCAGCGGCTCGCCGTCCTGACTGATGGCATGCACGTTCAGGTTGTGGCAGGTTGCGCAGCTCTCGGAGGTGCCCACATGCAGGCCCTGCTGGGCCAGATAGCCGGCCTGTTGTCGCATGTAGCTGACTTCGGGATCGGCATACTGACCGTAGGCCGGCCGGTCGCTGTTGTCCCCGGTGGGTGACCCGACGATCTGATAGCCACCGGACATGCTTTCCTCGGTACCCAGGTTACCCGGGTCCATCTGGTGACACAGCGAGCAGCTGACGCCATCCATGGCATGATTGAAGACCTCATTGGTTTCGTCCAGGGAATACAAGCCCGGGTTGAGCACGGTTTCACCGTCATCTGCCAGCTGATCATACAGGCGCAGGTCCAGATCTTCCTTTTCGGTCAGATCGTAGGCCAAGGGTGCATGACAGACGATGCACTCATCGTTGATGACCTCCTCCAGATGCGGAAAGTTATCCAGTTCGGAGGCCACGACAGCGTGCCAGTAGGGATCCCGGGTCGCGTTGGCCATCATGCTGGTTTCCCAGGCAGTACCGATGGATACGTTGCGGGTAACGCCCGGCACCGGCGTCTGGATTTCCATTTCCGGATCGTTGTGACAGGAAGCGCAGGAGCCACTGCCCGAATGGTGCTCACCTTCGAAGTTCGCGTTCGAGCGCGCCAGTGATGGCAAGGTGCCACGGGGCTCCGGCACGACATCCTTTTCGATGATATCGACATCCCCACCGCCACCATCGCCACCGCCGTCGGTGACGGTGTCTCCACCACCGCCCCCGCAGGCGCTGAGCAGAAGCGTGAGCATCAATACACTGGCTTTGCCCAGAATGCTCGTCGACACGGTCTTTTCGATATACATAGCTAGCTCTTGATGAAAACCACGATGCCGGCACTGGCATGGCCGGAGCATCTGCTGGGGAAGGCAACGCGCAGGATCAGACCTTCCATTCACTCAGGCCCTCTTATCGGCCCGAGTTACACGGATATTGAATGGATCAATAGTCACTGGGTTCGAGAATGCGGATCTCCTCGTCGATGTTGTCCACGATCCAGATTGTTCCGGGGAAAACGTCGTCATCGCCCTGCGCGGTCAGATCCAGCGGGGTTGTTCCCACATCGCCTTGCAAAACGGATTTGGAGGTGATCGCGCTGCCATTGCCATTGAGCTCGACCCGGAACAACTGTTTTCCGAAGGCGGCCGCGACCAGGTCGCCCTTCATGGCACCGGCAAAATTGGTCGCGGTGTACTCATCAAGACCGTTGGTGGACGGATTGTTGGTCACCAGCGCACCGTCGTTCTGACCCGGCGTCTTGTATTCGCATTCTTCCTCGTTGGCGGGCCCCTCGATCGGCGATTGCCCACCGAACTTGTTGCCCTTGTTGCCGCGGGTCGGATTGGGATGACCGCCGTAATAGCCTTCCTCGATCAGATGCAATCCATCCTGATGCTTGACGCCGTTCTCCACCAGAGCGTTCGAGCAATTGGCACCGGGTTCGCCACCCCAGCCGGTATTGGGTCCGTTGTCCCAGACATACAGGCGTCCGGCTTCGGTGTACACGATGTCATAGGCATTGCGAAAGCCCGGCGCGAAGACCTGCACGGGGCCATTGTTTTCAAGGATCGCCTGGTTCAGGCCGTCGTGCCCACCAAAGGGGTCATACTGGTCATCCGGCCCATCCAGCGTCGGCAGGTCATAGGTAGCGGTTCCGATCTGCGCCAGATCGATGACCAGGATTGCACCTGACAGCGCGTACTCGGGTAGCTCGGCGAAGTTGTTCGAGGGTGCGCCCATATTGGTATGGCCACCGACACTCACGTACAGCTTGTCACCGATCTTGACCAGACCATTGGGGCCGTGATTTTCTTCAGAGCGCGGCAAACCTCGCACCAGATCCTGTTTGGCCCAGTTGTTCCCGTTCTTCGTGAGCTTGTGCACCATGCCTGAATTGGTATCCAGATTGGAGTCCGTGCCGGAGGGACCTGCCGCCTGCCGGGGGTCGCTGGAAGTGACATAGATCACAGGCGCGGCAGCCGTACCTTCAATATACAGGCCTGTCATGGTGCGCGTGTTCTGGTTATTGTTGGGCGCGCCGTCATCATCATGGTTCTGTACGTTCTTGACCAGGTTGATGGTCTCGGCCAGAGTGCCACTGTAGTTGTTCTTGCCATCGCGCTCGATATCGAACACATGAATGGGACCGGCCATTTCACCCACATAGAGCCGCCCGTCCGGGCCGAACTGCAAGGTGGTTCCGCGCGTGATGTTCTTGCTGGTGTTCAAGGTACTCATCGTGAAATTCACCGGCACCGAACCGGGCTGCACGACCGTGCCTTCAAGTTCCAGTTCCAGCGCACCGTTGTTGCCATCATGGAAGATCTCGACCGTGGCGGCCTTGAAGCCGACGACATCGGTTGCCAGGTCGATCTTGACGTCCAGCTCATCCCCGGGGCTGAGTGTCACCGGTGAGAAATTGACCGTGAAGGCATCTGCATTGGTACCACTGAGTTGCATGGCAGAGATGTTGATGTCCGGGCCGTCAGCTTCGCCCTCATTGATCAGAATGACGTTCTTCTGCGCATCGGAAAACTGCTGAGCCTGACCGAATACGATCCTCTGATCGGACTGTCCCAGATCCGATGTCAGCGGATAGCGCGCGGTACCGGTGAACAGCACGACGTAGGGGGATGTCGAACCACTGATCTCCAGACGCAAACCGGCCGACTTGTCGCCCGGCGACAGCGGTGTGAACGTGACAGTGCTCTCGATCGACTGGCCGGGGCTGAGACTCTGGTTGCCGCTGAAGTCGGTGAAGAACTCGCTGGCGCTCTTGCCGAACAGCGTTGCCGAACCGATGTCGATGGCCGCGGCATCCTCTCCCCCCACATGGCTGAGCGTGAACGTCGCATTCTGCGACATGCCCACATCGATCAGCCCGACCTCGACCTGACTCGGCGAGATGGACAGATTGTCGATGCGACTGACCGTGGCCGTACCCGACAGTGGCACCGTGATTCGCCCACTGCCATCCCCTTCAGCCGCCGGCGCAGCCTCCTCCGTATCCTGAGCCCAGCAGACACCCATAGACGCAAGCAACACCACGATGCTCGCCAACGGCGCCATGACGCGCCTGACCAGGAACTTGTTCGCCATCTGTATTCATCTCTGACTTGATTTCGCGACTGCGCCGAGCGCAGCTTTCTCGGGGCAAGATCCTGCAATATTCGTGACAAGTTCGATAAGTTGTTCGTGCAGCGGCCGCAAACCTTTCGCATCCGCCTGCCTTATCAGTCGCTATCAGCCATACTCCACCGTCATGACTGCCATTTCCGATAACGCCATGCACCGTTCGTCCTTTCTCCTGGCCGCCTGCTTGATAGTGCCTGTCGGCCTGAACCAGGCTCTGGCCAACACCACCGAGCTGGATGCCGGCCCGCTGGATCGCCCCCTGGCCATCGAAGGCGAAACCGCGACCACGACTCCACTCAGCCCATCGAGCGAATCGAGCGAGAATCCGATCAACAATCAGGAAGAATTGCGTGAAGCCGTGGTCGAGGAGCAGGAAACGCTGGAAAAATTGCCACGCAACGAACTGGAGACCAAGGCCGAACAAGGTGAACGTGCCGCTCAGGTGGTACTGGGCGCTGATTTTGCCCGCGAGGCAACCCAGCTCTCGTTTGCGCCCGCAGCCGCCAATGACGCACTGAGTGACGCTGCGCGCTGGTACTCGCTGGCCGCCAGTCGGGGCTTTCCCGGCGCGCCGTCGCTTGATCAGGCCGGCGTGCGTTTCTATCCCATCCGCGTCCAGCGAGATCCCGCCCCCTGAGTCAGGCACGAAGCCATGACGCGAACCCTGGTGGGTCGTTCGCCTGATTCGGCGGACACCATCTGATTCATCCCCGACAGCTCAGGCGCGAGAACACCGCAGCCGGCGTTAGTTGAAGGCGGCCAGGATACCCCGCTGTCAATGCCCGTTCAGTGCCCCAGGTGGCGATACACATCCTGCAGACGCTGCTGCAGAATGGGGCTGTCCGGTTCCCACTGGCGTCGATGCTCCAGCGTCTTGCGCGCCGCATCCCAGTGTCCGGCACGCAATCGGGCATCGAGCAGCACCTGTTCGAACAGATCCCGCTGCGCATGGCTCCCCCCGGTTCGCCATAGCTGACCACGAACCGATGCCAGCTCACGCGCAGCCCGTTCATGGTCACCACGTGCATGCGCCACCATGCCCTCGGCAGCCGGGATGGCCACATCGCGCCACAGATCACGATCCTGAGCCACCACGGGCGAGTCCGCCTGTGCACGGATGAGCGCCAGCAACTCGTCGCCCGCGGCTGAACCGGCCTTCACCAGACCGTACAGGTACTGCAGACTCAGAAAGGGCTGGATGACATCATCGCGACGCGTTTCGAGGTAGGGCCGAAGTGCCTGCCAGCGATCGCCGACATCCACGGCTGCCAGTTCGAGCCTGGCCAGCAGCGAGACCGAACCGATCTGATCCTGACTGTAGTCGGGCTGTACACCCCAGCAGCGCTCATCATGAATCCGCAGCGCCGACACGACCTCGCCTCTGGCGATTTCGAACAGGGCCACATGCCACCAGTTGTGCGTGAACATGAAGGAATTGAGCCCGTCCCAACTCGGTGAACTGGCTTGCAGCAAGGCCAGACCTTCGTTGCCGGTACCGCGCCCCAGATGCACATGGGCCAGGGCGTGATGAGCCCAGGGCTCGTTCGGATCAATGGCCAGAGCGCGATGCGCAGCCTGTTCAGCCTCGGCAATGTGATGTGATTGTTCATGCCCGAATGCCACCATGCTGTGCAGGGCGGCCAGATGCGCATTGTGCGGTTCTGCCGCCAGCGCCAGTCGCAGCATCAGCGAGGCATCACCCGCATTGAAGGCATGGTACTGCACGATCTTGAGCAAGGGCAGATCGCGCGGATAGTCGGCACACAGCTGGGTACCGATGGCTCGTACCTGTTGATGATCGTATTGCTGCCAGGCCTGCAGCAAGGCGAGCAGACCGCGCTCCCGGGCATTCAGGCCACCCACCCGTTCAGCTCGTTGCGCATAGGGAATCGACTTTTCCGGCGCTTCGGGCCGCTCCAGAAACATCCACAACATGCCGGCATAGATGTTTGCCAGGGCGCTGTCGGGATGCGCATCGGCGGTGTCCAGCACATTCACCGCTCGGGTCTGATACGACACGAAGCCTTCGGCAAAATCGTTGATGCCAGCCAGCGCTGCCTGTGGACTGGTCGTGGTTGAGCCGAAACTGTCGCTGACAGCTCCGG
The DNA here is from genome assembly GCA_947492525.1 of uncultured Granulosicoccus sp. Taxonomy (GTDB): domain Bacteria; phylum Pseudomonadota; class Gammaproteobacteria; order Granulosicoccales; family Granulosicoccaceae; genus Granulosicoccus. Next base: position 63,245 of record CANLNQ010000025.1, read on the forward strand.
TATCCGAGTCGTGGCTCATGAACATTTCCGCCCTGCGTTGTCTGTCATCATATCCCCTTCACTCCCTATCCTCAGCGCCACCATGCCGTTACTCGACATCAATGGTATTTCACTCTACTTCGAACAGCACGCCGCCTCTGACTCGGCGGGTGCTGAAAGAACGCCGCTGTTGCTGCTTGCCGGCATGGCCAGCGACATTGCCAGTTGGCAACCACTGGTCGACGGTCTCAGACAACAACAGCCGCTGTTGATTCCGGACAACCGTTGCACGGGCAGAACCCGGCCCACGCCGGTGGCCTGCACGCGCGAACTGATGGTTGCCGACATTCTGGCCATGCTCGATGCGCTGGCGATCGACAGGGTCAATGTGCTGGGCCATTCCATGGGGGGAATGCTGGGCTGGGCTCTGGCCTGTCAGGCGCCGGAGCGGGTGTCGCATCTGATCAGTGCGGCCGCCCTGCCACAGGTTTTGCCGGCACGAATCGCCCTGTTCCGCTCGCTGGTGGCATTGCGCTCGGAGCACAACGAGGCACACTGGTTCAGCCTGTTGTACCAGTTTCTGTTCAAGCCCGACTTCTTCGAGCAGCCAGACCGGGTCTCAGCGGCGCTCGACGCTTCACTGGCCTACCCGCACAAGCAGGATCTGAGCGCCTTCAGCCAGCAGGTGGAAGCCCTGGAGAGTTTTCTGCCACCACTCGATCTGTCGATGCTGCGCTGTCCGGTCACGCTGATGACTGGCAGCCACGATGTGCTGATGACGCCGCGCATGCAGGCAGATTTTCAGCGGCAACACCCGCAGATGACGGTGTATGTGGTTGAGGACGCCGCCCATGCCCTGCACTGGGAACAGGCAGCAAATGTGCTTGGCCTTGTCGAACAGGTTCTGAGCCGGTCTGAGCACTGAAACGGGCTGGCAAGGCGAGTCGTCAATCCGGCGGCGAACCGGCGTGTGTCTGCTGCCAGGTGGGCAGGGTATCGCCTGCAGAGGCCCGCGCCAGATAGACACCACGAGCGATGGCTCGGGACAGACAGACAGCCGCGGCATGGCCCAGCCGCATCGGATCCTCGGCCGGCATCTGCAACGTCCTCTCGGCGGTGGACAAGGCGAAGATCAAGTCCCCGTCATAGGGCGTGTGCGATGGCACGATGGCGCGCGCCATGCCATCCTGCGCCGCCACCGCCATGCGTTGCAATTGCGCCTTGTCCAGGCGTGCATTGGTAGCCACGATAGCGATGGTCGTGTTGCTGCCCGCCGGATTTGCCTCGCTGCCATCGGGCAGGCCGTGCATGGCGGCATAGGCCCGCAGTTTGTCATTGCGGGGCAGCAGATACGGATCGGGAGCGGGCGCCATGCCCCGCCCTCCAAATTCATCCTGCATCTCGAATGGCGCAGCCCAGAACGCACTGCTGCCGGGGACAACGACGCTGCCATGCGGATTGGCAACCACCAGCGCGCCTACCACGACACCATCCGGCATGATCAGCGAGGCTGACCCCAGCCCGCCCTTGAGCACGGCCGTGGTCGCACCGACACCGGCACCGGCAGTACCCAGTTCAAACGCCGCCCCGGCCGAGTGGTAGGCCTCTCGTCCCAGCCTTGCATAGGGATTCTGCTGCCAGTCGGACGCGCCACCATTGAGCAGGTCGAATATGATCGCCGCCGGTACGATCGGCACGTTCACGGGTCCGATCGCGAAGCCCTTGCCTGCCTCACGTAGCGCTGCCACCACGCCGGATGCCGATTCCAGACCCAGTGCAGAACCGCCGGAGAGCACCAGAGCATCCACCTGCTCCACCAGTTTGTCCGGTGCCAGGCAATCGGTCTCCCGGGTTCCCGGCGCCCCGCCCATGATGTCGACACTGGCAATGAAGGGCTGCGTCGCGGTGAGTACGGTAACCCCGGATTTCACCTGCGGATCATCGGCGTTGCCGACCCGCAGTCCCGGCACATCGGTGATCAGGTTTCGTGGTCCGACCTGCCAGCGCAGTTCGGGGGGCGTGTTCTGTAGGGAATCACTCATCGTCGTGGTTGTCTGTGGTCAGCAAGAATAGCGGCTTCGAATGACCGTTCATCGTCGTGACGCGGCCCTGGTTGCGACGGATACCCGATCATGCCGGGGGAATGCGCAGCTGCGGGGTCGCTGCCAGCAACTCGCGGGTGTAGGCATGTTGCGGCTTCCTGAATACAACAGCGGTGTCCCCCTGCTCCACGATCTTTCCCCGCTGCATCACCAGCACCCGATCACTGACGCGTTGCACCACGGACAGATCATGCGAGATGAACAGATACGCCAGACCCTGTTCACGCGCCAGTGTATCCAGTAGTTGCAGTACCTGAGCCCGAACCGAGACATCCAGCGCCGATACCGCCTCGTCGAGAATGATCAGCGACGGTTCGACGATCAAGGATCGCGCAATGGCGATGCGCTGTCGCTGTCCTCCGGAGAATTCATGGATGAACTTGTCACCGTCATCCGCCGTCAGACCGACACTTTCCAGCACCCGGGAGACTCGCTGCAGGGTTTCCCGGCGTCCCGGTGCCGCCTCGAGAACATGCAGAGGCTCGCTGATCAATCGCGCCACCCGATGGCGCGGGTTGAAGGAGCCATAGGGATCCTGGAAGACCACCTGCATCTGTCGTCTGGCCTTGCGCGATACCACCCGCGCGGCACTGACCTCTTCACTGTCCAGTCGAATACGACCTGCCTGCAGCGGCATCAAGCCCAGCAATGCGCGCGTCAGCGTCGATTTGCCGCAACCGCTTTCACCCACCAGACCGACACTCTCGCCTCGACGAATTTCGAAGCTGACTCGATTCACGGCGCGAAAGGCCGGCGCATGAGAGAACAGCCCGGTGCGTCGTCCGGGATACTCGCAGACCAGATCGTCCACCTGCAGCAAGGTGGGCTCGGTGTGCGCAGACGTCGGCGGCGCTGTTGGCGTACGGGCGACCTGTGTCAGGGCCGAAGCCTCGAACAGCATGCGGGTGTAGGCATGCTCGGGGCGTCCGAAGACTGTCCCCAGATCGCCCTGCTCGACAATGCGTCCCTGACGCATCACCACCACATCGTCAGCCATGTTGGACACCACCGCCAGATCGTGACTGATCAGCAGCAGCGCCAAGCCCTCTTCCTGCTGCAAGGACTTCAGCAAATCCAGAATACCGGCCTGAGTGGTGACATCCAGCGCCGTTGTCGGCTCGTCGGCGATCAGCAAACGCGGCTGACAGGCAATGGCAATGGCGATGACCACGCGTTGGCGCTGCCCTCCCGAGAGTTCATGCGGATAGCGATTCAGGGGGAACTGCGCATTGGACAAGCCGACCCGTTCCAGCGTGCGCAGGGTCAGTGCCTGCGCCTCATCCCGAGACAACCGTCGGTGCAGGCGGATACTCTCGCTGACCTGCTCGCCGATGCTCTTCACCGGGTTCAGCGCTGTCATGGGCTCCTGGAAGATCATGCCGATATCACTGCCGCGCAGCTCGCACAGATCGGCCTCCTTCATCTGCTCCAGTGCCTGCCCCTGGAATGCGATGGTGCCTGTCTGCCTGGCTCCGCGTGGCAGCAACTGCATGATCGACAACGCCGTCATCGATTTACCCGACCCGCTTTCGCCAATCAGCCCCAGCGTCTGTCCGGCCTGCAACTGCAGCGAGATGTCCTGCAATATGGGTGTCTGATGAATGGACAGGGCGACGTTGTCCAGGCGCAGCAGTGGAGACTCAGCGTTCACGGCGCAACCTCGGATCGAGCCAGTCCCGCAGGCCGTCACCCAACAGATTCAGCCCCAGCACCGTGATGACAATGGCAAGGCCGGGAAACAGCGCCAGATGCGGTGCCAGGCTGATCAGCGTCTGACTCTCCGCCAGCATGCGCCCCCAGCTGGGAATGGGCGGCTGCGCGCCCAGGCCGACATAGGACAGGCCGGCCTCCGCCAGTATCCCCAGCGAGAACTGGATGGTGCCCTGCACCACCAACAGATTTGTGATGTTCGGCAGCAGGTGCTCCAGGGAAATGCGCAATGGCCCCTTGCCCGCAACCCGTGCGGCCAGAACGAACTCACGGCTCCAGAGACTCATGGCAGCACCCCGGGTCAGACGGGCGAAGACCGGAATGTTGAAGATGCCGATGGCAATGATGGCATTGATGGCACCGGGGCCGAAAACGGCGGTGATCAGAATGGCAATCAGCAAGGCCGGAAAGGCAAACACCAGATCATTGCCACGCATGATCAGTTCATCCAGCCAGGAATGTGCACGTGCAGCTGCCAGCAGACCCAGCGGGACGCCGATGCCCATGCCGATGCCGACCGCAACCAGAGCCACCGCGATGGAGGTGCGCGCCCCGACCATCAGCATGGACAGGATATCCCGCCCCAGATGATCGGTACCCAACCAGTGTGTGGCATCCGGCGAGGCAAACTTGTTGCGGATATTCAGGGTGGTCACATCGAACGGTGTCCACAGATAGCTGAGCAGGGCGGCGGCCACCACCAGCAATACAAGCAGAGCACCTGGTAGAAGAGATCGTGCTTTCATCGTCGCTTCTGCCGCAGACGTGGATCGACCCAGGCGTAGGCCAGATCGATCAGAAAGGTCACCATGACAACGGCAAACACCAGCAGCATGACAACACTTTCGACCACGATCAGATCCCGCTGGGCAATGCTCTGAAAGATCAGGCGCCCGAGCCCCGGCAAAAAGAACACGTTCTCGATGATGATCGCACCGGCAATCAGAAAGGAGAACTGCAGACCCATGATGGTCAGCACCGGAATCATGGCATTTCTCAGCGCATGCCGGAGCAATGCCTGCCTTTCACTGAGTCCCTTGGCGCGGGCGGTGCGCATGAAGTCTTCCCCCAGGACATCGAGCAGGGAGGATCGCATCACGCGGGTGAGTATGGCCGCCTGCGGCAGTGCAAGCGAGATGGCGGGCAAGGTCAGAGACTTCAACCCGGCAAGCAGCCCGCCTTCCCAGCCGGCGAAACCACCGGCGGAAAACCAGCCGAGATTGACGGCAAACAACATGACCAGAAGCAAGGCGAACCAGAAATTGGGCACGGCAATACCCAACTGGGTAAGCACCATCACCGTCGTATCGGCCGGTCCGCCACGGTGACTGGCAGCCCAGATTCCCGCCGGAAAAGCCAATGCGGTTGACAGGAACAGGGCATACAGGGCCAGCGGCAATGAGATCCAGAGACGATCGGCCACCATGTCGGCCACCGGCGTTCGATAGGTATAGGATTGCCCGAAGTCCCCCTGTACCAGACCTGTAATCCACTCCAGATAACGCGCCGGCCCACTCTTGTCGAGACCCAGCTCGCTGCGCAGTGCAGCAACGGTGTCCGGCTGCGCGTTCATACCCAGCATGTAGGACGCCGGATCGCCCGGCACCACCTCGATGACGAGAAACACGATGAGGCTGGCCACCAGCAAGGTGGCCAGCAGGGAGCCAAGCCGCCTGAGAAGATAATGCAACATGTCAATCAGCCTGCTGAAGCGCTCGGCTCAGCCTGCGACACGCGCTCTGCCAATCTAGTCTTCCCAGTAAACGGCCGTCAGGTCATTCGCCTGCGTGGGCGAGTTGGGCCACAGTCCCTTGAGCTTGCTGTTCGCCACACCGGTGCGCGCCAGCTGGAACAGATAGCCATTGACGTAATCATCGGCGATGATGTGCTGTGCCTGCTGCAGCATGTCCAGACGCTTGTCGGGATCAGTCTCGCCCGCAAGCTCGGTCATCAGCGCCTGCAAATCGGCATTGTCGTACTGGAAGTAGTACTCGGGATTGGCGTAGATGCCCACATCCATCGGCTCGGTATGCGACACGATGGTGAGATTGAAATCCTTGCCCTTGAACACCTGCTCGAGCCACTGCGCCCATTCCAGATTCTCGATCTCGGCCGTGATGCCGACATCACGCAATTGCGCGGCGATGATTTCCCCGCCGCGCCGGGCATAGGCCGGAGGAGGCAGCTTGAGCGAGACTGTCAGGCCGTCTTCGACACCCGCCTCCTTCAGTAAGGCCCTGGACTTCTCCGGATCGTATGCCGATTGCTCGGTCAGATCCACATAGGCCGGGTGATGTGGCGCGAAATGCGTACCGATCGGCGTACCGTAACCGTACATGGCACCGTCGATGATCTCTTCACGATTGATGGCATGAGCCACGGCCTCCCGGATGCGCACATCATCGAAGGGGGCCGTGGCATTGTTCATCGCCAGGATGGTCTCGCCTTCGGTTGAACCCAATACCACCGAGTAGCGCGGATCGGCGTCCAGCTGCGCCAGGTTCTCCGGTGCCGGGTAGTTGGGAAAGGCGTCAAGATCGCCTGCCAGTATGGCGGAGTAGGCAGCCGTGGGCTCACTGATGAACTTGAAGGTGGCCTTGTCCAGTCTGACCGGCTCACCCCAGTAGTCTTCGAACCGGCTGATCTCCACGCGATCACCCTGCACCCATTTATCGAAGACAAACGGGCCGGTGCCCACCGGCGAGGTGGCCGCATCCGCGGCAGTGGCCGGGTCGAGAATGACGGCATCGCCCCAGGCCAGATTGAACAGCAGATTCCCATCGGCCTGCGTCAGATTGATCGCCACGGTATGAGGATCGACAACCTCGACGCTGTCGATATTGGCAAACAGCTGCTTCTGCGCATTGGTGGAATCCTCCGCCATGGCGCGCTCGATGGAGAACTTGACATCCTCTGCAGTGAACTCGCTACCGTCGTGGAAAGTCACACCACTGTGCAGCGTGAAGACATAGCGTGCCCCCTCGTTCTCGATCGTCCAACTGCTGGCCAGGGCGGGAATGACCCGGCCATTGGCATCGAAACGCGTCAGCCCTTCGAAGATATTGGCATAGACCACTTCATCGATGGCCGCTGCCGCACCGCCGGTGGGATCCAGATTGGGTGGCTCCAGCTGCATGCCCAGGGTCAGATCGGTTCTGGCCGCCTGGGCCTGGCTGATGGCGGTGGCCAGGAACAACAATACCGGCAGGCGAAATCGCTTCTTCATAGTCTCTCCTCAGTCGGAATCTGTCAGCAGCAGGGCCTGCAACGACCGCCCCATGACTTGCGCTGCGACAATCATATCCTGTATTCCCACATACTCGTCGGGTTGATGAGCCAGATCGAGAATACCGGGACCATAGGCGATGCAGTTGTGCAGGCGTCCGATACGATCGACATGTTTCTGGTCGTAAGTTCCCGGCGAGACGACATATTCAGGCTCCTGTCCCAGACGTTGCCGAATGGCCTCTGCCACGGCACTCACCACCGGAGCGTCCTTGTCGGTCATGTTGGGCAGTACCGAGAACAGCTCACGCACCTCGTAGTCGAAACTGTCGCGTTCGGCCTTCACACCTTCCAGCAGGTCATGCAGTTCGGCCTGCACATCGCCCAGACTCTCTTCCATCAGGAATCGCCGATCGAGCACCATGCGGCAACGGTCCGGCACCAGCGCCGAGGGCATGCCGGTGTAGTCGCTGTCCGCCTCGGGCAATCCACCGTGGATGGAATTGATGTTCAGTGTCGACTGTCGCGCCTGTTCGGGCACTACCGGCATGGCAGTGCGGCGAGTCGCCAGCTCAGGGATGAGGGTGTCTTCCAGCGCTTCGATCACGGCCCCCATATGGCGTACGGCGCACTCGCCGAGAAACGGCATGGAACCGTGTGCAATATGACCATGAGTCTCGACCTCGGCCCACCACACGCCGCGATGCCCCAGACAGATGCGTTCCTTGTTCAGCGGTTCGGGGATGATCACATGCTGAACCCGCTCCGGATTGAACCAGCCCTGTTCCGCCAGATAGGCTACGCCACCGAAACCACCGGACTCCTCATCGCAGGTGCCCGAGATCTCGATGGCGCCGGCATACTCGGGGTGCTCTGCCGTGAAACACACCGCGGCCACGATCGAGGCGGCAAGCCCGCCCTTCATGTCACAGGCACCGCGTCCGTAGACGCGACCATCGCGCACCTCGCCGGCGAAGGGGTCCACCGTCCACCCTTCTCCCACCGCCACCACATCCGTATGGGAATTGAAGTGCACACACTCACCCGAGCGGCGCCCTTCGTGCCGCGCGATCAGATTCCAGCGCGGATACCGGTCGCTGTCGCCCAGAGCCCCCACGGCCCGCACTCGCTCGATGGCAAAACCGTGCGGAGCAAGCACCCGGTCCAGCAGATCGCAGATGTCGGCATAGCCCTCTCCCGGCGGGTTGATGGTCGGCACCTGAATCAACTGCCGGGTCAGCTCTACCAGCCATGATTCGGCATCGGCGATGCGCCGGTCCAGTGCCGATTCCTGCTCCGGCCTCTGCTGCGTATCGGTGTGCGGATTCTGCCTGGCGTCAGTCACTGACGGTCCTCGCTGGTGGTGGCTGTTGAATGTTGCAGATCACCGTTTTGCCTGCTCCGGGCAAACTTGTCAAATGCAACAGAGCGTGATCCGGTGCAACGCGTTAGAATCATCGGGCTTAACGATGGCCTGTCTTTTTCATGAACCCGCCTATTGGCAGCTGCTGAGACATGAACCAAAATCTGCGCGACCTCTTACCACAGGCATCACATGCCACACGCTTCTGGTGGATTCGACACGCCCGTGTGCCTGAAGTATCACACCGCATGTATGGCAGTCTGGACGTGGACTGCGATACCAGCGATGCAGCACTGTTCCAGGGTATCGCGGCAAAACTGCCGAGCGATGCACTGTGGGTCACCAGCCCCCTGAAGCGAACACGGCAGACAGCCGAGGCGCTGATCGCGGCCGGTGCCACGGCGAGCGACTGGGCGCAGGAGGCCGATATCATGGAACAGGACTTTGGCGATTTCAACGGCATGACGCACGAGGAGCTCTTTGCCATGCGCGAAGATGCCTATCTCGGATTCTGGCCATTGCCACCCGAGCAGAAAGCCCCCAATGGCGAGAGTTTCTCCATGTTACGCAGCCGGGTGGAAGGATTCATCGAGCGCATGAACGCCGAACAGCAGGGCAAGGATGTCGTGTGCGTTGCCCACCGAGGCACCATTCTGGCCGCCTTGCAGATTGCCCTCGACCTGCCACTACGCAACAGTGTGAGTTTCGATATAGGGAATGTCTCCCTGACACGCCTGACGCATCACGCTGACGTGCCCGCAGGAGGGCCGCAATGGCGCGTGGTGGATGTCAGCTGGTTGCCTTGAGAACCTGCTGTTCAAGCGGGCGCCGTCAGACGATCCGCGTGACAGTCTGATTACATGGAACGGTACCTGCAACATCTGCAGGCAAGCCCGGCAGATGCACACGGTGCAGGCATCCTCATCAAGGCCATGAGTCCGGGACTCAGCCTGCCCCGCAGACCGGAAACGCGGGGCAGACTTGCATTCTTACAACGTCTGCCGTCAACTACTTCAGGCGTTCGAAGACCGTGGCAATACCCTGCCCCATCCCGATGCACATGGTCGCCAGACCCAGCTCACCATCATTCTGCTGCATGACATTCAGCAGCGTGGTGCAGATGCGGGTACCCGAACAGCCCAGAGGATGACCCAGTGCAATGGCACCGCCATTGAGATTGACCTTCTGATCCATCTGCTCGATCAAGCCCAGATCCTTGAGAACCGGCAGGGACTGAGCCGCAAAGGCTTCATTCAGTTCGACGTAATCAATATCGTCAATCGACATTCCCGCACGCTTCAATGCCTTCTTTGTCGCAGGAACCGGCCCGTAACCCATGATGGCCGGATCACAGCCACTGACGGCCATGCTGCGTACACGGGCGATGGGCTGCAGCCCCAGACTCATGGCCTTTTCACCGGACATCATGAGCATGGCGGACGCACCATCGGCAATCGCCGACGAGCTGCCGGCAGTCACGGTACCGGTTTTCGGGATGAAGGCCGGTCGCAGGGAAGCCAGCGCTTCCAACGACGCATCACCCCGGATGACTTCGTCCTTCTCGATCATGCTCAATGCACCATTGGCATCATGGCCTTCGATGGGCACGATCTCGTTGTCGAACCGTCCGGCATCGGAGGCCGCCTGTGCGCGCTGATGAGAACGCAAGGCGAACTTGTCCTGATCTTCACGCGAGATGCCATGAATCTGCCCGAGCATCTCGGCCGTGACGCCCATCATCATGGAGGCCTTGGCGGCATACAGGCTGACCGAGGGGTTGATATCGATACCGTGCATCATCGGCACATGCTGCATATGCTCGACACCACCGACCACGAATACATCACCATAGCCTGTCATGATGCCCTGAGCCGCCGTGTGCAGTGCACTCATGGATGAGCCACACAGACGGCTGACTGTCTGAGCCGCTACCTGCTTGGGCAGGCCGGCCAGCAGACCGACGCTGCGCGCCACATTGAATCCCTGCTCCAGGGTCTGGTTCACGCAGCCCCAGACGATATCCTCGACATCCCCGCGATCCACAGCCGGGTTACGCAGGAACAGGGCATCGACGAGTGCCGCCGACAGATTCTCCGCGCGCACATGGGTGAAGCCACCACCCTTAGACCGCGCCATGGGTGAGCGTACGCCATCGACGATGACGACATCGCGTGCCTGATAGCTGCTCATGACTGTGCTCCTGAGTTGTTCGCCGCGGTGGCCGCAGCACTTGCGTGGTAAGTCTCACCGGTCTCTGCCATCTTGCGCATCGTTTCGGTGGGGTGATACAAGGCACCCAGCTCGGCAAATTCATCGGCTCGCTGGCAGAAGGCGGCCATGCCCATCGTATCCACATGATGCAGGGCACCACCGCGGAACGGCGGAAAACCGACTCCGTATACCAAGCCCATATCCACTTCGAATGCTGCGCTGACAATATTGTCTTCCAGGCAGCGAGCGCTCTCGATGCAAAGAGGAATCATCAGTCGGTCAACCAGTTCCTGTTCACTGAACTCAGCCTTGGCTGGCTGCACACTGGCGATGATTGGATCGACATCCGGATCGGCCAGCTTCTGCGGCTTGCCTCGCTTGTCGGCTTCATAGCGATAGAAGCCCTTGCCGTTCTTCTGCCCCAGACGATCGGCCTCGTACAAGGCATCGACGATGGTCTTGGTCTCGCTAGCCATGCGATCGGGAAAACCCTCGGCAATCACATCTGCCGCATGCTTGCCGGTATCCATTCCCACCACGTCCAACAGATAGGCTGGTCCCATGGGCCAACCGAACTTTTCCAGTGCCTTGTCGATGGCACGAAAATCCGCACCGTCGGCAATGAGCTTGTTGAAGCCGGCAAAATAGGCGAACAGGATACGATTCACCAGAAAACCCGGACAATCGTTGACCACGATCGGCGTCTTGCGCATGGCCTGTGCATAGGCCACGGTGGTGGCAATGGCTTCTTCTGAAGAAGTGCTGGCACGGATGACTTCAACCAGCGGCATCGCATGCACGGGATTGAAGAAATGCATGCCGCAGAAATTCTCGGGTCGCTTCAGGGCAGAGGCCAGCAGATCCACCGAGATGGTGGAGGTGTTGGTGGTGACGATCGTGTCCTCACTGACTTCACCTTCCACTTCGGCCAGCACCGCCATCTTGACCTTCGGGTTCTCGACCACGGCCTCGACCACCAGATCCACCGCACCGAACTCACCGTAACTCAGCGCTGGCTGGATGGCGTTGAGCACGCCTGCCATGCCTTCGGGCTTCATTTTTCCGCGGCTGATCTGCTTCTTCAGCAGCTTGCCGGCTTCGTCCAGTCCTGCCTGCAAGGCTTCCTGGCGAATATCCTTCATGATGATCGGCACACCATTGGACGCTGACTGATAGGCAACCCCGCCGCCCATGATGCCGGCACCGAGTACCGCCGAATGCTTCACCGGCCGGGCACCGCTGCTCTGCTTGCGGGCAAGACGCTTCAACGCCTGGTCGTTGAGAAAGATGCCGACCAGACTGGCAGCCACATCGGTCTTGCCAAGCTTCACGAAGCTGGCGCTTTCGATGGGCAGGGCCTCGTCACGCGATTTGGCTGCGTGCTTGGCAACGGTTCCGACAATCGTCAGTGGCGAGGGGTAATGCGGGCCGGCCTTGGCGCCGACAACACCCTTGGCCGACTCGATGGCCATGTTGAATTCCAGTTCGGATAGCATCAGCGGAGACGTCTTCTGCTCGCGTCGCGCGCTAGTATCCATCTTGCCTGCACGTACCTGTTCGATGATGGACAGGGCAGCAGCGCGGACATCGCCATCATGCACCACGGCATCGATGGCGCCGTCCTTCAGGGCATCGGCCGCCTTCTTGGAAACGCCTGTGCACATCCATTCGAAGGCATTATCGACACCGATCAATCGTGGCAAACGGATGGAGCCACCCCAACCGGGCATGATGCCCAGCTTCACTTCGGGCAGACCCATGCGCGCACCGGGTGCTGCCACGCGAAAATCACAGGCAAGGCAGATCTCGAAACCGCCTCCCTGGGCTTCGCCATTGATGGCAGCGACCGTCGGGAAGGGCAGATCCTCGAAGCGATTGAACATACCGTTGACTTCATTGAGCATGGTCATCAACACTTCATCGGGTGAGGCGAAATACCCGAGAAATTCAGTGATATCCGCACCGGCGATGAAGACTTTCTTGGTGCTGGTCAATACAAGTCCTGCAACACCTGACTCCTTTTCGATCTCGGTCAGCACCTGGCCGAACTCTGCCAGGGCACTGCGATTGAAGACATTGACCTTCTGCCCTTCACTATCAAAAGACAGCTCGAGGATGTCATTGTCACGTGTCAGCTTGAAAGCTGCGCCGTTGAAAAGCATGAGCGAAAGCTCCTACGGTTATTGTACGAATGGGCAACAGCCTCTCGCGCTTGTGCAGGCGAAAGGCTGTTGCAGAGTATTTGCATGATGTTACGCCGACCTCGTGCTGACAGACAACTGAACATCAGTGCCATGTTACGTGCGTGTCAGTGGTATCGGTCATTACGGTGTCGGTACACAGCGGCTCGATCAGAGCGCGAAATGAGCCTCGTCCAGATCCATCAGATTATCCGCCCCGGATGTCATCGTGATGGCAAGGGTACTGGTACGTGGCAAGAGGCGTTCCATGTAAAAGCGTGCCGTGAACAATTTGGCTCGCAGAAATACCGCATCACCTTCGCCGGCCTGCAGCTTGCGCTCGGCGGCTACCGCTGCCTGCGCCCAGAAATAGGCCATGACCACATATCCCGAATACATCAGGTAATCGACCGATGCGGCGCCAGCCTCCTCCTTGTCCTGGAGGGCGGCCATGCCGATGCGCTGAGTGATCTCACCCCACTGCCGGTTGATCTCGGCCAACGGACGGATATAGCGTCGCAGGTTCGGCTCATCGTCGTGCTGCTTGCAGAACCTGTGGATCTTTTTCGTGTAGGCCTTCAGCAGCGCGCCTCTGGAACCGAGCACCTTGCGGCCCAGCAGGTCTATGGCCTGGATGCCGGTGGTGCCTTCGTAGATCATCGAGATACGGGCATCGCGCACGTTCTGCTCCATACCCCATTCCTTGATGTAACCATGGCCACCGAATACCTGCAGACCCAGATTGGCCGCTTCGAAACCGGTCTCGGTCAGGAAGGCCTTGGCGATGGGGGTCAGCAATGCCAGCTCCTGTTCGGCTTCGGCGCGCGCCTCTTCACTGGGTGACTGATGGGCGATATCGACCAGCTGTGCACATCGATAGATGAACATGCGCCCGCCTTCGGCAAACGCCTTCTGGGTGAGCAACATGCGCCGGACATCCGGGTGCACGATGATCGGATCGGCCGCCTTGTCCGGCGCAGCCGGTCCGGACAGGGAGCGCATCTGCAGGCGGTCACGGGCATAGGCGAGCGATCCCTGAAAGGCCAGTTCGGCATGCGCCAGCCCCTGAATGGCCGTGCCGATGCGAGCCGTGTTCATGAAGGTGAACATGCAGTTCAACCCACGATTCGGAGGCCCGATCAGAAATCCTGTCGCCCCATCGAAGTTCAGCACACAGGTGGCATTGCCATGAATACCCATCTTGTGCTCGATCGAGCCGCAGCTCACCTGGTTTCGGACACCCACTTCTCCGTCGTCGGTCAGCGAGAATTTGGGCACGATGAACAGGGAGATGCCGCGAGTGCCCTTGGGCGCGTCTGGCAGGCGGGCCAACACGATATGAACGATGTTGTCAGCCATGTCGTGCTCGCCGGCCGAGATGAAGATCTTCTGTCCGGTTATGGCGTAACTACCATCGTCATTGGGTTCGGCGCGGGTCTTCAGCAGGCCCAGATCGGTCCCGCAGTGCGATTCGGTCAGACACATCGTGCCGGTCCATTCACCGGAGACGAGACGTGTGAGATAGGCCTGCTGCTGAGCTTCGGTGCCGTGGGCCGCCAGTGTGTTCATGGCTCCGTGGGAGAGTCCGGGATACATGGACCAGGACCAGTTCGCCGTACCGTTCATCTCAGAGAGTACTGTGCCCAGGGACTCAGGCAGGCCTTGCCCACCGAGTGCCTCGGCTTGCGTCATGGAGGGCCAGCCACCGTCGACATACTGCTGATAGGCATCCCGGAAACCTTCCGGTGTCCTGACCTCCCCGTCCTGCCAGGTACAACCCTGCTGGTCGCCGACGGCGTTGAGCGGACTGAGCACTTCGTGAGCAAACTTGCCGCCCTCTTCCAGAATGGCATCCACCACGTCCGGCGTCGCATCCTCGCCCCCGGGCAAAGCAGCATAGTGCTCATCAAAACGCAGAACGTCTCGCATCGCAAAACGCATATCTTCAAGCGGCGGCTTGTATCCAGTCATTATCAGACACCCATAAATTTCAACTCCCCGAAGTGTCGGCCGAACAAGGCACGAACTCAATGACGAATACAGGCGAATTGACTGACAAAATCGTTCATCAACGAAGATCTGCCATCAGCAATGCACATTGATTCAGCCAGTTACATGTGCCTCACGGTGAATGGGAGGTGACGTTATCGGGCATTTCAGTGGACGCGCGATGGGAATGGAAGGCGGGGGTCGGGGCTCGGGGCTCGGGGCTCGGGGGTCGGGGGTCGGGGGTCGGGGGTCGGGGGTCGGGGGTCGGGGGTCGGGGAACATGATATGGGTGTCCGGTTGCGAACTGCCACATGACATGGGTGTCTGCCAGCTGCCCCGGGCCCGTGTGTGGTTTATGGGTGTCTGTTGTCGAGCATGGATTTCAAGGTGGCGATTTCGGCGGCCAGTGCGCGGACCTCGGCACGGGTCTGATCGTGCTGGTCTTCGACGTGTTTGGCGTTGTCGACGTCATGCTCGGCCTGCGTGGCGTTCACGATAACCGCGATGAACAGGTTCAGCATGGTGAAGGTTGTCACCAGAATGAAGATCACGAAGAAGATCCACGCGAACGGATAGGCTTCGATAACGGGCCTGGCAATCCCCATCGACCAACTCTCGAGTGTCATCACTTGAAACAGCGTATAGGCCGTCTCTCCAAGGCCGCCGAACCACTGAGGGAACTGATCGCCGAACAGTCCCGTAGCGACCACAGCCGCAACGTAGAAGATCAGGCCCATCAGCAACACCACCGAGCTGAGACCGGGTATCGCGCTGACCAGACCACCGACCACTCGGCGCATGGATGGCATCAGGGTCAGGATTCTCAGCACACGCAGAACTCGCAGCGTCCTAAGCACCGCAAGCGGCCCACTGGCTGGAATCAGCGCAATCGCGACCACCGCAAAATCAAACAGGCTCCAGGGGTCTCGAAAGAACCGCACACCGTGAGCCAGAATGCGAAGCGCCAGTTCGACGACGAACACGGACAGTATCATCACATCCAGCGCCTTCAGCCAATCTCCGTGTACCGCCATGATACTCGGCGACGTCTCCAGCCCCAGAATCACGGCATTGATGACGATCAGCGTTATCAGTGCGCGCTCCACGGTCGGTTGAGCAATCCGGCGACCCAGCTGTTGACGCCACGTTGAACGAAGTCGGGATTCGGAAGTCATCGGTCTGGTAAGAAGGCAGGTGGGAAACGAGTGCAGATGGTAGTTCAGCACTGCCCGCAATGGCAGCCGCGCCGGAAAAAAGACTTACAGACTTGCTCGATACCCCGAAGGCGTAGTACCGGTCCAGCGTTTGAACGCCCGAAAGAATGCACTGGCCTCATCGAAACCCAGCAAACCGGCTATCTCGGTGTAAGTCAATTCACTGGTCGCCAGATATTGCATGGCTGCTGCTTGGCGGCTTTCGTCCTTCAACCGTTGAAAGGACGTTCCTTCCTCAAGCAGTTGTCGCCGGAGCGTACTTACCGACATGCCCAGTTGACGACTGACCTGCTCGGCCCCCGGCAACCGTCGCGAAAAGTCATCGCCGAATATTCCCACTATCCGGTCACTCAATCGCTGGTCATGGTATGACGGCACGATCAAACGGTAAGGTGCTGATTTGAGAAATACGGAGAGTGATTGCTCGGTCTGGACGTTCGGTAGATCCAGTGCTGATTTCTCGAATCGCAGCAAGGATTGTTCACAGGCAAACGCCACCGGACAGCGAAACAGACTGCTCCAGTGTTCACCATTGGCGGGTTTGTCGAACGTGAATTCCACTCGCTTCAGCGGCAGGGAACGCCCCGCAAACCAGCTGAGCAGGTTGTACCACATGAATAGGGACGTTCGGACACGCATCGGCCCGTCCGCATCCAGAATCTGCTGCAACGTCCTTTCACTGCCATCGCTGACGGCACCGAAACCCACCGCGACACTGTCGCAGGCCGGGATGATACACGGCTTGATGGCCATGCCTTTGCAGATGTCCAGAAATTCACCGGCGCGTTCGATGACTGTCCGCAGATCAGGTCGGTGAATCACGCACAGACACATCATTCGGAAGGTACCCGTGGCCACCCGTCCACCACTGACCATGCCCAGCGATTCATCCTTCAGCAACAACATGGCTCGCTGGTAGAGCCGACCAAACAATTGAGCTGGCAGCTCTTCACAGCTCTGTAGCACCTCCAGCGTCACACCTTCTTCTTCGGCGAACTGACGAGCGTCATAGCCCTGATCTGTCACAGCGCGCAGCAAGGCGCGCGCATAGGATCCTGATATATGGCTGTTGGAGATGGGCGATTGGACTGCTGCCACTTTAGGGGCATACCTCGTCGGAATCTCGGGATCGTCTAGGATAGCGCCTTGAACGAGGTTTCACGTACCTGTTGCGCTTGAGCATTCCGGAAACGCACGTTTCTTGTAGGCTCGGTTGCTTCATAGCTTCATAGCCTCATAGCTTCATAGCCTCATAGCCTCACTACTTCATAGCCTCACAACCTCGTAGCCTCCTAACCTCCTAACCTCCTAACCTCATACCCTCCTAACCTCATACCCTCCTAACCTCATACCCTCATACCCTCATACCCTCATACCCTCATACCCTCATACCCTCATACCCTCATACCCTCATACCCTCATAGCCTCAAAGCCTCATAGCCTCACCACCTGATTGCCTGATTGCTCGGTTACCTGGTTACTTGGTAATTCGCTGAATGCATTGGCAAACTCTCTACCGCGTGCAGAAATTCCTACCGACCGCCGGCTCACGAGCAACGGTCGGTGGCTCGAAAACAAAAAGGGGTATGCAAAAAGAATCTGCCAGCACCAGGCCGAGCTCGCTCAATCTATTGAAGTGCCTGCCGATCTTTTTGTTGTATACCAGATGCAGGCGATGGCGAGTTGAGGCATGCCTGCCGAGTCATACAAGACATATGGCGAGCAAGATGTATCCGGATGACTGGGGAACTCGTGAATTCTGAACTTGCAGATCAGTCAGCTCACTCTGAATTCGAGCTGGATTTCGCATCTTCCGCTTTGTGCTCTGCGGAAGTAAACCCAGCCCTTGGCGATGTGTCCTTGCCGGCGCTACTGGGCGAGAATGCCCTGCTGAAGACCGCACTGGCTTTCATGCCACTGGGGTTATGCGTTTTCGACAAGCATGATCGCCTGTTGCTGTGCAATCAGCAATATCTGGATATATGGAACCTGCCGGCCGATCTGGGGCAGCGAGGAACACCGTTCTCGGACATCATGGCGGCTAGCCATGGCGAGGAAATCGAGCTCCCTGATCAACCACGGCCAGGCACAAGGGGACAACGGCGCCGGGAATTCCTGACTGAAACAGGGGTACGAATACAGGTCCTGGTGCATGTTCTCGAGGACAAGACGGTCGTGGCTCTACACAAGGACATTACCAAGAGCCATGAGACGCAGGAAAGGATATCGTTTCTGGCCAGGCATGACGCACTGACCGGACTGTGCAACCGAGCAACGCTTTACGAAGAGCTGCACAAGTTCCTGCGACCTGATTCAGGTTCCGGAAGCCTGACACTTTTCTATCTCGACCTCGATTCCTTCAAGCAAGTGAATGACAGCATGGGTCACCCTGTCGGCGACATGCTACTGCGCCAAGTGTCCAAGCGGCTGCAGGAGTGCTGCCGCTCATCCGACCTCGTAGCTCGCCTGGGAGGCGATGAATTTGCGATATTGATGAATCCGGAAGAAGCATGTGACAAACACGGATCGGTAGCTCTTTCCCGCAAGATCATTGCGTCACTGTGCAAACCATTCAATGTGGATAGTCGCCACATTCAGATAGGGGTCAGCATTGGCATAGCTTTCAGCTCGTCAACATGTCAAACCCTTGAGGATCTATTGAAAAATGCAGACATGGCACTGTATGAGGCGAAATCCAGAGGTGGAAATCTCTTCCAATTGTACGATAGCGAGCTCGATGACAGAACTCGTGAGCGCCAATCCTTCAAGACCGACCTTGGAAATGCGTTAAATAACGATGAATTCGAGATCTACTATCAAACGCAAGTCAGTGCAGCCACAATAGAGCTGTGTGGGGTCGAAGCCTTGATACGCTGGAATCACCCATCCAGAGGACTGATTGCTCCAGGTGAATTCATTCCGCTCGCCGAGGCTACTAGCCTGATCATACCTATAGGTCGCTGGGTACTCCAACAAGCCTGTCTTGAGGCAAGCAGATGGTCTGACGACATCACAATAGCCGTTAATGTGTCCAGCGTTCAGTTCAGCAGCGCGGACTTGCTCGACGACGTCGACATGGCTTTGGCGGCGAGCAAGCTTCCATCTCACAGACTGGTACTGGAAATCACCGAGTCGGTGATCATGGAAAATGTGGGTGCAACTCAGTCATTGCTGCACGAACTGAAGCTGCGCGGTGTGAGCATTGCCATCGACGATTTCGGGACCGGCTTCTCGTCATTGCAGTACCTACGCAGTTTTCCAGTCGACAAGCTCAAGATCGATCGCTCATTTGTTTCCAGTATCGATACCGAACCCGACACTCTCCCCATCATTCGCGCCATTGTCGATCTGGGAAACCACCTGGGAAAGCAGACCATTGCCGAAGGCGTTGAAAACCAGGCACAGTTCGAGATCGTGAAACAACTGGGATGCACAGAGGTTCAAGGCTATCTGATCAGCCGCCCCTGCCGTGCAGGCGACATTCCTGACCTGACGGGGTGTTCATTCTCTCCGCAGCGATACCGAGCGGGCAGCTAGGATCTGCAGCCGAACCATTCAGATAGGCAATTGGCCGGGTATGGCAAGTTCATGCAAGTGCCTGGAAAGAGCGTGAGTCTTCTCACAGGCCTATACAGCGGGTTTGAACTGCAACCCTTATTTGACGGGACGCCGGGACTGAACCAGACAGACATATCTCTGTAAAATGGTGCCGGCACCAAGAGTCGAACTCGGGACCTACTGATTACAAATCAGTTGCTCTACCAACTGAGCTATACCGGCACTGTGTCAATGCATGTACACATTCATGGCACATGAGACGCCAGATGTTTGCAGCGAAAAACAGCCGCTCCTCATCAAGACGATAAGTCTATGCATTTCCAATCGATTTGGCAACGCACGAAAGGCCTGATTTGAAGTTTTTTTTCATACGAAGGAAGGAACAGGTGTTATTCGCGCTTCAGTGGGCTTTCTGACGACAAATCAAGTAGGAAAGATTCCATCTCTCGTCAGGCACGTCAGGCTCGTCAGGCTCGTCAGGCTCGTCAGGCTCGTCAGGCTCGTCAGGCTCGTCAGGCACGATACCTCTCGGGGCACAGTTGAGAAACTCTTTCTAGCCGCCTCCTGCTTGAAGTGGGTGTCTGCTGTCACGCCTGCTGGCCTGTCCAGGAATTTCTGGGTGTCTGCTGACTACGCCTCCTGAAAGGATATGGGTGTCTGCCAGAGCTCTAGTTGAACAGGACGTTGTCGCAGCAGGAGGCTAGGCCAAGTTCGTCGGCGCTGAGTTGGCCGCCCATGACAGAGACCCCCTTGAGCACCAGCATTGGATCGCGCTTGACAGGGTGGCGCATGAACGACTCCAGAATGGCAGACTCCCCGCCCGTGACCACGGTTGTCATCGGTCCCACGCGCTCGGAGGCTTCGAAGACAAGGCGTTCCATGGCGCCGATCGAGGCAAACCCTGTGCCTCCGGCGATGGCGCCGGCAGTGTTATCGGAAAACGGGCTGATATCCCCATCAGCGGCAAACAGGGCCGACGTGTACTTGCCCAGGGACCGGCGCATGGTGTAGATACCCGGCAGAATGGCGCCCCCCAGGTGCAGGCCGTCTGCATCGATGAGATCCACGGTGGTTGCGGTCCCCGAATCGATGACACACAGCCCACCGCTGTACAGAGATCGAGCCCCGATCATGGCAGCCCATCTGTCCACGCCGAAGGTCTCTGGCTCGGGATAGGCATTCCTGAGCCCCTGAAACTCAGCAGTCGACTGGATGGCCACAGGCTTCACCCCGAAGTTCTTGCAGCACCAGGCCGACATATTGGGCAGCAGACGCTCACCTGCCACATTGGAGACATGGACGCTCCGAGGGCATTTGTTACCCAGAGCCTTCAGCCAGATTTCATCCAGCACTTCGTTCAGGAATACATCCTTCCAGGCAAACGTCTCGAAGGGATGCAGCCCATCTTCATCTTCCATCGCTGATTTGCAGCGAGAGTTACCAATATCTACCAGAATTCTCATGCGGAGGGCCTTATGGATACGTTGCCACTATAGACAGGGGTGATTTCACCGGCACGCTCCACAAGCAGAGCGCCCTGTTCGTTGACTCCACGCGCAACCGCTTGTTCCGTTGATTTATCTCGATGAATCAACACTTCCTTGTCATGGAGCCAATCCAGAGCGGCCCAGCGCTCTGCAAACACCGACCATCCGGCCTCTTCGAAACGCTGATGCGCCGCCAGAACGCCGGCAACCAGTCTGCCTGCAATGGCATCGCGATCTACCCGAGAGCACCGGACACCCACAGCTTCCAGAGACGTCGCACCGATGCTCAGATCGATCACCCTCTCATCATGCAAGAGGTTGATTCCAATGCCTGTCAGCAGTCGAGTACGTGGCTTGCCTGACTGAAGTGGGCCCGCTGCCAGTTCGGTAATCAGTCCACCCAGTTTCCTGTCAGACAGAATGAGGTCGTTGGGCCACTTCAACTGGACGGGCATATTGGCGATATCTTGCAGAACTTCAGCCGCAGCGATCCCGGTGACCAGACTCAAACCCACCAGATCACGCGCCGGTTTGTCCGAGAAAGTCAACAGCGACAACATCAGATTTCCCGCCCGTGACTGCCAGCTCTTGCCTCGACGCCCTACACCGGCACTCTGCCAGTCAGTTATGCACAGGTGATTCAGTGACTCGTCATTCAGCGTCAGCTCAGCAGCATGCTCTCTCAGCCAGACACTGGTCGACTCAAGCTGCTCGAAGGCGTGAATCTGAACCTCTGCATGACACTGAGCTCTTATGTGCGTCTGGATCGAATCGGCATTCGGCAACACCGGCACCCGTGACTGATCATCACTCATGCAGGGTCACCGATCAGAGAACGACCGAAGAGGCCGTCGACTGAAGGCATCATGTGACTCATGCTGGCAACCGGGGCTCACCCAGCCAGGCTTTCAGCAGGGCCTGATCTGCGATTTCCAGATCGGCCGTATCCTGCGGCGGCGGCTCAACCGGCAGAACACCCTGGTGCAGCTGTCCGAGCCTGAAGAAATGAACATCGATCTCCGCCATGTCGGCATGCCGTGCCAGATGCTTTTCGACGTCGTTCATGCTCACCGACAGCTTGTTCATGGCGATCAACAGGTCACCACCGGCAAGTCCGGCCTTTTCTGCAGGTCCACCGCTCATCACCTGAGCAACCCGCACACCTCCCGGCGCATCAGCCACAGTGGCACCCAGCCAGGGCGTGACCCTCGCCGATTGCCCGCCTTCAGCGTCCGAGCCTTCAACAACTCCCCCGGCATCCACACTCGACGTCCTTGAACGCCACTGCAATGAGACACCCAGAGAGCTCAGAGACTTTTCCAATGGGAGCTCCTGCGTGGAGTACAGCGCCAGATCGAAGAACTGCGACAGATCCGAATCCACCAGGGTTGCCGCCAACTGCTGGGGCTCATCCTCCTCAAGACCACGTCCGGTTTCCTGCCAGCGCGACCACATCAACTTCATCAGGGTGTCCAATGTCTTCGCGTTATCAGAAGAATCACGCAACAGAGCATCCAGGCACAGGGCGACCAGGGCCCCTTTCGCGTAATAGCTGACGATGGCATTGGGTGCATTTTCGTCCTGCTTGTAGAACTTGTGCCAGGCATCGAAACTGGATTCGGTCACGGTTTGAGTCAGACGGCCAGCCCCACGCTGAACACGCGTCAGCGTCTTGGCCAGTACAGACAAGTACTGCTTGTGATCGATCAGACCGGAACGGACCAGAATCAGATCATCGTAATAAGAGGTCATGCCTTCGAAGAACCACAACAGCTGCGTGTAGGACTCGGCTCTCAGATCAAAGGGAATGAAACGCGCAGGCTTGATGCGCTTGACGTTCCAGGTGTGGAAGTACTCGTGACTGCAGAGTCCGAGAAAATTCAGATAGGCATCACTGACCTTGTCGTCACCGACAACAGGCAGATTTTCACGGGTAATCATCAATGCCGTCGACGAGCGGTGCTCAAGTCCCCCGTAGCCTGCATCGACCACCATGACCATGAACAGGTAGCGATCCATCGGGGCAGGCCGCCCGAAGAATTCGATCTCGTATTCACAGATACGTGTCAGATCGTCGATGACCCGCTGCTCATCGAAATGACATGCGCCAGTCAATATGACTTCATGGGGCACCCCGGCGGCGTCGAAGCACAAACGCCTGAAGGCACCCTGTTCTACGGGGTGATCGATCAATTCATCATAGCTACCGGCGACATAACGACCGAAACCTGCGGCGTCGACATTCGCAGAAGGCAAAGAGGTCGCCAGCTCGAACGTCTCTTCGGTGTCATGGGCAGGACGGTCGAACTGGACTTCATGGGTGTCTTCCTCCTGACCCGCGACTGCCAGAAAGACACTGGTGCCATTGAAAAACGCGTGAGTCCTGTCGACATGGGCCGAACGAACGGACAGGTCCCAGGCATAGACACGGTAATGAATCGTCAATTGCGTGAGGCCAGCCGGTGCTTGCCAGGTGGACTTGTCCAGTTTCACCAGCGCCACAGGCCCGGATTGGCTGAGGGCCGCAATCTGTACGATGTTTCTCGAAAAATCGCGGATCATGTAACTGCCCGGTATCCAGTTGGGCAATCTCAGCACCTGACCACCGGGATCCGGCGTGTCGATCTGCAGTTCCACATCGATCAGATGAGCCGCGGCATCGGAAATACTGACCTTGTAAGCAATCATGCAACGTCTCTCGATCGTTGCGCATTCGCACTGCCCCACCCGACAACCGCCATACCTTCGCCTCCAATCACTGCAAACACGCTCAACATCCCCCACACACGACGGGACACCCATGAACGCCATTGTAGCAACGCCACATGGAAGCTCCTCACTATCAGACACCCATATTGGCACTGTGCGTATCCACGCAAGCCCGAGATCAAGCCCGAGATCAGACACCCATATCCGCCTGTGCGTATCCACACGGGCGCGAGATCAGACACCCATATCCGCGCTCTTCGAAACTACACAAGCCGGAATCAGACACCCATATCGACCCACAGGACGCCCCCCCCCCTGAAGACGAGACACCCACAAACCGTCCCTCACCCAGCACGATCAATGCCTCAAGACAGGCATCAAATTGCCGTCATCAGTGAAAACGAATCAACGACAGCCTCTGAAGGCTATACTTGCGCACCTCAGTCGAAATCGCGTTCCCTGCCCTGTAAACATGTCCAGATCCGAGCCCGTAGAAGCCAGTAATTTCATTCGCAACATCGTTGACAAAGACGTCGCGGCCGGCAAGAACGATGGGCAGGTAGTCACTCGCTTTCCGCCGGAGCCCAATGGCTATCTTCACATTGGCCATGCGAAATCGATCTGCCTGAACTTTGGCATCGCGGGACGTTACAACGGAAGATGCAACCTCCGATTCGACGATACCAACCCGGAGCGCGAGAGCGAAGAATACGTCAACGCCATCAAGCAAGATGTCAGCTGGCTGGGTTTCGAATGGAACGAGCTTCGCCATGCATCGGACTACTTCGACGATCTGTATGAGTTCGCCCGCGATCTGATTCGCCAGGACAAGGCCTACGTTGACAGCAGCACAGCCGAAGAAGTACGGGAAATGCGCGGCAGCCTGACCGAGCCGGGCACACCCAGCCCGTACCGTGATCGCAGCATCGAGGAAAACCTGGATCTGTTCCAGCGCATGAAGGATGGCGAGTTCAACGATGGCGAGCATATCCTGCGCGCGAAAATCGATATGGCCTCAGGCAACATCAACATGCGCGATCCGACTCTGTACCGTATCCGCAAGGTTCACCATGTGCGCACGGGCGACAAGTGGTCGATCTATCCGATGTATGACTACACCCATTGCGTATCGGATGCCATTGAAGGCATCACCCATTCGCTTTGTACACTTGAATTCGAGGATCATCGCCCTTTGTACGATTGGGTTCTGGATCAGTTGAAAACCAGTTGCCATCCGCAGCAGATCGAGTTTGCCCGTCTGTCGCTCGAATACACCATGCTCAGCAAGCGCCGCATCATCCAACTGGTGGAAGACAAACATGTGCACGGCTGGGACGACCCACGCATGCCCACGATCATCGGCATGCGCAGACGTGGCTACACAGCGGCTTCATTGCGTGACTTCTGCGAACGAATCGGCATCACCAAGAACGATGCATGGATAGAAATGGCTGTGCTTGAAACCTGCATTCGCGACCAGTTGAACAAGGAAGCACCACGCCGCATGGCCGTTCTGGATCCGATCAAGGTCACGATTACCGACCTTCCCGAAGGTCACGAGCAGATGTTCTCCTTTGCCAACCACCCCCAGGACGAGAGCGCCGGAACACGTGAGGTACCTTTTACCCGCGAGGTGTTCATCGATCGCGACGATTTCGCCGAGGTCCCACCGCCAAAATATCAACGACTGGTGCCCGGCAGGGAAGTCCGGCTGCGAGGATCCTACGTCATCAAGTGTGAAGAAATCATCAAGGACGAAACAGGCAAGGTGCTGGAACTGCGCTGTACCCACGACCCAGACACACTGGGCAAGAAGCCTGAAGGCCGCAAGGTCAAGGGGGTCATTCACTGGGTGTCGGCTGTCCATGGCATCCCTGCGCAGGTAAGACTCTACAACCCTCTATTCACACTGCCCGACCCAGCCAAAGCGGATTCTCTGGAAGCAGCCATCAACCCTGAGTCGGAAATCGTGCTGAATTCCTGCGTGATCGAACCGGCGTTGCAACAGGCAGAATCCGAGCAGCATTTCCAGTTCGAACGAATCGGTTATTTCGTTGCCGATCGCTACGATCACACCGCTGCCAGTCCGGTATTCAATCGCACAGTGACATTGCGCGACACCTGGGCGAAATAGCAAGAGCCAGACTCGTCCCCGTCGGCGACTTGGAAGAAGATCGGCTGAGCCTTCTTTCGACTGCCGACGGGCTCACTGCCGTCTACCAGCCACGTCGAGTACAGACTCGGCCATGATCCGGAAAGCCACTCAGCATGTGTGGCGTGCTAGCTCCTGCAAAGACAGCCGACGCTTTCGGAAACGATGGGACACCCGATGGGACACCCATGAAATCCATGAATAATCATGGGCACAGCCTGCACAGGCGAATTCACGCCAGAACCCGTGCCAGACGCCCCTTGCGCGGCACGAGATGTGCTTCACAAATATGAAAATAAAGTGGGTAGAAACCTAAAGTCGATGCAATTGCGCCATATCGCATTGACGGAACTTGATCTACCGACTATTTAAATTAGTGTCATGTTCGTCGTAAAGCTGACACCTGTCTGCAAATAAACGCGAAAATCAGGCTTGCGATGAACATATACCTGATAACCAGAAGTCCGCCGGTGAGAGAATTCATGTCCAAAAACACCTCCGTCCTGTTCAAGAAAAGCTTGATCGCTGCTGCGGTCTTATCGCTGAGCGCCTGTTCAAGTACGCCGCGCATCGGAGACTACGACCTGGGTCGAGTCGGGGAAGGCATCGCAAATGCGGGTCGGACTACCGCTGACGTCACCGGTCGCGTGTGGAACAAGACCACCTACCTGCTGGGCTTCAGCGACGATGACGGTGAATCTGTCTCTGACGAAGGCCTGCTGATGGACGCACAGGATATAACCCTGCTCGAAGAAGAGAACAGCACACCGCAGGATACCGTGGTCCGACCTATCGTGATTCGCAGCGCCGTACCCTCCGCACCGAGCGAGCAGACACCCATAAACTCCGCGCAGGGCAATCAGAGCCAACCTCTTTCAGAGATCAATCAGGACGGTGCGACAGATCTGGCCTCCATGCAGATCCAGCAGACACCCACAGACCAACTCGAGCAGACACCCACAAACGCCCTGTCGCAACAACCGCTCAGCGAAGAGTTGGTGCAGAAGGAAGATCTTGTTCACGAGGTCGCACCCAGTGAAACACTCTGGGACATTGCGAAGAAGACCACGGGTGATGCCAACAACTGGCATATCCTCGCGGACACCAACAATCTGGGCCCTGGCGCGTCCGTGTTTCCTGGCCAGGAATTGATCATTCCTGCGGACATGGTGAAACCCGACTACGGCATGCAGGTCGATGTGGACAGTACCCTGCAGGCTTCGAGCGACCTGTACGTCGATACTCAGGATCTGGCAGGTTCTGACAGTGACGCCGCAGGAGAGGCCGTTGCCGAAACGGCCGACCTGCTGGCAAGTCAGCAGGTCAATGGCAAGCCTTTCAAGGTCAACCCCGGCGAGACACTCTGGGATTTTGCAAAGAGAATAACCGGCGACGCCACGAACTGGCAGCAAATCGCGGGAGAAAACAACTTCTCCGACGAGCAGGCATCCTATGTCAGAACCGGCCAGACGATCTACGTTCCGGAGAACCTCATCAGGCCTGAGCTTGGCGCTGCTCAATCCGATGAACAGGTGGAGCCTGATAGCGCCCGACTTTCGCTGCCAGTACCTGAGCAGCAAGCGGCATTGCCCGCCACTCAAGCCACCGATCCTGTCAACGCCCAGAAAAGCGAAGAGGAGCTGGCAATCACCGTGATAACCACGGCGTCGGCAGCCAAACGCACGATTGGCGAATCGGCCCCAGCCGATACCAGCCTGAATATACTGGACGAGTCGAGCAACGTGCTTGATGAGACTCAACCCATCAAGATCGTCGAGGCGACGTTCAAGTCGAGCAAATCACCAGCACCGACTCTGCCGGTGAATCCAGACGACACGACTGCTGCAATGGTGGCAACAGACAAGAATGCTCAATCCCCGGCCCAGATCATGGTCAGTGGCACGTACTACCCAAAGGCGGTCTACAACGAAGCCGACTTTTCATCCAGCCTGCTGATGCGCGTATCGCCAGGCACGACCCTTCAGGTTTCCAAGGCCATGGGTAGCTGGTATCAGGTGAAGACTGACAAGGGCCTGGGCTATGTTCACCAGCGTGACATCAAGTAGATGTCATGACAGCAGCCTGGCAAGCCTTCGCTTGCATGATCCCCATGTAACGTGGCGAACCCCACAACTCGCCAGGTGATGTAGCCATCTTCGAGGCAGTCAATCAGAAACCCGGTCTTGGCAAAAGACCGGGTTTTTTCGTTTTATCGCAGTGAATCGGAGCACTCTGGTTGAACGACTAACTGAGGAAACAAGCGGTCAGTTTTGTCGTTTGGTGTTGAATAGTGAGCTGTTGTCGGGTATTAATCTTCTTGTGGGTGTCTGATTTCACATTTCCTGCCTGTATTGCGTGATGATCCCCAATAGAGATTGCGGTTTCTGCCGACACTCTGATTAAGGCTTGTGCATGCGGGCATCGGGGGTATCGGGCGCAGCCTTCAATTCGACGAATCGGCCCCCTTTCGAGAGCATGAAACGGGCAACCATGCACGACTGGAATACAATGCACAAAAACACCAGTTCATCCATCGTAATCGGCTTGGCAGTTTTCCTCAGCACCGCATGCGCGACACCGCAACTCGAGCAGGACAGCGACGTGGAGAAGGCTGCTGCTCAAGCCGACATCCGTCATATCATCGCTCCGGGCGACCGTCTGAGCGACATTGCGCTCAAATACACCGGCAAGGTCAGCCAGTGGGAGGCCATCGCGGCCTACAACAACATCACCGACCCCCGCACATTGAGGATCGGCGATTCCGTGACCATTCCGTCATCCATGATCCCCGGTTCAGACAGGCTCAGCGACGAAACGGTCAAGCTGGCCAAGAATACGAATTCCGGCGCCAATGTAGCAACCGGTACCCTGGCTCTACAAAGAACTCGCGATGTGGAAGATGAGACGACCGATGTCAAGGTGGAACCGGTGTCGATCAACCGCACATTCGAACTGGAGCGAATGGACGAGTCGGATATCGGAACAACACACACTGCCGGGGTGAGCCCACCGAAGATCAGAGTGATCGGCACCTATTATCCCAAGGGGGTCTATCAGCAACCCGCCAGCTATTCCAAACTGATGATGCGCGTTGCTCCAGGCACTGTCTTCGAGCTCGATCGCGAGGTCAACGATTGGTACAAGGTCATCACCAGCGAAGGTGCGGGGTACCTGCGAAATATCGACGGCAAACTGATCGTCGAAGACTGATCTACCTCTGACTGGCCGCGAGTGCGCGATTTCGGCAATGGTGTTGCTTCCCGTTCAGGGCTACACTCTTCCTGAACAGCATTCAATAATCAGCAGGGGCGGAAGATGAGTCAATATGTGACGCTTGTTCGTCATGCGAAATCCAGCTGGAAAAACGAGGGGCAATCCGATTTCGACCGGCCGCTGAACGATCGAGGCAACAGGGACGGACCAGTCATGGCCAGGCGCCTGGTTTCACGGCAATGCATACCGGACCTGATGCTGGTCAGCTCGGCGAGGCGAGCCCAGGAGACCTCGCTATACATGAAGCAGGCCTTCGACACGCCCTCGGACCAGTATCAACTGATCGACGACCTTTATCTGGCAGAGCCTGAAACTCTACTGGCAGTCCTGGCCACCGTCCCTGCAGAGACTCGGCACGTGATGATCATTGCTCACAACCCCGGGCTCGAATCACTGAGTGAATTGCTGGCCGGACGCACGCTTCCACCGATGCCCACTCTGGGTATCCGACACTTCTCCTGCCCATCCATTCAAGCACTCGCCTCCGAACCACGCTCATCAGACACCCATATCAAGCGCCACTCACGAAGATCAGACACCCAAAAACCCGTTGACACCGCGGGTATCCAGCTGCTGTTCGACGACTACCCTAAACGCGAGGTCGATGAAACCTTTCGCTGAACGGCAGGAAAGGCTCTTGCCTGGCTCAATCGTCAGACGATACCTTGCTCAATCGAATTGACGGAATATCGCCGATACGATAGTTCCTTGGCTGTCTGAGCATGTCATCGAAGGCCACGTCACGCGCCGCTTCAGTATCGTACCAACGAGTTCGGGACCACTGATCACCCAACAGATGCGGTGCATTCATCGGATCATTTTCAGGCATCTGCACAAGAATTCCGTAACGTTTGTCGGCCATACCAGTAATCATCATTGCATTCGATCGGTTCAGGACACCCATTATCCTCTCTCTGCCTTCAAAATTGACGACCTTATTCGCTCGGCAGGCAAGAAATTCCCTATCTGTGGCCGACAGGAGTTGGAGGGTGTACCAGAAGGCCATAACATAAGTGGGTGTCTGCTGATAGAGAGACAAAGGCCTTGACCAAGAATCCACGAAGACTGAAACAGGAACCAAAAAGCATGAAAGCTTGTTTGCGCACGGCGATCGCCCTATCCGCAGTCTCTTTGCTTGTAGCATGCACTCAAGAGTCTCAGAACAAGATCGGTCGATCGATACAGAATTGGACGGGCACCGATGGCATCATCGAGATCTATGCCGGTGACAAACTGGTCAAGCGTTTCATGAAAATCGACAAGCTTTCAACGGCTGCTGGCACGACGGATGGCACGGATCGGCCCTACCGCTTCGGCTACGGTGTCATGGATGCCAACCTGAACGGTTCGGTAGATAGCGGAGAAAAAAAGGTCTATTTCGAATTCAGCGACTACTCTACTTCCTACGTATTTTTCGAAAATCCTGGCTGATCGTCAAAAAATCGTCGAATTGATCACATTATTACCAGTTATTTCATGCGTTTATTTGACTAATTTAATGTGACTACTAAAGTCTTCGCACGTGTCCCAATCAACAGTTGGCGTCACGTTCTCACCCCCAAGTCGGGCCCGCTTGCCGGGCCCTTTTTTTTGCCCCCGTTTCCCGCGCTATACTGCGCGCCTCAACAGAGGTGAACACTATGCGGATGGACTACTTCAGTGACTTGGTAGAAAAGGCGATTGCCGGCTCCAAGGCAGAAATCACGGGCGATGGCAGCAAGTTCGAAGCTCGCGTGATCAGCAATACCTTCGACGGTTTGTCGACGGTCAAACGCCACAAACTCGTCTATGCGATTCTCGACGAGCACATCAAATCCGGCGCTATCCATGCGTTGAGCATCAAGACCTATACAGAAGCTGAATGGTCCGCAGTCGAGTAGGACAGATTCGACCTAACGATCGACTCTTCGCAATTGCCGCTGAAGAGTCACACTGATAATCATGAGCGCAGGTCAAAGCTCCCGCCACCCTGTGGGCCAATTGACTTGACTGCTGGCCCGAAAATCGCATCCATTGACGCATAGGCACGGCCCCTGACAGGCCGGTTCAGACAGCGGCTCCGAACTCGATAGACCGGCTATCGTCGTTCTGCTAGCCCGCGCGCACGGGGTGGATAACGATGACAAGTACCGCTGAAGCTGATGAGATTGCGGCTCAGGAAAACACCGAGCAGAGTGTCGGTGAAGCCAGTTCTCAACGCACCTGGGTTCAACCCTTGTCAGACCTGATAAACACGTCTGATCGAACTGCAGAGGCACGCCTGCGAACCCCACTGACGTGCTACAACAAGTCAGGTGCTCCCGTGCTCTACCTTCCACCGGAAGAGGCGCAGGTTCATGGCAGAAGTACGCGTTACATTCGTAAATTTGCCAGACAGAACGGATTCAGATTAGGCAAGGATCGTCGAAGCCGCAACGTGCAACCCATCAGCGAACAGCGTGATCAGAAGCCACCGATGATTGCTCTGGGGTTGAGCCTGCTCCTGAAACAGACGGGCCTCCCGGGCGCTGCGCGAACACTGTCAAAACCCCATGCGCTGGCGCCCGACGGTGACCTGATCCACCTTGGCGAACTCATTCGAATGGCCGCGTTCGCAACCCCGTTGGCCAAGCGCGTGGTTGTCCTTCCGAACAGAATACTTGTCAACACCTTACAGGACACCCAACCAATCTGCGGCTACGCCTGCAAACTGCGACACGAAGGAAAATCAACACTCCTCAGCCACTTCGATTCCCCCTATTTTCGCGCAATCGGATACTCGACATCGAATCAATACGTTGTGCATATTTGCCTGGGTGGCGGTCCTCGCCATAATTCATCACTCTGGACCCAGATTCCAACGCTGACCAGTAGCGAGTTCAACTTCCAGCTCTTTCCCGGAAGCAAGCCTGAGGAAGATTTCGGCTTGTTCTACATCACGTTCTACCTGGATCTCGAAGCAGCCCCCAAGCCCTGGTGGCTACAAGACATGGCACCACAGGATTCACAAGAACAAGTGGACATCCATGAACCCGCCGTTGCCAGTAACGATTCATCCGTACATCGCAAAGCTAGTTGAGCTTATGAGGGACATTCGAAACCAGAGACCGAGGTCGGCCTGCCATTTGGTCTGCCGGTAATCTCCGCGAGGGATCGCGCGAGAGACATCAGACACCCATATAAGCTTTAGCCTCTACCAGCACTGACAAAATTGTGAGTGTCTTCTGCTACCAGACTCATGAAGATAGCTTGCTGAGGATCCCTGGCCGCTTACTGGCGTTTGTGGGTGTCTGCTGGATCGGCGTTTCTGTGATTAACCATTGGTCTTGATACACTTGGCCAACACGTCGCCATAGATGGCGTGCTGCACAAGAGCAGGCAGCGAGATGCCAATGTTTCATACTCCCTCACTCATGCTCCTGTACCTTGTTTACGGCGCCGAACGATGCGCACCTTTCTGGTAGTCACATTTCCGATATGCCCCTGATTCGCGTTCAGAACGTCTCCATTGCCTTTGGCCCCACCACTGTCCTTGACAAGGTAAATATCACCATCGATAGCGGTGCCAGGATGGCGCTCGTTGGAAGAAATGGCGAAGGAAAGTCAACTTTGCTCAAGATAATCGCCGGCGAAATCCTTCCCGACACTGGCGATGTCATCGCATCAACCGGACTCAAGACGGCCTACCTGCCACAGGCAGTGCCGGTGGATTTCGAAGGCAGTGCGTACGAAGTCGTGGCCTCGGGATTGAGCAAGGTAGGACGAGTGATCGCCGAATATCACAAGGAATCTCAGCGACTTGCTTTGGGTGAAGAGCGCTCGGAGAACGGCAAACCACTCATCGACTATCTTGCCGTGCTTCAGGACCAGATAGATTCTTCCGACGGATGGTCTCTGGTGCAAAAGGTCGAACAAACACTGTCGAAGATGCAGATCAGCCCGGAGACAGAGGTCTCAAGCCTTTCGGGAGGAATGAAACGACGCGTAGTTCTGGCCAGAGCGTTAGTCAGCGAGCCGGATATCCTGCTGCTCGATGAACCGACCAACCACCTGGATATCGGCGCTGTAGCCTGGCTTGAAAAATATCTGGAAACATTGAATTGCGCGCTGATCTTTGTCACTCACGATAGAAAATTTCTCGACTCCGTAGCCAACCATATCTGCGAGATCGATCGTGGCAATCTCACGGAATGGCCCAGCGGATTTGCCGAATACAGAATAAACAAGCAGAAGATGCTGGAAGTGGAGGCACAACAAAACGCCTTGTTCGACAAGAAACTGGCTCAGGAAGAGGTCTGGATTCGTCAGGGTATCAAGGCGCGTCGTACCAGGAACGAGGGCCGGGTTCGCGCACTGAAAAAGCTCAGAGAGCAGCAGGCGGCTCGACGCAAGGTGGTTGGCCAGGCGAAAATGTCAGTCAACCAGGCAGAAAACTCGGGAAAGATCATCTTCGAAACCGAGAAGATGAGTTTTTCACATGGCGACAGCAATATCATCCGTAATTTCTCGACCGTCATCATGCGCGACGATCGAGTCGGCATCATCGGCCCCAATGGTTGCGGCAAATCGACCCTGGTGAAACTGCTTGTTGGCGAACTGACACCCACATCGGGCACGGTACACCAGGGAACTCAACTGGAAGTGGCGTATTACGACCAATTGCGCGCAACGCTGGATACCAGATTATCCGCAGCCGATAATGTCAGCGGAGGCCGGGATACGGTGGAAGTCAACGGTACTCCGCGCCATATCATGAGTTACATGCAGGACTTCCTGTTCGAACCCTCACGAGCTCGAGCTCCGATCACAGCACTCTCTGGAGGTGAAACCGGGCGACTCATGCTTGCAAAGCTATTCCTTAAACCCTCGAATCTGATGATCCTCGACGAACCGAGCAACGATCTGGACATCGAAACACTCGAGCTACTGGAATCACTGCTTGCAGATTACAAGGGCACTGTCATTTTGATCAGTCATGACAGACAGCTACTCGAAAACGTGGTCACTCGCAGCTTCGTTTTTCAAGGCGAAGGGAACTTCATCGATGTCGCCGGCGGTTACGAAGACTTCGAACGCGAAAGGCAATCTTCCACCACATTGAAACCTGTCTTCGAATCTGACCTCAATCAGACACCCACAATCAGGAAACAGGAAACGGCGACCTCTGATAAAAACAAACAGGAGAAAACAGCTAAGGCGAATCAGAAGAGCAAGCTGACTTACGGTGAGTCCAAGGAATTGAAGCAACTGCCTGCGCAAATCAGCAAATTGGAGACCGAGCTGGGCACTCTTCATCAGGAAATGAACAAACCGGATTTCTATTCGAACAAGGCGACAGCCGAAAAAACCCTTGCAGAGTCGCAGGAACTGCAGTCTCGCCTCGACGAGGCCTACTCGCGCTGGGAAACGCTGGAGCAAAAAGCTGAAGGGTAATCCTTGCATTGTTAGCCCAGTACTCCATGGGTGTCTGCCAGGCAGCGGCCATCACACCAGAAAACTCGTCCTTCGGCCAATCCCGCACAGTCGGACAAGCTGCCGCAGCCTGAGTGCGTTTCGTTGGAATCCAGGAGAACCGTGTTCTGGGTGTCTGATTCCAAGAAAATCCGACACGTGGTTGACGTGGCGCATTGCTGCCGCTACTGTTGGAGTCCCTACTGCGCAACGGAATGCACAGATGGCTACTGCAAGGAAGCTTGAAGCCACTCTCCAGTTCACACCGTACTTTCACTGCACGAGCAGATGTGTTCGCGGCGCGTATCTTTGCGGGGTGAACAGAGAAACCGGAGAGGACTTTACACACAGAAGAACCTGGTTGAAGGCTCGCTTATTGAAACTGGCCACCGTCTTTTCCATCAAGCTGGCTGCGTTCGCCATCATGGAAAATCACTACCACGTTGTCCTGAAAGTGGATCGCGCCTCGTCGGAAAAATGGACAGAGACTGAAGTCATTCAGCGCTGGCACCAGATTTTCAAAGGTAACGCACTCAGCCAGCGATTCATCAAAGGGGAAGTCCTTGGCGCTGACGAGACACAGTCACTGGCGCGTAGTGTCAATCGCTGGCGCTTGGCGTTATCCGATATCAGTTGGTTCATGAGGTGTACCAAGGAACCGCTTGCCCGCCAGTCCAACCGAGAAGATGGCTGCAAGGGACGCTTCTGGGAGGGACGATTCCATAGCCAGGCCTTGCTCGATACGAGCGCTCTCGTTGCGTGTATGGCGTACGTCGACCTCAATCCGATGCGTGCGAAAATGGGTAAGTTTCCGGAATCCGACCCATTCACGTCTCTACACCAAAGAGCCGCAGTTGTATCACCAGAGCACACAGGCGTATCGGAACTCCATTCCGGCTTACTCTACATCGATACTCATGGCGAACACGAGAAAGACCCTGTACTGCCGCTCAGCACGGCTGAATACCTAGAACTGATAGACATTGCGGCCAGACAAAGTCGCCCTGGCAAATCCGGCAAATTAG
Organism: uncultured Granulosicoccus sp.; assembly: GCA_947492525.1. Lineage (GTDB taxonomy): Bacteria > Pseudomonadota > Gammaproteobacteria > Granulosicoccales > Granulosicoccaceae > Granulosicoccus. The sequence goes on from CANLNQ010000025.1 coordinate 98,852, forward strand.
CCAATACTGCAAGACCAGTACTGGAAAGACTCGGCATCACCAAGGCATCCTGGCTAGATCTTGAGCTTCGCTTCAGGGATCATTTTCACGTACTGGTCGGAAGTAGCGCCTCCCTGAAGAATGCCTGCGAAATACTCGGCCAGACTTGCGCCTGGGGTCAACGGCACTGCCAGAGCTTCTTTGACGAGCCAGACGCGTCACACTCGTAGGAACCGAAAAGGTACCGACAGACCAGACTGGGATTACTTGACCGCACTACGCGCGAGTCAACCATAGGGCCTCAAAAGCAGCGATGTACCTTTCATCGACTCGGGCTGTGACAACCCCATCAATTCCAGAATCGTCGGTGCAATTGACGGCAGGCCATTTCCGTTACCGAGCTCCCAGGCGACAGTGTCATGGATGGTGCAAGCCACAGGAAATGTCGTGTGCTGGGTATGAGGTTCACCGCTAACCGGGTCAACCAACATGTCCGCGTTGCCATGATCGGCTGTCAGGACAATAGAGTATTCGTTCTCGACAGCGGTTTCCCACATGCGGCCAACCATGGCATCCACAGTCTCTACGGCGCTGACAACTGCCTCAGGCACACCTGTATGACCCACCATGTCGCCATTGGCAAGATTGACAACAATCAAACCTGCCTCCTGTTGCTCGAGCGCGCGAAGTATACCTTGCGTCACCTCTTCGGCGCTCATCTCAGGCTGAAGATCGTACGTGGCAACCTTGGGAGAATTCACCAGCAATCTTTCTTCATTCACAAGCGGCTCATCCTGACCACCATTGAAGAAGAAAGTCACGTGAGGGTACTTTTCGGTCTCAGCTGATCGAATCTGTTTGATACCCGCATCTGCCACGACCTGCCCCAGCGTTTTTCCCGGCTCATCTCGCGTGAAGGCGCAGGCAAACGGGTAGGAACTTTCGTAGCGAGTCATGGTGGTGAGCGTTATTGGTGAAAAATCACCGCGATCAAATCCGTCGAACTCATCCAGCCCCAAGGCTTCACTCAATTCACGAGGACGATCGTTGCGGAAATTGAAGAAGAAGACCTCTGTACCGGCATCCATCGGTTTATGGGTGTCTACCACCGTGGGGCAGATGAACTCATCAGTCTCCCCTGCATCGTAAGCGAGTTGAATTGCTTCATCTGCTGTAGAGGCTTTTCGGCCTTCCGCCGATACCATGGCCAACCAGGCTTTTTCGACTCGATCCCATCGTTTGTCGCGGTCCATCGCGAAATAACGTCCGGAAACCGTAGCGACACGTCCCTTGGCACTCTCCAGAGATGGCAGGACCTTGCTCAAGAATTGGCGCGCACTGGAGGGCGCGGTATCCCGGCCATCGGTGATCACGTGCAGCACCGGGACTATCTCGCGACTTGCGCAAAGCTCGATCAGAGCAACCAGGTGATCCGTGTGGCTATGCACGCCCCCATCAGACACCAGACCGACAAGGTGCAATTCGCCGCTTTTTTCTGCTGCTCTCTCTAGTGCTTCGGTGACAGCCGGGTTTTGCGAAAAACTGTTGTCAGCGATGGCATCACCGATCTTGACCAGATCCTGCCTCAATACGGTGCCTGCACCCAGTGTCAGATGGCCGACTTCGGAATTCCCCATCTGGCCTTCCGGCAAGCCTACCGCACGACCGGAAGCCTCCAACAGACATGTCGGGTGGTGAGAATAAAGCTGATCGAGGTTGGGAGTATTCGCCTGCGCGACCGCATTATCGAGCTTGGAAGGATTGACTCCAATGCCATCCATGATTATCAACAAGACGCGTCTGCGTGGTGGTTGCTTGTAGTCAGTCATGAACAGTCAGATCCTCTAAAGTATTGGAGAACAATGCGAACCTCGTCCTTCTGAACAGCAGTCGCACAAGAACAGATAGCCTGGCGACCCTGTCTGGCCTGATCGGTCACAACAAGACCAGACACCCATAACGCCACCTGCTAGCTGCCGGGAAGTCCTGCATCCCCGAATCACTCAGCTCAATCACCTTTCTCATCATCGGACGAATCCGTCAAACTGTTCCGATAACGGCCCTGAGAGTCGGGTTTCTGCGCATGTGAAGAAGCCGATTGATCTTCTGCCGATGAGTCATGGGTGTCTGATCGAGTAGTAGAACCCGACTCAGAAGACGCATCCGTTGATTTATGGGTGTCTGGTGTTGAGGGTGTATCGTCTTCGTTGTATTGGCGTTCACGCGCGACTCCGGCATCGGCGATACGTTGCTTGTAGCTGCGGGAGAATATGATGCCCACCTCGTACAGCAACCACATGGGTATGGCGAGCAGAGTTTGCGAAATCATGTCTGGCGGGGTCAGGAACATGCCGATGATGAACGCCGCCACGAACACATAGGGCCTTATCTTGACCAGGTTCTCCGGCGTGGTGATGCCAACGGCGACAACCAGCACTGTTGCAACCGGCACTTCAAAGGCGATGCCGAAGGCAAAGAACAAAGTGATGACAAAGTCCAGATATCGGCCGATGTCGGTACTTACCGTGACGCCTTCCGGCGCGACGCTGGTGAAAAACCCGAAGACCAGCGGAAAGACCACGAAATAGGCAAAACAGACACCCAGATAGAACAGAGCGGTGCTCGAGACCAGCAGCGGTACCACCAGCTTCTTTTCATGAGAATAGAGGCCAGGGGCGATGAACGCCCATATCTGATAAAGAAGATACGGGACTGCCAGAAACACGCAGAGCATCAGCGTGAGCTTGAAAGGGATGAAGAATGGTGCAGCCACATCGATTGCAATCATCTGGCTGTCTGGCAGGTGCTTGAGCAGAGGCGCTGCCAACGCTGTATAGATGCTGTCCGAAAACCAGAACAGGCACAGGAACAGCACACCGACAGACAGCAACATCTTCAACAACCTGTCCCGCAACTCGACGAGATGGGACAGGAAACCTTGTTCTTGCTCTACGGCTGAATCTGACGTGGCCATGAATTGGGTGCGCTACCAGTCTGACAATGCGTTTTCGATCAACTACCGGAATCTGTCCCGGTTCGATTCACATTCGTAGAATCGCCTCCCGGGGTTGAGTTCTCGGAGCGCAAAGTGGGTGTCTGTTGACCACCAGTATCATCCGGTGGGGTGGTGGGAGCCGAGGTAGTCTGCTCTGTATCGCGTGCAACAGCCTCAGGAATCTGATCGGGGTCGCGGGTACCGTTGACAGAATCACCTGCCGCCGAACCAACCTGATTGCCGTCGGTGGAAGCCTTCTCGGCATCGAGCTCCTTGACACTCGTCTCCAGCTCTCCAAGGCTCTTTTTTGCGCCCTGCACGACGTCCCGAGTACTGCTCTCGAAATCCTTTTTCGCCGTGTGGACCATATTCTTGAGCTCGTTGATCTGCTCTCGCTGATCACCGATAAGCTTCTTCAGATCACCCGTTTCCAGCTCTGATGCGAGATCCGTCTTGACACCCCGCACGAACCGCTGCAGTTTGCCGACCCATTGCCCGGCCGTCCTGGCGACCGCCGGCAGGCGCTCGGGCCCGATCACCACCAACGATACGATGCCGATCAGTAGAATCTCTGTGAAGCCAACGTCAAACACGTGCTAACAATCCGAAGGTTGCATTGCGCGATCAGACGGATTTCTGATCATCGGTCTTCTGCATGACAGGCTCATCGGCCGGCTTTGAAGCATCTTCCAGTTGCTCTGCAGGCGTTGACTCATCTTCCTTGACGGCCTGCTTGAAGCCCTTGACCGCAGAACCGAGATCACCACCGAGGTTCTTGAGACGTTTGGCACCGAATATCAACACGACGATGACCAGAATGATCAACAGTTGAGGAACACTTGGCATACCCATAACTTTTCTCTATTTGTCTATTTACTGGTGCGTGAGGCCTTTTCGGCATGACCCGAAACCCCTTCGCGACGCTGAAGTTCATCCAGAATATCCTGCGGCCCCAGCCCCTTGGCACTCATCATGACCAGCATGTGAAACCATACATCGGCAGCTTCGGACACCAGATGATCCCGATTGTCCCCCTTGGCTGCGAGAATGAATTCCACAGCTTCCTCACCTACTTTCTTCAATATGGCGTCATCACCGCCCGCAAACAAGCTTGCGGTGTAGGATTCTGCTGCATCACTCTGCCGTCTGGCGTCGATCTGAGCGCCCAGCCGTGCAAGAATGTCACTCATACCGATGTCTCGCCGAAAATTCCCAAGGATGCATAGTGTATCCGCACAGAGGCATCCTACATGTGTTCTGTACTCAATATTTATTCTTGCTCTCGACGCATGCGCTCGCAGAGCAGGCGACGATGGCCTGACTGCCTGGCCGTTTGACGGGCTGTCGAGCCTTGGCCTCATGATATCGCAAGATTCGATCACGGCGAATCAACGCTCTGGCCTTTATCGTGTGTAGTCGATTGCAGCAGTATGCATCCACATGCCACGCCTGAACCGCAACGAGGCTTCTGACGTGCGATTTGGCTGTCTTCCGTGACACATCCGGTGCGACGGCTCTGGCGTGCCGGGCAGTTCGGGCAGTTCGGGCAGTTCGGGCAGTTCGGGCAGTTCGGGCAGTTCGGGCAGCTCAGGCAGCTCAGGCAGCTCAGGCAGCTCAGGCAGCTCAGGCAGCTCAGGCAGCTCAGGCAGCTCAGGCAG
>CANLNQ010000026.1 GCA_947492525.1 uncultured Granulosicoccus sp.
TCAGTGCGTCAGTGCGTCAGTGCGTCAGTGCGTCAGTGCGTCAGTGCGTCAGTGCGTCAGTGCGTCAGTGCGTCAGTCGTCAGTCGTCAGTGCACTGTAATCGAGCCTTGTGTGCTGGCGGATGAGGCAGCCGCGCCCGGAAAAGTCGTCATGTGTCACGGTGGCAATCCGTTTTTGTTTTCAGGCCGGGTTTGGCAGTTGTGCCCGCACTTGATATCTGGTATCAATTCCTCAACCTGATCAGTCTTGCTGGAGCTACTTGGCAGCCGGGTTGGTTCAATCTCTTGAGGAAAAAGTATGCTCGGTAAAATGATCTGCACGCTTGCGGGTGTGTCACTCGCAGGCGCTGTTCACGCGCAGGAAGAAAAGGTTCTCAACGTCTACAACTGGTCTGATTACATTGCCGAGACCACCATTGCCGATTTCGAAGAGCAGACCGGTATCAAGGTCAATTACGATGTCTTCGATTCGAACGAGCTGCTGGAGTCCAAGCTGGTGGCAGGCAGCAGCGGCTATGACATCGTCGTGCCCAGTTCGCCGTTTCTGGAAAGACAGATCCAGGCGGGTGTTTTCGGTGAGCTGGATCGCAGCAAGCTGAGCAACTACGGCAATCTGGATACTGAAATCCTGGCAACCGTGGAAGCGCACGATCCGGGCAATGCGCACGCGGTACCCTACACCTGGGGCACAACCGGTTACGGCTACAATGCAGGCATGGTCAGTGAAGCCCTGCCGGATGCGCCGGTTGATAGCTGGGCGCTGCTGCTCGATCCGGCTACGGCGGAACAGCTTGCAGGCTGTGGCTTGTCCATTCTGGACGCACCGACGGAAGTCTTCGGTATCGTCATGGCGTATCTGGGCAAGGATCCGCTGAGCAACGAGATCAGTGACGTGGAACTGTTCGAGGAGCACATGCTCAAGCTGCGTCCTTCCATCAAGTACTTCCATTCCTCACAGAACATCAACGATCTGGCCAATGGCGAGATCTGTGTTTCGATGGGCTGGAGTGGAGACATGCTGATCGCCAGGGACCGGGCGAGTGAAGCGGACAACGGTATCGAGGTCAACTACGTCATTCCCAAGGAAGGCGCAGTCGTCTGGGTGGATAATCTGGCGATTCCTGCCGATGCGCCGCACCCGGAGAATGCCCACCTGTTCATCAACTATCTGATGGAGCCCGAAGTCATCGCCGCCGTCTCCAACTATGTGTTCTATGCCAACGGCAACGCCGCTTCCATGGAGTTCGTTGATGACGAAGTGAAGTCCGATCCAGCCATCTATCCGCCTGAAGCCGTGAAGGCGAATCTGTTTCCGGATCTGGCTGACGATCGGAAGTTCACGCGAGCGCTGACACGCGCCTGGACAACCATCAAGACCGGCAAGTGATGGCATCAGCAGCCATTGCATTCACCATCGCAGTCATGGTTGGCGACAACGGCCGTGGCTGATTCGACAACCGGCCGGCCGCCGGCCGCTTCGAATGAGCCGGGACAGGCTCGGGAGCCATGGAATGATCCCGAAGCCGTTCCCTACATTCAACTGGAGAATCTGAGCAAGCGATTCGGCAACTTCACGGCGGTCGATAACATCTCGCTGGACATCTACAAGTCTGAACTGTTCTGTCTGCTGGGTGGTTCGGGCTGCGGCAAATCGACACTGCTGCGCATGCTGGCAGGATTCGAGGCAGCCTCGGAGGGCCGCATATTGCTCGACGGTGTGGACATGGCAGACATTCCACCCTATGAGCGCCCGGTCAACATGATGTTCCAGTCGTATGCACTGTTTCCGCACATGACGGTACAGGGCAACATTGCCTTCGGTCTGAAGCAGGAGGGCATGCCCAGGCCCGAGATAGACAGGCGTGTTTCCGACATGCTCGAACTGGTCAAGCTGGGTGACTATGCGAAGCGCAAACCTCACCAGCTTTCAGGTGGTCAGCGCCAGCGAGTGGCACTGGCCCGAGCTCTGGTCAAGCGACCGAAGCTCTTGCTGCTGGATGAGCCGTTGGGTGCGCTGGACAAGAAGCTTCGCGAGAACACCCAGTTCGAGCTCATGACGCTGCAGGAAGAGCTGGATATCACGTTCGTCGTCGTCACCCATGATCAGGAAGAGGCCATGACGCTGTCGAGTCGTATCGGAGTCATGGATCAGGGGCGCATCGTTCAGGTGGGTAGTCCCAACGAGATCTACGAGCATCCATCGTCGCGACTGGTGGCCAATTTCATTGGTTCGGTGAATCTGTTTGAAGGCAATGTCGTTGAGGATGAGGCGGATCATGTACGCATCCAGTCCGCTGAAGCGGGCTGCATGCTGTATATCGATCATGGCGTTAACCAGATTGTCGAAGGATCCCGAGTCTCGGTAGCGGTCAGGCCGGAGAAGATCAAGATCAGTCGAGACAGCCCTGAACAAGAGGACAATGTGACCCGCGGCGTCATCGAAGAGGTGGCTTACATGGGAAGCCTGTCCATTTACCGTATCAGACTGTCAAGCGGTGTCATGGTGCAGGCCACACAGCCCAATCTGGACAGGGACACCAGACAGTTCACCTGGGAGGATGAGGTCTATCTGAGCTGGAATCCCTACAGTGCGCTGGTTCTCACGACATGAGGATGGGCTATACGCCACTGGGTCAGGGGCTTGTGCGATTGTTCGAGCCGGTCATGCACGTCTCCCCGGGAAAATCGGTGTCGCGTCTGCTGCGCGCCGCAGGGGTGACAGGGCGCAATGCGGTCATCGCCATACCACTACTGTGGCTCCTGCTGTTCTTCCTGATTCCCTTTGTCATCGTCCTCAAGATATCCTTTGCGGAGTACGCCACCGCGATACCACCCTACACCGATCTGATTCAGTGGGGAGACGATGCTCTGATGAGCATCAAACTGAACTTCGGTAACTATCTGTATCTGGTTGAAGACGATCTGTATGTCGCTGCCTACCTGAACTCGGCGCGCATTGCGCTGGTATCCACGGTGATGTGCCTGCTGATCGGTTACCCGATGGCCTACGCCATTGCACGCTCGAGCCCTGCCAACCGCAACATCCTGTTGATGCTGGTCATTCTGCCGTTCTGGACATCCTTTCTGCTGCGGGTCTACGCCTGGATGGGCATTCTGAAGAACAACGGTGTGATCAACAATCTGCTGATGGGGCTGGGCATCATCGATGAACCCATCGTCATGATGCAGACCGATTTCGCCGTGTACCTGGGCATCATCTATTCCTACTTGCCGTTCATGATCCTGCCTCTGTACGCCAACCTGGAAAAACTTGATGTCAATCTGCTGGAAGCGGCGGCTGATCTCGGCTGCAAGCCCTTCAAGGCATTTCTGCTGATCACCTTGCCATTGTCGCTGCCGGGTATCATTGCAGGCTCCATGCTGGTGTTCATTCCGGCCGTGGGCGAATTCGTGATTCCTTCCCTGTTGGGAGGGCCTGATACCCTGATGATCGGGCGCGTGCTCTGGGATGAATTCTTCAACAACCGGGACTGGCCGGTGGCGTCGGCTGTCGCCATTGCCATGCTTGTCTTTCTGGTGATTCCCATCATGCTGTTTCAGCATTACCAGAATCGGCAGGCACAGACATGAAGTCGATTCTGGGACGCATCCGATTTCTGCCCGTTTGTCTGGCGCTGGGGCTGGCCTTCCTGTATATCCCCATTCTGTCGCTGATCATCTATTCATTCAACGAATCCAAGCTGGTCACGGTCTGGAGCGGCTTTTCCACCAAATGGTATGGCGAGCTGTTTCGCAATCAGCAGATCATCGACGCCGCATTGCTGAGTCTGCGTATAGCCGTCATGAGTGCCTGCGCGGCGGTGGTACTGGGCACCATCGCCGGCTTCGTGCTGGCGCGCATGCGGCGTTTTCGCGGTCGCACCTTGCTGGCAGGCATGAGCATGGCCCCATTGGTGATGCCGGAAATCATCACCGGATTGTCTCTACTGCTGTTTTTCATCGCGCTGGAGAAAATGACTGGCTGGCCGAATGGTCGAGGTATCACGACAGTGACCATTGCCCACATCACGTTCTCCATGGCCTACGTGGCTGTTATCGTCCAGTCACGACTGGCTGATATGGACCCGTCACTGGAGGAGGCGGCCATGGACCTGGGTGCGCGGCCGCTGAAGGTGTTCTTCGCCATCACACTGCCCATCGTGGCACCGGCCCTGATCTCCGGCTGGTTGCTGGCTTTCACGCTGTCCATCGACGATCTGGTCATCGCCAGCTTTGTTTCAGGACCCGGCGCCAGTACCCTGCCCATGGTGATCTTCTCGAAAGTACGCCTCGGGGTCAGCCCCGATATCAACGCTCTGGCCACCATCATCATCGGCATCGTTGCACTGGGTGTGTTGCTGGCAGCTCTGGCTTTCAAGCGTCAGGAGCGATTGCAGGGGCGGGATGCACGACTGGCCAATCTGCCCGAAGATTGAGATCGCGTGGTGAATCGGTCCGCTCGCTCGTACGCCTTGGACAGGTTACAATCGTTCATCGCTGTCTGAAGCGCACTGTCGTGGTGCCACCCACAGCGACTACCGTTTTCGTCGACGAGAGGCTCTCGGGCCTCTTCTACAGGAGTTGCTGATACCAATGCCCAAGCCAACTGTTCTTGCTCCCGCACCGCTTCCTTCGCTCATTACAGAGCAGCTATCCGCTCGCTATGAGTTGGTCGAACTGGCAGAAGCCGACGATGCGGCGGCTGTACTGGCCGAGTGTGCCGAACGTGTGAGAGCGGTCGTCACGCAGGGAGCCGTTGTCGATCGTGCCTACATGGAGGCGCTGCCCAATCTGCAGATCGTGGCCAATTTCGGGGTAGGCTACGATAAGGTCGATGCACCCGCAGCAGCCGAACTCGGTGTGATCGTGACCAATACACCGGATGTGCTGAACGAAGAGGTGGCTGACACCACGCTTGCCTTGTTGCTGATGACCATACGTCAGTTGCCGCAGGCCGATCGCTTTGTTCGCGAAGGCTCGTGGGTCAGTGAATCATTTCCATTGACGCCATCCTCGCTACAGGGCCGCAAGGTCGGCATCATCGGCATGGGCCGTATCGGCGAAGCCATCGCCCGTCGTCTCGAAGCCTTCGGCGTGACACCTGTCTACCACACGCGTACGCAACGAAACCACGTCTCCTATACCTACTACGACAAGCTGCTGACAATGGCTGCAGATGTCGACACATTGATCGTCATCGTACCCGGTGGGCCGGCTACTCAGAACCTGATCAATCGCGAGGTTCTGGAAGCGCTGGGGGCGAATGGCATTCTGGTCAATGTGGCTCGTGGGTCTGTCGTCGATGAACCCGCACTGATCAAGGCCTTGCAGGACAAGGTCATTCTGTCGGCGGGTCTGGATGTGTTCGCCGATGAACCCAATGTACCGCAGGAACTGATTGACATGGAGCATGTTGTTTTGCTGCCACACGTGGGTTCTGCCAGTGTTCCCTGTCGTAACGCCATGGGGCAGTTGGTCGTGGACAATGTCGTGTCCTGGTTCCAGACCGGCACGCCTGTGACACCGGTCCCTGAAACGCCGGTACCAGAACACTGAAACCGGTCTGCCAGGTTTGAAGTGCATGGAAGACTTCGCCTGGCCTGTGATGCGATTTCACGTTACAACCTGAACAGTGGCGTAATTCAGAACAATTGAACGGTATTCAATAAGGGCCTCTGCCGATACCTTGTCCAGTGCGACACAGGAGGCTTTATTAGTGGAAATTGATACCATCGGTTCAGTAGACGGCGTGGACGAAGAAGTCGCTGTTGCGGAAGAACCACAGACAGCATTTCAGCTTCTCTACATCAGTGCAGCGACGCATGATTTCACCGAAGAGGAACTGCAGGAGTTGTTGGCTCTGGCACGGGTCAGGAATGAAGAGCGAGGCGTGTCCGGTATGTTGCTCTTTCACGAGGGCTCTTTCATACAGGCTCTGGAAGGTGAGCAGAAGCAGGTTGAGGAAATCTACAACAAGATCGGTCAGGATTCGCGTCACACGGAAACGCAAGTACTGTTTCGTGGCGAAGTCGATCACCGCGACTTCGACGGGTGGTCGATGGGTTTCTACCGATCGAATCAGAGCAGTGCGAAGAATCTGGAGGGTTTTCACCAGTTTCTGCGAAGTGGATTTCGCAACAAGGATGAAGAGGTCAACAGCAGTCGAGCGCGAAAGGCGCTGCAGGCGTTTCGTGAAGGCAAGTGGCGACAGCACGTCGACGTTTGATTCCCTTCGCGAGTAAATCCCGATGACATGCGTCAGGGCATGGCCATGCCATTCGTTTTCATGGATGGTTCGGCTACGCCCGGGCTGTGCCGTTCAGCCTGCGACGGATCGGGACCACCAGCGATCATGCAAACAGACTACGATTGCAGATCCTGCAGGTAGAGTTGATACAAGCGTGGCTCGAGTATCGAATTGATCGGTACGTCCAGCGGCTGTGTGTCCTTGCCGAAAACACGGGCGGCCTGCATGACATCCTCGGTCATGAATCGGGTGGGTACCGAAAAACTCAGATTCTCGGGGATACTGGGCCCGGCGCTACCCATATTGAATCCCCAGAGGCCGAATGAAGGAATGCTGACCTGATAGCTGGTCGTGTCATGGAAGATGCTGTCCAGCGTATTGCGAATGCTCCAGAATGTCTTGCGGGTGAAGAACGGTGATGAGCTCTGGGTTACCACCAGAGCCTCAGGGGACATGCGTTTGCGAATCATCGTGTAGAACTCACGCGAGTACAGTTTGTTGATCGCCTCGTTGTGCGGATCCGGCATGTCGATGATGACCCGATCGTAGAGTACGCCAGCCTGATTGATGAAACTGAAGGCATCCTCGTTGTAGACCGTGACCCGTGGGTCGTCGAGACTGTGTTCGTTCATGTCAGCCAGCATGGGCAGGGTGCGGCTGATACGGGTCATCTCCGGATCGATATCCACCAGGTCGATCTGCTCTACATCCTCGTATTTGAGCAATTCACGAATTGCCAGACCATCGCCGCCGCCGAGTACCAGTACGCGGGAGCGGCTACCGGGCGCGCTCATGACAGGGTGGACCAGGGACTCGTGATAGCGGTATTCATCGCGCGATGAAAACTGGATATGCCCGTCGATGAAGAGGCGCGTATCGTTGCGTGAGACGGATTCGGTCACGACGATACGCTGGTATTGCGTCTGCTTCTGGTAGATCACCTGATCGAAATACAGGTGCTTCTCGGCAAAGCTGCTCAGCTGGCTACCGAACAGGGTGAAGCCGACCAGCAATACAAGTACGGCAAGGCTCAGCCAGGCCATCAGCCGGGGTGACTTCAACTGCCGGCGAAAGAACCAGATATTGATCAGCGCCGTGAAGATGCTGATGAGCCCGATCGCAAAGGAGGAGCGAATCAGCCCCAGATGCGGCAACAGAAACAGGGGAAAGGCAACGGCGCCTATCAGAGCACCGATGTAATCCAGCGACATGACGTTGGCAATGGAGTCGCGGATACCCTGCTTGTGCGTCAGTATGCCCGTGAGTACCGGTATCTCCATGCCCACCAGTGCCCCGATGATGAAGATCAGGCTGAACATGGTGGTTTCGTACAAGGCCCGGGCAAAGGGAAAGGCCAGTAACAGCAGCAGGCTGCAGACGCCGCCGACCAGCGAAATCGCTATCTCTATCCCGATGAAATTCGTGAGCAGATCCTCGCTGAGCATCTTTGACAGATAGGAGCCGACACCCATCGCGAACATGAAGAAGCCGATGGTGAGTGAAAACTGGTAGACACTGTTCCCCAGCAGGTAGCTGGAGACGGTACTGATGATCAGCTGATAGGCAATGCCGCACAGGGCCACGATCAGAATCGACAGTAACAGGACGGACGTCTGGCGTGCGCTGAACTCGGCGTATTGGGGTTGTGTCACGATGAAATTGAAACGATGGGGGCGAGGTATATACGACGGATGAGTCGTGTGTCAGCGCCGCTTCAGCGCGTCGTTGCCATCTTCATCGCGTCATCGAAAATACGTGGGTGGAAGAGTTCCGAAGGCAGATGACGGGCATGCGGTGCCCGACACCTGCCTGCGAGAGAGGTGGCTATTTGCCGATGGAATGGCTGCCCGAACCGGCACGTGAGCGGGCGCTGGGAGCAGGGCCCGCCTTGCGCGAGGCGGGATTGACACCGGCGCTACGCTGACGACTGAGCATATTGCCCAGCATCATGCCCATGAACAGGCCACCCATGGAAAAACCGCCACCTTCCTGTACCACGCCTTCGGAGGAGGCCAGTAGCCGATTGTTTTCCGTGTCCACTTCCACCTTGAACAGCTCCTCTTCGCCACCGTCGAATGTGCTGTCGCTATCGGCGTCGTTGAAGCCCAGCAGCGAGCCATCTTCCTGAGGTGCGACACCGATATACCCGTCGTACAGAGGAGGCTGGGCATCGTTCAGGTCGTAGCCGAGCAATACGGAAAACTCGTTCATCGCATTCTCCTCGGTGACATTGCTGGCACGCGCGTCGAAGCTGTTCATGGTCTCTCCGGCAATATTCATCACGCGATCGAGATCCACGCGAGGCTCGGCAGTGGACTGCACGCCGCAGCCTGCCAGTACCATGGAAGAAAAAAGAGCGATGGCAGTCAGTCTGCCGCCGATGGCTGATCTATTCATGTCCGAGTAGCAATTCCTGAGGGAAGTTGTAGGTGTAGTGTTGTTCGTGAATACCGTCTTCGAAATAATCATCGAGTACTCCTGAGTTTCGGAAACCGGCGGCGAACAGCCGTTCATCGATATCCTTGTAGTCTGAGGGAAAAGACAGAAAAACGGCACGTCCATCGCGTTTTTTCACCTCTTGCAGACCGAGTTCCACATCTTCGACGGAAAACATCTTCTTGCCTTCATCACTCCAGCCAAAACTGAAGGCGCCGTCTGTTTCCGCGATCTCGAACACGGCATTGAACTGGACGGGGCGAGCCTGCAGAAGCGGTGCGCTGCCAAGATCGGAGAAGGTCGCATCGCCGAAATCGGCGTCCTTGAAGCCTGCGCCGCCATCTTGCAGGCGCAGGCCCAGCACGATCATGGCCTCACCAGCATCGTAGTAATCCTTGTGCGTGAGTTCCACCGCAAAACCCATGCTCTTGTACAGGTGCAACGCGGCCGCATAGGTTTCCACACGGTCCCCGGATTCATCGATTTCGGCATAGTCGCTGACCTTGACAAACACCTTGCGGCCGCCCAGATCCTTGAGGTGCTGCAACATGTCGCCGAGCATGCGCCGGCCATGTCCCTTGTTGACGTATTCCTCGTGAACGTAGGTCCATGAAAGCCAGTGAGTCTGCTCGCAGGCTGGCGGAGTGCGAAAGCCGGTTACACCGATGACGCGACCATCGATTTCCAGGACGAAATAATCGTCGATGCCGTCGCTGCCGGTAAAGCCGGCGCGAGCATCTTCGGCATCATCCTCGTCGTGACCGTCGATCAAGTCCACCACGGCGTCTATATCGGCCGTTTGCATGGGGCGTAGCAGATTCATGAGGCTGTTCCCCGGGCTGCTGCAGGCGAATTGTGCAGGGACTCTGCGCTGGCACCTCGTTGATGGGTGCTGATCTGGATATTGTCAGTAACAAACGCCCGGGCGAAGACCGGCAGGGTGTCCTGCGGGTGGGTATCACCGCACATGAAGACGTCCAGAGCGGCGTAATCGCGTTCCGGCCAGGTATGGATGCTGATGTGCGACTCAGCCAGAACGGCCACACCCGACACCCCACCATTGGGCGTGAAGTGGTGCAGGTGGATATGCAGGAGGGTGGCGCCGCTGATGTCGACAGCCTCACGCAAGGTGGCTTCGATATGCGCGATATCGTCCAGACGGCTTGCCTCCCAGCAGTCGATCAACAGATGTGTGCCGGCAGAATCGGACACAATCGAACCCGCGCCCGCAGTTGTGTGGGCAGCCGTATTTGCAGCCGCGCCGGCTCCTGCGCTTGCAGCCGCGCTTGCACCCGCGCTTGCAGCCGCGCTTGCACCCGCGCTTGCACCCGCGCTTGCACCCGCGCTTGCACCCGCGCTTGCACCCGCGCTTGCACCCGCGCTTGCACCCGCTTCCTTTCTCTTCAGGTCGACATGTCTTGGCCAGCGTGTGGCGCTTTCGTTGCTCATGGCGGGTTCATCTGATCATCGTCTGGGAATGCCGGGTGGTACCTGATTCTTGTACGTTTGATACTCGACTCGAGATCGCCCGATCCGGGCGTTTTCGCTGCTGAAAATCGACATGCTGCGCCCGTTCGTCGCAGCCACTCATGGTAGCTGAAAAGCTTGCGTCTCGTACGAATTGCTCATTCTTCCACAGCTTGTGACAGCACGTCCCAGCAGGCTCCCATGGTGTGGTAATCGGTCTTGCCCAACGGTGATTTTCTGTCATCAACCGGCGAGCCGTCCCGGTTACGGACACGAAACCAGGCCCCGTACCGATTGTCCACCAGATAGGTCCAGCTCCATTGCCAGATACGTCGATAGTCGTCGAGAAATCGCGGCTCCCCGGTCAGCCTGTAGAGCCGCCAGGCCGCTGCAAACGCTTCGGATTGCACCCAGAAGTATTTCTCGGCAGCACAGAAGCTGCCATCGGGTGCAACCCCATAGACAAGTCCGCCGTATTGCTCATCCCATCCTGATTGCATCGCTCCCTCGTACAGCGAGCGCGCCTTGGGCAACCACTTCTCATCAGCGCGTTCTTCATTCAGTATGAGCAGCAACTTGCTCCATTCCACCTGATGGCCAGGCTGAAATCCCCAGGGTTTGTAGCGATCATTCGGCTTGTCGATGTTGAACTGCATGTCGACTTGCCAGTTGCTGTCATAGTGCTCCCAGATCTGACCGTCCGATTGTTCGGCAAGTTCGAAGGCGAACCGATGCGCCAGCTGTTCGGCCCGGTCCAGGAAACGGGATTCCCGCGTTGCCTGCCAGGCTGCCAGCAAGGCTTCACACATGTGCATATTGGCATTCTGCCCGCGGTAAGGATCAAGGGTGTCCAGGCTTGCATTCCTCTCATCGGCATAGGCGCCGTCACCGGCATCCCAGAAATACCGCTCCATGAAGTCGAATACCTCATGCAGCGTCTGCAGAGCCGTATCGATACCGGCGCGAACGCATGAGGCTGCCGCCAGCAACACAAAGGCGTGACCATAGGCCATGACTCGATCATCAACGATGGCATCTTTCTCGAGCAACCAGACGTAGCGGCCATTCGGCTGACGATGCACCTCGGTCAGGTAATTCAGTCCGCGTACAGCCCACTCTCTGTGATGTTCGGCGCCGTACAGGCGATACGCCATTGCGTAGTTGACAACATAGCGTGCAGAGCCCACCAGCTGTCGGCTGTGCGGGTCGAAGCAATCGCCGTTGTCCAGAAAGCAGGAACGCAAACCCGCTTCAGGGCCGATGACTCTTGGCTCGTAGAAATCCAGTATCGACTGAATGTGTTTCTGCAGGAATTCCGGGCTTTCGAAGACAGGTGTTGCAGGTGTCGGCATAGCGGTTCGCGGCGCGGCTCGGTTGGAAGGTGGAATGTCGTGATCGGTGTGTCGTCACCGCTTTCGGAAGTGGCGGCAGACCGACTGGAGAACTGCTCGAAGTGCCCGATGCTACCAGAGCTGTTGCCGCACGTTGTGACGGCCATCCCGTCAGGCAGTCCCATTCATCCGTCTTGACGCTGTTGACATGAAGGATGTTTTCTCTATAATGAGAATCAAATTTCTCAGATATGGGAATAATCGTGTCCAAGAATTTCGTTCGTATCCTGAGGTTGGCAGAATCTCTGTCCGATGCACCGAGCAACGGCTTCAGCAAGGCGGAAATCGTCGAGCGTGTGGGCTTGCCGTCATCCACGGTCTATCGGCTGCTGAGCGAGATGGAGCAGACGGGCTATGTGTACTCGACGCCGGAAGGACGACTGCTACCGAACTTCTCGTTCGAGCGGCGTATCGGTATCGGCCATATTTCGCCCATTCAGTTGCGCCAGGCCTGCGCAGCCATTTCTGCCAGTCTGCAATCGGCTTCCGAAATCATTCTGCTGCGCGGTCACAGTCTCCTGTGGCATGTCACCGATGAACACCCTTTGCAACCCATCAAGCTACGAGCCCATCCCGGCTATGTACGCTCCACCTATGAACTCGATTCGATATCGCGCCTGGCCCTGGCCTATTGCCGAATCGAAGACATCGAAAGCAGTTGGGACTTGTCCAGCTTTCACGAGGTAGGGGTGCAGGGCAAGCGACTGGATTGGGCCGAAGCGCGTGAGCGCATCCTGGCAACAGATCGACAGGCGATGCAATACGACATGCTCGGCAATGCCAAGGGCATCAGACGTTTTTCCATCGCAATAGCGTCACCGGGAGGCGAGCTTGTCTCGCTGCTTACGGTGGCCGAAGCAGCCATTCCCGTCAGGGACGAAGACGAGCATGTCGCTCGAATACGGGAAACGCTGGAAAGTACCCGAGTGCAGCTGGAACTGGTCAGTGCCAACAGCCAGTCGCACGAGGGTTTGCAGTCTGTCTCCTCACCACAGTAGACCGGCTAGTCCTGATTATCCACTGGAGGAACTCATGAATCTCGTCAAGAAAAGCGCTATTGCGCTCACCACCGCATCCACCTTGCTGCTCTCCGGAGTCTCGGTTGCTGAAGACCTGGTATTGTCCATCGGCTCGCGTGGCTATGGTGCCGCGGTCGGACCTGCCATTGAAAGCTTCGAGGCGGATAATCCGGATATCAAGGTTGAATGGTTGAAGATCTCGGACGTGCCCAGCGAGTCGAGAAAACTCTATGTCACCAGCCTCATGGCTCGAAGTTCGACACCGGATGTGTTTGCAGTCGACGTCATCTGGCCTGGCGAATTTGCACAACGCGGCTGGATCGGCCCGATCGGGGATGCGTTCTCGGAAGAGGAGCTTGGTAATTTCAATGCCTCTTTCAAGGAGGCCGCTACCGTTGATGGCGAACTCTACGGCGTACCACTCTATGTCGACGGTACTCAGTTCTTCTATCGCAGCGATCTGCTGGAGAAGTACGACCTGGCTGTTCCCCAAACCTGGGAAGAGGTCATCAGTGCCTCCACCGCGATCCTTGCTGGCGAGAATGATCCGGACCTGACAGGTTTTGTCTCCATGTGGGCCAAGATCGAGGGTCTGTTCATGAACTGGTTGTCCTTCACGTATGCCAACGGTGCCACCTTTTTCGATGAGAACGGGCAAGTCCGTGTCAATTCCCCCGAGGCCATTGAAGCCACGCAAACCATGGTGGACATGTTGTACAAGCACAAGATCGTACCCGAGTCCATTCTCAATATGCGCCCCGATGATGCGCGGACCTTGTTCCAGCAGGGCAGGGCTGTCTTCATGATGGTTCAGGATTTTGTCTATGCACCACTCAGCGCAGATGACAGCCCGGTCAAGGGCAAGTTCGACTTTACACGAAACCCTTATTTCGAAGGTCATGAAGGCGCTCCAGCCACGGCCATGGGGGGCTTTCTGCTCGCCGTGAATGCCAATACCGAGCATCGCGATGCTGCCATCAAGCTGCTCAAGCACATGACCAGCTACGAGATGCAGCTCTCGGCCGCAGTCAACGCGTCCAAGAGTCCCGGATTGATGAATGTCTATGATGATCCGGCCATGCAGGACGATGAGGTACTGCAGAAATTCGGCAAGGCCTATGCCGCCGGTGTCGTTCGCCCTTCAGCCGGTACGGGCAGTCTCTATCCCAAGGTCTCTGATGCCATGCAGGTTGCCATCACCAGTGCCTTGCATCAGTCGAAAACGGTAGAAGAAGCGCTGAACGATGCACAGGCGAAGATCGAGAAATTGCTGGCGAAGTAGTCGCACGACAAGCCGTTGACCGGGCGGGCCGCTTGCGCCTGGTCGATCGGTCATGGCAGGTCTCTGCCAAGCGTGGATACCTGTCGCATCGCACACCTGTTCGCCAGCGTTGGCGAACCTTTCCCCCGGGGAACCCGTTGCCTTGAACGCTTTCAACACCCTTGAACGGCGAACCCAGTTCGTCGGTATCGGCTTCGTCACGCCGACATTTCTGGTCATCGCGCTGATTCTGGTCTATCCGGTGGTGCAGTCCATCGTGCTGAGTGTCGGACAGTCGAGCGTCGATGGTTTCGAGCCTTACCGGTTCGTCGGACTGGAACACTACGCAGCGTTGATGGATGACGAAAGGTTCTGGCGCTCCTTGTCCGTCACCCTGATATTCACCGCCATATCCATCCCGCTGGAGCTTGTTCTGGGTGTCGGGCTGGCCTTGTTGATGAACGAGTCCTTCCATGGCAAGGGCCTGGCTCGTCTGGCGGTCCTGTTTCCCTGGGCGCTGCCGACGGCCTTGAATGCCCTGATCTGGCGATGGATGTACAACGCGGACTATGGTCTGTTCAACGCGGTGGGCCTGGAGTCCGGGATCATCGGCGAACCGGTCAACTGGCTGGGAGACGAGACCCTGGCCATGGCGTCGATGGTGATCGTGTCGGTCTGGAAGACCAGTTCATTCATGGCCCTGATCATTCTCGCCGGTCTTCAGTCGATACCTCGTGACCTGTACGAAGCCGGTCGCATGGATGGCATGAGTCGTTGGCAGGAGTTTCGTGAAATCACATTGCCGCTGCTCAAGGGTTCGATCATGGTAGCCCTGATCATTCGTTCAATGGATGCGCTCAGAACGTTCGAATTGCCATTCAGCCTGACTGACGGTGGGCCTGATTCCGCCACCGAAACCCTGTCCCTGTATGCCTACAAGGTGATCTTCGAGTTTGTCGAATTCAACGCCGGTTCCGCCATCGTGGTGGTGCAATTTGCCGTCATCTTTCTGTTGAGCCTTCTCTACATCTTCACCCTGCGACACAAGGACTGATACATGAACAAGCGTCCACGCATCATCCTCTACTCACTGGTTGGCCTGTCGGTGGTGATCTCCTTTTTCCCGATCGTCTGGCTGGTACTGACGTCGTTGAAGAATACCGCTGGCATCTATTCCTGGCCGGTGCAGTACTGGCCCGATCCGCTGACCTTTCAGAACTACTGGTCCATCTTCACCGAGACGCCCGAGCTGTTGCGCTATGTACTGAACAGCTTCATTGTCGGTGTTGGCTGTACGGTGCTGACCCTGTCTGTCGGGGGCCTCGCTGGCTATGCTCTGTCGCGGCTGCGCATGCGCTTTGCCGGGGTGTTGATGGTCATCATTCTGTCGGTGTCGATGTTTCCGCCCATTGCCCTGTTGCCGGCCCTGTTTCAGACATTCCTGAACCTGGGGCTGCTGAACAGCTTCACCGGGTTGATTCTGGCTCACACGGGGCTGTTCCTGCCCTACACGGTGTGGATGCTGGCCAGCTACTTTCGCACCTTGCCGGTGGAAATCGAGGAGGCGGCGCGTCTGGACGGCATGGGTTTTCTGCGCATCTTCTTCTCCATCATTCTGCCCTTGTCCTGGCCCGGTTTCGTGGCAACGGGGCTCATCGTGTTCATCTTCTCCTGGAACGAGTTTCCTCTCTCTCTGGTGCTGATGACGCAGGATGCGATGCGCACGGCACCGGTGGGAATTTCCCTGTACCCCGGAGAATTCGCCTTCCCCTGGGAAACCATTTCGACCGCCACGGTCATCGCGATCATTCCGGTTCTTGTCATCACCGCGATATTCCAGAAACAGATTCTCGGCGGCCTCACGGCCGGTTCGGGCAAGTAGGAGCACAGATAATGGCAAACGTTTCACTTCAACAGATCGGTAAATCCTACGGCGGCGCCGTGGCGGTCGAAGCCTTCAATCTGGAGATCCGCGATGGTGAGTTTCTGGTTCTGCTGGGTCCGTCAGGTTGCGGCAAGTCCACCACGCTGAGAATGATCGCGGGGCTCGAGAGCATCACCCGTGGTGATCTGCTCATCGGGGATGCCAGAATGAATAACGTCGATCCGAAGAACCGCGGCGTTGCGATGGTCTTCCAGAACTATGCCCTGTACCCGCACAAGACAGTAGCCGAGAACATGGGCATGGCGCTCAAGCTGCAGAAGATGCCCAAGGCCGAGATAGAGGAGCGCATCGCTGGCGTTGCCGACATGCTGGGCCTGACTGCGTATCTGGATCGAAAGCCGGGCTCACTGTCTGGGGGACAGCGTCAGCGGGTGGCGATTGGTCGAGCCATCGTGCGTACACCCGAGGTATTCCTGTTCGACGAGCCCCTGTCGAACCTGGATGCCAAATTGCGGGTGAAGATGCGTATGGAGCTACAGGAATTGCACGACAGACTGGGTGTGACCTCTGTCTATGTCACCCATGACCAGGTAGAGGCCATGACATTGGCAGATCGCATCGTGATCATGGACGGTGGCGTGATTGCACAGGTAGGCACACCGCGTGAGGTATACGACAAGCCTGCTACCGAGTTCGTGGCCGGATTCATCGGTAGTCCGGCGATGAATCTGATGACCATGCAAAGTGCCGCCGATGGCAGTTGGCGCTCGAACGAGTCGCAACTTGTATTACCCCGACTGCCGGGCTTCGATACGAAGGGGGCGAACACGATACGCGTCGGAATTCGACCTGAACACATGACCATTCTGGATGCCTCCGCGGTGGGTGATGACCCCTGGATACTGCCGGGCAAGGTCATGCTGGCAGAGCTGCTGGGCGCTGACGCCTTGCTGACTCTGTCGGTGTGCGGTGAAACCATGACCGCACGTGTCAATGGAGTCGATTATCCGGAACAGGGACAGCAGCTGGCGGTTCGGCTGAATCCCGAACAGTTACACGCGTTTGATCACGACAGCAAAAAGGCACTGCAAGTATGAGCAAGCAACCCAATATCGTTTTCATCATGGCCGATGATCACGCCTCCAAGGCGATCAGTTGCTACGGCGCAGGCATCAACCAGACTCCGAACCTGGATCGTCTGGCGACGGAGGGCATGCGGTTCGACCACTGCTATGTCACCAATTCCATCTGCACGCCGAGCAGGGCGGCGATCCTGACGGGCACCTACAACCACGTCAATTGCGTCTCGACGCTCGATACACCTATCGACAACCGCCTGCCCAATGTCGCCAAGCATCTGCGTACGGGGGGCTACCAGACGGCCATCATCGGCAAATGGCATCTGGGAGAAGGACGGCAGCATGAACCTTCAGGGTTCGACTTCTGGTCGGTCCTGCCGGGGCAGGGGGAGTATTTCGATCCGCTGATGATCGAGATGGGCGAGGAGATCGAGGTGCCCGGTTATGCGACGGATGTCATCACCGACAAGAGTCTGAACTGGCTGGAGCAACGAGATGAATCGAAGCCCTTCTTTCTGATGTGCCACCACAAGGCACCGCATCGGGAATGGGAACCGCATCCGAAAAACCGAGGGCTGTATCAGGAGGATATCGAGATTCCGGCCACGTTCGACGATGACTACAAGAACCGGGCGAAGGCCGCATCCGAAGCGAAGATGCGAATCAAGGATGACATGAAGTATGCCGACCTGGGTCTCGTGCAGCCCGAAGGCGGCGCGGAGGTCGGGGAGCGCACCATGCGCAGCAGTACCAATCGCAAGGTGCCCAACCCGGAGGATGTTTCCGGCCTGCGACTGATCGACAAGGATACGGGTGAGGTCTACACCTTCGAGTCGCAACAGGCGCTCAGCCATTTCAAGTATCAGCGATATCTCAAACGCTATCTGCGCACCATCGAATCGATTGATGAAAGCGTCGGTCGTGTTCTGGACTATCTGGAGGAGAACGATCTGGCTGACAACACCATTGTCATCTACACCTCTGATCAGGGATTCTTTCTGGGCGAGCATGGCTGGTATGACAAGCGGTTCATGTATGAGGAATCCTTCCAGATGCCGTTCCTGATTCGCTATCCCGAGCAGATCAAGGCCGGTGGTGTGTGCGAGAACATCATCTGCAATGTGGATTTTGCACCGACCTTTCTCGAGCTTGCGGGATTGACGATACCCAGCTACATGCAGGGCAAGAGCATCCAGCCCTTGCTCAAAGGTGACGTACCCGAGGACTGGTCGGAGGTTGCCTATCATCGCTACTGGATGCATCGCGATCCGGACCACAACGCCTACTCGCACTACGGCATTCGGGATCAGCGTTACAAACTGATCTACTGGTACAACGAAGGCTATGAGCTGCCGGGTACCAATCATGGTGGCGAGGACCGTGAATGGGAACTGTTCGACTGCGAAAAGGATCCGCTGGAGCTGTTCAACGTCCACGGCGACCTGGCCTATGCCGATATCGTTCTGGAAATGACCCGCAAGCTGGAGAAAAAGATGGCAGAAATCGGTGATGAGCCGGAGCACCTGGGCACTGGCAGCATTGAGGCCTGATCTGCAATTGTCGGTTGGTTGGCATCAGAGCGCCGCATTGCGCTGGCAGTTCACGGTTACAGTTGTAAAACAATGTCACCAGAATTTGCTGGCCGATCCGGCGCCGTCAGCTATCGACGCTAGTGTTCATGCCGTGTCAGTGCGCTGGTCGGAGCACACGCCGATGTCCTGAAACGTTGACACGCGGGCATTGTCAGGCTGTTTTACACCAGGTGTTCCTGCTGAAAACCTCATGTGGATGTCGATAGTCGTCGACGAGAATGACGATTCCCCAGCAGTGAAAGCGCCAATTCGATTCGTGATCGGCCGGCTTTACTCATTGGCGCGTTTGAACCCGCCCACCGATCTTCGATAGAATCACGCCCGTGGTTGCAAGCCGCCACTGCCTGGTTACCTGAAGTACCCAGGCTTCATCTTCTCCCCCTCCCGTTGGATTCCAGTAGCATGAACACGAGTAAATTTTACATAGATGGCAGCTGGGTGGATCCAATCTCCGGAAGCCCACTGGATATCATCAACCCGTCCACAGAGGAGGCGTTCGCGACCATCTCGCTGGGAAGTGAAGCTGATCTGGAGTCTGCCGTTTCTGCTGCGAGACGCGCATTCGTCAGCTGGTCGATGACAGCAAAGAGCGAGCGGCTGGAATTGATGAAGCGCATCCTGTCTGTCTATCGTTCTCGCAGCGATGAGATGGGAGCAATCATCAGCCGCGAGATGGGTGCTCCCATCGACATGGCCGAGAGTTCACAGTCCGGTTCAGGCACCTATCATATTGAAGCCTTCATCCAGGCACTGGAGAATTTCGAATTCGAGCAGGAGCTGCGTTCGGACACGCCGGAGGACCGCATCATCTACGAACCGATTGGTGTCTGTGGTCTCATCACCCCGTGGAACTGGCCGATGAACCAGATTGCCCTGAAGGTCATGCCTGCCCTGGCAGCGGGTTGCACCATGGTGCTGAAACCTTCGGAACTGTCGCCATTGTCCGCCATGCTGTTTGCTGAAGTGCTGCACGAAGCAGGTGTGCCTGCCGGTGTCTTCAATCTGGTCAATGGCGATGGACCCGGGGTTGGTACCATGATGTCGGGGCATCCGGATATCGCCTTGATCTCGTTCACCGGTTCGTCTCGTGCCGGCATCGCCATCTCCAGAAATGCTGCAGACAGTCTCAAACGTGTGTCGCTGGAGCTGGGTGGCAAGGGGGCGAATATCATCTTTGCCGATGCTCCCGAGGGTGCCGTGCGGCAGGGAGTGGCCGGTTGCTTCAACAATACCGGGCAGTCATGCAATGCACCCACCCGCATGCTGGTTGAACGCTCGCGCTATGAAGAGGCGCTCACCGAAGCCCGGGAACAGGCTGAAAGGACAACTGTGGATCTGGCCGAGAAGCGTGGGAATCACATTGGCCCCCTGGTCAGCCAGATGCAGTTCGACAAGGTACAGGAGATGATCCAGCGCGGTATCAGCGAAGACGGTGCGCGACTACTGGCAGGTGGTCCGGGGCGGCCGGACGGGTTGGAGCGTGGGTATTTCGTGCGCCCGACTGTCTTCGCCGATTGCCACAACAACATGAGCATCATGCGCGAGGAGATTTTCGGACCCGTGTTGTCCATGATGCCTTTCGATACGGAAGAAGAGGCCATCGCCATTGCCAACGATACGGCTTACGGGCTGACCAACTACATACAGACGCAGGATCCTGAAAGAGCTCGCCGAGTGGCCAGACGATTGCGTTCCGGCATGGTCGATATCAATGGCAAGGCGCGTTCGGCGGGATCCCCCTTCGGTGGCTACAAGCAATCCGGTAATGGACGGGAAGGTGGCAAGTGGGGACTGGAGGAATTTCTGGAAATCAAGGCCGTCGGTGGATGGATGGCGTGATGGCGCACGACTGCCAAAAACGATATCGTCGAGCCTCGGCAGCAGATAGTTCGTAACGCATGACGTGGTACAAATCGGCGCTTCAGGAACTGGGCATCACCGAACTCGGGCAAGTGTTCACCCGAAAGACGCTCGAACGCGCGCGAGGGATTCTGGCCTCAGGTGATGTGCTGTATCTGAACTGGTCGGAAGAGAGCGGTACGCTCACGGGAGAGGTGCAGGGCACCGCTCCCGATCCCTATCTGGCTCGAATCAGTGGTCACGGTCACAAGGTGCTGTGTTTTTGCGACTGCCCCGTCGAGTTCGATTGCAAGCATGCGGCGGCACTGCTGTTGCAGTTGTCAAAACTGGATGCCGAGCAGGCCGGTTCGGCAGCGCCGGGGCCGACCGAGTCGCCGCTGGATCTCTGGCGAAAGCGCTTCAATGATTTCCAGGTCATTCAGGACAACAAGAGACGTGGAAACACGAGCGGCCGTCAGGAGTGCATCGTATACAGCCTGGCGCCCATGTCCAATTCGGCAGGACATCTTCTAGGTGGCAGTCTGACGGTCCTTACGTCCAGATATCTGCAGAACGGCAACCTGGGCAAGGGCCGCACATACAAGATCAACAGCTACAGCCATTTTCACGGTTACGGGGCGTTGCCGGAAGACAACACGCTGATTGAACTGGTGCGCTCAATGGTCATCAATAATGGTCAGCGCGCCAGTCTGGATCTTTCACCACCGTTTGTCCTGACCGGGCGCCTGGGCGCATCGGCCGTACAGATGCTGGTGGAATCCGGAAGGTTGTTTCTGGGGGACCGTCGAGATGTGTGCGTGGTTGAAGGGGCGTCGCAGGATTTGCGTACGCATTGGTTGCCGGAGGAGGGTACGACGTCGCGACGGCTGCAACTCTCACTGGACGATGTCGAAAACTGGTATCCCCTGTTCACCGAACCTCCCTGTTATGTCGACGTTGATCGCAATGTCATCGGCACATTGGCAGTCGACTTCGATGCTCGGTTGTTGCCGTTGATGTTCGACATGCCTGCGGTGCCGGAAGAGTCTGCCCAGGCTCTTGCCAACGAATTGAGTGTGGCGATACCCAGCGGCTCGATGACTTTGCCGGCAGAGCCCACGATCAGTCTGGTGAACACCGAGGTCGAGGCGCAGATCATTGTTCGCTCTGCCGACAACACACCCTATATCGATCACTGGGTGGTTGCCTGCGTGATGAGGTACGGTGAACATCGATTCGCCGTCGATCTGCGCCGCTCAGAGCTGCACAGCAGCGTGATCGATGAAGACGGCCGGGAGCTGATGGTTGAGCGGGATCACGCCACCGAGTATGAGTTTCATCAGCGCTTCCAGAATCTGCTGCCTGATTTCGAGCCTTGTCTTGCCAGAGATCCGTCGCTGTATCATCTCGCGGAATACCAGCCGGTCAGGCGTGATCCGGCTGGCAGGCTGGAGGCGTTCGAGCGCCTGTTCAGCGTCCGGGAGCTCATCGAGAGCAGGGGATTCACGTTCATCATCGAGCCACCCGTTGGCGTCGATGTCAAGCAGGTCAGTAGTCTGTCAGCCAGTCTTCAGGGAAACACTGCCGGCTGGTTCGAGGTCGGTTTGATGCTTGAGCATGAGGGCGTTCGCTATGAACTGATGCCGTTGATCATCGACTGGCTGGAGCGCACCGGCGGTGATACACCGCTGCGATTCCAGGCTGAGGATGGCAGCTGGCTGGAAGCCCCGGAGCAGATGCTTGCACCCATCGTGGAAACGATGAGTGAGCTGCTGGACGACAAGCAGCCCGACGGCAAGATGATCATCTCCCGGGCACGTGCCCTGAGCCTGGCCCAGCTCCGGGACGAGCTGGAGGAGACGGGATTCGATACGCAATGGCAGGATTCCGGGCAACTGCTGCAATTGGCAGACTCGCTGCGCCGCTATGGCGATCAGGCCCAGAGTACGATCGCGACTGCCCGCCAGCCAGCAGGCATGCAGGGGGAACTGCGCGAATATCAGCTGACCGGAATGGGGTGGCTGAATTTCCTCGCCCAGGCCGGATTGAACGGCATTCTTGCCGATGACATGGGGCTGGGCAAGACTGCGCAGACTCTGGCACACCTTCAGTGGCTGAAGAACCAGACAGCGAAGAAGCATCGCAAGAATCGCAATGGCCCGTTTCTGGTGGTGGCGCCAACCAGTCTGCTGAGCAACTGGGCACGAGAAGCACAGCAATTCACCCCCGGATTGACCACGCGTATCTGGCACGGGGGGGATCGCAAGGACTGGCCGCTCGAGAATGACAGCGCTGATATTGTCATTACCAGCTATGCGCTGGCCCTGCGAGATCATGACGAACTGAGTTCCCACGGTTTCAAGACTCTGGTTCTGGATGAGGCGCAGACCATCAAGAACCCCAATGCCAAGATCACTCAGGCATTGAAGGCGATGCCTGTCGAGCACCGGCTGTGCCTGACCGGTACGCCGTTGGAAAATCACCTGGGAGAGCTCTGGTCTCTGTTCGACTTTCTGATGCCGGGCATGCTCGACAGCCAGAAGCGTTTCGCTCAGCATTTTCGGACGCCGATCGAAAAGCACGGGAATCAGGTACGCCAGGCCAGGCTGAATGCCGTGGTTCAACCCTTCATGCTGCGCCGTCGCAAGGAAGACGTGGCGAAGGAGTTGCCTGAAAAGACCGAGATCGTCCAGGCTATCGCTCTGGGTGACAAGCAAGCCAAGCTCTACGAAAGTATTCGATTGGCGATGCAGGCGCGCGTCAAGAAGCTGCTGGAGCAACGCGGTCTGGCTCGCAGCCACATTGAAATGCTCGATGCCTTGCTCAAGTTGCGTCAGACCTGCTGTCATCCACAACTGGTCAAGGTGCCTGCGGCGCGCAAGGTCACGGAGTCGGCCAAGACCGAATTCGCACTCGAGATGATCAGGGAACTGGTAGCCGAAGGTCGAAAGATTCTCCTGTTCTCTCAATTTACCGAGATGCTGGGGCTGCTTGAACCGGAACTGAAGAAGTCTGGTATTGCGTACGTGAAGCTGACCGGGAGGACACGCAAGCGCGATGTCGTGATCGATGCCTTTCAGCAAGGTGATGTGCCGTTGTTCCTGATCAGTCTGAAAGCCGGTGGCACCGGTCTGAACCTGACGGCTGCAGATACCGTCATTCATTATGATCCCTGGTGGAATCCGGCGGTAGAGCGTCAGGCGACGGATCGTGCGCACCGCATCGGGCAGGATAAACCGGTCTTCGTGTACAAGCTGGTTGTCAAGGATACGCTGGAGGAGAAAATCGTGGCAATGCAGGCACGCAAACAGGCGCTGTCGGATGCCACCGTAGAGAAGCGAGATGGTGATGCCATCAGTGCATTCACGGCGGATGATCTATTGACCTTGTTTGACGGTGATTGATATTTCTCTGTTCAGGCAATGGCCAGTTCGAAAGTGACTTCCTCGGAATCCACCCCATTGATGCGCAAGGCAATGGCGTGAGTGCCGGCGTGGTAGCGGCGGGTTGTCACCGGTCGAAAACTGTGTGTTCGTGAAAACGACACGCACTGACCGGGGTTCAAGGTCAAGACACCCCCTTTGAAGACCTTGGCCGAACGCTTGCCATTGGCCAGTCGATGAAACACGCAGTAGTCGATGATCAGCTTCTGAGGTATGGAGGTGGTGGAGATCAATTCGGTCGAGAGCTGCAGAGATTCACCAATACTCAGCTGTTGTCTGGACAGCACCAGGGGACGATCCTCGAGTCGAGGTGGCTCGTAGCCGAACAGCGGCAGTATCTCCGGATGACCTGCCTTGATCAAGGTGCGACAACCATGGCGTACCAGAGCTGTTCTCTGTGCGTTTGCATTATTCATCCACCGATTGGCAATCTCGACGCTCATCGCCTCATTGTCTCGGGATATATCGTTGAGATGATTGGCAACAGAGCGGCGAACATACTCGGAGGGGTCATCTTTCAAACCTTCCAGCAATGCCAGGGTCAGGGTCGGATCCTGGCACAATGCCTGGAGTTTCATGCCCCAGGGCAGGCGAGGCCGCGAGCCTTCGGACACCAGGCGGCGAACATGCTCGTTCGGATCGTCGAGCCAGCGCTCCATGATTGCCAGAGCCCGTGCCTGATCAGCCAACAGGAAATGGCGAATGGCAAATTCTGCCGTGCTGCGTTGGGTCATTTCGCGCAGCAAGTCCATGGATGCCTCGAATTCATCCAGACCATGCTGGCCCACGATCAGCGAGAGTGGCCAGATCCCCCAGCCGGCAATGCCCTGTGCATCGGATTCGCGAACCAGCGTTTGCGCGTTCGTATCCGGGTGCAGCATGGCCAATAGAAGGTCGTTGCGCTGACGGGTGTTCACCGGCAATACCTTGATCATTTCATCGGCAATCAGCTGTACGCGCGCCTTGAGTTCCAGCTCGGCAAGTATTGACAGCACCTTGTCTGCAAAGGTCTGGGTGACAGCAGCAGGTAAATGTCTTGCCAGATGCAGGGATAGACATTCGACCAATTCCGGCGAAATCATGTTCTTGAAGGCTTCAGGCATGCAAGGCTCCTCATCGGCGTTGCAACAGCGCGGTAGTCAGTGTAATTCTTGATACTGTTTAATCATACAGTATTCGAGTGCCACTGAGAGGTGTGGGAGTCAAGCTGATCTCATTTCATCCCTGGATATGTCGCAGTTGGTCGGACAAGGTTGCTTCAAACGGGGATAATCGAGAATTTCCGTTACCTGATTGCCTGCGCCGGAACCGATGACAGAGAACAAGACACGCAGTGATAATTTGCGCGGTAGTCTGTGGATGATTGCCTCCATGGCTGGATTTGCGGTGGAAGATGCCTTTGTCAAGGCGGCAGCGGTGCAGCTTCCCGTTGGCGAGGTGCTGATGATTTTCGGACTGGGTGGCGCAATCGTGTTCGGCTGCATGGCCGTGTTGCGAAAGGAGCGTCTCTTCACCAGAGATGTGGTGTCACGCAGCATGCGGATTCGGGTGATTTTCGAATTCGTCGGGAGGCTGTTCTACGTCCTGGCGCTTGCCATGACGCCGCTATCTTCCACCACGGCCATTCTGCAGGCCACACCCATCATCGTGGTGCTGGGTGCCGCTGTGTTCTTCGGTGAGAAGGTCGGTTGGCAGCGCTGGGCTGCCATCGTGGTGGGATTGCTGGGCGTGCTCGTCATCCTGCGCCCGTCGTCAGACAGTTTCTCGTGGCTCTCCCTGTTGGCCGTCATCGGCATGATCGGCTTTGCCGGGCGAGATCTCGCCAGTCGGGCAGCCCCATTGTCGCTCAGTACGTCGATCTTGGGGCTCTACGGTTTTCTGACGATCGTGCTGGCCGGAGCCTGTTATGCCGTGTGGGAAGGCAGAGCGCTGACAGTGCCCGATATGAAAGTGAGCGCCTTCATGATCGGTGCTGTCGGCATGGGGGTGTTCGCCTATGGTTCCCTGATGAAAGCCATGCGTACCGGTGAGGTATCGGCCGTGACGCCTTATCGATACACACGTCTGCTGTTTGGCCTGAGCCTGGGGGTGCTGTTGTTCGGTGAGCAGCTGGATCTGCCAATGGTCATCGGCTGTCTGCTGGTGGTCCTATCGGGATTGAGCCTGTTGCTACCGGGTTTTCGGCGGTCGGGCATCACGATCCCGGAGTGAGTTCCGCAGGTTCGAGCGTTTAGCCAGCAAACAGGATCTTTCCAATGCGTTCGGAAAAGACACGCTTCGGTGAGGTGATAGCAGCGACATCATCCAGAGCGGCGAACCGTTGAACCGGATTCGCCGCCGTTGTGCGTCTATGGATCAACGCCCGCCAACAAGCTTTCGGGCACGCCCACAGCCGTGTTCAGGTTGGCCGACGGTTGGGGTGAGCCGTACGTCGATTCGATGGGAATGACACCCGCCCAGTGAGGCAGGTCGAGATCCTCATCGTCGTCGATGGGATCTCCCGTACGAATCTTCACCGAGTACTCATCCAGTCCCAGGCGGATCAGCGCCGTGCCTTTCAATTCCTTGGCAAGGTAGGGGCGATAATCGTCCAGACTTCCCGGAATCAGGCGTTCGGTGAATCTGTCCAGCAAGGCGGGTTTATCGTCGGCGCCAACGAGCTCCCCGGTGCCGAAGACGACTGCACTGCGATAATTCATCGAACAGTGAAACGCTGAGCGCGCCTTCACCAGGCCATCCACTCGACAGGCGGACACACACACACGCTCACCGCTGGACAGTGCCAGATAAAGCCGGCTCTTGGGATGACCGTGCAGATATAGATGATCATCGATTCTGGCAATGGCGGTGGGTACCGACTGAGGCCAGCCGTCGTGCACAAAGCTGACGTGACCGATGGGGCAGGCATCCAGCACGTGGTACAGATCGACTCGCTCGTAACTCGCTCTATTGGCGGACTGTCGCACCAGGCGCTTGTCGCCTCGCGGTGGTGGCTGTGTGCTTGTCTGCTCGATGCTGCTCATGGCTGTGGCTCTGTGGTCAGTGACAGCGTACAGATTCACATATAATGGTTCCTTCGAACAGGTACAATAAGGGTGGCTTGAAGGAGCCATAACGATCTCATGAGCCATACCCGTCAAACACCGCTAGATAGCCCGATGATTTGTGCAGAATTGCTGGAGTCCTTGCAAGTGCGCGAGTCGAGTCCCTTGCCAAAGGTGCGTCAGCTGTACCTGAATCTCTATGGCGCCATCGAAAGCGGGCGATTGCCATTCGAGACCCGTCTGCCGTCCAGTCGGGAGATGGCGCAGCAATTGGGCCTGGGCAGAAACACGGTAATAGCTGTCTACGAGCAATTGACTGCAGAAGGCATGCTCAAGACAGACGGACGACGCGGGACACGGGTCGCCAGAAAGATCAGTCCACTCAGTGTCGATGTCGACACACGCTGGCCGCAATCGAGGCGCGCGGCCGGGAATCGAATCGTACCGGCGACGGGCCGTGCCTTCGCGCCGGGTGAACCGGATACCCGGCTGTTTCCGCATGCGCTCTGGCGCAAGGCGCAATCCAGAGTCGTTGACAGTGTAGGCGACCGGCTTGGGTATCGTCAGGGTGGTCTGCCGGAAACGCGAGAAGCCATTGCCCGCTACCTGGCCAATTACCGTTCCTTGTCGGTTGATGCTGAGCAGATCGTGATTACCTCAGGTACGCGGCAGAGTCTGGCGCTCGCGGCCCATCTGTTCGCAGATCCCGGCGATTCGGCCTGGGTGGAGTGCCCGGGCTATCTGGGGGCCGTGGATGCCTTCCGGCAATCCGGTCTGTCGGTACGGCCTTGCAGTGTAGACACTGGCGGACTGCTTCCGCCGCCGGTTGACGGGCAAGTACCGCGGTTGATCTATCTCACGCCGTGCTTTCACTATCCCACCGGTGTGCCGCTGGCAACAGAGCGACGTGCTGCATTATTGACGCTCTCCCGAGAGACGGGCTGTGTCGTGTTTGAAGACGATTACGATAGTGAATTTCGAGATGATTCTCAGCCGCGTCCGGCGTTGGCGGCTGAAGCTGCAGGCGCCAGAGTGTTGCATGCGGGTACGTTTTCGAAACTGCTGTTTCCCGCGGTGCGAGTCGGTTGGTTGGTGATGCCGCAACACAGGGTTGAACAGGCGGAACGCTGTCTTCGTGTGATCGGGGGTGGTTGCAACACGATTGCGCAGGGGGTGGTCACCGAACTTCTTGACAATGGTTCGATTGGCAGGCATCTGCGGCAGGCACGTCAGGTGTACGGGCAACGTCGGCAGGCCCTGGTCAATGCATTGCATGGCTGCCATCTGTTCGAGCCTGTCGAACAGGTCTCCGGCAGCCTGAGTCTGGTGCTGCAATTGAAGAAGAGCGTGTCGTTGAAGGCACTCCTCGCCGCATTCTCGTCTGCCGGAATAGGGGCGCAGCCATTGGAATTCCTGGATTGGCGAATTGCCAATCCTTCGCGCTGCAAGGCTATCGTGATCGGGCTCGGCAATGTGGACACATTGGCGATACCTGCTACCGCAGAGCGCCTGGTAGAGGCACTGGAGTCGGTCTCGAAACCGGCTTGCTGAAAGCCTGCTGATACGGCAACCGCTGATGCCATGCAGATCACTGAGTGATCTCCTGCAAGGGCAGGCATGGATACCACACCATCAACAGCGATTTTTCTGTTGCCAATCCACATCAGCGTACAGACGCTCGACGCTTGAATCAATACGGGAAACCAGTCTTTTGAACAGGCCCTGTCTGTTGAGGCATCAGCGGTGATGAGGCAAACTCAGTGCTGGAATTGCATCGAAGGGCAGGGGCAATCGCATGAAGCAAGTTACTCGCGCGGCAGGACAAGTCACCTTCACACTGCCTGACTCTACTGCAGAGCCGGAAGACCTTGAACCCGATTCACGACCGCGAGCCAGAGGCGGCAGCAGAGTAGGCACGCCCCCCAGCGCGTCGCCTGATGATGCGGAGCTGACCGCGATTGTCGACGCATTGGTCAACCCGGATGCACAGATTCATCACGAAACCACCGGGGTCAGCCGCTCGCGTCGTGCGGGTGGTTTGCCCACGGTGCCGGGAACTGCACCTCCGGCCCCGGGTATCGAAGTACTTGACTCCTTTGTCATCGAGGTGGATCAGGTGCCAAAGCCACCCGGCAGTCGCGCTGCGAGTGGTTCTGATGCCATCCAGGTGGACGTGTCGCTGGAGGCTGGCCAAAACGCTGTTGTGTTGCTCGAGCAGGACGGTACGTATGAATGGCGTTTTCCGCAGGCATCACGATCCGATCGAGGCGCAAGCAGGCGCTCGCGAGGAGGAAACGCGGACAGTTCCATCGACACGGCTCGCAAGGCCGTCTTCATCATTGATGTTCGCGAGGATGCCCCCCCGGCAACGGGTGCTCGTGGTAGTGCCACGTCGCGCGGTGCGATTACCTCTTTCATCAAGGGCAAGATCAAGGGCTTCATCCTGAAGTTCGTGGTACGCAAGGCCGTGGGAGCCATCACCAAACGACTAGAGCGTGGCGTGCTGGAAGGTCCTGTGATCATCGCTTCAGCAGATGCGGACAAGGACTGGCTGCGCACGGAAAGCCTTGCCGAGCTTGCGCTGCCTGCGGAACGGCCGGCTCGTATCCTGCTGCTTGTGCACGGTACGTTCAGCAGCACGGTAGGCAGTTTCGCCGCACTGTCGCGTCACCCGGAAGGGCTGGCTTTTCTGCAATCTGCGTTTGACCATTACGATGCCATAGTGGGGTATGACCATTACACGCTCTCGGAAACTCCCGATCAGAATGCCGAAGCCATCAATGGTGCTCTGCGGCAGATGCTGGCACGCACACCTTCATTGCACATCGATGCCATTGCTTTCAGCCGTGGTGGACTGGTCCTGCGCTACCTGACTGAGCAGATCGCACCGTTGGATGATGAAGGCGTGCAGTTCGGCAGACTGGTTTTCGTGGGGTGCACCAATGCCGGTACTGAACTGGCAAACGATGAAAACTGGACCGAGCTGGTCAATTTCTATACCAATATGGTGGCGGGCGCGACACGGCTGCTGGGCTTTGCGCCCGGAGCTGCATTGCCTACACGCATTCTGCGTGGTGCCATTCAGTCGATCGGCAGCATGGTTACCTATATTGCGGAGGACGCGGTAGCCAACAAATCGGTTCCCGGTGTTGCTGCCATGGAACCGGCCGGGCCGTTTGTGCAGGCGATCAACAATCCGCCGATGAATCGTCCCATGCCATCTGCGCGTGAGTTCTTTGCGGTCGGCTCGAGCTTTGAGCCGGACAGGGACACCGCCAACGGTGCACTGGGAAAGCGGCTGATAGCCAAGAGTGCGGATGGTCTGGTAGACCGGCTGATGGGCAAGGACAACGATCTGGTGGTCAACACGGATTCGATGTTCGTCATTGATCCGGCCCAGGGCAGTCGCCTCAGCGAAAAGCGTGTCTTCGATGACAATGGCCAGATTTACCATACGGTGTACTTCGCTCAGCCGGTGGTAGCGAAGGCTTTGAGTAGCTGGCTGGCTGGCGGTGGTTCAGCGATCCGTGCTGGCCGGGAAAATGCAACTCGGGCAGCATCTGTGACGGCACCGAGAGAGTGGTGGCGCAGCGTTGTCGATACCGACATCGTGACACTGCCAGCAAACATCTCGGGTACTCAGGCGCTTCGGCGTCTGAAGTCTCGCCAGAACGAGAACGTGGTGCTGCAACGAACACATCAGGGCGACGTACTCTCCTACGGGATTGCACGTCAGGTTTTGATGAGGCGGATCAAGGAGTACAGCGACCCTAAACAGCCGCTGGCCGACATACTGTCTCTGCAAGAGAATCAATCCAGTGTTATTGACGAGTCCTCGGCGATTGCGGCAGGAAGTGCACGCTCCCTGCTGGAGCTTGCGGGGCGACGCGCCAAAGACAAATACCTGTCAGTAGTTACCGATGCAGGAGAGGCTCTGGGAGTCATCGCTCGATCGCCCTTGTCCACGCCAGAGGCCATTGTTGCCTCGGCATCGGCCACACCCGCAGCGGCCGGAAGACGGGTGACTGCGAGAAGACCCAGCCCCGGTTCGAGTGCGGGTTCAAGCCCCGCTTCAAGGGGCAGTTCAAGGGGCAGTTCAAGGGGCAGTTCAAGGGGCAGTTCAAGGGGCAGTTCAAGGGGCAGTTCAAGGGGCGGAGCCGCCGAAGCAGCAGCGGTACAGGAGGACTCGGAAGAGGTACTTTGTCATGCGCACGCTTCGATGGCCGAGAAGGTGGCCGTCGGCAAGGTCACTACGGTGGAAGTACTGCTGTCTCGAGAAGAGATCGAACAGGCCATGGGCGTGGGTGGCAGCGCCAGAGTGCGCAGGGACCGACCCCTGATCGTGGAAGTGCTGGCGCGCAAGCACTGTGTGGTCAGTGGTGATTCACGTGCCGATGTGCCAGTGCCGGCGGCGGGCCAGCAGGAACCGAGCAGGCTGTACTTCGACATCCTGCCCAAGGCTGTTGGCATCGGCGAGATTGATGTGCTGGTTCGTCAGGGCAATTACGCGGCGGTGAACCTGCGTCTGAGACCGGAGTTCGTCAAGCAACTGAAACGCAAGGACGTAGAGCTAACGGTCGCCCAGGCTGACATGCAGCCGGATGATGGTCGCAAGCAGGCCGTGAATGTGTTGCAGATCTTCGAGACAGAGATCGGTGACAAACCGATGTTGCAATACTGGCTGACACTCGGAGCACTGGGCAAGCGCGTGACCGATCACAGCGAGCCGTTCAAGAATGCCACGGCGAAGGACCAATACATCAAGGAGCTGTACCAGCGGCTGGAAGAATTCTACGCTGTGGATGACACTGATTACGATGCATTCATCAGTCGGCTACGATCCTGTGGTCTGACTCTCTTTGATGAGCTGGTACCGGAAAAGATCCAGGCCCTGTTGTGGAAGCACCGGGAGGAGATCGACCATATTCAGGTGATGTCCAGTGAGGTCTTGATTCCCTGGGAGCTGGTGGCCCTGAAACAGCCCGGCAAGAAGGCCAGACCGGATGCAACGTTCCTGGCCGAAATGGGGCTGGTACGCTGGCTGGATCATACCGCCGAGAATCGCCTGCCTGCTCGCAGCTTGCGCCTTCGTGACGGCAGGTTTGCTCATGTGACACCCCAATACCCTTCCGCATCGGAGTATGCCTTGCCCGGTGCGCAAAGCGAAGCGCAACTACTGGTGGACGGGTTCGACGCGGTGGCTTGCCCCACCAGCAGTCTCAAGGTGCTGGAACTACTGGCAAGCCCGGGTAGTTATGACGTGATTCATTTTGCCTGTCATGGTGTTGCCGATACCGAAGCCATCTGGAACTCCGGGTTGATGATGAAAGGCCGGATGGCCAGCGGTCAGTACCATCCGGATCATCTGCAGTGGGATCAGGTCAAGAACTACGCAGACCTGCGTGAAGACGGACAACCCGGCCCGCTCGTTTTCATCAATGCCTGCCAGACGGGGCGCTCGGGTAACACCATTACCAGCACCGGAGGATTTGCACAGGCCTTTCTGAACAGCGGTGCCGACATGTTCATCGCTGCGCAATGGTCGGTCGGGGATTATCCGGCAACCACCTTCTCGACCACGCTTTACGATCAGCTGCTCACGAAGAAGAAGACCGTGACCCAGGCGGTAGCGGCGGCTCGCAAGGCTGCGAGAAAC
Organism: uncultured Granulosicoccus sp.; assembly: GCA_947492525.1. Taxonomy (GTDB): domain Bacteria; phylum Pseudomonadota; class Gammaproteobacteria; order Granulosicoccales; family Granulosicoccaceae; genus Granulosicoccus. The sequence goes on from CANLNQ010000026.1 coordinate 32,359, forward strand.
AACAAGGAGCTGACGTGGCTGTCCTATGTGGTGTACGCCGATCCGTATGCAAAGGTCGTTGCCGGATCCGGCTGATGACAGCCAGGAGGGAGGGCATGGAAATACTGCCATTGACCATCCGCAGGCAAGACGATGGGCCCTGTGTTTTCAGTGTGAACCTGCTTGGCGAAACACGCGAGTTCACCACGGCAGCCGGCCTGGCTATCCTGTCTCAGGAGGTCACCCCTCGTGAGCATATGGAAGAGTTGTTGCCTCCCGGTCTATGCCATGCACTTCGACAATGGGAACTGGCCAGCCAGAAGAATCTGACACTGGCTATCATCGAATACCCGGAACCCTCCAGTATCTGCTGGGAATGGATTCCAACGATCGTCGGCCTGCATGGTGCCATGGTCACGAGAGTGTGGCCTGATCATGAGAAGCTGAAGGCAACAGAGCCCCTTGGCACTGGCTGCACCTTGCTGGCCGCTGGATGGGCTGATTCAGGTGCTTACAGATTGACCGGCATCGATCAGGAACTGGCTGATATGGTCAGTCTGGGTGAGCAGACCGGTATACAAGTTCTTGCACTTGTTGATGTGTCGATCGATGAGTTTTCCAGCACCTATGGCTCCAGGCGACCGCAGATTCTGCACCTTGCGTCGGTGGCCGCTGCCGGGTCGCGCCTGTTCCTGGGGGCGAAGGCGAACAAGGCCGTGACGGTCGAGGCGGACGAGCTGGCTGATATCGTGCAGACGGTGGGTCCCGTGCCTGAACTGATTATGCTCAATTGTTGCGATACGGATCGCTTTGCTGCCACCTTGCAACGCTCTGTGCCGAGCATCATGGTTGGCTGGATAGGCAAGGTCCATGATCAGGCGATCGTCGATTTCACTGCGGTCTTCTACGCAAGACTGCTGGAGGGGCATACCGTCGTCGATGCCATCCGCTCATTTGACTGGAAGATCCTGGGGCCCTCGGTTCTGCCATCCATCTGGCATCCTGACCTTGATCATATCGGCAGGCGGCTGTTCGAACCGCGGCTTGAGTCTGAAGTCTTCCGGCCAGCATCAGGGGTAGCGGAACCCGATGCCATTGGCTATGGTCGCATCAGCGAAACACCCGTCAGTGGCAATGAATGGTCTACGCCGTCATCGACGCAAGGCAGCAATACCATGATTTCTGAAGTCTTCCGGCCATCATCAGGAGTAGCGGAACCCGATGTCATTGGCTACGGTCGCATCAGCGAAACACTCGTCAGTGGCAATGAATGGTCTACGCCGTCATCGACGCAAGGCAGCAATGCCATCAATGATGCCGCAACGATTCATGACCTGAATGCACGCATCGATCTGGAGCTTGTCGCAACGATCAGTCCCGCCTTGCTGATAAACGGAGAGCCTGTCATGAAGCGGCTGGTCATTCATCTCGACAAGCCTGTACGTGGTGCGATACTGACTCTGCGTTGCGATGGCGGTAGACAGGTGTCCTGCATACGTCAAACCTACGATATTCAGGACAGGCGTTTGCCGGTGAGGCGCGACTGTATCCATTTTCCTGCCTTGCACGAATTGATCGATGCAAATATCGGGCGCCGGATGATCAACATTACGGCGACTCTGGAAGTCCGAGGTGAGGTTGTGGTGCATGTCACGCGGTCAGTGCTCTGGATGGCATGCGATGAATGGATGGATCAGCCGGAAACCTGGAGCTATCTGCCGGCCTTTGTACTACCCCATTGCTCGGGCGTTCAGACGGTACTGGACAGTGCGACGGAGAAGCTGAAAACCCTGACCAACCCGACTGCCGCGTTTGACGGTTATCAGACAGATTCGGAGCATGTGATGAAGCAGGTACACGCCATGTTCATCACCTTGAGGGATGTGTTGCAGTTGAGCTATATCAACCCGCCGGGTTCCCCGGTCTATACGCAAGACAATAAACTGGCAAAGGGGCAGAAGGTGAGATTCTGCAACGAGGTTGTAGAGTACAAGCGCGGCACATGCCACGATCTGGCATTGACATTTGCCAGCGTGATTGAATACGTGGGTATCCACTGTCTGGTGATTCTGGTCCGCGGTCATACGTTTTTCGGGTTCTGGGTCGATGACAATGCCCATCATGACTTCTGGAGTGATCCCTATGCTGTCATGGGTCATCGATCAAGCAGTGACAAGCCCTGGGTCATTCAGGACAAGGACACCATTCTGAACCTTTACCATCAGCAGAGCCTGTGCCTGGTTGAGTCGACCTATGTCACGGACAGAAACAGCTCATTCGAAGAGGCTTGCGAGGAGGCGTTGAAGAGAATGGAGCAGTTTGATTGCGCCATAGATGTAGCGCAGTCGCGCCGTGAAGTGCAGCCGATAGCATGATCCCTGATTGACGCGATTGACGCAATAGACGCAATAGACGCAATAGACGCAATAGACGCAATAGACGCGGGGCGCGAGATGAAGGTCAGCAACGAGTGCTTTCGTCAGGTCAACGCCAGCAATTCACCCTCAACCGTGACCATCCTGATGTCGGTGTCATACAGGTCGGACAAGACATCGGAGTTCAATACGGCAGCCTTGTTACCGGCCTTGAAAACCTCGCCGTTCTTCATCGCCACGATATGGTCCGCGTGGCGAGCAGCATGATTCAGGTCGTGCAGCACCAGCGCAAAGGTTCGACCTCGGTCGGTGTGCCGGCGGATCAACTGCATCAGCTTTCGAGCATGGCGCAGGTCCAGATTGTTCAGCGGTTCGTCCAGCAGTACCATGTCGGTGGCCTGCGCAAAGTTCATGGCGAGCAGCGCGCGCTGCCGTTGTCCGCCGGATAAGGTTTCAAGAAAGCGGCTGGCCAGCTCACCCAGATCGAAGTCGCGCAGGGCCTGGTCGACGATGACATCGTCGGCGGCAGTGCCACGGCCCTTGTTATGAGGGTAACGACCGAAAGCCACGAGATCGCGTACCCGCAGTCGAGAACCGATGGTGCTGTGCTGACGCAACACGGACAGGTGTCTGGCAAGTTCATCGAAGGCGTAGTCACTGAGAAGGCGTCCTGCCAGTTCGACCTCACCGCTGTCCTGATTCTGCAGCCGGGACAGGGTATGCAGCAGGCTGGACTTGCCTGCACCATTCGGCCCTATCAGGGCGGTGACCTTGCCCGGTGGAATTTCGACCGAGACACAGTTGAGGATGTGATTGCCGTTCAGCGTCAGATCGATATCGCGCGTCTTGATCATGGCCGTTTCATCAGAAGCAGGTACAGGAACAGAAGACCCCCGAGCAATTCTATGACGATGCTGATGGTAATCTGCATATTCAGCAGGCGCTCCAGAACCAGCTGCCCACCCAGCAGTACCAGCGTGCCGGTAAGGATGGTCAGTGGAATCAGAGTGGCATGCCGGTGGTCTGGGGCAAGACTGTAGACAAGGCTGCTGATAAGCAGCCCGAGGAAGACCACCGGCCCTACCAGTGCCGTTGCGGTGGCCACCAGTATGGCGGTCAGTGCGAGAATCTGGAAAGCCCCCTTGTCATGATCCACCCCGAGTCCGATCGCCAGATCGCGGCCCAGGGCCATGACATCCAGCTTTCGTCGTAATCGCCAGGTCAGCCACAGAGATACGGCGACGGCGATGCCTGCATAGCCCAGCAAGGATTCATCGATATTGCCGAAGCGGGCAAAGCTGGCAGACTGAATCACTGCATAGTCGTTGGGCGACAACACACGCGCCATGAAACCTGACAGGGAGCGGAACAGAACTCCCACGATGATGCCAGTGAGTAGCAACCGAGAAAAATCCGCTTGACCACGCTTGAGCAGCGTGCTGAACAAGGCCAGTGCGAGTACGGTCATGATGCTCAGTTCGGCCAGGAATTTCGCGGAGGCGGGCAATGCCACGTAGTGGCTGCTTCCGAGGAAGAAGACAACGCTGGTCTGGATCAGAATATACAGTGAGTCGAAGCCCATCAGCGAGGGTGTCAGTATGCGGTTGCCACTGAGTGTCTGGAACAGCAAGGTCGATACACCGATGGCCGCTGCGGTCAGTAGCAGTCCCAGCAGGGTAGGCAACCGGAAGGCGAGAATGAAAGCCAGGTTGCCATTGGCCCCTTGAAAGAGATAGACGGCAGAGGCAATGAGGGTTGCAAGCGTCAGTGTAACGAACAGACAGACTGGACGGCTGGCTGCTTCGAGCCTGATTTCTGATGGCGTCATGCCTGGCGCATTGCCGGTTTGCTGTACAGCAGCCACAGGGTGATGGCCGCGCCAACGACACCGAATACCGTGCCCACGGGAATCTCGTAGGGTGCGATGATGAGTCTGCCAACCATGTCGCTCAGAAGCGTCAGCAGGGCGCCGAGCCATGCGACCAGGGGGAGCGAATAGCGCAGGTTGTCGCCGTGCAGTCGGCTCACGATATTGGGCACCACCAGGCCGATGAAGGGGATGATGCCGACAGTCACGATGGTGACGGCGGTTACCACGGAAATCACCAGCAGGCCCAGAGCCATGATGGTTCGGTAGTCGAGTCCCAGATTTCGGGCATGGTCTCGACCGAGGCTGGCGATGGTGAATTGATCAGCCACGAACCAGGTGAACACCGCCAGTACGCCGGCTATCCACAACAGGCCGTACCGCCCGCGCATGATTCCCGAGAATTCACCCGTCATCCAGACATCCAGCAGTTGCAGAAGATCGGCCTGCCACGCCAGCCAGATGGCAATGGATCCGACCACGCCGCCATAGACAATGCCCACCAGAGGGACCAGGTAGGTCTCCTGTGGTGGCAGTCGTCGGATCATCAACAGAAACAGCAGGGTACCCAACAGGGCGGTCACACTGGCAGTCGCCATGGTGGCGGCAATGCTGCTGCCGGGAAAGAACAGGGTCATCAGTACGATACCCAGTATGGCGGATTGACCGCTACCGGCAGTGGCGGGTTCGACAAAGCGATTCTGCACGAGCACCTGCATGACCTGTCCGGCAATGGCCAGAGAGACTCCGGTCAGCAATACCGCCAGTGTGCGAGGCAATCGACTGCTGCTCAGCAGCCACATAGCCTCCGGATCCGACAGCAGTTCTGCGGGGCGCATGTCGATCACACCGATGAACAGGCTGCTCACGACGCAGATCAGCAGTGCACCAGCGGCCAGCATCGAGCGGATCATTGCGCTGGACGGCGTCGAACCAGTGCTCATGCGCAGCAGAGTGAACTTGTCAGTTGCTGATGCTGAAGGCTTCGCCTATCTGGTCGAGGATGCGGGTTTGCGCTTGTATTCCGCCGCCGGCGATGTAGACATTGGCGCTGTCAAGGTAGACGATATGCTCGTTCTGCCAGGCCTGTGTCTGGTGCATCAGCTCGTTGTCCAGGGTCTGTCGTGCACTGTCACCTTCCTGGCCAATGGCAGCCGTGCGATCAATCACCAGCAACCAGTCGGGGTCGTATTGCAGCACGAATTCGAAAGACACGGCATCGCCATGTGAGGCGATGGCTATCTGGTCCACCGCGGGTTCCAGACCCAGCTCGGAGTACATCCAGCCGAAGCGTGAGCCCGGTCCGAAGGCGGAGATCTTGGGGCCATTGGTCATCAGTACCAGGGCCTTGCCGCGACCGGCAACGGCTGAGCGAGCCTGTTCCAGAGCGGTGTCGAGTCGAGAGATCAGCGCTTCGGCCTTGTCGCGCTTGTCGAACAGTTCGCCGTACTGGCGCGCGCGTTCGCGGGTCTGTGCCAGCAGCTCGGTACCATCGATACTCATGTCAATGGCAGGTGCCAGTTTGGCGACCGAGTCCAGAGTCCCGGCGGATCGACCGCCAACGATGACAAGGTCAGGCTGCAGAGTGGACAAAGCCTGATAATCGGGATCGAACAGACTGCCGACAACCGTGGCGGTCTCGGCAACCGGGTCCAGATAGTCGACAAACAGCTTGTTGACGGTTCCGGCGATGGGTACCCCCAGTGCCGTAAGGGTATCGACGGCGGGTATATCAAATACTGCAACTGTGTCTGGCGTGTTCTCCACCTTGACCGGACCGCGCGCTGTCTCCAGCTCCAGGGCCGTGGCTGTCAGTGGGATCAGCATCGTGCTCAGCGTCAGGGTGATACCTGCGCTCAGGGAGAACATGTTCATGAGTGAATTCCTGGTTGAAAGTGTGGGCAGGCGGGGCGGGGCCAGACTGCCAACGATCTGATCAATCCTGATTGATTTCGGAAAATACCCGTGTATCATAATGCAAATGCTAGTAATTCGCATTAGCATTATCGTGAATTCGTGTCACGTCACATTGCCGCGTCCAGCGCGCACTCGCTCACAGGGAAACTCATGTCCAACTTGAAATCACCGGCAAGCCCTTTGCCGCGACCGTCCGCATTCGTTCTTCTGCCTCTGGTCCTGTCGATGCAGCAGGCGCTTGCCCAGGAGCAGGTCGAGGAAGAAGAGCTGACAGTCCTTGGCCCTCTGGTGGTCTGGGGAACTCAGGTTCAGTCCTCGTCCGTCAAGCTGGGCAGTGAAGGCATCGGCATCAAACAGGCGGATCACATCAGCGATCTGTTGCGCTCGGTGCCGGGTGTGGATGTCGGCGGTGCCCATTCCCTGAACCAACGCGTCACCATCAGAAGCATGGATGACAAGGATCTGCAGATCAGTATCGATGGCGCAAACCAGAACACCTATATGTACCACCACATGGGGAATCTGCAGATTCATGCGGATATTCTCGAGTCTGTCGATATCGATGTCGGCAACAACAGTGTGATCAATGGTGGCCTGGGTGGCACCGTGCGATTCAGGACCAAATCGGCAGAGCAGTTGCTGGAAGAGGGGCAGCGCGTCGGTGGTCGTGTGCAACTGGGCTACGGTGACAATTCCGGCACCAGCGCCGCCATTACCGGCTATGGCCGTCTGACAGATTCGGTGGACGTCATCGCCTATTACAACGGCGTGCAGCGAGATAACTACGAGGTGGGTGGTGGTGAAATCAGGGACTTCGACGGGAATGCCATCGACGGTACTGATGGAACCGTGCGTGGTCTGGAAGGGGATCTGAGTGATGCGCTGCTGAAATTCGGTTGGGACATCAACGACAATCACCGTCTCGCCTTCGGTGTGGAAAGCTATCTGGATGAGGGTGACTACAGCTATCGCCCGGATATGGGACTGGCAACCGATCTTGCCATCACCAACAGCCTTGGCATCCCCTTGTTATGGCCAACCGAGTTCAGTCGAGATACGTACACGTTGAACTACGAAGGTGAGTCGCGCAGCCTGGGTCGTATCAATGCAACCCTGTTCCACAATGACAGTACCCTGAACCGTGACGAAAGTGGCTGGGCAGACAACGAGGCCTTCGCCGAATCAGCCGGGCAGGTCGAAGGGGAGGCCATCAATACCGGAATCAACTTCATCGTACGCAAGGAGCTGGGTGCGCATGAGATTGCCTATGGCGCTGATGTCACGCAGTATGAGACGGAATTCAATGCCGATTACGACAATGGCAGTCAGGACAGTTCTTCTGAGGAAATCGTCAATTCCGCCCTCTTCGTACAGGATCGGATCAGCCTGAGCGAGCGCTTCTCGATAACGCCCGGTGTTCGTTACAATGTGCAGAGCAACGATACGACCGTGACGGACGACACCTTTGACGAGGTCACGGCCGCTCTGGCGGCCGACTATGAGCTGACGCCGAAGGTTCATCTGCGAGCCAGTACCACACAGTTGTTCAAGGGACCGGAGATAGGTGAGGTATTCACCGGAGCCGGCTTGTACGACATGCCCAATGAGGGCATCGAGCAGGAAACCGGACTCAACAGCGAACTGTCACTGGCCTACGCGGACGCGATACTGGGTGCGGACGAATTCAGCGCCGGCATCACCCTGTTCAATACGCAGTTGAATGATTACATCTATGACTATGCGCCAATTGCCGAAGCTGACGGTGGGGGTACCTGGAAGGACAACATCGGTGACATGAACATCCGGGGCGTCGAGGCCTATCTGGGCTATGACATCGGTCAGTTCGAAGCGCTGTTGAGCTATTCCATTGCTGATAGCGAGCTGGATGCCGATGATGACTATATGACACTGGACGAGGCGAGGCTCGATCGCAAGCAGGGCGATACCTTTGCCATCGGGCTGGACTATCACCTGGCCAATACCGGCCTTGCGCTGCACTGGGATACCCAGGTGGTGAGTTCGCTGAGCGCGGGTGTCGATCTGGATGGTGCTACCGAAAACAATGCCAAGGATGGCTTCGCGGTCCACAACATCTCTGCACAATGGCGTCCGGCTGCGGTCAAGGGCCTGTCATTGACCGTGGGCATCGACAATCTGTTCGATGAATACTACGCCTCGCAGTCGTCACGTACCGGTCTGAGCCTGCATCCGAGGTTCGGTGAACTCTATCTTCAGGACTATGAGCCGGGCCGCAACATGAAGATCACGGCTGAATACACGTTCTGATACGGGTGGTTGCAGCCTGGTAAAAGACGGGCGAAGGGCGTGCGAAAGGGGCGGGTGACGGGGCGTGCGAAGGGCGTGCGAAGGGCGTGCGAAGGGCGTGCGAAGGGCGTGCGAAGGGCGTGCGAAGGGCGTGCGAAAGGCGTGCGAAAGGCGGGCGAAAGGGGCGGGCGATGGACCGCGCGCCTTCGCTTCGTCGAGTGCGAGTCGATTGACAGACGAATTGCACTCGCGTATTGTTATTTTAACGTTAAAATAGCAGAGATTCGGCAGGTCCCGTTTGAGACGCAAGGTCACACTCAGTGAAGTCGCCGAATCGGCCGGTGTTTCCGTACAGACGGTATCCAATGTCGTCAACAACAAGCCGGTTGTCAGCGAGGAAACCCGTCAACTGGTCCTTGCGCATCTGAACGAGTGCGGCTATCGCGGCAATGCGGTTGCCCGCTCACTGAAGACCAACAAATCCAGACTCATTGGCCTGGTCGTGCCCAGCATGACCAATTCCATGTATGCAGAGGTGGCCGAGACCATCGTGCACGAGGCAGAGCGGCGCGGTTATACCGTGATGATGGCGGTGACCATGCGCGATGCCAAGACAGAGCTGGAGCTTGCCAATACCATCGTCGATCACAATGTGGCGGGCGTACTGATGTCATCATCCGATCCCGAGGCCCAGGCCAGCAAGATGGTATTGAACGTCGGGGTACCCTATGTCGAACTGCTCAACAGAACCGGCGAAGCGGGCTGCGATGTCTTCGAGGCCGACAATTGTCGTGGCGCACGAGATGCGGTGGAGTATCTGATTTCTCTGGGCCATCGCCGAATCGCGCATATCAGTGGTCTGCCGAATTCGACCGGAAGCCGCCGACGGGAAGGCTACGAAAAAGCGCTCGTCGAGGCTGGCCTGAGCATTGATGCCGATCTGGTGGTCAGCGGCGAGTACACCCGGCAGGGCGGGCGGCGCGCCTGCGAGACATTGCTCGACAGCGGGCAGGTATTCACGGCTGTCTTCTGCGCGAGTGACCTCATGGCCTATGGCGCCATGGAAGCCCTGGCATCCCGCGCCCTTGCCGTGCCGGGTGATGTGTCCGTGGTCGGATTCGACGACATGAGCATGTCTTCGCTGCCCGGTATCAACCTCAGCACGGTCTCGTTCAATCCGGTGAAAACGGGTCAGAGGGCGATCGAGCAGCTGATTCGACGCATAGAACTGCCGACGGGCGTGCAAGGCGATGCCGTGCACGAGATAGCTGCCTGCACACTGGTCACGCGTGCAACGACTGCAGCGGTGAATCAGAAATCCGACGAGACAACATGACAGGTTCGTTCCTGATCAATTCCACACAGAGAATACCCGAGGTACACCCATGAAACTACGTTCTCAGCAGTGGTTCAACAACCCTGACAACCCGTCAATGACGGCGCTCTATCTGGAACGCTATCTGAACTACGGTATCACTCTGGACGAGCTTCGTTCCGGCAAGCCGATCATCGGTATTGCTCAGACCGGTAGTGACCTATCACCGTGCAATCGTCACCACATGGAGCTGGCCAAGCGCGTTCGCGAAGGTATCGTATCCGCTGGCGGTATCTGCATGGAGTTTCCCGTGCATCCGATTCAGGAAACGGGCAAGCGGCCTACGGCTGCGCTGGATCGCAACCTGGCCTACCTTGGTCTGGTGGAGAGTCTGTACGGTTATCCGCTGGATGGCGTGGTACTGACCATTGGTTGCGACAAGACAACTCCGGCACTGCTGATGGCGGCGGCTACTGTCAACATTCCCGCGCTCGCCTTGTCGGTGGGGCCCATGCTCAACGGCTGGGAAGGCGATGAGCGAACCGGCTCGGGCACCATTATCTGGAAGTCTCGCCAGCGCCTGGCGGTCGGGGAAATCGATCAGGACGAATTCACGCGTCTGGCGGCAGGTTCAGCGCCATCGGTAGGCTACTGCAACTCCATGGGGACAGCCAGTACCATGAACAACCTGGCCGAAGCACTTGGCATGCAGTTGCCGGGATCCGGTGCCATTCCTGCGCCCTATAGAGAGCGTGGGCAGATCTCCTATCTGACCGGTCAGCGGATCGTAGATATGGTTCGGGAAGATCTGAAGCCATCGGACATCATGACCCGCGAGGCATTCGAGAACGCGATCGTGGTCAATTCTGCCATTGGCGGTTCCACCAACGCGCCCATTCATCTGAATGCCGTGGCAGCGCACATGGGTGTGCCCTTGAACAATGCGGATTGGGAAACGATCGGGCACGCCATTCCGTTGCTGGTCGACATGCAGCCGTCGGGATTCTATCTGGGCGAAGACTTTCATCGAGCCGGTGGAGTTGCTGCGGTGATCGGTACCTTGTTGAAAGCCGGCGTATTGCCCAATCCGGAAGCCTTGAGCGCCACAGGTCGCACCATGGCCGAAGAATACGAAGGCATCGAGCCCAGCAATGAGAAGGTCATCCGTGCTTTCGACAAACCGCTCAAGGATCAGGCCGGTTTTCTGAATCTGGGTGGGAATCTCTGGGACAGCGCCATCATGAAGACATCGGTCATCACCGAGAATTTTCGCAAGAGCTATCTTTCCAACCCGGATGACCCGGAAGCCTTCGAAGGGCGTGCCATGGTGTTCGATGGCCCGGAACATTATCACGATCTCATCGAGGACCCGTCGCTGGAGATGGACGAGAACTGCATACTCATCATGCGCGGCGCTGGCCCCATCGGCTATCCGGGCGGCGCGGAGGTGGTCAACATGCAACCGCCGGCGTATCTGATCGAGCGCGGTATCACCGAATTGCCGTGTATCGGTGATGGTCGTCAATCGGGCACCTCCGGTTCGCCCTCCATTCTGAACGTTGCCCCGGAGGCTGCGGTTCAGGGTGGCCTGGCCATCCTGAAAATGGGTGATCGCCTGAGAGTCGATCTGAAGAAGCGCCGGGTCGATGTGCTGATCAGTGATGAAGAACTGCAGGCGCGGCATGAGGAGCTGGCGGCTGCAGGTGGCTATCAGTATCCGGCAGATCAGACGCCGTGGCAGGAAATCCAGCGGTCCCTGGTCACGCAGTTTGACAAGGGCATGGTGCTGAAGAACGGACCCGATTATCAACGCATTGCACAGTCGAAGGGTGTGCCGCGCGACAACCACTGAACCGAATTCACCCACCGTAGCGCGTCGACAGTCGCGTCACATCATACTCAAGGAGTTTGCACGATGAAATTTGTAAGATTCGGAGAAAGAGGGCAGGAGAAGCCCGGCATGATCGATCCTGAGGGCAATATCCGCAGCCTCGAAGGCAAGTGCGACGATATCGCAGGCGACGTGCTGACAGATCTTGAACAATTCAAGGATATCGACTGGAAATCATTGCCGCAGGTGGATGCAGCAACACGACTGGGTGCCTGCGTCGGTCAGACTGGCAAGTTCATCTGTATCGGTCTGAACTACGCCGATCACGCTGCCGAGAGCGGATTGGATGTACCCAGCGAGCCAGTCATGTTCATGAAGGCCACGAGCGCTATCTGTGGTCCCAATGATCCGATACTCATCCCGCGCGGCTCCGAAAAAACCGATTGGGAAGTCGAGCTGGGTGTGGTCATCGGCAAGGCGGCCAAGTACGTGGATGAAGCACAGGCTCTGGAGCATGTGGCTGGCTACTGCGTCATCAACGATGTTTCGGAGCGAGCGTTTCAGATAGAGCGCGAAGGTCAGTGGACCAAGGGCAAATCCTGCGACAACTTCGGTCAGACGGGGCCGGCGCTGGTGACGCGTGATGAGATTGCCGATCCCCAGAATCTGTCCATGTGGCTCGAAGTCAATGGTGAGCGAGTTCAGGACGGTTCTACCAAGACCATGGTGTACGGTGTTGCCCACCTGGTCAGCTATCTCAGCCAGTTCATGACGCTGCATCCCGGCGACATCATCTCTACCGGTACACCTCCGGGTGTCGGTCTTGGTTTCAAGCCACCTCGTTACCTGAAGGCCGGCGATGTTGTCGAATTGGGTATCGAGAACCTGGGACAGCAGAAACAGGTTTGCGAGAACGACGAGTAAGTGACCCTGATCAAGTGAGAATGATGTAGAAAAAGCCCGGAAAACTGCCTGTTTTCCGGGACTGAACAAACTGGCGGTCAACGAATCTCAGTCGACAGTCAGGTGCAGATCACCGACACCCGCAACATGGGCGTGCATCCGGTCGCCTCGCTGCACAGGCCCGACTCCCGCCGGCGTCCCGGTCATGATCACATCTCCGGGCTGCAGAGTGAACAGGGTCGAGAGGATGGATATCATCTCTGCGGTCTTCCAGATCATCTGGTTCAGGTCACCGCTCTGCCGCGTTTCCTCATTGATCTTCAGCCAGATATCACCGTCTGTCGGGTGGCCGATCTTCGATACCGGATACAAAGGCCCGGCCGGTGCGGACATCTCGAAAGCCTTGCCGATCTCCCAGGGACGGCCCAGTTTCTTCATCTCGCCCTGCAGATCCCGGCGGGTCATGTCCAGAGACACGCCGTAGCCGTAGACACAATCCAGAGCATCTTCAACGGCAATATCATCTCCTCCGGATTTCAGGGCTACCAGTAGCTCCACTTCATGATGCACATCCTTGCTGGCCTTGGGATAGGGAAATGATGTGGCATCGGGTACCAGATTGTCGGGATTCTTCTGGAAGAAGAAGGGGGGTTCCTTGTCCGGATCGTGTCCCATCTCGACCGCGTGAGCGGCATAGTTGCGCCCGACGCAGTACACACGATGGACCGGAAACAGCTCAGCACTATCTGCAATGGATAGCGTCGCCTGAGCCGGTGGCGTAATGACATAGCCGTCCGGGCGAGACTCTGTGGCTACGGTATTCATGGTCTTTCTCCTGATGGGGTTGGGCGCCATGGTATCAATGGCGATGTACAGAAATGAAATCGAACGCTAGTCCAGATTGGCTTTGAAGCCGTACCGCTCCGCCAGAGCCAGCAAGTCTTCATACAGCGCGTGGTTGAGTGACAGACCATTGCGTCGGCGTTCGGCAGCAGCGGTGTGTTTGCCATCACCCGGTAGTCTTACCGGATCATGACCGGGCAGGGGCTCTGATGCGCGCATGTCGGCAAAGATGCGAGCGGTGGTTTCACCAAACTCTTCGCCCATGCCGAATGCGGCCGGGTTCAGGGCCATGACAAATTGCCCCGTATTGGTCTCGCTCGTGGTGTCGTTGGTGAAATCCACGACATCCGAGCCGAAAGCGGCGCCGTTGAGCACACCCGCCATCAGCCCGATGGCAACGGACAGACCGAATCCCTTCGGGCCGCCGATGGGCAGCATGAATCCGTCGGCTTTTTTCGCCGGGTCCGTCAATGGTGCACCGTCGCGGCCGACCATCCATCCCTCCGGCATGGGGTCGCCGCGCTGTGCGAGTACCTTGATCTTGCCCATGGCAGCAACCGTTGTGGCCATGTCCAGCACGAAGGGATCCTCGCTGCCATTCGGCGCGGAGAAGGCAATCGGATTGGTACCCAGTAACAGATCGGTGCCACCGAAGGGCGGCACATGGTTGGCGCTGCCCACGGACGCGGCCATACCCAGCATGCCTGCCTCCGCCTGCGGTCGGACATACAGTGCCAGCGGGCCTGCGTGATTGCCTCGCCTGACTCCCACCCAACCGATTCCCGCTTCGCGCGCTTTGCTGATGGCCAGCTCACAGGCTTGACGCAGGGCGAGGTGTCCCAGGCCATTGTCTCCATCCACCAGGGCCGTGGCTGCCGTTTCATGAACGATGGACACGTCGGCCCTGGCGTTGCAACCCCCGTCGTGCAGACGCGCCATGTACTGGCGAAGACGAAAGACACCATGGGTCTCGTGTCCGTAGAGGTCTGCCTCGACCATGAGTGTCGCTACCGTGGTGGCGTCCCGATCAGGAACGCCTTGAGAGCTCAGGGCATTGTGAATGCATTCGATCAACTGCTCGGTCTTCACTTGCACTGATGAAGCCGGGTTACTCACGATCACCTCCTACGGTATTCTTTTGCCAGAAGACAACGCGGCGCTGTGTCCAGGTCACCAGTGCGTAGAGTGCCAGGCCGAGCAGGCTCAGGTACAGAATCAGCGAGAAGACGCGAGGGGTATGCAGCTGAGAGGCCGCAACGCGAATCAGTTCGCCAATACCCTTGCCACCGCCCAGAAATTCCCCCGTGATGGCGCCAGCCATGACACCGACTGCCCCGATTTTCAATCCGGTGAAGATCTGTGGCAGACCCATGGGAAGCTTCATCTTGATCAGTGTTTGCATCCGGCTGGCACCCATGGTCATGAACAGCATGCGGGCGTTTTCGTCAGCTGCATGCAGTCCGGCTGCAGTACCGACAACGATCGGGAATGTGGCGATGAAAGCAGCCAGCGCCACTTTCGATTCGATGCCGAAACCCAGCCAGGCAACAAACAGCGGGGCGAAGGCGACTTTCGGCATGGTATCGATGGCGACCAGATAGGGCATGATCGCGCGTTCACCGAATGCGGTCTCTCCGACCAGCACTCCCAGCAAAAATCCGATGGTGATCGCCAGGGCAAAGCCGAAGATGACTTCCTTGACCGTGATCCACAAGGCACCAAGCATGTAGTCGCCGCTGAGAAGGTTCTTGCCGACGAAAACCAGATCGTTGAAGGTCTCGGCAGGCGTTGGCAGAATGATCGGGGAGACCAGGCCCAGATTGGTTGAAAGCTGCCAGGCGCCGACGAAGACGGCAAACACGAATGTCATGGAAACGCTGCGAGGGATGCGATCGATCAGGGACTCGTGTTCAACCCAGATGGTTTCCTCGGCGCTCGTGGGAACCGCATTGCTCGTCACTTCGCTCACAGGTCTTCTCCCTTGTCCAGCAGCGCACGAATGTAATCAACAATGGCGCCGAATTTCGGTGTGGTCATCATGTCGAGTGTGCGTGGCCGAGGCAGATCAACCGTAACGACTTCAGCTAGCCGGCCCGGGCGTGGCTTCATGACATAGATATGATCGGAGAGGATGACGGCTTCGGCGATGGAGTGGGTAACCAGAAATGCCGTGGCGTTCTGTTCCGTGCAGATGCGCTGCAATTCCATGTTCATCATGTCACGCGACAATTCATCCAGTGCACTGAAGGGTTCGTCCAGTAGCAGAACCGCCGGTTCGGTGATCAGCATGCGGCAGATCGATGCTCGCTGCGCCATGCCACCGGATAGCTCATTGGGGTAGACATTTTCAAACCCCTTCAAGCCGACGACATCGAGCAGATCATGAGCTCGCGCCTTGGCTGTCTCGGCCGCGGCCCGGCCGTCCCGAATCTCGATCGGCAAAACGATGTTCTCAACGGTCGTGCGCCAGGGGAACAGTGTCGCATGCTGGAACATCATGCCGATGTCCCTGCGAGGGCCTGTAACGGGTTGGTCCTGCAGGATCACTCGGCCGGTACTGGGCGGTATCAGACCGGCCATGATCTTCAACAGAGTGGACTTCCCGCAGCCGCTAGACCCGATGACTGAGGAAAAGCTTCCCTTGTTCAAGGTCAGACTGGCGCCTTCCAGTGCAACCACCTTGTTGCGCGCATAGGTCTTGCCGACGTTCGCCAGTTCATAGACTGCTTCTTCGTTCATGGTGGAGAAATCCGGTACGGCTGCGAGAGCATTCATATCAGTTGATTGCCTCGTTCCAATCGCTGATGAATTCGTTCGTGTACGCATCTTCAAGATTGTCCAGTGGTGCGGACAGTTCCCCTCCGGCTACCAGGCTGGCCTGCCACTCTTCCCACACTTCAGGTGGCAGATAGCCCAGACCATTGGACATGTCGACCGGTATGGTCTTGGAGCGGACGGCATCGAAAAGAGCTGCCTGAAATTCCGGATCCTCACCTTCCTGTGGATTGCCTGCTTTCAGATGAGCCAGAACGGTTTCGCGATTGGCATCGTCCAGCGCGAAGGCATGAGCGCGCATGAATGCCCGACCGAACTTCTCCACCAGCTCGCGATCATTGCGAATGGTGTCGCCCATGGTGGCAAGACCGTTGCCGAAGAAACGCGCAAATTTCGCCGGAGTGATATCGCGCACTTTCATGCCGCGCTGGTTCAGAACGGCGGAATCAGCTGTTGATGAGGAGTAGGCGGACATCTCTCCACTGTTGAATGCAACCGTGGCCGGGCCACCATCACCGACGGTGAGAAATTCGAAATCGGTACCGGCAACCATGCCGGCGTCGGACATGACGTTGCGCGCAAATCCTACTTCCGCTCCATCTGCCGTCCCTGTGCCGATGACAGTCCCGCGCAGATCCTCCAGGGTCTTGATGTCGGAATCTTCCCTGACCACAATGCCGAAATTGCTGCGTGATGCCACGTTATAGAAGAACACGGCGTCCACGCCACGTGAACGCGCAGCCATGACCGGTCCCGGACCGGGCCGACCGAAATGAGCCTGTCCGGCGGCCAGGGCCTGAAGTACAGCGCCGGAACCATTGATGGCCTCGACATTGACCTCGAGCCCTTCTTCTTCGAAATAGCCTTCGCCAATGGCCACGAATACGGGGTAGGAGTTGATAGCGGATGGGCTGGGCTGAACGAAGGTGATTTCACGCAGATCCTGCGCATGTGCCGTAGACACGCTCATCAACGATAATGGAATGGCCGCAGCCAAGGCGACACTGAACAGACGTCTTGTAATCATGGTGGTTTTCTCCAAGTGGTGGTGCTGGATCTTCTGATGCCACTACAGTCCCGTTTTTCAGGCCGTGCGCATCGTGTTCTCGAGTCGTCCGATCTTTTCTACTTCACAGACCACCGTGTCACCATCCTTGAGGTATTGCGGTGGATCCATGGCGTAGCCAACGCCCGAGGGGGTACCGGTAGCCAGCATGTCGCCAGGCTCCAGTGTCAACCCTTCTGAAAGCGATTCGATCAGGGTTGGAATATCGAAGATCATGTCCGAGGTCGAGCCGCTCTGGCGCGTTTCACCGTTGACCGACAGACTGATGGCAAGATCATGTGGATTCTCTATGGCATCGGCAGTGACTATCCAGGGGCCGGTGGGGCAGGAACCATCCAGACCCTTGCCCTTGAAGTACTGCCCGCCGTGACGCCGCTGGATATCGCGTGCCGTGACATCGTTGATGATCGTGTAGCCGAATACATGCTGGTAGGCCCTGTCGCGAGGGATGTTCCTGCCGGGCTTGCCGATGACCAGAGTCAGCTCGACTTCGTAGTCGATGCATTCGGAAACAGCTGGAAAGATGGGGATGTCGGCACCCGACCCGATGACTGCGGTGGGTGGCTTGGTGAAGAAGACCGGGTAGTCGGTTACACCCACTTTCTGGTTCTGGGCCTTGTCACCCTCGGCGATGTGCTCCGCGTAGTTCCTGCCCACACAGAAGGTATTCTTGCGTGGATGGGGCAGCGGCGCGAGAAAACGGACAGTGGACGCATCGTGCCGGGCATTCGCGTACTGGCCGGATTCTGCGTCATCGGCCAGTTTGCGGATGGCATCAAGCAGGTCCGGCCCACCTTCGACAATGCTCTGCAGACTGCCGTCTGCGAGCGATGTGCCGACTGCGCCAGTGAGGTCCGAAGCTGCCTTGGCAATATCCAGCAAGGAGCCGTCGTTGAGTCGGACCACCGCAACGGACGATCCGTTGGCGGCAATGGTGGCAAGGTGCATGTGATGGTATCTCCAGGTGTTGTCGTGTAACGGGTATTTGATTGGTGTATTAATCGCAACCAATTCGAGTCGAGATCAACCATAATTCAATTTCTGTCTGGGCACAAGACTTTTTCACATGGTAGGTAAATGCACTTTTCTTCTCCGAAAAATTCTTAAACACATGTTTTTGAAGCAGAAATACTGCGGTGTATAAGAACTAATTGAATTTCAGTCAGAGTTTTTATTGAAGGCTGCCTTGAAGCTCTGTACTAATCTTCACCTATTGGTTCGTTTTGGTTCGTTATTGAAATATCAATTCACACATTGGTTGATCATTGTCTAGTAAACTGATTCGACGACGGGAACAACGGGCACGGAATGAAGAGAGAGAACAGTGAGGGTGCACTGATTCAGTTGCGTGCCTACATTGCGCAAGGCGAATTTGAAACCAACGACCGCTTGCCGGCAGAGCGCGAACTGTGCGAGACGCTGGGTATCGGTCGATCCGAACTGCGCAAGGCCTTCGCGATTCTGGAGTCAGAAGGGGCAATTTGGCGCCACGTCGGGCGCGGCACATTTGTCGGCAACGGGAAGGGCCAGGGTCCGGACTACCTGTCCATTGCCGACATCGCAAAGCGCACAACCCCACGCGAAGTCATGCACGCACGACTGGTGCTGGAGCCGATGCTGGCACGCGAAGCGGCCATGCATGCCACGGCCGAACATGTTGAACAATTGCGTGACTGTTGTGCGAAGGCTCGCGAGGCAACAACTTGGAGACAGTACGAATCCATCGACAACCAGTTTCACAGTCTGGTTACTGAAGCCACGCAGAACACGCCGCTCATCACGATGTATGAGCAACTCAATGCCTTGCGCCGAACCATTGTCTGGGGTTGTCTGCATCGGCATACTGAAACCCCGACACCGGATCACCACAGTTTTGCGGAACATGAGGCGATACTGGAGGCCATCGAGCAGCGTAATTCAGAGGCTGCCCAGATTGGAATGAAGCGACATTTGCAGGCTGTGCGGGATGATATGTTTCCCAGTGACTGAAAACTGGCCTCGATCAGTGTGTTCAGTGCCTCATGATAAATCTCTGAGTTGCATTATTGCTTTATCCGCTACATCACCGTCATTCTGTAGCCGGACTTTGCCTGGCCAGCTTCTGCCGAATCATGCGGTTGTGGGTGGCTACATAGATCCACAGATGATGCACCAATGCCTCGGGTTTCTTGGTGGTGCACCAGGTGCGGCGCACCAGACGGTTGATGTTGGCCCGAAGCATGGCCAGGGTGTGGTTGATCGAGAACAGAGGATCGAAACCGATCTTCTTCAGCTCCCCCTGTCCGGTCACGCAACCGCGCTTGCTCGGGTGCACCGTATGTGAACTTTCCGGGAAATGTCGTTTGATCAATGTGGTGTACTGATCATGCCCATCGGTGCTGAAACAGGCCTCCGCATGGATCCGGTGCTGCACCTCGGCAAACAGCTCCTCGCGCATCTGTCGGCTCTCATCGGGGCGTTTTCCGTACTTCTTGCGGGAGATCGCCGCCAGATTGCCACTGGCCGGAATACGCGCCACCCCAAATCCCTGTATCAAGCGGCGCTGGCTGTCGACCACCACGCAGACGCTCAAGGGCTTGCATTTGGTGTGCTCCAGCGTGATCAGATCATCCAGTTGTACCTGTCTGACCGGAGCCTCTCTATCCAGCAGCCGCTCCTCCTGCAACCTTGCCTGTTCGCCCAGATACACCAGCCGTCGACTGACCGTGCTGCGAGACACATTCAGTAGCAGAGCGGCCCGGCGCATCGACACACAGGCACTGAGCAAGGCCATCAGCGGTTGATTGATGCGACGTTTCTTCTGCTTGAAGGCCGCTGTGTCGGTGGCACGGGAGAAGGTGCTACGGCAGGCCTTGCAGCGGAACCGGTCGATGGCTCGGGCATCACAGCGTCGATAATAGGTGCCATGGCGAGCCACCTCGTTGCCTTTTGCGCGGCAGCGCGGACATTCTGGGTTCATATCCTTATAAACCATTGATTGAAATTAGCGTTTACAGCATACCTTGTTCTACCGAACACAGTGAAGTAGGCCAGTTTCATGGGGATGAATAATGCAACTCGACCCCGCCCCTTAATCAAGAAAACCAATTGATAAACAGGCTGAAATTGATGGAATCATCGAATTTTTCATGATGGCGACTTATCGCGATAGTGAGAAACTTGTCGCAGTTGGCATCTTGGTCTTGGACTTGTATTTTCGCAGGTTTTGGGTGACAAGGTGTTAATGCAACACCCGTTGTCTTTGTCATTACGCTGACGTTAGTATGTTGACGCCGTATCACATGCCACACGCTTGAGCGTCGTTGGCGCTCACTCTCAATTCAAACCGAGCCACTTGCTTAATGACTATCAGCAAGACAACATCTGCGCGCCTGTTGTATGCGTGCCTGCTATTCATGCCATCCGCATTTGCCGACACCTTTCTCGAGAAGGATGGGGTCGTCGTGATGGAAACCGAATCTTCTTCCGCCAATGGTGACTGGAAACTCGAGAAATCCATCAGCGGATATACCGGAAAAGGCTATCTGCGTTGGAATGGTTCAAATTCCTTCTCTGCCAGTTCAGCAGGCAGGGGTACCATCACTTACCGTTTCCGTATCCAGCGTGCCGGCAACTACGAATTGCGGTGGCGCTCACGCATCACGCGTGGCAACAATTCCAGCGAACACAACGACAGTTGGGTCCGCTTCCCATCGGGAAGAAACGTCAGTGGAGAGCAGTCGCTGAATGGCTGGACGAAAGTCTTCATGAGCACCCTGGGAAAGTGGGACTGGAAATCGGCTACCGTGGATCATGTGGGTCGTTCGGTTCGGCAATATTTCACCGCCGGTGATCACACGGTACAGATATCAGGGCGGTCCAATGGGCATGCCATCGACCGCATCGTTCTCTATCGATATGCCGATGTGAAGTTTTCCGATTCCCGCTTCACCGGCTTGTCTCAATCACAGACCGTGAATGGTTCCGCGCCTGCGGAGCCAGAGCCGATAGAAGAACCGGTCGAAGAGCCGGCACGGCCGGAAGAGGTGCAAGAGCCGGAGGAGCCAGCGGCTCCGGCGGTACCCGAGGAGCCTGCCGAGCCTGAAGCACCCGCAGAACCAGAAGCGCCATCTGCGCCGGCAGAACCAGAAACGCCAGCAACACCGGTTGCTGCACCCGAGCAGCCTGCGCAAGACCCTGCCGTCGATGCGCCGAGCGTATCCGTATCGGGCAACTCGCTTCAATGGGATGCGGTCGATGCCACAGTCTTCAATGTGCATCGTGGTGATGGTGCATGGATAGCCTCATTGCCATCGGATCAGACGCAATGGCAGGCACCGGAGGCAGGAGAATACTATCTGGTCGCAACAGGGCCGGGTAGCTGGGAGACCTGGGGTCGATCGGCGACTGTCAGTGTCTCAGCGGTAGCAGATCCCGATAGCGTGTTTTCGCTGACAGGGCAAGCCTACTCTGGAACCGCCCTGGAACTGTTCTGGGTGTCGCATGATTCGGATGCCACCAGCTTCGAGGTTCGTCGGGAAGGTGAGCTCCTGACATCGACCGACGGACGCAGTCATTTCGATAGCGGTTTGCAAGCCGGCATCTCGTATCGATATTCGGTCACGGCAATCAACCTGCAGGGTGACGTGCTGGGGCAGGAAGAAATCACTGTAGCAACTCAGGCAAGCGATGCTGTTCCTGCTGCTTCGTCCGGTCTGAACACCCGCGCGTCAGCCTATTCGCAATCCGCCATCGAACTATTCTGGGACACGGCGTGGTTGGGTAGTGAAGTTGCTGGTTATCGTTTCGATGTGTACCGCGATGGTGAGTTGCAGGGAGCAACAGACGGCAAGAGCTGGTATGAGGAAGGTCTGCAAGCCGGCAACGCGTATCAGTATTCGGTAGTCGCCGTCGATGCCAATGGCAATACGTCATCAACGGACGTCGTCAACGTCGAAACACTGCCATCGGATACGCCCTGAGCAGGTAATGAATGTGGCAGGGATGCCACACCATCAGGCGATCAGCTTGCCTTTGGCAGGGATGCCACACCATCAGGCGATCAGCTTGCCTTTGGCAAGGACGCCACACCATCAGGCGATCAGGTTGCCTTTGGCAGGGGCGCCGCACCATCAGGCGATCAGGCTGCCTTGCTTTGGGGTACCCCATCAAGGCCAGTCTGCATCAGCTGATCCGGTTCGAGTTCACTATCTGGAACGGGCTTGAACTGTCGAATGAAGGGCAGGCGTCTGTCCAGTTCCCGGGCCGGCAGCGGCCTGCAGAGAAAGTAGCCTTGCACCTGATCGCAGTGGATGGAGCGTAGAAAGTCCAGGGCAGCGGCATCTTCCACTCCCTCTGCCACCATGGACAATCCGAGATTGTGGGCCAGTTCCAGGGTTGCGCGAACGATGACCGCATCCTTTTCGCTGGTGCCTACGTGCGTGATGAACGCCCGGTCCAGCTTCAGTTCGCTGACCGGCAGCTTGTTCAGATAGGACAGGGAACTGTAGCCTGCTCCATAGTCGTCCACTGAGAACGCAACGCCCAGATTGCGCACTTGCGAAAGTACTTCGCAGGTACGATCGACGTTGGTCATCACGGTGCCCTCGGTAACCTCCAGAATCAGAGCAGAGGCAGGTAGTCCGGAGCTGTCCAGCACCTCTCGAATCATGTCGGGTAGAGTGCCATCATGCAGGTTCATTGCTGACAGATTCACCGAGACGCTCAGCTCATACCCCGCATCACGCCATTGTCGGCATTGGTCGGTAGCGCCCTTCAGAATCAAGCGGGTCAGCTCGTTGATCAACCCCACATGTTCGGCCAGGGAAATGAAAACGTCAGGAGGCACAAATCCCGAACTTGGACTGTTCCATCGGGCGAGTGCTTCGACGCCCGTCATCTGCCCGGTTTTCAGGCAGTATTTTGGCTGGTAATGTATATCCAGTTCCTGCTTGTCGATAGCCTCGCGCAATTCATCCTTCATGACCAGATTCGACACCGCATTGGTATCGCTGTCGGGGTCATACCAGGAAAATTCGGCTGAACCATTCTTGGATATGTACATGGCAACATCGGCGCAGCGCAGCAGGTCCGAGGTAGTGCAAGCATGGTCAGGGTAGATCGCCGCTCCCATGCTCACACCCAGTGACAGTCTGTAGCCTTCCACTTCATAGGGTTGATTGACAGCATCTGCAATCCTTCCGGCTATCGCGTTGACGTGTTCAACGGATTTTCCGGGCATGGCCACGGCAAATTCGTCTCCACCCAGACGAGCCACCAGCCCGTTGTCGGCAACCGCCTGTGCAATACGATTGGCTGCCATGGTCAGAACCTTGTCGCCGGTCTCGTGCCCGAGTGTGTCATTGACCTGTTTGAAGTTGTCCAGATCAAGAAACGCAAGGATCACCTGCTGCTTGCGTAACTTGTCTTCGCTCGGATTGATCAGGTCATTGAGCGTTGATTCGAGCGCAAATCGGTTTGGCAGACCTGTCAGGGAGTCATGGTTGGCATGGAAGGCAAGCTTACGGGTTGCGGCATGGCTTCTCGCGGCATCGTAGAAGACGATGAAGCAGACACCGCACAGGCCTATGATGGTTATGCCCAGAACGATCAGCAATCCGTCGCGAGTCTGCTCCCTGGCCAGTGCTGCGACGCGATCCAGCGGAATGGTGATCTCGATGGCGCCCAGCAATTCGTGCAACTGCCACTGATTGCCTGGCTTGACCCCGCTGGCAATGCGTTTGGCAATGACATCGGGTCGCTTTTCCAGCACGTTATGGCAGTTGACGCAAGATGGACTGGCTGCGGGGTCGGCGGATAGATAGCGCAAGGTCTTGCCGTTATCGTCATCACTGATTCGCCAGACGGGAGTCCACTCAAGAGGCGCTGTCGGAGAGCGTTGATTCTGGGCTTCCAGCTGTTGCCATGCCCATTCCTGAAAGCTGTCCTGAATACCATGCTCAGGCGCCAGATTCCATTTGCTGATAGGGCGAAAACTGAACAGGCCGTTATTGTCCTGTTGGCTCCTGTAGGATAGATTCTTGAGAAATTGTGCCGGGAGCGGTATATGCCCGTGTTCGTCAGCAGAGAATTCCGATGCGCCCAGTCCATCGGATTTGAGTTTGGATACAGCCAGGCTGGAATAGGCGGAGCGCGCAGAGGCGGCCTGTTTCACCACGATGTCGGCCAGTTTCAGGGCTTCGAACTGGATGACTTGCTCCTGGCTTCGGGAAACGATGATCCAGGTGACCAATGACACGACCACCACAAACGAGCAGCACATGGCTGTAATCTGCACGCGCAGCGGAATGCCCGACAGGGTGGCTGCCAGTCGACGACCAATGGGCAGATTCATGGCTGTCATTGCAATGGCTTTGGGCGTTGGAGCCAATCCGGTGCTGGCTGGTGGTATTGAAACAGATAGCGGCATGGCGATTCATGCCTTGAGCAGAAAGCTGCCACCGCGCTTCGTGGCCACGCTGTTGAGTTGGGTGCTGACACTGCTCTTGTGCATGGGCGGTCCGCTCGCTCATGGCGATGTCATCGATGATCTGCTCGGGCAGGAAAGTGCTGCCGAGTCGGCGGTGGAACCCGGGTCCATCGAGGTGGAAAACGATGTCCGCTCGGACAATGCCATCCGCAAACGGCTTCAGGGCATCTATGCGGAGCTGGAATCGCTCGAGAGTGTGGAAGTATCGGTCAGCAATGGTGTGGTCACGCTCGCCGGGGAGGTGGTATCCGCGCAATCGGCGGAGCGCGCATCCCGACTGGCGGCGCAGGTCGTGGGCGTTATCGAGGTACTCGACGAGATGACGGTGGACACGGATGTTACCCGTCGTGTCAAATCCACCTTCGAACGTTTGCAGGTATTCGGCTACGACTTCATTGCCGCCTTGCCGGTATTGCTGCTTGCGCTGAGCGTCGTCGTTCTGTTCTGGTTGGCCGGTCGCCGAATCGGTGGTCACCGTCGCCTGTTCCTGCTGGTGGCGCCCAATGGTTTCATTGCAGAGTTGCTGGCAACGCTTGCCAGAGTGCTGTGCACGTTGCTGGGTTTGGTGCTGGCCCTGACGCTGCTCGACGCCACCTCCATTCTGGGTTCCGTATTGGGTGCGGCAGGCATTGTCGGTCTGGCGATCGGTTTTGCGGTGCGCGATACCGTCGAGAATTTCATCGCCAGTATCCTGCTCAGTCTGCGAACCCCGTTTCTTGCGCGTGATTATGTGCGTATCGGGGAGCACGAGGGTGCGGTAGCCAGACTGACGTCACGGGCGACCATTCTGATTTCGCGCGATGGAAATCAGGTCCGTGTCCCCAATGCATTGGTCTACAAATCCGTGATCGTGAATTTTTCCAGGCAACCTCAGAGACGCTTCGAATTTGTCGTCGGGGTGGATACCGATCTGGATCTGAATACCGCACAACGCACGGCCATAGCGGCCATCTATCAGATCGAGGGGGTTCTGGAAAAGCCAGCGGCAACCGCGCTGATCAAGGAGCTGGGTGATTCCAGTGTGTCGCTGCTGGTAGCAGCGTGGATCGATCAGACGCAAAGTGATCTGATGAAAGTGCGTAGTGAATCGATAAGGGCCGTGAAGCAGGCTTTCGATGACGCCGGTATTGTCATGCCGGAGCCGATCTATCGTGTGCATCTGCGAGAGGGGCTGGGCAAATCGTCGTCACCAGAGCAGCTGCGGCCAACGTCACCATCGACACCGCAACTGCCTGAACCGGAACCCGGCCCTGTTGATCGTGAATCGGTCAGCGACACGACCGTGGATCATGCAATCCACGAGACGATTGATAGAGAGCTGGCGGATTCGGATTCCGAGAACCTGCTCGCCGGCGAGTCCAGGCAGGAATGATGCGCAGGTTCACGCAGACGGTTGTACACGCGTTCCGGGTGCCCTGAATTTTGCAGTATGATCGAGAAGTGCGAACACGAGACAGTCATCGTTCAGTCCATGGTCAAGAAATCACAACTTCTGCAGTTCGTTCTGGCGCTGCTACTCGGTCCACTCGGGCTATTCTATTCCAGCGTGGCGGCTGCGCTGTTCTGGTTGCTGGCCGTTTTCGGTGTGGGTAGCGTCACTTTCGTGTTGGGCGCCTTGTTGCTGTGGCCATTCATCATTCTGACCGGGTTCTACACGGTCAATCGGCACAACAGGGCGGTGCGTCTGGAACAGCGCAGACACGAGGAATTGCTGGAAGTCAGCTCACGTTCGACAAAGGGCTGAACGGATGCCTCTCGCCGCAAGGCACAGATGACCCCTTGCTCATTCGGCCTTCTTGACGCGAATCTTCAGGTCGGAGACCATCGTGCCGTTGAGTTGCTTCATGGCAGCCTTGGCTTCGCCGGGGGCTGGCATTTCCACAAATCCGAACCCTTTCGAGACCCCTGATTTCGGGTCCATGACGATCGTGCACGACTGAATCCTGCCATAGGCTTCGAACAGTTTTCGCAAGGTGTCTTCGTCAAGAGTTCGATCGAGGTTGCGGACGAGCAGTTTCATGATGATTCACGGCTTTCTTGTTGATCACTGAGTGTATCTGAAGTGGAGGCGGAAAAATCGACTCGCAGAGACGTGTGACATATTCGCCAAATTGCTCGAAAGTAGCCATGGCGCCTTGCAGTATGTCCCGTCGTGCCAGATCATCCTCACGATGCCGTTCCAGTTCCTGAATGAGCTGCGACCAGCATGCGCGGTCGGACCTTGCGCCGAGAAAATGCCGAGGCACCGCGGGCAGGACTGCGCGAACGTTCCTGTTCAGCACGCTGGCGCCAAAACTCGAGCCATGCAGCACATAGAACGCCCCGAGTACTTGCCGGGAGCTTGAGAGGCACAACTCGACCGGCGGCATGGTATCCGCATCGGCCGGTAGCGCGAGAGAGTCGATATCGGCCTTCAGGCGGTCTCGGGCGGGTTCCAATGAAAGGGAAGATGCCAGCGCATGCTCTGCAGCTGTCGTGTCGACATGAGCGAAGAAGTGATGGTAGGCCCGCAGGATCGCGCCATACTGATCCACGGTGAGTGCCGATGAGCCCAGCAACGAGATCCAGGGGTGCCTGTGGAGAACCAGATGAACCTTGCGCGTGCGATCGGCCAGCATCTGCCGGACAGAGTCTGGCTCCGAACAATGTTCGTTCATGCTTTCAGGACCTGTCAGGGAAGAACACGATGAAACGAGATCCTTCGGTGTAATCCGTATCCAGCCGAATCGAACCTGAATGCGCCTCGGCAACACGCTGGCAAATGGTCAGGCCCAGTCCCGACCCCTCGACACTGTCGTTGGTGTGCAGCCTTTCCAGTGGCTGGAATATGCGCTCGGCAAACTTCGGCTCGATGCCCTGACCATTGTCCGAGACGATGATGTCCGTCCCGCCATGGCTACCGGGTGTGGACGTGATCTCTATCTCCGGCTTGCGTTCCGGGTGACGATACTTGATGGCGTTGGCGATGAGGTTCAGAAACAGGCGAAGCAACAAGGTGTCACTGGCATGCATCATGGGCAGATTGCCTAGCGTGACCTGTGCGCCTGATTCACGGATGGGAAGGGACAGCATTTCGAGCACATCACCGATGGTCGTGGCAGGGTCTACCAGGGAAAACTCATGCTTGTCTTCAGTGGTCATCGACAAGTCCATGAGCCCGGAGATCAATCCCGAGAGTCGTCTGGTGGATCGTTGGGCAATGGCGTGCGTCTGTTTGACCACATCTTCGTCAAATTCCTCTTCATCCATGATATCCAGAGCGGCGCTGATGCCACGCAGGGGCGTCTTCAGATCATGAGCGGCGGAAGCCGCGAAGTGTCTCAGAAATTCGTTTTCCTGATTCAACAGTAGCTGGGATGTAATGATATCGAGAAAATCCCGAAGAATTTCGCCGGCCATCTCCCGTTCGCTCTCACGCCATTCAGCGCTTTGATCGGCGTGCTCGTGAACCCACTTTTCAAAGGAGAGGCGTGGCGTCAGAGGCGCTGCCTCATCGATCTCGTTCCGCGTCTTCTTGACGGGATTACCTGCCCAGCGAACCTGCTGCATCACAGGTTGCCTGAACCAGACGAGGCGACAGACGCGATGCAGAGTGGTTGACTGGACAAGTACGCCGCAGGCCGTATTCCTGAAATCGCTTGCTGCAGGCCACTTTTTGTGCAATGCCGACGTATGGAACTGGCTGGAGGTTCCATCGTTCTCCGTTGTCCAGTTGATCAGGTCGTGAATGAACGTTTCGGGTGGCGTGGTGCCGGTCAGGTACATTTTGGAGCCGTACAGAAATGCAAAACCGTCAGCCTCCATGAATTCACGCAGGGCTGGCGCCAGCAGGCTGATGATTTCCTCGACGCGCCCATTCTGCTGCAACGCCGAAGAGAAGCGACTCTCGATGGATCTCAGGCGATGCGACATGTTCGCAATGTCTGCCTGGCGCTGCTGTTCGTAGCGGATCATCAATGCGATGCCGATCTCATCCAACAGGCCCCAGCTATCGAAGGGAATCATCGAGGGGCTTGTATTATGGCAGGCGATCAGGCCCCACAGTGTGCCTCGATGCATCAGGCTGGTGGAGAAGGTGGCGGCAACACCCATGTTGGACAGGTATTGCAAATGCATCGGGGATACGGATCTCAGCACAGACCAGGTGAGGTCCAGTTCCTGATCTTCCTGATCGGTCGCGCAGACACGACAGGTATCGCTGGACGTCGACGCAATGCCACGATACGGCACGATGGTCATCAGGTGTCTGACCTGCTGAGGTATATCGCGTTCCGGAAAATGCAGACCCAGGTAGGAGGGCAGGGAGCCGTCGTTGCTCTCGGCGACGGTCTTGCCCGACCAATCCGTCTGGAAACGATAAATCTTGGTTCGTGCAAACCCCGTTATCTGACGTACTGCGTCCACAGCGAGTTGAAGCGCAGCATCGAAGTTCTCACTTTGCAGTATCTCGGTACGAGCCTTGCTGCAAAGGCGCATGTGTTTGCGGGCACTGGTGGCAGAAGGGTCCGCGTTGGGAATGAACTCTATCAGGCGTCGCCCGGCGTGGGCATGAGTCACCGCGTCATGAACGATGCCGCCGTGTTCCAGTTGGTAATCCAGGACCTCATGCAGTACGTGATGTCCTCCACTGCTGCCTCTGACCTGTGAAGCCAGGTCCGGGTCGATGTCTGCAAGAGTGGATGTTACGAGTTGTTCGCTGGCGATTCCCAGCAGTCGAGCAGCATTCTCGGAATAGCCGACAATACGCTCGGAAACGGGATCGGCAATGAGCAAGGCCCCGGTGTTCTGGATGGCCCCCGACAGATGTATCTGCTCTCTATCGCAGTTGTCGAGCGTCGAAGCTTCAGCCGTGCGGAAAAAACCTGAAAGCGAATGTCGTGAATCCATGTAGGTCGAACAGGCTCGCAG
Organism: uncultured Granulosicoccus sp.; assembly: GCA_947492525.1. Classification (GTDB taxonomy): domain Bacteria; phylum Pseudomonadota; class Gammaproteobacteria; order Granulosicoccales; family Granulosicoccaceae; genus Granulosicoccus. Next base: position 61,871 of record CANLNQ010000026.1, read on the forward strand.
TCTGTTGCGCGTGCATCACCCGGTTGCGGTGATTGGTTGCAGTCTGACTGGAGCAGCAACGACTAGGCCATCCGGGACCGTGCGGATGTATTAACAGGTTATGGAACTTCCGGTTTGTTGATGGAACACCGTAAATGGTCGACGGTACATGGTTGACGGACCAGAGAGGTGGTACTTGGAAGTTGGATCATGAAAGCCGGTACATGGAAGCCAGTACGCGCAAGCCGGTACGTGCAAGCCGGTATGTGCAAGCCGGTATGTGCAAGCCGGTACGCGCAAGCCGGTACGCGCAAGCCGGTACGTGCAAGCCGGTACGCGCAAGCCGGTACGTGCAAGTCGTTAAGTGCAAGTCGGTACGCGCAAGCCGGGCAAACGGTATTGCCCGGTCAGCAGCAGACCGGGCAAAAGCATCCGCCCGGTTCACTCAGGCACTGGCTGATTCAGATGGCAGGTCGTTATCGACGGCAGCAGTCTGTTGCTCGGACACGACCAGAAATCGATCATCGTTTCGCGCAAGAAACAGGGCAATACTGCCTGCCGCGACCACGATGGACGCTGCAAACAGATGGTTGGTGGATCCTTCGTACGGTGCGAGAATCTGACGATAGGATACCAGCAGCGTCATGACGTTCATGAGCATGACCAGGCCGTAGCTCACAGTCTTGAACTTGCCCAGAACGAACAGGACCAGGATGGCCAGTTGCGCTGCACCGATGAGATAGATCAGCGCATGTCCGGCGTTGAATCCGTAGAAAGAACCGAAGATCGATTGGAAAGCTTCAGGTCTGACGAACTTCTCCACGGTCCACACCATCATGAACAGGAAGAGTCCGATACGCAGCGTTGCAAGGCCTTTTTGAGTCGAGGATGTCATAGCGGTAGTTGTTGATGTTGAAGGAATGACTGGGGTTAAACACTCGGAATCCGGATTGGTTCCATCGACGTGAAGAAGCGGCTGCACAATCCGAGGCCGAGCGCCCCTGCCGCTAAGGGGGCTTGTCGATTTCACTGAACCACTTGAATGACTATCTGTCCGTACTTGGACTGCGAGCCCCCAGCGCTTTATACTGGAGAGCAATTCAGGCCATTGCCGACGTTTTCGAGCCAGCCTGCCGCGCCGCCAATCTGCATGGACAGAGTCATCATGAAATTATCAGCTGCCATTGTTTCCATTCCGCTTGGGCTGCTTGCAGCCGCTGTCTCGGCCGCCACCTCGTTCGGTCCGCTGGTCAGTCCCCAGGACTTGTCGGCCCAGTTGGGTGAGGTCGACCCGGTCATACTGGACATCAGGGGAGACGATTACGCCAAGGGACATCTCCCTGGTGCGATTTCCGCCCCTTACGGATTGTTTCGAGGGCCGAAGGAAAACCCGGGGCAGATGCTTGATGCTGCGGTTCTGGAGGAGCGCTTCGAATCGCTGGGGCTGACAATGGACAAGCCTGTCGTGATCGTGCCGGAGGGCAAGACCGATACCGACTTCGGCGCCGCGGCCCGTGTCTACTGGACGCTGAAGTCCTCCGGCTTTTCCGATTTGTCGATTCTCAACGGGGGGGCTCTGGCCTGGGAGTCTGCGGGTCTGGAACTGAGCACCGACCCGGTGGTACCGCAACCCAGTGAGCTTGAGATCAGCTTCTCGGACCAATGGACAGCGGACACCGATCAGGTCACTGCCGTGACGCGCGGTGAAGTGGATGCGCTGCTGCTCGATGCCCGGCCCGACGATTTCTATCAGGGCCGCAAGAGTCATGCTGCTGCGGCACGCCCGGGGACCCTGCCGGGTGCTGAAAACCATGTCTATACCTCGTTCTTCAACGAAGGGTCGCCCGCGATGTCCGAGATTTCCGATCCTTCCAGTTTGCGTGAACAACTGGGAATCGAAGATGGGGAGGAAGTCGTCTCATTCTGCAATACCGGGCACTGGGCCGCCACCAACTGGTTTGCCCTGTCGGAAGTTGCCGGAATCGAGAACGTCAAGTTGTACCCGGGGTCGATGGTCGAATTCTCGAATACGGATCATGAAATGGAAAATACGCCTGGCGTGGTCGAAAACTTTCTGAACAAGCTCAAGGGCAATTGAACACGGTACTGACGCTGCCAGAGAGGGAGACTGTGGACCATCCGATCCTGAGGCGTAGTGCTGTCGTGGTCGTGGCAATGTCGCTGGTGCTTGCCGTGGCGATATTCGCCGGCGTTCGCTATGGCTTGATGTTGATGATCGGTCTCGGGTTCGGGCTGGCGTTGGAAGGGCTGCGCTTCGGCTTTGCCGGTCCGTGGCGTGCCATGATTCTGCGTCGCGACCCTTCCGGCATTCTTGCGCAGCTGCTGGCGATCGCCATTGTGGCGACGGTGGCCTTGCCACTGATTGATGCACGAGGCGGGGAACTGATGGGAGCGGAGGCACCTGTCGGCTGGGCGATGATCGGCGGCGCGTTTGTTTTCGGCGTGGCCATGCAGGTCGTACTGGGTTGTGGTTCAGGCACACTGGTCAACGCCGGTTCAGGCAATCCGGTGGGACTGCTGGCATTGCCTTTTTTTGCCATTGGCAGCTTCGCTGGCGCCTATCATCTGATTGCCTGGACGGAACTGGGCGCCTTGCCCATCGTACGGTTTACCGGCTGGAGTGGCGTCGCAATCACCTTGACGGCGCTGGCCGGCGTGGCTTTCTTCTTCCTTCGTCAGGCAGCGCCCGAACATCGCCGGATACCCGGGCGTTATCTGGTGGCCGCGACGGTGATAGCCATGCTGGCCATTGCCAATCTGGTGGTGGCCGGTCAGCCCTGGGGCGTGGTCTATGGCCTTGGCCTGTGGGTCGCGAAGGGGGCTGCCGGTGCAGGCATGGATTTATCCGGGTCGGCATTCTGGGCGGCATCAGGTTCCATGGAGCGTGTTCAATCCAGTCTGTTTACCGATTACACGTCTCTGACCAATATCGGCATCATGGCAGGTGCCTTTCTGGTCGCCAGCTGGCGTAGCGGCGGTTTTTCACAGAAACTCCCGCAATTACCGCTGCGTGCCTGGCTCGCCACCATCGTTGCCGGGTTCCTGCTGGGTTACTCCTCGCGACTGGCGTTCGGGTGTAATGTCGGTGCGTTCTTTTCCGGCGTCTCCACCGGCAGTCTGCATGGCTGGGTCTGGTTTGTCGCAGCGTTCATCGGGTCGATTCAAGGGGTCAGATTGCGACCTCTGCTCGGACTGGAGGCGCGCAAATGACACGTTTGACGACAGCGGGAATCGCCATGGCGATGCTCGTGATACTGGTCAGCGCGGACCTTCTGTCCGCGCCGCCCAATCCCTACCAGCAGCCAGCCATCGTGGCGCTGGGATCGGGAACTGCCAGTGCCGGTGGTTTCTGTGGCGCCTTGCCGGAGTAGTACGGAAACGGCGCGGGCGTATACCACGTTCGACGCTAGCGAGGTCTGTCGAGGAAGGGGTAGTCGGTATACCCGGCTTCCCCCCCGCCATAGAAGGTATCGGCATCCGGCTCGTTAAGCGCCGAACCTGTACGATAGCGTTCCGGCAAATCGGGATTGGCAATGAATGGTCGTCCGAAGCTCACCGCATCGATACGTCCTCTGGCAATTTCCCGACTGGCCGAGTCGGCGTCGTAGCCGCCGTTGGCGATGTAGACTCCCTGATACAGACTGCACAGGGTGCCCAGCAGCTCCTTCTGCTTGCTGTCATTTTCATTCCCCGGAAATTGTTCGACCACATGCAGATAGGCAAGGTTCTGCTTGTCAAGATACTCGTACACATGCGTGAACAGCGCTTGAGGGTCGCTATCGGCGATATCATTGGCATGTCCCAGTGGCGATACTCTTACACCAATCCGATCCGAGGCCCACTCACTGCTGACAGCATTGATGATCTCACTCAGGAATCGTGACCGGTTCTCTATCGAGCCGCCATAATCGTCGTCGCGCTTGTTGGTCTTGTCCTGAAGAAACTGATCGACAAGATAGCCGTTGGCCGCGTGTATCTCCACCCCGTCAAAACCCGCTTCCTTGGCGCAGCGCGCGGCGTGCGCGTAATCGTCCACGGTTTGTCGGATTCCGCTCAGGCTCAGGGCTTCCGGCGTGGAGCAATCCACAAAGCCATCCGCCGTGAACGTCTGCGCGTTCGCGCGTAATGCGCTGGGCGCTACGGGGCTTCTGCCATCGGGCAACACGGAAGTATGGCTGATACGGCCCACGTGCCAGAGTTGGCAGAAGATGCGTCCACCGCCGGCATGTACCGCCTCGACGATCTTCTTCCACTCATTCACATGTGATGGTTCGTGAATTCCGGGCGTGTCCAGATAACCTTTACCCATTGCCGATATCTGCGTGGCCTCGCTGACAATCAGTCCGGCTGAGGCGCGTTGTCGATAATAGGTCTGTGCCAGACTGCCAGGCGTACCATCCGCGTGTGCGCGATTGCGTGTCAGTGGGGCCATCAGTACGCGATTGGGTAGTTCCAGCGCACCGACGGTCAGCGGGGTGAAGAGAGGGGAGTGTGTTGTCGAGCTCATGAAGGATCCTGTCCGTTTTTTGTTTGAGCACATCATCTGGCTGACAGCAGATCAATTCATCCTCATTGAAATAATTCCAGTGCAAGACAGAACGCGCCGTGACATCCCGGCAACGTTGCTACCGTCATCCTGGTATATCAGTAGGGCGTCATTCAAACGCCCGGCATGGCTCACCAACGAACTGTGAATGACGGGTGTCAGCGTATTCATCACGTGCAGGTTTGCATTATCGGAGCTCATATTTTCCGCTGTTCTTCCACTCTGGAAAAGCCTTTTCCGAATGCTCTCGCCATGCTGCCTTTGTCGCTCCACGTGGATTGTGGAACTGAAGATCAGGTAGTGGCTACAGGCCTGCATTAATAACCGTTTGCGAAGGCAAGTTCCCAGTCTAGCCGTGAGACGTGCTGACAAATTCTGTCTTCGACAATGACAAGGCACTGAGCGCTCGGTAGATGTCGCAGTCGACAAGGCAGGAAATTGACTGCTTGCCGACGATGTCGGTAACCGTGTGTGGCAAGTGTCGCCTGTTGGTGATCGAGTGGCGGTTCAGGGATCATTTGCGCATTTTCTTGCCGCATGGCTGCTCGAAGCGAAATTGACATTGAAGAACGTTACCGGTAACGTCGTGTCACGCAACCCCGCTTCCCTCGAGTCCGTTTGCTTATGAACGCAGTGTCGGCGCCAGAAGACCTTGCTGTACCCGTCATTCGGATGCGCGGCATCTCGAAGCATTTTGGTGGTGTCACGGCACTCGAGAACGTGGACCTGGATGCTTATGCAGGTCGGGTACTGGCAATCGTCGGGGACAATGGCGCGGGAAAATCCACGCTCATCAAGATACTGACGGGCGTCCATCAGCCCAGTTCGGGCACGATCACAATCGACGACGAGTCATTGGTCCTGGACAATCATTCGGATGCCATAGCGCTGGGTATAGACGCCGTCTATCAGACTCTGGCCCTGGCAGATCACCTCGATCCTGCCGCCAACATGTTCCTGGGGTCAGAGCTGACACGCCGGTTCTTCGGTATTCCTTTCCTGGATAACAGGAAGATGCGCAAAGAGGCCGAGCGCGTGCTCGATGAGAGGCTCGGCGTCAAACTGCGCAGCATGAACGTGGCAGCGGAAAGTCTTTCCGGCGGTCAGCGTCAGGCCATCGCCATTGCCCGAGCCGTTTACCATTCCGACTTGCGAGTTCTGGTGATGGATGAGCCCACGGCAGCACTGGGACCTCAGGAGACAGCACGGACGCTGAAACTCATCAAGGTACTCAGAGAGGAAGGCCTGGCCATCATACTCATTTCTCACTCCCTGGATGATGTCTTCGAGGTGGCAGATCAGGTTCAGGTGATGCGGCGAGGGCGCAGGGTTGGCGTTGTCAACACCGCCGATTCCTCATCGCAGGAGGTACTCGGCATGATAGTCGGGGCCGGAGCCGAAGGAGAGACTTCATGAGCACGCAGGAAAGCACGCTCGCGGCAGTATCAGCCGGACGTTCCTGGCAGGAGAGGCTCGAGCCCTATCTGGCCATCGTCGGTCCATTGGCCATGATTGCCATGATTCTGGCTTTCATGGCCGTCGTGGAGCCGGCGCGCTATTTCCGGCTGTCCAATCTCAATATCATCCTGCTCGAAGCTGCCTTGTACATGCCGATGGCGATGGCCATGACCTTCGTCATCACGCAGCGTGGTATCGATCTGTCCATTGGTTCGGTGGCAGCCCTGACGGGCATCATCATGGCGTTCGCGATCAAGCAGTACGGCTTTCCCGCCTGGGTTGCGGTTGGCATGGCGCTCATGATCGGTGGCACTTTCGGTCTCATCAACGGGCTTGTCATAACCCGATTCAAGGTGCCCGACCTGATCGGCACGCTGGCCATGGATCTGGTGTACCGCGGATTCGCGCTGGTGCTGGCCAAGGGGTTGGTGCTGGCGCGATTTCCCGACCTGATAACCGACATCGGGCGAGGCCGTATCTCCGGCTTTCTGCCCATTCCGGTTCTGATCGGGCTGATCACCTTCATCGTCGGGGCCATCGTATTGCGAAAGACCTGGTTCGGTCGTTATTCGATAGCGATCGGGTCGAATCCGGAATCGGCTGAAATGACCGGCATTGCCGTTGATCGTTACAAGGTCTACGCCTATGTGTTGATGGGGGCCATGGCCGGTCTGGCCGGTGTGATGCTGACCGGTAAGCTCAATGCCATACAGGCGACATCGGCACCGTATTTCAATCTGCATGTCATCGCGGCGGTTGTGGTTGGTGGAACGTCGCTCTTCGGCGGACGAGCCTATATGCTCGGTTCGCTTGCCGGGGTTCTTTTGTTGTCACTGATGATCAACGCGCTGGTGACCTTGCGTATCGAGTTCTTCTGGCAGTCCGTGGCATCAGGCGTTGTCATCATCCTCTCGGTCGGTCTCTACACCTGGTTGCAGAAGAAGGACAGGGACGGTTCGAAAGGGGTTCTTGCCAGTCTGTCCACACCCGACAACAGGAAGCTTTTCAAGCTCGCCGCTGTACTCATCCTCGGCATCGTCAGTTTGATCGTTCTCGGATTTGTATTCGCCACGACGACAACCGGCAGCGGTTAGTGCATCAACCGGGTGTACACCAGCACCCAAGCCATCCGGCATAACGACAACAAGACAACCACTGTCTGGAGACATTTCATGAAGCAGCAACCATCGGTACACCGACCCCTTGCGGGAGTCGTGCTCGGCATTGCGACTTTCGCGTCCGCCAGCCTGTTTGCCCAGGAACTCCCTCTCAAGACTCTGCCTGACGATGCTGACCGGGATCATTGGCTGCCAGAGCAAGTCAATGAGCCCGGCAAGCTGGAAGCCTTGCAGGAGGCCACAGGGGGCGAGGCCGTTGCATTTGCAGGAGAACAGTCCGAACCGGTGCGGATTGCGTTGATCTACCCTTCGTCTGACACATCAGACTTCTGGGCGCGCAATTACATCGCGATGACCACACGGCTCGATCAGGTGGGTATCACGTACGAGACCACTGAATTTGCTTCGCGCCAGATCGAGCATTCTCTCCAGTCAACCTATGCGACTCAGGTGGCTCAGGATGCCGATCTGTACGATTACGTCATTTTCGGGCCTTCCGAGCTGGCAACTCAGGCGGACAACATCGAAAAGCTGGTCAATACCGAAGGGCTGACCACCTACATCTGGGCCTTCCACACCCCGTTGAAACATTTCGACAAGCAGCCGGCAGCCTGGTTCGATTTTTCCTCGGCCTATGGTGCGCAGAAAATCTGTGATTATCTGCTGGAACGTCTGGGCAACGATGTCACCTACGCGATGAACCGGGGTATTCCCGGCGTCACAGACAATCAGCGCTCCGGTGATTTCAAGGACTGTGTTGCCGAAAAGGGCAACTGGAACATGATCTATGAGCACTACGGCGAATATCAGCGTGAAGGTGGCTATGATGGCACCAATTCGATACTGCAGGCCTATCCCGAGGCCACGCTCATTCACAATGCCAATACAGCCATGGCGATGGGCTCGGTAGAGGCGCAGGTCGCGGCTGGCAAGGAAAAGGAGATATTTTCCACTGGTTGGGGAGGGACAGGACTCGAGTTGGACGCCATTCGTCGAGGTGAGCTGGATGCAACCCCCATGCGCATGGGTGACGATGTCGGAGCTGCCACTGCCGAGGCCATCAAGGCAGACATGGAAGGGCGCGCGGACGAGCTGCCGCTGGTCTTTCTTGGCCGGATCACGGTGGCCCATGATGAACTGTCGGCCGATGAACTCGATGCCTTGCAGAAAGAGGCATTCCGGTTCTCAGGTCTGGATCCGCTCAAGCGATAAGCGAGACAGATGCAAGGGTGGAGCACGCCGACCGTGTGCTCTGTCCTTGTCGACAATACATAGAGGCGGACCAGGCCTGCTCGAGGTGTCAGCCTCTCCCGCTGCGCAATTCGCGATTTCTCTGCAGCACATCCAGCCCTTGTTGTTCGAGCCACCAGGGCAAGTCGATCATTATCCAGTTCTCAGCCAGTTTGTCGCCTTCGCGGCGGTAGATATCAACGACCTGCATCTGCGTATGTCTGGCTCCACCCGGTAGACCCAGCCAGCCACCCAGTGGGCTGTTGCTGAGATTTGGCCAACCGAAAAAGCAGGCAAAATTGCCCTCGGCAAAGCGACAGACATGGCCTTCGAATTTCTTGTCGCCAAGTTGCTCGCGGAAGGGTAGTTGGTGCTGTTCCTGGTAGCGCGGGATGGTGTAGGTGGCGCCGATGCCTGCCGGGCCATACCAGAGCATGTCCGAATGCCAGGTCCTGGCGAGAATCTCCGGAGGGCAATCCATGGCGCCGCTGTCATTCAGATCGCTCAAGTCCTTGACCATGGTGTTGATCAGTTCCAGCGTCTGCCTGCTTTCCCGAGGATCCGCATCGTCATGCAGCAGACCGTCGTGGTAGCGCGGTCCCGGGTAGTTGTAGTAGACCCCGGTGGCGGGTGGCAAGGGATTGACGCCAGCTTGTACCATCAGGCCAATCAGGTCCACGAACAGGCCTGTCTGGCTGATCCTGCCATCCTGCACACAGCTGAATTCGGCGTAGCGAAGGTTGGCAATTCGCCGAGTGGCCGGAATGCCCAGGAAATCCGCGTCGAGGAGTCCCATGAAGTTGCCAGCGCTCATGACCCAGACCTCGTCATCATGCATGTTCTCTCCAGCGATGAAGAAGTCTTCACGTCGTTGCAACGCGTTGAATGATTGCATCAGTGGTTGCCAGAAGATCTGCGCAACCGATCCGCTGCTGCTCTGTTCGCGGAACGGATAGACCCCGCGCCAGCGATAATGATCACTGGTGTGCTCGGCCAGAACCTGAGCGACTGTTGACGCGGAGGCAGCTTCCATCGCCTGCATGTAACGACGAACACACTGCTTTGCCGGCTGGAATCGGCTCATGGCAATCTCCTGGAATGGATGTGGGTTGAGGGGATGCGGGTAATGCAATCATCGGCATGGCGATTCTACGTCGCTTCGTAGCGAAATATGGCGTGTTTTGCATACGAATGCAAAAACTTCTTGCATTGGCAGGATACATGGGCGTATGGTTTTGCAAACGTATGCAAAAACCTTTTATTGCTGAGAGGGAACGGACCTGATCATGGCCGAAATCGAATTACGTAATCTCTGCAAGCGGTGGGGTAGTTTTGTCGGTGTCGACAATTTCAACCTGACCATTGCCGATCGTGAATTCCTTGTGCTGCTGGGCCCCTCCGGCTGTGGAAAGACGACCACCATGCGCATGATTGCCGGGCTGGAAGACGTCAGCTCTGGAGAAATTCGCGTCGACGGCAAGCTGATCAACGATCTGGAGCCCAAGGACAGGGACGTGGCCATGGTGTTTCAGTCCTACGCGCTTTATCCGAACATGAACGTCTACGAGAACATCCGGTTTCCGCTCAAGGTTCGCAAGATTGACCCCGCCAGTCATGATGAGCGAGTCAGGCGAGCGTCTGCGATGGTCGAACTGGATGAATTCCTCGAGCGCAAACCTGCCGAGTTGTCTGGTGGTCAGCGTCAACGCGTTGCACTGGCACGCGCCGTGGTGCGCGAGCCCAATGCCTTTCTGATGGATGAGCCGCTGTCCAATCTGGATGCAAAGCTGCGTGTCTCCACGCGCGCTCAGATCAAGAACCTCTGTCATGAGTTGGCAGTAACAACCATCTATGTCACTCACGATCAGATTGAAGCCATGACGCTGGCAGATCGCGTGGTCGTGATGCAGGCAGGGGTAGTACAACAGGTGGGTACACCTACGGAGATTTACGACAACCCCAGTAACGCCTTCGTTGCCAGTTTCATTGGCTCACCTGCCATGAACCTGGTCAATGGTCGGGTGGAAGGCGGCGTATTCAAGGCCAGCCATATGGCAGTTCCCGTCGATGGCGCGAAAGAAGGTCCGATAACGCTCGGTTTTCGCGCCGAAGACGCAAGACTGGCCGAAGACGGAAGTGGTCAGATCAATGCTCCTGTCTACACGCTGGAGCTGTTGGGGGACGCCACCATGATCTCTGTACGCATCGACGGTGTGCTGGTGTCGGTCAAGGCGGACAAGAACTATCGAGCCGAGATCGGCGATCCGGTATCGATAGTCATCGAGCCTCGATTCTGTCATCTGTTCGACGCTGACACCGGCGCCCGTTTATCGAAGCAGTTGTAAGCAGTCCTGCATCAAGAAATGGTGCGGCCGTCAGGCCATCACCATGACCATCAACCTGGAGAGAAAACCATGCTCTTGAGAAAACTGATCGTTGCCACTTCCCTGATCCTGTCCGCGAACGCGGCCTATGCTGGCTGCGGCGCAACTGCCGGACGTGTCAACATCGTCGGCAACGAGTTTCCCGCCATTCATACTGTCGTCAATGCGGCCAAGGCCTGTGCCGACGACAACGTCAGCGTCAGTGCCAATCTCACTGCCGATCATCAGAAAATCAATCTGGCTGGACTGCAGGGTAATCCGGCCGAGTACACCTCGGCGATCATCGCCAATTCCTCCATTGTGGCGCTCATCAATGAAGACGTGATCCGACCATTGGATGATCTGGTTGCCAGATACGGTCAGGACATTCCCAAGAGCAATCTGATCACCGTTGACGGCAAGGTCATGGCTGTGGCATTCATGGCCAACGCCCAGCACCTGGTCTACCGCAAGGATGTGCTGGCGGAAATCGGCGTGGAGCCACCCGAAACCTACGAAGAACTGCTGGAAGCGGCGAAGCTGATTCGCGAGAAGGGCATCATGGAAAACCCGGTAGGAGGCGCATTTGCCTCCGGCTGGAATCTGGCAACGGAGTTCGTGAACATGTATCTCGGTACCGGTGGTGAATTCTTCAAGCCTGGCACCGCGGAAGTCGCCATCAACAATGCGCAAGGCGTTGCCGCGCTGGAAATGATGAAAGCCCTGTCCGAATACATGAATCCGGATTTTCTCACGCATGACTCCAATGCCACAGGCGCCGAGGTCGAGGCTGGGAACGTGGCTCTGATGAACATGTGGGGTTCACGAGTGGGCGTGTTGATGGACGAAGATGGCGCCGAGGAAGTTGTCTACAGCAATGTGGCGGTAGGCGGCCCCATGACGGTAGCCGGGGGCAGTGTGCCCGCGACGACCTTGTGGTGGGACGGCTGGACCGTGGCAAAGAACATCAGCGACGAGGATGCGGAAGCCACATTTCTGGCATTGATGGCAGGCACGAGTCCGGACATTCTCGACGATGAAACCATGGCGCAGGCCGTATGGATGATCGACGGCTATGAACCCGCTCCTGTCAACGAGGGGGTCTTTGCTGCCATCAAGGCTCAGGCCAAGCCTTATCCCATGCTGCCCTATATGGGACTGTTGCACACCGCGCTGGGCGATAATCTGTCGGATTACCTGCAAGGCAAGGAAAGCGCCGAAGCAGCATTGGCCGATATAGAGGCCACGTATACCACAGCTGCCAAAGAGAAGGGTTTCCTGAACTAGTCCGCCATCGAAGGAGCGGTATTCACTACCGCTCCAGACGATGCCTTCTTGCATCCCCCGGATAGGAACTGATGAAACACAAGACGTTTTTCTGGTTCGTGCTTCCTTCGTCACTGGCCATGCTGTTGTTCATCTTCGTGCCGATCGTGTCCGTACTGGTTCAGTCGGTGTACGTCGATCATGAACAAGTCATCAAGGAAGTCGAGAACTGTGGGCCTTTCGGGTGCACGACAACGACTGCGGTTGATCAGGAGGCCACCCAGGCGTTGCAGCAGGCCAGCCCGCTTGGCCGTTTTGCCGGTCTGGACACCTATCTGGATCGCAGTCACCTGGCCATTGACGAAGTAAGGGCGGCATGGAACAGCTCGAACGGCATGGCCGAGTTCTATGCCAAGGTGGTCAATCTGCCGTTCTACAAGGCCATGAGCTTCACGCTGGCCTATACCTTCATCGTCACCCCACTGGTGATCATCTTCGGTTTCATCATCGCAGTGGCCGTCAACAGTGCCACCCGGAAGATACGGGGACCGCTGATCTTCTTCTCCCTGTTGCCGATGATGGTAACGCCACTGGTGGGGTCTCTGATCATCTTCTGGATGGTGGATGCACGCGGTGTCATTGGCGCCGCCTTGCAATATCTGGCCGGCGATCCTGATCTGTCGGTCAAGGCTTCGACGCCGCTGACCTGGGTCATGTTGATGGTGTATGGCGTCTGGCATTCCGCGCCGTTCGCTTTCATTGTCTACTACGCCGGCTTGCAGACCGTCAACAGCGATACGCTGGAATCAGCGATGATCGATGGCGCGAGTCGTTGGGAGCAGATCCGCTACGTGATCATCCCGCACCTGCTTCCATTGACGACGTTCATTGCTCTCATGCAATTGATGGACAATTTTCGGGTGTTCGAACCCATTGTCAGCTTTTCCGCATCCGCGCATGCCACCTCCCTGTCCTGGGCCATCTATAACGATCTGGGCGGTGAAACGCGCCAACTGAGCTCGGCAGCCGCCACCTCGGTGCTGACGATTCTCGGTATCGCCATCCTGTTGACGCCGGTGCTGGTACGCACCTGGCGCGACTTTTCACGCAAGTAGGGGGTCTCATGACTGCGCTGACGCAAAGAAGATCCACCGCTCTCAATGTATTGCTGATCGGCATCCTGGTGGCCTGGATGTTGATGGCGGCCTTCCCGTTCCTGTGGACCTTGTGGGGTTCCTTCAAGGTCGAGGGCGATTTCTTCTCCAAGGCGGACTGGGTGAACGCATTGACCGGACCACTGACCCAGGCTGAGACCGGCAGGACCTTCACCGGTGCCGGCTATCACGGAGCGTGGATCAAGGAAGCCTTCGGTCTGGCTGCAATCAACACAGTCATCGTTTGCCTGTTCGTCGTGACCATCTCGTTGACATTCGGCACCCTGGGTGGGTATGCCCTGTCGAGATCCACCTATCGCTATACCTTCTGGTTTCTGATCATTGCGCTCATCTTTCGCGCCATGCCACCCATCACGCTTGTGTCGGGCTATCTGCCGGTCTTCTTTCAGTGGAACATGTGGGGCAAGCTGTCGACCGCCATCATCGTGTTGGTGGCTATCAATCAGCCCTTTACGCTCTGGATGTTGCATTCGTTCTTCAAGAACATTCCGAAGGATCTGGATGAGAGCGCCATGGTTGATGGCTGCAATCGCTTTCAGGCCTTTCGTCACGTGATCGTGCCGGTGATGTGGCCCGGCGTCATCACGACGGGTCTGTTCTCCTTTCTCCTGGCCTACAACGATTTTGCGGTGACCGCCATGATCCTGTCCAAGGAGAATCAGACCATGGTGCCCAAGATTGCCAGCTTTCTGGGGACCACTCAGACCAAGGGCAATGTGATGTTTGCGGTCGCTGCGGTGGTATCGGTCACCGCGCCGCTGTTTGTCATGATCATGGTTTTTCAACGTCAGATCGTTTCCGGCCTGACCGCCGGTGCCGTCAAGGGGTAGCAATAGAGATGAAAGGAACAAGACCGGAACAGGCTGTCTTGAGTCGTGATACCGACATGAGCAAGACCGATCAGACCCGGCAGGTGATCGAGGGCATGGTGGATGGCCTGAATGATCATCGAATCGGCGACATCGGTGAGTTCTTCAGCGAGACCTTCCGCTGGATGGGCAATGCCGGCTGTGGGACCAAGAACGGTTTGCGCGAGTTCCAGACGAATTGGCAGCAGCCGTTTCAGGCAGCGTTCTCCGACAAGGTCTGTGTCGATGAGGCGCGACTGTACATGGGGGAGTGGGCTGCTGCCTTCGGTCGTCAGGAGGCGGTACACAGTGGCGATTTCATGGGTGTGCCGGCCAGTGGCAAGAAAGTCGAGATTCGCTACATGGACTTCTGGAAGGTCGTCGATGGAAAGATTGTCGACAACTGGGTCATGGTGGATTTTCCGCACGTTCTGGCCCAGCTGGGCAAGGATGTCTTTGATGGTGAAGGCTGGGAAGCGTACGACCGAGGCGAGCGTACAGCACCTCGGGTCAGTCGCTGATCTGGCTGGCGTCGCAGCGAGGATTTCATTGAGTCTGCAGTCCCGACAGGGGCTTGAACAGGGATAACGGTATGACGATCGAATTTTTAAAGCGTGGCAAGCCTCAGGATGAGCGCGCCGAGGATGATGCCAGGGTCAGACAAATCGTGGAGACCACGCTGGCAGATATCGAGGCGCGCGGTGACGTTGCAGTGCGCGAACTGGCAGAGAGGTTCGACAAGGATTCGCGCGACAGCTATCGGCTTGGTGACGAGGAGATTCAGGAGCTGATTGCTCAAGTGGCCCCGGGCGATATCGAAGACATCAAGTATGCACAGGCGCAGGTACGTCGGTTTGCCGAAGCACAACGTGCCTCCATGAGCGATATCGAAGTGGAGACATTGCCGGGTGTGGTTCTGGGGCACAAGAACATACCCGTACAGTCGGTGGGTTGCTACGTGCCTGCCGGGAAATTTCCGATGGTGGCCTCGGCGCATATGTCGGTGCTGACAGCCTCGGTGGCGGGAGTACCGCGTATCGCTGCGACGACCGCACCTTTTCAGGGGAAACCCAACCCCGCGGTCATTGCCGCCATGCACATGGCTGGCGCCCATGAGATCTATGTGCTGGGTGGCATGCAGGGTGTTGGCGCTCTGGCGTTGGGTACGGAAACCATTGAACCTGTGCACATGCTGGTGGGGCCAGGAAATGCATTCGTGGCGGAAGCCAAAAGGCAGTTGTTCGGACGGGTGGGTATCGATCTGTTTGCCGGCCCCACCGAAACCATGGTCATCGCCGATGAGACCGTGGATGCCGAACTCTGTGCAACCGACCTGCTGGGGCAGGCCGAGCATGGCTACAATTCGCCGGCGGTGCTGTTGACCAACTCGCGGAAGCTGGCTGAAGAGACACTTGGCGAGATCGACAGACTCCTGCAGATACTGCCCACCGCGGAAACCGCCGCTGTCAGCTGGCGTGACTATGGCGAAGTGATCCTGTGCGACAGCTACGAGGAAATGCTGCAGGTGGCGGATGATGTCGCCAGCGAACATGTGCAGGTGATGACCGATCGTGACGACTGGTTTCTCGAGAACATGACCTGCTATGGCGCTCTGTTTCTGGGGCCGCGTACCAACGTTGCCAATGGCGACAAGGTCATCGGCACCAATCACACCCTGCCGACCAAGAAGGCTGGACGTTACACCGGTGGACTGTGGGTAGGCAAATTCCTGAAAACGCACAGCTATCAACGCATCACCAGCGATGCTGCTGCCGCCGAGATGGGCGCCTATTGTTCACGTCTGTGCATGCTGGAAGGTTTTGTCGGGCATGCCGAACAGGCCAATGTGCGGGTTCGGCGCTATGGCGGAATCAACGTGCCGTACGGTGGTTCGGCGCCAGCAAGGGATGCGCGGGAGTGACTCGCATTGAACCGTAATCAATCGAACAAGGCACAGGTCCTGGACTATTGGGCTGCGACGGACTCTGCCCCCATCGAGGAAATGGCCACCGTTACCGCACGGTATCTGCCGGAGAATTTCCGCTGGAAGGGGCCAGCGCCACTGGGAGAGATCAGGGGCCCCGCCGCACTGGCCGAACAGGTGCTGATACCGCTGAAGCAGGCCATACCGAATCTGACACGGCAGACGCACCTGTTCATGGGCGGGCAGTCGGTCAATCATGTGGGGGAAGATGCCAGGGATGCATTCTGGGTTGCCGGCAGTGGCTATCTGCACGGGACGGCCACCGGCGAATTTCTGGGGATCCCTGCCACTGAGCGCCCCTTGCGCATTCGCTGGATCGAGTTCATACGCTTCAGTGGTGAAGAGATGGTGGAGTCGCAGCTCATCTACGATTTCGTGGACTGGTTCGAGCAGGTTGGTATTGCGGTGCTGCCACCCTCGCGTGGCATTGCGCACGTCTATCCAGCCGCGACCGGCTTCGATAGCGTGCTCAGGGATGCGCAGCCTGCACAGGATACCGAGCTGACCTTGCAGCTGGGTCACAGCTTGCTCTACGGTGGTCTGAACGGCTTCGATCAGGACAATCTGTCCAGTATGGGAATGGCAGATTACTTTCACCCCAATCTCAAATGGTACGGACCCGGTGGTATCGGCGCCTGTCTGTCGTTCAGTGAATTTGAGCAATGGCATCAGCAACCCTGGCTTGTTGCCTTCCCGGATCGGAAAGTCGTCGGTCTGGAGTCCCTGTTTGCGGAAGGCCGCTTGCTCGCCTGTTCCGGTGTGGCCGGAGTACGCGCAACCCACACAGGTCCCTATCTCGGCCAGCCGGCCACGGGTGTCTCGCTGGAGATCTCGGGCATCGATTTCTGGTTGCGATCCGGCGAACAATTCACGGAGAACTGGGTATTTGTCGACATGATCGATCTGTTTGCCCAGATGGGCATCGACCTGTTCGCACGCATGGCGTCGTACAGAGACCGGGATGGCTGAATAGCAGCTGAGTGAAGGACAATAGAGACCTGACAATACAGAACACGACACAGCCACATGACCAAACTGCCTACTACTCCAAGCTTCAGACTCGATGGCCGACGCGCACTGGTCACGGGCGCCTCATCCGGTATCGGCCAGGGGTGCGCGGTGGCACTGGCGGAGGCTGGTGCGCACGTCGTGCTGGCAGCACGCGGCATCGATCGGCTCGAGGAAACCGTCGAGGCGCTGCGTGCGCAGGGCCATGCCTGTGAAGCGCTGGCGCTCGATGTCGCCGATGTCGACGCGGTGCAGAAGGCCGTTGGTCATCATGAACCGTTCGAGGTCCTGGTCAACAGCGCTGGTCTGGCCATTCATGGTCCGGCACTGGAGACACGTACTGCCGACTTCGATACGGTGATGAATGTCAATCTTCGCGGTGCCTACTTTCTTGCTCAGGCGGTTGCACAGCGACTGATGGCGGCAGACAAGCCGGGTTCACTCATCACGATATCCTCGCAGATGGCGCACGTGGGTGGCATTGATCGTTCGGTCTATTGCGCATCGAAGTTCGCGGTGGAGGGCTTTACCAAGGCCATGGCCATCGAATGGGGCCGCTCTGGCATTCGCATCAACACGATTTGTCCGACTTTCGTGCGTACTCCCTTGACCGAGCAGACATTCGATCAGCCTGAACGGGTGCGCTGGATAGAAGAGAAGATCAAGCTTGGCAGAACCGGTGTCGTGGAAGACATCATGGGGTCGGTGTTGTATCTGGCCTCTGATGCGTCGGCACTGGTGACGGGTACGGCCCTGATGGTCGATGGTGGGTGGACGGCAGATTGATGGCTGGTGAGAAGATCACGTCGTCTCAAGTGGCCAGACTGGCAGGCGTCAGTCAGTCGGCGGTGTCTCGGGTATTCACACCCGGCGCCAGTGTGTCGACGAAAACCGCGAGCAAGGTGCGGGCTGCTGCAAACGAGCTCGGCTACCGGCCGAATGTGCTGGCACGCTCACTCATCACCGGCAAGTCCCGGATCATCGGTTTGGTCGTGTCCTATCTGAACAACCAGTTCTACCCCGAGGTGCTGGAAAAGCTGTCCAATGGCCTGCAAGCCAAGGGCTATCATGTCCTGGTCTTCATGGCAGCACGGACAGCCGGCAATATCGATGAAGTGCTGGAGGAAATACTGGATTATCAGGCAGACGGTATCGTGCTGGCATCCGTTGCCATGTCCTCCGAACTGGCGCTACGCAGTCATGCGGCGGGTGTGCCTGTGGTGCTGTTCAATCGCACTCAGGATAACGATCTGCTGTCATCCATCACAGCGGACAATGTTGCAGGTGGACGCAAGGTGGCTGATCATCTGGTGCAGGCCGGGTATCAGCGAATTGCCTATATAGCCGGTTGGGAGGGGGCATCCACGCAACGGGATCGCGAGGCAGGATTCCGTGAAGGCCTCGCTGCCGCGGGTGTCAAGCTCTTTGCCCGCGAAGAGGGTGATTTTCATTTCGAACAGGCCAAGCTGGCTGCGCGACGCATGTTTTCCGTCGATGACCAACCGGATGCCGTGTTCGTCTGCAACGACCACATGGCCTTTGCCGTCATGGATGTGCTGCGCGATGAAATGCAATTGCGCGTACCGGAGGACGTTGCCGTGGTGGGCTACGACGATGTGCCTGCTGCCGCCTGGGGCGCCTACAAGCTGACCACGGTGAGGCAGCCTGCGAACCGCATGGTGGAAGAGACCATCACCACATTGCTGACACAGATTGAACACGACGATACGCCACCTCGGCGATTGTCGATCGACGGCCCGCTGGTGGTACGCAGCACCAGCGTCAAACCCTGACAAGAGAGAATCCACATGCAAGGCTTTGACCCCCGGTTCAAGGACTTTCCTGACTACATCATCGGTATTACCCGGGAGATCTGGGAGGATCGTGGTATAGCCACGCTGCACCAGTACTACTCGCCGGATATCGTCGTGCGTTCGCCTGCATCGGTTGTGGTCGGGAACCAGGGTGTCATTGCCGCCACGCTGGCGACCTTGGCGGAGTTTCCCGATCGTACCTTGCTGGGCGAAGATGTCATCTGGAGCGGTAGCCCCGAGCAGGGTATGCTGTCGTCGCATCGCCTGTTCTCCACGGCGACTCATCGGGGCGATGGTGTCTACGGAAAGGCCAGTGGCAAACAGCTTCGCTACCGCATCATTGCCGATTGCCACGCCATCGACAATCAGATCAACGATGAGTGGCTGATACGCGATCAGGGGGCCATCGTGCGACAGCTGGGCTGGCAGCCGGCTGACTTCGCTCGCGATCAGATTCATCGCGAAGGCGGTCCCGACAACTGTGCACCCCTGTTCTCCGACAAAATCGACAAGCCTGGCCCCTACACGGGTAAAGGCAATGATGATGAATGGGGGCAGCGCTATGCCGATCTGCTCGAGCGCATCATGGCGGCGGATCTTGCCGCCATTCCTGCCGAGTACGACCGTGCCTGTCAGCTGGAATATCCGGGCGGTGTCACCGGTCATTCGCATGTCGATGCCGATCATTTCTGGACCTCTCTGCGAGCGAGTTTCCCAAATGCCGAATTTCGTATCGAACATCAGATAGGGCGTGATGACCCGATGATGCCGCCGCGCGCAGCGATTCGCTGGAGTCTGCAAGGCAAGCACGATGGTTGGGGTGCCTATGGCGCGCCCAGTGGCGCAGACGTCTACATCATGGGGGCCTGTCACGCCGAGTTTGGTCCCTGGGGGCTGCGCCGGGAATATGTGCTGTTCGATGAAACAGCGATCTGGAAACAGATCGTCCTGAAAACCGGGTAGGAAAAAATGACACCTGAACAAATGGAAGCACGAATCGTCAGATACGGCGAATTGCAACCGTGTCGCACAGCCTTTATCGACGCGCACACCCCGGGCTCTGATCAGAAGGAGAACTTCACCATCATCGGGGGCGGCGTCTCCGAGAGTCCGGATCAGCATGTGCACATCAAGGAGACACCCGGCTTCAATATCGGTGCTGCGGGTCAGCCTCCCAAGTGTCGCAATTCCCTGCATACCCATCGTACCGCCGAGGTGTTTTTCGTGCTCAAGGGGCGCTGGCGATTTTTCTGGGGGCGTCATGGCACTGCTGGAGAGGTGACGCTGGAGGAGGGTGATATCTTCGATATTCCCACGGGAATCTTTCGTGGCTTCGAGAATATCGGTACCGATTACGGCATGATCATGGCCGTGCTTGGCGGTGATGATGCCGGTGGTGGTGTGCTCTGGGCACCGCAGGTGATCGAGGACGCCACCGCTCACGGACTGATTCTGGGTGACAACGGTGTGCTCTACGACAGCAAGCAAGGCCAGCAGTTGCCCGCTGGTGTGCAGCCGATGCCGTTGATGAGTGAAGCGGAACTGGCGAAGATCAGCGAGCCGGGTGTGCACGAGGTGGTGGGGCAGTATGTCGCTCGTTATCACGACATGATGGCCTTGTCAGCGGCGTCGCCTTGCCAGGTCATCGGAGCAGAGGCGCTGATCAGGGATCGACCGGGATTCGAGGTCGATTTTTTCAGCCGCGATTCACAGGACGACACGATGCGCAGCACTGAATGCCACGAGATCCTGATGATCATGCGCGGTCACTGGCGGCTGAATTGGGAGGGAGGGAGCAGTGTGCTCAATCCCGGGGATACCTGTGCCGTGCCACCGGGTTTGCCGCATGCCATCGTGCCCAGCATGAGCGGTGAAGCCAGTCTTTTCCGCGTACGCAATACCGATGATCCTGCAGGAACGACAGGTAGACTTTCATGAAAAAATTGCCGGTAACACACGTAGGGTCCTTGCCGCGTAGCCAGGAAGTCGTGGATTTCATCTTCGCTCGCGAGCATGGCAGGGAGTATGACCAGGCAGCTTTCGATCGCTGCATGCGCGACGCTGTCTCGGCAACCGTCAAACGACAGGTCGACGCTGGCGTTGATATCGTATCCGATGGTGAGACCAGCAAGATCAGCTACGCGACCTACGTCAAGGATCGTTATACCGGATTTTCCGGTGATAGCGAACGCAATGCGCCCGGCGATCTCAAGCTCTTTCCCGGGTTCCTGAAACGGCTGGCTGATGAAGGTGGAACGCCGCAGTACGCACGTCCCATGTGCACGGGGGAAGTCGTGTCCAAGGGGCAGGGCGAGCTGGAGAAGGATATTGCCAACCTCCAATCCGCGATGCGTGAACACGGTGCCAGTGAAGGCTTCATGAATGCGGCATCTCCCGGTGTGATCTCCTTGTTCCTGCAGAACAGCTATTATCCCGATCGCGAACGCTATCTGGCGGCACTGGCCGATGTGATGAAGACAGAGTACGAGACGATCGTCGGGTCCGGCTTGACCCTGCAGCTGGATTGTCCCGATCTGGCGCTGTCTCGGCATATGCTCTTCAGTGATCTGGGTGATGCCGAATTCCTGAAGATTGCTCATCTGCATGTGGAGGCGCTCAATCATGCGCTGCGTGACATCGACCCTGCCAGAGTACGGGTGCACATCTGCTGGGGCAATTATGAAGGCCCTCATGTCTGCGATGTGGACATGGAAACGGTCTTTCCGGTATTGATGGCAACAAGAGCCAGACATGTGTTGTTCGAGACCGCCAATCCGCGTCACGGTCATGAGTGGACAGTCTTCCGCGATCGCAGGAAGGAGATTCCGGAGGACAAGATTCTGGTGCCGGGTGTTGTTGATACCACGACAAACTTTGTCGAACATCCACGCCTGGTCGCAGAGCGGCTGACGCGTTTCGTCGATATCGTGGGTGACGATCGGGTTTTCGCCGGCTCGGATTGCGGCTTTGGTACCTTTGCAGGCTTCGGGGCTGTCGATCCGGATATTGCCTATGCCAAGCTCGGCGCCCTGTCCGAGGGGGCTGCCATGGCGAGGGCCGGGGCTTGACACCGCTTCTGCTGTTGCCCGGCATGATGTGCGACGCACGACTGTATCGTCATCAGATCGACCTGTTCTCCACACAACGAACGGTGCAGTTCAGCCCGTTGAACTTGCACGATGACGTGCAGGGTCTGGCCGCCGACGTCCTTCGCAAGGCACCTGTCGAGTTTGCATTGTGCGGGCTCAGCATGGGCGGCATCGTGGCGATGGAAGTGCAGCGCCAGGCGCCTGAGCGTGTGCGTGGTCTCGCCCTGTTGGATACCAATCCCTTTGCGGAACTGGACAGTGTGAAACGGATACGGGGGCCGCAGATGGACAAGGTGCGTGCCGGTCGCCTGCTCGAGGTCATGCGCGACGAGATGAAGCCGAATTACCTGGCAGAGGGCGACAGCAGAGCTGACATTCTGCAACTGTGCGTGCAGATGGCTCTGGATCTGGGCGATGAGGTCTTCATCCAGCAGTCTCTGGCGCTACGCAGCAGGCCTGACCAGTGCGAGACCCTGCGGGCTGTTGCGGTGCCCACGCTGATTCTCTGCGGCGAGGAAGATCGTCTGTGTCCACCTGAAAGACATCGTGCCATGCACGACTTGGTGCAAGGTTCGGTACTGGCCATTGTCGAGCATGCCGGGCATCTACCGGTGCTGGAGCAGCCTGCGAAGACCAATGCCTTCTTGCAAGCCTGGTTACAGGCTTGTGATTCCAGAGCGCTGGCGACTCGCTGAATGAACGCTTTGTATGAAACAGTACACTAGCTTCTACCCACCCAAACGGATTCAAGTCATGTCAGATCAAGAACTGTCGCCAACGCTGCTGGAACTGCTCAGGCAGGTGGATACGCCTACCGTCTGCAATGCCATCGAGGTGGCACAGGGGCGTCGTGGATTTGACAATTACACCAAGGGGACGATGCATGCGTCTGACCCGACTGCGCCCGCGATGGTCGGCTTCGCACGTACCGCCAGAATTGCCGGTCTCGAACCACCGACGGAGTCGAAGGAGGTGATTCGAGAACGACGGCTGGACTATTTTCGACACATGGCTGGTGGGCCACGACCCTCTGTTGCCGTTGTGGAGGACATGGATTATCCGCATTGTGTCAGCGCCTGGTGGGGAGAGGTTCATACCACGGTACACAAGGGGCTGGGACTGGATGGCGCCTTGACCAATGGTGTCATGCGCGATCTTGGCGACCTGCAACCGGGTTTTCCGGTAGTGGCCGGCTCGATCGGGCCGAGTCATGCCTTCGTGCATGTCAGGGAGATCGGCACGCCGGTTCAGGTCAAAGGCATCAGTGTCGCAACCGGCGACCTGATCCATGCGGACCGTCACGGTGCGCTGGTGATTCCGTCAGAGGTCATTCCGAAGCTGGAGGCTGCCATTCGCACCATGCAGGGCAGCGAGCACCTGATTCTCGGGCCTGCTCGTGAACCCGGCTTCACTATCGAGAAGCTGGAAAAGGCGTGGAAGGAGTTCGAGGCTGCCCGTACCTGATCAGTTTGCGGAGGTTGTGGATTCGAGGCTGTCCGCAACTGATCAATTTGCGGCGGGGGCGTGGGTTCGAGCCTGCCCGCGCCTGATCAATGCGCGGGGGCAGTGGATGTCACGCGTTCGGAACGAAGGGCCGGAACGCGCTCCAGCCTCAGGGAGGCAGACTGGAACGCACAATGGCAACTCGGTCAGGGCAATGGAGACACTGTCCCGTCGCTGGTGAAGATGTGGTCGGCCGGAATCTCGCTGCCGGCGGGCACCGCTGCACCCAGGTCCACGATGGAACCATTGCCGATGTTCGCGCCGTCCCCGATACTGGCTTGTCGACCGATCAGCACACGGTCACCGATCGTCACCTGAGAGCCGATGCTTGCATTATTCATGATCAGTGAATTGCTGCCGATGTCGGTATAGCCGCCGATGGACACGGCGCGTTCGATGGTGGTGTAGCTGCCGACAGAAACGACGAAATCGACGGTAACGGCATTGTCAATGACCACGCCATCACCGGCATTGAATCCGCCGTTGATAATGACCTTCTTGCCAATGCTCACGTTGTCTCCGATAACACCGCCATCATCCCACCGGCTGTCATTACCGATCTTGAATCGGTCGCCGGCTTGCGTGCTTTCGCCGATCTCCACGCGTGCTCCGATGGTGGCGTCGTCACCCAGATTACGAATCGAGATTCTGGCTTTCTGGCCCAGGCTCAGATTGTCGCCCAGTCGCATGAAGTCGATGCCGAGCCCGCCATTGACGTTGGCATTCCGGTGGAGTCGTGCATTCTTGCCGATGGAAGCCGCAAAGACCCTGGCGCCGGGCAGCACGACGGAGCCTTCGCCCAGAATGGCTTCCGCCTCCGGAGCACCGAGAGTGGCGCGATCGACATGTGAGTTGGCGCCGAGAAAAACGCGGTTCAGGGTCGATTGAACGACGGTGCTGCTGGCGCCGACGCTGCTGACATCGGCCACGGTCGATTTGACCAGCTTGCTGCCGCTGGCAACGCGGCTGTCGCAACCGAGCGAGCCGGCAACGATGACCGCATCGGTCGCGACCAGATTGTCATCAAAACCGTCTCCATCACTGTCGACATAGCCGGAGTCCGGCTCTTCAGGCGCGCAATTGGCCGCAGCGATGCCGGGTGCCAACAGCAAGGGGGAGAATGCGATCAGGGCTGCAAGGCCGCGATGCTTGCGGCAACAACGAGCAGGTCGATTGCTCGACACCTTCTGTGGCGAGCTGCTCGCGTGAGTGTGATTTTCAATGGATCCGTTCATGAAATCATGTCCCGTGAAGAAGGAGTCCTGATGGTAACGCAGCTCGCCTCGGGCTCGATGTCAGCCGTCGACCGGGTCCGTGACTGTTTGGAGAGAGTCCTCTCTTCGAGTGTATGGCCAGTGACCGGGTTTGGGCGGTTTCCGGTAATGGTTCCCGGTGAACGTTTCAGGCTGATTCCGTGTGTGTGCCGGGGATTGCGCTATGCTGACGACATGAAACGTACTCTTGCAGGGCAAGCTCCCATACCCGGCGGCAATGACGTCTTGAAGCTCTATCAGGGCAAGGACGATTGCACCATTGTCATTTCGGGCAAGGGCGAATTGATGTCAACGCGCAAACACGCATCGGAAGATGCATTGGGTACGCTGCCTTGCAGCCTGTTCAAGGATACCCATGCCTTGAGCGTTCTGATTGGCGGGCTGGGCATGGGATTCACGTTGGCCGCGGTACTGGCCGCAACCGGCAAGGACTCGACCGTGGTCGTGGCGGAACTGGTGCCAGAGGTGGTCGAGTGGAATCAGGGATTGTTGGGCAGCTACTCGAACCACCCGCTCTCTGACAGTCGCACCAGTGTGTATCACGGGGATGTATGCGATTTGTTGCGTGAACCGGTTCGGCGTCATGACATCATTGCGCTGGATGTCGACAATGGCCCGGAAGCGTTCAGCTCCGGAGGCAATAACTGGCTGTATTCAGAGGAGGGCATTGCCTGTGCCGGTGCCTGCCTCAGGCCGGGTGGGGTTCTGGCGTACTGGTCTGCGACACCGGATCCGGGTTTCGCCAGATTGCTGCGCAAGAGTGGTTTTCAGGTGTCGGAGAAGTCAGTCTTTGCGCACGGCAAGAAGGGGACGAAGCACACGATCTGGCTTGCAAGGCACGGAACAGACCAGCGGCACGCAGCCTGAGCTCACCGGTCTGTTGGACATGTGCCTGCCGATCAATTCTGTACGAAGTCCTCTCGCATCGGCGTGAAGGTGTCGAGCAGGACGCCTGCTTTCAGACAACGGCAGCCGTGCATGATGTTGGGCTCCTTGTACATGGTGTCACCCACCTTGACCCGTTTGGTCTCGTCACCAATCGTGAACTCGAATTCGCCTGACAGAACGTAAGTCAGCTGTTCGTGAGGATGATTGTGCATGGCTGCAACGGCACCTTCTTCGAAGTGCACCTCAACGGACATCATGTTGTCCGAGTGGGCTAGCACCTTGCGCGTGATGCCCTCACTGGCCTCTTCCAGGGCAACGTTTTCGTTGTGTACGAACATTTCATTCTCCGGTTTGACAAAGCATACAGCGATCGGGCTGCGCACCGCCGCAGGGGCAGGTACGCAGCCTGGCTTTCAACGCTTGATCAGTCTACTTTTTCAGCTTCAGGAAGTAATCGAAGATCTCGGGAACATTACCGTCACCCATGCCGGCGTCGAAAGCGGCTTGCAGATTGGCGGAAGTGCCCTCGGCAATCTGGGCGCGCGTGTCCAGATCCTTGGCCATTTCCAGAAAATAGCGCAGATCCTTGTTGGCATTGGCTATGGAGAAACCCAGATCGCTGACACCATCCACCGCGTAATTCTTGCAGAATTGCATGAACGGGGAATTGGATGGGCCAGTGGACATGATCTCGAACAGTTGCTGACGATCGACACCTGCACGATCTGCCACAGCGAAAGCCTGTGACATGGTGCAGACGGTTGTCATGCCCATGAAGTTGTTGATCAGCTTGGTGGTATGACCTGCACCGAGGGCGCCGAGATAGAAGACGTTCTCGCCCTGAACCTCGAGAACCGGCTTCACCTTCTCGAAGGTGTCCTTGTCGCCCGCTGCCATGATGTTGAGCAAACCGTCCTTGGCGTGAGCCGGGGTGCGGCCCAGTGGTGCGTCGACCATGCCGGCGCCCTTGCTGGCCAGGTCAGCACCGATCTTGCGAGTGGAGGCTGGAATCGATGTACCGAAGTCGATCAGAACGCTGCCTTCCTTGATGCCGGCGAGAATGCCGTCTTCTGCATAGACCAGCTTCTCCACAACCTCGGAGGTGGTAAGGCAGAGCATGACGATGTCGCTGGCAGCTGCCAGTTCGGCGGCCGAGCTGGCTTCCTTTGCGTTGCCACGAGCAACAACGGCTTCAACAGCGTCCTTGTTGAGGTCCATCACATTCAGCTCAAAGCCGTTCTTCTGCAGGCACTCGACCATGTTGCTGCCCATGAGGCCGAGGCCGATGAAACCGATAACTGGCTTTGTCATGTCTGACTCCTTAAGTGTGGGGTAAAACTAGTATGGTAGATTTGACCCACGGAGTATACACCGAGTACGAGTCAGGGCAAGTGTCAGGTTTACAGTCACGGATCGAGTCCGAGTCCGAGTCCGAGTCCGAGTCCGGGGCCTGGGCCTGGGCTGGGGCGCCTGGCCTCAGAGGGCCTGCCCCGTATCCCAGGCAACCCGGTTGCGACCATTCTGTTTGGCACGGTAGAGGTGTTCGTCGGCGGACTTCATCCAGGCGTCGAACAGGTCGGGCGTCTGGTTCTGCACGATGTGCAGGCCGATGCTGACCGTATACTTGATGACATGATCGTCACTGACGACAATTGCCTGTTCAGCGCCGATCCTGAATCGTTCGGCAATGCTCATTGCCTCAGCGGGTGTCACATCAGGAAGCCAGACAACAAATTCCTCGCCTCCCAGCCGGGCAATCCAGTCAGTGGCGCGCAAGGATGCTCGAACACTGGAGGTGAAATGTCGAATGACCTCATCGCCGGCATCATGTCCATGGGTGTCGTTTATCTGCTTGAACTTGTCCAGGTCGAGCATGAGAACGGCGCCATTCGTGCGCTTCTTGAAGCGGTTGACACGCTCATACAGTTCACGCCGGTTGATACAGCCTGTCAGAGGGTCAGTAGTGGCCAGTAACTTCAGCTTCCTGTTCAAGCGGCGCTGATTGGTCAGATACAGACAGCAGAGCCAGATCGCGAGCACAGCGATAAACAGCAACACAGCCTGGACAAGCGCTGTCTTGTTGACGTTGGCCAGTGCGGTATCGATATTCTGATCCACGACCTGTGCGCCCAGCAAATCGCCGACTTCCCACTTGTCGGCTCCGGTTCGATTCTGTATCGCATTGTGGCAATCGGCACACGCCTGTTCCGTTGCCTTGAAAGCCCACAGACTGCGGTGGGTGTCCTGTCCGTTCTTGACAGTGAGCTCCGAGACGGTCACAGCCGATGTGGACTCGAGCTCATCGAGCAGCTCGCGCATGTGCTCGTCCTCGGCAACATTGCGAATCTCTCGGCCAGGCAGGCCGACTACCCCTGTGGAGAATCGACCACCATCACGGATGCCCTGCTCGACATTCTTCAACGCCTCGGCTCGAAAAATGGCTGGATTCGGCAGTTTTCCGTCGGGGTGGCGAGCACCGAACACCGAGTAGGCTCTGACGAATCCGCTGGTCAACTCGACGATCAGACCCGCTTCGGATGCTGCTCGCTCAACGATGATGGCCTGTCCCTGGCGCAAGACACTTGAATGCATGAGCACAGCGAGCAGGAAAGCGAGCAGGACGCCGACAAGGACGTACAGTCGGGCCAGCTTGCGTTGGGTTTTGCGCCGTTCTCTCGACCACATCTGGAGAGGTTCTCTTTCCCCGTCACGGAAATGCGGGAATGCTGTCCCGCGGAAAACCCGTGTCTCGTGACCGTATGGCGGCGACCTGCCTGGCGACTTGAGCGAGCCGGTAGTTACAGTGCAAGACAAGACAACTGTCGGCGGGGTGGCGTCCTGTCATCGTGATCGCAGGAACGATGCTGTCGATCGGAATACCGAGGCCTACAAAACGATATCACTGGGGGCTGACACCTCGCGCGGGCGCAAGGGTGTCGGGGCAGATCGTGCAGCCCGGTGCCCTGGGCTGTTTTCGGGCATCTGGCCAAAGCGCAATGGATCGTGGAAGCGCAGTTGGCCGAAATCCAGAGAAGTCAGGTATTCAAGTGTGGTGACTCGGACCTGTTCCAGGCCCGGATCAAAGGGGAGCGGGATTGAGCTGTCGAAAT
Organism: uncultured Granulosicoccus sp.; assembly: GCA_947492525.1. Lineage (GTDB taxonomy): Bacteria > Pseudomonadota > Gammaproteobacteria > Granulosicoccales > Granulosicoccaceae > Granulosicoccus. Next base: position 90,545 of record CANLNQ010000026.1, read on the forward strand.
CTCGCTGCCAGACCAGAAAGGCGGCTGCGCTGAGTCTGCCCTGATGGCGCAGTACAGCAATCTTCCAGAAACCGGCGGGAATGCGCACAGGTGATTCATCGGGACCGTTGATGTGCTCTGGATCGTTTTCGCCGAGTACCGGGCCGCAGAAGATACAGGCGCGAACATTACCCTCGTCGGCAGAGCGCAGTAGCCAGTCCTCGATCGAGCCCCAGGCTGTGGCATGCAGGCGGCTGTGCTGGGGGGAGATATTGGTCCAGTAGTAAGACTCGCTATCGGCTTGCCGTGCGGCGGCTTCGTCACCCCAGTGCATGGCGCGTCGCATGACCAGATGTCCCCGGTCCCAGTCGTTGTTCCGGTAGCCCCGGTCATTGTCGATCTGCAGGATCGAGGGGACTTGCGGATCCTCGCGGAAGCGATCGATTCTGGGAATCCGGCCTGCCGGAATCAGGGTATTGCCGTCGAGGTTGTGTGCCGTGCAAACGGCCTGACAGCGAACGATATCGAACAGCAGGGAGAAGCGCAGGTGCTCTACGGCTTGCCCATAGCCCAGCAAGCGTTGTCGCAGTGAGGCGGACGGGCACGGCATGGGGACAGAATCGCCGGGAATGAAATCGGGATCGTAGGGCATGGCGTCACCAAATGGCTGCGAAATGCATCTGATAAGGCGACGGTGCGTGACCTCCCGGCAACTGTCAACGGTCCGAACGTATGGTCACAGCTGCAAGGTGCTGGAAAGATCTCTCGTTATGGCGGGCTGGCATCCAAGTTCAGACCGGGCAGGGCCGCTACCGGGCTCTGAAATCAGGAATGTGAATGCATCTAGAATTGTATCCATCCAATTCTTGACAAAGTACAGAATTGGCAATACCATGAAACCCATGAGCAAAACCCGAACCAGTCAGTCCCATGACTCCGCTGATCTGCGCCAGTCTCTCAAGGCGGCAGGTTTGCAGGTAACCGCGCAGCGTCTGGCTGTATACAAGGCAGTCTGTACGTCTCCTCATGCACTGGCTGACGAGGTGTGCCAGGTTGTCAGAGAGGAGTTGGGCGTCATCTCGCGTCAGGCTGTGTATGACGCGCTCAATGTGATGTCCGAGTGCGGAATCATCCGGCGGATTCAGCCGGCTGGATCTGCCGCTCGTTACGAGCATCGTGTCGACAATCATCATCATCTGGCCTGCCGCAGCTGCGGCAGTCTGATTGATATCGATTGCGCAGTGGGCAAGGCGCCATGCCTGGTAGCCGAAGACGATCACGGCTATCTGATCGATGAGGCAGAAGTGACTTACTGGGGTTACTGCCCCGAGTGTCAAAAGTCATTGGCCGACAACAAATGATCGTCAGCATCAACCCGTGGTAGAGCAGTAACGCAAGCAGAAGTAGTTTCACACCATCGCAACAACCAACGACGTAGAACCAGGAGTTTTTAATGGACAGTGATATCGGAGGAGGGTGCCCTTTCGCCCACGGCGGAAACACCTCTCAGGAAAACCCGGTGACCAAATGGTGGCCGAATGCCCTGAATCTGGACATCCTTCATCAGAAGGGTGCTCGTGTGGATCCCATGGATCCGGACTACAACCACCGCAAGGCCGTCAAGGCTCTGGATCATGAAGCGGTCAAGGCCGACATGAAGGCTTTGCTGAAAGACAGTCAGGATTGGTGGCCGGCAGACTGGGGTCATTACGGTGGACTGATGATTCGTCTGTCATGGCACTCCGCCGGTTCCTACCGTATGGGCGATGGCCGTGGCGGTGCGGGTGGCGGCAACATCCGATTTGCACCCCTGAACTCCTGGCCAGACAATGCAAGTCTGGATAAGGCTCGTCGCCTGCTCTGGCCCATGAAGAAGAAATACGGCAATGCCTTGTCCTGGGCTGACCTGATCGTTCTTGCGGGTACCATGGCCTATGAAGACTTTGGTCTGAAGACCTTCGGCTTCGGTTTTGGTCGTGAAGACATCTGGGGACCAGAGACCGATATCAACTGGGGAATGGAAACCGAATGGCTTGCCGATAGCGCGCAGCGTTATGGCGATCTGGAAGAGCCGTCCACCATGTACAACCCGCTGGCAGCGACTCACATGGGTCTGATCTACGTGAACCCTGAAGGTGTGAATGGCAAGCCAGACCCCGCTCTCACGGCCAAGCATGTGCGTGAAACCTTCGCTCGCATGGCGATGAATGACGAAGAGACCGCGGCACTGACAGCCGGTGGTCATACCGTGGGCAAGGCGCACGGCATGGGCGATGTGCAGAACATCGGCGCCGAGCCTGACGGTGCAAGTGTCAACATGCAGGGCTTCGGCTGGGCAAATGCAGGCCACGACGCCAAGGCGGCAAACGCATTCACGTCCGGTATCGAAGGTGCCTGGACCTACAACCCCACCCAATGGGATATGGGCTATTTCGACTACCTGTTCAACTACGAATGGGAACTGACCAAATCACCAGCCGGTGCGAACCAGTGGAAGCCGGTTGACATGCCGGAAGACGCCAAGCCGATCAATGCGTCTGATCCTTCTCGTCGTGACGACCCGATGATGACCGATGCCGACATGGCGATGAAGGTGGATCCTATCTACAACGCGATCTGCCAGAAGTTCATGGCCGATCCACAGTACTTTGCTGATACCTTCGCACGTGCCTGGTTCAAGCTGACACACCGTGACATGGGGCCAAAGGTCAACTACATCGGCCCCGATGTACCTGCTGAAGATCTGATCTGGCAGGACCCTGTCCCTGCAGGCTCTACTGACTACGATGTAGACGCCGTCAAGGCGAAGATCGCTGCCAGTGGTCTCTCTGCTACGGACATGATCTCCACGGCCTGGGACAGCGCGCGTACTTACCGAGGTTCTGACAAGCGTGGTGGCGCCAACGGTGCACGCATCCGCCTGGCACCACAGAAGGACTGGGTTGCCAACGAACCCGAGCGCCTGAGCAAGGTATTGCAGGTGCTGGAACCGATTGCCTCCGAGACAGGGGCGTCCATCGCCGATGTCATCGTACTGGCAGGTAATGTTGGTCTGGAGCAATCCATCAAGGCAGCGGGTCAGAGTGTTGCTGTCCCGTTTACTCCGGGTCGTGGTGATTCCACCGACGAGATGACAGATGCTGACAGCTTCTCGGTTCTCGAGCCTCTGGCTGATGGCTTCCGTAATTTCCAGAAGGAGAAGTATTCAGTTGGTCCTGAGGAATTGCTGCTCGACAGAGCACAGCTGCTGGGTCTGACCGCGGCGGAGATGACCGTACTGCTCGGTGGCATGCGCGTACTGGGTGTCAATCACGGTGGGTCGAAGCACGGTGTATTCACCGACAGGGTTGGACAGCTGACCAATGACTTCTTTGTCAATCTGACGGACATGAGCAATAGCTGGCACCCGGTTGAATCCGATGACACCTATGAGATTCGTGATCGCAAGAGCGGTAATGTGAAGTGGACGGCTACCAGTGCCGACCTGGTCTTCGGTTCCAACTCGGTATTGCGTTCATACGCGGAAGTGTATGCACAGGACGACAACCAGGAGAAGTTCGTACGTGACTTCATCGCCGCCTGGAACAAGGTCATGAATGCCGATCGTTTCGATCTGCAAGACTGAGTGATACGGAATGAGCCGCCCTGCGGGGCGGCTCGTTCTGCAGGTATGATGTAATCCCTGTCTTGTCGACAGTAAATCTCGGGAGTGCAGATTTCATGAATCGATATGTCAGGGTGTTGCTGCTCGTGTTTATGGCTGCGCTCGGTGGATGTGCCACCTTGTCCGGTAACGATGCTCCGCTTGTGCGGGTTGTCGGCCTGGACCCCTTGCCCAGTGAAGGCCTGGAAGTTCGTTTCGCCTTGAAGCTGCGGGTACAGAATCCCAACGAGAATTCCCTGGAGTATGACGGCCTGTTCGTGAGTCTGGATATCGATGGCCAGGGCCTGGCCAGTGGTGGCAGTGACGTTTCCGGAGAAATTCCACGATTCAGTGATGCCGTACTGATTGTGCCTGTCAGCATTTCCGCGTTCAGTGCGTTTCGTCAGTTGTGGGCACGTGCTGGAGACATGCAGAGCAAGGACGGTGCCTTCGGGCAGCCCGTGATGTATTCACTCACGGGTAAGCTGGGTGCCGGCGACGGTGGGTCGGGTGTTGTCCGTTTCAGTGACAGGGGAGAATTGAACCTGTTCGCCGGAAAGAGTGAGGCGCAGCAGGTCGACTAGCACCTGTTTCAGTGAGCATTGTTCAATGCGCTCTGGTCGATCAGCGTATTCGCCGGGATAAGCCGGTTTTCAGTCAACGGATAAGGTCGACAGCCTCTGGCTTCAAGAATTCGGGAATTTGCCGATAGGTCTTCATGTACAGAGCCGCATCCGGGAGCATTCGGGGAAGGCCTGGAAAGATAACAGACCATTCATTGTCTGACTGGCGTACATGGCCCGGGCCATGCTGCTGCCATGCAGCAATGATCATCATTCGACAAGCCTCAATGCCCCACACCACTGTTGCAACTCTGGAGAAGCGCCTGGCTGAGCTGAAGCGCGTCCATCAGCCACTCTGGGTCTACGATATCGATGAAGCGTGCATAGTCTGGGCCAATGCAGAAGGTCTGGATCTGTGGCAGTCCGAGTCGGTACAGGAGCTCAGCGCACGCGATCTGAGCAAGGACATGACACAGGTGGTAACCAGGCGCCTACAGCAATATCAACAGGATTTCGTACGTGACGAGAGCGCACGTTTCACGGAATACTGGACCGTGTACCCCAATGGTGTGCCGCAATCGGTGGAACTGCTGTTCAGTGCCTTCGAGCTGGATGATGGGCGCATGTCGATGTTCTGTGAGGCGCAAGGCTTTCAGAAGCTGAGCAATGATGCGCTTCGCAGCTCACAAGCGCTGTTGCATACCTCGGTCATGATCTCGCTGTACAGCGATCAGGGGGAGCCCCTGTATCGCAACCCGGCTGCGCGTGCCTCGGCGGGCAGTAATGGAGAGCGTCTGCATGAGCATATGGTGGACGCGAGCGCCATGCAGCGCATTCTCGGTTCAAGCGAGCCGGAAGTCGATTTCGTTGCCCGTGTCCATGTCGGAGAGGGCAAGGGCAAGCGCTGGCATGATATCTCGGCTCGTCGCTGTCTGGATGCGGTGTCCGGTGAGTCTGCCTGGCTGGTCAGTGAAGTGGATGTGTCGCAATTGAAAGCCACTCAGGAGCGAGCCAATTTCCTGGCAGAACATGACACGCTGACGGGCCTGCCCAATCGCAACCATGTGTCGGTCGTGCTGGAGCAGCGCCTTGCGCAGATGAGCGCCAGAGCTCAGCAGGGCGCGCTGATCTTCATTGACCTGGATCACTTCAAGGATATCAATGATTCGCTGGGGCACGAAGCCGGCGACAAGCTGTTGGTGGAGATAGCAGACCGACTGCGGAGACTGGTCGGCGACAAGGACAGTATCGCGCGGCTTGGCGGTGATGAATTTCTGGTACTGATAGGCCCCCTGGCAGACGAAGATGTCGTCGACAAACGAATCAGGGAGCTGAAACAGCACCTGGCAGAACCCATGACACTGCAGGGCAGAAGCGTGCGCGTCACGCCATCGATCGGTGTGAGCCTGTTTCCGGCAGATGGCGAGAACATTGACGAACTGATGAGCCGCGCCGACCTTGCGATGTATCACGCCAAGGATCTGGGGCGCAATGAGGCGGCCTACTTCACGCGGGAAATGAGTGAGGCCGTAGACAGTCGTATCAATCTGGAATCCGAGCTCATGGTGGGCTTGAATGAAGAGCAATTCTCGGTCTGCTTTCAGCCGCGTATCGATGTGCAGTCAGGAGAAATACGCGGTGCGGAGGCACTGGTGCGCTGGCAGCACCCGGTGCGTGGGCTTGTCAATCCAGCTGATTTCATTCCAGCCTGTGAGGACTCCGGCCTGATCGGGAAACTGGGCAGGTTCGTTCTGACGCAAGCCGTGATTGCACAACGTGTATGGGCTGAGAGAGGGCATACGCTCAAGATTTCGGTCAATTTGTCAGCCGTGCAGTTTGCCGAGAATACGCTGGTGGAGGATTTCATGCGGATTGTCGACGACAATGGCGGAGATCCGCATTTCCTGGAGCTGGAAATTACCGAGTCGGTGCTGATGGGCAATGACCAGGCAACCATCGGCAAGCTGCAAGCACTGGTGGATTATGGGTTTCATATTGCCATTGATGATTTCGGCACGGGATACTCGAACCTTTCCTACTTGCACCGTTACCCGATCAGTTGTCTGAAGATCGATCGATCATTCATCGCGCAGATCGAAACGGCACAACCGATCATCGAACTGATCATATCGATGGCTCGATTGTTCGATCTGGATGTGGTTGCTGAAGGGGTCGAAACCGCCGAGCAGTTGCAGGCACTGAAGGCATACGACTGTCAGGAGTATCAGGGCTTCTACTATGCCGGAGCCGTTGCGCCCGATGCATTCACCGCATTGCTCGATCGTGGCAGTGATGAGGCAGCAGCGTGAGCCTGCCTGCCCTCGGCAAGCTTGCGCAAGACAGTATCAGAGATCGAATTGACTGACGAGCTTCTCCAGATCCCGAGAAACGGATTCCATCTGTGTGGAGGTCTGGCGCAATTGGTTCACGCCGGTCAGTGTTTCCTGGGTTGCACTGGCCACCTCTGACATACTCCTGGAGATGGTCTCGCTACCTTCTGCCGTATTGGATATTATCTGAGAAATTTCCGAGGTCGCGCTTGCCTGTTCGCCAACGGCCTTGGCGACATTCGATTGAATGGAATAGATGCGATCTACCGTCGCACTGATCTTTGCTATGGATTCGGCAACGCCACCGCTATCGCTTTGAATGGCCGCTACCTTGTTGCTTATCTGGTCTGTGGCGACTGCCGTTTCCTTGGCAAGCTCCTTGACCTCGTTGGCGACCACGGCAAAACCCTTGCCCGCGTCGCCGGCTCTGGCGGCTTCAATCGTCGCATTGAGTGCCAACAGGTTTGTCTGCTCGGCAATCGAGGTGATCACCTTGATGACACTGCCGATATCGGCCGAAGAATTCGATAGCCTGACGACGAGGCTGTTGGTGTTCTGCGCAACATCCGCCGCCTCTTCTGCGACTTCAGTGGCGCTACGGGTATTGGCCGCAATATCGTTGGCAGTTTCGCTCATCTCCTGAATCGCAACAGCCACATTGCGTACCCCCGAGCTGATGTCATCGGAGGACTGTGATACCTGAATCGATTGAGAGGAGTTGTGTTGTGCATTGGTTGCAATGCTCTCACTGGCATTGGACAGTGACGTCGACACACTGCTCAGCGTGGAGGCACTTCGGCTGATACTGGTCATGCTCTCAGCAAACTGTCCGAAGACTTTCTCCAGTCTTTTTCCTATCAAGCCGATGGCATCGTCGCCCTTTACGGTGACAGGACACAACAATTGCCCCTGAGCGACCGCGTCGACGGTAGCAAGCAGCTCATCCACCCGGTTTTTCAAGGCGATGGACTCCTCACGCTCACTTTGTGCCGCTTCCAGCAGTTGTCTGTTGCGTTCTTCTTCCTGGGCCTGCGCTTCGCGGGCAATCCGCTGGCTTTCGAGTTTCTGTGCTTCTCGTTCTTCCAGCGCCAGCAAACGCTGCTGTTCCAGGCTTTGCCGTTCCAGCATTGCATTCTTGAACACCTGCAATGATCTGGACATTGTCCCTATCTCATCGGGTCTGTCCACGAAGGGCACCTCGATATCTGTCTGTTGATCAGACATCAATCTCATCGCCTCGGAAAGCCTGTTCAGTGGTGAGGCGATCATCCTGTTGATAACGAGATAGATGATCAGAAGCAATACGGTAATGACGGCAGAAAAGGTGAGGAGGGTGCTGATGGCGACCTTGCGCAGGTTTGCCTGCAAGGGTCTCAGATCCCAGGCGATGATGATCGAGCCGATCGGCTGCTTTCGCGGTCCGAATACGAGTTGACTGCTGACCAGAAAGTAGTCGCTTCCCTGATGCGTGGAGATGCCTTCCTGTTCGAACGACACGCTGTTCAGTATGGATTCGCTGTCGTCGAGATTCGAACTCTGCAGCGCATGTTGAACCAGTACATTGCCAGCGAGGTCCGAGATGCGGGCCAGTCGCAGGGTGTCGGCCGCGCCTTCCTCTGCCTGGCGATCCATGAAGAGTTTTTCGATGGCCGCACTTTGCTTGAATTTCACTGCAGTGGACATGGAGGGCAGGAGCAGTCTTGTACTGTCCTCGAAGGACTTGAATTCAGCCTCGTACAGTGAGTTCTTCAGTTTTCCCATCATCAGGGACGCCTGTAGCGCGACAATCAGGATGAGACGCGAGCGACAATCAGGATGAGACTCTGGTGTCGCGGTAGCTTGATGATTACT
>CANLNQ010000027.1 GCA_947492525.1 uncultured Granulosicoccus sp.
GTCGTCGCTACAATGACTTCGAGGAGCTGCTATCACCCTTTCACAAGGAGCAGTGCCTGACGGCGGAAGAGGAAGTCATCGGCGAGCTGAAGTGGGAAGGCTTGCGTCTGGTGGTCGCTCACGATCCGCTGGCGGCCAGTGAACGCACGGCAGCCAGAGACCTGAAGATCAAGCAACTGGAAGATGTCGCAGAGCAGTGGGTTGGCAAGCTTGACGAGCAAGAAGGCGGAAAGCGGTATCGAGGGCGAAAGCTCTCTGATGGCGGAGCGCGAGCACGCTTCTACCACGAAGTGGTTGAGGCGAAGTTGGCGCGCATTATCAAGGTCGATCTGAAAAGCGAATTATTCACTTACAGCATTGATCGCAAGGCCCGTCGTCGTGCCGAGATGATGGACGGCAAATTGCTGCTGGTCAGCAATACCCAGGATCTGGACCCAGACGAGATCGTTGCTCGCTATAAATCCCTGGCGGATATTGAGCGTGGGTTTAGAGTATTGAAATCCGAGCTGGAAATTGGTCCTGTTTTCCATCGATTACCAGGGCGCATTCGCGCTCATGCCTCTATCTGCTTTATCGCGTTGATTATTCACCGTGTCATGCGTCAGCGGCTCAAACAGTCTCAGAGCCAGCTGTCGCCAGAACGCGCCTTGGAATCACTACGCCGAATCCAGCGCCACAGAATCACGCTCGATGAAAAACCCCATTCGGGTATCTCTACGTTGTCAGAGGAGCAAGGCGTCCTTCTGGACTCTCTGAGCGTTCCCAAACCGACAGAATCACGCCAGTTGTCGCTGTTGTAGTGGCAATCTGAAATTGCATATCGTTTGCATTCAATAACTTACGTCGTTTGCTGTCGAACTCGGGCGCGCTCTCAAGCACCGTGCATTGGATGTTTGATCGTGGTCTGGTCACACTGGATGACGACTTCAGGGTAGTTACTTCCCGCTCTTTGGAGACAACAATGCATAGAGGCTTGATCGTTCAAGGTCAGCAGATCTCATTGCCGGACGTCGTGGCTCATAGGCCGAGTCATCGTTTCCTTGATTATCACAGGAACCATGTATTCCACGATTGACTTGAGTGACAAGGAGCCAGAATAAGAAGTTCCCCGTCCCTTATCCACAAATTCTGTGGATAACCATGTGTATGGATAGCGTATAGATAGTCAGAGCAGGTATGAGGTGGTGCTATCGAAAATCTGTACAGAAACTGTACAAGGCCTATGACCCACCGGCAGTCGGGCAGCGACACGAAGCCGCGTCAGCCAGCATTCAGAATCTCGCCGAATACCGTGCCAGTACCTCCGCCACCCCCGGCGTAGCCAGACCCAACGACCTGGCGCGATCCAGTTGCAGATCGATACGTAACGGAATGCCCCGGTCCGTTGGCGCGGGTCCTTCTTCAATGTTCTCCAGAGCATGCCCCCAGTGGCGCAGCATTGCCTTGGCGAATTCAGAGCGGCTGATTGATTCCTCGCCAGCTAGGTTCAGTGTTCCCTGTGTGTCGAGATCCAGTGCCAGCTTCAACAGGCCCTCGGCGAGGGCATCGACCCACACGGGTTGGCGGTAGACATTGTCAAACAGGCTCTGGCGTTCGCCACGTTCCAGCCGGGCGATGAAGGAGGCTGTGCCGCGATCAATCTGTTCCAGGCCATAGATCAGTGAGGTTCGCACACACACCACATCGTCGTGGCCTGCCAGTGCTGCCGCTTCGGCCGCCGCCTTTGACTCCCCGTAGGCATTGATGGGGTCCGGGCGCGCGTCATCGGCATAGGCTCGTGACGAGCTTGCGTAGACCATATCGCTGGACACGACGACCAGTCTTGCTCCTATCGCTTTGGCGGCTTCGGCAACGCGCGCGCTCATCGTCTCGTTGGTGCCGAGATTGTCGTCGTCAACCCCGGGGTTGATGGCCGCGGCATGAATGACGGCGTCCGGGCGGTACTGCTCGAACAGACCTCGCAGATCGTCCGTCAGGTCAGCCTGCAGCCATTCAACACCGTCTTCCGTGTGAGGTGCCTGTCGGGATACTGCCAGTACATTCGCGCGTTGCCTGGCGAGCGGCACCAGGCGATGGCCCAGATAGCCGCTCGCACCGGTGATCAACAGACGACTGCGAGAGGAGGGTGGTGGCATGTTGCTTATCCGGTAAGGGCCCGGAGAGCGATTTTACAGCACGGACTCGGCATTGATCGAGCCGAATGTCAGTACCTTTACGGTGGTCACGCTGTCCTGCTCGCTATCCGGGTAGCTCACGCCTTCTGATTTCAGTTTCAGGCCGGTCCCAACGCCATACCAGTCCGTCATGTCGCTGATCAGCCTGAACTGGGGGAGCTCGCTTTCGTTTCTGATTTCCGAATCCACCCGGCACGTTTCCATCGGCTGCCCGTCGATGGTCAAGGTCTCGCGACCGACATAGGTGTAAGTGCGAATCGAACCATCAGAGCCGCCAGTGTCGATACCCAATGTCTGGGTGACCGACTCCCCAACCGTCAGGTCGTAGTTCATGACCTGCGCGCTGTTGTCCGATGCGCTGGACGGGCCCACGGTATAGCCATCCAGCGTATACGGTGTCGTGGTGCTGCCTGCGGTACTCGTGGATGTGGTCAATGTGGTTTCTATGGCGACGTGGGCAACACTGTCGGTTTCGATGTCCGTGACCGTATAGATCTGTTCGAGTTGTTCGGAATCGCTTGAAGAGCCGAAGCTTCCGGAGTGGGTCACGTCGTGGATTGTCGTGACGAAGTGGGGGCCGTTGTAATACAAGGGACGGTTAAGACAACCGCGCAGACCGGGCTCCGCTCCTTCACTGCTGGTTGCCGGCAGGACATCGGGCGGTACGATCAGCGACGATGGAGAGTCTCCATCACCGGTGTCCGGAATGTCAGGATCGCTGCCACCTCCGTCACTCGAACCGCCGCCGCAGGAGGCGATCACCAATGATGCGGCCACCATGACGCCTCGACGTAATCCTTCTCTGTTCCACTTTTGCATGACTTTCCCTGGCTGCTTGCAATGAGTGTGGGTGCCTGGTCGTCAACTCGGTGTTCGTGTCTTGAGACACGTACTGTGGTCAATCCCTGATGACAACCCCATGCACCGTTCAGGCAGAGTCTACTGCATTCTCGTAGAGGAATGCTCCGCTTCGTTGCCGGCGACGTGATTCCCTGTCCACAAAGTCCGCGGATGATTCTGTGGGCGGACGGCGTATCGGGGGAAGGTAGCGCTGTCCTGTTGAATGGCTGTCTCGAGGCGCTACTACTCAGCGTCGCGCCCTATTTCACCGTATACAGTTTCGTAACGCACACGCTTGATTCACCCCTGTGTAGCGCGCCGATGGTAGGCTCATTGGGACTTCATCAGTACAGTGTGAGCCCTCGATGTTCATCGAAATCGCAAGGAAGCAGGCGGGCAAGTTGAAAGCATGTCGTCATCGGTGGCCCGGTCTCTTGCTGACAAGCTGCCTGCTCGCGGCCTGCGGTTCCGGCGCGGACAGCGTAACCGGCGGGACATCCATGGATGACCCTTCCTCCCTGTCAGGCCGCATCGTCTCTGCCGATCCAACGTTCGACAAATTCTGGATGCTTGATCTTGTATCCGGCCAGTACACGACGATTCCCGGCACGGAGTGGGAAGAAGATCATCCCGTTTGTGATCTCTGGACCGATTCGACGGTTTTCCCGTCCAGGAACGGTGATTATCTGGTAGAAACGATCGATTCCTGTACGTCCGGTGAACAGGCATACGAGCGGGTGCATGCGGTATTCGTGCGCGATGGCGAAGGCACGCTACTGAACAGTATCGGCATCAGTACCATCGTCGGTGGTGTCAGAGGGCCAGCCCGGATATCCCCCAACGGTGAACTGATTGCGCTACCCGTTGATTTCGGCGACGGTGAGTATCGACTGGCGGTGTTTGATTGGCGCAATGAGGAGATGATAACGGAAGGACCGACCATCTCTGGTAGGGCCTTTGACTGGCTGCCAGACAACCGTTTGATCTACGCAAACCAAAATGATGTGTATATGACGACACAGGATCTGGCTGGCAGCGAGTTTCTCTATGGTACCGGTCCTGAAGGCGGCTTTCCGCAAGATTTCGCCGTGAGTCCGGACGGTCAGAGCCTGGTCATGGTGGTGATCGAACGTAGCAGCATGGTTTCGCGATATGGCGTTCCGTGGATCATGGATCTGAACACGCTTGAATTACGCCAGTTGGCTCATGCTGATGACCCGCTCAGCAGCGACGAAACCTTCAGAATCGAGTATCCGACCTGGTCGCCGGATGGCAGCAAGATAGCTTTGGTTTACGGACTGACTCGGTTCGCAGGCTTCGCCGAGTTGTACGTGGTGCCGGCCGGTGCTGACAATGCACTGTTGTCGGAAGACAATGATCAGGTGATGCGGGTGAACTCCTGGTTTACGCAATTGCGTCCATTTAACGCGGAACCTGAATATGGGCCAGAGTGGTATCTGGAAGGGCCGTTTGCCTGGCTACCGGTCGGCGATTAATGGTTGATGTGCCGACGCCACTCCTGAAGCGACTTGCATTGTTGACTGACGGTGAATTCATGGACAACAGCTGCAAGCGTCCTGCATGATGGCAGGCGTCGAAGCGTGAGGCAGCATCGCTCGACACGACCACCAGCCTCATGCTCACCCATCAACAAGTCAGTCTTCCCGCTCACCCTCCACCGGGCATGCCATCGCCAGCCTGTTGATCCCCGCCGAATCAAACCGTACCTGTCCAGGCTCACCCACGCTTTTGCCAAGCACGGCGGCAATCATGGCTCGACCGATCTCGACGGTGGAGGTCGCCATGCCGAAGGGGCGCATCAGCGGCGCTAGCAAGGACGAGAGTCCATACAGGCGAACGCTGTGTTTGATGCCGCGCTTTGCCACGATGGCGCCGGGCCGGAAGATCACCGCGCGTGCGAATCCGGCATCGAGCACCGCATTCTCGGCACGCCCCTTTACTCTGGCCCACAAGGTGTTACTGGTTTCCGTCTCATCGGCTCCGGCGCCCGAAATGAAGACGAAGCAGCAGCCAGGGCTCTGTTCACGCAGAACGCGAATGGCTGCGACTGCATAGTCATGTGTGATTTGTGTGTACTGTTGTTCGCTGCGTCCGGTTTGCGGTACGCCGATGGCCCAAAGGCAGCCATCGACCCCACTGAGTTCCGATGCCAACGGCGCAAAATCGTTGAAGTTCGGGTGTATCACTTCACGCAGCCTGGGGTGGGAGCGCCCGGTCGGATGCCTGAGCACACAGATGACCTCACTGATTGCCGGGTGATCAAGGCATTCGAGCAAGGCACCGGCACCCACGGTGCCGGTAGCGCCGAAGATGACGACGCGTTTCATGATGCAGGCTCCGCCACATCAGCCGTCTGCGAGCGCTTCCGTGCCGATGGGAAGAACATGTAATACAACACCGGCGCTGCAATCATCGTCAGTAGCGAGGCAAAGGCCAGACCGGCCATGATCGTCACTGCCATGCTGGCGAAGAAGGCATCAGACAGCAGGGGGGTCATGCCCAGGATGGTGGTGACGGCTGCCAGAAACACCGGCCGCAGTCGTGAAACCGATGCTTCGACAATGGCATCATCGAGCTTGTCCACAGATCGGCGAACAATGTCGATCTCCTCGACCAGCACGATACCGTTCTTGATCAGCATGCCCGACAGGCTCAGAAGCCCGAGCAGGGCGGTGAATGAGAATGGCAGGCCGGTGCCAAGCAATCCCAGCGTGACCCCATTGACCGACATCGGTACCAGTAGCCAGATGATCAGCGGTTGGCGCAGCTTGCGGAACAACACGATCGAGGTCATGACCATGATCAGAAAGGCCACCGGCAACTGTCCGGCAAGGCTGGTCTGCGCTTCGGTGGAGTTCTCGAACTCGCCGCCCCACTCGAAGCTGTAGCCGATCGGTAGCTCGATGGCCTCGATCTGCTCGCGCACTCGTGCATGCATCGCTGCCGCCGTTTCGTCAGAACCGATGGCGGCCTGCACGGTAATCGTCGGCACGCGATCACGCCGCTTGAAGACCGTATCCTGAACCGTTGCCTGCAGCCCGTCGGTTACCTGTTCGAGCGGAATGAACTCCTGGGTAGAGCTGGCGAACAGCACCTGATTCTGCAGCTGATCGCGCGACTCGACGGATTGCCGAGCAATGATCGGTATCTGTCTTTCTCCTTCGAGCAGGGTGCCGGCCTGCACACCGGTGGTGGCAAAGGCCAGGGCATCGGCGATGTTGTCTCGCGTTACGCCCACGGTCTGCGCCCGGTCTGCCGCATACACATGCGACAACACGATCTCGGGCTGATGCCAGTCGGTGCGCAGATTCTCCAGATCCTCAGGATAGCCGCGCAAGACCTCCATCGCCTCGGCCGCCAGACGACGCAGTTCCAGCGGGTCGCTGCCGCTGAAACGGGCTTCGATGGGATAACCCCCTCCCGGGCCGAAGATCAGCCGTTCGGTACGAAAATCTCCCTCGAACACGTGTTCAGCCGCGTAGGCTTCCAGTGCCTGCTGTACCTCCGGAATCACATCACGATCAGTGGTTCGCACGATGACGTGGCCGTAGGATTCATCCGTGGGTTCCGGCGAATAGGTGAGGATGAAGCGAGTCGCACCCTGGCCGATGAAGGTCGAGAAATTCACGACATCGTCGCGCTCGCTCAGCCACTGCTCGATGCTCGTCATGGCCGTCGAGGTCTGCTGGATATCGGCACCCTGAGGCAACTTGTAGTGAACGAAGAACATCGGCGTGTTCGATGGCGGGAAGAACTGTTGCTTGATGTTGGCAAAGCCCATGTAGCACAACACTGTCACAACCAGTAGCGCAGCAGTGACGCCCCACCGAAATCTCAGCGCCGCGCGCAACACACTGGCATAGCCGCGGAATACCGCGCTGTCGTAACCATCGTCGTTGGCAGCATCGCCATCAGCCACCTTGAACAGATAGTGACCCAGCAGGGGCGTGACGGTCAGCGCCAGTACCCAGCTCAGCATCAGGGAGATGCCGATGACCGCGAACAGGGAGAACAGGAATTCTCCGGTGGCATCGGGACTCAGTCCGATGCCGGCGAAGGCCATGATGCCGATGACGGTGGCACCCAGCAGCGGAAACTGCGTCTTGCTGCCCACATCTTCCGCCGCATCGCGTGAGGACACTCCACGGCGCATCGACATCTGCATGCCTTCGGCGACAACAATGGCATTGTCAACGAGCATGCCCATGGCGATGATCAGCGCCCCCAGCGAGATGCGCTCCATCTCGATCGAGAACAGGGCCATGAACAGCAAGGTGCCGACAACGGTCAGCAACAGAGTCGCGCCAACCACGACGGACGCTCTCCAGCCCATGAACAAGGCCAGCACGATGACCACGATGGCCACGGACATGCACAGATTGATGATGAAGTCATCCGTGGCAGTCTCCACCACTTGGTGCTGACGGTAGATCGGATGCAGTTCGA
The DNA here is from genome assembly GCA_947492525.1 of uncultured Granulosicoccus sp. Taxonomy (GTDB): domain Bacteria; phylum Pseudomonadota; class Gammaproteobacteria; order Granulosicoccales; family Granulosicoccaceae; genus Granulosicoccus. The sequence continues at coordinate 7,482 of CANLNQ010000027.1, forward strand.
CACCGACGGGTATTTCCGCCTCCAGTTCAGCCAGCCGTGCATCGACACGGGCGCCGATCTCGACGATGTTCTCGTTGGCCAGTCCAGCCACACCCAGCGTGAATGCATCGACGCCATCGAAGCGGATGATCTGTGAGGGCGAATCCACCCGACTGCGACTGATGCTGGCGACATCCACCAGGTTCAGGGTGTCGCCGCCGATGCCGACGGAAAGATGCCCGATCTCGTTCAGTGAATCGGAGCCATCGGGAATCTGCATGCGGATCGCCATACCGTCGACCACCAGTTCTCCGGCTTCGCTCAAGCTGTCAGCGGAGCTGATGGCAGCCGCCACTACTTGCGGATTGATATGCTGGTTGATGGCCAGCGGCATCGACATGTCGGCATAGATGGCCTCTTCGGGCAGGCCGGCGACGTCCACGTCGGCAACGCCGTCGACCGCCAGCAATTCGCGCCTGAGAAAGGTTGAAATACCGTGAATCTCGGCGTCGCTGAAGCCGGTGGCTGTCACGGCATAGAACACCCCGAACACATCCCCGAAACTGTCGTTGACCAATGGCGATGACGCCCCCTGGGGGAGCGAACGTTCCGCATCGGAAATCCGGTTGCGAAGCTTGGTCCAGATGGCGGGCAATTCGTCGGGCCCGTAGGTGGACTTCATCTCCACATTGATCAGTGAAGTGCCCGGCCGGTTGGTCGAACGCACCGAATCCACTTCGCCCATCTTCTGGATGGCCGCCTCCAGCGGTTCGCTGACCTCGCGCGCCACCTCTTCGGCCGAAGCCCCCGGGTAGGTGGTGAATACCACGGCCTCCTTGATCGTGAAGGCCGGGTCTTCAAGCCGACCCAGGCTGTTGTAACCCCACCATCCGCCCAGCAGACAGACCAGTATCAGCAACCAGGTCAGCAGCGACTGGTTGATCGAACCTCGTGCAATTGACATGTCAGCCTACTCGTCGAAGCCCTGGAAGCGGCGGACCTGTTGGCCCTCCTCGAGCAGTGACGCGCCTGCGCCAACGATCAGCGTGCCTTCCTGCAGATCCGTCACGGTGAAGGTGGTACCACTGGCCTGCGGACTGGCCGCGACTTTCTGTCGCCTGACGGTACCGTGCCCATCCTCGTCAGTGGGTTCGAAGACCATGACTGCCAGATCATGATCGTTGTCGCCGAACAGGGCGCTGGCCGGCACGACGATGTCACGATCGCCTCCCAGCAGACGGATTGTCACCATGGCTGACGCGCCCGGCAGGATGCGCTGGTCGTCGGGTTGTTGCATGCCCAGCGTGAGCTCATAGGTCTGCCCGACGGTTGAGGTTTCGGCGTTGTATTCGCGAAACTCAAGTCGGTAACGCGTATCGGAACCCGGGAAGGTGGCAAACATGTCAAGGTCTTCGGGTGAGGCACCGGATTGCTGACGGAAGAGAATCTCGGGGACGTGCACATTGATCCAGAGTTCATGCAAGTCGAGCAGTCGTGCTATCGGGGTGCCAGCGGCCACGGTGGAGAAATTCGATTCGTTTCGTGCCGAGACGATGGCATCGAAGGGCGCATACAGACTGGCGTCCTGCAGGGCTTTCTCGGCATCGTCATACGCCAGCTTCGCCAGCTCCAGCGCCGACTGGGCATCCTCGGCCTCCACGCGCGACACCGAATTGGAGCTGCGCAGGTTCCTGGTGCGATCGGCATTGCGCTGCGCCTGCGCCAGTTCGACACGGGCCCGTTCCAGGCCACGTTCGAAGGGGTTCAGGTCGAGTTGGGCGACCAGCTCGCCTTCGGCAATCTCCTGACCCTCGACGATGGGCAGCTCCTGCAGTCTGCCACTCACCTGAAACGCCAGATCCACGGTTTGCGGGGCAACCACCTGGCCAAAGAAGGTGCGTTCGAAGGCCAGTCGGTTCGGCGCCACTTCGATAAGCTTGACGGGGCGTGGCACGGAGGGCGTGGATGACGAGTCGCTGGAAGAAGACTCCTCAGCGGATGACTGCGAATGGGCCGCAGCACTGCACAACAGCAGCAGAATGGCCGGTATCAGCCGATGTAACCGGTATGACATTAGATAGTGTTCCTCGAGAAGTCGGAATGTCGCATTCCTGTGCGAGCCACGTTGAAAAGCGCACGTTGCAGCGTGGCCGCATGCATTATTTCGGTGAATCCGGCGTTGTACCTGCCGGAAAGCTCTGACATAATAACGAAAAATGTCAGAATGTAAATAGCATGAGCAAGGATAGACGTGAAATTCTTGAAGCGGCGCTGAAAGTCTTCATTCGTTATGGCTTTCGTCGTACCACGATGAGCGATCTGGCCAAGGAGGCCGGCATGTCACGTCCTGCGCTGTATCAGCAGTTTTCGAACAAGGAGGACATCTTCCGGGCTGTGGCGATCGACTACGTAACGCGGGCCGGGGAGGAAGTGGACGCCCGTATCGACGCGTACGAGTCCGTGGCCGACAAGCTCTTCTTCATTCTGGATATCTGGCTGGTGAACCCTTTCGAGCTGATTCACTCGGCGCCGGATGCGCGTGAATTGATGGATAGCACGCATGACTTTGTCGGTGATGTCATCGAGGGCAGCCATCGGGTCATCGAGTCCAGCGTGGCGGATGTGCTGGCATCCCGCAGTGACACCCTGGCGGCCCATGGCCTGACGCCTGAATCCATCGCCCGGGTGGTCACTGCCTCAGCCATGGGCTTCAAGGACTATGCGCACAACATCGACGAACTGCGGGTGTTGATAGATGGGTTGGTCAGGATGACGGTTGCGGTCGTGGGCGATCCGTCTTTTGCCGGTAGGAGCAAGGCCTAGGAGCAAGGCCTGGGAGCAAGGCCTGGGAGCAAGGCCTGGGAGCAAGGCCTGGGAGCGCTGCGCGGACGTGTGCCGGGCGCCGGGTTTGCCCGCATGAAGCCTTACGGGTATCGTGCCCGTTCCGGCAGGCCGAGGCTTGTATTACGCATCGATACCGTGTTCACCCCGGGAGCGCAGCAAGGCAGCTGGGGCGACAGTTACATCCGCTGTTTGTCTGGCCCGGCCCGGGTTATTGAAAGACATGCGATAAAGGTGAAAACACGCTCTTGAACTTCCCGCAAAGCCCCCGATAATGTTTTCCGCAAAGGCGATGAAGTTGTCAGAAAATGACTTGTTTCATGGTGAAGCAGGTACTTGAAAATGAAGCTTCCAGACCCTAGCTTGTTGTTGCGTCAAGGTCTCCATGAGAGTTGACGCACTAAATCATATTGCTTCTATTGGAGAATACTGTAATGAAAATCGATTTGACTCCCCTGTACGCAAATACCGTTGGTTTTGACCGTTTCGGTTCCTTGCTTGATGCAGCCTTGAGCGCCGACAGACAGTCTGCCGGTTACCCTCCTTACGACATCGAACTGGTTGGCGAGAACAAGTACGCCATCACACTGGCAGTCGCCGGTTTCCAGGATAACGAAATCGATGTTCAGGTAGAGCAGGGTGTACTGACAGTACGCGGTAGGAAGGAAGACCAGAAAAAGGATTCCCGATACCTGCACCGCGGAATAGCCACTCGCTCTTTCGAGCGCAAGTTCAACCTGGCGGACCATGTAGAGGTCGTCAATGCACAGTTGGACAACGGTCTGTTGAAGATTGCTCTGGTGAAGGAAATCCCTGAAGCCATGAAGCCGCGCAAGATTCCGGTAGGCAATCAGGCACCAGCTATCGAGAATTCGGCTGAAAGCTGATTTCTGATCGGTAGTTGAGGGAAGTCCGGCACGCGAGGTTCAGCCAGCGTGCCGGATGAACCCAGACAGGGGGCGGCGTCTTCGGACGCCGCTTTTGTGTGTGCGGGTCGCTGAGTGATCCCGCGAAGTACTGGCATTGGAGTTCAATAGTGTTGTAGTCTTGCCGAAACACTGTATATAACAACAGCTTCTCGGTCATGAACAAGGCGCAACGACAATTTCTGGATCAGCTGGGCGAGCGCATTCCGCGGCTGTTCGATGCCATTGCCAAGGGAAACGTGAAGAGCGAGTTCATTGTCGGGGTGCGGACCATCAACAGCCGACAGGTACGGCTCAAGCTGGTGGCGGAAGTGGTGGACCCGGGCAGCAACCCGCTGGCAACCCATGGTCAGGTCCGTACGGCGAAGACTGAAGCACACGCATCCAGAGCCGGTAATGCCGGAGCGGGGGAGAACTCAGGGGCGCTGTCGGGTGGCTCTTCCGGCTCGGTATCGAGCAATGCGGGTGGTGTGCCGCAGCCGATTGCGGCGAGGCCGAGGCGAAGACGCTGAGGGCGTCCATGCCCCGGCGGTAGCGACAATGCGCCATGTTGTCCTGCTTCGGTACTCTACGTCGTCCTACTTCTGGGCGTATCGCTCGTCGTCGGTCCAGCCACGATTGATCGCGAACAGTACCAGGCCCAGGATCAGGATGGACAGGGCAGCGTAGAACAGGCTGCCACCGTCGCTTTTACCTTCATGCAGCACCTCGACCCCCAGCGGGGAGGCCAGATGAAAGAAGACAGCGCCTGCCATCACCGCCGAGGCCATCAGGCCGCCTATCATGTGAAACCGTCGCCGGGTGACGCCGAAGAAGTTGCCTTTGAGCCGAGCCACCAGCCACAGCACGGCGGGCAGTAGCAGGACAATCGCGGTCAGCAACTCGAAGCTGCCGACCACATAGGCACCCAGTTCGCTGAACAGATTGCCTACGCTGCTTCCCAGAAAGGTACCGAGCCAATCGCCAATGGTGCCAAAGATGTGCTGTGTATCGGGGTGCCCGCTGAACTTGTACGGGAGTGATCCGAGGAACACATAGCTCATCCACAGCGCAATCAGCCAGGAGAAGATCGCTCGCCAGTTTTTCATCATGATGCGGTATACGGGTCAGGACTTGTCTTTCAACAGAGTCACTGATGATGGATAAGTTTCAGGCTCAGGCGTAACGTTCGTGTTCTATGAACTTGTCGGCAACTTGCAGGTAGTTGATCTCGTATTCCCCGGCGGCAATGGCCGCCTTGATTCTCTCCACCTTTTCGGTATCGAATCGGCGATTGCTGACACGTGGTGCCGCTGCCGGTTTCTTGCTCTCGACTGGTTTCACCGCGGGTGCCGGTTTCTTGCTCTCGACGGATTTCGCCGCGGGTGCTGTCTTGGCTTTTTCAGCAGGCTCCTCCGTCTTGCCCGACGCCCGCTTGCCCTTGGCCGCACTTGTCTTCGTCGCTGCCGACCTGGCGCTCGACGCTGTCGACGATTTTTTCGACGTTGCAGGGCGTGAACTTTTTTCCGGTGTGCCTTTGGTCGAACGCTTCTTGCGCACCGCATCCAGTTGCGTCACGTTACTGCCCGCCTTTCCGCTCTTGGATAGAGCCATGTTCTACATCCTCTTCGCAATCCTTTGGCCCTCACTGGATAGAAAGTGGCCGGATTATTCTTGTTTTTATGTTTGCCGTCCGGAATCCAGCTGGGAACCGATTTCAAGGTAATTCCATTACTTGAAACAGATCAGACCGACCGTATCTAGCGGTTAAGCCAAGGATCGGCGCTTGTTTTTCATTATGTAACCCCAAATGGCGGTAGACACGGACAGGTCACAATGTAACAGCGCATAATTGGCAACAGGCCATCATCTTGGATCGCAAAGCGCGACGTAGTGGTAACTGCGCCATTGGTGACAAAAAGCCGACGTCACCCATCAGGTTGAAAGTTCGGCTTTTTCCGATGTTTTACTCGTCAAATCTTTGTCTTCTGAAATCCGTCTTCTATCCTCTGGGAGTCCTTTTTAACTTTCGACACGGCCGCAATGCGGAGAACGTCAAAATGAGTGGAAAAAAAGAAACCCGAAAGATCCTGATCCTCGATCAGGATGCTGATAGTGCCCAACGTCTGTCACACCAGCTTGAGTTCATCGAGTACGAGCCCAGGACACTCAGTTCTCCAGAGCTGCTGGAAAGCATGGGAGACTTGTCGGATTATTCCTCGATCCTCGTGGCGAACTTCCATGGCATCGTGGCGTGGGCCGAGAAGCTGCGGTCCAGTCGCGAGAATTGCCCACCGCTGGTGCTGCTGCTGGGCAATCAACCGGCAGACATCTCTCAGGAAGAGATCGACAACAATTTCGTGGGCTGTCTGAAATCGGATATCCGCTACGGCACCCTGTCGGACATTCTGCACCGCTCCAAGGTTCGCGGCTCTGCCAACACCGCACCGGCCAAGGAAGGTACGCAGAACCCCGAGCTGTTTCGTTCACTGGTCGGCAACAGCCGCTCCGTGCAGCGTGTGCGCAAGATGATCGATCAGGTTGCCCCCACCGAGGCAACGGTATTGATTCTGGGTGAATCGGGAACGGGCAAGGAAGTGGTGGCCCGCAACATTCACTATTATTCGAATCGTCGCAACAAGCCCTTTGTGCCCATCAACTGTGGCGCCATCCCGGGCGAGCTGCTCGAAAGCGAGCTGTTCGGTCATGAGAAGGGCTCCTTCACCGGCGCCGTCGGAGCGCGCCAGGGCCGTTTCGAGCTGGCCGAAGGTGGCACGATCTTCCTCGACGAAATTGGCGACATGCCGCTGACCATGCAGGTGAAGTTGCTGCGTGTCATTCAGGAGCGCTCCTTCGAGCGGGTCGGTAGCAACAAGAGTATCAAGAGCGATGTGCGTATCGTCGCCGCGACTCACCGCGATCTGGAAACGCTGATCGAGGATGGGCGCTTCCGGGAAGATCTGTACTATCGACTCAACGTCTTTCCCATCGAGATGCCGCCGCTGAGCAGCCGCGCCGAAGATCTGCCTTTGCTGGTCAACGAGCTGATCACGCGTCTCGAGCACGAGAAGAAGTCATCGGTCAGACTCACGCCGGCAGCCATGATGGCCCTGTGCAACTACGACTGGCCCGGCAATGTCCGCGAGCTGGCGAACCTGATGGAGCGCATGACCATTCTGCATCCTTATGGTGTGGTGGACGCGGCCGACCTGCCGCCGAAGATGGCGCCGCACGGTCGCGCACTGAACGAGAGCCGTGAGGAGTCGGAGCCAGCCGCGCCTGCCACTGGCGCCAACGGCATGTCGATGGTGTCCGGAATGCCGGCGGTACCGCTCAACAACAAGCCGCGCCTGCCTCGGGAAGGCATTGATCTGAAGCAGCACCTGACCGATATAGAGATAAGCCTGATCGAACAGGCGCTGGATGAGTGCTCGGGTGTGGTGGCGCATGCCGCGAATCGCCTGAAGATCCGGCGGACGACCCTGGTCGAGAAAATGCGAAAGTACAATATCCAGCGACCTGAAGAAGTGTCGTAAGCCTGACAGGGCGCAGTGCGCTATTGCGCCTGCTGCGCCCGTTCCCGCGTAACAGTGTCGCCAGATCCGGGCTGATTCGGGTTGGTTCACAGATAAATTGCGGGACGCTTCCCAAAACGGAAGTTCGAATGCGCACAGATAGGCTGACTGGCGGTTAGCTGGCATCTGGTGGTTCGAGACTTGCTCCCTGACACCTCGAAACCATGTCGATACATCTGCCTGTGAATGGGTGGGTGTCGGCACGGGCAGTCGAGGAATCCAGCGTTGATGTCAGTCTTGTCCACCATACGGGTAATTGCCCGGTGAATTTTCCTGTCTCTCCAACACTATCGTTGAACCGGGGTCCGGTGCAGACGATTGCCGTTGCCGGTGGCAAGGGCGGAGTAGGCAAATCGAACGTGGCTGTCAACCTGGCGGCTGCATTGGGAGCAAGTGAGCACGAAGTTCTGCTGGTCGATGGCGACTTCGAACTGGGCAATATCGATCGTTTACTGAACCTGAGTCCAGAGCACACACTCAGCGATGTCTTTGCGGGAAGCTGTCGTCTGGACGACATCGTGCTGCAGGGACCACGCGGCGTTTCGGTCATCCCCAGCGCAAGCGGGGCGATGGAAATGGCGCACCTCACGCACATCGAACATGCAGGCCTGATCGGCCTTTTCAGCGAGCTGCCCACCGCAGCCGATACCCTGATCATCGATATCGCCACCGGCCTGTCGGAAAGCGTCAAGAGCTTCTGCCGGGCAGTGCGCGAAGTCATTGTCGTGGTCGTCGATGAACCGACGGCCCTGCAGGATGCCTTTTCAACGATTCGGGTACTGAGCGAGTGTTGCCACGTTCGCCGGTTCCGGATCGTGGCCAACAAGACAGAGAGTTCGCAGCACGGTCTGGATGTCTATGCCGCCTTGAGCGACATGACAGACAGGCGCCTGGATGTGCTGCTTGATTACTGCGGTTCCATACCACTGGACGGGCACTTGAAGCAGGCAGTCAGCCAGCAGAGTGCCGTAGTTGATGTATTTCCACGCTCGGCCTCGGCGCTTGCCTTCAAGAAGCTGGCGACCCGCGTTGCTCGCTGGCCGCAACCTCAGACGCCCTGTGGGCATATCGAATTTTTTGTAGAGCGACTGATCGAAGTCGCCGACAGTACACGGTGAGAAAAGAGTCCGTATGAATGCACACGCGATGTACAACGAAGTCACCACAGTCGATCCGGATGGTCTGGTTGCTGCCAATGCCAATCTGGTGAAGCGGATAGCGTTTCATCTGATGAATCGTCTGCCACCCAGTGTTCAGGCGGAGGATCTCATCCAGGCCGGCATGATCGGCTTGCTGGAGGCTGCCAGACATTACGACCCCTCCCAGGGGGCCAGTTTCGAGACCTACGCCGGTATCCGGGTACGCGGTGCGATGCTGGATGAAATCCGTCGATCGGACTGGACGCCACGGTCGGTACACCGCAAGTCGCGTGAGGCGGCGGAGGTGCTGCGCAATGTCGAACAGGCCAGTGGTCGTGAAGCCAAGGCTGCCATCGTGGCCGAGAAGCTGGGTATCGAGTTGTCGGCCTATCATCTGATACTGACTGAAAGCTCGGCTGCCCACATCTTCAGCTTCGATCAACCCGACGAGCATACGGGCGAGACCATTGCCTTGCCACAGAGCGCCGAGGCGAGCCCCGGCGACCAGGTCGAGTATCAATCTTTCCGTGAAGCCCTGGCAGTCTCGATCAAGAACTTACCTGAGCGTGAAGCACTGGTGATGTCCCTGTACTACGATGATGATCTGAATCTTCGTGAAATAGGCGACATTCTTGGTGTCAGTGAATCACGGGTGTGCCAGATCCACGGTCAAGCTCTGGTTCGCCTGAAGGCACGCATGACTGAATGGACAATGAAGTAGGTGAGTCAAAATGGTCGCTGATGAATCCCAATGGTACGTACAGAAAGGCTCGCGCGTGCAGGGGCCGTTTTCCACCAACGAGGTCGGACGGTTCCTGTTACTCGGAAGAGTCCGGAATACCGACCGTGTCAGTCGGGACGGGGAGCTGTGGGAGCCTGTTACCCAGGTACCTGAACTGATACCCGAAGAGTTGCTCAATCTGCAGTCTGACGATGGCTGGAACCGGTTTCTGAAAGTGCGTGATGGTCAGGATGAGCGTCGTACCGACAAGGATGTGGCGCTCGAGCGACGTAATGTGCCCGATACCGTGCCACAGCAGCTGCGTGACGAATGGCAGAACGCCGCACCGCCGGTCTCTCAGAGTGTGCTGCCGTGGTCATTGCTGGGAATAACCCTGGCCGCTTTGTGTGTCGTGTTGTACTTGAACGCCAACACCGGCATTGCAGGGTAGACTGCCGCTGCGGTTTGGTCCGCTGTTTGCAAGATTCTGATTCCCTGGAATCGTGAAGTGCTTGTCATGGTCGCTGTCAGTGCCAAACACTCGGCATTAACCTCATCGGATGCGTTGCGCCAGCAGCGCTTTGACGTGCAGCTGAGGCAACTTGAGTTCAACGCTCTGTTGCACCGCAAGCTCGATCTCGAGCGACTGTTCGAATGTCTGTTGACCGAAGGTCAGAGCTTCGTGAAGTTCGACGGCTTGCAGTATGTCGCCGCCGACCGCGGTGTGGATATCATGCTGGGATTCACCCGCCAGCACCGTCAGCGATTCGAGCTCAAGCTCGGTGATCGTTCGCTGGGTGAAATCATCCTGATGCGCAGCCGCGCCTTTACGCCACGCGACGAGCGGGATGCCGAGCGTCTGGTCGAGAGCCTGATCTACCCGTTGGAAAATGCGCTGGAGCACTACGAAGTGCTGATGAAGGCGATGACCGACAGCACCACGGGCTTGCGCAACCAGCGAGCGCTGGATGAGCTGCTGCCGCGAGAGATCCGGCTGGTGCGGCGGGTCGAGCAACCCTTGTCCATGATGCTGCTCACGGTCGATCACCTGGATTCGATCAGCGAGGACCACGGTGCCAGAGTGGGCGACGAGGCCTGGCATACGGTGGCCGAGACGCTGGCTGACCGACTTCGGCAGAGCGATCTGATCTTCCGCACGGATGACGATGCCTTTTGCATCATCCTCAACCAGACCGACATGGACGGTGCCCTGATTCTGGCAGAGCGTCTGCGGCAGGCTGTTGACCACTGTGTCAGCTTCGACAATGTGCAGTTCGTGCTGACGGCCAGTGCCGGTGTCACGGAGCTGGTGGAGGCCGACAATGCGCACAGTCTGCTGTCCAGAACCCGCGAGGCGCTGGTGGTTGCGCGCCGCGCCGGACCCAATCAGGTACGGGCGATTGCTGCCGAGGAAACCGGTGAAGGAGAGGGCCCGGATGTGGCTTGAAAAAAATTTCGCAAGAAACAACACACAGCAAAAATAATCCGTATAATACGCAGCTTAACGAAGGCGTCGGCCTAGCCGACAACACAGCGTCCCCTTCGTCTAGTGGCCTAGGACACCGCCCTTTCACGGCGGTAACAGGGGTTCGAGTCCCCTAGGGGACGCCATCTTTCGTTTTTCTGCGAAATGTTTCGCAGATCACAGTAAGTATCAAGTGATCTGCGCAACGATGATGATGCGTCTCTTCTCCTCGTCTGGCACTTGAATCCGACATCGCTCCCTCATCAGAAGGTTTGAGCAACGTCCATTCACTTCATGATCTTAAACTCTGGCGTTCTGGCGTTCTGGCGTTCTGGCGTTCTGGCGTTCTGGCGTTCTGGCGTTCTGGCGTTCTGGCGTTCTGGCGTTCTGACCCTCTAGCGCATCCCTGCGCCAGTCAGATATATCAAACCAACTGCTCCACCGCTGTCTCCTGTCGCTCCTGCTGCCGGCGCGCGCGTCGTTGTGCGAGGCGAGTGGCCACGCTATTACCCAGCACGAGAAGACAGGGGGTCAGAAACAGCGTCAGCAGGGTAGTGAAAGCCAGGCCACCGGCGATGGCGCTGGATAGCTGAGTCCACCACTGCGTCGACGGTGCGCCGAAGGACAACTCACGATCGATCAGATCCACATTCATGGCCAGCACCATCGGCATCAGTCCGAGAATGGTGGTGATGGCGGTCAGCAGCACAGGCCGCGCTCGCACCGAACCGGTGATCAGCGCTGCCTGAATGGCGGGTGCGCCCTGGCGAATGTAGCTGTTGTAGGTATCGATCAGCACGATGTTGTTGTTCACCACAATACCGGCCAGGGCAATGATGCCGATGCCGACCATGACGATGCCGAAGGTCTGACCGGTGATCATCAGTCCGATCAGTACACCCGAGGTGGAGAACACGATCGCAGACAGCACCAGAAATGCCTGGTAGAGGCTGTTGAACTGCGTCACCAGAATCAAGGTCATCAGGAAGATGGCTGACACGAAAGCGGTCATCAGGAAGATCATGGTCTCCTGCTGCTCTTCGGCCTCGCCCTTGAATACGACCGAGATCTCCGGATCTGGCGTCTGTTCTGCCAACGTTGCCTGCAGGTTCTTCAGCTCGGTATCCACCAGACTGCCTTCGGCAACATCGGCTTCCACGGTAATGACACGGCGGCCATCGGCGCGTTTGATCACGCCGGTTTTCGGTGCCGGGCTGATACTGACGAAGTTGGAAATCGGCACCATGCCCCGGCTGGTGGGTACGCGAAGCAGGGCGATGCTGTCCAGGTGGCGCTGCCCGACCGGGTAGCGAACGCGGATGTCCAGCTCATCGGTGGCATCATCCGGCCGGTAGCCGGCCACGCGAATACCGGTGGTGATCAGCTGAATGGCATTGCCGATCAAGGCGACATCCGCCCCGTAGCGCGCCGCCTGCTCGCGATCGACCTGCAGTCGCCACTCCACGCCGGGCAGGGCGCGGTTGTCGCTGACATCCACGAAATTTCCCTGTTCGCGCATGATCTGTCGCAAGGCGTCCACCGTGCTGTCCATCTTGTTCGTGGGTGCGCTTACCTGGATGTTGATGGGCTTGCCGCCGCCGTCCGGCCCGCCTTCATTGGCGGCGAATTCGACGCGAATGCCAGCAATGTCGCTGAGCTCCTCGCGCAGCTCGGTGGTGATCTCGGCCGCCTTGCGGCGCTGGTCCCAGTCGATGAATTCGATATTGATGGTACCGATGGTATCCCCGCCATCATCGTTGCCCGACGTGCCGGTACGGGTGTAGACCGACTCGATCTCCTCACGACCGAACAGGTGCTGCTCCACACGGCTCATGATCTGGTCCTTTTCACGAATGGACAGATCGCCCCGGGCATGCACCTGTATGGCCATGGACTCGGGTTCCACGCCGGGAAAGAACTCCACACCCTTGCCGACCACACCATAGAGAACATAGCTGGCCACCGTGAAGGCGAGTACCGACAGCAGCGTCTTCACCGGGTTCAGCAGCAGCGTGTGCAACAAGGACAGGTAGGCCTCGCGAGCACGGCCGCTGTCCGCACGCAGCTGTTCCAGCGTCAGGCCTTGCGGGTCATAGATATCCTCGTGACCCTGTGGCGTGTCAGTACCCTGCTCATGAGGCACCGCAGGTTTGCGTCCTATGTACTTGCCCAGTACCGGAATGAAGATCAGGGCCATGGCCAGGGACGCCAGCAGACAGCTGATGACGGTGATCGGCATGTAACGCATGAACTGGCCGATCAGGCCGGGCCAGAACAACAACGGGAAGAACACGGCCAGTGTGGTGAAGGTGGAGGCGATGACCGGCCAGGCCATGCGCTTGCTGGCATTGGCGTAGGCGTCGGCAGTTGTCATGCCCGCCTCGATATTGCGATCGGCCAGTTCGGAGACGATGATGGCGCCATCGACCAGCATGCCGACCACCAGGATCAGGCTGAACAGCACCACCACGTTCATGGTGTAGCCCATGGCATTGATCACCATGATGCCGGTGAGAAAGGAGCCGGGAATGGCGAAGCCGACCAGGATCGACGAGCGGACACCGAGTGTCGCCATGATCACGATCATGACCAGTACAACCCCGGAGATGACGTTGTTCTGCAGATCCGTCAGCATGATCTGGGTCTCTTCCGACTTGTCCTGATGAAAGCCGATGTCGAGAGTGGACGGCAGGCGTTGCTGCTCGGCGCTGATGACTTCACGCACATCGTCGATGGTCTCGATGATGTTGGCGCCGAGGCGTTTGGAAATCTCCAGTACCAGCGTTGGCTGGCCATCGAGCCGGGCGAAGCTGTCCGGGTCCTTGTAGGTTCGCCGGATTGTGGCCACATCGCCAAAGGTCACCACGGCCTTGTCGGTGACCTTCACCGGCAGGCTCATGACATCGTCGATGTTCTCGATCACGCCGGGTACCTTCAGCACCATCCGTCCGGCACCGGTATCGATGGCCCCGGCCGCCACCAGCAGATTGTTGTTGCGGATCAGTGCGAACAGCGTGTCGAAATCCAGGTGATAACTCTCCATGACCAGAGGATCGACGACGATTTCCAGTACTTCTTCGCGTTCACCGGCAATATCCGCTTCGAGCACGCCGGGCAATGCCTCCAGCTTGTCTTTCAGGTTGCGGGCAATGCGAATCAGCGTGCGTTCGGGCAGAGGGCCGGACAGGCTGATGTTGAGCACCGGGAATAATGCAATATTGACTTCGTTGACGCTGGGCTCGTCGGTGGCCGCCGGCAGATTCGAGCGGGCGACATCCACGCGCTCGCGCACATCGGCCAGCGCGGTATCGCCATCGAAGCCTGCATCGAACTCCAGCAGAACAGAGGCATGGCCTTCACCGGCGGTGCTGCTCATTTCCTTGACGCCACTGATGCTCTGCAGCTCCTTTTCCATCGGGCGCACCAGCAGCCGTTCGGCATCATCGGGCGAGATGCCATCGTGGGTCATGGAGACATAGATGATCGGGATCGGCACATCCGGCTCGGATTCCTTGGGAATGCTGGCATAGGCCACGATGCCGCTTGCCATCAGGAACAGCATCAGCATGATGACGGTGCGGCTGCGGTCGAAGGCCGCGTCGATAAGCGCGTACATCTCAGTTCTGCTCGCTGTCCGAAGGCTGCGCGTCTGCCTGTGCCACGCGCGTCTGAACCTCTTCACCCAGCGCCACGAATCCCTGACCCAGGGTGATGATGCGTGTCTGTTCGGGGATGCCGCTGACCCAGGCACCCTCTATCGATGTACTGACCAGCTCGATGGGAAGGAAGAAAACGCGATTGTCGCTATCCACGGCCTTGATACCCAGCTGGCCGTCATCTCCCAGCGACAAGGCCGATGGTGTGATGAACGCAGCCTCTACCTGTTCGACGGGGATGGTCAGGGTTGCACTGATGCCGGCGGCCAGGGCGGCATTGGGATTGTCTACGCGCGCTTCGATGCGAAAGCTGCGAGTCTGGGGATCGGCAATGGATGACACATAGGTCAGCTCACCGGGCAGGGATTCACCGGTGATCAGTTCGACACTGACGCGCTGGCCGATGCGCAGTTCCGAGATGGCCTGCTGCGCGGCCTGCGCCGTGACGTCGAAGGCGCTGGTGTCTAGCAGTTCGGCGATCACGTCGCCGCGCTCGATCAATTCTCCCTGTTCCACCGGCAGATCGTTCACCAGGGCGGCAAAGGGCGCTGCGATGGTTGTGCGATTGATATCCAGTTCGATGGTGCGCAGTTGCGCCAGCGCAGATTCCAGTACCGCTTCGGCCTGCTCGGATTGCACCTTCGATTGCAGGCGCTGGCGTCGCAGCGCTTCGGCAGCCTCCTGTTCGCTCCGCGCGCTCTTGACGCGAGCCGACGCTTCGGCAAGCTGGTTCAGACGACTGCCCATGTCAAGCTGCACCAGCGCATCGCCCGCATCCACTTGCGCGCCCTTGTCCACGAGCAGCTGTTCGACCTTGCCACTGGTCTCGGCTTTCAGCAGCAGATAACGTGCCGGAGCCAGTTCACCTTGCAGTGATAGGTTCCGGTCCATTTCCTGCAGTCTGACAGTCTCGACCTCGACCATCATCAAGGGGTCGGACTTGTCTTCATCCGATGCTGAGGAATCATCGCTCTTCAACAGGCCAGTGGCCATCCATACGCTCAGGACAATGACAAGGACCCCGGCTGCGAGCCACGACTGTTTCACGATCTATACTGCTCCCTGACAGGTATGCGATACAGTATAGTGACTGTTTGCCAGCGCAGGAGCGCTCACGGTGTGTTACGAGCGGGTCATACCCATACGGTGTCAGGCAATTCATTGAAAGGGCAGTTCGAACATGTCTGATAGGCCATGCAATCGCGTTCTGCGTCAGACGAAACCTCGGGTGAGAACTTATCTTGCGTTAGTGCTGATCTTCCTGCTGCAGGCCTGCGCGACGCCGACCGACAAGCTGAATCAACTGGCCAGAAGTCAGGGCTTCGAGCGCTCCGAGCTGGTTTCCCGGGGTTTCAAATTGCTGGTATACCGCAATGCCAAGGCCCAGGCGGCCAGTGAGTCGCGACGATCACCGGGCAGTGGCGGAATCTTGCATGTCTATCTGGAAGGCGATGGGTCTCCCTGGACACACCGCACCATCGTCATGGCCGATCCCACGCCCCGGCGTCCTCTCATGCTCCGGCTGATGAAACTGGACAATCAGGCAGCGGCCTATCTGGGACGACCCTGTTACAACGGTACCTCGACTGACAAGGGCTGTGACAATTCCCTGTGGACATCGGGCCGGTACTCGAGCACGGTCGTCGAGAGCATGGCCTCCGGTCTGCGCGTGCTGGCTCGTCGCCATGGCGCCAGAGAGCTGTGGTTGATGGGGCACAGTGGCGGCGGGGCCCTGGCCGTGCTGCTGGCGCGCGAGAACCCGATGGTCACGCGAATCGTCACGATAGCCGGCAACCTGAACACGCTGGCGTGGACCAGGCATCACGGCTATACGCCGCTGTACAGCTCGATCAACCCTTCCGATCTACCGCCGTTGCGACGCGATGTCTGGCAGTGGCATTTCCTGGGCGGGCAGGATGCCGTGATACCACCACCACTGGTGCGTCGTTATATCATGGAGCAGCCTCAGGCCAGCGGCTTCGTGATGAAACAGTTTTCTCACGGCTGCTGCTGGCATTTGCTGTGGCCACGGGTACTGAAGGCGCTGGAGCAGGATGATCCGGGACAGATTCCCGGCATCCAGTTCAAATACCGAGATACTCTGCTAGAAGCTTCGGATAGTCGGTAAAGATGCCGTGTGCAGCGGTGGCGGTATCGCCTTGCGCCCCAGTTTCCTTGTCGATACCCAGCAGGCGTGCGGCCAGTTCCGGCTCATTGACGGTGTAGCAGTAGATACCCAGACCTGCCAGACGCAGCTCGCGCGCCTGTTCCGGAGTCAGGCTAGAACCATCACAATGAATGTTGCGGCAGCCATAGGTCTCGACCAGTGCCTGCCAATCGTCGGGGATGGCGCCGACCAGCAATGCGCGCGGGATATCGGGGATGCGTTCCCGGGACAAGGCCAGTGAGCTTCGGCTGAAGCTGGAGATGACCAGCGGCAGATGGGACGGCCAGCGCCGTTCCACCAGAGCGCCGATGGCGTCGACGGTTGGTGCTTCAAGACCTTCCCGGGGTTTGATCTCCAGGTTCAGACCCAGACCGCGTGCCTCCAGCAGATCGAAGACAGCTTCCAGACGTGGCAGCGGTTCCCCTTCGAAGCCGGGCATGCCCTTGCTGGCATCCAGCAGGTCGAGCTCGGCGGCACTGTGTTCGCACAGGAAACCCTGGCCGGTGGTGCAGCGATCCAGCTTGTTGTCGTGATGCACGAAGGGGATGCCATCGGCGCTGATGGAGACATCGATCTCGACGCAACTGGCGCCGTGATCGGCAGCCAGTGAGAGTGCTGCCAGGGTGTTTTCGGGGGCGTCACCCGAGGCGCCGCGATGGGCGATGATGGGGGCAAGTAGAGCCGGACCAGTGGCGTCTGACATGGAAGAGGAATCAGTTGGCTTTGATGGATGCCGGCAGTGTAATCGGGTCTTGTTCGGCGCGCCATGCCTTCTGCGACTGACTGCGCAGATAGTCTTGCCGCAAACGCTCGTACTCCAAATACTCCCGGGCAAAGGTGCGCGTGCAGAAATCATCCAGGCGATTCATCTTGCAATCTTCCTGGCGCAGCATCTCATAGGCAATCTGCGTCAGATTGACATGGGCACATCCACCGATCAGCGGGAGTGCGGTTGCCAGTGCGAGTGCAGCGAGCAGAACGGATCTGTGCGGTTGTCTGTTTTCCATCGAACTATGAACGAATGAATATTCTTGCCGGTCTCGGGGTATAGGCAGGGCTCAGACGCAAATCAAGCTGACAAGCCCGGCAGTTAACGGTATTTCGTTACCGGGTGGGTTATCAGGCCATGTCTGTCAGCAGCCTGACAGGTGCTGCCTGCGCTGATAGTCGTGGCGCTTGCGGAACCTGTATTCGCTGTTTTCCTGCCTGTGTGAGATTATGCGTGAGCCACGAGGCAAGACCGTTGCCACACGAATGGCTCTGACTGTTGTTTACGATTACTCGACCATCGACTGCCTGAAAAATGAACCTGATCAAGAATTCACCGGTGGATATTGCACCGGACATGCTCGCGCAACTGATGGCAGCGGCCGAACGGGCGGCTGACGCCGCCGGCGAGGTCACGCTGCGCTATTTCCGCGCCGACATGCAGGTGGAGAACAAGGCCGGCGAGCAGGCTTTCGACCCGGTGACGCAGGCCGATCGAGAGGCGGAGCTGGCCATCCGTCAGTGCCTGCTCAGCGAGTTTCCGGATATCGGTTTCCATGGCGAGGAGCATGAGACGGTGGTCGGCGGCAGTGGCCTGACCTGGGTGGTCGATCCGATTGACGGTACGCGGGCGTTCATGAGTGGCATGCCGCTGTGGGGGACTCTGATCGGTCTGTTCAACGGTCGTGATGCCGTTCTTGGTGTCATGGATCAGCCCTTCATGGGCGAGCGCTATCTGTCGGTAGGCGGGCAGTCATGGCTGCAGAGCCGTGGCCAGCGCACGGCGCTGAAGACGCGGCAGAACGTCTCCCTGGCCGATGCCACGATGTATTGCACAACCCCCGACATGTTCGACACACCGGATTCTCGTGCGGCGTTCACGCGTGTCAAGGAGGCGGTGCGCCTGTCGCGCTATGGTGGGGACTGCTATGCCTATGCCTTGCTGGCCGCAGGCTATGTGGATGTCGTGCTCGATTGTGACCTGAAGCCCTACGATATTCTGGCGCTCATTCCTCTGATCGAGGCCGCTGGTGGTGTGGTCAGCGGCTGGGAAGGGGAAAGCGCGGTGGATGGGGGCTTTGTCGTTGCCGCCGGTTCCGCCGAGCTCCATGAGCAGACATTACGGCTGTTGCAGGCTATCTGATATTCAGCTGGAAGGCATCGCTGGCGGTGCCCCCGTTACCATCGCTGGCATGAACACGAATCAGCCAGCGGCCCGTGTTGCTGCGACTCGCCTCGCCACTGATGACACCGCTGGCATCGATCTCGACATCCTCGGGCAGTCCTTCGGCGGTGAATGTCAAGATGTCGCCGTCTGCATCGGTGAAGAATCGGCTGATATCGTATTCGAACTGGTCGCGCACGATACGGTTGCTGATATCCAGCGCCAGCGGAGCATTGTTGTCTCTGTTCGATTGCGTTTCGACCACGTCAAGCAGGAAGACATCACTGATGGCTTCCAGGCCATCGCTGACCAGCAGCTCGATGCGGTAGCGGCCGATATCGATCAGTGTGGGTTCGGCACGCAGCAGTCCGGCTGCATTGACGGTGATATTGCCCGAGGCCGGCAGTTGCTCGGGTGAGACCGAAAAATTCAGGGTATCGCCGTCCGGATCGTTGAAATAGACAGACAGGTCGATCAGCTGCGCTTCGGGCAGTGTGGTCTCGGTTTCCGAGGCGGCTTCGAGACGTGCATCCGGTACAGCCTGCAGTCTGACCGGTGCATCGTTATCCGAGGCGATACGCAAGAAGGCGGTGGCCGTCACCTGGTGCACGCCATCGCTGAGTTGATAGACAAAGCGATCCTCGGCCGTGCCGTTGTCATCGAGCGCGATATCGCTGCGAGGTTCGTACAGGAAGCCACCATCCGGCTCGAACGAGAACTGCGAAGCGAAGGCGGGCTGAGTGACAATACCCGTGACCGTGAGCCCCGAATTGCGCACATCATCATCATCGCGGTCGTTGGCCAGCAGGCTGTTGTTGCTGCTGCCTGACACGACGAGCACGTCACCGGGGATGGCAAGGTAGCTGTCATCGTCGGCTTCAGGTGCCTCATTGACGGAAACGCCGCAGAACAGCTGCTGGCGTTCGACAATGGCGCCATCCTCGCGCTCTGCGATCAGGCGATAACTCAGTGCCACGGGTGCCCGCAACGATGGCATCTGCAGCGTGAAACGGGTTGGATTGTTTGCGCTGCTGGTCTCGTCAATGGCAAAGGTGCAGGCGTTTTGATTGCTGCAGGCCTCATTGAGCGTGGGCAAGGCCAGTTGCTTGTCGAATCCGTTGACCGCGTCGCACTGACCCAGCGCATCATTACCATCCAGTTCCCAGCGCCAGCCGGTCAGTTGTGCGCCTTCACCCGCCAATGGGGCTGTCAATGCCACGTTCTCGGTGATAGACAAGGCTTGCCCATTTCGCAGCGTGGCAGTGACAGTTGCTCCCTGGACTCCGGTAGAATCTACCCAGTTGCAGCCGCTCAGGCTGATCAACAGAAAGGCAAATGGCAATCGGCCCGCAATGGCGCTAGCGTGGTTGTTCATGGCAGAGTGTCCGGAGGCTCTTCGGGTAATGCGTGCAGCTTAGAGAGCTGGTTTCAATTGTCCGTGGCCTTTCTCTCAAAGTCGTCCAGTCGGAAAATGAGAAAATGGTCTGGTTTGGGGAAATGCCGGCCCAGTCTCAGTTGTGTTGCCAGAATGAAACCCGCAAACTGGGCGCCTGCTCTGTATTGACTGATGAATATCGAAACCCGAGAAGACACATTCACGCGAACTCGCAGTACATGGTTGGTTCTGACCATCACTGCGCTGCTGTGGGCGGGATTGTGCGTCTGGGCGGTCAGATCCATCGGTTTCGTCGATGGCAAGGCTTCGCGCACCGATGAGCTGACGCTCGGTGCTGATGCCCGGCAGAACGAGGTAGAAACGGCCGAGTCTGAGGCGGCCGAGTTGGCGATGCTGGCCCTTGAGGCGGAGGAAGAGCAACGGCTGCAGGCGCAGGCCGCCGCGGCGGAACGGCGTCAGTTGGCAGCGGAGGCGGAAGCGGAAGAACAGGCAAGGCTCGCGGCCGAGGCAGAGGCCGAAGAACAGGCCAGATTGGCGGTCGAGGCGGAAGCGGCTGAGCGGGCGAGACTGGCTGCTGAAGCAGAAGCGGCTGAGCAGGCACGGCTTGCGGCTGAAGCGGAAGCCGCAGAACAGGCGAGATTGGCGGCAGAGGCAGAAGCGGCGGAGCAAGCGAGACTGGCGGCCGAGGCGGAAGCCGCAGAGCTGGCGCGGCTAGCGGCTGAAGCGGAAGCTGAAGAGCAAGCAAGGCTGGTAGCTGAAGCAGAAGCGGCAGAGCAGGCGAGATTGGCGGCCGAAGCGGAAGCAGCAGAACAGGCAAGGCTCGCAGCCGAGGCAGAAGCCGAAGAACAGGCGAGATTGGCAGCTGAAGCAGAAGCCGCAGAACAGGCCAGATTGGCTGCTGAAGCAGAGGCCGAAGCTGCAGAACAGGCGAGATTGGCAGCTGAAGCAGAGGCCGAAGAACAAGCCAGATTGGCGGCCGAAGCAGATGCCGCAGAACAAGCCAGATTGGCAGCCGAAGCAGAAGCGGCAGAACAAGCCAGATTGGCAGCCGAAGCGGAAGCCGAAGAGCAGGCCAGATTGGCGGCAGAGGCAGAAGCGGCAGAGCAGGAAAGGCTGGCGGCTGAGGCAGAAGCTGCGAAGCAGGCTGCAATTGAAGAACAGGCCAGGGAGGCTGCGGCGGCAGAGGCCTCACGGGTAGCGGCTGTGGCCCGGCAATTACGCCGCTATGAGAATCTGCGAGAGCGAGAACTGCAGGTGCTCGTTGGCTTGTCCAGCCAGATACAATTTGAACCGGGCTCCGCCACCGTGACGCGTGATATCGAGAGACTGCTGGATGAAATATTCAACCCGCTCTATCTGTATTCCGAGCTGCCCGTGCTGATTTCGGTTGCCAGCAATGAGTACGATGGAACCACGAGCGATGGTCTGTTGAGCCGTGATCGTGGGCGAGCCATCGCGTCCTATCTGATCACTCGTGGTCTCGAAAAGGACAGATTTCGCATTCTGATCGAATCCGGGGATGACCTGGCATCCGGCACTCAGCGTGTCAGCGTGTCTGCAGAGGGAGTTACTCAATGAGTGTCGATTCACCCATCGCTCTATTTTTCAGTCTGATCGCCGTCACCTTGCTGGGGATCATCATGGGCTACTGCCTGGGCCTGTTGCGGTCCAAACGGCGCGCCCGCCAGGCCATTCAGGCAGCGCGGCGAGACCTGACGCAGTCTCGTTCATCGCTGGATACGGATCTGAACTCGGCCCGTACGGTCATCATGGATCAGCGTCAGGCGCTGGCACTGGAACGGGAAAGAACCGAGAAGGCCCTGAAACGCGAGTCTGCACTGGAACTGCATTCGCAACTGCAGGCCCAGCGCATCCAGACGCTGGAATCGCAGGTGAGATCCTATGAAGATCAGCAGATCCGACTGAAGCGCGATTTCGCAAGCTACAAATCCAACAAGTCCAGAGAGCTGGAGCTGGCCAAGAACAAACCCGACGCCTGGTCCAGTGCCAACGAGTTGCCAGTGTTGCAGAAACGAATTGTCGACCCCGCTGCTCGGCGCGACCGGCAAGCCCATGTGCAGGGTATCGAGCCGGCGCGCAAGGAGGCCGACCAGGCTGCGCACGGCTCCCAACGCACTGGACGAGGGCTGAGTTCGCCCTTGTCACGGGAACTGGAGATTCCGGCGCTGTCGGAAGCGGAATTGCCCGATTCTCTTGAAGACCTGGATTTCGAGCTGGTCGATCACGATGCCAGCGGAGAATTGACGCGTGGTTAGAACACATGAAAAACCCATGTGGCATCAGCTGATCAAGCTCGAATCGAGCAGTGATCAGAGTCTGCAGGCGCAGCTGCGACAGGCATTGGTCAAGGCAATACTCGATGGCCATATTCCGGTCAATGTGCCATTGCCGTCCTCGCGCGAGCTGTCCCGCCAGCTGAGTGTTGCGCGCAACACGGTGGTGCTCGCCTATCAACATCTGATTGATGAAAACTATCTGCAGTCTCACGAGCGACGTGGCTATTTCGTCAATCCCGAAATTCTCGACGGTCGTGTCGACACCCCCCCGCCGGGGCCGCAGACGGCTCGATCCAGGTTCAATGACAGTGCCTCCGATCAGGGGCCAGATGTTGTACTCGACTTGCTCGACCGACGCAGTATCAACCGGCCGCTGAATTGGCGACAATACGAGTACCCCTTCATCTACGGTCAGGCGGATTCCTCGCTGTTTCCGGTCAATGACTGGCGGGAGGCTTGTCGTTTGTCGTTACGAGTCGATGCCATCAGTCGCTGGACTCAGGATCGTGTCGATCACGACGATGAGCTGCTGATAGAGCAGATACACACGCGCGTACTGCCTAGGCGCGGGGTGTGGGCAGACAAGGACGAGATTCTCATTACCTCGGGCGCACAGAATGCGCTGTACCTGATTGCGCAGCTATTGCTCGACAAGGACAGCATCGTGGGAATGGAAGACCCTTGCTATGTCGATGCCCGTAATATCTTCAGCCTGTGCACCGAACACCGTGAATTGTTTCCGGTGGGGGAGCGCGGCGTCGAGACGGATGAGCGACTCAGCCGCTGCAAGATGATCTACGTCACCCCCAGTCACCAGTGCCCGACAACCACGACCATGCCGCTGGAGGTTCGCCAGAATCTGCTCGAGGAGGCGGCTCGCCATGATGTCACCATCGTGGAAGATGATTACGAGAGTGAACTGAACTTCGTCGGTAAACCCACTCCGGCGCTGAAAAGCCTGGATGCGGAGCATCGGGTCATTTATGTGGGCAGCCTGTCCAAGACGCTGGCACCGGGATTGCGGGTCGGGTTCATGGTGGGACCGAAGAAATTCATTCGGCAGGCGCGCGCACTGCGACGCCTCATGTATCGCCATCCGCCCTCGAACAACCAGAGAACCGTGGCGCACTTCCTGTCACTGGGTCACCATGATTCGGCCTTGTTGCGATTGTCTCAATCCTTCAAGTCTCGCTGGCGGGTCATGGATGAGGCCTTGAAGCAGCACGATGTCTTCTCGACCCTGCGCCCCACCTTTGGTGGCTCTGCTTTCTGGGTTCAGTTGCCAGAATCGGTTTCCGCACGCGAGCTTGAAACACTGGCGGCGCAGCATGGCATTGTCATCAATGCCGGGGACAACTACTTTGCCAGTCGTAAGGGGCCGCGAAACTTCTGCCGTCTGGGCTTTTCATCCATTCCCGAAGAACGGATCGAGGCTGGCATAGAAAAGTTGGCGGGATTGGTCAGGCAACTGGTCGACAGCGGCACCCAGCGCTCACGCTAGGATCGATGAGCAGGCCGGCAGGCAGACACCGCGCTTCTGTCGCACTTTCATGATTCTGGCGCTACCGGATCTGCTTCAGGCCGGTTTTTTGCTTTGTCGGGTTACTTGATCCTTCAGAGTCTCTCGACCATGCAGCTCCCTTTTGCTTCAAGCCTGTGCTTGCTGATCGTTACCTGTCTGCACGGCGATGGTGCATTTGCCGATGCGCTGGATGAGACATCGTGGGAGACGGTGGAGAGCAGTGATGACAGCACGGCGACCAAGCGCCATGAAGCTGCAGCTGTTGCCGTGGGTGACAATCTCTACCTGATGGGGGGCAGGGGCAATCGCCCCGTGGAAGTCTACGATTCGAACACGAAGCGGTGGCGGGTCATCGGCGATCTGCCGGACGAACTGCATCATTTCCAGCCGGTGGTCATCGGCACGAAGATCTACATCATCGGTGCCTTTACCTGCTGTTATCCGGACGAACCGAGCGTGCAGACGATCCATGTCTTCGACACGGCCACCGAACAATGGTCTACCGCAGGTAACATACCGAGTAACCGTCTGCGTGGCTCGGCCGGTGCCGTGGTCCACGATGGCGAGATCTATCTGGTGGGTGGCAATACCAAGGGGCATGACGGTGGCGCGGTCAACTGGTTCGATCGCTATGATCCGGTCAGCAAGGACTGGGATACCTTGCCCGATGCGCCGCATGCCAGGGATCATTTCATGGCGGTGGTTGTCGATGGCAAGCTGGTCGCTGCGGCCGGCAGGGAATCCGATCAGCCGGACCCCTTTGACGATGCTGTCAGGCAGACCGATGTCTATGACTTCTCCACCAACAGCTGGAGCACCGGGGCGAATATTCCAACCGCCAGAGCAGGTGTGTTTGCCGCATCTGCCGGTAACGAAGTGCTGGTGGCCGGTGGCGAGATCGATACCAGTGGCGTTGCCTTGTCGACAAACGAAGCCTACAACGTCAGGAACAATACCTGGCGTACACTGAATTCATTGCTGCAGGGACGCCACAGTGGTGGCAGTGCCGTCATCGGCTCGAAATGGCATGTGGTCTCCGGCAGTGTGAGGCGTGGCGGTGGCGACAGCAATGAAACGAGTTCGCACGAGGTTCTGGATCTGAACACCGACCCGGATGGTGATGGCGATGGCTTGAGTGATAGCGACGAAGAGTCAATCTACAACACTGACCCGACCGACCCTGACAGTGACGATGATGGCGCCAATGATGGCGCCGAAGTGGCAGCCGGCAGTGATCCGAACGATCGCGACAGCGACGATGATCAGCTGGAAGATGGAGAGGAGATCAACGAGCACCTGACCAACCCGGTCTCTGCCGATACGGATGAGGACGGCATCAGCGATGGCGATGAGGTCTTGCTGTGGAATTCCAGTCCCTTGCTGATGGATACCGATAATGATGGTCTGGACGATGCCGATGAAATCGAACGTGGCACGCGACCGGATCTGGCAGACACGGATTCAGATGGTCTGAATGATGGCGCCGAGATCATCGCCGGAACGGATCCGCTGAAGGCCGATACCGATGACGATGGCCTGTCGGATTCGGAAGACCCCGATCCACTGGTGGCACAGGGAGAAGGCGGGCAGACAGCAGGTAGCGAGACCGGTGGCGATACGGCTGGTGAAACGGATGCGGGCAGCGGTGATGACACAGGTGGCAACGCCGATTCAGGCACTGATGCCGGTGATGGTGGCACTGGATCGAGCAGTAGCAGCGGTGGTGGTAGCATGGGATTATTACCGCTGTTCCTGTTGTGCCTGTGGTCTCGACGGGTAGTCCGTCAACGTTCCTGAGCCGTCAATCTTCCGACGAATCGATCATCGAAAGTGCCCATTGGCAAGAAACGTTGAATATTGTCTCTCGGCGTACGACAATCAGTGTTCAATGCCGTGAGGCAGTGCTTTCGATTTAACTGGAGTCATTCATCGTGCGCAAACTGACCATGTCCCTGTTGGGCGTCATGAGTAGCTGTCTGGCTATTCTGCCGGCTACCGCCCAACAGGCAGACAGTAATCTGCAACTGCCGGATGCCAAGCCTGGCGAGTGTTATGCGAAAGTCATTACACCTGCACGCTTCGAGACTCGTACGGAAGAGGTGGTCGTGCAGGAGCCATCCGAGCGCATCGAGACTCAGGAGGCCGAGTACGAGACGGTCGAGGAACAGATAACCGTCAAGGAAGCTTCGCAGGATTTCGATGTGACCCCAACGGCCTTCGAGCGTGAAACCGAAGTGGTGGAGACGCGTGCGGCGGAAATGCTGTGGCGAAGCGGAAGCGGTGACAGCGGCCAGCCTGCGAATCCGGATACGGTTGAGCAGATAGCTCGCTCGGGTGTCGATACGGATGCCGTCAAGCCTGGAGACTGCTTCGTGGAGTACTACACCGAAGCGCAGTACCGGACCGAATCGGTGCGGGTGCTGATCAAGGAAGCAACACAGAGCATAGAGATCGTGCCCGCTGTTTACGAAACGGTGGATGAAAGAGTCGTCATCAAGGAGGCCTCCAGCGAGGTGGTGGATGTGCCTGCGGTCTATCGCACCGTGTCCGAATCGGTTCTGGTCGAACCGGCGCGCAGTGTCTGGCAGAATGACTGCGGTTTGATCGAGCAGGTCGACAACGCCACCGGTGAGGTGATGTGTCTGGTCGAGGTGCCGGCTCGCTACGAGACCTTGACCAAGACTGTACTGGACAAGCCTGCCAGCACCAAGACTATCAATATTCCGGCCGAATACCAGACCGTCAAGGTGGAAAAGCTGGTCAGCCCGGCGCGGGAAGAACGCGTGGATGTGCCGGCTGAATACACCACGGTCGATCGTCAGGTGAAAGTGTCTGACCCGACGTTCTTCTGGTTGGCGAAGGACGAGCAGGCCGATGCGAATGCCATCGCAACGGGTCGCGAGATCTGCCTTGATGAACGCCCGGCGGAATCGGTTGATGTGGTGCGTGAAATCGTCAGTTCAGAAGCTGTTGCCACACCGCGTGAGGTTCCTGCGCAGATTGAATCGATTGCCGTACAACGTCTGCTGACACCGGCCTCGGAAAGACGCATCCAGATACCGGCACGCACCAAGACGGTGAGCAGTCAGGTGGAAATAGCACCGGCGAAGGTTGAATGGGTTCAGGTGCTGTGCCAGGTGAACATGACTCGGGACATCATCACCAGACTGCAGGAAGCACTCAAGCGGGAAGGTTACGACCCGGGCCCCATTGATGGGTTTGTCGGTCAGGGAACCCTGCGGGCCATGGAAGCGTATCAAGCTGCCGAAGGGATCAACGCAGGTGGCGGTATTACACTGGAGCTGCTCAAGCACCTGAACGTGGAGTCCTGACACTTCCGTACGTTGAAAGACATTGTTTGACACTGCAAAAGGCCGCCGGTTTTGTTCCGGCGGCCTTTTTTCATAGCTTGTTCCAGACCCAGTCGGGCAGCAGTGCCGGGCGCCAGTCGGTATAGAGTGCCTGCCACTGGTTCCAGGCCACATCCCAGGGCGCTGTCCAGAACCAGGCAACCAGGGTAATGAAGATGACCAGGCAGCTGGCAGGCAGCTGCTGCAGGTCCAGTGGTTTGACGGCGCTGCCGAAAGAGCGACGCACACGAACGCCGGTGAAGTCGACGCTGTAGAGCTCATCGAGTATCAGATGGACCAGATAGCCCAGGGTCATGAAGATCCCCAGCAACCAGCTTTGCAGTTCACTGGTCTCCATCTGCTGCCAGGCAACGGCGCACATCAGCACGCCTGCCATGATGGCCGCGATGAGTGAATGCAGAATGCCACGATGGCGGGTCACCGAATGGAACAGCCACCAGAGGGGAAACCTGACCAGCAGGAAGACGGTGATGGCGCCCAGCCACAGCTCCAGCCCGGTGAATCCTTCGACATTGGCAAATAACCAGGCCAGCGCTGCCACGGTTCCCAGACCGGAAAACAGTGCGCGTGACGGTTGCGATTGCTTGAGATCGATGTCGGGTACGATGCCGCCGATCATGCCGGCAACGGTCAGCATCAAGCCTTCGGTCATGCCCAGTGACAACAATTTCGTACAGCACGTGGCTCCGAGGCTGACAACAGCTGCAGCACCAAAAATGTGTGTGTTAAAGTCGGCCACTATCGTGTTTCCTAAATGAGGTCGTCGTGCTGGTAACTTTCAAGACAAGCGCATACTCGGACATAACCATGTTCGGAACGGCGGCAGTATCACTGCTGAAGCTGATGGGGCAGAGCGGCAATGTGCCGGGTGCCATACTGGCCGCGGATGTACCGCAGGCGTTGAAGACTTTACACGAAGCTCTGGCGAAGTTGGAAGCCGAGGAGCTGAATCCGGGAGGCAGTGAACCGGAAGAAAATACGCAAGGCGGATTCGATGATGAAGAGGAAGAGGCGCCGGTTGCCTTGCATACGCGAGCCGGGCCACTCATCAGTCTGCTCGAGGCCGCGGCCGCTGCCAATGAGAACGTGCTCTGGGATAGTTGAACCGGCGCGTAGTTGAACAGGCCCGGAAGCAGGAATCTCTTGATGGCGCAGTGCTGTCAGCAGCCATCGCTGACACCCTGCGCCTTTTTACCGCGCGTTCCCCGGCCAGTCTGAGTTAGCCGGGCAAGTGCCTCGGCATGACGGCAGACACCCGCTTCCAGGTGTCTGCGGCGATATCCACAAGGGGCAGACTGGTTTGATGTCGGCTGTCGTCTATGCTCGCCTAGCGTGATGTCAGCTGCGTTTCATGGCAGCTGCCCTTCTTTGCCCGCTGAAGTCGATATCAGCTGAGCATGAATCCCAGGTCTTTCTGCGTGAAGTTCTGCAGATCGGGCAGAGCGTTGTTCAGATCGCTTTCCGAGACGCCCATCCAGCGAGACAGGGTTGCCGCGTACTGATTGACTGATATCTTCGGGATGATGCGTCCGGCAAAGCTGCCGTCATCCTCGCCGGCATCGTCCGGGTTGTCCGTGTCGGAGTAGTCGGGAGTCTCTCCGATCACCCGGCCGCCATCCACCGCACCGCCGAACACGAAGCTGTGACCACCCCAGCCATGGTCGGTACCGTTACCGTTACTGCTCAGCGTACGACCGAAGTCGGAAGCCGTGAACGTGGTGACACTGCTGGCCTTGTTGATGTCATCGATGGTCCCCTGAAATGCATTGACGGCTTCGTTCAGGCCGTTCAACAGATCCGGCTGTCGTTCGAGCTGATCCGAATGGGTATCCCAGCCACCCATCAAGACGAAGAACACCTGCTTCTGCATGCCCAGTTCCTCGCGTGAGGCAATCATGCGAGCCACCAGATGCAGCTGCTTTGCCAGCTTGTTGCTGCCGTTGTACTGCATCTGAGGCAGCTGATTGGCTTGCAGAGCAGAATGCAGGGACGCGGTTGCGTCGGAGGCCCGGCCTACCGCATTGGCGATGCCGCGCATCAACAAGGGGTTGCTGCTCGCCTGGCCCTGGGCAATCAGTTCGTTCAGGGTACGACCGACTCCGCTCAGGCGCGTGGGCGGAATCCAGTCACTGATGTTGTCATAGCCGTACATACGCTCGACCGCGACATCGGCGTTCAGCGTCACGTAGTTGGTGCTGGCCGATGCCAGCCAATCAGTGCTGCCACCCATGGAAAACGCCGGTGCCACTGGTATGCTGCCGTTGCAGTTGGCCGCATGGGCGCTGATGGCTCCCCCCCAACCGAAGGAGGTACTGCCGTTGACGATACCGGCGCCGGTCTGCCACAGCTTCTGCTGGGTGTTGTGGGCGAACAGCGATTGCGGTAAGGCCACGGTACCCAGGTAATCGGATTTGCTGGTCGGCTGTATCAGGGTTCCGGTGTTGCTCAGTACGCTCAGGCGCTGCTCGTTGTAGAGGCGCTGAAAGTCCGGCAGCAGGTTGTGAAAACCGAACTCTCCCTGATCTGCATCGCTGACGGAAAGCAGGTCGGACTCGGCCACGGCCAGCTCGTTGCGGGAGCCCAGGTAGTCATCGTAGCGGCTGCCACCGGGTACGAACATGTTGAAGGAGTCGGCGCCGCCTGCCAGGAAGATGCACACCAGCGATCGGGCTTCATCGCACTGCTCGGCATGTGCCTTGCCCGAGCCTGCCATCATGGACACGCCCGCGCCCAGTGGCAGGGCGGCCAGTGTCTTGAGCAAACGACGTTTTTCTTTATCTACTGGATTTCGCATGGTCTTTGGTCGCGAGTCATCAGGCCCCGATGGGCGAGGCTGTTGTCTGGTCTGAGGGTCTGGCCGGCATCAGGATCGGCAGCGCCGCTTGCCGGCGCATTGCCGTTCAACGATTCCCGAGTGTTGTCCGAAAGCCGGCACATCATGGTTATCGCTGTATATGGTATTGAGGCGCGGTCAGCATCATGAACAGGGTGTCCTGTACGGCTGCGAACCGGCCTGCGTCATCACTGCCCAGCGTCCGCGTGTAATCGAACAGGCTCTGGCGCATGTCATCGGGCATCGCGCCTGCGAAGAAGATCAGGTTGTACCAGTCGAGCAAGGCATCGGGGTCGGTGGCCAGTTCAACCAGTGGCTGCAGATCGATGATGGTCACGCGTGGATTGTCATCACTGAGGTCTGAGCGATCATTGAAGCGATAGACCTGGTGGTGAAAGTTGTTATGCGTGGAGGCAAGATTTGCCTCTGTCATGATCTGCATCTCCGGCGACAGCGTGCTGCCACCGGGCACGATGGTGTGATCAGGCAGATAGAAGTTGAACACCGAAGGCGATTGCATCACCTCCTGACCGGTCATTTCATCAATACGGTTCAGGGTGAAGTTCGGTGTGTTGTGCACGCCTTCGGACAGTGGCCCGGGGGTGCCGTCCAGGGCTCGCCAGACATGCGCCAGACGCACCACCGGCTCACGCAGCTTGCCGAAGTCCGGGTCATTCTCGTGGCCATTACGGGCTTCATCATCGAGCAGGATGGCCTTGACCACCGCGCCCAGATCACCACGTTCACCGGCCCCGTTGTCATTGAAGACCGAAACGACTCGCTGTACGTACTCCGGGCTGGGATTGCTGGTGACAAGCCGTTGTATGAGCTGCTTGGAAATGAAGGGACCG
The DNA here is from genome assembly GCA_947492525.1 of uncultured Granulosicoccus sp. Classification (GTDB taxonomy): domain Bacteria; phylum Pseudomonadota; class Gammaproteobacteria; order Granulosicoccales; family Granulosicoccaceae; genus Granulosicoccus. Next base: position 38,352 of record CANLNQ010000027.1, read on the forward strand.
ACGTTTGCGTGCTGGAAGATGGTATCCAGTGCAAAGGCCATGTCCTCGCGTGTGCTCAGACCGGCAGGCGCCACTCGATCATTGAGCAGTGTCTTGCTACCGGTATCGTGAAAGCGCTCATCCGGCACCATTGGCGTGGTAAAGGTATCGCCGCCACCCAGATTGGTTGTTTCCCAGGAGGTCACCAGATCGTAGTTCCAGCCGGTGAATACCCGGGCGAATTCTTCTATCTGAGCCTGTGTGTAGGAAGGCACCGGATTGTCTGCCGGCAGGGCTTCACCGCGATCGTTCAGTTCGTACAGGCCGATAGAGAAAAGCTGCAGGACTTCGCGCGCATAGTTTTCATCGGGGCGAATGTTCTCGGCGACATTGGCCTTCTCGTTGCGCACCATGCTCAGATAGACACCCATGACCGGGTGCAGGGTGACATCCTCGAGCAACTGGCGATAGTTGCCGAAGGCATTGCGGCTCAGCATGTCGTAGTAGTTGGCCATGCCCCACTGGTTGTTGGCCAGCAGGTAGTCCACATCGGACACCACGAAAATCTGACTCAGGGCAAAGGCCACTCGCTGGCGCAACTGGTCCGGTTCATCGAGTACATTGTTCCACCAGGCTTCGTGGCGAGCTTCGCCCTGGCTGCCGTTACTGTTCGCACGCGTGTAGGGCTCGCTCAGGGAGACCGGCAGAATCATCTGCGCGTCGATCCACTCTTCCAGTGTCGTTGCGCGCAACTCGGCGATGGTATCGACCGTGGCACCAAAGCTTGCCTGAGCCAGAAAGCGCGAGGCGGCAACATCCTCGGCGTCCAGGTTCGATACGCTGGTTACCGGTGGCAATTCACCGGATGGGCCACCATCGTCCGGTTCCTGCAGATCTTCGCCCGTGGGGGTACCACCTCCACCGGCATTGTCGCTGCCTGTGACACTGCCATTATCAATGACCACACCACTGTCGCCACAGGCCTGCAGCAGCAGGATCAGAGAGAGCAGAACGGCTGTCCAGCAACGGTTGTTCGCCAGCAATGGCAGTTGGGGCAAGCGCATCAGGCGGCTATCGTAAGGTCTTTTCATGGAGTGCTGAGACACTTCCCGAGGAAGGCGGATCGATTGCGGCCTACCGTACCAGAAGCACGTATGGGTCGCGGTTGAAAGAAAACCGAAACAGCGGTCACGTTCATGCATCGGCATGCAGAGCTCAGCGGAATGTGATTTTCTTCACAGCGCTGAGCGCGAATACGTCATTTCTGCCCGGCTGCGGAGTGAATCACGACCTTGCCGATGCCCGCCGTCCCTGAGTATCAGGCGATATTCTGTCACGCCGTGCCTCTCAGGTGATGCATCCAACATTGCGATCACCGCTTTGGTATCACTATTTTACCAATGGCTGGCCATCGGCGAGTGACCGAGGCACGGCGCAAGGCGAGGTTTCAGGCTGCGATGATTAACTATCAGGCAGCGATCTGAGACAATGGTTCCTTGTTGAATTCGCACGCGGCAGGGGCATCCTGCCGTGCTGGTCAAGCTGGAGCCTGGAAAGACGATGTCAAGCCGATTGCGCAGTGTTTGCCCGCACGATTGCCCCAGTGTCTGTGCGCTGGATATCGAGGTGCTGGAAGGCAATCGCATCGGCAAGGTCTACGGTGCCAAGGATCACAGCTACACCCAGGGTGTCATCTGCGCCAAGGTCTCGCGGTATGCGGAGCGCATCCACCATCCGGACCGGCTGCTGCGGCCTCTGATGCGCAAGGCCGGCAAGGCCTCGGCCGGCAGCAAGCCCGGTGGGCGTTTCGAAGCGGTGTCCTGGGATGATGCACTCGACAGCATCTGCGAGCGTTTCGAGCACATCCGCAAGCGCCGTGGCGCGGAGGCCATCTGGCCGTTTCACTATGCAGGCACCATGGGCCTGGTGCAGCGCGATGGGCTGGACCGTTTTCGTCATGCCTATGGCACCTCGCGTCAGCATTCGACCTACTGTGTGGCGGTCTCCGATGCAGGGTTCAAGGCCGGCACCGGCATCAAGAACGGCAGCGATGTGCGGCTCATGCACAAGAGCGATCTGGTGGTTGTCTGGGGAGGCAATCCGGTCAGCACGCAGGTGAACGTCATGCAGCACCTGGCCCAGGCGAAGCGCGAGAACGGGGCGAGGTTCGTGGTGGTGGATCCCTACCGCACCAAGACCGCCGACAAGGCGGATCTGCATCTGATGCTGAAGCCCGGCACCGATGGTGCACTGGCCTGCGCGGTGATGCATGTGATGTTCGAGGAAGGGCTGGCAGATGAGGCCTATATGGCAGCCCATACCGATGATCCGGTCCGCTTCCGGGAACACCTGAAGAGCCGCACACCGGCCTGGGCATCGCAGATCACCGGACTGCCGGTAGAGCAGATTCTGGAATTCGCGCGGCTCTATGGCAGCACACGAAAATCCTTTCTGCGTATCGGCTACGGTTTTTCCAGGTCCCGCAACGGCGCAGTCAACATGCATGCGGTCAGTTGTCTGCCGGCTGTTTCGGGCGCCTGGCAGTACGAAGGCGGTGGGGCACTGTATGGCAATGCCAGCATCTATGATCTGGACCGCTCACAGATTCAGGGGCTGGACATACCGTGCCAGACGCGCGTGATGGATCAGTCGCGAATCGGTCGTGTGCTGACCGGTGAGGCCCAGGAACTGCAGGGTGGTCCGGCTGTCGAGGCGCTGTTCGTGCAGAACACCAATCCGGCGGTGGTTGCCCCGGAGACCCGGCTTGTATTGTCGGGGCTGGCGCGTGAAGATCTGTTTACCGTTGTGCATGAACAGTTCATGACTGAAACGGCAGAGTATGCCGATATCATCCTGCCGGCGACGATGTTCATGGAACATGATGATATCTACACCGCCAGTGGCCATACCCATATCCAGATAGGGCGCAAGCTGATTGACGCGCCGGGCGAGTGCCGCAGCAATCATCAGGTTCTGCAGGCCATGGCAGTACGCCTCGGGCTGGAGCATCCCGGTTTTCATCTTGACGAACGTCAGCTCATCGAGAATCTGTTACAGAGCTCTGGCCTGCCGGATTTTGATACCGTGGTGGCCAATGGCGGCCACGATTGTGCCCATGCCGCGTTCGAGGATGCCAACTTTCTCAATGGCTTCGGTACACCGGACAAGCGGTTTCACTTCTCGCCCGATTGGTCCACCGTGGGTAGCCGCACCGAGGGCATGCCCGTCTTTCCTGATCACTGGGCGGTCATCGATGAACCCGACGAACAGTGTCCGCTGCGTCTGGTGGCAGCGCCGGCAAGGCAATTCCTGAATACCAGTTTCACCGAAACCGAATCAAGCCGGCGGATGGAAAAGCGGCCAGTTGCCCGGCTTCACCCCGACGATCTTCTACGCTATGAACTGCAGGACGGCGCCCTGGTGACGCTGGGCAATGAACAGGGTGAGGTGAGCCTGCATGCAATGGCCTTCGATGGGGTTCAGCCCGGCACGGTGGTGGTGGAGAGCCTGTGGCCTAACCGGAGTTTTGCCGGTGGCCTCGGCATCAACACACTGATCAGTAGCCAGCCCGCACAGCCCGATGGCGGTGCGGTCTTTCATGACACGGCCGTGTGGGTGAGAGCGGGCCGATGACGGTTGCCCGGTTCTCGTCGCAGGCCGGGTGACGGGCTGGTTGACGAACTTTTCGCAGGCCGGGTGGCGGGCTGGTTGATGCACCTGTCGCAGGCCGGGTGGCGGGCTGGTTGACGCACCTTTCGCAGGCCGGGTGACGGGCTGGTCGACGAACCTTTGAGGATTGGCCGAGTCCGAACAGCTGTCGAACATGAATCACGAGATGAATCAGATGCTGACTCGCTTGAACACAACTTACCCGGTGAATTCCCTGCGATTGTTGCTGGCAGGGCTGGCGGCGAAGACTTGCGCAACCCTTGCCTCGATACGATCGGGACGCGCCGCCAGGCACTCGCATGCCGGTCGATTGGCAGCAAGCGGCAGCGCGCTGATCCTGCTGTTTGCAGCCAGCGCGGCACAGGCCGCCGAGCCCGTCTCGAAATCACGTTTCGGTGGCGTGGCCATCGGCGGACACGATTCCGTGGCCTATCACGAATTGCAGCGTGAACCCCAGGCCCTGGCAGCCGAGGGCAACAAGCGATTCACGGTGGAATACAAGGGTGCCAAATGGCACTTTGCGTCGGAAGAGAGCGCTGAGCGTTTCCGCGCTGACCCCGAACGATTCACACCGGCGTACAATGGCTTCTGTGCCAATGCCTTGAGTCTTGGAGAAGGACTGATTCGAACGGATGGCACGCATTGGGAAATATTTGACGACAATCTGTATCTGTTCTTTGCCGCTCGCGGACGCGAGCGATGGACTGATGGCAACTGGGAAGCGTACAAGGCAGATGCAGACAAGGCGTGGAGTGTATTGTCGAAGAAATAGGTCTGTCGTGCCGGCAAGCCAGTACGTCTGATGTCGGCCATGAGTGCAAGAACACGGGGTGATCTGCTGATCCTGTTGGCAGCGCTTATCTGGGGTGTGGCCTTCTACTTCCAGAAGGTGGCCATGCAGGATATCGGGCCTCTGTTGTTTCTGGGCATGCGTGGCGCTGTTGCCGCCGTTGTTCTGCTGCCGTTCCTGATTCGTGAGCAGCGCCGCCGCCCGGCGCCAACACCGGCTCAGGGCAGGGGTATCTGGCCTTTCGGCTTGCTGGCCGGCGTGGTTTTCTTTGTTGCCGGCGGCACTCAGCAGACCGGTATCGTCGACGCCACGGTGACCAATACCGGTTTTCTCACCGCACTGTACGTGGTGGTCACCCCCTTTCTCTTCTGGCTGGTTCGCCGTCAGCGGCCGAGCCTGACGACCTGGCTGTCGGCAGGGCTGGCCTTTGTCGGGGTATGGGCACTGGGAGGCGGCGCTCTGGAGTCATTCAATCGAGGCGATATCCTGGTGGCCTGTTCGTCCGTGTTCTGGGCTGCACTCATCATCGTCGCCGGCGAAGCGTCGCGCCATGCCCAGCCGCTGAGCTACACCTGCATCCAGTTTGCGGTAGTGGCCTTGCTGAGTCTTGGCAGCGCCGCGGTTTTCGAGTCTGTCGAGATGGCGTCCCTGCGGGCTGCGATCATTCCCATTCTCTATGTGGGGGTACTCTCCAGCGCGTTTACCTTCGGTATCACGGCCATTGCCATGCAATATGTATCGCCGACGCGTGCGTCCATCATGCTGTCGATGGAGACGGTGTTCGCTGCCATGGCAGGATTCCTCCTGCTCGATGAGCGTCTGTCAGGTCTGGGCCTGACCGGTGCCTTGCTGATATTGCTGGCTGTCGTGCTGGTGCAGCGCTCACGCGACTGATTGCCGCAACCAGCCTCGGTCAGTATCGTCGATCTTCTACAAGCTGCCGACTCCCTGCTTGGTACCCATTACCCATGGCTGCATGGCCGGCCGTCGGCCATTATCGGGGCATCGGGTTACGCAGTATTTCACTGGGCAGATGGTGCTGTCAGGGCGTCGAGGCAGTAGCGATGGCTGTGGCATCGGGTGCGGATGTCGGCAAGCTGCTGGTCGAATGGGCCTGAAACCGAGTCTGAATTTGCCCTCAACCAGCGCAGGACAGGTATCCATTCGGCCATGAACCAACTGGAAAGGCTATTCTCGGCTCCATCGAGCATGACGCGGTCATGCCCGTGCGGCCCGTGCGGCTTGAGCGGCGGCAGACGCCGGATCGGCACGGTACAGAACAGGCTGATGCGACTGGCCGGATTGTGTCTGGCCATGCTCACATCCTCTGTCTATGCGCAGCAGGACAAGCTGGTGATCGATATTCTCTATCTTGAACAGCGCCTGGCGCATCCACCGGTGCTGTCCAACCTGGTGAGCTGGCCCGAGGATGAGGGCGAGCGAGGTGCCAGTCTGGCCATCGATGACAACAACACCACCGGCCGGTTTCTGGGGCAGGACTACACGCTCGAACCCTTGATCTTCGAACCGGATGCCGAGCCGCAGGCGCGCAACGACCGGATTCGTGCCGAGCTGGCGAAGGGCGCCAGACTGGTGGTGGCGAACCTGCCTGCCGCAGATATCGATGCCATTGCCTCGTTGCCGGAAGCCGCTGATGATCTGCTGTTCAATGCCCAGAGCATGGACAATGTGCTGCGTAACGAACAGTGCCGGTCCAATGTGCTGCATACGATTCCGTCACGCGCCATGCTCAGCGATGCGCTGGCGCAGTTTTTCGTCAAACGCAAATGGGAAGAGATCTTCCTGATCGAGGGAAATACCGACAAGGACAAGGCCTTTGCCGACGCGCTCAGGGCATCGATCAGAAAATTCGGCCTGGATATCGTGGAAAGCAAGACCTGGATCGAAGATGCCGATATGCGCCGCACGGCATCCACTGAAGTGCCGGTGTTCACGCAGGCGAGAGACTATGATGTGGTGGTCGTCACTGATGAAGATCAGGATTTTTCACAATATATTCTCTACAACACCTGGCTGCCGAGACCGGTGGCTGGTAGTGCAGGTCTGACACCCGTGGTCTGGTCCCCGGTTATCGAGCAATGGGGGGCTGCACAGTTGCAATCGCGCTTTCGCAAGTTGGCCGAGCGGGACATGACGTCACGTGATTACAGCAACTGGGCGGCCGTACGCAGTATCGGTGAGGCCGTGACGCGCACAGGGTCGGTCAATCCGGCGGAAATTCGCCGCTATGTGTTGTCGGATGATTTCGAGCTGGCAGGTTTCAAGGGCGCGCCACTGAGCTTTCGTACCTGGAATGGGCAGATGCGCCAGAGTGTCCAGCTGGTACACCCCAGGGCTGTCGTTGCCACGGCGCCCGTCGAAGGCTTTCTGCACCCGGTCACGGAACTGGATACGCTGGGGCTCGATGAGCCGGAAAGTCGTTGTGAGCAGTTCAATCAACCTTGAGCATGATGGACAGGATAAAGCGTGCCGGGAAAACCACGGAGACAAGAACGAATGGCACGATGCATGATGACTGACAAGGCCCGCCGCCTGTCCGGGCGGATACGTCCCGGCCTGCCGGGCTTGAGTGTGCTGGCACTGGCAATGAGCGTGACCAGTGGCTCGGTCAGTGCCCACTGGGCTTATGTCAGCAATGAAAAGGATGACACCGTGTCGGTCATTGATACCGAAACCAATGAAGTCGTCAAGACACTGGAGGTGGGAGAGCGGCCACGTGGCGTGACTTTGAGCCATGACTTCACGCGCCTGTTCATCTGCGCCTCCGACTCTGACACGGTGCAGGTCATGGATGTCAGTAATGATTCCATTCTGTTCGAGTTGCCCAGTGGTGAGGACCCCGAGCAGTTCGCCTTGCATCCGGACAATCGGCATCTTTACATCGCCAATGAAGATGATGCCATCGCAACGGTGGTTGATATCGAGACGCATGAGGTGGTCTCGCAGATCGACGTGGGCGTCGAACCCGAGGGCATGGCCGTGAGCCATGACGGCAAATATGCCATCGTGACCTCCGAAACCTCCAATATGGCGCACTGGATCAATACCGAGACTCAGTCCATCGTGGCCAATACCCTGGTGGATCAGCGACCTCGTGATGCCGAATTCACACCCGATGACAAGCAACTGTGGGTCTCATCCGAGATCGGTGGCACCGTGTCCGTCATCGATACGGAAACCCGGGAAATCACGCAGAAAATCAGCTTCGAGATTCCCGGGGTGACTCGTGACCAGATTCAGCCAGTAGGCATGGAGATCACCGATGACGGTACTCTGGCCTTCATCGCATTGGGTCCGGCCAACCACGTTGCTGTCGTGAATGGTGAAAGCCTCGAAGTGATTGACTACATTCTGGTGGGGCGCCGTGTATGGCATATGGCATTGACGCCTGAACAGGACAAGCTCTACACCACCAATGGTGTGTCAGGGGATGTCACCGTGATCGATGTGGCCAGCCTCAAGGCCGAGAAGACCATCAAGGTCGGCCGCTATCCCTGGGGGGTCACCATCTTGCCCAAGGCGCATATCCCGCAATAGCGCATTCAGTTCAGAGGCAGGGCCTGAGCGACGAGAACTACAACTCCGGGAGAACCGTCGATTTCAGGTCCTGGCTTTGTCTTCGCCTTTCACGACGGGCATGGCGCCACTCCTGAAGCCAGACCCAGCAGGCCAGGGCAGCCATCACTCCAAGCAGGCCACCCCAGGGCAGTGACTGCATGCTGCGGTTGCCCTGGAGTTGCAACAGCAGTCTGTCGTACCAGTGGCCCTCGAGAGCCAGACTTGCCAGCAGATCGGCGCGCTCGGGCAGGCCGACATTGATGCGTCTGGCAGGGATGATCGCCTCTCTGGATTCATTGCTGCGTGTGTCGTACCAGGGAACCCTGACCGTATCCAGAAACACGGGGATGGGGCTCTGCGCAATCATGCGAAATTCAAATTCGGCCGTGGCCACGATATGATCGCCGATCAACTGCTGAGAGCGGGATTGATTGATCGGGGTTGTGGTCAGGGCTCGGCTCTCCGGCGGCACGATATCGGGGAGATGGCTGGCCAGTACGTCTCGCGCACTGAGCGTGACGGTTCTGAGTATCTCGTCGCCGGCCGTGAGTTCTCGCGGGTCGCGAGACCAGCTATCGCTGAGTTCGACATCCGTGGCGGGCAGCCACCAGTGTGCATCATCTGCCGCCGGGGCTATCTGCAACGATACCGCCGGGGTCTGCCTGTCGAATTCAGCGCGCTGGGTGCGCGAGCGAATCACCGTGCCGGCCCAGCCAACCGGGGGGAGCTGCACCGCTCCGGAGCGTTGGGCAAACAGATGATAGCGCCAGGCCGTGAGGCGCCATGAGGTCTGCTCATCCTGTGCATCGATGGTTCGGCGTTCGACATACTGCTCCAGAATATCGAATCCCTCGAAGCGGGGTATTGACAGGCGCTCATCGGCAATCGGAAACCGGTGCCTGAGTTCTATGTCGGCGATGATGTGCTGGCCGACATGGGGCTGAATGCCGGCAGCTGAGCTCGACTCTGCATTCTGTAGCTGGATCAGCGGGGTGCCGTTGCCCATGCGCACAGTCAGGCTCATCTGCAGATCGTCGCTATCCGGTTGCCAATCGGCCTCCAATGGAGCATTCACGTCGATGATGATCGAGTTGGATCTCACTTCACCCCGGGAACTGTCTGCGCGCAAAGGACCGAAAACGATGCGGCCTTCGCGCTGTGGTAGCAACTCCATGCGTCGGGACTTCATCTCGACCACCTGCTCGTTGACCACCATGATGCGCGTGCCGAGCGTTTCACGCAGCAGCTGCGCCTCTTGCAGCAGCGGCTGAATGTCTACCGCCTCTTCAATGCCGATGGACTCGAGTTCGATGATGATGCTGTCACCGAGGTACACAGGCTCATCGCTGCCGAGTAGCGTGATCGCCGGGTCGACATCCGCTGCTCGGGCAGAGGCGAAACACAGGGACAGGGACAGGCAGAGAAACAGGAACACGGTGCCAGGCGTGAATACGCGGTTCACCAGGAACTTCCTCCTTCGGGCGCCGACTGTCCGGCCGCCTGTCGGCGTCGCTGTTCCAGTCTGATGCGTCTTTGCAGATACAGCCTGGCATCGTGATCGATCCGGTTCAGCCACTGTGTGGTGGCCTGTTCGGTCTCCAGTGCAGTACGCAGACCCGCTGCCTGTGACTCTGTCGAGGGTGAATCCAGTTCCGAACCGCCCGAGGGGCGGCTGGCCGCGTCCTCATCACTGTTCTGACCCTTCAATGCGCCGTCGCCGGCCTCTTCACGGCCTTGCTGTTCCTGCTCCTGGGCCTCGGGGCCATTGCCTGCCTGAGCCTGGTCCTGTTCGGTCATGCTCTGATTACCCGGATCATGGGATTGTTCGTCGATGTTCGACTCCGCGGCCTCGTTCTGCTGCTCTCCGTCATCGCCCTGGCCGTGTTCCTGGCGATCGTCCTCGGTGTCGATGCGTTCGATTTCCTCACCGGAAGGCTGGAGACCGCCTTGCTGTTCCTGATCCCTGGCTTGTTCTGCCAGCAGTTGGCGCATCAATGCGGCGTTGTGACTGGCATCCTCCAGCGCAGGATCCATGGCCAGAGCCTGTTGATAGGCGTCCAGCGCCAGCTCGAAGTAACCCAGCTTGACGTAGCAATTACCGAGGTTGTAGGCGGAGACCGGATCAGCAGCGCGGATGAACGCCTCGGCAGCACGCCACCATTGGCCGGAGCGATACAGGGCAATGCCTTTCCAGGCAGGGTCTGTGAAGATCTCGCCGGCACGTGTATGATCGCCGGCCTGAAAGAGTCGGTGGGCCAGTAGATTGTCGTCGTCGGCCGACAGTGGTATCGAGGTGCAAGGCAATAGCATCAGTAATGTTGCTATACGCCATGCTTGCACTATCCTGGAGAAGCTCGATGACATTCCTGGTGAGATCGCGGTCACTGTCTGGCGGCGTTCGAGCAGTTGAAATTTGCGCTCGGGCGTTTGCGTGAGGTCAAGCGCAAGCCTTTGCGGTATCGGTCTTGTGAGGCGTTGCAGGAGTGTTTTCGGTATCGGTCGCGCGAGCCGTTGCAGGAGTGTTTGCGGTATCGGCCGCGCGAGCCGTTGCAGGAGTGTTTGCGATATCGATCGCGTGAGGCGTTGCAGGAGCGGTTGCGTTATCAGCCGCTGAAGCCATTGCAAAGGTGTTTGCATCAGCGAGCGCCTTCCTGCCGGAACAGCAGCAGCATCAACGGGATGCCTGCCAGCAGAAGCCAGTGAGACTGTTCTCTCCACACCAGAGTCTTGAGCCCGTCATGGGTGGAGGCCGAGGATTGCCGGTTCAGTGTCAGTGGTCCATAGTCGATGACGCCGAAGCTGTTGGCCCTGACTGCGCGGCCACGGCCGGCCTTGGCCAGGGCCAGTACCGCCTCCCACTGAACACTGATTTCATCGGCTCCGGCAGGCAGCTGGCTCCAGCTGTCGCCCATGCCGTTGGCAGCGGATTCTGTTGTGCTCGCCAGAACCGCGTCGGAGGACGAACCGAAAACCAGCATATCGATACGATGACCCGCATCGCCGAGAAATCGTGCGGCCGCCAGGCTACTGTTGCTCACACCACCGGAATCACCCAGCACAAATACGCGCGCCTGCAGAAATTGACTGTCCTCGATAATGGACGCAGCCAGAGACAGGGCTCGGGTCAGGTTGGAGCCTTCCACCGGGATGACGCCGTGCTCCAGCAGAGCAGCGTGTTCATCGAATACGGAACGGTCGAATGCCGGCGGTGCCACCAGAAAGGCATCGCCCGCGAACAGCACCAGCGCAATCGGCCGGGCGGCGGCTTCGCGAGACAGCACAGCCAATGACTCCCGCATTGCAGCCAGGCGAGAGGGCACGGTATCGTTCAAGGTCATGGAACGGGACACATCGGCCACGACTACCCAGCCGGTGCTGTGTCTCCACGTTTCATCGTCGCTTTGACGCAGCGCGCATTGACTGAGGCTGGCGGCAGCGATGGCGGCGATCAACAGGGGCAGATTCCACCGCGGCTTGCTCTGACTGCCGGCGCCCAGGTAGTCGAACATGGCAGGCGAGAGCACATCGCGCCAGTCGCTGCTGCTGCGTATTCGACGCCAGACGAACGAGGCGATCAACAGCAGCAGGGCAGGCAACAGCCAGATCGGTTGCAGGATGACCCAATCACCTAGCTGCCAAGTGTTCATCGGAGAGCGCGCTCACGCAGTTGCTGGCGGATCGGGTCTTCCACTGCCAGCAGCAACAGGCACAGCAAGAGCAGTGCTTGTGGCCAGACGCGAAGCTCTTGTCGCACGATCACGGGTGGCGCGGGTGCTTCGGCGCTCTCGAGCTTGTCGATGGCATCGTAGATCTGCTGCAGATCCGCAGTACTGCTGGCTCGAAAGAATTCGCCACCGGCCAGTGTCGCCATCTGTTCGAGAGTGGCTTCGTCCAGGTCCGCGGATTGTGCCGTCTGGTAGCCCCCGAGTTCGCCATCGACGCTGCCAAGGGCAATGCTGTGTATGCGAATGCCGAGCTCACTGGCCAGCTCGGCTGCACTCTCCGGTTCCACCGAACCGGCATTGTTGGTGCCATCGGACAACAGGACAATGGCCTTGTGGGTGGCGGGGTCGGATTGCAGCGTCTTGATGGACAGACCGATGGCATCACCAATGGCGGTTGATCGTCCGGCCATGCCGATACCGGCGCTGTCCAGAATACTGTTCAAGGCCATCAGATCGAAGGTCAGTGGGGAGGCGATGAAGGCCTCCTTGCCATAGAGTACCAGGCTCAGGCGATCACCTTTGCGGCGAGTCATGAAATCCCCGGCCACCTGTTTCACGATGCTCAGGCGATCGCTGGTCTGGCCATCAAGGGTGAAGTCCTGCCGGTCCATGCTGCCAGAGATATCCACTGCCAGTGCGATGGCGCGACCACTGACCGGTTGCATTACCGCATCGCCGGGGCGCCAGGGTTGTGCTATTGCAAGCAGTAATGTCACCCAGCAGAGCCACTGCAGCCATTGCCGGATATCCGGGCCTTGGCGTCTGCGTGTTGTCAGTCCCTGCAAGGCCTCTTCCATGGATGGCGGGACGTCGATGGCCTCTGCCATCTCCCACTTGGGGTGTCGGCGCCGGAGCAGCCACGGCAGTGGCAGAAGCAGGAATACCCATGGCCAGGTGAAATGGATCATGGCAATGTCCCGGCCGAGGTATGCTCCGGCGTGCGGGGTACGCGTGTGGGAAGTTTGCGAATCAGCTGCTCGAGACGGCTGCACACGGCTTGCAGTTCTTCCTCGCTCGGCTGTTGTGGCTGATACAGGGCATCACCGAACAAACGCCCCTCTGCCTGCGTGAACCAGTCGGTGCCGAAAGCCTCATCCAGGGTATGGAGCCATGATTGCGCATTGCCCGGAATATCGTGATGACGATGGATCAGGATCTGTCTGAGCAGTTTCGCCAGCGTCAGCAGCGCCACGGCCGGTTTCTCGCTGCGCGCCTGTTGTACGCGAAACAGGGTGTCGCGGCGCCATTGATTCCGCCTTCGGTAACGGCGGTAGCCGAGACCGGTCAGGACAAGCAGCAGCATTATCAGGTTCGCCATCATCAACCAGACAGGGGCGCCTTCCGGTGCGGGTGGTAGCTGCACGTCGCGAAGCTGGCTGAGTATCTGTTCCGTCTGGTTCATCGGTTTACAGACCACCAACCGCGCGTCGTGCCGGCCATGATTGTCGGGGCCACTCGCCACGGACCGAAAGGCCTGAGGCCTGTTCGAGCGTCACCGGGCGTCTCACGGTAAATGACCGCTTTGCCGCAGGGTGGCGACGATCTCCGTCTTGCCTGCGCCGGAATTCAGCAAGGGAATCAGCAGTGAGGAAAAGCGATCGTCTCTTTGCTGTTTCTGCAACAAGAGCTGTTGCTGCAACTGCCTGACCTGTCGTCGCCCGAGGGTGACGGCTCGATGGCTTCTGTGCGGCAATGTTCGGGATCGATAGCCGTAGTGCCCGACAGGCAGACCCTGTTCGAGCATGTCGTCATCGAGGTGAATGGCCGCCTGCCGCGTGGCCTGTGACAGCGTGTTCATGGCCTCGTCAAACTGGTCGCCCAGCTGATCGAAGGCACTGATCCAGATCACAGAGCCATGGAGCTGGTGCTGCGCGCTCAACCAGCGAGCTACCTGTTCCAGCGTCAGGTCGGTTTCGGTAGCGTGTTTTCGTTCACGATCGAGCATCATCAGTTTCTCGTCAGCGACGTCAGACTGAGTCGATCCTGCTTCGAAGCGCCTGCTCAGCAGGGCGCAGGCATCAATGGCCGCACTGTGTCCGGCTCGATTGTCGCTGACAGCCAGACCCTTGTCTTGAACAACGATGACACACAGGCGGCTTCCACTCTCGATGGCTTGCCACAGCAGGCGGGCGGTCAGCTGGCAGGCCCTGGCCGATCGCAAGGCCTTCGTGCCGGTGAACATGGAGCGGCGAAGGTCTGTCACCAGAGTCACCCGATGTTCTCGTTCCTCTCGATACAGGCGTGTGTACAGGACATTGCTGCGTGCGCTGGCCTTCCAGTCGACATGTCTGAGTTCGTCGCCGGCACTGTAGGGCCTGAGATCATCGAAATCGGTCCCGTGACCGCGTCGTTCTCCACGAAAGTTGCCTGCCCATTGTCCAGTACCTGCCGGTTGGCGCAGGGTGCTTTCGCGAACCGTGTGTCGTTCGTTCAGCAACGATTCGAGACTGACCGTTACGGACGCATCAGCCGAATCACCGGTATGGCCTGTGCCTGTATTACGCAAGATTGGCACTCGGAACCGTGGGGTGGATCTGGTGTCGGCTGTTCACGGCGTGCTGAGACATGTCGGCTCGGCCTCAGACTTGAGGAGTGGAGTCCAGCAGGTCCTGAACAATCTGGCGGGCCGTGTTGCCAGCCGCTCGTGCGCGATAGTCCAGAGCAATTCGCCCACTGAGAATGTCCGGTGCCAGAGTGGCAATATCGTCAGGTGTCACGAACTCTCGTCCATCGAGCCAGGCTCTGGCACGCGAGGCCAGAGCAAGATAGATCGACGCGCGCGGGCTGGCGGCCTGGGCAATCATCGAGGCGGATTGACCCCCTGCGCCCAGACCTCGGGTTGCGCCGACCAGTCGCACGATATAGTCGCGCACGGCCTCGGAAAGAAAGACATCGGGAATCAGCTGTCGTGCACGCAGGATGAGTTCGCCATTGCCGATGGCCTCAGGTCCGTTGGTAGCGACCAAGGGATCGGATTCGCTCAGTACCTGATCGAGAATCCTGCGTTCCTGTTCGATACCCGGCAGTTCGAGGTTGACGAAGAACATGAAGCGATCGAGTTGCGCCTCGGGCAGCGGGTAGGTGCCTTCATGCTCGATCGGGTTCTGCGTTGCCGCCACCAGAAAGGGCTCTTCAAGCTTGCGCGTGACGCCGTTGCTGGTGATCTGATGCTCTCCCATGGCTTCGAGCAAGGCACTCTGTACCTTGGGTGGCGCGCGATTCACTTCATCGACCAGAACGATGTGATTGAACAACGGGCCGGGATTGAAGGTGAATTCGCCGCTTCGTGGCTGCAGGATGTCGGTGCCGGTGATATCGGCAGGTAGCAGGTCCGGGGTGGCTTGCACGCGCACGAAACGGATGTCGAGCAATCGGGCAAATCGGTTGATGGTGCGTGTCTTGGCAACGCCGGGAGGCCCTTCGATCAGCAGATGCCCGCCAGTGAGCAGCGCGATCAACAGGCGGTCTATGAGGCTTTCCAGTCCGATCAGTTGCCCTGCCAGCGTGGTTCGCAGTAGCTGCATGGAGGCTCTGACCTCATCCGGCTCGGCTCGGCTGTCGGGGTCGGCATTCATGGGCGAATGAGCAGTGAGGGAAACAGGCGGCTATCGGCATCCTCGGCGATGAATTCGTCAAGATCGATCGGATGGCTGTAGGGTTCGGGGGGATCGGCAAGCACGTCGAGATCGCCTTGCAGCAACTGACCCCGCAGGCTGCCGTCTTCCTGCCATGCCAGTCGGTAGTAGATGCCGTTCCAGAAGTCGATGCCGAAACTGCTCGGGGACTTCCAGATGAACAGAAGCTGGTATTCCAGTTCGGTAAGATCATTTGCCGACACCGTGCCGTGCAGCGGGTAAGGGTAGGGCAGATGACAGAACCATTCTGCAGCGTCCTGAAGACAACGAAACGGGCGCATGGACAGAAACTGATCGACAAAGCGTTCGCTGTCCAGTTCGATGGTGAATGTACTGCTTTCCGAGTCGGTGGCAGCGAAACTGACTGTGCCGATAGCGAGTTCTTCACCCTGCTGATCAATCAGGAAGATTTGCGCTGAATCGGGCGGTGTGTGTTGCCCGGGTGCTTCATCCGGGGATGGCTCCTGCGCGACGGCGGGAGTGGTGTCGGTGAAGAAGTTCACCGGTTGAAGCTGGGTCAAATCCCAGCCGTTCTCCATCCATCCATCGACGCCCAGGGGATACCAGTGCACAGCACCATAACCCCACAGAATGGCTCTGCGCGCGGCATTCCAGCTTTGCCAGCAGTCCGCATTGCAGAAGAACACCAGCGGAGTATCCTGATTACCTTGCGTCAGTCTTGCAATATTTCGCTTGAAGTAGTCTTCCGCTTCAGCGTTGAGTGTGCCGAAGCCCACTTCGGGCAGCCAGATGGCACCGGGTATGGACAGGCGAATCTCGGAGGTCACCCAGTGTCCGTCCAAGGGGTCAGGTCCCAGGCCCACAGGCGGATGCACGTCGATAAGGACGGCAGTGCCCTGTTCCTGCATGAGTGCCAGTTGCCGGGTATCCAGCGTGGTACCGCCGGGGACATCTTCCGGCACTGGTGCTCGGTAGCGCTCCATGCGCAAGCCGGTCTGGGGGTCGACGTCATAGCCTTCGAGGGCCAGGGCGGAGCTGTTTGCAACAATGACAAACAGCACCGCGATGATCAACAGGGTTCTATCCAGCATGATTGACAGTATGCGCTGTGCGCTCGGTAGAGACAGTGGTACAAAAGTCCAACGCCGGAGGCGCACAATGGCTTGCCGTGCAAGGCGATTCGGGCGGAGGATGGTTCCAAAAGTACCATGTTGGGAGGGCACCGGTTTGAGCTACGCTTGCGTTCTTCCGAGGTAGACGAGTTGTAGATTCCGATGAAAAAGCGTTTGTTGACTGGTGCAGTTTCCCTGTTGGTCGTGTCTCAGATCATGCTCGTGAAAACGGGCTATGGTCATGGTGATGTGCAGCCTCAGGCCGTGGATACCGAAGGGCTGGAAGCCTTGCCTGAAGAAATCGCCATGGAAAATCCTTACCGCACGATGGGCGGTGAGCAATACGAACTGGCACAGACCGTGGGTGCCTCTGCCTACAATACCAACTGCGCGCGTTGTCACGGACTGGAAGCGATCTCGGGTGGTATTGCACCGGATCTGCGTTTGCTGGAAGATGGTGAATTCGGAGACGAATGGTTCATGGAAAGGGTGCGCAAGGGCTACACGCAGAACGGTGCCTACAAGATGCCTCCTTTCGAGAACATCCTGAGCCAGGAAGCCATGTGGGCCATTCGTTCCTACACTGAAACCCAGCCACGTCCAGAATAGATGAGCTACCGAATTCCCGGTCTGAGCCAGACCCTGCGTTGCCTGAGTGCACTGAGTCTGCTCGCAGCAGGGCTGAGTTCGCCTGCGCTGCAGGCACGCCCTGTGGATGATGTGGTCGACAGCGGCAAACTGGTGGTCTTTGCCTACAGCGATTACGCCCCTTATTCCTGGCAGGACGAGTCCGGGGAGGCGCAGGGCATCGATGTGGAGATCGGGCGGCGCTTTGGCGAGAGCCTGGGCGTGGAGGTCGAGTTCCTGATTCGCGGTGCTGACGAGAATCTGGACGACGACCTGCGTGTCAATATCTGGAAGGGCGATCTGGTGCATGGCAAGTATGCCGATGTGATGATGCATGTGCCCTACGATCGTGAAGTGGATATACGTAATGAGCTTGCAGTACTCACATCCCCATACTTTCAGGAACAGATGGCCTTGATCGTCAACCGCGACATGTTGCCCACCGTCGAGACGTTCGGCCGTTTCGTGTCCAACCCCATTGCCGTGGAAGTGGACACGGCAGGGGACTTCTTCCTGTCAAACGCCTTCCGCGGCCAGTTGCTGCAGAGCATCCGCCGCGGTCGTACATTTGCTGATGCGCAGCGCCTCTATACCAGCACCGAGGTGGGTGCCTTGATGGGGGCTCGTGCGCAGATGGAATGGGTGGCACATGAATCACCGGATATCGATTCGGATATCGTGCAGCCGCCGATGCCGGGAATTGTCAGAACGGGCTGGCCCATCGGCATTGCTGTCAAGCATGACAGCCGTGATCTGGGGTATGCACTGGGCGATGTGCTTACCGAGATGATCGACTCCGGCGACATGAAGGAACTCTATGCGCGCTATGGGGTAGAGTGGTTGCCTGCGGATCTGCAATGAGGTGAACGCCATGAAGTCTGTGTCACGAATCGCTGTTGTATTTTGCATGATGTTGTTCAGCACCGGTTTGCTGGCGCGGCAGTTGCCCGAAGACCCTCTGGACTCGGTCATGTGGGAAGCCATGGCCGAGCGCTTCATGCCTGAAGGCGACATCGTGTTCGACGAGCGAGTCAGGGTCATGGCGCCGCTCTCTGCTGAAAACCAGTTTCATGTACCGATCACGGTCGATGCCACGGCACTGGACGATGTGGTGGAGATCGTGGCAATGGCCGATCTGAACCCCATTCCTCTGGTCATGAGTCTGCGGCCGTCGGAGGCATTGGCGTTCGTCGGTTTTCGGCTCAAACTGCAACAGACCTCGCCGATCCATGTCGGCGTTCGCACCCGTGATGGGGTATGGCATGTGGGCGGCGCCATCGTTGACGCTGCCGGTGGTGGCTGTACCGCTCCGGCTGCTGCCCACGGCAACAGCAACTGGATGAAGACGCTGGGTGAGACGCGTGCCTTTGCCGGTCGCGATACTGATCACAGCGCTCGCATGACACTGCGCATGCGTCATCCCATGGATACCGGACTGGCAGCCGGTATTCCGGCCTTCTATCTCAACGAATTGGCGGTACGTGATGATGAGGGTAACATCCTGGCCGAAATCGATCTGTACGAGCCCGTCAGCGAAAATCCGACTCTGACCCTCAAGCCCAGGGTGGGGCCTGAAGCAACGGTGCTGACGGTGTCCTCGAGAGACACCGAAGGCAATATCTTCAATTTCCCGCTGGACGTGCCGGCGGCCACCGGGCTGTGAGCCAGCCTTCATGACAACAAGACAAGCGCATTGCGGTCGGGCAAGTGCCGCACCCGCGTCCAGGCGGCGCAGACAGGTCATGCAGTGGTTTGCTGCCGGCTGCGGCTGCGCCATCTGTGGTTCTGCCAGTGCGCGATTACTGGATTTCGATCTGAGAGCGGTCGAGATGGCATCCCGAACCTGGGCGGTACTGGGACGTACCGAATATTTCAATATGGACAACGGTGGCAACATCGTCAACGTGGCGTTCGTGGAAGTGCCCGATGGCGTTGTGGTCATCGATACAGGTCCGTCCCGGCGATACGGCGATGCACTACGCCGCCTCATCGAAAAGACCGTGCCGGGCAAGCCGATACTGCGCGTCTACAATACGCATCATCACCCGGATCATTTTCTGGGCAATCAAGCCTTCGACGCATCCATGATTGCCGCGCCGCAGAAAGTGATCGACAATATTGCGTTGGAAGGCTCCGGCTTTGCCGACAATATGTATCGCCTTCTGGGCGACTGGATGCGAGGTACCAATGCCGTGGCCCCGACGGTTGCCCTGCAGGCTGATCGTGAAGAGGTGGGAGGAAGGCATTTCTCCTTGTTTTATCTTTCAGGGCATACCAGCAGCGATTTCGTCATCAGAGATGATGAGACCGGTGTGTTGTTTGCCGGCGATCTTGCCTTTCTGTATCGGGCACCAACGACACCACATGCCGATATCGTCAGCTGGCGAGAATCCCTGACCGTGTTGGCCGGAATCGATAAATCCCTGCTGATACCCGGTCACGGACCCAGCGACGACAAGGATGAGTCACTGGTACAGACCGGCGATTACATCGACTGGCTGCACGGCAGTCTGAGTGATGCAGTGCAGCGAGGGCTGACCATGAACGAAGCCATGGCATTGCCCATACCGGTTCGATTCGAAGGTCTGGGCGTGGTGCGCACCGAGTACGAACGGTCTGTCGTGCACCTGTATCCTGCACTGGAAGATGCACTTTTCCCCGTCATCGAGCTTGATCAGTAGTATTTCGGCCGCTGGAGTGTACCTTTGGCCACTATGGCAACTCCGGTATCTTGGCTAGACTGCAAGTTCAGCGGTGTGGCGTCCCGGAGGGCCTCTTGCTAATGCAACACCGCGCCATCTGTCTCTTTGCGGGCATTGAACGTCCATACCAGGAGTAGCGAATGAAGCGAAAACACACCATGCTGGCCGTTGCCAGCACCCTTGCACTCGGTGTTGCAGGGGTTTGCAGCACGGCTGTCGCAGCGGATGTGTCCATTGAGGACATCATGAATGATCAGGCCAGTGGGGGCGATATCGTGTCCTACGGTCTCGGGCCTCGTGGACAACGCTACAGCCCGTTGTCCACGCTGAACAAGGAGAACATCAAGAATCTCTATCCCGTCTGGTCTTTTTCCTTTGGCGGTGAAAAGCAGCGCGGACAGGAATCACAACCTCTGATCAAGGATGGCGTCATGTACGTCACTGGCTCCTACAGTCGCATGTGGGCCATCGACATCGCCACGGGCGAAGAGTTGTGGCAATACGATGCGCGTCTGCCCGAAGGCATTCTGCCATGCTGCGATGTTGTCAACCGAGGCGCTGCCATTCTGGGCGACAAGGTATTCTTCGGTACGCTCGATGCGAAGATCGTGGCACTGGATGCCAAGACCGGCAAGGTCATCTGGCGCAAGCGAATCGGTGATTACGAAGCAGGTTATTCCTACACGGCAGCACCGTTGATCGTGCCCACCGAGGCCCATGGCCCCTTGATCCTGACCGGCAATTCCGGTGGTGAATTCGGTATCGTCGGCCAGGTGGATGCCAGAAATCCGGATACCGGTGAACTGGTCTGGTCCAGACCGACCATTGAAGGCCACATGGGCACGCTCAATGGTGAAGAATCCACCATGACCGGCAAGAAGAACGAAACCTGGGCCGGTGACCTGTGGCAGAACGGTGGAGGCGCTACCTGGTTGGGTGGTACCTACGATCCCGATACACAACTGGCGTATTTCGGTACAGGAAATCCTGCACCCTGGAACAGTCATCTGCGTCCGGGAGACAACAAATGGACCTCTGCGCGGATAGCCATCGATCCGGAGAACGGTGAGATCGTCTGGGGCTTCCAGTCCACGCCGCACGACGGATGGGATTATGACGGTGTCAACGAGTTCATCTCCTTCGACATGGAAAAGGACGGTGAAACCATCAAGGCGGGTGCAACGGCTGATCGAAACGGCTTTTTCTATGTGCTTGATCGAACCAATGGCGAATTCATTTCGGCCACACCATTCGTGCGGGACATTACCTGGGCCAGTGGCGTCGACGAAAATGGTCGCCCATTGTTCAATCCGGAGAATCGCCCGGGCAATCCAGCGGAAAGTGCCGATGGCAAGAAGGGTGAATCCATCTTTGCGGTTCCCGGCTTCCTCGGTGCCAAGAACTGGATGCCGATGGCCTACTCCCAGAAGACCAGCAACTTCTACATCCCGTCGAATGAGTGGGGTATGGATATCTGGAACGAGCCCATCACCTACAAGAAAGGGGCGGCATACCTCGGGGCTGGCTTCACCATCAAGCCTCTGTTCGATGATTACATCGGCTCTCTGAAAGCAGTGGATCCGTCCACTGGCGAGATCAAATGGGAATACAAGAACAAGGCGCCATTGTGGGGTGGTGTACTGACCACCGCAGGCGGTCTGGTGTTCACTGGCACGCCGGAAGGCTATCTCAAGGCGTTTGACGACGAAACCGGTGAAGAGCTCTGGAAATTCCAGACCGGTACCGGCATCGTATCGTCTCCGATCACCTGGGAGCAGGATGGCGAGCAGTATGTTGCCATCGTGACCGGTTGGGGTGGAGCCGTGCCATTGTGGGGCGGAGAAGTCGCCAAGGTGGTCAGCTACCTGAATCAGGGTGGTTCCGTCTGGGTGTTCAAGGTGCCTGAAGGCCTGGCTTCTCGCTAGTTCTTCGTGATGTCGCCGGACCCGGGAACCTTCCGTGTTGCCGGGTCCGGATGCAGTGCCCTTGCGGCATCGACCCGATTGCTCTTCAACGCCAGGATCGTTATCGGACTGAAGTAGCAGTCAGCGTTCGACAAGTCAATGTCTCACGGTATGGATGGCTGACGGTATGGATGATCCGGGTCAGAACCTGATAGTTGATGAACATCCCTTGTTCCGTGAGGCATTGGCAAGGGTTCTGCGACAGGTCTTTCCCGAAGCGGTTTCCCGAGAGGCCGACACGGTGGACGGGGCGGTTGCCATTCTGCAGACCGACGGTCTGTTCGATGTGGTCATGCTGGCCTTGAATCTGGCGGGCATCGAGCGCTTCGATGGCCTGATGAAGCTGCGCAACCTCTTTCCCCGACAACCACTGCTGCTGTTCGCCGATTCTGACAACAGCTGTGTGGTTGAAGAGGCCATTGCACGCGGTGCGGCGGGGATATTGCCGAAGGTGCTGGGACAGGACGCCTTGTCCACCGCCATTCGCACTGTGGTCCGCGGTGATATCTACATTCCCGAACCGTCGATGTCGATTGACAATGACGATGACAGGCTGTTGCTGACTTAATGACTTAATGAGTTGGTGACTTGGTGACTTGGTGTCTTGGTGTCTTGGTGTCTTGGTGTCTTGGTGTCTTGGTGTCTTGGTGCCTTGATGCCTTGATGCCTTGATGCAGAGGCGCCATGTTGTTTCGACGTCCTGATATTCCGATGCCCTGGTGCTGTTCAGTCTTGCTAGCGCTTTGATTCCGTCTGCGATTCTTCCACCGCTTGCACCTGCTCCGGCGGTACCCCGATGGCGATACCGGTGAAGGTCTGGTTGATGTGCATGGAATTGAATTGCTCGCCATAGGTATTGAAGCCGACGAAATTCTTTTCACGATACAGCTCCGCCACGCGATGGGTGGTCTGGCGGTGCAAGGCATCGAGCTTGCGGTAGATGCAATCGAAGCCGAACAGGATGTCGATGGTGCCGACGTGCTGCTCCAGTTCCTCGATGGCCTGACGGGAAGACGCCACCATGCCTTCCGAGCGTGCCAGGGTCATGACCAGACCGTTGTCGATGGCGCAGAAGAAGGTCAGGGACTGATCATCGTTGAGCTGCTGTATCGAACGGCAATAGTATTCGCCGCCGAAGCGAATGATGACCGAATACGACGCGAAGCTGCCTGAATACAGTTCGTCGGGCTTCATGTCGATCGCATTGGCATAGGCCAGGGCGGCAGGTTCGGCATTGAATTCATTGACCCGGCGTAGATCGGGGTCGGCTTCGGTCACCACCAGCTTGTGCTCGGTGGGTACGAAATTGTTGTTGGTAAACAGCCGGCAAGGCAGTTTGCAGTCGATCAACGTCAGAATGGCTGCGCCAGACAGGACCTGACCGTTGCAGATCTGCCAGGTCTTGTCGAAGTGGAGATCGTCACCGGCAGAACCACCGACCAGCGGCATGCCCTCCAGGCCTCTGTCGATGGCGACGGTCACAGTTTCCTCCGAATAGGAAAGACCATCGATCAGCAGCAGGGCAAACTGCGTATGCGATTCGTCCGTGGCTGTCAGGGATTCCAGAAACTGCTCTTTGTGTCTGGCGCTGAGCTCTGCAATACTCTCCATGCCCAGGTTGGCGGCGTCGGTCATGACGGCGCAACGCGCCTCGAACCAGCGCGATGGCAGAAGGATGGCGATGAAACCGTTTTCCTGCATGCCATCGGGTGTGACTTCACCACTGGTGGAGCAGCCACAATAAGGCAGGGACGGGCAACGCTGCTGCAGACCTGAGACCAGCTCTGCCGGTTCATGCCGGTTCACGGAGAACCAGACGATGGCAAGTGCTACCGGTTGTTCCTCGGCTATTTCGGCGAGCCGGTCGCACAATTGTGCAGTATCTGCCGTTTCGCTCCACAACACCTGTATGCCGCTGGTGTAGCGTTTCAGGGATACAGGCTGGGATGCGGATCTGTTCACGGATTCAGCGCAATGGCACGGTAGGGACCACTGAGTGTGTCATAGAGTTCACCCGGAGGTGAAGGGGTGATTTGCAATCGTCTTTTCCATTGCGCTGGCAAGTACCGCGAGGGTCTCTTCCGTTTCCTGCCAGCCCATACAGGCATCGGTGATGCTCTGCCCGTAGGTCATCTCCGGCATTGGTGCCATGGCCTGCTTGCCTTCCACCAGGTGACTTTCGATCATGAGCCCGGCAATCAGCGACGATTCTTCGGGCAGGCGCCGAGCAATATCGGCGGCAACCAGGGCTTGTCGCTTGTGGTCCTTCAGGCTGTTGCCGTGGCTGCAGTCGATCATGATGCGCGGCGAGATACCCCGCTTCTCCTGAGCCTCACTGGCGGCCCTGACGCTGGCACTGTCAAAATTCGGTTCCTTGCCGCCCCGAAGAATCAGGTGCGCATCCTCATTGCCACGCGTCCTGAACAGGGCGATGCGACCTTCACTGGTCGGACTGAGAAAGGCATGGGCATGGCTGGCTGCCTGGATGGCGTCGATGGCGATGCCGACATCGCCACTGGTGGCATTCTTGAATCCCACCGGACAGGAGAGGCCCGAGGCGATCTCCCGGTGCACCTGGCTTTCGGTGGTTCGAGCACCGATGGCTCCCCAGCTGACCGTGTCGGCATAGTACTGGCCGGTTGCCGCGTCGAGGAATTCACAGCCGGCGGGCATGCCGATGGCAGCCAGGTCCAGCAGCAGTTTGCGCGCCTTGAAAAGCCCTTCATCAATCTGGAAGCTGTTGTCCATATGAGGATCATTGATCAGGCCTTTCCAGCCGATGATGGTGCGCGGTTTTTCGAAGTACACCCGCATCACGATCTCCAGGGTGTCGCTGTATCGCAGTCGAAGCGTGTTCAGCTGCCCGGCGTAGTCCAGCGCGGCCACCGGGTCGTGAATGGAGCAGGGGCCGATGACGACCAGCAGCCGCGGATCGCGTCCATGGATGATGTCAGCAATGCGTTGGCGGGTGCCGGCAATCGCGTCGGCGTGATCGACGGGCAAGGGCAGTTCGGCGGCAAGCTCGGCCGGGCTCTGCATAGCGACAATCGATTCGATTCGAACGTCGGAAGTGGGGTTGTTCATGGTGTTTGATCTGACGATGGCAGCGGCGGCGTGAACGTGTAGCCGCGCGAGTCAGTCATGATAACGCAGGAGTGCCTTGCGGGTATGGGATCGACAGCAGGGAACTGGCAGGACGCCTGCGCTGCGTCAGCTGGCGAAATTCAGGGCTGACCGTGGCAGAAGGCAGAAGGCAGAAGGCAGGGATCAGGGATCAGGGATGAGGGATCAGGGATCAGGGATCAGGAAACAGGGATCAGGAAACAGGAAACAGGAAACAGGAAACAGGAAACAGGAAACAGGAAACAGGAAACAGGAAACAGGAAACAGGAAACAGGAATCAGGAATCAGGAATCAGGAATCAGGAATCAGGAATCAGGACCGGGTGGCTGATGCGACCCGGTCCTGCACGGCCTCAACCCTTGGTTGCACCCAGGGTAAGACCTGCAATGAAGTGCTTTTGCATGGCGAAGAACATCAGTACCGGTGGAATGGCGGCAAGCAGGGACGCTGCTGATACCAGTTGCCACTGACTGACAAACTGACCGTTGAGCGCTCTGACACCCGCTGTGATGGGCAGTGCATGATCGCCCTGGATCAGCACGGTCGCCCAGAAGAAGTCATTCCAGATGAAGGTGAAGATCAATACCGAGAGAGCAGCGATGGCAGGTTTCACCAGCGGCAGAACCAGATACCAGAAGATCTTGAATTCACCGACACCATCGATTCGGGCAGATTCGATCAGCTCATAGGGCAAGGCCTTGATGAAATTGCGCATGAACAGGGTGCAGAAGCCCAGCTGGAAGGCGGAGTGGAACAGCACCAGACCCTTCACCGTATCGTACAGACCGGTGTTCACGGAAAGATCGCGAACCGGCACCATCAGAATCTGGAAAGGCACGAAGTTGCCTGCCACGAAAACGAAGAACAGTGGCACCGCCCACTTGAAGCGATACACCGACAGTGCATAACCGGTCAGACAGGACAGTCCGACAGCCAGAATGACGGTGGGGATGGTGATGCGCACCGAGTTCCACAGGTACATGCCGGCCTTGGACTGCTGGAAGACCGCTGCATAGTTCTCGATCAGCAGGAAGTCCGACGGCATGCCGAAGATGTTGCCCTGATTGATGTCGATGGCCGGTCTGATGGAGGTCAGAAAGATGGCCAGCAGTGGCAGCAGCCAGATGAACAGCGCAATCGGCAGGATGATCTGGTAGCCGGTACGCACACCGGCGGATGAGTTTTCTATCGGTTTCGGAAACATGAGCTTTACCCTTTCTCGTCCTGATACATGCGCCAGAGGAAGAAGCTGATGTAAACCAGCATGATGAGGAACAGAACCGTCGCAATGGCCGAACCATAACCGTAGCGGAAGCCGTATTCGGACAGCGCGGTTTCGAACATGTAGTAGGCCAGCACATTGGAAGAACCGTAGGGCCCGCCCTGCGTCATGATGGCAATGAGATCGAAGGAGCGCAGCGCGCCGATCACGGTTACCACCACAGCGATGAAGGTGGCAGGCTTGAGCTGCGGCAGGATGATGTACCAGAGCATCTTCCAGCCCTTGGCATTGTCGAGTCTGCCGGCCTCTACCTGGTCGGGAGAGACATTGTTGAGTCCGGTGAGATAGAGAATCATGCAATAGGCGATCTGTGGCCACAGGCCTGCCAGGATGATGCCGAAGGTCACCAGATCTTCATCGGCGAGAATCGCTGGAGGGCTTGCGCCAAAGAACTTCCAGACGATACCGACAATACCGAAATCGGGGTTGTAGAACCAGGTGAAGATCAGTCCCACCACCACCTGAGAGATGACGAAGGGAAAGAAGAACAGGGATTTGTAGATGCGGATGCCGGTTACCGTCTGATTCAGGAACAGGGCTATTCCCAGCCCGGCCGGTACCGCAAGCATGTACAGGACAAGCCACCAGACGTTGTTGACCAGGGAGGTGTAGAAACGATCGTCATCCATCAGCTCGACATAGTTGCCCATGCCCACCCATTCCTTGGGCCCGAGACCATCCCAGGCATAGAACGATATCCAGATGGACTCGAAGATGGGGGCTATGACGTAGATGAAGAAGAAGATGAGTCCGGGGGCCAGAAACAGCCATGGGGCCATCTTGATGCGATTTCTGTGCAGCCAGCTGCGTTTTCCGTGTGGGGCATTGAGCGTAGCGGCATTCCCGTTATTGGTCGCCATGAACAGTATTCCTCATTGCTGTGACTTGTCCCTGTGTGGTCTTTTCATAGTGTGCCAGGGTTGCAGTGAGCCGCGATTTGCGGCTCACCTTTCTTGTGGCAATTGCAGCGGCACCAACGAGAAAGTGCCGTGCGATAGGTCTTACTTGTAAACGCGTGCCTGAATCTTGTCCAGACGCTTGAGGATGTCGTCGAGACGCTCAGGCTTGATCATGAATTCCTGAAAACCCTCCATGCCCGCCTTGGCCATCTCGGCCGGTGCATCCCGGTCGAAGAACTGCGCCAGGCCACTGGCAGAACTCAGAGTCTCGAAGCCCTTTTGCAGGAACTTGTCATCGCCCACTGAGGAGTTCTTGTTGATGGGCAACTGTCCGATGGTCTCGTTCCATTCAGTCTGGATATCCGGCTGGGCGATGAACGCGAGGAACTTGCGAGCATCTTCCTTGTTCTTGGCATTGGCAGGAATGAAGAAGGCATCGGTGGGTGCTTCTTCTGCCCGAGCCACACCGGGGGTGATTTCAGGGAAGGGGAAGTAATCGATCTGATCATCGCTCAGACCACCGTCACGCATGGATTCCACCGCGAAGTTACCCATGACATACATGGCAGCCTCGCCCTTGATGAAAGCGGCCATTGCATCCTGCCAGCTCATGGTGGCGTGGTTTTCGATGAAGTAGCCGGGTTCGACCAGTTCACGCCATTTCTCGAACACATCCACGATACGCGGATCGGTGTACTTGATCTTGCCGGCGGTCAGGTCGTTATGCACGTCGTAGCCGTTGGTGCGCAGGTTCAGGTAATCGAAGACACCAGCGGCAGGCCACAGGTTCTTGGTTCCGATGGTGATGGGCGTGATACCCGCTTCCTTCAGTTTGGCTGACGCTGCCAGCAGTTCTTCCCAGGTCTTGGGTGGCTCGATACCGTGCTCGGCGAAGATGTCCGCACGGTAGTACATGCCCCACTGATAATAGGTGTACGGAACACCCCATTGCTTGCCGTCGATGGTCATGGCGGACTTGGTAGAGGCCAGGCTGTCGCTGAAGCCTTCGGCTTCCCACAGATCGGAGACATCTTCGAACTGACCGGCATTGACGAAGGGGGCCATGCGGTTGCCGGGGTACCAGGAGGTCACATCCGGGGCTTCGGCGCTCAGAAAGTTGCGAATAGCGGTTTTGTGGGCTTCACGATCGTTGATGCTGACAGTGACGTTGATGTCAGGGTTGGCAGCCTTGAATTTTTCGACGGCCGCTTCGAAACCGGCTTTTGGCGCAGGGTTCAGGTCATCGAAAATGATGGACAGGTCACCGGCCATGGCCGGTGCGCCGAGGATACTGGTGATGGCCAGTGCAGCGGCAGTCTTGCTGATGGATTTGAACATGGTCTTCTCTTTATTTCTCCAGAAATGGCTACGGTTTTGGCAGTCGTGATTCAACGGGCAACTGCCGTTACCCGAGACCCCGTGGGATCAAAATGATGTGCTGGTACTGTCGACCGGCATCATCGGAAACGTACAACGGTACAACCTACAACACAGACCCCGTTCCGTTCGAAGACGAACCGGAGTCCTGACAATGGTTTCATTCGGCCACCCAGACTGCCACCTGCGCCTGATCCAGCGTGCGCGAGCCCACCAGAAGGGGGGTGTCGTGATGAAAATCCAGCGTACTGCCCAGCTCCTTGTCCAGCTCGACCGGCCGAGGCCCGAAGTTGAACGCCAGACGATAGGGACCGATGCGCTGGGTACGCAACCAGGGACCCAGATCGCGCCCGGCAATCCCGGCGTCCTGCAGCAGCTCACCCATCATGGCGATCAGAGATGGGCTGTCCGGTATCGCATTGATGTAATGCACACCGTGCTGTTCGTAGTGAAAGCCCCAGTCATCGGCAAAACGCATGCGTGGTTCGATGCTGCTTCTGACCTCTTCGCGCCATTGCGAGCAGTGACGGCTTCTGCCATTGCTGCCGGTGGCTGTCAGCACTTCCTGACTGGGCACGGATTCACTGCGAATGATCTGCACGGGCAGCAACTGTGCATAGTGTCCCGGTGGCAGCGCGTCGGGAATGCGATATTCACCGGAACGACTACCGGTACCCGGGAACAGGGCAATCACGCAGCCCTGTTGCTGATGGGCGGACTGCAGCCTGGCAACCAGATCGGGGTCGTCCTCGGTGCTGCTGCAGACCAGTATCAATGAGTAGCCGTCAAGTGAGGCGTCGGGTGACAGGATGTCGACATTGGCTCCCCATTGGCGGCAGGCACTGTGAACTCGCTGACAGAAGCCCAGCGGGCTGTAGGTGCTGCCGCCGGGAAGCTGGATATCCTGTATCGCATTGCCGGCGTAGCTGAAGATGATGGCAATCTTCGAGTGAACCGGCAAGGCGCTGAGCACGCGCTCGGTGCTGTTCGTGACTGAACTGTCCGTGGCGGCTGTCTGCCCGGGTTCGACATCAGGGTTGTCGTTGCGGCGCAGATCATCGACGGAGAAGGAAGCCACATCGGCCAGTTCCCGGTTCAGCTCGGCTACTTCTCGTGCTGCGACATCGGTATCGCCATTGGACAGCAGCAAGCCGGTATGCGTATGTTCCTGTGCGAACGGTGCCTGTCGCCAGCGGAAGTAGCTCATCAGTTCAGCGCCATGAGCAAACGCCTCCCAGCCCCAGAGTCGTACCATGCCGGCAACAGGGGCCGGATTGTACGGTGCCCAGTTGACCGGTCCGGGTTGTTGCTCCATGACCCACCAGCGTCCGTTACAGCAACCCCGGTACAGATCGTGGTGGAAGGCGGAGCCGTCCGGATGACCGGTGCGCAGATAGCGCTCCTGATCACCGGCATCGCCATTGTCGCGTGTCAGAAAACCCAGCGGATAGTTGTCCCAGGTAGCGACATCGAGGTCTTTCGAGACATCGTGATGATCGAACTCGACGAAGTTGCCCATGAAGTTATGTACGACATCGCGTCCGGGCGAGTGCTCGCGAATGATGTCGCATTGCGCACGGTTGAAGCGCACTATCTGGTCGGAGGAAAACCGCCAGAATGCCAGTTGATGCGATGGATTGCTTTCGGTCACATTGCCCACCGGCAGGCCGATCTGCTCGAAGCTGTCGTATTCCATGCTCCAGAACACATTGCCCCAGGCAGTGTTCAGTGAATCGATATCGCCATAGCGGGTTTCACACCAGCGCCGGAAGGCAGCCAGAGCGTGTTCCGAATAGCTGATGCTGGTGCTGTGGCAACCGTATTCATTGTCCGTCTGCCAGGCAATGATGGCCGGGTGCTCACCGAAGCGCTTCGCCAGAATCTCGACAATACGGCGGCATTCGGCCAGATAGGCCTCATGCGAGAAGCAATAATGCCGGCGTGATCCGAAATCACGAATCCGTCCATCGGCATCCACGGCGAGCATGTCCGGGTACTTGTCCAGCATCCAGCGCGGCGGTGTGGCCGTGGGCGTGCCGAGCACGACAGACAGACCCTCTGCGTGCAGGGTGTCGATGGCTCGCTGCAACCAGTCCAGATGCAGGCTGCCATCTCGAGTTTCCAGCCGACTCCACGCAAATTCACCGATACGGATGACGCTAAGGCCCATCTCGCGCATCTGCGCCGCATCGCGGGCCCAGCGTTCTTCCGGCCAATGCTCCGGGTAGTAGCAGACGCCTGTCTTCATGATTGCCATGCGCTCGTATCGATCTGACGCAGCTGTTGTGCTGCCTGTTCGGGTTGCACCGGATTGACGATATTGTTCGAGCCGGATTCGAAGCCTGCGAGGAATTTCAGTTTCTCGGGATCCCGCAGGGGCGGCTGGAATGCCAAATGGAAGCACCAGTGCAGATTGTCAGCCTGATGGGCGGTATCGCAAGGGGCGTTGTGCAGCAGTGTGATGTTCGGCGCAGAGCGCTGGAACAGCAGATCGTAGCGTCTGACCTGACGCTGGTAGACGTCCGCCAGTTCATCCAGTTCGGCGTCGGTCATGTCGGCCAGGGAGCTGACATGCCGATGCGGCACGATCCAGGTTTCATAGGCAAAACGTGCGGCAAACGGCACGATGACGGAGAACAGCGCGTTTTTCTCGACCATCAGTTCGGCCTGTGTGTGAGGATCGTGCAACAGATTCTGCAGTAGAGACTCGCCAGCATGCTCACGGGCATGGGCGGCCTGGGCCGCCCGCATGCGCGTGGCGGTATCCGTAACGAAGGCGGTGGCGTAGATCTGCCCATGCGGGTGCAGATTGGAGACACCGATTTCCACGCCCTTGTTCTCGAAGATCAGGACGTTCTCGATACCCTCCTGCTCACTCAGGCTGCGGTATTCCGATTGCCACAATCGGGCGACGTCACGCATCTCGTCCTGGCTGATACTGGCAAGCGTGGCATCGTGCCTTTCGGACCAGCACAGCACGCGACAGGCACCGTGTGCCGGCGCGGTTCTGTGCAACTCGTTCTCGCTGGTCGAGCAGGCGTCATCCGGTGCATCGAACGACAGGGAAGGGAAGTCGTTGTCAAAGGCATAGGCTCCCCGGTAATCCGGGTTGATCTGACCATTGGCACGCGTCACTCTCGGGCACAGATAGCAATCCGGATCGTGGCGGCTGCTGTGCTGTGTGCTGGCTGTCGCCATGGCGCCAGACCAGGGACGTGCTGCCGAACGAGCGGAGATCAAAACCCATTGCGACAGCAAGGGGTGCCAGCGTCGCTGCCAGTTTCCGCTCATGCGCCGTTCTCCCTGTCGACAGGGCCGACACCGTTACCGGGCGCTATCGGGTAGAAGTCTGCCGTCAGTCCGGTCGCTTTCGTGTAGGCAGGGCCGACGTGCTTGATGAATGATTCAACCTGGTCGGCGGGCAGCAGGCTGACGGTACAACCGCCGAAGCCGGCTCCGGTCAATCGGCTGCCGAGCACGCCGGGTTGTTCGCGCGCCAGTCGCACCAGCTGGTTCAAGGGCTCGCTCGACACCTCGAAGAGATCGCGCAGCGAGTCGTGGCTTTCGTTCATCATGCGCCCGAACTGCTGCAGATCGCCGGCCACCAGGGCCGGCACTGCCGCTCGGACCCGTTTGTTCTCTTCTGCGATGTGGCGTGCGCGTTGCAACGGAATGGCATCGTTGACGAACAGGAATTCGTGCGAGTCGAGCTGTTCGGGCTCCAGCTCGCCCAGATGACTGATGCCGGTGTCCGGCACCAGCAGCTCGAGCGCTCGCTGGCATTCGCGAACCCGATCGTTGTAGGCCGATTCGTTCAGCTCACGTCGCTGGTTGGTGTTGGTCACGACGATGGCGTATCCGTCCAGTTGCAGCGGAACCTGCTGGTGTTCCAGGCTGTGGCAGTCGAGCATGATGGCGTGATCGGCCTTGGCAAAGGCGACCGCGAACTGATCCATGATGCCGCACTGCATGCCGACGAAATCATTCTCCGCCTTCTGGGCGATACGCACCAGATCCAGCAACGGCAATTCGGTACGCAGCAGGCTGTTCAGCGCGTAGGCGGTGACCACCTCGATGGATGCGGAGGAGCTGAGTCCGGCGCCATTGGGAATATTGCCGGAGTACAGGCAGTCAAAGCCGGTGAGTTCGATGCCACGGCGACTGAATTGATCGAGGATGCCCAGCGGGTAGTTGATCCAGTTGTCGCCATAGGTGCGGCTGATCTCTTCCTGATCCAGCTGCGCCATGAGGTCGAAGTTGGTGCTGGCGAAGCGGTATTGGTTGTTGTAGGTGGGCCGGATCAGCAGCGTGGTGCCTCTGTCGACACCACAGGGAAAGACCAGGCCACCGGTGAAGTCGGTATATTCACCAATGAGATTGACACGCCCGGGTGCGAAGAACACCGATGTCTGTTGTTCGGCACGACCGAACTTCTGGATGAATCGATCGTGCAAGCTCTCGAGGCTGTATTCGTCGGAATGGCTCATGATCGAGACTCTCGGTGGCAGCCGATCAGCAGTGCCGATTGCGGTGGCAGAACGGGTAGGGGAACGCCCAGTGTCATCAACAGGTCGCCGCTGCTTGTCACCGGGTTCTCACACCACTGGGGAAATATCTTGTTGTATGGAGCGAGCTCGGCCAGGTTGATGCTCTCGAGTGTCAGGGTGTAATCGGCGTCCGGATCCAGGCCTGACAAAGGTAGGTGGCCCGGTCGGGTGGGGTGCATGTTGCCGATGGCCACCACGCTGTAGAGCGCGTGTTGCTTTTCATTGTCGACAAAGCCGCAGGCGGTCAGTGATTTGGAATAGGTGGGAATCTGCCAGTAGGTGGAGTCGGCAATCCACTGGCGATTGCTCTTGTACAGCTGCGTGTAATGCTGCAGCGTGATGACGTCCTGCGGATCGAGCTTGCGTGCATCGAGTTCGAAACCGAATTGTCCTTGCAATGCAACAATGGCACGTGTGTGCAGGCTGGTGACCCGGCCGGTGAGGTGCGCGGTCTTGTGCCCGACATGCGCTCCCATGATCTCCGGTGGCATGAAGCGCAGAAAGCCCTGTTGAATGCTGGCACGCTCGATCGGGTCGATGTTGTCTGAGGTCCAGACGCGACCGGTGTGCTGCAGAATGCCCAGGTCGGCCCGTGCTCCGCCGGAGGCGCAGGTCTCGATTTCCAGGTTCGGGCAGACGTCCAGTATGCGCTCGAGCAATCGGTACAAGGCCGCAGGCTGTGCCGCTGCACGTGCATGGCTGCCGTCACCGGCCAGAACCAGATCACGATTCATGTCCCACTTGATGTAATCGATGGCGTACTCGTGAACCAGTGAGGTGATGCGTTCGAACAGATAATCTGCCACGTCGTCCCGGGCGATATCCAGAACCAGCTGGTTACGCGCCAGGGGTGTGTCGACACGGCTCAGGTGCAGGGCCCACTCGGGGTGCTCGCGATAGAGGTCGCTGTCCGGGTTCACCATTTCGGGCTCGAACCACAGACCGAACTGCAGACCGTGTTGCCTGACATGCGAGACAATCGGGTGCAGACCGTCGGGGTAGACAGACTCGTCAACATACCAGTCACCCAGGCCTGCATTGTCTGCTCGTCTGTGCCGGAACCAGCCGTCATCGAGTACGAAGCGTTCCGCGCCGACACTGGCGGCTGCGTCGATCAGCGGAAACAGCGCTTCCAGATCGTGGTTGAAATACAGGGCCTCCCAGCTATTGGCGTGAATGGGGCGCGGCCGCCGCGTCCATTCGGGCAATACCGATGAGCGTATGTATCGGTGAAAGCGCTGTGAGCAGCTGTTCATGCCGTTGCCACGGGTAAAGGACACCGATGGCGTCGATATC
Organism: uncultured Granulosicoccus sp.; assembly: GCA_947492525.1. Taxonomy (GTDB): domain Bacteria; phylum Pseudomonadota; class Gammaproteobacteria; order Granulosicoccales; family Granulosicoccaceae; genus Granulosicoccus. The sequence continues at coordinate 72,619 of CANLNQ010000027.1, forward strand.
TGTTCCCCCGGTTGCAGTATGACTTCGCCGGGCAGGTTCAGGACGCCGGCCTGCAGGGATATCACGCCATTGCTGAGGCGCTCCACGCGCAGACTGAAATTGCCGCTCCAGGCTAGTTGGGCAAACATGACATCGCCACCGTTGACGCCGAAACCATCGGTGCCACAGATCAGGGCTGGGGCATGTTCATGACTGGTTCGGCCGTGCAGGTTGCTGATGTCGATACGGCCCGGGGCAATGTGGCGTCGGTGAGTCTGGTTCTCCAGCCCCCAGCGACCGTGCTGGCTCATGCACTGGCGATAGGGGCTGGGCAGGGGCAGGGTTGCACTGGCCAGCCAGTCCACCGTGTACGGGGTGTCGGCGATATTCTTCAGCGTGGTGCTCATGCTGGCCACATCACTGTGTTCATCCAGCGACAGGCTCAGTTCCACCGCCAGGCCCGCCTGGTCATCCTGCAATTCGATGATCAGCGCATTTTCTTCCTGACTGACGCTACGGGTTCGCATGGCGTGCGCAAAGGCTGCGCCATTGCGATGTCCGTTGAGTGCAGGGGAACCGGTATAGCCGGTACTGGCTTGCGGGAACAGCGACAGAGGTGTCACTGCATCCATGCCGCCAAAGGCCAGCGCCGTATCATCATGGGCGAGCAAATGTGCCAGTGAGGTGTTTTCACGCAGTTTCTTGCCGCACCAGTACAAACGCGGGACGCCATGGTCCTCGATGACTAGCAGCGTGGTCTCGGTACCATCGAGTCGCCAATAGGCAGTAGTGCTGGACATCGGGTGATTTTGCTCAAGTTCGTTGTGTGAAAAGACAGTGTCCTGACACTGTTCGGCATCATCACTCTAACAGCTACGTTGCATGTCGGTCGTAATAATGGAACAATGTTCCAAAATTATAAGAGTGACGGTCGAAAGCTGTCAATTGAAAAACGATTGATTGTCACCCGCTGCAGTACATACCCGAACCCGATCCGACGCGACTACGTGGCGCATGAGCAAGAGTACTAAGATTTCCAGTGAAAACAGCATGGGCACTTCGTCCTCTCAACGCTCGGGCAGTGGTCTCGGGCGCGCCATTCGTCTGCTGGATCTGATCGTCACTGAAGGGCCTGTCAGGTTCGCCGAACTGGTTGAACTGACCGGTATCCCGAAAGCCACGCTGCACAGACTGCTGAACGAGCTGGCCGATGAACGTCTGATACAGCTGGACGAAAGATCGCTTACCTGGTCTTCCGGCTATCGTATTCTGGAGATGGCCAACCGCATCTGGACTCGCTCGGATATCCGTGTGCTGGCTCAGGATCAGCTCCTGGCGCTCAATGCACTCAGTGGTGAAACCGTGCAGATCGGTGTACAGGCCGATACGCATGTGGTGGTCATCGATCATGTCGAGAGTAATCGCAGTGTGCGTCATTCGATCATTGTCGGCACGCGGGTACCGGTCTATTGCACGGGCATGGGCAAGGTGCTTCTGGCCTGGTGTGATGACGAGCAGCAGCGCGATATCATCGACCGTATCTCCTTTTCGCGTTTCACGCCCAATACCATCACTGACAAGAAGGCCTTGCTCAAGGAGCTTGCCGATGTCAGTCAGCGCGGGTATGCCGTGGATGCAGAAGAGCGCTATCTGGGGTCCCTGTGCATTGCTGCACCGGTTGTCGATTCCACCGGGCAGGCCATCGCAGGTTTGAGTATCACCGCGCCGACATTCAGAACGAGCGAGAAGGTTCTGGACAGCTGGCGCGAGGCACTGGTCAGTGCGGCTGCCGAGATATCAAGACGACTGGCGCCGCGTACAGGACCTGTCGGTGGCATCTCGCATTGATGTTGCGGCCGGGTACAGAATTGAAGGAATGTTGTTTGGAGTAGCCCGTCAGGCCCTGAGTTGACCTGACATCGGCATCATGTGTATATAACGAGTCACCACTTGTGAGGGAGAATTGAACGATGGCTGAAGTAGAGCTGCGCAAGGCATACAAGCGCTATGGTAGTACCGAGGTAATTCATGGTGTGGACATGAAATTGCCCAGTGGTGAGTTCATCGTCTTTGTCGGACCTTCAGGTTGCGGCAAGTCCACCTTGCTGCGAATGATTGCCGGGCTGGAGGAGATTTCAGAAGGCTCCATTCATATCAAGGGCCGGGACGTGACCGATGTGGAAGCGGTTGATCGTGGCATCGCCATGGTGTTCCAGTCCTATGCGTTGTACCCGCACATGACCGTGGAAGAGAACATGGGCTTCGGCCTGCGCATGGGTGGGGCCGACAAGGCTGAGGTTGCCGCCAAGGTTGCCAAGGCGGCCGAAACCCTGCAGCTGGATCAGCTGCTGGACCGAAAGCCGAAGAATCTCTCCGGTGGCCAGCGCCAGCGTGTCGCCATCGGTCGAGCCATCGTTCGCAACCCCGACGTCTTCCTGTTCGATGAGCCGCTGTCCAACCTGGATGCCGAACTGCGGGTCGAGATGCGTCTGCGCATCGCGCAACTGCACAATCAGCTGGATGCCACGATGATCTACGTGACCCACGACCAGGTGGAGGCCATGACCATGGCCGACAAGATCGTGGTGCTCAGAGCCGGTCATGTCGAGCAGATCGGTTCACCACTGGAGCTTTACCATCATCCGGACAATCTGTTCGTGGCCGGCTTTATCGGGTCACCCAAGATGAACTTTCTGGACGTGACGGTTCGCGAAGGCAGCAGCAGTCAGGCGGTGGTGGAATTGCCGGGTGGTGGTACGGGCATTCTGGCGGTCGATGCGTCACGAGCCAAGCCCGGATCGAAGGCGACAATGGGTGTACGGCCCGAAGATGTCGGTGGTGATGTGGGTGATTTCACCTTGCCCATCAAGGTGGATGTGGCCGAACGACTGGGCGGTTCCACCTTTCTGTACGGCAGTTGTGGAGGGCTCGAGCACTTCGTGGTGCAGCGGCCCGGTGTAGACGCCACACGACATGGAGATTCCATCGAACTGAATATCCCGGCGGAGAACTGCTATCTCTTCGATGAGGATGGCCTGGCCTATCATCGAACAACTACCGCCGGACGACAGAACGCCGCCTGATCACAAGCAGATCGCGTAGTCTGTTCGGCGTTGTGAGGCGGGCTTATTGCCCGCCTCGACGCCACGCTTGTCTATCTCCTTATCCCTTATCCCTTATCCCTTATCAGCTATCAGCTATCTGACATTGGCACCGGACATCGGACATCGGACATCGGACACCGAACACCGAACACCGAACACCGAACACCGAACACCGAACACCGAACACCGGCACCGGACTTCGAACTTCGAACTTCGAACTTCGAACTTCGAACTTCGATTACGCAGACTTGTAGTGTTGATGGACATCGTTGAGTGCATCGGTCACTGCATCGAACATCTCATCGATCTGCTCGTCATTGATGATCAACGGTGGGCAAAAGGCAATCGCATCGCCGGGTGCTGCACGCAGAATCACGCCATGTCGTCGGGCTGCCAGCATGACCTGCACGGCAATCTTGTCGGCGGCAGGGAATGTGCTCTTGCTGTCCTTGTCGGCAACCAGCTCGGCCGCACCGATCAGACCCACACCGCGTGCGTTGCCGACCAGAGGGTGATTCTGCAGGGCAGTCACGCGCTCCATGAAATGCGGTGAACGCTGCCTGACCTGCCCAAAAATGTCATCGCTTTCATAGATGCGCAAGGTCTCCAGCGCCACGGCTGCCGCTACCGGGTGTCCACCGTAGGTGTTGCCGGTACCAAAGACACCGAGCTTGTCTGCGTAGGTCTGCATGGCATCGTAAATGGCGCCACTGAGCAACACGGCACCGATGGGGAGATAGGCCGCAGACAGCTGCTTGGCGGAGGTCATCATGTCCGGCTTGATGTCGTAGGTTTCACTGCCCCAGGTATTGCCGGTCCGACCGAAACCGCAGATGACTTCATCGGCGATGAACAGGATATCGTGTCGCTTGAGCACGGCCTGGACTTTCTCGAAGTAGCCCGCCGGGGGTACCAGCACGCCACCGGCACCCATGACGGGTTCCGCGATGAAAGCGGCGATGGTGTCGGCACCCGCTTCCAGAATCTGCTGCTCGAGCGATTCGGCCAGGCGTGTGGAATAGTCCTGCTCGGATTCACCGTCTGCCGCGAAGCGATAGGCATGGGGGGCATCCACGTGAATCACGGGAATGGCCGGGAGATCGAAACCATCCTGCGCATAGGGTAGCCCCGTGAGACTGCCGGCCGCCACGGTCACCCCGTGGTAGGCATTGCGGCGGGCGATGATGGTCTTCTTCTGCGGCCGTCCGAGTGCGTTGTTGTAGTACCAGACCATCTTGATGGCGGTGTCGACCGCTTCAGAGCCGGAGTTGACAAAGAAGCACTTGTCGATACCCTCTGGTGCCATGTTCACCAGACGTTGCGACAGCTCGATGGCTGGCTGCGTGGAATGGTGGGTGAACATGTGAGCGTAGGGCAGCGTCGCGAACTGTCGGGTGGCGGCATCGATCAGCCGCTGTTCGCTGAAACCGAGCGATGCACACCACAGGCCTGACATGCCTTCGAGCAAGCGGTTTCCCTTGTCGTCCCAGACGTGGACGCCTTCCCCACGTTCGATGATGAAGGGGCCCTGCGACTGATGATTGGACAGATGGGTGAAGGGGTGTAGGGCGTACTGGCGATCAGCCTGGTCGAGTGATTGCATCTGGGTGCACCTCCGTGCATGGTCTGAAGGGCTGCAGGAGTCTGTCGGTCTGTTCTCCCGCCCGGGTGTCTGGCTGGTATCCAGCAGACGTCAGCCGGCACTATATCAGCGTAATCAGTGATGGGTCATGATGTGCCTGCAGGTGTGGCACGGTATTGAATTCGATCAATCGCGCATGCTGGCCATCGTAGTGAATGGTGGTGATCGAGGTATTGCGAATGCGCCAGATGGCATCGATGGTATGGGCGAAGTCCAGACCCAGCACCGCGGCCATGACCGTGGCAATGATGCCGCCGGAGGTGAAGAACACATGGCGCTCCTTGTCGGCCTGCCGACCATGCAGATCCAGCATGGTCTGCCAGCCACGAGCGGCGAAATCGGCCCAGGGTTCGATCTCGGACTGTCCGGGTTCACCGGCGTGATCGCGCCAGCGCTGCATGATGGCCACATAATCCTCGAAAGTCATGGATTCGGGCTGCTCATCGTTCGCACCCGCTCCAAAATGCGTGTCGATGACTCTGTGCTGATATTCGTTCAAGCCATCGTGAATTTCCGGCTGCTGGTGCGACCCCAGAGGTTTCAGGGCCAGACTCGCGGTGTCGCGTTGTCGCAGAAGGGAGCCGTGATAGCTGTGATCCGGGGTGAACCCCTGTTTGATCCACCATTCTCCCAGCAACTCGGACTGCTGCCGACCCAATGGGGACAGACGGTCGTAGTCGTGGGTGCCAGCCGACGCCTGGCCATGGCGTACCAGGTAAAACATGCTCATGAGAGTGCCCTTGTTCAGCGTGATTCGGGATGTGATTTCCCGGAAAGCTGAGCAGTGTAGCGCCTGTGGGTCGCTTCACGCGCCTCGCCGGCAGATTCAGTGCATTGAATCTGCCCGACGAGGCTGTATCCGGTCTTGATGGATGAGGCCTTGTTCGGCCTTGAAACGGTACAACTAGAGCGTGCTCATGCCGGAGCGTTCGGACTGCAGCATGGAGGGCAGCGGCAGTGTCTCGCGCCTGGCTTTCGTGCTGACAGCCGGGCAGCTGCCCTCTTCGATATAGGCAAGTGCCGCGGACAGCAGGTTTTCCGACGGGCTGCCCAGATCCTGATTGAGGTTGTCACTGGCGGCGCAATCGGCTGCTATGCCATTGTAATAACCGCCGACCCCGGCAGCATTGACGGCCTCCAGCTCCAGTGCGTTCATGACCTTGCCACAGGCGGTGTTCGGCACCGAGGCATAGGGTTTGCCACAACTGGTGCCGCCGATGGTGACCACGTCCATGAACGGGCGCAGACCATTGACCACCAGTTCGGCGGCCGAGCAGGTGTCGTCGGTCTGCAGAACAAACAGCCGGTTCAGGTTCAGTGCGTCGTCGCGATTCACGAAATTGAATGTGGAGGTGTACTCGGCATAGTTCGCGTTGGGACGATAGACGGCGAAGGCCTCGTCGGTATTGCCATGCCCGATCAGATAGCTGGCCAGCTCTGCAGCGACCACAACCCTGCCTCCGAAGTTGTAGCGCATGTCGAGCACCAGCTCGCTGATGTTCTGGGCCGCCAGGCTGGCAAAGGCCTCACTTAGCTCGGCGGATGAGGTGCCGAGAAACTGGTAGAAGTGCAGATAGGCGATTCGTATGCCATTGCGTTCGATGACCCGGTTGTCGAGCACCGTGCCCAGCGAGTAGGTGGCTTTGGTGACCGTGCGGGTTAGCGAGGCACCCGCCGGGGACCTGACGGTGAAGCGTACAGTGGCTCCGTTGTCCTCGGAGCTCAACATCGCGTCACGCTCGGCACCGGGTTGCTGGAAGAAATCGAAGGCAGGAATATCGTTGATGGCCACCAGCTGATCGCCTCGGGAAAACCCTGCGTTGGCCAGCGGGGACCCCTCCTCGACAAGCTTGAAGTAAAGCTCATCGTTTGAGTTTCGCTGCAGAACCCAGCCGAAACCGACATTCTCGCCCTCGGTGAAACGACCGGTATGACTCTGTTCATCGGTGATGTAGCTGAAGGTGTCATTGGGCGCAACGCGCAGGTCGATGATCAGTTCTTCCAGCGCATCGTAGGCAGTCAGGTCGATATTGCCGTCCACCTGATCGGCAAACAGATAGTAGCTCTGCATGCCATTCAACACCCAGGACTTCATGTCATCGAACTGGCAGGACAGCGGCGGCTCATGATAATCATCCGTGACCGGATTACCCGTGCCCGGTGACACGATGGCCTCACCACCGGCGCTGCCCCCGGTCTCATCACGTGTGCCACAGGCACTCATCAGCAAAGGCAGCAGGCACAGGGTGGTGAGCAGCAGAATAGTGCGCGAGCTGCGGCGGTTTCTGCTTGCTGTGGTCTGTGAAATCGTGTCGCTATGCATGAATTCGGCAATCGGTTTTCAGAACGGGTCGACTGTTTCATCGGCTGCGGCGCGCATCCCTGTTGAGGCAAGGGGTGACTTGCTGCCTCGAAGGTGGCACTGACATCGTGTCTGCTTCCGCGCTGCGACCGTGTGTGTAACCTGTCAGATTGTGTATTGTGCACAGTCTGACAGCCTGTGCATCAAGGCTGTCGCGGTTGTACCGCTACGAAGTTGAAAGGCGGATTGCAACGGGTAATCAGAATTCAGGCATGAGTGTCAGTGTAAATAACAGTATCAGCGCTGGCGAGCTGTTTGCAGATGAGCCCGGCGAAGTCAGGGTGCCGCCGAAGGTGCTGTTGCTTGATGAACAGGCACACGTTGTGCGAGTGATCAGGCTCAACCTCGAGCGTTGCGGTTTTCAGGTGGAATCTGCGGAAGATATCAACAGTGCCATGCAGCTCATGAGGGACTGTCGCTTTGATGCGCTCATTTCGACCGAAGAGCGCCCGGCGGCGGACATCATGGAATTGTGCAGACGTGGCAGCGAGCTGCTGGCAAGGCATGATTCAAGTGCAGGCGGCAAGGGCGCAGACGGAAAAGCGTCAGAGGGCAAGACGGCAGATGGCATCCTGTCAGACGGCAAGACAGCGGACGGCGTGATGTCAGACGGCAAGACGGCGGAGGGCATGATGTCAGATGGCAAGGCTGTGCCGCTGATGTTGATCAGTTGCCGCGAGGAAGATGACCTGTCTGACACGATAGCGGGCTTCGAGCGCCTGGGTCATCCAGTCAGTCTCAAGCGGATCGTTGAACGCCTGCAGAAGACACTGGGCGATGCGTCAGCGAACTTATCCGACTGATGGCCATGGAAGACGACTCACAGCGTGACCCGCAAACCGGCCTGCTGCGCCGGGCAGCCTTTCTGGCTGAAGTTCGCAAGGGGCAGTCCGACAGCGTCAGTCAGGTGAGGCGAGGGTGTCTGCTGATACTGCATTTTCCGGTGTTGAGCCAGATTCACGAGGCAGCCGGTGAAGAGGCTTCGGCGGTCGCCATGCGCAATCTACTGGGTATCGTCGAGACCCGGCATCGTAGTCGTGACACCATGGGTCGCCTGGGCGATCATTCCCTGTGCATCTTCCTGCGACGTTGCAAGGAACAGGATGCCATGCTGATTGCCGAGCAATACGTGGCCCTGCTGCGCGATGTGGTGCTGGAGGCCGGGGACACCCGGGCGTCCATGGACTTGCATTATCGCATCGTGCCGCTGGACTGGCGGGGGCGGCGTTCGAGACAGGGGGTCTCGAAACTGGTCAAGTCTCCGGATGATGCCGCCCGCGTGGTGTCTGCCATCAAGACACTGGCCAACTCCGGTGGCACGGAACTGGGTCAACTGGTGCATCTCTCGACGCCTCACAAGCATTCGCAAGTCCTCGCCTTTCCCGGCACCGGCGGAGTCGAGCCCGTCAAGGTCAATGCGGCCAACTATCGGCTGAGACCGGGGGTGCTGATGCAGCACCGTCCGCTGATCTGCTGCTACCGGGTCCGACCACTGGGCATATTCACCCCCGCTGGCAGATTGTCGGAGAGCCCGTTGCTGGCGGCCGTTCTGGATACGCTGTCGCTGGGGGCGGAACAGACGCGGCCGATCATTGAAAGTCAGTTGATCGTGCCCGTGGAGGCGTCGCAACTCGACAGTGAGTCGGCACGCTGGCTGAAGAGCGAGTGTCGCAACCGACGCGTGGCTCCATCGGATGTCTGTTTGTCGTTGCATATTGACAGCCTGACCCGGGACTTGCGGGCAGCGCTGCCTGCCATCAGAAGTCTGAATCGGCAGGGCATCATGATGATGCTCGAAGGGGTCAGTTCCGCCGCACAGTTCAAGGCCATCCGACATCTGGCAGGATTCGACTACCTGCTGATAGCGCCCAAGACCCTGCAGGCCTCGCTGTTGCAGATTCGTGCGCGGCAGGAGCTCGAATCCCTACTGGTCATGGCCAGAGAACAGCAGCGCCAGGTCTGTGCTGACGGGATAGACACGCCGGCCTTGCTGGCACATGCACAGACCTTGCAGGTGGAAATCGGTTTCGGGCGACAGTGCGGGCGAAGTGAGCCGTTTCCGGCGGATGTGGGGATGACCGAATCGTCGGATTGCTGACGGGCGTTCTTTCTCAGCGGCCGATTCGTCCGAACAGGGCATTGACGATCGCGGCACTGGCGGCAGCGCCGATGACAGCTGCGATCAAGGCACCGCCCAGATCGCCGGCGCTGGTGATGTCCAGCATGTCGCGAATCATCAGGCCGGCAAATGCACCCAGGCCACCGGCCAGCACACTGAGTTTGAATCCGATGGCGGTCTCCTTGAAGAAACGGCAAACGACTACCCCGGTGAACATGCCCAGAACAATGATGAACAGTGGTATGAGAAAGCGCATGGTGGTTTTCGGATACTATTGCCGTGGGTCGAAATCAGAGTAACAGGAAAATGACTGAGGACAATACGAACGGCAGTGTCCTCCGCGGCGTCGGACTCGCACTGACGGGCTTTGCCGTGTTTTCTCTGCACGATGCGCTGATCAAGAGCGTCAATGACATACCTGTATTCCAGGTGGCCTTCTTCGTGGTGCTGTTCAGCTTCGTGCCATTCACCCTGTTTCTGGCGGTGGACAGTACCCACCGCAATCTGCGTCCGCGCCTGCCGGTACTGGTTGGTCTGCGCTGCCTGTTCTCCGTGGTCGGCATGTTGTGCGTGTTTCATGCCTTTGGCAATCTGCCTCTGGCTGAGGTGTACTCACTGCTGTTTGCAGCGCCCATTCTCATCACGCTGCTGGCCATCCCCATCCTGGGGGAGCGCATTCACGTCATTCGCTGGTTTGCCATTCTGCTGGGCATGAGCGGGGTGCTGGTGGTACTGAGACCCGGCGATACCTCCTTGTCGATTCATCATCTGGCCGGCTTGGGTGCGGCCACCTGCGTTGCCTGTACGGCGGTGGTGACGCGCTTGATCGGCTCACGCGAACACAGCGTAACGCTGATTATCTACCCCATGCTGACCAATGTCATCGTCACCGGTGTCGCGACGATCTTCGTCTACGTGCCGCTGCCCGGCGATGTGCTGCTGCGATTGTGTGGTGTGGGTCTGCTGAGTGTGATCGGCCAGACGCTGACCATTCTGGCCTACCGCAGCACCGAAGCGCAGTTTGTCGCCCCCATGCAGTACAGCCAGATGTTGTGGGCGCTGCTCTATGGCGCTCTGATCTTCAATGAAACCGTCGACCGGATGGTGTTGCTGGGCTCTGCCGTTATCGTCTGTTCGGGGCTGCTTTTCATCTGGCGGGAACTGGTGGCCTCGGTGCAGAAGCCGGTATTGCGGACTCGCAATCTGCGGCTGGGTGCTGGCCCGCAGGCGCGCTCGGAAGAGGCGGATCGCAAGGAACTGGCTGGCAATATCGGCGACGGCGACGGCGACGGCGACGGCGACGGCAACGGCAACGGCGATGCCAATGCCAATGCCCACGGCGGCTCATCTGCCGAGGAGGCTCCCGGCACGAGCGCTGATACACGGGCGCCCGAGCAATGAACGGCGATTTCGTCGACAGCGAGAACACTCTGGCTGGCGAGCTGTCGGAGGAGGTTCTGAAGGCGGCAGCCATGCCGATGCCTTTCGGACGATTCAAGGGAACCCGGCTGATCGACTTGCCCGAGCCCTATGTCGTGTGGTTCAAGGGGCAGGGATTCCCGGCCGGTCTGCTCGGCCAGCGACTGGCCCTGATGTATGAAATCAAGGCCAATGGCCTGGAAAAACTCCTGCGTCCGTTACTCGAATCGCACGATACGCTTGACCGGAATGCTTTGCAGGATTAACCTGACGCCATGACAACGATTGCGCTACTGCTCAGGCTTATGCGCCCGGCCGCTGTATAAGGCGGACCGGGTAACGATCCGTCGTGGCTCCTGAGAATGTCTGAAGAGTCTGCGATGTAGCCTCACTCTTCCGGGTATCTCCAACCACTGAACAGACAGAGCCCGGTGACGCAATCCAAGAGAATGTCATGTCCTTTGTCGCCAATCCCCTGTACCCCATTGCCGTGAACGGTTCGAACCGTCCCTTGCTCCTGCTGCTGCGCTCGCTTAGTCGCCGTCGCCCGGGAATGCGCAAGCGGGCGGCGGTGTGTATTGCTGCGCGAAACCCATCACACGCTTCGCACCAGGAAAACATCTCATGATGAACGATCCCAGTACTAAATACCCCGCCTTCCCACAGGTTCCGATGACGAACCGCCAGTGGCCGAACAACACCCTGACCAAGCCGCCCATCTGGTGCAGCGTGGATCTGCGCGATGGCAATCAGGCGCTGATCGAACCGATGGGCAGTGATCGCAAACTGCGCATGTTCGACCTGCTGGTGGCCATCGGCTTCAAGCAGATCGAGATCGGCTTTCCGGCCGCCTCGCAGACGGACTTCGACTTCGTTCGCCAGTTGATCGACGAAGGGCGAGTGCCGGAGGATGTCACGCTGCAGGTCTTGACGCAGGCTCGTCGGCCATTGATCGAACGCACCTTCGAGGCCTTACGCGGTGCACCCAGTGCCATCCTGCATCTGTACAACTCTACCTCCGAGCTGCAACGGCGCGTCGTATTCAATATGGACAAGGCCGGTGTCAAGCAGATTGCCGTGGATGGTGCCGAGATCGTGGCCGAATATGCCGCCAGGCAGACCGACACACGCTGGCAGTTCGAATACTCTCCGGAGAGTTTCACCGGCACTGAACTGCCGTATGCGGTCGAGGTGTGCGATGCGGTCAACGAGATCTGGCAGCCCACACCCGAGAATCCGACCATCCTGAATGTGCCGGCAACGGTCGAGATGTCCATGCCGAATGTGCATGCCGACCAGATCGAATGGTTCCTGAACAACATCCGCAACCGTGACAGCGTCTGTCTGAGTCTGCACCCGCACAACGACAGAGGTTGCGCGGTGGCCGCTACCGAGCTGGGTCTGCTGGCCGGCGCCGATCGTGTCGAGGGCACGCTGTTCGGCAACGGGGAGCGCACCGGTAATGTGGATCTGGTGACGTTGGCGCTGAACCTGTACACGCAGGGCGTGGATCCGGGCCTGGATTTTTCCGACATCTATGAAGTGATGCGAACCGTTGAGCATTGCAATCAGTTGCCGGTGCATCCGCGTCATCCCTATGCCGGCGAATTGGTGTTCACCGCCTTTTCCGGCTCACATCAGGATGCCATCAAGAAAGGCTTTTCCGCGATGCGCAAGAGCAATTCACCGGTCTGGGAAGTGCCGTATCTGCCAATCGATCCGGCCGATCTGGGACGCACCTATGAAGCGGTCATTCGGGTCAACAGCCAATCGGGCAAGGGCGGGGTAGCCTTCATTCTGGAGCGCGACTTCGGTCTGGAACTGCCACGTCGCATGCAGATGGAATTCAGTCAGGTGGTGCAGGCCATCAGTGAGGAGACAGGCAAGGAGGTCAACTCGGCAACGATTCGTGAAGCCTTTGACAGCACCTTTCTGGACCTGCAGACGCCGCTGGCTTTCGTACGCCACAGCAGTGTGCAGGACGCTGATGACGAGAACATTCGCACACTCACTGCCGTGGTCAGGATCAATGGCAAGGAAGTCGAGATTCACGGCAAGGGTAATGGTCCCATCGACGCGTTCGTGCACGCCATCAAGCAGGCACTGGATGTGGATTTTCGCGTGGTGGACTATCACCAGCATGCCACCGGCGTCGGTGCCGATGCGCAGTCTGCCTGCTATTTCGAGATCCAGGCCGGCAAGGGCGCCACTCGCTACGGTGCGGCGCTGCACAGCAATATCGTGTCCGCCTCCCTGATGGCTGTCTGCAGTGCCTTCAATCGAGCCGTGCAGGATGGCTTGTTGACGCCAAGCAAGGCAGCCTGAGACTGAGCTTCCATCAGATCCGCCCTCGTCAGCGTGCTGACGAGGGTCGGATTCAACCACAGGAAAACCATTGATGAGTGACAAACCCGGCGATACCGGCAGCAAGAACCGTTCGCCTGCCAGTGAGCAGGAAGCGCAGGAGTCTCTGGCGGAAGCCGCTCTGAACTATCACCGCTATCCCACGCCGGGCAAGCTGGAGATCTCGGCCACCAAGAACATGGTCAATCAGCGGGATCTGGCGCTGGCCTATTCGCCCGGTGTTGCCGCTGCGTGCAACGAAATCGTCCGCGATCCGCTGGAGGCGGCGCAGATGACCGCCCGCAGCAATCTGGTGGCTGTCATCACCAATGGCACGGCGGTGCTGGGTCTGGGACCCATCGGTGCACTGGCGTCCAAGCCGGTCATGGAAGGCAAGGCGGTGCTGTTCAAGAAGTTCGCCAATGTCGATGTGTTCGACCTGGAACTGGACACGACCGATGTCGATCGCTTCTGCGAGGCGGTCGAGTTGCTGGAGCCGACGTTCGGCGGTATCAATCTGGAAGATATCAAGGCACCCGAGTGCTTCGTCATCGAGAAGCGTTTGCGCGAGAAGATGAAGATTCCGGTGTTTCACGATGATCAGCACGGCACTGCCATCGTGGTCGCGGCGGCCATCAGAAACGGTCTGAAGGTTGCCGGCAAGAATCTGGACGAGGTCTCTCTGGTGTGTTCCGGCGCAGGCGCTGCGGCGCTGGCCTGCCTGAATCTGCTGGTGTTCATGGGATTGAACAAGGAGAAGGTGACGGTGTGCGATGTGCACGGCGTTATCTATCAGGGGCGTGACAACATGGACCCTTACAAGGGTGCCTATGCGCGCGACACCGACGCTCGCACGCTGGATGATGTCATCGATGATGCCGATGTCTTTCTCGGGCTGTCTGCGCCGAATGTGCTCAACGGTGATCAGGTATCACGCATGGCAGCGTCCCCCTTTATTCTGGCTCTGGCCAACCCTGACCCCGAGATCAGCCCCGACGTGGTACACGCCGTGCGAGACGATGCCATCATGGCAACCGGTCGTTCGGATTACCCGAATCAGGTCAACAATGTCCTGTGTTTCCCGTTCCTGTTTCGCGGGGCGCTGGACGTGGGGGCCACCGAGATCAACGGTGCCATGCAGGCGGCAGCGGTTGAGGCTATTGCCGACATTGCCACCAAGGAAGCGTCCGATGTGGTATCCGCCGCCTACGGTGGCAAGCCTTTCCGCTTCGGTCGCGAGTACCTGATTCCCAAGCCCTTCGACCCGCGGCTGATGATGGAGATTCCCGAACGGGTAGCGCGAGCGGCGATGGAAACAGGGGTTGCTACCCGGCCGATAACCGATTTCGATGCCTATCGGCGCAAGCTCAACAGCTTCATCTTCCGGTCAGGACTCATCATGAAGCCGGTCTTCGAACAGGCGCAGGCCGATACCCAACGTGTGGTACTGGCCGAGGGTGAGTCACTGCGTGTGCTCAATGCGACGCAGATTCTGGTCGATGACGCCATCTGTCATCCGGTTCTGCTGGGTCGCCCGGAGGATATCCAGGCGAAGATCGAGGAATTGGGTCTGCGCCTTACCGTCGGTGAAGGCTTCAGTGTGGTGGATCCGGAGAACAACCCGCACTATGAACAGCATGTCGATGCCTACCATCGGCTGATGGAGCGTTCCGGTGTGTCGCCGCGCTATGCGGCCAATGTGATTCGCACCCGCATGACGGCGCTGGGTGCGCTGATGGTGCGTGAAGGTCAGGCCGATGCGCTGGTGTGTGGTACGCAAGGTGCCTATGCCCGCCACTTGCGTTATCTGTGCGAGGTAATCGGAATCCGTGAGGAGGTCAGCGACATCTCGGCGCTGATGCTGATGATTCTGGACAAGGGCACGGTGTTTCTTACCGACACGCACGTGACCCTGAACCCCACGGCAGAAGAGCTGGCCGAGACGGCCTTCATGGCCTCCAGTATTGTCAAGCGCTTCGGTATGGTTCCCAAGGTGGGCATGCTGTCGCATTCCAACTTCGGCAGTCGCAACAATGAATCGGCCTTGAAGATGCGCAAGGCCCGGGAGCTGCTTCAGGAGCGGCATCCGGAACTGGCCGTGGAAGGCGAAATGCACGCCGATGCGGCTCTGTCGGAAGAGACACGTGACCGGATATTCCCCAACGCGAGTTTCAGCGGCGGCGCGAATCTGCTGGTCATGCCGAATCTGGATGCCGCCAACATCACCTACAACATGGTCAAGGTGCTGGGCGACGGGCTGCCGGTTGGCCCTATGTTGATGGGCTTGAACAGACCGGCCCATGTGGTCACGGAATCAACCACGGTACGCGGTATCGTCAATCTCTGTGCCATCGCGGCGGTCGATGCCATCGACTACAAGAATACCCACGGCAAGGCCTGATTCAACGGGCCATGCGGGCCGGACATACTCTGTCCGGCCTGGTGTTTGCACGGTTGCTGCTACTATCCTGAGTGTCTCCTGCAGAAGATCACCCCATGGAACTCGAGCTATTCCTGAACCGCTTGAACACCGCGCCCGAGAGCATCGAATTCCCCGATGTGATTGCGCTCGTGAACAGTCTCTACACCTTCATTCCGACTGGGTTCTACAATCACGAAATCTACAATGAGGCGGGGCAGAATACCGGTTCCTGCAAGGTGTTTGCCTTTGCCCGCCTGCACGAGCTGACCCAGGAGCAGACGCTGGCGCTGTTCGGCGCCTACTATCGAGCGGATGTTCTGCGCACACCCGAAGGCGACAGTCACCCCAATATCCGTCAGTTCATGCAGACCGGTTGGGCGGGCATCGAATTCGAAGGGGTGCCGTTGCGGGCGCGATCCTGATACGGGAACTGGGCGCCCGAGCAGGTTACCTGTCAGCTGAACAGCCCGAACAGGCCGGCCAGCAGTCCGATCAGGCCACCGAACACACCACCCCAGATAACCAGCCAGCCCAGATGCTCACGGATCATGCGTTGCATGATGTCGCGCACCATTTCGGGCGTCATTTCATCAAGCCGTGCACGCAGTAGCTGATCGAGCCGGTTGACGAAGCGTTCGCTGCTGGCCGCCTTGCCCAGCTGCTCTCCGATGGCCGCCTGGATGCGCGGTGATCGTGCCGCATCGGCCAGGAAACCGCGCATGCGGTCCTTGAAGGGTTCGCGCAATGGCTGCAGAGCCGCTTCGCCACCGACCATGGCCAGCATGGAACCAAAGGATGATTCGGCAATGGTCGCTACCAGTTGGTCGTAGGCAGCATCCAGATCGATCGCCGTGAGCATCGGCTCCAGATCGATGGCATCACCCAGGCCGGCGGTACCGGATTGCGTTTTGCCAGTATCGGAGGCGACACCTGCGGACGTCTCGGTTCTGGCCGACAGCAGGCGTTCCACCTTGTCCTTGCTGAACAGTTCCTCGTGCACCATGCGCAGGATGCCCGCCTTGAATTCCTCGAAATGCAAGGTGATGACGCCGGAACCATACAGGCCCGGTACACGTTCGAACAGCATGTGCACGGCAAGCCAGTTGGTGAGTGCGCCGGACAGGGCAAACAGGCCGGTACTCAGCATCAGAGCCTGCCAGGGAGCCGGCAGGGCGAAACTCAGCAACACCAGGGCTGCTGCCAGCAGATTGGGTGTCAGATGCTTGTCAAACATGATGGAATCGAACAGGTTGTCTGCAGAAAAAGAGGAGGGTTTCGTGGCGTCGGCAATGATATCGCCATGGCTGAACGACTGCCATGTGTGGTCATCGATTCAATCAGGACGGCCGGGCCATTCCAGCGCTGGGCATCGGTTCAGTCTCAGGTGCTGCGACGACGACGCGAGACGCGGCTGCCGCGACCCGATGCTGATCCTCCGGCCACGCTCAGGTCGCCTGCCATCTGCGCCTTGGCGCCCTGCGAGAGTTCTCCCAGAACGTTCGTGATGGTCTGTACATCCGGTTCCGGAGCGCCGGGTTGCCACTGATCGATGGCATCGCGCATGGCCTTGACGTGTTCCGGGGTGGTGCCGCAGCAGCCGCCGATGATCGAGGCGCCAGCGTTTGCTGCCAGCACGGCATATTGCGCCATGAGTTCGGGCGTACCACTGTAGACGATCTTGCCATCGACGTAGTCAGGAATGCCGCAGTTGGCCTTGGCGACCAGTGCCGGGCTGATGCCCAGACTTCTGGCCGCGGTGTTGAGGTTGCAGATGGCGGCGACCACCTCGGAAGCGCCGACACCACAGTTGCTGCCAACGGCTGTGATCGGCGTATTGAGGCTGGTACTGATCTTCAGCGTTTCCGCCGGGGTCAGCCCCATCATGGTGCGGCCATTGGTGTCGATACTGACGGTGTAGACAATCGGCAATCCGATCGATGCGGCTCCCAGAACTGCCGCCTCGATTTCCTCTGCCGACGAGATGGTCTCGATCCACAGGATGTCTGCACCGCCTTCAGCCAGCGCTTCTGCCTGCTCGGCAAAGGCGCGTCGGGCCTCATCGATGCTGACGGGGCCATTGGGTTGCAGGATTTCACCGGTGGGACCCATGGATCCTGCCACAAGGACCGGGCGCTCAACCGCATCGGCTTCGGCACGAGCAAGCCTGGCGGCTGCCTGGTTGAGTTCAGCCACTCTATGGCCCGCCTTGTGCAGAGCCAGACGATAGTGAGTACCACCGAAACTGTTAGTCAGTATGATGTCTGAACCCGCGTTCACAAAAGAGCGATGCAAATCGGTGATACGATCAGCGTGTTCCGTGTTCCAAAGCTCCGGAGCATCGCCAGTCTGTAGTCCGGCCGCAAACAGGTTGGTACCTGTGGCGCCATCTGCCAGCAGGATTGGGCGGGAATCGATTAGGGCTTTGAGTTTGTCAGTCATACGCTCAAGGTTATCATGCAGCAGGCCGTGAACCAGAACGAGAATTCGCACGTCATGGAGTTGGTAGCGGGCGAATGCCATAAGGACATGACAACAATGCCGCTATCAGGCACGGTACCCACGTTGGAAACAGAAGTAGTTACAGACCGCGCTGCATTCAAGGACCTGGCGGCAGACTGGAATCGGCTGCAGAGTCGATGCGCTGGCAGCAGTGTGTTCATGCGTTGGGAATGGCATTACACCTGGTGGCAGGTCTATGCGGGCAAGAATGATCATCTGCACATCATGGTCTGGCGCCGTGATGGTGAGCTGGTTGGCCTGTTACCTCTGTATCGCCAGGCCTGCGGCATCATACCGGGCAGAGCCTGTCTGCGGTTGACCGGTACCGGCGAGGCCACCATTGACGAGGTGGCCACCGAATACGGTGACTTGCTGGCCGATGTCGAGCTGCAGACCCGAATCAGCACCATGGCGGCAGATCACCTGTTGCAGTTCTCTGACTGGACGCACGTGGAGATGCCCTGCCTGCTGGAGGGTTCCCTGTTGCACCGCTTGCTGGTGGCCGATGAAGAGAGTCATGCACGGGTGCGCTCTGCAGGCCTGCGCTACCGTCTGTCACTGAAGGATGGTGAAGCTGCGTATCTGGACAGTCTGGGGGCCAGCCGCGCAAAGCGAATCCGGCGCAGCCAGAGAGCCGCGGCGAAGGATGGTGGCATCGTGCTGACATCCGTGGATTCAGTGGCAGGTTTTGAAGACGCCTTCCGTGAGCTGGCAGAGCTGAACGATGAGCGGCAGGCCTTCAAGAAGCGAAAGAGTGTCTTTTCCTCGGTCCGCTTTCAGCAGTTTCACCAGCAGCTGAGTGAACAGCTGTTCGCCGATGGTGCGGTGGATATCGTCCGTTTTCATCTGGGCGATCGATTGCTGGCAGCGCTGTATTGCTACTACGATGCCGACACCTGCTACTACTATCAGAGTGGTTTTACCCGCAAGGACTCGAACCGTTACATGTCGCTGACGCTGGCCCATTTGATGGAGATGCAGCGCAATCGTGATGCAGGCCGCAGTTATTATGATTTCATGCGGGGCGAGCCCCCTACGTACAAGGAGGATTTCAACTGCGAAACCAGTGCCATGGTCGATATATCCGTGTACCGATGGCGTTGGCAGCTTCAGCTGGCCAGGGCCAATCGCCGTTTGCGCGCCAGGGCTGGCAAATGGCTGCGCAAGATGCGTCCGGGCTGAAGGCGCGTCGATGACGCTGTTGGTATTGTACGATGTAACCTACAGTTCATGGTTTTCAGGAAATTGTCGGATTGTGACGCTTGCTGATCCATTCAACGGCAGATACGGATAGTCTGCTCTGCCGAGACATCAAGATCTGCCAGCGAGATGTGGAGCCATACATGATATTGCCAATTGTTGAGAACACGAACCGTTCGGATGCCCGGGGCTTTGCCGCTGAGGACGCCATGGCGTTCACTGCATTCGACCAGGTAGCGAGAAACTGACAAGACCATGGTTCTAGGATTGAGAAAACCCCTGCCGGCCAACCCCATCGATACCATCAACGTGCCGGGTTCGGTTGGTTGCATGGGACTGGTGGCCTGCCCGGGCACGCGTATCGACAAGCCGGCCTCCGGCAGCAAGCGCCTGCTGCAGACGGATGTCAACGAGATTGTCGAATGGGGAGCCAATGGCGTCTTGTGTCTGGTGGAGCCTCACGAGCTGAAGATGAACAGGGTCGAAGGCCTGCCGGCGGCTGTGCAGAACGCCGGGATGTGGTGGAAGCATCTGCCCATCATCGATATGGATATTCCCAATCAGGAGTTCGAGGATGTCTGGGCCGTCGAAGGCGAGCGCATCCGTCATGCCCTGCGAATCGGTGAGCGAGTAGCCATTCACTGTTATGCCGGCCTGGGTCGTACCGGCATGATTGCGGCGCGCATTCTGGTTGAATTCGGGGTGGATCCCGAGCAGGCCATTCGCCGCGTGCGCCGGGACAACCGCCGTCGCATACAGACGAAATCGCAGGCCAATTTCGTGCGTAGCTGTTACTCCCTGGTCGACGCCATCTGACAGCATCATTGCCGACAGGTCGTTTGGTGTAACGATCACGTCGTTCGCTGCAACACTGAAGGTCTGCCCGGCAGTTCATCATGTCAGGCGACATGACCAACAGAAGATCAGGCCGATGAGTACAGAAGGTGCACCTGCGCGAGGCAGGCGACGAGGCGGTGGGCGTGAAGCCAAGCGTGCTCGAGCTGCAGCCGGTACGGCTGCTCAAGCCTATATCAAGCGCAAGATCCCGTATTACGAGATTCTCAACGAAGAAGGGCTCGAACTGATCGAGCACAACGCGGACACCATTCTGGAAGAGATCGGCATCGACTTCCGGGATGACGCCGAGGCTCTGGAACTGTGGCGCAATGCGGGTGCCGATGTGCAGGGCGAGCGGGTTCGCTTTCCTCGCGGTCTGTGCCGCAAACTGGTCAAGGACAGTGCGCCGGCTATCTTCACCCAGCATGCTCGCAACCCGGCGAACTCGGTGGTCATCGGTGGCGACAATACGGTGATGGTGCCAGCCTATGGCCCGCCGTTCGTGCACGATCTGGACAAGGGGCGACGTTACGCGACCATCGAAGACTTCCAGAATTTCGTCAAGCTCGCTTACATGAGCAAGTCGCTGCATCATTCGGGCGGAACCGTGTGCGAGCCGGTGGATCTGCCGGTCAACAAGCGGCATTTCGACATGGTGTACGCGCACATGCGCTACAGCGACAAACCCTTCATGGGGTCGGTGACAGCGCCCGAGCGTGCAGAAGACACGGTGGCGATGGCGAAGCTGCTGTTCGGGGATGACTTCATCGATCCTGCGACCGGGCAGGAGAAGACGGTGGTCGTCAACCTGATCAACGCCAACTCGCCCATGACCTTCGATGAAACCATGCTCGGCGCGGCGAAGGTGTATGCGCGGGCCAATCAGGGATGCATCATTTCACCCTTCATCCTGGCCGGTGCGATGTCGCCGGTAACGGTGGCGGGCACGGCGGCACAGATTCTGGCCGAGGCACTGGCCGGGATGGCTTTCGTGCAGCTGGTTCGCCCCGGCGCACCGGTGGTGTTCGGCACCTTTGCCAGCTCCATCTCGATGCAATCGGGTGCGCCTACCTTTGGCTCGCCGGAGCCGACTCAAGTCATGTATATCGCGGCCTCGCTGGCGCGGCGGCTCGGGGTGCCGTTCAGAAGTGGCGGCGGTCTGTGTGCCTCCAAGTTGCCGGATGCGCAGGCGGCCTATGAAGCGGCCAACACGCTGCAATCGGCGGCCATGGCGGGTGTGAATTTCATGCTGCACACCGCAGGCTGGCTGGAAGGTGGATTGGCCATGGGCTACGAAAAATTCATGATGGACGCCGACCAGGCGAGCATGCTGAGTGTCCTGCTCGGTGGAATCGACTTGAGTGAGAACGGGCAGGCGCTGGATGCCTTGCGTGAGGTGGGCCCCGGAAATCACTTTCTGGGTTGCTCGCATACCCAGGCCAACTTCCAGAGTGCCTTCTGGCGATCGGAAATCTCGGACAACAACAGTTACGAGCAATGGCAGGCCGAAGGCTCGCTTGATGCGGCGCAACGTGCCAATGTGCGATGGAAAGCGGCACTGAACAGTTACGAAGCTCCGGCAATTGACCCTGCAATTGACGAAGCACTGCTGGAATATATTAAAGTGCGCAAAGCGGCGTTTCCGGACGCCAACTACTAGGTCACCCCGGTCGGCTCTCTGCTCGGGTGATTGACTCGCGCCCAGAGAGCCATAGCCGGTGCTCGTGATGCCCCCATTGAATGACTCATGATCGGCTCTGCCGACAGAACGATCAACATAGCCTTTTATCTGGTACCGCAGTTTTCCATGCTGGCATTCAGCAGCGCTCTGGAAACCTTGCGCATGGCCAATCAGCTGAGTGGTCAGGCTCTCTATCGCTGGACGCTGGTGTCCAGCGATGGTCGGGAAGTGCCGTGCAGCAATGGCATTCACTTTCCGGTGGAGCACAGTGCGCAGACGCGAGAGCGTTATGATGCCGTCTTTGTCTGCAGTGGCCTGAATGTGCATCTGGTCAAGGATGAGCCGGGAATGCAATGGCTACGGCAACTGGACAAGCAGGGGACTGTTCTGGGGGCGATCTGTACCGGGACCTATCTGCTGGCACGGGCCGATCTGCTCCATGACTACCGCTGTACCATCCACTGGGAGAACCTGGCGGCTGCCCGCGAAGAGTTTCCGCATCTGGTGATTTCGCCCGAATTGTTCGAGATCGACCGGAAGCGTTATACCTGTGCCGGTGGTACGGCGCCGCTGGACATGTTGCTCAGCGAGATACGCCAGTGCCATGGCAAGGAGTTGGCCACGCGGATATCCGAGCAATTCATGTGCGAGCGCATTCGCGACAAGAATGACCGGCAGCGGGTTCCGCTGACACAGCGGATTGGTGCGAGCCAACCGAAGCTGGCCGAAGCGGTGTCCCTGATGGAAGCCAATATCGAGGAGCCGATGACGCTGGACGAGCTGTCTCATCATGTCGGCCTGTCACGGCGACAGCTGGAGCGCCTGTTCCAGCGTTACCTGCATTGTGTGCCCACAAGGTATTATCTGGAATTGAGGCTGGAGCGTGCGCGCCAGTTGCTGCTGCAGAGCAGCATGCCGATCGTGGACATTGCGCTGGCCTGCGGCTTCATCTCTGCGCCGCATTTTTCCAAATGCTACCGTGACACCTTCTCGTTGCCGCCTCGTGATGAGCGACGCCGGGCGGCGGGCTTGCTGGGTGATTCGCGTGCTCAGAAAAAAGCCGGCAAACGCACAACCTCAGCTGATTGAGAGCAGTACCAGTTCGTAGGCGATCAGGCCGAGATACAGCCCGACCAGCGCCGCCAGTACCGAACGCGCCCGCCAGCGCTTGAACACGAGCAGGTTGCCGGCAGCGACGAGCAGGATGGCCGGAATACCTGTCAACAGCATCTTCACGGCGGTGAAAGCCCAGACGCTGTGTTGCAGCAGTGCATTCATGAAGGGATTGACCTCGGTGCCTCCGCGGGAGATCAGTGTCAGCGTGAATACCGAATCGGTGATCGACAGCAGCATCAGCAACACGGCGAGCATCACAACGCCGCTGTCAAAACGATCGAGCACGGCAAAACGGCGGTCACCCTGTCGCCGACCCACCATTCGTCGCGGCGCCACGGCACAACTCACCAGCGTGCCCACCGTATAAGCCCGCCGCTCCGACCGCAGCCGCCTCTCCACACCATTCCAAGTATCCATCCCCCCAGTCTACCCACCCCCACGGGTCGGACCATGACAAGTGTCTGATAAACATGAAAGTCCTTCGATGAGAGGCGCTTTATGTCGGCTTGTTGGCATGTTTTTGATTCTCATTTGGGGGGATTAGCAGGGGGGATCCCCACGGTCCGCGCGGGTCGGACCATGATAAGTGTCTGAAAAACATGAAATTTCTTTGATCAGAGGCACCTTATCTCGTCTTGTTTGCGTGTTTTTGATCATCATTCAAGGCAATTAGCAGCATGCTGCCATAGCTGCGTATTCCGGCGAAGATGAACGCTCATTCCGGTCGAACGTGAACACCGTTCCGACCAACGCATCAACGAGCGTTC
>CANLNQ010000028.1 GCA_947492525.1 uncultured Granulosicoccus sp.
GTCGGCTTGTCGGCTTGTCGGCTTGTCGGCTTGTCGGCTTGTCGGCTTGTCGGCTTGTCGGCTTGTCGGCTTGTCGGTCAAGCTACTCTTCGGCAAGAAGGATATGCAGCAATGCGATGGCAATCCTGCAAGCTTCACCGTATCTGGAAAAACACGGTAGAGTATGCCTCCACAACGCGTGCGGAAACCAATGCCAGATATCGTCGAGACCATCCTGACAGTGGATGAGGACAATCAGAGCCTCAAGGCCAGCCAGCTGCTGGCCAGTCACACCGGTCTGTCGCAAACCCGGATCAAGGATGCCATGCAAAAGGGCGCGGTATGGTTATCGCGTGGCAAGGGCACGAAGCGCTTGAGACGTGCCAGCAAACCGCTGCAAGTGGGGGACAGGCTGGCCCTCAACTACAACGCCCGACTGCTTGAGCAAACAGTGCCTGAACCTGGCCTGGTGCATGATGCTCACGACTACAGCGTCTGGTTCAAGCCATACGGACTATATTGTCAGGGCAGTCGTTGGGGAGACTTCGCCAGTATCAATCGCTGGGTAGAGACCCATCTGCCGGCAATGCTCGATTGCGCGGAGCGACCCGTTTTCATGGTTCATCGTCTGGATCGCGCCACCACGGGTCTGATGCTGCTATGCCACAACAAGCGGGCTGCTCGACTGTTCAGCGAGATGTTCAGAGACAATGCTGTAGACAAGCGCTATCAGGCAATCGTGAAAGGCGATTTCAGCGTGTTCGCCGAAGATCATGAGGTCGATGAAAAGGTGGATGGCAAGAGCGCCAGAAGCCTTTTCTCGCATGTTGAACACCGCTCCGGATTTTCGCTGGTCAACGTCCAACTACTGACCGGGCGCAAGCATCAGATACGCCGTCATCTGAGCTTTCTGGGCTACCCCATAGCGGGTGACAGGCTTTACGGCAGTGAAGCGGAGGACTCACACGAGTGTGACCTGCAGTTGCAGTCAGTATCCCTGCAGTTCACCTGTCCAATCAGCGGTGAAGATCAGCGGTTCTCGGTTGCCGACAACCAGCGGCTGAGTTGGTGAGAAAACGGTTCGCCCGTCAAGGAGTCCTGCGATAGAGGCCACCGACAATGACTTCTCTGGGCGAACCGGTTCTGATCAAGCAGCGTCGCTGATCAGGAGCACTGCAACAGAAGGGTCAGTCAGATCAGGCTGCTTCAGCCTCGGCTTTCTTTTCCTTCTTGGCCTTGGCCGGAGCTGAGGCTGCAGGGGCGGCTGACTTGGATTTGGCCAGCTCACCCAGTTCACTGGCAAGTTCCACGTATTCGCTGGCACGCGTATTGACCTTTTCCGCGAATGCCTTGGTCTCTGCCAGGCACTGCTCGTAGGTTTCCTGCGGGTTCTGCGAATTGATCGGTGTCTTCACCTGCGTGACGGCGTATTCAACCATGTCACCCATCATTTCGTAGTTCTTGCGAGCAATGCGCTCGAACGCTTCGGCAGCCACTTTCTGCATGGGCTCGATGCTCTCAAGCGTTTTCTTCTGCCATTCTGCGAATTGTTCGTTGACTTCTTTCATCTGTAACTCCCTGATATGAGGAAAAAGACAGGCGATTGACGATTCCTCATCATCCATGGCCCTTGTAACTGCGGGTAGTCGGTCTGCAAGTGCAAACCGTCAACCCCTGTGTAGATACGACGCCTTATTTGAAAGAGGCAGTCACGGATTCCGATGCTTCCTTGACCTTGCTGGAGAAGTCCTGAGCAATCTCGGCGTATTCGTTCATTCGCGTACTCATCTGTTCCGCCAGTGCCTTGGTCTCGGCCATCTGGTTGGAGGTGACATCAGCGAAGTTGTCGCTGGAGAGCGGCATCTGTGCCTGCTTGGTCGAGTATTCCAGTACATCACCAACCACAGCGTAGTTCTTGCGAACTATCTGCTCGAAAACATCCGCGGCAACTTCTGCATAGACGCGCATCGGTTCGAGAGAGCGGGTCTGCATATCCATCAACTGCTTGAATTGTTCGTTCATGTTTTCCGTCACGTTTTGCATTGTCTGACTCCGATTGGGTTGCAAGAGACGTATTCCCATCTCCTGAGTCGATTGTATGGATACGAATTTTGCAATGCAATATTAAATGGAACTGTTTCGCATAATAAAAGGAAAGGTTCATATTAATCAATAAAATCAATGACTTGATAACTTCACAACTCTTGTGAAATTATATCTTCTGTTCTTTTGATTTTCGTCAACACCCTGACATATTGCGGTGCATTGCAGATTGGAAAGTCCATCGGTGAATCGTATCCATCATGCAATCGCAACGTCTCGACTGATGAAATGGATCTCCTGTTGGCGGCAGACCGCGCTGTTATCGTTTTTCCCGTCGCCAATCACTTCTCCGTTCGTACTTCCACGAGAAGAATCGTGGTTCGGCATTTTTTCAATAAAGCCGGCGACATCCAGGCAGCTGCTAATTTCCGCCAAAGGACAGCAGGGCCGTCGTTATCTCTGCTTTTTCCATCTCTCATAAGGTATCGAATCGGGTCCGACCCTGTTCGTTTACCGCCGCAAGGGACGATCGATGAACGCACGCAATGATCAGCTCGACAGCGCCAAGGGGCTACTGATTGCCATGGTAGTGGCAGGACACTGGCTGGAAGCGAGCAACTACTGGGATGACGGGTTGATCCGTTATGTGCTCACCACGATCTACGCCTTTCACATGCCGGCGTTTATCTTTCTGGCCGGCATGACGAGCAGACCGGGCAAGCTGCGCTACAGAGTGGCGGTGTTAACAAGCCTTCTACTTGCCTTTCAGTGCCTTTATGCCTTCTATCTGCCGCTGACCGATTCGAACAAGCAATTCGAATGGGTAGATCCGTTCTGGATTCTGTGGTTTCTCTGCGCCATGGTCTGGTGGTTGCTGGCCTTGTCCATGGCGCGGCACTACCCACGTCTGGCCTTGGCGGGCAGTGTGATCATCGCGTTGTTCAGTGGTGCAGTCCCTGCGGTGGAATATGTTCCAGCACTCGACAGAGCATTGTACTTCCTGCCCTGGTTCATCGCTGGCTACACCTATGGGCAGAGCAGTCTTGAACGTGCAGCGGGCACCTCTGTCGGTGTCACCGTTGCACTGTCAGTAACGAGCCTGTCTCTGGCAACCGCGTTGTGGCTTGCACAAACAGGGCCGGGCTGGCTGTACGGTAGCCATGGGTTCGCGGTGCTGGAAGTCACTGTGCTGCACGGTATCCTGATGCGAGCGCTGCTCATGTCCATCGCACTGATCATGCTGTGGACATTGTTTGCCATCGTCGGCCGTCTGGGCAACGTTCTGTCAATCGCCGGCAAGCGAAGTCTGGCCATTTATCTGTTACACGGCTTCCCTGTGCTGGCCATCACCCCGGCGTTGGGCAAACTGTATGACCAATATGGTGCTTTCGTGTCCATCGTGACGGCCGGGGCCGCGACCGGGCTGATCGTGTACCTTCTTTCCCTCCCCCTGTTCGATCGCGGTCTGCGCGCCATGGGTGATCGGGGCGCAGGGCTTCTGCTGAATGCCTTCCCGATGCAACGCTTCCCGGGTCGAGCCTCTTAAAGAGGATACGGCCACGCAGCCTGGAAAACCCGGTCAATGGTTCGCGCATCACGGTGAGGAGACCCCGTTCACAGGGGACCGGGTAGGGGTGGCCGAACGAACTCAGTACTTCACGCCCAGCCCGAGAGTCCAGAAATGCTCATCCTCGAGTTTGGCCGAACTGTCACCGTTGACGTATTTCAATTGCAGGGCAAGGTGACCGGAATTGTCCAGCCCAAGAGCAACGGCCAGTTCGATGTTCTTGCGACTGCGCGACTCCGGCTTGAGGCTCAGCAAGTGCTGAGCGGATAGCGAGGCACGCAGACGCCGGAATTCACGCAGCCAGATTTCAAGTTCGATGCCCGGACCGATGCGGAAGAACCGCGATTTTTCTTCGCTGCTGTCCTCCTGTCGCAGCACGCGTCCATACTCCGAGAAAATATTGGGCAGCCAGTGAAACTGGAATGCGCCAGCCGGAATGGTCTGGCCGATCCCCAGGCCGGTTGCCATGGGTTGCAGACGAAGCTCGGCCGACACGATGGCCGAATCGAATCGCGAGTCGGTGATGTAGGCCGGATTGACACGGAAATTCAGATTCTGAACCGACTCCACACTCGGTAGCGTGTACAGGCGATCGATGGCCGCACGCAATATCAGTGTGTCCGTACCGGAGGTGGAAGGCTTGTTGTAGGACGTGCGATTCAATGACACGCTGGGCAGGAATATGAGATTGGGCCTGGAATCGAACCGCACGGGGCGCATGAGTACACCCTTGATGGTTGACCAGGACTGTTTGTCATTGAAATCCTGAGAATAGGAAACAGTTGCCGAACTGGCCGAATTCAAGGGTTTGGCATCGGAAAAGAGACTCAGCGATTCCAGATTGCCGCGTACCAGAACCCCCCAGCGCGCAGACCAGCTCCCGGGCGCATCCTCGGGTGATTCGAGCAGGCCTTCCTGTTCGGCAAAGGCATGAAGCTCAAGGCCATCGGGTGTATCGATTTCGAAGCTGTCCACACGATCATTGATACTGTCGAGCGCTCCGGACAAGGCCTCGATCTCTGCCGCCGAGATTTCACCGTCGTCGTCTCTATCCAGCACGCTTCTGGACACACGCAGCTGCCGCAGGAGATAGTCTCGATATTCGCCGGCGCTGATCCGTCCATCACGATCGGTATCGTGGAAACGGATATTGGTGACAGCCTGCACGTTGCCATGCAGACCAAGCGCCACCAACAGGAGCAGCCAGGCGCGCGAGCCCCGTTTGGACCGGTACGACAGGGCGGTGTCGAGGAACGACCGGATACGACTGAATTTGCGCATTCGCTTGAACAGGCATCTCGCAAAAAGGCTCAGGGACGACTTGCATGATGGCGGAGCGGCGCGCTCCAGTGCAACCCAAAGGTACATCTACACACTCGCATGCGGATCAGCAGAACGGGTTTTCTTCGGTTATCATGTTTACCGATAGTGCATCACTTGTCTGGCAGCGAGCCAACAGGCTGCCCCGGCGATCAGCACGGGATGCCAGACCCCATGGAATCAACAAAGGTCGCAGCATGAATAAAGTGTATGGCAGTGCCGCAGAGGCTCTCGATGGAGTACTGCAGGATGGCATGCTCATCGCCGCCGGAGGCTTCGGCCTGTGCGGAATTCCCGAACTTCTCCTCGGCGCCATCAAGGATGCAGGTACAAAGGACCTGACTTTCGCCTCCAACAATGCAGGCGTTGACGACTTCGGTATCGGCATCCTGCTGCAAACGCGGCAGGTAAAGAAGATGATCTCCTCCTATGTGGGCGAGAACGCCGAATTCATGCGCCAGTACCTCTCCGGCGAGCTGGAGCTGGAATTCAATCCACAGGGAACACTGGCCGAACGCATGCGATCAGCCGGTTGTGGCATACCGGGCTTCTATACCAAGACCGGCGTCGGCACTGTCATCGCCGAGGGCAAGGAGCACAAGGAGTTCAATGGTGAGACCTATATTCTGGAAGAAGGTATCTTCGCCGATCTGTCCATCGTCAAGGCCTGGAAGGCGGATGAAACCGGCAATCTGGTTTTCCGGAAGACTGCGCGCAATTTCAATCCGCCAGCAGCCATGTGCGGCAAGATCTGTGTCGTGGAAGTGGAAGAAATCGTACCAACAGGCTCACTGGATCCGGACAGCATTCATCTGCCCGGAATCTACGTGCACCGGATTGTTCAGGGCGAGCATGAAAAAAGGATCGAACAACGTACAGTGAGGACTGCATAATGGCTTGGGATCGCAATCAGATGGCCGCGCGTGCCGCACAGGAACTGCAGAACGGCTGGTACGTGAACCTGGGAATCGGGATTCCGACCCTGGTCTCCAATTACATCCCTGAAGGCGTGGAGGTCACGCTGCAGTCAGAAAACGGCATGCTGGGTATGGGGCCATTCCCGACCGAAGACGAGATCGATGCGGATCTGATCAATGCCGGCAAGCAGACGATCACCGAATTGCCTCAAACCGCGTATTTCGACAGTTCACAAAGCTTCGGCATGATTCGCGGCGGCAAGATCGCGATGGCCATTCTCGGTGCCATGGAAGTGGCTGAAAACGGTGACCTGGCCAACTGGATGATTCCGGGCAAGCTGGTCAAGGGCATGGGCGGTGCCATGGATCTGGTGGCAGGCGTGGGTCGTGTCGTGGTAGTCATGGACCACACCAGCAAGCATGGCGACAGCAAGCTGCTGAAGGAATGCACGCTGCCGTTGACCGGCAAGGGCGTTGTCGATCGCATCATCACCAACCTTGGCGTGCTCGATGTTGTCGAAGGCGGTTTGCGTATCGTCGAATGCGCCGATGGTGTCAGCGAAGAGGAACTGCGTGCCGCTACTCAGGCCACCATCGTTTAAGTCGAGTCTTGCTCGCCAGCCTCCTGCCAAAGGGCAGGGGGCTGGCCGTTAGCACACATCTGCTGAGGCGTTCTAGCGCTCTCGCGTCAGAAACTCGATCACCATCGCCGCCGTCCAGGTAAATCTCCCGCCGCCGCAAGGCTCACCAGTGATCGGGTCGTAGTACTCGGCAAAACCGCTCTCCTCGATGAGCAGCAGGCTGTCGTTCACGATACGCTCCACGGTTGCCTCTTCTCCGGCCCGGGCCAGACCGTCGGCGATCATGTAATTGACAATCAGCCAGGCCGGACCACGCCAGTATCGAGCACCGTCATAAACCGCAGTCTCAGGGTCATGACTGGGTATCAGATACTTCGCCTTCTGACCCAGCTTGTCGATAGTGCGCGCCAACGCAGCTGCGCGATGATCCGGTATCGCTGCAAATGCCGGTAGAAGTCCACCAATCGACGGACTCTCGACGGGCACACCCACAGCTCGGTCGTAACACAGATACTGGCCGAACTCATCATTCCACAGTGTTTCAAGCGCCGTGATACCTCGGGCTGCCTGCGCGTGAGATCGCTCCGCGATGTCCTTGTCTCCGAGCTTGTCCGCCAGCCATCCAAGATCATCACAGGCTCGAATCAGGATCGCGTTGAAGCCGGGATCCACCACACGGAACGGGGAGGCATCATGGAGACGGGAATTGTCCCAGCCCAGTGAACGGAAGTGTTGCACCAGCCACACGTAGCGATCGTACTGGGCGTTGGTCGGCCGGTGGGCAGGGTTGGCATGAAGAATGTCACGACGTTCAAAGGACATCACGCCAACGGTGGGTACACGCTCCAGAGCGGCATCCCAATCCACCGAGTTGTCGCGACCTGACTCCCAGGGATGGATGATGGCTACAAGCCCGCTTCCTTCGGGATCACGGCAACGGTAGAACCAGTCATGCCAGGCGGCTACCTTTGGCAACAGCGATCGAGCATGCTCTTCGGCCAGCGCCTTGTCCTGCGCACGCTCATAGAGACGACGTACGGCAAATCCTGCCACGGCAGGCTGCGTTATACCTGTCGTTGGCACCGGCCGCCCTGTCTGCCAGACAGAAGGCCCCGGAAAGTAACCATCATCCTCCTCATGGAACACGATATGCGGGACCATTCCGTCTTCCCACTGATGGTCGAACAGCGTCTGTATCTCGGCCCAGGCTCGCGCCTCGTCGAAATGCCCGAACCCCAAAGCGCTGAGACAACTGTCCCAGTTCCACTGGAACGGGTAGAGCCCCTTGGTCGGCACCGTATAGCCACCACGATCATTATCGATCAGTATGGCTCTGGCGGCGTTGATCACTTCTTCAGACATCGGTAGCCTCACGCAACAGCGAGTGTGGTTTCTGGGTCGAACCAGCGCACACGATCAGACTGTGGCGCGAGCGTCAGTTGATCCCCTCGGTTGACCGAGAGGTCGCTGTCAAGAATTGCACGCAGCAGCGTGCCGTCGACCTCGCAGGTCACCAGCAGGTGAGCGCCCAATGGCTCAACCACCTTTACCGTCGCTGAAAAGCCGCTATCGGCAAGACGCATGTCTTCGGGTCGAATGGCAAACTGCAAGGGTGATGAACCGGATGTCGGACCGTCCACGTTCTGCCCGGCTACCGTCCATTTGCCATCACCGGCAGGCGTTGCACGCAGGAAATTCATGGGCGGATTGCCGATGAATCCAGCCACGAACTCGGCCGCCGGATTGCGATAGACCTCGATAGGCGAGGCAGCCTGTACGATATTTCCCTCGTACATGACGCTGATGCGATCGGCCATGCTCATCGCTTCCACCTGATCATGCGTCACGTAGATGGCCGTTGTCTTGCTCTCGGCCAGAACCCCCTTGAGCTCGGCTCGCATCTCCATACGCAGCAAGGCATCCAGGTTCGACAGGGGTTCATCCATCAGTATCACGTCCGGCTCCATCGCCAGCGCGCGAGCCACGGCCACACGCTGGCGTTGACCACCCGAGAGCTCTCCCGAGTAGCGTTTGAGCAGCTGCTCGATGTGCATGAGTGATGCCGTACGCTCAACCCGACGAGTCACTTCATCATTGGGCAGCTTCTGCATGCGCAGTCCGAAGCCGATGTTCTCGAAGACGGTCAGATGCGGAAATACCGCGTAGTTCTGAAACACCATTGCGATGCCCCTGTCCTTGGGCGACAGGTGATCGATGCGTCGGCCGCCGATCCATACTTCACCCGAACTGGCAGTCTCCAGCCCGGCGATGATTCTGAGCAAGGTGGATTTACCGCAACCGGAGGCACCAAGCAGAACCATGAATTCCTGGTCCGCAATCGTCAGGTTGATGTCGTGGAGCGCCGTGTAATCTCCGAACGTCTTGGCGATGTTCTTTATCTGAATTTCAGCCATTTTCCAGTTTCCTTGTGTCCTGTGGCAGACCGACTAGCGGTTTGCGATACCCCACATTGCGAAGAGATACTTGCGTACGGCGAAGATGAAGACCAGCGCCGGTACAACGAGAATGAAGCCCCCCGCGAATTTCAGATGCAACGGCGCTTCGCTGAGTTTCACCAGTAGAAACGCCGTCAGCGTCCGGTTCTCGATGGTCAGAACCGCCGCGGCGAACACCTCGTTCCATGAGATGACGAAGGCGAAGATGGCAGAGGCCGTTATGCCAGGCAGGATCAGCGGCAGCACCACCTTGGTAAATGCCGTGAGCCGGGTGCAACCCAATGTCCAGGCCGCTTCTTCCAGTTCGATCGGAATACCCGAAAACAGCGAGAAGGTAATGAGTACGGCAAACGGAATCGCCAGCGTGGTATGTACCAGGGCGAGACCGAAAGCCGTATCGTCAAGACCGGTGCGTATGAACAGCACCGCCAGGGGCAGCGCCAGCAAGGGCAGAGGGAAGGCCCGTGTCAGCAGGATCAGCATCCTGAACAGTTCCTTGCCCCGAAAGTCGAAGCGCGACAGGGCGTAGCCTGCCGGCGCGCCGATCGAGATGGACAGGATCATCGTCATCACGGCAACGACAATGGAGTTCTTCAATGCCGACAGCATTCCGCCATAACCGGCAAAGAAGCTCATGCTGCCCATGTCGAACTCGGGAATGAAGGGCTTGGGAAAACTGTTGACAGTCTCTGGCGAAGACAGCGTATTGATCAACAGGAAGTAGAGCGGCACAAGCACCCAGGCGCAAAGCAGGCCGACCGAGGCGATATAGACAAAGCGCCCCGTCTTGCGCGTTGAACGCACGGGTTCGGGCGCGGCTGCGACGTCATTCATATTGTGGCTCCTTTGGGAACACGCAGGACGCGAAGGATGATGAGCGTGAAGAAGATCGAGATGGCAAGCACGATGAGCGCAAGTGCCGCTGCTGCATTGTTATTCATCAGATCGAACTGATAGGAGTAGATTTCTCCCATGAGTACCGGAAACAGGGTGCCGCCCAGAGCTGCCACCACGGCAAAGACTTCGAAAGCCAGAACGACACGCAGTACCAGTGCTGTCTGCAACGATGGCCGCAGCATCGGCAAGGTGATCTTCGTGAAGCGTTTCCAGGGGGATGCGCCGAAGACTTCGGCCGCTTCGTAGTACTCCTTGGGTATCAGGCCGATGCCGGCAACCAGTATCACCAGCATGATCGCTGTGGCACGCCAGATTTCGGCCAGGGCGATGGCCACGAATATGATGAGCGGGTTCTGGTAGGAAAGGAAATTGACCGGCTGGTCGATCAGACCCAGGCCGCTCATCATGGAATTGAGGAATCCGGATTGCTCGAAGATGGCCAGCCAGATGATGCCTGCGGCCAGATCCGAGATACCCAGTGGGATGGTCCACACATACAGAACCAGGTCACGCCCTTTCTCCATCTTGCTGACCATGGTGGCCATCAGCAGCGACAACACCAGCTGCAACGGGACCACGATTGCTGCCAGCAGCATCGTGTTCTTGAACGAGATGGGAAACTTCCAGTAGCTGACCACGTCCCGGAAATTATCCAGCGTGAAGCCACCACCGGTACTGAACGCCTGCTGTGACACAAGCACGAACGGGTAGATGAAAAAGACGCCCAGGAACAGGGTAACGGGCAGGATGAGTAGATAGGGAAGCAACCGGGGGTTCATGACACCGCTCCGTCATCGGCGCAGGGCGCCGTATCAGATGTAGGAGGCGTCCGGGCCAAAGCGGCCCGGACGAACAGCTTGTGGGTCAGTCGCGGACGACTCTTACTCGACGGGGCATGCACCTTCGGAAGGTGCATCGGGTGCCCAGCACGGAGCGCCGGTCTCTTCCATGATGGCTGCCAGACGGCCTTTCTGGTCGTCCAGAACCTGGCGAATGTCCTGTCGGGCGAGAATGATGCGCTCGAAGGTGTCGACAAAGACGCGGTTGAAATCTCCGCCCTTGTCGCCCAGACCGGCTGGCAGAAGACCGGGGTTGGCATCGGCAGAGGCGCTCATCTTGGCAACCGCATCGCCGGCCGCTGTCACGGCAGGTGGCAGATCGTCAGGCAGTTCCACTTCCACGACCGGGAAGAAGCTGGTCGCCCGCAGTGTTTCCAGCTGAGTCTCAGGCTTCAGCAGGTATTGTATGAGTGCCTTGGATTCTTCCATGTCAGGTGCCGTCTTCGGAATGGCAACACCGGCAAGCACGGGCATGAAACCACGACCGGTCGGACCGGCAGGAGCAGGGAAGGCGACAAAATCATCAGGACGCTCATTGAATGCCTGTGCAAGACGCGACGTGTGGTCGAACACGATCCACGCATCGCCGGACAGAAGCTGCTCCTGCAGGAAGGAGAAATTGGTGGATGCCGGATTGGTGTGTTCCCACAGCTCGGCAAACTTCTCCCATGCGGTTACCGCTTCGTCAGAGGCAAATGTTCGCACCACACCGTTGGTGTAGGACGGGTAGAGATAGCCTTGAAAGAAGCGATGCTTCAGGCCCTTGGGGCCTGCCGGAAAACCGAACTTGGGTGAACCCGTGGCCTCATGCACATTGGCCGCCCAGGCGATGAGCTGGTCATAGCTCAGTGCATCGATATCAGCCCCTTCCGGCAGAAACTCGAGCGCCTTCTTGTTGGCCGCCATGATGTAACTGGCCTGCATCCATGGTACATACAACAGCTTGTCAGTACCCAGACGTGCCAGCTCATTGAAGGTATCGCTGGCAGCCGAAACACCCAGATCATCCAGGCTCACCAGGTCGTCCGCGGACATTGCCGAGAAGTTGCCATGCAGTGCACCCAGCACACCAATCGAACCGGATTCGGCTTGCAATTCCGCCTGCAGACGTGTCAGCCACGGACCATCTTCGTTTGGCTGATAGTCGACGGTCCCCTCGTACCCGCTCAACACGGTGTCTCGCATGGCCTGTGCTTCTTCGATGGGGCGAGCCTGTGTAGACCAGAACATGACATCAGCCTGTGCCGCCGCCGCGGAACAGAGAACAACGACGCCGGCTACGGCGCCGACAAGATTTGATTGTAGATTCATGCGTTTCCTCTTGGAGTTGAAATTCCAGGCATGACATGATCGCCAATGCCCATCACGAGCAGATTTACAAGCTACCTACCGACTGCCCGGCAAACACCTATTTGCCAATTTCGAGTTGAATCCGGCGGTCCTGCCAAACAGGAATCGACTATGATATATCGTTATATCGCTGTCAACCGTTTTGTGAGCGGTGGAAATCGGACACGTGCCTACGAGTATCAGATACCGCAATCGAATGCTTGATTCCTGCGCGGTACTCACACATTCTGTTCAGACTTGCTGACCTTGGATCACTGAAGAGGCATGACGAAAAAGCCGACATTGAGTACCGTTGCCAAAGAGGCGGGCGTTTCCATTCCCACGGTCAGCCAGGTGATGCGCGGCACGGGGCGCATTTCAAACCAGACACGTGAACGCGTCCTGGAGGCGGCAAAGCGACTCAATTATGTGCTCGATAGGCGGGCGGCATCGATGCGTTCGGGTGAAAACCGCGAAGTCGGCTTTGTCATCAACCAACTGGCGAATCCGTTCAATGCCGAGGTTGTCAGTGGTGTCGTCGATTTTCTGGAGACCGAGGATTACGTCGTGTCGATCTTCGACACTCGCGATGAACTTGAAAGACAGCATCGACATATCGAGTCCGTCATACGCCATCGACGAGGTGCATTGCTGTGGGTTCCTGCACTTGGCACCTCCCCCGACACCTTCAGGCTTCTGGAGGCCAACAAGCTGCCGACCGTCACCTTTCTGCGTGATGCGTGCAGCGACACCGATCACGTCGGCATTCGCAATGCCGAAGCGACCCTGACCGGCACCCGATACCTGGCGGACCTGGGTCACCGCCATATCGCCTATCTGGGGGGCACGGACATGACCGTGGTCAGAAGCGAGAGAATACAAGGCTACCGCGAGGCGATGTCTGAACGTGGCCTGGGCTCTGGCGTGGTATGGACCTCAGCGGACGACAAGCTCGCCGGTATCCACTCCATGCACGAACTCCATAGAGCCTATCCGGAAATGACTGCGATCGTATGCAATGGGGACATGGTTGCTCTGGGTGCCTGCGTTGCCATTTCCCGCTTGGGTCTGCAACCAGGACAAGACATCTCCGTCATCGGCTTCGATGATATTCGAGATGCCGAAGCCGGGATGCCGCCGTTGACCACCATGGCCGTCTACCCGAAAAAACTGGGGCATATGCTGGCCAGCACGGTACTGGATCGCATCAGAAGTCCCGACAGCCCGGTACAAACGATCGAAGTCAGCGCGGAGCTGATCATCCGAGAAACCACGGGCAAGGCGCCCATCCGTGACCAGCCCACGCGGACCCAGTGCCCGTAACCAACCCACGCGGAGCCAGTGCACGTGACCAGCCCACGCGGAGGCCAGTACACTAGTGCAATCTGGCCTTCTGTGCCTTTGCCAGCAGCACGAAATACAAGCGCCTCAGCTCCGTGTCATGCAGATACAGCAGACGGCGATCGATCTTGCCGCCTTCCTCGGCTTTCCACTTTTCCCGGTGAGCCTCCACTGTTGCCTGTTCAGCCACCGACAGGACATTGGGCATGCAGCCCAGAATGACCGATACCCCGTTGACACCCACCACGGTGCAGAAAAGCACATCTCCTTCGGCATAGGACTCACTGCCAACGGCTTCCACCAGAACAGCCTGTTCGGTATACAGCTCCCGCAGATGCAGGCGACCATCCCCGGCAATGGCTGTCACCTCATGAAAGCTGTAAGGTGCTGTCGCGGCCACATCGATCACACCCTGTTCGACAGGACCCAGCACGCGCCGATTGTCCTTCAGATAGTCAGCAGCGATAGGGTAGTCGGACAAGGGCGAGGAAAAGGTATCGCGACCCAGCGCCGTGTCATCCGGTAGCCAGGCGTACAGATACCAGTCGCTGAACGCATCCTTGTAGGCCTGCTCTTCGCGCGCAATGACTTCGCTCCCCCAACGTGCAAAGTCTTCCCAGGCCGCTTTTTCGACCGAATTGCCGTATTGCACGACTGCCGCCTGTTTCAGGTTGGGGCGAAGCTGATGCAGCACGCGTAGAATATCGCCACCCGACAGACCCATTTCGGCCTGCATGCAGCACTTCTTGTACTTCTTCCCACTGCCGCAATGACACGGATCGTTGCGCTTGCTCTTCAAGGATGTTCCGTCCAGACTCAAAAGTGCCACCAGTGTAGGC
Organism: uncultured Granulosicoccus sp.; assembly: GCA_947492525.1. GTDB lineage: Bacteria > Pseudomonadota > Gammaproteobacteria > Granulosicoccales > Granulosicoccaceae > Granulosicoccus. The sequence continues at coordinate 14,109 of CANLNQ010000028.1, forward strand.
GAGCCGAGCCTGCTTGTCCGAGGAGTGGCTGTTCCAGCCGCTCGTGGCTCTCAGGCATCGCGCTCAAGAATCCATTCGACTTCCGGAGCCGGGACGAAACGCCATTTGCGCAATGGGCCGGCCATCACGTTCAGGTAGTACATGTCAAACCCGTGCGGAGCGGCGCAGGGGTGGTGCCCACGCGGCACCAGTACCACGTCGCCATCGGAGACGGCCATGGGCTCATCCAGTGAGCCATCATCGGTGTAGACGCGCTGCAGACCAAACCCGTTCGATGGGTTCAGGCGATGATAGTAGGTCTCTTCCAGATAGGTGATGCGCGGGAAATCATCTTCGTCATGCCGGTGACTGGGGTAGGAAGACCAGTTGCCCGCGGGTGTGAAGACTTCCGTGACAAGCAGTGAATCACAGAAATCTTCGTTTTCCATGGCGATGTTGTTGATATAGCGTGTATTGGATCCCTTGCCACGCTCGGTCAGGGTAATGCCCTCAGGGCCGATCCGGCGCGCTTCATGCCCCCCTTTGCCAGGCGCGGAACACACCGCGATGACACAATCCGTTTCGGCCGTCGCCTCCCAGGTCGTGCCATTGGGCAGATACAGACAGTGAGGGGGCAAACGTTCGAACACACTCATGCGTTCTCCGAGCACGCCCCAGTGCTGATCGCCACCGTGCAAATCCGCCTTGCCCTCGACCATGACAAGCATCACTTCTCTGTCACCAGTCGCTTCGCTTGCCATCTCACCAGCTCGCAGCCGATACAGCGAGAATCCGACATAGCGCCAGCCGGCACTGGCGGGGGTGATCTCGTGGACCTTGCCGTGGCTACCGAACGGCTTTCTCAACAACTCTGTCATCACGCTGACTCCAGTCTTCTACGATTGCGGTCGAGGTTGAAACGCGACAGATTGTTCAGCGTCGAGCGGCTTGCTGCGCTTCATCCCACAGTGTACAGAGCCGTTGATAGTTATCCGCCATGGTGGCAATCGCCTGTTCATCGGATAGCTCACCTCGCATCCACTGACTGGCGCTCTGAGCGAAGATGGTACGTCCGACGGCGAAGCCCTTGACCAGAGGATAGCGGGCGGCGACAGCAAAACTCTCGGCCAGTTTTTCCTCACTCTCACCCAGCCCCAGGACCACGATGCCGCGTGTGTGCGGATCGTGCCGCTCGATCGCATCGATGGTCTGCTGCCAGGCTTGCGCGCTGCGCATGGGTTCCAGCTTCCACCAGTCCGGGTAGACGCCGGCCGCATAGAAACGCTCGATGACTCGCGCTGTGGTGGCATCATCGACCGCGGCAACCTTGGAAGGTATGACTTCGAGCAGGAATTCCAGCCGGTTTCGACGACACGCATGGAACAGCCGCACGATGGTGGCTTCCTGATCCGCCCAGACCGCATCGTCATCATCCGGATGACAGAAACACAAGACCTTGACGATCTGATCCCGAGGCCATTGCGCCAATCCCCCCAGATCAGGTCCGATACTCGGTTCGAGCGTCAATGGGCGAGAGCCGGGCCATTCAACCGGGCGTCCGATCCACAACGGCGTATCAACGGCACGATACAGGGCCTCCCGGCCCAGGCGATCATCGCACAGCAGTCCATAACCGGCTTGACCACCCGCCACCTTGTTGGCAGCGTTCAGACACAGCAGCTTGAACTGTCCAATCTTCTCATCGGTGGCGCCATCCAGCTCTTCCAGCTGGCTGCGATGATCGAAGGCGAACACTCTGACCACAGGCCAATCCAGCTGCCGATTGGTGGCCCAGTGAACCTGCTCCAGTGCAAGGTCGTTACGCAGGTCTGGCTGTCTGATGCCGTGTTCGAAGAAGTACTGCAGTTCCTCCCAGCTGGGGTAGGCCGGTGTACATCCGTGCCGACTGACAGCAAAGGCTCCACAGGCGTTGGCGTACTTGAGCGCGGTTGGCCAGTCTTCTCCATCGAGCCAGCCCTTCAGCAGACCGGACATGAAGCCGTCACCTGCGCCCAGCACATTGAACACCTCGATGGCGAAACCCGGTCCGCTTTCGCCTTCATCCAGTGTGTCGGGTATGGCACCGGTGAAGGCAACCGCACCGGCGGCGCCACGCTTGCAGATCAGGGCTGCAGCCGAAACTGCTCTGACTGCCCGAAGCGCCGCGATGGTGTCGGTCGTTCCACCGGCTATGTGAAATTCTTCTTCGGTACCCACGATGAGATCGAACAGATGCAGCGTGGACTGCAGCTTGGCCGTCACCTGCTCGGAGGCCACGAAACGACTCTCGCCATCACCGTGACCCGCCACACCCCAGAGGTTCGGGCGATAGTCGATATCCAGTGCCGTACGCATGCCATCCTGACGGGCTATCTCCAGAGCCTTGAGCGTTGCCGCTTCCACTTGCGGGTGACTCAGATGGGTTCCGGTGGCCACCACCGCCCGCGCGTCACGGATCAGGTCCGCATCGATATCATTCACCGTGAGTGCCATGTCTGCGCACTGCTCACGGTAGAAGATCAAGGGAAACTGCTCCTGATCCCGGATGCCCAGCAGCACCAGTGCCGTCAGACGCTCGGGATCGACCTTGACACCGCGCGTATCCACGCCTTCCCGCTGCAATTCCTCGGTGATGAAACGCCCCATGTGCTCATCGCCCACGCCGGTGATGACGGCCGACTTCAGCCCCAGGCGTGCTGTGCCGCAGGCGATATTGGTCGGGCTGCCACCGATGTACTTGTCGAAGGAACGCATGTCCTCGAGCCGGCCGCCAACCTGAGCGCCATAGAGGTCGACCGAAGACCGGCCAATGGTAACAAGATCAAGTTTTTTCACATCTGCTCTCGGCTACTGTCCTGAATCGGGCGCGTCACCGAATGGGGTCCGCCCCTTGGCCGACCATCGATGACGTCCGCCGATGATGCCTTGCCTTGCAAGCGGTTGCAAACATTTCTTGCCCGGCCGGGAGCAGCCTCAACTCTTGATGGTGACGTAGGAACCGGGAGCCGATTCGATGACATCCAGCTTCCCGGCACCCGGAATGCGTTTGGCCACCTTCTTGCCGGACAGGGGCGCCAGCCAGCGATCCCAATCGTTCCACCACGAGCCTGCAAATTCCTCAGCGCCGTCCAGCCATTCATCCAGATCCTTTGGTTCATCCTCATTGATCCAGTGATTGTATTTCCCGGCAACCGGCGGATTGATCACGCCGGCGATATGACCTGAGCCTGCCAGCAGAAAACGCACCGGCCCCGAATACAGACCCGTGGATTTGAAGACAGACGGGTAGGGGGCGATGTGATCCTCTTTCGCTGCCTGCAGGTAGACGGGGATGGTGATCCGGGAAAGATCGATGGGCACGCCCTTGAGAGAGATGCCACCGGGCTTTGCCAGATTGTTGTTGATATACATCTCACGCAAGTAGAACAGGTGCGTCTCCTTCGGCATGCGTGTGGAATCGGCGTTCCAGTAGAGCAGGTCGAACTTCATCGGGTCCTTGCCAAGCAGGTAGTTGTCGACATAGAAAGACCAGATCAGATCGTTGGCGCGCAGGAGATTGAAGGTCGTGGCCATGGAACTGCCTTCCAGATAGCCTTTTTTCTCCATCATGCGCTCGAGATTGTCGACCTGCGCCTCGTCCGTGAACAGCTTCAGATCGCCCGCCTCGGAGAAGTCAGCCTGGGATGCGAAGAAGGTTGCGGCCTTGATGCGATCATCGCCTTTTGCCGCCATGTAGGCCAGCGTCGCGCTCAGCAGTGTTCCGCCGATGCAATAACCGATCATCGAAACCTCCGGCTCACCGGTCGCGGCTTCCACCGCGTCCAGCACATCCAGAATGCCTTCCTGCATGTAGTCCTCGAACGTTTTCTCGCCCAGTTTTGCATCCGGATTCACCCACGAGATGACAAATACGGTGTAGCCCTGCGCAACTGCCCAGGCAATGAAGGAGTTTTTCGGCTGCAGATCGAGGATGTAGTATTTGTTGATCCAGGGCGGGGCTATGACAAGCGGCCGCTGGTAGACCTTGGCCGTGGTCGGTTCGTACTGGATGAGCTGCACCAGATCGTTCTGATAGACGACCTTGCCCGGGGTTGTGGCAATGTTCTCTCCCAGGGTGAACGCATCCGGATCGCTCATCATGATGCTGAGCTGACTGGTCTTGGGGTCGAGGTCGCGTTGCAGGTTCTGCATGCCTTTCATGATGCTCTGCCCACCTGTCTCGATCATCGTGCGAATCGCTTCAGGGTTCGTCAGCAGGAAGTTGGACGGTGAAAAGGCATCGGCCAGCAACTGCGAGTGAAACACGATCTTCTTCTTGTCGTCCTCGTCGATGCCTTCAACCGACGTCATGATCTCAACCAGACGACTGGACGTCAGAAGGTAGGACCGTCGAATGTAATCGAACAGGGGGTTGTTGCTCCAGTCATCGTGCTTGAAGCGTCTGTCGTGCTTGTGCTGAAAGGCATCCTCCAGGCTCGCCTCACTTTTCAACATCATCTGCTGCATCAGTACCAGATGTTCCTTCCAGAGCTCCTGACTGGCCTGCATGAGCTTCATCGGGTCGCCGGCCATCATTCTGGCGGCGCTCTCGAAGGCCGGCGTGACATTCATCGGATCCGTGTTCTGCATCGCATCGAGAGAGCTGGCCATCATCTGCTGCGACTGGCTCATCAGATCATGAAACATGCTGGTGTTGTTTTGCCAGATTTCGACAAAGGAGCGAGTGATGTCTTCCATGGGGTCGTTCTTCACGTTCTTCTTATTGTCCTTCACTGTTTCTCTCTTTGTTGTTGCAGGGCGTCTGCAGCCCCTGGTTCACCAGCCCGGCCTTCTTCACGGGTGCCGTGCTTGCGGCTCAGCGAGCACATTGGAGGCATGAAGCGGCCAGGGAGTCAACAGTAACTCACATGGCTGCCCTGACGGAAGATGCGTTGTCTTACCTGGTCTTGGCTGTGTCCTTCGCGTCGTGCACCTGCGTTCGACGCAGAAGCTTGATTGTCATCAACCAGACAATGCAAAATCATGCTTGAATACAGATAAACTCGCTATCGATGAGAGCGCTCATGCAATCGATGATGCTGGCAACGGATTTTTCCGAACGCTCCGACCGAGCCTTGCGCCGTGCCGTGCTGCTGGCTCGGCAAACAGGCGCCCGAATCCACCTGGTACACGTGGTTGATGATGATCGTCCCAGGCGACTTGTGGATCGCGAGGCCTCCGATGCCAGGGCGCTTCTGGATGAACTGGCCAGCACGCTCGGCACTATCGATACGGTCTCCTGCGAGACCCACATCATTCGGGCAGATCCTTTCGCAGGCATCAACGAGGCCGTGAACACGCTCCGCCCCGATCTGCTGATTCTGGGGCCACACCGTCGCCAATTGCTCAAGGATGCCTTTGTCGGCACCACCGCCGAACGCACGATCAGAAAGGTCGATTGCCCGGTGCTGATGGTCAACGCTCTGCCAGTCGCTCCCTACAAACAGGCATTGCTCACTACCGATTTATCCGACTGTGCCGGAAACGCGCTGAATCGGTTTCAGCGCCTGCAACACAGCATGAATCTGGATGCCACCATCGTGCACGTGTTCGAGACTCCCGCATTGAACCTGGCAATGGCGGACACGCTGTCCGGGGAAAGCCAGCAAGACTATATTCGAAATCTGCGTAGCGATGCCCTGCGCAATCTGGCCACGCAGCTGCGCACCATCCGCATCAGTCGGCTCACGGAGGTTGTACGACCCGTAGACGTATCGGTTGCCCATGAAATTCTGGCAACAGCCTCGGACATACACGCGGACGTGATCGTGATGTCAACACACGGCAGACATCTACTTGCTCGATGGGCTCTGGGAAGCGTCACGGAACAGGTGCTGCAGGCATCGACCATCGATGTTCTGACCGTACCAGGAAATTGATACGACAAGCCTCACCACTCGCTCGCAACATGCAATAATTCGCAGGCTACGTTGCCAAACAGGGAAAGGGAGAGTGTCATGGGATTGATCGGAATATTTCTGTCTCTGGGTTTGTTGATGTACCTCGCCTACAGGGGCATCAATGTGCTGATACTGGCGCCGATTCTGGCGCTGTTGGCCGTACTGATGAGTGGCGATCTACCGGTACTGGCGACCTATACCCAGGTGTTCATGAAGGCACTGGGTGGCTACGTCATCCTGTATTTTCCCTTGTTTCTGCTCGGCGCCATCTTCGGCAAGGTCATGGCGGACAGTGGCTCTGCCCGAGTCATCGCCGAGAGGATCGTGGAAGCCGTGGGCGCCCATCGGGCAATCACGGCCGTCGTGCTTGCCTGCGGGGTCCTGACCTTCGGCGGCGTCTCTCTGTTCGTCGTGGCCTTTGCCATCTATCCGATTGCCAATGCTTTGTTCCGCCAGGCCGACATACCCAAGCGCCTGCTGCCTGCCGCCATAGCGCTCGGCTCCTTCACCTTCACCATGACGGCATTGCCGGGCACGCCGGCCATCCAGAATGCCATCCCCATGCCGTATTTCGGTACCAATGCATTCGCAGCACCGGTGCTTGGCACCCTGGCGGGTCTGATCATGTTGTTCGGCGGCATCCTCTGGCTGAACCGGCGCTCTCAGGCGGCAAGGGCACGCAGCGAAGGCTATGGCCAGCACGAGCGCATGGCGGCGGATGCCGCTCTGCCAGACGATGTCGAATTGCCGGCATTCGCGCTGGCCATTGCACCGGTTGTCATGGTCATTGCACTGAACGCGCTGTTGACCTACCTGGTCTTTCCCAACCTGGACGCTGGCTATCTGGCAGAAGACAAGTATGGCGCAACGTCATTGAGTTCGGTTGCCGGCATCTGGGCCATCATCGTTGCCCTGGTGAGTTCGATCCTGCTGGTCATTGCCACCAACTGGAAGCGTTTCGAGAGTGTCAAGGACAGTGTCAACCAGGGGACCATGGGCTCGCTGCTGCCCATCTTCAACACGGCGTCCGAGGTCGGCTACGGCGCGGTCATAGCAGCACTGCCTGCGTTCCTGATCGTGCGTGACGTGGTACTTGACCTGTTTCCCGACAACCCACTGGCCTCATTGGCCGTGGCAGTCAATGTGCTGGCCGGCATCACCGGATCGGCGTCAGGCGGCATGTCCATTGCGCTGAGCGCACTTGGCGAACAGTTTGCCGAACTGGGTAATGCACAGGGGATCGGCATGGGATTGATGCACCGAGTGACGGCGCTGTCATCCGGTGGCTTTGATGCCTTGCCACACAATGGCGCGGTCATCACACTCCTGGGCATCTGTGGTCTGACCCACAAGCAGAGCTATGCCGATATCTTTGTCTGTGCCGTGGCCATTCCCGTCGTGGCGACCATAACCGTGATAGTGCTTGGCTCGATGGTGTAATGCAGGTGTAATACACCGGTAGCACGCAATCGGGGAAGGCCCATGCTGAACAAGGTGGTATCGCAGCGCGGTGCAGCAGCGCTGATTCACTCCGGGGACACGGTAAGCACATCGGGTTTTGTCGGCGCGGGCGTTCCCGATGCCTTGCTCAAGGCACTGGCAGATCGCCATGAAGAGGAATCGCATCCGCGCGACCTGACTCTGCTGTTCGCAGCCGGCCAGGGTGATGGACAGGAGCGTGGACTGAACCGCCTGGCAGCGCCGGGTCTGGTGAAACGGATCATCGGCGGTCATTGGGGCCTGATTCCGAAACTGGCCGCGCGGGCCGTTGCCGGGGACATCGAAGGCTACAATTTTCCGCAAGGTGTCATTTCTCACCTCTACAGAGACATCGCTGCCGGCAAGCCCGGCACGCTCACGCACGTCGGTCTGGAGACCTTTGTCGATCCGAGACAGGATGGCGGCAAGGTCAATGGTCGAGCATCACCGGATCTGGTCGAGCTGATCACGGTCGGTGGCGTGGAGCGACTGTTCTATCACGCCATGCCGATTCATGTGGCGTTACTGCGCGGCTCGACGGCCGACGAACACGGCAACATCACGATGGAACGTGAGGCGCTCATTCTCGACAATCTTGCCCAGGCCATGGCGGCGCGCAACTCCGGCGGCGTGGTCATCGTTCAGGTGGACCAGATAGCGGCCAAGGGCACACTGCCGGCGCGCGATGTGGTGATACCCGGCATGCTGGTCGACGCCGTGGTGCTGTCCCCGCCAGAGTTGCACCCACAAACCTATGCCACACAGTACAACCGCTATTTCACGGGTCGCTACAAGGCACCGGAGGGCAAGGCAGTTGCCGCGCCGCTGGACCTGCGCAAGATCATCGCTCGCCGCGCTGCATTCGAGCTGCCCATCGGCGGTGTGGTCAATCTGGGTATCGGCATGCCCGAAGGCGTATCGGGAGTTGCGGCCGAGGAGGATCTGCTGCACCACCTCACGCTGACCGCAGAACCCGGCATCATCGGCGGCCAGCCGGCCTCGGGCCTGGATTTCGGCGCAGCCGTCAACACCGAGGCCATCATCGCGCAGGGCAGTCAGTTCGATTTCTACGACGGCGGCGGTCTGGATATGGCCTGTCTCGGAATGGCGGAGGTGGATGCAACAGGCAATGTCAACGTCTCTCGCTTTGGCCCCAGACTGGCGGGTGCGGGCGGCTTCATCAATATCAGCCAGAATGCGCGCCACCTGGTGTTCACCGGCTCCTTCACCGCCAGCGGTCTGGATGCCAGGGTCGTCGATGGCGCATTGCAGATTGTCAGTGAGGGCCGTGCGCGCAAGTTCGGGTCGGCGGTCGAACAGATCACCTTTTCCGGCGCTCGCGCGCAACGTCTTGGCCAGCCCGTGTTGTACGTGACCGAACGTTGTGTTCTACGTCTGGACGAAAACGGCATCAACCTGATCGAGGTTGCACCCGGCATCGACCTTGAACGTGATGTGTTGGCCCACATGGGATTCACGCCACACGTCGGTGAGCTGACCGTGATGGACCCGCGCATCTTCATCGATGCGCCAATGGGTCTGAAGGAAGATCTGCTGACGCTGAGCCTGACGCAGCGTATCCAGTATGACTCGGAGCGCGACATCCTGTTCATCAACCTGGCCAAGATGACCATTCGCACGACGGCTGACATGAATGACATCCGGCACCGGGTCGAGACAGTGCTTCTGCCCCTGGCCCGCAAGGTCGATGTGGTGGTCAACTACGATCAGACACAGATCGATGATGCGCTGACTCATGACTGGTCGGAGATGGTCGATGACTTGGAGGAGAGACTCTACAAGCGTGTGACTCGCTATTCCACCTCCGCATTCCTGCGAAGAAAGCTTGGGCAGACGCTGGAGCGGCGACGGCGTGTCACCATCTTCGACAGCGAGCGCGCCGCGGAAGAAGCACTGCGTGAGGGACGTTAAAAAAGCTGCAAACGGGATCGACTCATGAGATCATAGCCGGCTCGACGGAGCAGGGTATGGCCATTCGCATGGCAAGGCGATGCCCGGTGCTTCTGATTGCCACTTTCCAAGACCACAGCTGATCACAAAGAGGTATCTGATGATCCAGGCCCTAGCCAGTTTTTTCACGAAAATCGTACGCCGATGGCTACCGGATGCGTTTCTCTTCGCCGCCTTCATCACGTTCATCGTCTTCATCGGCGGCATATTGAGTGAAGGAAAAAGTCCGGTGGAGATGGTTGGCTACTGGGGTGATGGTTTCTGGAGTCTGCTGGCCTTTGCCATGCAGATGGTGCTGATTCTGGTCACGGGCTACGTCCTCGCCATGAGCAAACCCGTGCGCAAGGCGTTGGCCGCCATTGCAGGCCTGGCGAAGGATCCGCGCCAGGCGGTCGTACTGGTCACCGTGGTTGCATTGGCAGCCTGCTGGATCAACTGGGGATTCGGGTTGATCGTCGGGGCACTGATGGCCAGAGAACTGGCAACGCGTGTTCGCGGCATTCACTATCCACTGCTGGTTGCATCCGCGTACACCGGCTTCCTGGTCTGGCACGCCGGTCTGTCTGCATCCATTCCCCTGAAAGTAGCCTCGCCGGGCGATGACGCCTTGTCACAACTGACTGGTGGCCAGGCCATTCCCGTTTCAGAGACGATATTCAGCTGGCAGGTCTTGCTGGTGACCCTGATCCTGTTCATCACGCTACCGGTACTGAACCGGATGATGATTCCGAAGAGCGATGAGGTTCTGGAGGTGGATCCGGAGAAGCTGAAGGAAGCGGAGGAGCCCAGCGTCAAGGCTCGCGCCGACATGACGCCTGCCGAGAGGATCGAACACAGCCCGGTGGTACCGGTGCTGCTTGGCCTGATGGGAGCTGCCTATCTGTTCCACTATTTTGCAAGTGGTGGCACGCTGGGATTGAACAGCGTCAACTTCCTGTTTCTGTTTGCCGGAATCCTCCTGCACTGGACGCCTGCCAACTACCTGCGCGCCCTGAACGAAGCCATCAAGACCACCGGCGGCATCGTGCTGCAATTCCCGATGTATGCCGGCATCATGGGCATGATGGTGGGCTCGGGTCTCGCGGCTTCCATCTCCTTATGGTTTGTGGAAATCTCAACGCCCACCACCTTCCCGTTGCTGACTTTTCTCAGCGCCGGCATCGTGAATTTCTTCGTGCCGTCCGGTGGCGGACAATGGGCCGTTCAGGCGCCGATCGTGCTGCCTGCTGCCGAAGCTCTCGGGGTTACCCTGAGCAAGGCAACCATGGCTGTGGCCTGGGGAGATGCCTGGACCAACATGATTCAACCGTTCTGGGCCTTGCCGCTGCTGGCCATTGCCGGCCTGGGTATCCGTGACATCATGGGTTATTGCGTAGTAGCCTTGCTCTGGACTGGCGCTGTTGTCGGCGTGGCCATGCTGCTGTTGTAGTGTTGTCACAAGCCGCCACTGCGTGAGTATGCCGGCCCGCCGTTGCTGCGGGCCGAACAGATCAATCCGAAGGCCGTCGCCAGAGAGCTGGCAAGGGGCGGCAGGCGAGTGCATGCATGAGTCGAATCGACACCCCGGACCAGACGTACCGAGAGCTGTTTCAGGCAGTGCAGAACCGTCAGGTTCTGGGCGATTCGAAGACCTTCGTCGATGCTGTTCCGCTGACCGAACCGGCAGCCATCATGGCTGCCTTCCTGGAAGAGCAGTCCTCACCGGACTTCGATCTGCGCGAGTTTGTCGAAACGAATTTCCATCTGCCTGAAACCCGCGACACAAACCTGCTTTCACAGGAACGCCGACCGGTACGCGAGCATATAGAGCAACTGTGGGACGTTCTGACCCGGGCTCAGGATGAGCCGCAGCCGCACAGTTCCCTGCTGGCATTGCCTGAGCCCTACATCGTGCCCGGCGGTCGCTTTCGGGAAATCTACTACTGGGACAGCTATTTCACCATGCTGGGGCTGGCCGCGTCAGGCCGCGTCGACATGCTGCGCAACATGGTGGCAAACTTTGCCTGGCTGATCGATCAGATCGGTTTCATTCCCAACGGCAATCGCAGCTATTACTGCACGCGCTCCCAGCCCCCGTTCTTCGCCCTGATGGTCGAGTTGCTGGCAGAGCTCAGCCATGATGACGACACCTACCGCCGCTATCTGCCACAGCTGCGGCGTGAGTATGATTTCTGGATGAACGGGTCCGATACGCTCAGCGAGCACAAGCCTGCCAGTCAACGCGTGGTGCTGGCCAGCGGTTTTCACCTCAATCGTTACTGGGATGATGCCTGCATGCCACGCCAGGAGAGCCATGCCGAGGACGTTGAGATTGCAGAGCAAAGCCAGCGGCAGAAGGTCGATGTCTATCGTGATATCCGCGCCGGCGCCGAGTCGGGTTGGGACTATAGCTCGCGCTGGTTTGCCGATGGTCGGACCATGGCGAGCATTCAGACCAGCGAAGTGTTGCCCGTCGACCTGAACTGCCTGATGTACAAGCTGGAATCGGTACTGGCGGATACCTATGGACTGATTGGCGATGAGTCGCAACAGCAGGCCTTTGAAAAACGGGCACAGGCCAGACAGAAGGCGATCCAGACGCTGTTCTTCGACGCCGACGCCGGATTCTTCACTGATCTGTCGTTGCCGGACTGGCAATGTCTACCCAGCAGATCACTCGCCGCTGCCTATCCTTTGTTCTTCGAACTGGCCACCACCGAACAGGCTTCCAGCGTGGCCGCGCAGATCCATGCGCAGTACCTCAGGCCGGGGGGATGGGTGACGACGCTGGTCAATACCGGGCAGCAATGGGATTCTCCCAACGGCTGGGCACCGCTGCAGTGGATCGTGTATCGAGGGTTGACACGTTACGGCTATCAGGCGCAAGCCGAAGAGGGCGCCCGCCGCTGGATAGACAACAACCTGACGATCTATCAGGCCACAGGTGCTCTGGTGGAAAAATACAATGTGGAGCAACCGGGTGTGCTGGCCGGAGGCGGTGAGTACGAGGTTCAGGATGGTTTCGGCTGGACCAATGGGGTGTTGTTGTGTCTGATGGATGAATTGGAATCATGAGCCGAATATCTGCTACTATTCGGCTCAAATCATGAGCCGAATAGCCGATACTATTCGGCTCACAGGCAATCATCCGACGTGGAACACCCACCATGTATATCTGGGAGCTGAAAGACTGGCAGGCAAAGGCCGGTCCCGCATTTCACTGGCAGTCTGAAGACCTGCAACCACGCCTTGCGGAATTGGCATCCCGACGCGCCCACCTCATCGCGCAACATGAATCCCTGTCCGGTTCCGACGAGGACAGGGCCAGCAGCGCGGAACTGGATGCTGCGCAAGTTGACGCGCTGATAGCCTCGGCCTTGCGCAGTAGCGAAATCGAGGGGGAACACCTGGACGTTGCCTCGCTGCGCTCATCGGTCATCACGCAGCTCGGACTGGACAAGGCCGGCTTTCCCAATCTGAAGAAACACGGCAATCAACAGACCGATTCGCTGGTACAGCTACTGCTGGAAGCAACCACACAGATCAGCACCCCCTTGAGCACCGATATACTTTGCCAATGGCAGGCGTCTCTGTTCACCGACCCCTCGCTGACCCAGACCCTGCGTATCGGCAGTCTTCGAGGCGATGACCTGATGCAGGTGGTTTCCGGACGAATCGACCGCCCCACCGTGCATTTCGAAGCACCTCCGGGCAACAGGCTGGATGCAGAGTTGCGGCGATTCACCCGCTGGTTCAATCGGCCACCGACAGACATCGACCCTTTCGTGCGGGCAGGGATAGCGCATCTGTGGTTCATCACGCTGCATCCATTCGATGATGGCAATGGCCGCGTGGCTCGGGCCCTGACCGACCGGGCCCTGGCGCAGGCCGAGGGCGTCAGCGTTCGCTACTATTCTCACAGTGCCGCCATCATGCAACGTCGCGCCCAGTATTACGACATTCTCGAGAAGAGTCAGCGCGGCAGTCTGGATATCACGCCCTGGCTGAGCTGGTTTCTCGATGTTCTGAGCGATGCCATGTTGCAGGGTCAGCAACGATTCGATCGAGTCATCCGCAAGGCACGTTTCTGGCGACTGCACGCACAGACTGTCCTGAGTGAGCGGCAAGTCAAGATACTCAATCGCATGCTGGATGGCTGGGGTGAGGAATTCCCCGACGGCATCAATGCCAGCAAATATGGCAGTCTTGGCCGGGTCAGCAAGGCTACCTCCACTCGAGAGCTTGCAGATCTTGTTGCCAAGGACTGTTTGTACAAGCTCCCCGGCGGCGGTAGGAGTACACGCTATGCCTTGTGTGCGGCCACCCATTCCGTTGAACAGGTTCACGCAAGCACACCAACTCGAGATACCCGCTCATGACATCACCCAGGACCCCGTGGCGGACGCCGGTCGTCATCATCGTGGCAGGCTGCCTGATCTCGGCCATCGGATTCGGGATTCGTTCCTCTTTCGGCCTCTTTCTGGAACCCATGACAGCGGCCCAGGGCTGGTCCCGCGAGACCTTTGGTCTGGCCATGGCCTTGCAGAACCTGTTCTGGGGTCTCGGTTTGCCGATAGCCGGCATACTGGCCGATCGTTGGGGCTCCAGCCGGGTCATCATCGGTGGCGCAATCGCCTACTTTGCCGGTGTCTACGGCATGGCTCTGTCGGATTCGCAGACACTGCTGTATCTGACGGGCGGCGTGCTGTCCGGACTTGGTATAGCGTTTTCGGCCTTTACGCTTGCCATGGCATCGATGGCAAGGGCGGTCGGACCGGAGAAACGCGCATTTGTGCTGGGCATCGGTACGGCCGCAGGATCGGCAGGGCAGGTTCTGTTTTCACCCATCGGTCAGATGTTCATCAACAACTTCGGCTGGCAGCAGGCGCTGGTCATGCTGGCGCTACTGGCACTGGTGTTAGTGCCGCTGGCGTGGATACTGCCTCATGGCGCCTCCGCCAATCAGGCACAGGACGAGCAGACACTGCAGGCGGCCCTGCACGAAGCGCTGTCACATCGAGGCTTTGTATTGCTGACACTGGGCTTTTTCGTCTGCGGCTTCCACGTGGCGTTCATCACGGTCCATTTTCCCGCCTATGTGCGCGATATCGGGCTGGATCCGAATATCGGCGCCTACAGTCTTGCATTGATTGGCCTGTTCAACATCGCAGGCTCCCTGTTGTCGGGAGTTGCCGGGCAACGCTTCAGCATGAAATACAGCCTGAGCTTCATCTATACCGCTCGCGCTGTTGCCATCACGGCCTTGCTGATATTGCCCAAGACGCCTATTGTCGTACTGGTCTTTGCTGCCGTGATGGGACTGCTCTGGCTATCCACCGTACCATTGACAACGGGCATCGTGGCACAGGTGTTCGGCACTCGTTATATGGGCACCTTGTTCGGTATCGTGTTTCTGAGCCACCAGATCGGCAGCTTTATGGGTGTCTGGCTCGGGGGGAAGCTCTACGACAGCAGCGGCAGCTACGACAGCATGTGGATGGCCGGTGTTGTATTGGGCTTGCTGGCTGCTGCGCTGCACATGCCGATCAACGAAATGCCCGTAGCCCGCCTGTCAGGCACAGTAACACCGAGGGTTACTGGCTGAATGAGAGGAGGGCGGCTACTGGCTGAGCTGTTTGAAAGCTGGCTGACCTGTTTGAAGATAGGGCCGACGGGCCGGCCCGGTTCACCGCGCCCGTCTGGTCGTTTCCGTCTTGACCTTTGCGTTTTGCCGTTTCCTTCTTATCCGGTACGGTTCATCACGTTCGGGTCATCCCGCTTGCCTGAGGAATAACCCTTACCGCCTTGTCGAGGAGGAACGACCTGTCCTGCCTGGTCAAGTGAGACTGCCAGCCTCGGGACAATCAGGATTTCGGGCCGAGAAGAAACCAGGCAATGAGTCCGATGACCGGCAGGAGCAGGACAATCAGTACCCAGACAAGCTTCTTCAGGGTGCTTGCTGTACTGCCAACAATCTTGATGACCGCGTAGATATCAAGTACGAAAATGATAAAACCGAGAATACCGCCACCGAAGCCGATTTCCATGCTGTTTCTCCTCTGAATGAATGACTGTGTTGTGAGGACAAAAGTCTAAGGCCGATGGCAGGGGCAAACCGTGCATTGAAGAACATGCACATCGGACGTCAGTTGTGTCAGCGCACCAGCCAGACCTGACTCAGCAGATTCTCCAGTGGTGTTGAATTCGCAACAGCCGTGCTGGCCGGAGCCTGCATACGATCATCATGACTCGAGAACAAGACAAAACCGGTATCAAGCTAGCGGTTCGGCCGTCACGATCACACCATCGGTATCCGTGTACACGTAATCGCCCGGTTTGAAGTTGATGCCTCCGAATGACAGGGAGACATCACGCTCGCCCTGCGTGACGGGAATGTATTTTCGGGAGCAGGTACCCAGGGCGTACAGTGCCACTGGAATGTCCTTGATCTGAAACGTGTCTCTGACATAGCCGTTGACGATGATCCCGGTGTAGCCACTTGCCTGCGCAAATTTCATCAGGTTCTCACCGACGATGGCGTAATAGGCTTGATCAGCATCCACGACCACGACCTTTCCTTGCCCGTCTTCATCTCTCAGAAGCGTGATGAGATCGCTGTTGTTGCGATCCAGTCGGATCGTCACCACCTCACCCTGAGCCATGGTTGCGCCACCATAATTGGCGTAACCCGGGCCCAGCACAGACACCTTGTCAGGGTGGGCGTCGCAAAAATCTGCAGTAAAGTCGGCCATGCTGTGCTCTCTGGAAGGGGAAACAGACCCGCTGCATGCGGGTTCCAGCGCGAGATTCTATCATCTGGCTTCGAACTTCTACAGCGCTGCGAGCGTGCGGACTCACGACTGACAAGGCGTGGTTGAATAATCGCCTTCCGGGCTTTCAAACAGCGTCGTGCCATCGAAAAAGCCGCCGATCGCATCGCCGGAACCGACCGCACACAGTGAGAAAAGCCCGCAGAACTCTGCACGACTCTCCACGAAGTGCGTCCAGTTGGCGGTCGAATGGCGAACGCAATACTCGCCGGGATCGGGATCGGGATCGGGATCGGGATCGGGATCGGGATCGGGATCGGGATCGGGATCGGGATCGGGATCGGGATCAGGATCAGGATCAGGATCAGGATCAGGGTCACCCATCAAGGGTGCACCGAGTCGGTCTGCCATGCCTGCGACAGCGGCCATCTGCCGACCACTGCGCAAGGCATAGTCCGGATCATCGTAGCCCCACCAATCCCAACATCCGTTCGGATTGCCACCCAGGGGATTGCTCGAAGAAGCAGTAACGCTATGCGCCTGGGGGTAGAGCACCACCATGTTGTTCGTCTCGGCCCATCGATTGTATCCCGTGGTACGGGCATACAGATCGCCGATCTGATCCGGTGTCTGCTGGCAGCCGTGAAACGCGATATGCAGCTTGCAGGTATCGCCCGCCGCACAGTTTGCCGGCACATACACGAAACCCAGTTGATCCATACCATGAGCTTCCGAATTCGCCAGGAACTCATCCTGCTCGAAAACATGCAGATGATTGGCATCGGGGGTACCGGCTGCATTCAGCTCACCGTATAACCACGTCAGGATGTCCCCGGCCTGATCGATTCCGCAGTCATTGATGAAATCCGGCTGGGTCACACCACAGCTGTTCTGCGCACCTTCAGCAAGAAACGCATGGCCAGCCGGAACGTCTGTCACATAGCGAATGTTCTCGGCCGATACACCCGCCCCCAGATAGAAATCGCGTGCCGCCTCCATCACCGGAGGGGTAACTGTATTGTCTGCCGTACCGCTGAAAAGATAGAGCCGATCAGTCTGCAAACCGCTCAGCGCATCGATGGTTTCATTCTCGGCAAAGGATCGAGCCGATTGCAGCAATGCGGCCTCATCGGGGCCACCGGGCTGAGTCTGCATACACTGGTTCAACGCAGTCAGCACACTCCCACGTGCGCAGTAGTAGGGACCACCCGCCACCACACCAGCTCCGGCGATCTTCCGGGAAAAGGCCACATGAACCTGTACCGCCATATAGGCACCACTGGACAAACCCGAGACAGTCGTGCCGCTGCCGTCCAGCACCAGCTCCGGGAGAGGCTGTGCGAGCGCAGTCCCGGCCAATGCCGCGGTGAAGGCAATCATCGTTCGAGCGCTTGTCGATCGCATTCTGTCCATTCACCCGTCCTTCAAGGGAAGTGTGTGGCGACAATTTTTTAGCACAGTCTGCCGTGGCAAACAAGCGTCGCGGCTCTGATCTGCGGGAAATGACACTTCTGGACAGGATCATCCGTCGACCCTTGATACTACAAATATGGCACTGTATCAGTGCATCCTGCATGAATGATGTATCAATGGGCTGATAGTGAAAGGCCTGCCCGGAGATTGACTAGCCATTGGTCGAAACCTCTGCTCACCCCGTTGTTTGACGGTGAAAGCCCGTGTTAGCTTGCACTCATTCCAATGTTCTTGCTGCCGGGGTGCTGGGTGCCTGGTCAAGGAACTGACGGCCTGTTCATCAGCGCAATCGAAAGGTGGGACATGTCCGGCAACTACATGCTGAATCCCTGGTCGACCGAGTTCTGGCAGCAGTTTCTGAATCATCCTGTGAGTGGGGAAGTCGATCAGGAAATTCTGCCGAGCTGGTTCTCGACCAACATCACGGTGACCGGCTTGGGCGAGCCTGAGCTGGAGCAGAAGATCGTCACGCAAGTGGCCACCTATGGAAAACAGCTGGGTGAATTGACCGAAGTCGTGCTGGCACTGGCCGAGGCCAGCCACCTCTCAGGCAACGAAGCTCTGCAGGAACTGCGATCGATTGCAGAACGGATCGAACAGACAAAGCAGGCCCACCGCATGTCCGTGCAACAACGTGCCGAGCGCGCACTGCAGGACTTGGCAGAGTCCGACCCGGAAGGACTGTCACGACTTATTGCCTCGTTTCAGACGACTTGCGTGATTCACGATCCGTGATTCACATTCACTGAAGCAACAAGACTGTGCAGATCGGGCCTGCAGGCACAGGGCGCCATTGCCGGTAGAAGGAAGCCGGCAATTTCCGGCCCGCCCCGCAGGCGAGTCTCAGGAGTGTCCCAGCAGCTTTCTGTATTTGCGCACGAACAGATCCTCACCCTTCAACTTCCGTGTCAGCAGATCACCCACGCTCATGAAACCGAGAAAGGAGTTGCCGCGTTTCGGCCCGAGCGGCACGATGATCGGGGCTTTGCTGCCCCATGGAGCATGGGGCTTCATCTGCTCGATCGATTTACCCGTGCCGAGGCCCAGCAAGGTCCGTTTCAGCCAGGGCAACTGGCGACTGGTGGCAACGATGGTCATTGCGTCACCGGCATCTGCCACGTCGCCTGCGGCGAAGACATTGGGCAAGGAGGGCGAGGGCCGCAGCCAGGCGTCGACCTTGATGCGACCTGCCGAGCTGGATTCGGTCCCCGGCAGGGCCTGCAGCAGATCGGAATTGGCACGTGCGCCGAGTACCGGGAAAATCAGATCGAAATCATGCTCGGCCTCGTCCGCAAGCCGCAGGCTGCCCGCGTAGGGTTCGGTGAAGCTCTGCAGATTCTCCACCCTGTGCCCGAGAACCAGGCGCACGCCGGCCCGTTCGAGCTTGTTCGCCAGCGACGTGCCGAATGCCACCGGTTTGTCGGGGAACAGTCGATCCGGGGCGGATATCAGGGTGATCTGCTTGTCGGGCATCGCGTGGGCGATTTCACCGGCCAGTTCGGTACCGACGGCGCCGCCACCCACGATGGCAACCGTATTGGCGGCTGTCAGCCGTGCGTGAATGCGGGCACTTTCGGCGCGGAAAGCCGCGATGTCGTCGCCTTCGGGTTTGAAGGGAGTCGCATTGCCGGAGCCGGTGGCCACCACCACCTGATCGGCTGCGATTCGGCTCCCGTCCTCCAGCGTCACGCCCGCCTCATCGACCGATACGGCACGGGCCTGCACCAGCCGGCCTCGGGTCAGCAGTTTGTCGTAGGGAATGAGTGCCCGGTCCATCACGGCCGGATCAACGACGCCGCGGATCATCGCCGGTGCGTGGACAAAGTGGCTGCGCGGTTCGATCAGCACCACGTCGGCTTGGGCATCGAGGGATTTGGCAAGCTCGGCGCCGATATAGCCGCCGCCGACGATCGCGATCTGCTGGGTCATAAATGTGTGTCTGTTTCCGGTTCAGGCGCCATTGTAGGGACACATCAACTACAATGATAATTATACTTTCCGATACTCTGCATAAGATCCTCTTAAGAAAAAGATTGAATGAAACTCGATCAATTGAAGGTGCTGCGCGCCGTCGTCGAGACGGGCTCGGTCAAGGCAGCCTCCGAGCGATTGAACCGCACTCAGCCGGCGGTGAGCCAGGGACTCAAGGCGCTGGAGCAGCAGACCGGCACAGAGCTGTTCGATCGTTCCGGATACCGGCTCGAACTGACACCCATCGGGCAGCGGGTTTATCTGCAATCGCTGCGCGTGCTGGCAGAGGCCGAGGATCTGACGCAGCTTGTACGCCATTTCGGGAGGGGTGAAGAGGAGACAATCACCATCGCCATCGATGCAGGCACTGATCTCGCTTTGTTGATGCCGGTGCTGAAGGCACTGCAAGCGCAATTTCCCGAGACGCGGGTGGTGCTGAAAACCGAATTGCTGTCGGGCGCCATCGGCGCACTGCATTCGGGCGAGGCCGCACTCGCCATCGCCCCGATGCTGGCGGTAATGCTGGAGGAGGAGGGCTTCGACCACTTGCGCATTGGTCAGATCGTACTGCGCAACGTGGCCGCCCCGGTGATGATCGACGCGATGGGCGCGCCGGAACGGCTGACTGAGTTGCGCCGCTTCACCCAGGTCATTGCCCGCGACAGCGGCCAGGCAGCCGGACTGTTCGACCGTGAACTCGGTGTCCAGAAGGGCCAGCGCCGCTGGTATGTCAGTGATCTGCAAACCAAGAAGGCCCTGCTGGTTGCCGGACTGGGCTGGGGGCGACTACCGGAGCACCTGATTGCCGCGGAGCTGGCCGCAGGCGTTCTGCGAGAAATTGACCTGCCACTGACACATCTGCCCTCGGAGGCGAAGATTTTCGCCTTCCGCCAGCCTCGCCCCGTCATCGGTCCGGTTGCCACAGCGCTGTGGGAAAGTCTGGAGGGGTATTCGGAGGACCGATAATTGGACTTTTGGTACTATGGCCGGCTGGATACAGGGCGCGTGGAACATGAAAGTCGTAACGGGGGTGATTGGCAATGATATTCACGTGGTTGCCAATCGATTGATGGACCTGTCGCTCACGGCGAGAGGCTACGAAGTGTTCAATCTGGGGGTGAATACCTATCTGGAGGAATTCTTTGACGCAGCCGTCGAGACCGGCGCCGAGATTCTGCTGATTTCCTCCCTCAACGGTGAGGCGGAAGGCTGGGCCCGGGAGGTCAAGATGCTCAAGGCAAAATACAAGAGCCTCGACGACCTCATCATGATGATCGGCGGCAACCTTACCGTGGGTAGTGGCAATGCGGAGGCTATCGTCCCGCGCTACAAGAACTACGGTTTCGATCTCGTGTGCCACCAGGTGGACCTGAACACGGGACTGGACATGCTCGAAGACTATCTCAAGGCACACCCCCCACGCTCACAGGAAACCTCAGGCGCATGAGCCAGCTACAGGAAGAACGGGAAATCATCCTCGGCAATGAAAATGTCGACGGCTTCGATTTCGATGAAGTCCGTGAATTTGTCAGGGGTGCCGACGAGAAGCTGTTCATTTCTCATCATTTTGCCAATCGGAAGAAGATGCTGGTACAGCCTCGCGGCGGCTTCCCCACCTATGAAAAACAGTTCGCCCTGTACGAATTCTTCGTGGACGCCAATGTCGATGTACTACCGCTGACCATCGATTCCAACACCCGGCTGAACGACTACACCACCGCCAAGAAGATGTTGCGCCTGAGTGAGGCCAACGAGGTGGACATGCTCAATGGTTACCCTCTGGTGAACCATGGCTACCGCACCACGCGCAAGATGATGACGCATTTCAACCACCCGGTCAGCCTGCGTCATGGCACCCCCGATGCCCGCCTGTTGATCGAGATTGCCATCGCCTCCGGTATTTTCGAGATCGAAGGCGGCCCCATCACGTATCTGTTGCCGTATTCCAAGAACTTCCCGCTGGACAAGGCCTTCCTGTACTGGAAATACGTGGAGCGTGTCTGTGCTGACTATTCCACGTTGAACAAGCCGATCAACCGCGAATCCTTCGGACCACTGACTGCAACACTGGTACCGCCATCCATCACGATCGTCATCCAGTTGCTGGAAATGCTGCTGTCGCTGGAAGAGGGCGTCAAATCGTTCTCCGTATCCTTTGCGCAGCAAGGCTCGATGATCCAGGATATCGTCACTGGCACCGTGACCCGAAAACTCGCCGATCACTACGCAGCTCAGATAGGCTGTGAAGATGCCACCATCAACCTGGTGTATCACCAGTGGATGGGCGCCTTCCCGACCAATCGCGATTCTGCCGATCAGTTGATCAACATGTCCACGGTCATTGCCTCGATGTGCGGCGCGGACAAGATCATCACCAAGACGCGGGAAGAGGCTGTCGGTATCCCCACCAAGGAAGCCAATGCCCAGACCGTGGCCAACACCCAATACACCTTGAGGATACTCAGCGGACTGCCTGCCATCGTGGATGAGCATGAGGAAGAGATTCTGACCGCCGAGGTGCACGCGATCATGGAGGCCGTGTTCAATGACCCGGCTGATACGCTCTGGCGCAAGGTATTCAATTCGATCAAGAACGGCATCATCGATGTACCGTTCTCGCCGCACATCATCAACCACAACAAGATGATCACCATCCGTGATGCCCAGAAGAACATCCGTATCATCGAACGCGGCAATGTACCGATACCCGATCACTGTTTTGCCTATGAAAAATCGTGCTGCGATCTGGACAAGGACACTACCAGCATCGTCAATGACATCATCCACGATATAGGAATCATGCAGTGAGTGCCCAAAACGACAAGCTGCTGATCGATATTGGCAGTACCTATTTCAAGGTCAGCACGCCGGAGTCCATCGAGCAGCATTTTCGGGATTTCAACAAGCAGATTCTCGATGACCTGATGCACAAATGCGGCGATACGGTAAAGCGTTTCGATGCACAGGATATTCATATCTGCTCATCCGCCAATGGGGGACTGAGTACGCTGATCATCGGAACGACCCAGTCCTATTCGCTCAAATACGCGACCAATATCGCCTTCAACGCCGGCATCAATATCATTGATTCCATCGTTTTTCAGGATATCGAGGACTACTCCATACCCAGCGACCTGATCGATGTCGTGATCATTGTCGGTGGTATCGACTCCAATGGCGGCCAGTTCGACCAACGGCTGATGAACTACCTGAGCAAGCTCCAGTATTCCAATGTGGTCTATGTGGGCAACGCCCCCGATGCCGCACTCGTGAAGGCGGCAGTGGATAAGCTGGTGGTGTTGCCCAACATTATCGATGATCGACTGCATATCGTCGAGACGCACCTGAAGGATTACCTGACGAACCTGTATCAGCAGGACATCGAAGGCAAGGAAGATATCAAGCACCTCTACGAAATCACGAGCAATCAGATCTACCCGACCCCGTATGTGGTCAACAAATCCCTGCCATTGATGCACGATTTCTTTTCCGTCACCGACCCCTTCATACTGCTGGATATCGGTGGTGCGACCACCGACGTTCACTACTCCAAGGACCTGGTGAGTGACAACATCGTGACCGAGCAGGGGCACGATCGAATCGTGTTCAAGAAGCTGGGTGTGTTCAAGTCCAGACAATCGCTGATCTTCACGGCCGAGAACAACGAGTTTGCCTACGAGCTGCTCATGCACCTCAAGGTAACGGAGAACATCTACAACGAGCACAGCGAAAAGGCCACTCGCATCCTGATGCAGCTTGCCATCTTTCTGGTGTTGTGCAAGATGTCCCACTACCGACCCGCGTACGTCACCCTGAAGCTGCTCGCCATGAATTCCATCGTGTTCACCGGCGGTATCACCAAGGTTCTGAACACCGAGGATATAGAGGACGTGGTGGCGTTCTTCTATCGCAAGATACTGAACTCGGACCACAAACCAGTGACTGTGCTGGATACCCACTACGATATCTGGACCATCGGCGCAAAGGAACACGCAAAATGTCAATAAACTGCATTCGTATCCTGCTGGACAAGGCGGCCAAGGCGCAGCCAGACAAGATTGCACTGACACACAATGACCAGCAACTTACCTATGCGCAGCTGCTGAAACGGGTCGATCATGTCGCGCTCTATCTGCAGGAACTGGGTCTGCCGAAGGGCGCACGCATCGGGATCTATGCCAACAAGGACATCTCCCAGGTCGTGGCCATACTGGCAGTATTGTCGACCGATTACATACTGGTGCCGCTGACCCGCCTGCTCAAAGCAGAGCAGGTTCAATACATCATCGATGACTGTGCCATTCAATGCGTCATCACCGACAAGCTCAAGCTGAAGAACATCGAGGAGATCGACTTCAGCGGGCATATCATTTCCATTGAAACCGTCGACAAGGACATACCGTCGTTCGAGGAAATCTACAAGTACTACAACAGACCGTTCAGCTGCGATATCAACGGTCACGACAACGCCGTCATCACCTATTCCTTCGGCTTGACGGGCACCCCCAAGGGCATCGTCATCTCGCACCGCAACCTGATCGACTCGGCGCGTGTCGTGTCGCAGTATCTTGATCTCAGCAAAACCGATGTCATTTCTGGCTTGTTGATGTTCAACCTGGACTATGGACTGAACCAGATTTTCTGCGCCTTACTCAATGAAGCAACTCTGGCACTTCACCGCTTCATACTGCCCGAGGATTTCTTCAATCATCTGGTCAATGATCAGGTTACCGTGCTGCCACTCATGCCGGTGAACATCTCTCAGATGTTCGATGAGGATCTACAGGGACATCACAGCGTCGATCTGTTCGACAAGGTGAGAATCATTACCTCATCCGGCGGCAACGTCACAGAGCAGATGGTTGAGTCCTGTGCAAAGACCTTCAGAAATGCGCGCTTCTTTTCCATGCACGGTCTCACCGAAGCCTTTCGCTCAACCTATCTGGATCCGTCCCAGATCCGGATTCGTCCGGATTCGATCGGCAAGGCCATACCCGATGTCGAACTGTACGTCATTGACGATGACGGTTGTGAGTGCAAGCCACGCGAAGTGGGCGAATTGATTCATCGTGGTGGCTATATCTATCGAGGCTTCTGGAACGCGCCGGCCGAGACTG
Source organism: uncultured Granulosicoccus sp. (assembly GCA_947492525.1). Classification (GTDB taxonomy): domain Bacteria; phylum Pseudomonadota; class Gammaproteobacteria; order Granulosicoccales; family Granulosicoccaceae; genus Granulosicoccus. Next base: position 38,787 of record CANLNQ010000028.1, read on the forward strand.
CCGAGCGTTTCAAATCCGTGCAGATTCTCAAGGATGTCGTCAACCTCGAAGGGCAGCTCGCCGATGAAATCGTGGTGGCAACAGGTGATTACGTCTACAAGGATGAGGAAGGCTATTTCTACTTTGCCTACCGGCGCGATGACATGATCAAGACCAGTGGTTTTCGGGTATCACCGTTTGAAGTGGAGTCGGTCGTGGAAAAGCATCTGCCGCAGATCAGGCAGTGCGCCGTGTTCGGCATGGACAATCCGCAGATCGAGGAGGAGATTGTCATGGTCTATTCCGCCGCCAGCGAGATCTCTGAAAAGGAGATCACCTTCGAACTGAAAAAGCACCTGGCCTCCTACATGCTGCCGAGCCGTATCGTGTACCGGAAGTCGCTGCCAATGGTGCAGAGCGACCAGAATCAGATCAACAAGGATGAGCTGAAGCGCGAACTGGCGGAGAACTGAGAGGCCGGGGGCGGTATCAGGCTACCAGCGCTACCAGCGCTATCGAGCTATCGAGCTATCGAGCTATCGAGCTATCGAGCTATCGAGCTATCGAGCTATCGAGCTATCGAGCTATCGAGCTGTCAGAGCTGTCAGAGCTGTCAGAGCTGTCAGAGCTGTCAGAGCTGTCAGAGCTGTCAGAGCTGTCAGAGCTGTCAGAGCGATCGTACAGGCAGGGCGAGGCAGTGTTTACCAGCCCTGCCGTCGATGCAGCCGCTGATCAGTCTTCGTTGATGCCCAGCAACTCGACATCGAAGATCAGGGTGGAGCCTGGCTCGATCTTGCCGGCAGCGCGATTGCCATAGGCAAGATTGCTGGGGATGAAGAACCGCGTTTTTTCGCCCTCGACCATCAACTGCAAGCCTTCCGTCCATCCGGGGATGACCTGATTCAGACCGAAGGAAATCGGCTCGCCTCGCTCGACAGAACTGTCGAACACGGTGCCATCGATCAACGTGCCGTGATAGTGCACCTTGACGCTGTCAGTGGCCTCTGGATGGATGCTTCCAGTGCCCGGCTCGAGCACCTGGTACTGCAAGCCGGATGCGGTGGTCTGCACACCATCCACATCACCGTTCTTTTCGAGAAATGCCTGACCCACCAGAATATTGTCCTTGGCCTTGCCGGCACTCATGAACTTCTGGGTGATGAACCAGAGGGCAGCAACGACAAGCAGGATAAGTACGAATTTCATGGCGAATGCCTGTGGGCAGAGATGGGGTGTCAGGATAGCGAATAAGCGGCGTCAAGGGTTGTCGCAAGGCCTTGTCCCGGCTGCTTGTTCGCGCTCCGGTGTGAAAGCCTTGATGGATCGTGCCTGACCACGAATCGGCACATCACCCACCAGCCGCAGCGGAATGACATCACCGGCCAGTCTGGCAGTGTTCTCGGATATCAACAGCTGGGTACCGAACTGCTTGTTGAGCACTTCCAGCCTGGAGGCAAGATTCACCGAATTGCCGTAAACCGTGTAGCTCAAGCGACCCGCAGCCCCCACCGCTCCCGCGACAACGGGACCCGTATCGATCCCTATGCGTATGCGCAGGCAATGCTCGGCATAGACTGTCGTGTGAACACTATCGAGCATTTCCGAGGCTGCCAGTATCGCACTTCGCGCATGATCGGGATTGTCGATCGGTACATTGAAAGTCGCCAGAATGGCATCACCGTGAAACTGCGTCACAACCCCCAGATGGCGTTCCAGTATGGTGACCATGTCAGAAAAATAGGCGTTGAGAATCGCCACGACTCGGGTCGAGCCTAGCGTTTCGGTCAGTTGCGTAAAACCCTCTATGTCGGAATAGAGAAGGGTGGCGGTGGCATTTTCGGTCTGCAGGCACCCACCATCGGAGAGCAGGTTGCGAGCCACTTCCTCCGGCACGAACTGGCCCAGAGTCTGTCTGATCAAGGTGCGTTCACGCAGGTCGACCACCATCTGATTGAAGGAACGGGCCGCATCATCCAGTTCGCGCATGCGGCTGCCGGGCAGTGCCGGGATGTCGTCCAGTTCATTGGCCTCCACCTGGCGTGCTGCCATGGCAATGGCTGTCACGGGGCGGGTGATGTAACGACCGAGAAAGAACGCACCGATCACGGCAATCAACAGGACAGCAAGACCGACGAGCAGGCTGCGCATCAATCGCTCACCCTCAGCACCGCCGTAGGTTTCGGTATTCAGATAGGCGCCGATGATCCAGGGTGTGGGCCCATAGGCTTCGATGGAGCGATACAGATAGATATAGAAGCGTTTATGCGCCTTGATGAAGGCGCCCGAGGTATGCAGTACATTGTCGTTGGTGAGAAAGAAGAGCTCTTTTTCATCCGGGGACCAGATACGCTTCAGGACATCGTCGTCAAGTTCATCGAGCCGTAACAACGGGGCCTCGGAGCTTTCGATATCACTCTGCTCTTCAACGAGGGAGGGGTGTGCCAGAACCCGGTCTTGTCCGTACAGCACGAACGGTGTCATGCCTTCACGCGGGGCGAGCTCGGCGACATGCCGCGATAATTCTTCGATGGGCACGATCTGCGCAAGCATGGCCAGCAATTGGCCCTCGCTGTCGCGGATGGGCAGATCATGCAGCAGTATCGTCTTGCCGATGGTATCGGTGAAGAACGGCTCCACCCAGGAAGGCTCGCTTCGATTCCTGCCACTGTCGAACCACGTGAGAATACCCGGACGCGCGGACCAGTTTTCAGACACAGCCTCGCTCTTGTCTCGTTGCCAGCGACGTACCTGAAAATCCGGGGTAAGCAGAGCGACACCCGCGACCTGATCCGTCGCCGCCAGCGCACCCAGCATGAATTGATCGAAGTTCTCAAGCGACGCCAGCTCGCCAGCGTTGTCCGCAACATGCTCGGCTATCCAGTTCGCCTGTTGTTGTACGGGACGAAGCCACAGGGCAATATCCCGTTCCATGGCACTGACCAGCGTTTGCGCCTGATCACTCATCAACAGACGAGTATTCTGGGTGGCGCTGACCAGACCGAGCAGAAAGACGATACCGACTGCCAGCGCCACCAGAGCGGTAACTCCGAACACCGTAATGAAGCGAATGGGAATGCGAATACTCATTCCCTGAGTGTAAAGGGTTTCCCGCTCAGCTTGTCATGAGTTGCGCCTATTGTCGGAAGGCAACGCAGATGGCCTGTGCAGTGACTTCGCCCGAGAAGGTCGGGACTGTGCAACGATAGGTCTCCGGGCTCACCGCGGCATCGGCCTCGACGATATCCGATGTACTGCAGGCACCGCCGGACAGGTATTCGGTGTAGCGAGTGGTGCCGAATTCTGTTTCGTAGGTCACCGGACACCGGGCTATGCAGGTCTCACCCGGACCCACATCCTTGCAGGTCTTGGTCACGATCAGGACGTTATACCGCCCATCGTACGATATTGAATCATCGGTCTCGGAACCGGTGTATTCGACACTGATATAGGGCTGACCGATTTCGTCGGGGTTGCGAGTGACACCGAACTCACCTTCATCGTTGAACGAGATCACGTGGTAATTGCCTGGCTCGGTCACCGTGTACTGCGTATCTCCGCGGACGGTATCGAAGTAATCGTAGTCCAGGTGAATGTTGTAGCCAGTGGCACCTTCCTGGGCGCCCCACGTCAGTTGATCGCCGTCGAGCGCAAGTCCGGTAACCCGTGGCAGATCAGCCATGGCCGTCACACTGGCGGAAATAAATGTCAGGAGACTCAAGGTACGAAGTAGCGTGCGCATGGTCAGGTTCCTCATATCTGTGGTTTTGAATACGTGCAGCTTCGCAGTCTAGGTGGGTAAACCAGACGTTTGAAGGGAAAGTTGCCAAGACGAACGGGGCCGAATGTGATAATGAAGACCTTTCAATGCCGAGTATGCGCTGGGAAACAGTCATGACAGACAAGGGATCGAAGTCGGCGCCGGGAAAAATACCGGCGCCAATCGTGCCGTTGGAACCACTGTATTCCATGCTGCAGGATGCCCCGCTGGACGCTGTCGAGTATCTGCACCAGGAGCTTTCGCGCGAGAATCAGCAAGGCGATCTGGACGAGACTCTGCCGAGTCTGGGTATTTCGCGTCGACGGGCAATCGAGCAGACAAGGCTGGTGCTGGAGCAGCGCCGTGACCGTTGAACCCGACTCATGCTCATATTGCGACTAGCGAGCATGCCCTGCCTGACGATGAGCACCGATGCAGGTCACGATCCAGTCAGCATGGTGTCCTCGTCAGCTGTCTTAGATTGCAAGCGACTCATCAGCACCAGCAGACAAGCCAGACCGATGGCGGCTTCGAGTGCCATTGCCTGGATCAATCCCAAGGCAGGTACACCATCGACAATCACGCTCAGACAGCGAGTGGCCGCATACGAGAGATAAACAAGCGTGGCCAACTGGAGGGCGATATCCCCCAGGCTTCTGACAAAGGCTGCGACTATCATGAATGTTCCCGCCACCAACAGTAAACCGGCGGGCGCCTTGAGTTCATTGAGCAGGCTGACGTTCACACCAAGATCGATATTGTTCGATGCGTAGAAACCTGCCGGCGACACGATGATGGACGCGCCGACAAGAATCAGAAGTGCTCCAGACAGCAGCAGAAGTGCAATTCGTGTTTTTCCCAATTTCATTCTCATTTCAATTCTCCATGGTGAATCAGGCTAGAGGGTGTTCGATAATGAGCCCTCGTCTAGCCCTGTCGTAACAGACCACTCCGGTTCCAGGCACCTGATGCCATGACCTTGCGAAGATAGTCGCTGAAGTCTGTTGCCGGGCGTCCGAGCGCTTCCTCCACGCCCGTGGCCGGCGTTGAGTTTCGGCCGTCGAACACAACTGTGAAGAGTTCGTGCATGAGCCACAACATGTCCTCGGGCAGCCCCTGTTCGCGAAGTGCCTGAAGAAATTCTTCCACGCTGATCCGGGTGTACTTGATGTCGTAACCAGCCGCGTCAGAGATATCGGCAACACACTGCGCGAAGGTCATGGCACGAGGTCCGCTGACCTCGAAAAGACGGTTGCGAAGCTCAGGGTTGGTCAGCGCGGCCACCGCAACGTCAGCGATATCATCTATATCGATGAAAGGTTCTGCGATGTCGCCTGCCGGCAGCATCAGCTCGCCGCTCAGTATGCCTTCGATCATGAATCCCTCGCTGAAGTTCTGCATGAACCAGCTTGAGCGAACCACATTCCAGTCCAGTGCACTGTTCATCAGAATAGTCTCTGCGCGCTCTGCACCTTGCTCACCGCGGCCAGACAACAACACCAGATGTTGCAGGCCGACATCTTCGGCCAGAGAAACGAAATCTCGAATTCCTTGCTCGGCAGATGGCATGGCCAGATCGGGGTAGAAGGTGACATAAGCCGACTCGACTCCCTCAAGCGCTGCGCGCCAGGTGCTGGCATCCTCCCAGTCGAAGGCCGGCGAGGATGAGCGCGACACGCCTCGCGTGGAATAGCCAAGCGCCTGCAATCGCTGCTCGACTCGCAGTCCGGTCTTGGCGGTTTTTCCGATGATCAGAATGGGTGAAGTTTTCATGGAACGATCTCCTGTACGGATGGTAAATAGAGGCCAGCAATCGTCTTGCTTGCCGACGTCATACAGCTTGTGCGCATCGCTCTGGAGTTGAAATCACAAATTGTCTATGATATTTATCCAATCGTCCAGAATCGTCGCAATCAATGACTGAAACTCGATTGGAAACCCCGCGCATCGAAGCGCAGTTGCCACCCAGCTCGGATCCGTTCGGTGAAGTGCTGCAGCTGCTGCGACTGAATGGTGTGCTCTACTGCAACTCACAATTGAGCGCACCCTGGGGCATCGAGCTGCCGCACCTTCCCGGGGTCATGAATGTGGAAGTGGTGACAGCCGGACAGTGCTGGATCGAATTCGAGGGCGAACAGCCAGTACACATGCCGGAGGGCAGCCTTGTATTGATCCCGCATGGACGTCGCCACGTCCTGCGTGGAAGCCCCGGAGACAAGGCCACCAGGCTTGAAGATATTCCGGTCGAGAAAATCGGGGATCGTTTCGAGAACATGACGTTCGGCGGGGGAGGTCGACTCACCCAAGTCACATACTACGGCGTGCGATTTGATCCGTATCTGGCCGATCGCCTGCTTCGTTTACTCCCCGACATGCTGCATCTGCGCACGCACATCAATGATGGCAGCTGGTTGCAGAGCACGATACAGTTCATTGCGCGCGAAGCGCAGTTGCGCCTGCCCGGCAGCGAAACCGTCATCACTCGATTGGCGGACATTCTCGTCATCCAGGCCATTCGCACCTGGATCGAGAGCGTGCGTGAGGAAGAGCAGGGATGGATTGCCGCCTTGCACGATCCCCAGATTGGCAAGGCCATGTCGCTGATGCATCGGCATCCGCAACGTGACTGGCGCGTCGAGAGTCTCGCCCATGAGGTCGGTATGTCACGCTCCGGGTTTTCAGCACGATTCACTGCCATGGCCGGCGAGTCAGTAAAACAGTATCTGACCGGACTACGCATGCAGCTGGCACACCGGGAACTGCGCGAAACCACCGATACTCTGGCCCGGATTGCCGAACGCGTTGGCTATCAGTCAGAGCATGCCTTCAACCGTGCATTCAAGCGAGAGGTGGGCATGGCACCCGGGGCCGTACGCAAGCTTTGTACACGATTGTAACGACAAGGACATTTCGATCAGCAAAAAATCATGGCCTTGTCGCTATCGTGATCGGGTCTTGATGGCTTCGCGCCACAGCGCAACACCGCCATTTCTGTGCAAGGCCAGGGTGTTCCTCAGCACTTCTTGATACAGATCAATTTGCACACGCATTTATATACGCCTATCCATATGCAAATGATCGAGCCGGGCGTATCATGACGTCATCATGACATTCAAGGATGGGATGCGAGATGGGCAATCACTGCCTCGTACCGAGTGCAGTGTTCGCCTGGTCGCGCATGCAACCGATCGAGTGTTGTCGAGTTGTCTTGCTAGAGGTCACCATGACTACTGAAACGCATGTTCATGATCATCATGACAGCACCACCGACTGGCAGTGGTACCTGGCTGTTCTTGCAGCCGCTCTTGTCGGCTGGCTCGTCTACGGACAGCTGATCCCGTTCTCGGAGTGGGCTACCTCACTCCTGCCGATATCACGTCACAGCCATACGGGAGAGGCCGTTGCGTTCTTTTTCTACGACGTGCCCAAGGTGCTTCTGCTGCTGACGGCCATCGTGTTTGTTACCGGCGTGTTGCGTAGCTGGTTCAGTCCCGAGAAAACACGCGCTATTCTTGCAGGCAAACGCGAGATCATCGGATATCCCATCGCCGCCTTGCTCGGTGTACTGACACCATTCTGCTCGTGCTCCTCGGTGCCCTTGTTCATCGGCTTTGTCTCTGCAGGCATACCGCTGGGTGTGACCTTCTCGTTTCTTATCGCAGGTCCGATGGTGGGGCCAGTGGGACTTGGCCTGCTATACGGGCTTGTGGGATGGCAGGTGGCGACGATCTACCTGGTGTTCGGTTTTTCCATTGCCATGGTTGCAGGCTGGGTAATGGGCCGTATGAAACTGGAGCGCTACCTGCAGGACTGGGTTCGCGAGATGAATGCCAGCCCACCGGTTGAGCTGCCGCAGGAACAGATGACTCTGGTAGACCGCTTGAAGACAGGCGTCGAACAGGTGCGCGAGATTGTCAGCAAGGTCTGGATCTGGGTTGTGATCGGCATCAGTATCGGTGCCTTGATCCATGGCTACGTGCCTGAATCGATGATGTTGCAGATCATGGGAGGTGAAGCCTGGTGGTCCGTACCCGCTGCGGTGGTGGTCGGTGTACCGATGTATACCAATGCCGCGGGGGTCATCCCCATCGTGGAGGCACTACTGGGAAAGGGCGCCGCCCTGGGTACGACACTCGCCTTCATGATGTCCGTGATCGCGCTCAGTCTGCCCGAAATGATCATTCTCAAGCAAGTGTTGACGCTACGCCTCATCGGCATCTTCATCGCGGTGGTCGCCTCGGGCATCCTGGCAACCGGCTATCTGTTCAATACCATTCTCTAGGTAGATCGAATCATGAAAAACGTCAAGATATACGGCCCCGGCTGCACTCGCTGTGACAAGACAGAGGTACTGGTGAAGGAAGCCGCGGCAAGGCTCGGCATCGATGTGGATGTCGAGAAAATCAGCGACGCCAGATCGATCGCCATGGCGGGAGTCATCTCCACACCCGGTCTGGCTATCGACGGCAAGCTCGTTCATGCAGGTGGCCTGCCCGATGCCGCCAGACTCGATGACTGGCTGTCAGCCTGACGGGAAAGATCAGAATGGTTACGGAAGACCCGGGCAGTAAGCTTGCGACAGATTGATGAGGGTGCCAGTCGCTTGCTCAGAGAAACGTCCTGACTGGCATCACAATGCCTCGTGGCTCGCCCCATTGATACGCAAGGTGGTCTTCACCAGTTCCTGACAGTCCTCGGGTGACGAGCCAGCCATGCGTTTAAGCAGCAGGTCTGCCAGTTTCCAACCCGCTTCCTGCCTGGAAAAATGCGAGGTGTAGACCTTGGTGGCCACGTATTCGCCAATATTGGTCCCGGAACGCAGGGCAAACCCCAGGCGTTCAACGCCTGGGCCGAGTCGATCGCGCACGCCGGCACGCACGCCCAGAAAGGTAAGCTCGTTGACACAGACAAAGCTGTCAGCGCCGGCATCCAGGAGTCCACCGGCAGCCTTGCGAGCACGGTCTGCATTGAGCATGTCGTGATGTACCAACGCCGAGTCGTATTCGATACCATATTCCTGAAGTGCCTTTTCATAACCTCGCACACGCTGGCGAACATAGCTGTAGCGCAGATCCCCATCGACCAGCGCCACCCGTCTGTATCCATCCTTCAGCAGGGCAGTCGTGCTCTGCCAGACGGCAAACTCATTGTCGATATCAAACCAGGCGTGTGGCGACAGTAGCTCCGTACGACCGTATGTCACGAAAGGGACATCCACCTCGAGCAGCAGCTTGACGCGTTCATCCTGCAACTCGGTGTGATCCAGTATCAGTCCGTCAGCGCTGCGTCCTCGAACCACATCGCTGACTTGCTCCAGTGCCAGGTCACCCATCGCCACCGGTATCGCACGCACCGAATAATCAGTGTCGGCAAGCCGCTTGTGGATGCCTTGCAACAACCCCACCGAGCCGGAATCGCCGATTTCCTCCTCCTCGGTGAAGCTGAGAAACGCCATGATGACCAGCGTCTTGCCGGTTCGCAGTTTTGCCCCCTCGAGATTGCGGACATAGCCCAGACGGTCGGCAGTCTTGCGCACTTTGAGCACCATCTCGGGACCCACCTTGTAGCCATCCTTGAGCGCGCGCGCAACCGTCGTCACCGAGACACCCAGCTCGGCTGCTATGGTCTTCAGTGTCACCGGCTCACCGCCAAGACCGTTCCGGGCCATATCCTATCCTTTCAGAGAACGCGCCTCGGGGGCGCTGTCGGGCAGATGCGATCGCCTTTGACGGGTTGCTCGCAATACTCTCGGGCGCCTGGGCAGCAGGGTCAGACAATTGTCAGACCATATCGTATCGCCGCCCAGATCCCACGTCACCCAGAGTGCTGGACGATCGGTGTGCAGCGTGACCAGCGGCGTGCCATCGGCGGCGGTTCCAGTTTCTGCCGTGATGGTTGGCAAGCCGATGTCGTACTCCTTGGGTCTTTTCGGCAGATACTCGTTCTCTCCCTTGTGCGTATCGCTCGGATCTGTCCAATCGAAATGCACGAACGCATCCTCGGCCAGGGTACCGGCTGTGAGGCGTGCGACTTCCACTGCACGGTCTGTGGGACAACTTGCCTGCCACTGACCCAACTCCACGATATCTCCCTGAAAACGAACCGAGCGGGCATTGATGCTCAGCGTCACATCACTGCCGGTATCATTGACCGCCCACAGTACGATGTCACCGCTTTCGGCGTCCGGCTGCGCCGTGACCAACACGGGGGCATGAAATCGCCGCGCCAGATAATGGGTTGCTTTCCAGCCGCCACCGTATTCCAGGCTGGACCAACTCGCTACCGGCCAGGTGTCGTTCAGTTGCCAGTAGAGCGTACCCATACAGCGCGGCTTGCTTGAACGCCAGAACTCGATGGCGGTCTTCATGGCCAGACCCTGTCCGATCTGACTGAGCCAGACCATGTCCTCGAACCTGTCAGGAAAACGAAAGTAGCGCGTCAGAGTCTCGACAATCCGGCTGTTGCCACCCGGGTTGCGCTGATGCACATCCATCACTCTGGACGAGACATTACGATCCTCTTCTTCCGTGAAACTCTCGATCTGTCGCATCGAGGGGAAGGACTGGAATCCGAATTCTGAGCAGAAACGCGGACGCACAGATCGGTAGTGTTCGAAGTCCTTGGCCGAGTGCCAGACATCCCAGAAATGCATATCGCCTGAGGTGTCGTCGTGCCAGCCGTCGCCGAAGTTCAATAGGCCGACGCTCGGTGAGGATGGCCACCAGGGAATACCGGGTGCCTCATCGATGATGACTTCTTCCAGCGCGTGATTGAGACGCTCGTAGAGCGCAAGATAGCGATCCCGGTTGTCCTGCGACTCCTTGAACCAGCTCAGTGCACCTATCAGTTCGTTATCACCACACCAGAGAGCCATGCAGGGATGAATTGACAGACGACGTACCTGCTGCCGCGCCTCTACACGCACATTGTTCAGCCAGTTGCGGTCTTGAGCGGGGTAGGTATTGCAGGCGAACATGAAATCCTGCCAGATCATCAGACCACGCTCTGAGCACATCTCGTAGAACCAGTCTGGCTCATAGGTGCCGCCCCCCCAGATGCGCAGCATGTTCATATTGGCGTCGATGGCACTGTCGAGCAGATCGGCTACGGCTTCCGAAGTGGCGCGTTGCGGTAGCGCGTCGGCCGGAATCCAGTTGGCGCCCCGCATGAAGATCTCGCGTCCGTTGATGCGAAAGGCGAAACGATGCCCGATCTCGTCCTTATCGGTCAGTAGCTCGATCTCTCGTAAACCAATGCGTAGCTTGCGCACTTGGCCACCGATCGATACCGTCACATCGTACATCTCCTGCTTGCCATGCCCCACCGGCCACCAGAGACGCGGCTGGTCGATCTCGAGAGACAAAGGCACTGTCTGGATCCCCGGCCAGATCTGCACTGGCATTGTCATGTTGTTTTCGCCCACGCTCATGCGAGCATCGGTCTCAACCGGCCGATGGGCATCGATATGCAGGAGGACTTCGATGCGAACCCGTCCGTTTTCGTGAAACTGACGAACGAGTACATCGTCCAGACGCAGGGGATCGGTTCGTTGCAGGCGCACCTCACCGTGAATGCCAAGCGGGCTGAGTGCGATATTCCAGTCCCAGCCGGCATCGCACTGGGGTTTTCGCAGAAAATTGTAATGTGGAATGCGATTGTTCCAGTAGATATGGGGGACTGGAAACGCTGCCTCGTCCGCTCGTTGAAGGGCCTCGGCAGAATTGGACAGAAATCGTATCTCCAGCCGATTTCGTCCGTCGACAAGGGCTTCGCTGACATCCAGATCATGACGCTGAAACCGGTTTCCGATGTCTGCTATTCGAGTGCCGTTCAGATTGACAGCTGCATGGCAATCCACCCCGTCCAGGGTCAGGGTATACCGTCCTTCAACGACACCGACATCAAACTCCCGACTCAGCAGCCACTCACTCCGATGCACCCAATCGATGTCCGATTCTCGATCCCGCCAATAGGGATCCACAATGTGCCCGGCTTGCAATAAAGCGGAATGCACGTCGAACGGCACATCGACTTTCAAGGCTATCTCGCCCCTGACCAGGGCAAGGTGCCAACCAGCATCAAGCGACAGAACAGGATCGGAATCCTGATGCAGTAAATTCATTGATGGTGTTCTCCAGATCCGAACAGGGCGAAGGGGTATTGCCCCGGCTCAGTTCGACAATGAGTGGATAAACGGGCAGGGCTGACCAGCTTTGATTCACGATGTTCCTGCAGATTGAAGTTCCGCATCGGGCGGCTCACCGTTGAGTCATAGCCGGGAGGTTTAACGTTAAACCCTAGAGTAATATTGCCGAATGCAGCTTGTCAATGAAAAGATTTATCGATACACCCCGAGGACATCTTTCATGGTTGGAGGCGCCTTCAAGCCCTATACCAAAGATTGGGAACAGTCAAACTTGTGGCGAACTCGTTTACTGTGGTCGCTCTACACGCACCCGATTTGCGTCGAGTTACCTTCTGCAGAGACAGCTGACAATGCCCCAAGCGCACGGTATGCCGACAGTCGAGGACTGGAAAAAATTAACCAAGCCTTACCAGAAAGGGACTCGAAATCTGAAACATGTTTTTTCTGGTCGCGGCGACAACATGAAGCAAGTCGATGGTGCGCTGACCTTGTACTGGAGGGTATTCAACGAATACTCATACATAAGCACCAGAGAACCGCCCATATTGGGTGCCTTGCAAGTGTTGGTTGCAGCGTGCGATTCATGGATCAATATCAAAGGTGCCAACCCACAAGGTGCCCTCACAGTGAAAAGACTCAGTGAGGTGCAGAAATTGAGGGCGATGGCCAAAGCCCAACATTCAATGCAGAATGCAAAAAGACGGGCACAGGCCATCGGTAATCTGGCCACTACGGGATTGGCAGCGGACTATGCGAAAGAGGCAGCTACCCGCGGACCAATCCAAGGTGGTGGCACACATCGAGCTGCTGTCTCCGCATCCTCGGTTGTCGCACTGAAAGGAGACGTCGACAACGATATACTCAGCCCGGCGGAAAAGCAGGCCCTGGGTCCGGTTCTGGCGATACTCGACAATCACGATTTATCGACAATGTCTCAAGCCCAGTTTCAGGCAATCGGCTTGCAACTCAAACAAGTCCACGACCCGAATTCGCTCAACTTCAGAGAACCCCCCGAAGTAGTGTATTTGAAGCGCTCCGGACGCGTTGCATTGATTGCCATACCCAACAATGGAAGGTTCGAGGATGCTTCAGGCCAGCCCTTTGACACGGGTATGACCGGGAACAGGATTTCACTGGCCATGTACGCCATCGATAAATATGGCAGTGTCCTGATTCGGAAGGCATTCGGCCAGATGAACGGTAGAAATTTCAACCACTCTTCACTCGTCGGTGGCAAGGAAGTCATGTGTGCTGGAGAAATGGGCATTCGAAACGGCACGCTGGCTTATATCAACAACAATAGCGGACACTACCAGCCAAGTGCTGATCTGTTGAGAAGTGCATTGACCTGGATATACGCTCAAGGTATCGACGGCTTCAATGTCAAGGTTGAAAGCACAGTTCCCGGTCAACCCCATGGTCCCTGGAAGGGAATGAGCTTCTGCAGTCGAGGTTCTGCAGCGGCAAGTGATTGGACAGCTCAGGATGATCTGGCCAATCAGTTGTAGCTATCATTGCCGCGGTGGGTTCAAACGGATATTCATGCGTCGATGCGAAGGTGGTCACTGGCCCGGCTGGGCAAGACTCGTTTCCGCATCGCGGGAACCGCAGAGTTCAACGGAATCAACTACGACATACGTGACGACAGGATTAAACCACTGATCAACTGGTGTCGTCGCTATTTTCCACGCGTGGATACCGAGCACGTTATTCCATGGGCCGGCCTACGTCCCATGATGCCCGACATGATGCCGCGCGTCGGCGCCGGGAAACTCTCAGGTGTTTACTACAACACCGGCCACGGCCATCTTGGCTGGACCTTGTCCGCAGCTACCGCCGAAGCGGTGGGAGATGTCATCTCGCAGAGCCTGCCCACGCACCACCCGATTTCAGTATCCAGCACGTTAGCAGGTTCAAGCGCTCAGGCCTGCAGCACAATCTCGAATCAATGAGCTGGTAATGATTCATTCTTGGCCGATTGAGCTCTGGCAACAGTTCCTGACCAATCCCGTGAACGGGCAAGTAACTGGCAGAGTCCGATCCGGAAGGGTTGTCACGACTTATCGCGTCAATTCAGATTGCTTGAGCGATCAACGAGCCCTGAGACTGCCAAACCGTGTCAAGCAAGGTATTCCTGAACATCTTGCCGGTTTTATCTGCCGAACGTGCCGGGCGTGGAGACCTGCAATCATTGCAAGCCTGCAACCGTGAAGAACTCGCTGAGAATGGGCGTGATGTGCTGCATTCCTGCCCAAAGGTGCAGTGGCTGGCATCAATCAGCGTGTGCTAACGTCGAAACCTCACACTATCGCTGCATTCGGTGATTGCCGAGGGGGTGCGCCATGAAAGGCAAGCAAGCCAGGAAGATCTGCTACGACAGGATATTACCCAACGACATGTTCAAGGTGCGCCAGATACGGCGCATGCGGAACCAGACCGATCGTGCGATATCGCTGATCGGCAAGCAATGGCCAAACGGCAGCACGATATCGATACGCTTCATGGACGGCACCGAGGAGCAACAGGCGCTGGTCAAGAAGTACGCGCCCGAGTGGACCGAACATGCCAACCTGACTTTCGATTTTACCGACGACCCGACCGCCGTCATTCGCGTAACCTTCGACAGCTCCGACGGTGCCTGGTCTTATGTCGGCACAGACAACCTCAACATTCCGCTGCATGCCGCCACGCTGAATCTTGGCTGGCAGGATCAGGGCGTGATACTGCACGAGTTCGGTCACATGATCGGCCTGAGTCATGAGCATCAGAATCCCAGTGAGGGTATCCAGTGGGACGAGCAAGCCGTCATTGCAGACCTGGCAGGCCCACCTAACTTCTGGACAGAGGCTCAGACACGGCACAACGTACTGGACAAGTACACGCTCGATCAGATACACGGCACCGAGTTCGATCCGAAATCGGTCATGCTCTATGCCTTTCCCGCCAGCTGGACCACCAACGGATTCAGCACCTCCTCCAATGAAACGCTGTCGGACCTCGACAAGGCCTTCGTGCAGGCCGAAGCCATGTACCCCAGGGAAGAGGGTGGGGACACGACGGTATCGCTGGATATCGCATCGGCGATGCAAGCCGATATTGCGGCGCCCGGGGAGATCGATACCTATCAGTTTCAGGTCGCGACGCCCGGCAAGTACATCATGATGACGCTCGGTACCAGCGACATGTACATGACCTTGTTCGGTCCTGACTCGACAACGACGAAAATTGCCGAGAACGATGATGGCGGCGGCGGTAGAAATGCGCAGATCACTGCCGAGCTTCTGCCGGGAAACTACCTGCTCCAGATTCGCCACTACAGTGCCGATCAGACAGGCAACTACCAGGTGATCGTGGCGGGCTAGATTGACGTGCTGCCAGATGCTTCGTCTGGCAGCTACCACCTGCGGATACGCTTTACCGCAGCCGCTACATCAGCCCGTTCAGGCTGAAGGACGCGCCGAATGACTGTAGAGGACTACAAGGATTTTTACACTCGGGAAGGCGTACAGCGAGACTGGGTGGATCTTCGAGATCAGGACTATATCCCGACGCTGTCCGTTCTCAAGCGATCAATGCATATGGACGCCGACCTGCTACGGCCCAAGGGAAAGAGCGGACAGGAGGAACCGGTTTTCGGTGTCAGGAATCAGGGCATGAGCGGGCGGTGTGCCGGATTTGCCCTGGCCAACCTGATTGATATTCAGCGAACGCTTCAACGTCGGCGCGAGCCCACTGGCAGTGAGCACTCAGGTGATGATTGCGCGAGATGCGATCACGATATAGTGAGTGCGGACATGCTGTACCGGATGGCGTTCTTTCACGACCTCTATCCTGACCTGAACGAGCTTCGAACAGGACAGGAAGAAGGTGTCTGTACGCTGCGCTCGGTGGTGAAGGGTTTCTACCATCATGGCACCTGTCTCGATTGGCCGCTGGATAGTCCGACAGATGACCGTGGCCGCTGGCAGAGTACGTGTTACTACAGGCACGAGCACCAACCAGAGCAGATTTTCCCATCGGCTGATCAGGCGACCAGCGCTCGCGAGATCGGATTGGGTGCGTATTTTCGTCTGGCATCGATTCTCAACCACTACCACGCGGCACTGAATGATGCGGAAGGCGTTCTTGTTTCTGCCAATATCCATGACGGCTGGGCCGCAGAGACGCCGGGCGCCAGGGGAGTCATTCAATGGCCACCGAAACAAGGCATCTCCGGCTCGCACGCTTTTGTTCTGGTGGGCTATGACGAACACGGTTTTCACGTTCTGAATTCATGGGGTGCCGACTGGGGAGGCTATCGTGGCGTCGCAGGGCTCGGCCTGTGGCCCTATGCCGACTGGGCGCAGAACATCATCGATGGCTGGGTATTGCGCCTCGGCGTCTCGGCGCCGGACTCATTTGGGCTGTCAATCGGTGAAAAGGGCATCAAGGGAGTCACCAGCAAGACGCAATCTGGATCGACGCCCTGTGCGGAACTGGCGGGGCACTATATGCACCTGGACGATGGTTTCCCCGTGACCAAAGGGGCCTACCCCAGTTTGCTGGATCGCGACGGGCTCAACGAGCTGCTGCGCAAGAACACCGATCCCGAACTGACACCGGACACGGCGAAGGGGCTGATAGTCTGGATTCCGGGCAGTATGGAGGGAATTCAACCTGCATTCACCACAGCCGTCGAGCGCAAGTCCTTCGCCCAGTCGCTCGGCATGTATCCCTACACCATCTTCTGGTGCAACAACTTCGTACAGAAGTCACTCGAGGTGCTGAACACGATATTCGAAAGCTGTGAGCAGCAGGCGGGCAGCGATGCCCGGCATCTGGACAGTCTGATCGAACAGCAGGTACAAGGCGTCGGTCGTGCGCTGTGGCGCGATATCGAGATGAGCGCACTGCGCTCTGTAAGGGGCCCGGAAGAGCTCCCCTTTGAGCGGGATGAACATGATTCATCATGCCGCATCAAACCGGGTCTGGTTGCCAGATTCTTCGCGGACATCGTGTCACTCAAAGTGGAAAGAGGCATACAGCTGCACCTGATAGCCGAAGGTGCCGGCGCTCTCGTTCTGCACGAGATGCTCGCGCTTGCCAGCCCCTGTGCTCGCGACAAGGATGGCGTGGATCCCGTCTTCAGCCAGATCGATCCACCGGACATCTTCGATTCGCTTCATCTGGTGCATCCGGCCATCGGCATGCCTCGGGCCAGCAAGTACCTGCTGCCGCTTGTCCGGGCCATGAATGGCGACATCATCGGCGAACCCACAGTCGCCAGTACAGCAAAGGAACCCAATATACGGGCGTTGCTGAAGGACACCAACCAGCAACCGCGCGCCCGCATCTATGTGCCTACCGAGGCGCTGGAAAAGGACCTTCACTTCGGTCTCTACGGAAAATCGATTCTGCACCTGGTAGCCCGTTCCTTTGAAGACCGCCGCCCGGCACCTGCCGAGAATCAGCTCCATCAGCCTGTCTGTGAACGGCAGCCTCGCCAGTTTCTCGGCATGGCAAGCATCGCCAAGGTGCACGACTTTCCAGCCCGTGGTGCGATCTATCGACTCAATCGCACCCACACGCAACGAGAGCGCCGCGATCGGGTATCTCAAACCGAGCTGCTGACTGATCCAACGATACAGAACCACATCTTCGAGACCATTGGAAATATTCAGAAAAAGCACTGAATGTCGCACTGAGGGAACAAAGCATGGCCAAGATCACGATTGAACAGTTGATGGCCAGGATGTCGCAACCCGGCATTGATGAGTCTGACCTGTCTGCCTATTTCATTGTTGATGAGGAGCGCTCGGGTGCTTTCTCACCACGCCTGAAACTCAACCCGGCCACCGTGCAACTACCGCGAGGTTCGGAGGCAGCGGAGCGCACAGCGGCCTTGTTGAATTCAGCCAACTGGTTTGCACGCCTGCACCGCAAGGGCAAGTTCCGGCAGGCGCTAGCGCAAGGCTATGACGGAACCATTGTCGTCTCTGAAGGCGATAGCTGGTTCCAGTATCCCATTCTGCTCAAGGACACCATCGATCACCTGATGGAGCAGTATGCCGTGTTTTCGCTTGGCGCAGCTGGCGACCTGCTGGGGCGCATGGCCGACAAGCAGGAATATCTCAAGGCACTGGAGGAAACCGGAGCGGACATCCTGCTCCTGTCTGGTGGGGGTAACGATCTGGTTGCCAGCGGGGCACTGGCATCGCATCTGGAGGAATACGATGCGGACCTGCAGGCCGAAGACTATCTCTTGCCATCCTTCCAGACTTTGCTCGACGAGGCGCTCGGCCACTACGGACGAATGCTGACACAGGTGCACACGGACTTCCCGCACGTCAATGTCATCTGTCATGGCTATGACTACCCGGTACCCAACAAGGGTCCGTGGCTCGGCAAACCCATGGAATCACGAGGGATTCGTGACAAGTCGCTGCAGAAGGGAATCGCCACCTGCATGATGGATCAGTTCAATCGACGCTTACGTCGCCTGGCGAAGTCCATGCCGCACGTCACCTATATCGACTGTCGCAATACCGTGCACGATCACCGATGGAAGGACGAGCTGCATCCAGTCAATGAAGGCTATGCGGATGTTGCGAAGAAATTCAGCCGTGAAATCCAGCGTATTGCCAATCAGCGCAGCGGTCCGCCGGTATTCATCAGCGGCCCCTTCGGTACCGCAGGCGAATTGGCTCGCAGCGTTGAAGCACCAGCCATTGTGGCAGGTGGTAGTGCAACTGGAATATCCTTGCATGTCGGGATCAATACGGTCAGCACGGCGCATTACGACGGCTGGGATGGCAAGCTGACCGCTTGCGAGGCAGATGCGCTGGTGATGCAGGAGATTGCTCAAACGGAAGGCTTCGATACGTCCCTGCTGCTGAGCGCTGATGCGACGCGGGCGAACGTTGTCGACAGCATCGAGAGGGCAGCCTCTGTACTGAAGGGCGGAGACATGTTCATCTTCTCCGTCGCCGCTCATGGCGGACAGATTCCGGATTTCAATCAGGATGAGGATCATGACGGCGTGAACATGATGGATGAGACGCTGTGTCTGCACGACTTCCAGTTGGCCGACGATGAGCTCTACATGCTATGGACGAAATTTCGCGCAGGCGTTCGGATCCTGGTGGTGCCCGATACCTGCCACTCCGGTTCAATGGTGCGCGCAGGTGGTCCACCGCGTCCGAGCAGCCTTTTCGGTCGTGAGTGGCAGGCAGGTTCGGCCAGGCGCGCCATGCCCTTGCATATTCAGGATCGCGTATGGCGAGCCAATGAAGCGGCCTACCGAGAGGCATCACGCTCCTACAGCAACCTGAAGGAAAGCGTGTTGACCAATCCACTTTCCAGCCCCATTCAGGCGTCGGTATTGAATCTGGGGGCGTGCAAGGACAACCAGTTCGCCCAGGACGGGGAACAGAACGGCGCCTTTACCGCCGCTTTGAAAACTGTCTGGGATAGTGGCAGATTCACTGGGGATTACCGTAGTTTCAGGGATCAGATCGATACGATGATCGGGAGTCTGGATCAAACGCCGCAGCTTTTCGATAGATTGCACAGACACCCTGAATTCATCGCCGACCGACCGTTCACGCTGCAACCGGAACTGCAAGCCGGACGCAGGGCCATGGCAGTCGCCGCTCACCCGGTCGCCAGTTCTACTGCGATCACGGGCTCGGGCCAGAGTGATGCGGAGAGCGAGGGTGAAGGTGAATTCGAGGAAAACGACCAGCTCAGTGATGAAGTTGTTGATCGTCTGCTGGACAGACGGCGACAACGAGGCGGTTCGCGCAGCGTGACCGCAGCACCGAACTGGTCAGGCTTTCACGAGTTCGATCAATTCATTCGAGGCCTGGAACTGCAGCACTTTTCCACCGAGGAATTTCTGGTGCTCGGCAGCAGCCACACCCAGAGCAATAGCAGGTGCAAGGGGCGCAATAGCTACCCGCCACAAGACCTGTGGCCACGCATTGCTGCCACCGCCAGAGTGCTGGACCATTTCAGACAGCGCATCGGAAGACCTGTCGCCATCACCAATGCCTATCGTGCACCTGCGTACAACAGCTGCATCGGTGGCGTTACTCACAGTCAGCACAAGGCGTTTACGGCGCTGGACTTCAAGGTACAGGGACTGTCCGCACCAGAGGCCGCACTGGCTCTTCGCTGGCTTCGCGACAAGGAATCGCTTTTCCTGGGTGGAATAGGGCGGTACAACAGCTTCACCCACCTGGATACCCGTGGGTCGAATGCAACATGGCCACCCGAGTTCAAAGACTCTGCACTGCCGAATGAATCGCCACTGCCGGTGCCAGTGGTACCGACATGATGGCGGTAGCAATCATCCAACGCCGCTGAACCGACCCCTCTTGCTGGTCAGGGTTGAGGAACAGGCCCGAATTCGACGCGCTCGATCAGCGAGTCGTTTTCCAGGTCGCTCATCAAGCGACTCAGCGCTTCCGCCTGCATGGCACGACTGATGCCAATGAAGATGGTGCCATCGCTTGCATCAATGATGGCATTTTCCTCTTCTCCGGACCGACGCAGTACGGAATCCACTATGAGCTGCGCCTCATGATCTTCCGTGCCCGGCAGGAAATGCACAGTGAGGCGCATCGCCGCATTGTCATCACTCGGCGAACTCAGCACGGTGTAGTCATCTGTCGTGCGATTGGCGTTGAACTGTAAACCCAGCGCCACCACCAGACCGCAAGCCAGAGCAGCCCCAGCCCACTTCAGGCCGGGAAAGACGGCAATGGAATCCAGATAAGCGAGCACTTTTCGCGGTATCGACGATAATGATGCGCCGGAAGGTGATTTCTGCTGATCCGTGGCATCGATTCGATCCAGAACACCAGCCAGACTGCGCTCGACATCCGCGTGCTCATTGACACTCATCCGAGCATCTTCCTGTACCGAATCGTTCAGACTCGTCAGGAACTGCAGTTCCCGCCGACACTCTTCACAGCTGTCAACATGACTGGAGACCATCACGCGCTCTGACGCTTCCAGAGTTCCATTGGCAAACCACGGTAGCAAATCAATGACGTCATCGTGATCAAGGCTGGTATCGATGCGACTCTTCATCGTGAGGGATCCTGGAGCGCATTACGCAATTGACGACGCGCGTGAAACACTCGGGTTTTGACTGTATTTTCGGGACATTCGACGATGACCGATATCTCTTTGACCGAATAGCCCAGTGCCATCAGTTCCATGACTGCTCGGTGATTGCTGCTCAGTGTCGACAGGCCCTGATTCAGATTGTCGATTTCCATGGCATTGTCTACTTGGGTTTCCGGGTTCGCAGCCGGCGAGGGCTCTGGCACGGACTGCAGGTGTTCAACAGGCTCTCGGTTATCGGTATGTCTGGCGTTCTGCTTGTAGCTCTTGAGAGAGCGCCGATAGGCGATCCCCAGAATCCAGGATGACACCGCGGACTGCTCACGGAAGCTGGCAGCGCTGTTCCAGACAGCATATAAGGTATCACCGGCAACTTCTTCGGCCAGCGCGTGATCCCGCAGCATTCTGATCGAGAATTTGTAAATTCGGCTGTGATAGAGGCGGAACAGACGTTCAAAAGCCGCCCGATCTCCCTGCGCTACAGATCGCACAAGTTCAAGCTCGTGATCTATCGGCTCATCCACCGCAATGCAGTTCTCGATACCCAGGGTTGCCGTCAGCATAACACCAGTCATTTCATTCCATGTACCGGTAGGTGACCCCGAACGCGATTCCGGTTCAATCGCCTTTGCAAAACCTGTCGAGGACACTGTTCCGAGCCGCGCTGCGCGGTTTTCCGGGCACCGTTCCGAGCCGCGCTGCACAGCGTTTCGGGCATTGTTCGAACAATTATTTTCGAAAACCTTGAACCGTTTGCGAACACGCGGCTACCTACGTTCGAACCGGCTGATTGCGCAAGGGTGAATCGAACAATCGTTCGGAACCTTCAGCGAACTCGAGCAGGTGATACCGCACTTGGCAAATCAACCCAAGACAGAACAAGACCCTTTCAAGCAAGGAGAACAGCATCATGACCATTACACGGAACAGCATCAGGAAACGGCACAGCACCGGCACGCATTTGTCCTTACTGGCAGCATTCTGTCTATCCGGTGGCCTGTCCTTTTCGGCCGTTGCCGAAGTCGTGACACTCATTTCAGGCACAGATCAGAACGCCATCATCGGTGTCGATGACAACATTCGCGACTTCCTGTCTGCTAACAGGGGCAGCAACGGTGGAGGCGATCAGAGCCAGCAAGCCGGCGATGCACTGAGTGGCACCGCGCAAGCGGATCTGCTGGTTGGCGCCCTGGGGATCGATGTCATGTTCGGTCATGAGGGCGATGATGTCCTTGTTGGTGGCACCGAAGACTTCAACCCGTTCAATCGTGACAGAGCCTTCGGAGGCGCTGATAGTGATGTCTTCCTCTGGGCACCCGGGGATGGCAACGATTTCTTTGACGGTGGTGATGGCATCGATGTCGTCATGTTCGGCTTGATCGGCGAGCAGCGCGACAGCGAAGGCAATGAAACGGGCGAGCCGTTCTTCAGCGTCAGCCCCCCTGGTACTGTCGGCAGTCAGGATTTTGATGGCATCTACATCAACCCTTCGTCAGGGCTCCCCGTGATGGATGTCGCTGCAGGCCCCGGGTTCTGCGAAGTGATTGATGGCAGCGGTGACAGTCGTGAAGAGGCAGAGCTTGCGGCATTGAATCTTGATCACCTGATTCGCTTCTCACTGCGAGGTCCTGCAGCCGACTTGTCGAACCCGGACACCGGACTACGCATTGCTGTGCACCTGAAAAATACCGAGTACATGGTGTGCGGCAGCATCACGGCCGGAGAGATAGTGGCGCTGGACCTGACCACAAGCCCGCCAAGCCCGATCGATGTGTCTCAGTTGCCATCTCAGGCATTCAACCTCATTCGCTGATTCCACGGAACGTATCAAAGGAGCTGTAAATCATGAAAATCCAGACAACAGACATTGCCAGCACATCGCTGACACGCCCCATCGCCATCATCGCTCTGACCGTTCTACTGCTGGCCGGTTGCAGTGATTCAGACAACGATGGCCAACCACAGGACGATCAGCAGCAGGTCCAGGACCAGGACCAGGACCAGGACCAGGACCAGGATCAAGATCAAGACCAGAACCAGGATCAGGACCAAGGGCAGGGCCGCACCGTTCTGCTGGGTACGGATCTCAACAACATCGGCAGTGCCCTGCTGTCACTCAACCCGGATGGCCCGGGCGGATCACCCAACCAGAGCCTGCGCAGTGGAGACGTTCTTCAGGGAGGGGTTGGTGATGATGTCATCATCGGTGCTCTGGGGGTGGATGTGATGGTGGCAGGCGAGGGCGACGATGTCATGATCGGGGGTACAGAAGACTTCAATGCCAACGTGGATAGCGATGGTAACGGTTCAGACAATCGAGACCGCGCGTTCGGGGGATACGGTTCAGATCTGTTCATCTGGACACCCGGGGATGGCAGCGACTTCTACGATGGAGGCCCGGGTACCGATGTCGTCGCATTCGGACTGCTTGCCGAAGAGCGTGACAACAACGGTAATACGGAAGGCGCGCCTTTCTTCAATGTCAGCCCACCGGGCACCGACGGCAGCTTCAACTTCGATGGTATCGTTCTTGATCCGATCACTCACCTGCCAACGCTCAGTGTCTCCACTTCGCCGGGGTTCTGCACTGTGCTTGATCAGTCAAGCAACGCAGCCGAGCTGGCCACGCTATCGCTCGATCACCTGGTTCGATTCAGCTTGCGAGGCGTCGCCAATGCATTTGACAGCGGGGAAAGAACCGATGATGATGGACTGCGAGTCGCACTCGGTTTGCGTGATGTCGAGTATGTGGTTTGCACAAAACGAGAGGTCGTGGACGGGGGCGGAAACGTCAACATCGAGGTTCTGGACATCACGACCTATCCACCCACGGTGGCATCGATAGCTGACTTGCCAGACTATATTCAGCAGCAGATCCAGTAACCAGCCCCATCGCCAGGCAGAGTCAACAGTGCAGGGGTATTCGACAGACGGATATCTCTGCATTTTGTTGTCTCAGGCTGGTATCGTCCATTCAAGTCACATCGAGGATTGCCATGGTCAATTACAACACAATGGTGGCACTCTGGCTTTGCCTGCTGATGACAGGCTGTGCATCGATAGACCAGGATAGGAAAGCGGCAAGAGTCGTCACTGACCAGACTTTCGGTCGGTATCAGGAGAACCTGGAAGGAGACCTGATTCTGATTACCATGATGCCGGAATATCACGCCCTGTATACAGACAGGCAAGTGATGCCGATGTCAGGCACGTTGCCCCCTCTCTACGCTCAGTTCCTCACTCGATTGGAAAGCGATTTCGGGATCAGGCGTGTCGCCAACTGGCCACTGGCCGCCATCGATATCTTCTGTGTTGTCTTCGAAGTCCAGGATCCTGACAGGAAATCCGAGATCGTTGCGGCCCTGGCGCTGGAACCGGATATCGAAACGGCGCAGTCAGTGCAGAGCTTCGACTCACAGTCACAGTCACAGTCACCGTCACCGTCACCGTCACCGTCACCGTCACCGTCACCGTCACCGTCACCGTCACCGTCACCGTCACCGTCACCAGCATACAATGACCCATACCTCCCGATGCAGCACGGTTTTCACGACATCCAGGCACTCGATTCCCATCAGTGGTCGCGTGGCAAGGGCGTAAGGATCGCGGTTATCGATACCGGCATGGACAACACCCACCCGGATCTTGTCGCCAGCAGCGAACAGACCGTGAACTTTGTGGATGACAACGACGCCGCATTTCGTGCGGATATCCATGGCACAGCGCTGGGAGGCGTCATCGCCGCTGAAGCGGATAATGATACCGGTATGGTCGGCATTGCACCCGATGCCACGCTACTGGCGATCAAGGCCTGCTGGTACCCGCATCAGGCGCCGGAGCATGCCCGTTGCAATACGTTGACATTGGCCAAGTCACTCAATTTTTCCATCCAGCAGAAGGTGGATATCATCAACCTGAGCCTGACCGGTCCCCCAGACCCGATTCTCGAGCGCCTTGTGCTGACCGCGCTGTCTCAGGGCATTGTCGTGATCGGCGCCAGACCTGCTCACGATGATGCGTCGTTTCCGGTATCAGTACCGGGCACCATTGCCGTAGACATGCCAGAGCGCCGGCAATCCGTGATCTCCGCACCAGGTCGCCGCGTGCTGAGCACACAGCCAGAGAGCGAATACGACTTCTTCGACGGTAGTTCCTTTGCCACTGCCCATGTCTCAGGGCTGGCTGCGCTGGTCAGAAGCCTGATACCGGATATCTCTCCGCGTGAGTTGCACGCCTTGCTCAAGCAGACGGCGAACCCCGAAACCGGCGAAGCCAATGCCTGTCGAGCTGTGTTGGCGGTGAGGCAGCAAAGAAAGCAGCTTTCTGACTCTGACGAGTGTTTGCCATAGCGCTAACTGACGGGCGAGGGCGCCAGGCCGCAAGCACCCGCACTAACGAACCGTTTTCCAGCCACCGGGTATGCCTTTCGGCGATAGCAACAACTGCCAGAGTTGATTGGATCGGGCGCGGAATGCACCGGCGCTGCACATCAGGTAGTAATTCCACATGCGTCGGAACCGCCTGTCGAAGGCGGCGTCCAGACTGCTCCAGCGTCGCTGCAGATTCTGATGCCATGCCATCAGGGTACGATCGTAGTCAACCCCGAAGCCGTGCCAATCCTCGATGACGAACAAGCCTTCCAAGGCACGGGTGATCTGCGCCGCCGACGGCAGCATCGAGTTCGGGAAGATGTATTTTTCGATCCAGGGATCCGTAATGGAGCCGGACCTGTTGGTTCCAATCGTATGCAGCAGAAAAAGGCCATCGGGAGTCAGCAGGTCCAGCGCTTTGCTGAAGTAGGTCTTGTAGTTCTTGTAGCCAACGTGCTCGAACATGCCTATGGACATTATTCGATCATACTGGCCACTCAGGGTGCGGTAATCAGTCACCTGAATGTCTACGGGTAATCCCCGACAGGTCTCTTCGGCAATCCTGTGCTGTTCCTGCGAGACCGTGATTCCAGTGACCTCGACACCGAAATTCTCCGCTGCATAACGCGCTGCGCCACCCCAGCCGCAACCGATGTCCAGAAGTCGCATACCGGGTTCGAGACCGAGTTTGCGACAGACGAGAGAGAGTTTGGCCTCCTGTGCCTCGTCCAGACTGGATGCCGACTCCCAGTAGCCGCAACTGTAGATCATGCGTTTGTCGAGCATGGCACGGTACAGATCCGTGCTCAGATCGTAATGCCTGTGGGCGACCGATCTGGCGCGTTGCGGAGTCTGCAGATTCTGCAGCTTTGCACTGAGGACAAGGCGCAGATTATTGATCGATATGACTTCGCGATCGATACCGGCGCGGATGAGTCTGGCAAATAATTCATCCAGCCGTTTGCAGTCCCACCAACCATCCATGTAAGCCTCGCCGGCGCCCAGCGATCCTTGCGAGACAATGCGTCGCCACAATCTTTCATCGTGGACCATCATGTCCCAGGGGCGTATCCCATTGAATTCGACATCCGCGCCTGCTGCCAGTTGTTGCAGATAATCGCGATAGGTCGCAAAATCATTCGGGAAAAGATGATGCTGCAAGGCATGCCTGAGTGTCGACATGGCAATGTCCTCCTGAATACTCGACTACATCAGCGCACTCGCCGGGTTCACTCAACCATTCAGAACGGTGCATCCATGAATATACACCTTCAACCCTGGACGACCCACAAGGTTACCAACCAGCCACCTCCGCTGGAGAACTACAACGCATTTTCGCGGGATACATTGCTACAAAATGCATTGCCTGACGACCTGAGCATTCTACTGCGCAGGAAATTGCTGGAGCTGGGTGCGGCAGTGGGGGATCATGAGTGGATCGATCGAGGATTCAAGGCTAACGAGAACGCACCGGTACTGAAGAGCTTTGATCGATTCGGCCATCGCATCGACGAGGTCGAATTCCATCCCGCTTATCATCAGCTCATGGGACTGGGTATGGGATTGGGGATACACTCCACCGCCTGGACTCAGCCGGTGCATGGTCATGTAGCGCGTGCCGCCATGCAATACCTGATGACTCAACTGGAGCCTGGCGTCTGCTGTCCTCTGGCCATGACGCATGCAGCGCATCCTGTATTGACACGCTACCTCGCCTCTGACGACGTATTTTCCGTGCGTTCAAGAGTCGACGACTACGATCAGCGTTTTCTGCCAGCACAGCACAAACGGTCCTTGACCCTTGGCATGGCCATGACAGAGAAACAAGGTGGATCAGACGTTCGCGCCAATACAACCCAGGCCAGGAAGCAAAGTGTGCAAGGAGACTCTGTCGAGTATTTTCTCCGCGGGCACAAATGGTTCTGTTCCGCTCCCATGTCGGATGCATTTCTCACGCTGGCTCAGGCTCCGGGAGGCATCACCTGTTTTCTTGTCCCTCGCTTTTGCCCAGACGGGAGTCGTAATCGCATCTATATTCAGCGTCTCAAGAACAAACTGGGTAATCGTGCCAACGCCTCCGCCGAGATTGAATACGCTGACGCATGGGCGAAACGCCTGGGCGATGAAGGTGCTGGTGTGACAGCCATCATCGAGATGGTCCAGAACACCCGCCTTGATGCAGCTGTGGCGCCAGCAGGCATGATGCGGCAAGCGTTGGTACAGGCTATTCATCACGCACGTCACAGGCAGGTGTTCGGTGAATTCCTGATAGAACAATCGCTGATGCGCAATGTGCTTGCCGACCTGGCGATGGAATCCGAAGCCGCAACGCTACTCGCCATGCGAGTTGCGCAGGCGGTAGACCGTTCAGACCATGACCCGGCGGAAAGCAATTTTGCTCGCCTGGCGACGATCATTGCCAAATACTGGATCAACAAGCAGGCGCCTCAGTTCATCTACGAGGCGATGGAATGTCATGGTGGTGCAGGCTATATCGAAGAGTCGATGTTGCCACGGCTTTATCGCGAAGCACCTGTCAACAGTATCTGGGAAGGTTCAGGCAATGTCATCTGCCTGGATCTGCTTCGGGTCATGCATCGAACGCCGCAGAGTCTGGAATCCTTCAACAGCATCATACAACCAGTACTGAGCGAGAGCACCGTTCTACAGAAACGTTTCGACAGACTGCAAAGGGAATTGACTCGTTGCCCGCAGGAACCGGCGCTACTGAGACGCTGCGTGGAGTCCATGGCGCTGCTGCTGCAGTGCTCCTTGCTGCAGCAGCAAGCACCGGAGTCGACGTTTCATCTGTTCGTCAACAGTCGCTTCGAAGAACAGGGTACGCGCAGCTATGGCACACTCGAGGATATCCACTCAACCCGGGAAGTGCTGGACCGAGCCTGGGCGTCGTGATTGAGCGGCTTCAGCGCATGCGTGTGCGCACGAAACGGGGCGTCATTAAACCGGTTCTCGACCCATCTGATCGATCAGTTCCTGCTCCGCCTCGAGCCAATCCAGCTCCTCTTCACCGATTTCAAAGCCGCGTTGCTCAGCCTTGTAATACGCAGCCTCAGCAATCATCTCATAGCGATCTTCGGCATTGTTCCAGTCCCGGAATTCTGCTGGCTCATCGCTGCCCGGCCCCGGGTCTGTGTGCAGTTCCTCGCTCGATAATTCGTTATCGGCAAACTCCGACGGTGGACTCGCTGTCTCCTTGCTGAGTGGTTCGTTTTCCCTGATGACCGATTCGTGGATCATGGCAATATTCCCCCTGTGTTTCTACCCCACAAGATGCGTTTCGGATATTCAATATTGCCTCAGGCGGTGGGCAATTGACAAGCACCCCTGCCGCACTTGAGCCCGGCTTGCTACCGTTTTGTAATCGTCTTGACAGCAGCAAACTCGCGCCATCAAAACGCAGATCGACACAGGCTGTAAAAACTGGCCTCGATCAGTGTGTTTGATCTCCTATCTGTCTTCATGCTGATACCTGGGCCATGGCGTTGCGCCTTTGGTCTAGCTGAAGAACCCCACAAGGGCATTGAACTGCCGCAGCCATCTACAGACAGCACAACCTGTGCTCATCCTGTTACCGAAGTGTTACTCGGCAAACGCAAGACTGCAATCTCTTCCAAACGACGGCTTAGAGGCTGCACAAGTCATGAAACCATTCAATCTTTCACGCAAACCGATCACGGTGCTTGCACTGCTGACCATTCTGGGGGGGTGTGGCAGTAGCGACGACGATACGCAGACTGGTACTGATACCGGAACTGATACCGGAACTGACACCGGAACTGACACCGGAGGAGAGACCGATGGAGGCGGTGAGACCGATGGTGGGGGTGGGACCGATGGGCTTGACACCGTGCCACCGGAAGTCGTGTCGCTGACACCGACCAATGGTGCAATTGAGGTGCCACCAGATACACAACTGAGCGCCGTCTTCAGCGAAGACATGTTCGCCGCGACTATCGATGAAACCAGTTTTTACGTGACCGACCAGGATGGTAATCCTGTCGAAGGCGCCGTGGCCTACGACGCCATGACCAATACAGCCGTTTTCACCCCCAGCATCGCACTGAACATGGCGCTGAATAACAACTACACCGTCGTACTGTCAGAAGCCATCACCGATCTGTCCGGCAACATTCTTCAGCCGATCACCTGGGAGTTTGCGGCCATGGCGCACGACTGCAGACGCTACACGCCCGAAGATTCAGAAATTCTGCTCGAGGGCACCTGGAGCGCGGGAGGCTCGCCGAACATACCCGAAGGCACTGAAAACAGAACCGTGACGACTCCCGCCGGCGTCGGTGGTGGCTATCTGACTCTGACGCTGACGACGGCGCACCCGGAGGATCTCAACGGCCCCTTGATGATTGTAAGACCGTCTGCTGCCAATGGCACCGGTGCCAATATCCTGCCCTCGGGTGATGCGGGTAGTACCATGCAGGCTCTTGTCAGTGTCATGCCTTCAACCGGCTATGACATCGCGCTCTACAACTTCTGGGGTGTGTCCTCTTCTCAGCCCGACATCGAATGGAACTATACAGAAGCCTATACAGGCACGATGGATTGTTACGAACCGAATGACCAACGCTTTTTCGAAGATGCCGAGCCCACGGCCAGAAAGATTCCTCTCAACATGACGCTGGAGGCCTACATGAAGCCTGCCTACGAAACCAGTAGCATCAGCATCAATACCCCCAGCTACTACGATTGGTATCGCTTCGAGTTGCAGCAAACGTCTTCGATCTCCGTGGAAATCATGTCCACACCGAGTGATACCGGCATCAGGCAGGTGTGGTATGAGGCGGACGGTACTGTAATCCTTCAGGCAGATGGTCCGGAAAGTGACACCGGTGCAACGCAATCAAGCCCCTACAGTAGTGAAACAGAGGTTCTTGACGCCGGCGTTTATTACTTGCAGTTATACCCCTGGACGCTCATACCCGACTACTCGCCTGTGCTCAGCGACGGAGAGCCGTTCCCGGACGCGTTCACGACGCCCTATACCTTTAGGGTGAACGCCGAAGCCAACTGATTGTGAAGGCGCGATCCGGCGTAGTGTGCGGTCTTCGATCGCCGGATCGCGAGTGTACTGGGCTTCTCGATAAACACTTGTGATGGAAAACACTTAAGGTCGCGGCCTCTACGTGACTGGACGATTCACTGGTTATTGCCATGCGTGATCGCTTAGTCATTTTCTGCCTTGGTGGCCTTGCTGGAAAGCACTGCAACATTGCAGGGCACAGGCTCCGGATTGACGCATGGCTCCGGGTAACGCGCTGACAAAGCCGATTCACCTGAAGCAGATTCAATGCAAGTGGTGCACGACATTGACGCAAGCAGGTCTCGTTGGTAGCGAAGCAACGATAGCTGAAGGGCGACATCATCACCCAATGTGAAGAAAAGGCGATGAGCAATCAGCGCCGTTGCGCACTACCCTGGGGCAACAATGTGCTATGCCATACCAGCAGACGAGGCCTGATCTTGCCGTTCGATCCTGTATCTGTTGAATCATGTTCTGCGTCATTCATATCATAAACCCCATAGCGAACAGCTGTTTTGCCTGAACCCCGCATTGTTGTCACGTGCCTTGGCACTGTATACCGTCCCGGATTGATCGCGTTCAATGGCAAGAGGGGAGTTTCAAGAGTGGCTGAGTCTGTGTGGATCTATCTGGTACCCATGGTTGTCGTTGCCGGATTGGTTCGAGGTTATACGGGCTTTGGTTTTGCCTCTGTTGCAATCGTGGGAATGAACCTGTTTCTCGACCCGCAACAGAGTGTTCCCGTGATACTGAGCCTGGATATCCTGTGCAGTGCTCCACTACTGCGACAGGCAGTTCATCAGGGTGATGTCCCTACCTTCCGGCTACTGACTCTTGGCTCCTTGCTGGGCATACCCATCGGGCTTGGCTTGTTGTTGCTGATCCCCAGCGAGCCGCTGAAACTGGGGATCTGCGTGCTGATTCTGCTTGTCTGCCTGTTGCTGGCATTGAACATTCGATTTCAAGGCACGGACAAGTTGTCCACACGACTTGGATTCGGAGTCGTCGCAGGCACCGCAACCGCAGCTTCATCAGTGGGCGGCCCCATTATCGTCAGCTATATGCTGTCAAGCTCATTGAACCCGACCGCCCAGCGCGGCACCATGATCATGTTCTTCGTGGTGAGTGAGCTTCTCGCTCTCGGGGCGCTGTTCAGTAGTGGTCTGGTGGGTATCGCGGTTCTGCAACTGACAGCGATTCTGCTGCTGCCGACCCTGTTGGCAGTGCGTGGTGGCCAGTACCTGTTCAACTACCGCCCACCGGCCTCGTTCAAATACCTTGCCTTGCCAACCATGGTAATGGTTGCTTTCCTGGGAATCAGTGCCTCTTACAGAGAACTGTTCTAGAGGCCAACTCATGAGCGTTCTACCACTGCCCAACGATACGCCATCGGCAGGTGAAGACAACTTACCGAGATTATCAGGAAACACTGGAGAGACATGATTAGCAATACTCATCCTGCCCTTGCTGGTTCACTCAGGTCGACGGTTCCGTCCGATGAGCTCATCAACTTCAGCCCCGGCCCGACGTCCCTGCCCAAGCCGGTCGAGAAGAGTATTGCCGCAAGCTTCAGTGAACCCGGCCTGACATCCCTGGCCTTGTCTCATCGCTCTCCGGAGTTTCTGGAGATACTCGAACATGCGGTTGCTTCTGCCAGAAGCGTCATGGGCATACCCGATAACTATGAAGTACTGTTCACGCACGGTGGCGGGCATGGGCAGTTTGCAGCGCTGCCATTGAATCTGTGCCATGAGGCATCGGATGTGGCTACCTACGTGGTCAACGGCACCTGGTCTTTGCGAGGTCGCGATGAAGCGAGCCGTTACTGTGATGCTCAAACCATCGATGGCCGAGATTCCTCAACGGGTGATTACACGAGTTTTCCGGAGCTGACCGAGGTCGATATCGATGCCGAGAGCCGCTATATCTACCTGTGCTCCAATGAAACGGTAAACGGCATCGAACTTCACCGGCTTCCGAAGCTCCCCGAATCGCGCCGACATATCCCTCTGGTGATTGATGCCAGTTCCGATTTTTCCACCAAACCCATTGACTGGGAAGGCGCAGGCGTTGGTGTACTCTTTGCCTGCGCATCAAAGAACATCGGCCATCCCGGCGTCACGATGACGATCATCCGCAAGGATCTGCTCGGTGAGGGCAAGGCCTCACCTCTGTGTCCGGGTGTATTCAACTACACAACCAACAGCGAGGCCGACAACCTGTGGAATACGCCAGCGACCTTCAATATCGAGGTAGTCGGTCGCGTCATGGACTGGATTGCCGGTATCGGTGGGGTAGAGGAACTTGAGCGACGATCGATTGCCAAGGCCAGCGCGCTATACGAGGTCATCGATGCGTCCGATGGATTCTATGGCACGCCCGTCACTGACAAGCGATTGCGAAGCCGGATGAATGTTCCCTTCAACCTCATGGGTGGCGATGTGACGCTGACCGAACGCTTTCTGATCGAGAGTTGGAACAAGGGGATGGTCGGCTTGCGTACTCTGACGCCCTTTGGTGTCGGCGACTACCTCAGAGCCAGTCTCTACAATGGCGTGACCATCGAGAACGCCGTAGCGCTGGCGGATTTCATGAAGCAGTTTGCCAGAGAGCACGCCGCCTGACACGGTGGGACAGTGCTGCGGGCAAGGGAGGTGCTGAGAAAGGGCAGCCCCTTCCGCGAACCTGCTGAGTGCCGCTACCGACGCACCCCACGACTGCTTCTGACCGTTGCCAGATACAAGCTGGTCTCGCTGTTGGCCACACCCTCGATCAGGCGAAGTCGCCTGAGAAAGCCATCAAGATCTCCCAGCGTCTGGGTGGCGAATTCAACCACACAATCCCACCGACCGTTGGTGGTATGAATTGCCTGGATCTCGCTGAAGCCGGATAAACGCCTGACGATGGCGTCGTTTCCCTTGCCTTCGATTTCGATCATCGTGACGCCTCTGACGGGCTGGTCATCGTCATCTCCCTCGAGAACCACCGTAAAGCCGACAATCCGGCCTGATGCCTGAAGCTTTTCGATCCGCGTGCGGATAGTGGTGCGCGACACGCCCAGGCTATAGGAAAGCTCCGTGACAGAGGCGCGAGCATTCTGCCTGAGCGCACTGATCAATGCCTGATCGATATCAGTCATTTTGAACTCCAGAAGTGTCGTTTTGATCAGAGGGGCAGTGAAATTGATCAATTTACGGGATTGTTACTGCCATAAACGAAAAATACACTATCCATATCGGAAATGTCGTGATCGACACGCGTTTCCACTCCCAGCCCGGGAATCAACTTCCCCCCGATCGAGAACCAGCCATGGATATGCCGCGTCGTCCGGATGTGAATCTTGTACCTTTTGTCAGCGTCGATAACATGATGAAGCTCGTGCATCGAGTCGGCATCAACAACTTCCTGAAGCAACTGGCCGAGCGAATCGAACACGATTTCACTCGCTGGCAGCTGTTCGACAAGGTGCCACGCGTGGCATCGCATTCCAGTGTTGGTGTCATCGAGCTGATGCCTACCAGCGATGGTGAGATCTACGGCTTCAAGTACGTCAATGGACACCCGGGCAACACACGGGCTGATTTGCAGACCGTGACAGGTTTCGGCGTACTGGCACGCGTGGATACCGGCTACCCCTCGTTGTTTTCGGAAATGACCTTGCTGACGGCGCTGCGTACGGCTGCCACTTCAGCCGTTGCGGCCAGGCATTTGACACCTCAGGATGCCACGACCATGGCCATCATTGGCAATGGTGCACAATCCGAGTTCCAGGCCATGGCATTCCAGGCCGTACTGGGTATCAAGCAGCTGCGGCTGTACGACATTGACAGTGCTGCCACCGAGAAATGCGCGCGCAACCTGGCAGGGCTGGGTTTTGACATCGAGTGCTGCACGTCAGCCGAATCCGCGGTGGAGGGTGCCCATATCGTGACGACAGCCACGGCAGACAAGCAGTATGCGACGATACTGACACCCAATATGGTTGGCGCGGGAATACATATCAATGCCGTTGGCGGTGATTGCCCCGGCAAGACCGAATTGCACAAGGATATCCTGCTGCGCTCGGACATCTTTGTCGAATACCCTCCGCAGACGCGCATTGAAGGCGAGATTCAGCAGTTGCCTGATACCCATGAGGTCACCGAACTCTGGGAAGTGATCAGCGGTACCAAGCCGGGTAGAACGTCCAACTTGCAAACCACACTGTTCGACTCGGTCGGTTTTGCAACGGAAGATTTTTCAGCCCTGTGCTACGTCCATTCACTGCTTGAGCAGCACCCGTTCCATGAGATGCTCGACATGGTCGCAGATCCGGATGACCCACGAGACCTGTTCGGTATGCTGCTGCGTTCGCGGGAGGTCGCATGATGGCGATGCCCGCCGTGCGTATGCACCGAAGTATTCAAGCGCCATCATCGGTGGTGATGATCCGCCCGCAGCATTTCAGTTCGAACCCGCTGACGCAATCGGACAATGCCTTTCAGCGCAGTGATGTCGGCATGAGTGCCGAGCGCATTCGGCAGGCGGCTTACGACGAAGTGACAGAGACTGCGTCAGTACTGGAAAGTCGGGGCGTGACGGTACATGTCTTCGACGATGAGCGGGAAGACCGCCCCGATGCCGTTTTCCCGAACAACTGGTTCTCGACGCATTCTGGCGGCCATATAGCCCTCTATCCGATGGAAGCGGTCAATCGTCGCAAGGAGCGTCGCAGCGACGTCATCGAGATGCTGAAGCAGCAGTATCGGGTACAGGATGTCATCGACTACTCGGGACTCGAAGCCGATGGACTTTCGCTGGAGGGCACGGGCGCGATGGTGCTGGATCACCTGGATCGGGTAGCCTACGTTGCTCGCTCGCGGCGTGCCGATCCCATCGCGCTGGAGCGATTCTGTACACACTTCAATTTCGAACCCATGGTGTTTGATGCCGTGGATGAATCCGGAACGGCGATCTACCACACCAATGTCATGATGTGCATCGCTACGGAGTTCGCAATGTTCGGCGTCGATGGCATCGTCGATGCTGATCGCAGGTCCACAGTGGTGGAACGTCTGACAGAATCGGGTAGGGAGGTTATTGCCCTGTCCAATCGGCAGATCGCGGAATTCGCTGGTAATGCCATCGAGCTACAGGGCCACGCCTCACGCCTGCTCGCTATTTCGGCACGCGCCTGTGCAAGCCTGACACCGTCTCAGAAATCCATCATCGAAAGGAGCTGCGAGCTGCTGCCTCTGCAGGTGCCTACGATAGAGCTTGCGGGTGGATCAGTCCGGTGCATGCTGGCCGGTATCCATCTGGCGCGTCGCTGATCACGCGGTCGTATAACCATTGCAAACGGTCGGGTCGTGAAGTTTGACGACCCGATCCACGACGACTCGCCTGTCATTTGCAGTTGCCGGAAAGCACATCGGTATCTTCAGGGCTTGCCAGGCAGCGTAGTCGCAGACTGGAGTGCCAGGGCAGGGTGAACGAGCTCATCGTGCCACCATCGCTGATATCGACCTGAAACGTATTCGGGTCACCATTGTCAGCGGTCAATCGCAACTCACTGCCATCCTCGGCAAGTACCTGCAGTACGCCCTCGGTATAGCTATCCGTTCGGCTGCGAGTGACAAATTTATCCTCGGTGGTGACGGTGAGGACCTGGTTACCGGTTTGCGGTGCCTGCACCGTGAAACGCGAAGACAGGCTGCGCATCCAGCCCTCATTGTAATCGGGATTGTCCGCCTGATCACCGGCATACAGTTGCAACAGCACATCGCTCAGGCGCACTTCCTCGTCATCACGCCCTTGCGTGAATTCACTGACGTTCCACAGCTCGGTGTTTTCGTTCTCACCGACGAAGTGGTCCAGACTGGCCTCCATTTCACGCGTCGTGGCATCAGCACTGGTGATCATTCCCAGGTCCGAGTAAGTGATCGTGGTGGTCCAGCCAGGGCTGTATACATACTTGACCAGCGTATGAGTACGGAGATAAGAACCGTTCATGGTTTTGCCGTTGTACTGGCAGTCATCAAAGACGCCGCTTCCGCCACCAACGGCGTAACCGGGGTTGGCAAATGCGTAGGTGCCACCATCCTGACAATCATAGTCATGATGCACGACGGCTGTATCCGGATCATAGCGGCTGGAGGTCTCGGTCAGATAATCCAGCGCTTCGGGAACACCGTTGATGTCATCACCGGAGATGTCGTCGATGCTCGCTCGCACGGGGTCCAGAATCTCGGCATTGGCAATCGTGAACAGAAATTCCAGCAGCGGCTCGAAATTGCTCGTGTTGATGGTCGAAACCGCTGAATCGTCGGGTGGGACGACTGAAGAATCGTCATTGGAGGAGCAGCCGGGGCCTGCAAGAAGAATTGCCAGCAGCACCGGCCAGCGCAGTCCTTGGCGGGGCGCGACGACATGATAGTGGTGCCGCAAAGTCCTCTCGTCCATCTTGCGAACCTTCAGGCCTGCAGCTTCAGTCGTCAACGCGATGCGGTTCATGGCCAAACACTCCTTTGACACGGTGCAGGAATCAGAATACTACGCCTTGCAAGGAGAGGGAAATCGCTTGTTTTCCCCGCCATCTCTGTCGAGGTGCGCTGGATGTCCAGTGGTTCGCGATTCCATGCAACATCGCACACGACATCAAGCCATCTCGGCCACCAGCCAGGGCTCGGCCTGAACACGCAAGACCAGTTCGAGGCGATTCCGGACACCGAACTTGGCCAGTATCGACGACACATGATTGATGACTATTGCTCTACTGTTGGTGCCTACTGGACAGCAGTTTGCGTGGTCTCCCCAGCTGACGATTGCCCATTACCACGTCCTCGATTACCCGTATGCGGTCTGGAATGAAAGTATGCCGCTTTGAATCGAGGTGGTTTCATTTGACATCGGCCTGCTGCCCCAGCACGAAAAGCCGGGGCGCGGGCCATCCTGGATCATGTCATCGGTAGTGGCCAAGAGGTCGTCTCTCAGGGCGTCGACGGGTCGACTGCACGCGAGTTTTACAAGGCAGTATCGGAGGCACAGACGGGTGCCAAGCACGGGCTCAAAAATTTCTGAAAAAACCGTTTCATCCCCTTGCGTTTCCTGCACGAGCGCGCATAATGCGCGCGCCGGCAGTGGCCGGTGATCACCTTTTTCCAGGAGTCCCTCAAGGGACACACATGAACACCAAGACACCCCTGTTTCTCGCTATCGCTACCGTTCTGGCAGGCAACCTGGTCGCCTGTCAGTCCAACAATGGATCGTCTGCCGATCCGACCGCTCCCGGTGCGGATCCGATTACCGGTTTGCCTCTGGAAGAGGCTTCTCCAGCTGTTGTGCAGTTGGAAGACGGCACGCGCCTACCTGCCGCGGCAAGCAGCGGTGGCGTCGCGATGCTCTCGCCATCAAACTACGACTCGGTTGTGGATGACGTGTTCGCTGTCTTCACTGGCGCTGCCTATGGCAGCGACGTACTGGCGCTCCCGCCATACCCGGGGTTTCGGGCACTGGAAATCGGTGGCGATTACAACGACAGTTCGACCTCAAGCGACGAAGTGTGCGACAACGGTGGTTCTGCCAGGATCTCGTTGAGCTGGAGTGGCTCGCGCGTCATATTGAACGACCGCCAGGCAGTCTTTGATGATTGCCAGTACGACACGCTGGTGCTCGATGGCGAGTTTCAGACACTGGAATACGACAATATCAGTATCGCCTCGTCCGGGCTGACCATCCTGGGAGAGGGGAGTACGAAATCCTTTTCGGGTGGTGTGGGTTATGGCGATGGCAACAACTACGGTGGCAGCAGTGAACGTTGGTGGGGCGCCAGTGACCTGAACTGGTCTGTCAGCTCCGACGACCAGACCGAATTCGCGATCAGCAATGCGAACACAAGCTACCGAATCGACGGTGGCTACGCCCAGAGCATGAGCGGCGGTTTCACGTTGACGACAGACAACTACACCGTGCAAGTGCAGGCAGAGGAAGCGTTTCAATCGGCCCAGCTCGATTACAACGATCCGAACTTCAGCCCGAGAAACTGGTTCTACAGCAGTGGAGTCATGCGCATCACCGCATCGGATGGCAGCAGCATACTGATAGAAACGGATAACGGTGATGCGACGTCTGCTCGTGTGACGCTTGCCCATGGCGGTCAGCTTGAGAGTTTCGACAAGCCATGGTCCGATTGGGACAGCGTACTCAGAGCAGGTCCGTCTCCGACTCGTTAAAGTCGGGGAACTGGCAGCACAGGAAAATCTCTGTGCTGCCAGTGGTCAAGACCAGCCATGCCTGTGTGCTGTGGCCATGTGACGGGCACCCTCCACTGACTAGGTGAAAGGCACCAAACCGTGCGATATCAGGACAGGTGCCTGACGTACGTACTCACTGGACTCTGCTGCCCCGACCATGAAATCAGCGACGTCTGCACGTCGAATGACACCGTTGCGCCATTCCTCCGAATCAACCAGTACACGGTAGGTGCCGGTCTTGGACCCGTTGCGAAGCACACCCGGGCGCGCCATCGTCCAGTCGAGCGACGATGCCTTGATCATCCGTTCCTGCTCACTCTTGTCGGCGTATGCCTTGCCAAACACCAGGTTGAATCCCGGACGTTGAAGCGCACTGACAGCAGATTTTGAATCCCCGGCACCAAAACCGGTCAGTGCGACAAGTCGAGACACTCCTGCAGAACTCATGGCATCCAACAGCACTCTCGTACTCTCCGAAAACAGCGTAATCGGACCGGTGAAGAGTTTCATGTCGAAGGGTACACCCAGCGTCTGCAACACCGAGTCTGCACCTGACAGAGCCTGTAGCACGTCCGCCTTGACCAGCGCGTCGCCGTCCACGGTCTGTAATCTTTCGTGGGAGAGCTCGGTGCTGCTTGCGGATCGTGCAAACAGGGTGACCTCATGCCCCCGCGACAAGGCCTCCTTCACGCACTCAAGCCCGACACCACTGCTACCGCCGATCACCACGAGTTTTGCCATGTCGATTTCTATCCGTTTTCGATTATTCGGAGGCCTGCGTGCCACCGGTTTGACTGTCACTCAGCGTTACGGAAGTTTCTGGTGATTGGTTCAGCGTTTGAACGGATTCAGGGCTGATTTCCATCCAGCTTGCGTTTGCAGGTCGGGCATCATCCTTGACCGGTCTGACAATGCGGCATCCGTTCGCGTGATGCCGGTTCGATCCCTTGAATCACGATTCCAATAGTGCAAGCATGTCGTGCTCCCCAAGAAGGACGGCATGATCGACAATACTGCGCCCTTCAGTATCGGTGATGGTTCGCTCCGCGCCTCTTGCCAGCAAAGTGGTTGCCGTATCGATTCGCTTGTTCACAACGGCAAACCACAAAGGTGTGGCCCAGTCGTTCGGATGCTGCGCCTGAGAGCCGGTACGAACGCTGCGAAAGCGGGCGTTCACCAGTTCCGGATTGGCATTGAGTGCGGCTTCCAGGTGGTCCAGGCGACCCAGCGCAGCTGCCGTGAAAACGTCCATGGGCTGTTCCATCAACCAGTCCACGACGGCGTTCTGGTGGCCGTGCAGGGCATGCATGAGCGGTGGTGAATGATGATCAGGATCGCGAAGCGCCGTATCAGCGCCGGCCTCGACCAGCAGACGAATCACATCCAGGTGGCCCCTCCAGGCTGCAGCATGCAGGGGTGTGCGTGTGCCACGCGGACTGAGTTCGAATCCGAGAGCGATCATCGTTTTGACGGCATCGCAGTTGCCATTGCCGGCAGCCTCGCGCAGCAACTCCTGATCCTTTTCGGGTTGGATACCCTGGTGATCGGCTGCCAGTACCTTTGCCGCGTCGAGATTGCCGCACATGCAAGCGGCTTGAAAGGATTCGTAGCCGTTCAGTGGTTCGGCGGATCCGCCCTTCGATTTGATGAGCTCGGCAATTTCGGGCATGCCACGCATCAACGCCACCTGATAGGGGGTATGGCCCACGGTGTAGGTTGGATAGTAGTTATTATCCGGTGAATCGATGTCCACTCCGTGCTCGATCAGCAGGCGGGCGCGATCGGCGAAGCCCCAGCGCAAGGCGATGATCAGCTGGAAGTGCAGGGTGCGGTGCTCCTCCGGCTTGTGCCCTTCAGTCTGCAGCCACCAGTCCGAAGGGTCGCTATCCTTCAGGCCGTATTCAAGCATCAGTTTCAGGTGGGTATCGTCCGGACTGAAGCAGCGGTTGTAAGCGCCCTGACTGTCATTGGGATTGGCCCCGGCATCCAGCAGGGACCGAGCAAATGCTTCCATGTCCGGGTGTGGGGGCAGTCGAACAATACCGCCTTCACCGTCTCCGAAAACGCCGGTGAGTACCGCAAAGCGATAGGTGCCGTCCCAGAAGTAGTGCGCGTTCGGGTCGGCACCGGCATCCAGCAAGACCTTGCCAGCAGGGTAGGTGGAGATGCCCGGCAGGCGCGCATAGGCGGCGTACATCAATGGCGTCCACTGGAACGGGCCGCCTTTCGTATCCACCTGGTCTGGTTGGTTTGCCAGCAGGCGTTGCACGGCTTCCACATCACCAGCGGCGGCGGCGGTATGCAGGCTGTGCGACGCGATTTCCGGGTGTGCTGCGAGCAGAGCGGCAGCTTGCTCGAACTGGGCCGGACCTCGATCGTCGGGACCGTAGTGCAGACAGACCAGATCCAGAAAGCGGTTCGCGCGCTGTTCCGTCGTAACGTCAGATCCGGCACCGGATTCCACATGGCGCTTCAGCCGAGTCCAGCTGGAGAAGCCATGATCGCGCGCGATGACGAGCTGGGCTTGCTGCAAGGTGATGTGGTCTGGCTTGCCGAAGTATGGACCGATCCGCATCAAGGCTTCGCGATCATGGGCTCTGGCGGCGGCCAGTAAACGCTTGGCCTGCTTCTTCAGATGCTCGAGTGAGGGACTTGCAGGGAGTTCAGACATGTTTCCTCCTTTCACCATCCGGTATCCGCGCCCTCGGACCAGAAAGAAGGTGGTTCGACGGTGTGTGGTCAGTCTTCAGATGGGCTTGGCCCTTCCCGCGGATCGGGTGCGTTCTGATACGCCTCTGCCTCGACATGATAGCGGAGAAGTGGCGGGAGTCCAAATGGCAGGCACAGCAACAGACTCTGTCAAAGTCAGTCAATTGCAAGTTTTTGCTGATGCTGGTAGAACGCCAGAGCCAACCATAATCTTCGATCGTCGGTCATACTCTGGCAGAAGGCACTGAACCAGAGGATAGAAGGCTGATCGTTACGAACGTAACTACATTCCAACTGAAAGCACAGTCATGCTGAAATTCCTGACCATCAACACCGCGATCATTCTGGCATTGGTGGCAACTGTTTCCTTCACCACGCTTGGCTTGCTGGGTGTGCAGATCGAGAGCAGCTACATTGTCACCACAGCGTTTGTCTGCGGTGCGATACTGCTCGTCGCCATCTGGCGCGGCAGTCGTCAATTGCTTCGTCGATTCACTGGCAAACGATCCGATTGACCCTGCTCGACAGGTAGAATCAGTCAATCGCATGACAGGCAGAGACGAAGATATCTACCACCTGCGGCAATACCTTAAAGGACTATATTGAGCCTACCTTGACCTACACCGGAGCAATCACTGAACTACCTGGCACGTTGGGTATTCAGTTTCTGAAAGTGAATGCATTTCAGCGGTTCTATCAGATTGCCTGATCTTACTTAGTGGCGTAGCCGATTCAAGGCCGTAGCAACCGTTGTTGATACGAAAACAGCGGTTGCCGGGAAAAGCCCAAACAATACGATGTTAGCGAACCCCGATAACAGTGGGCTGTCCGTCGCTGCAAGCACCGTCCAAGTCAGGTAGATAGCACTCCAGAACAGCAATATCAGGCCCTCTATCCGGGTTATTGTGTAATCGGTGATAATCAACGGCAGTAGTAAAACAGCGGCCACGGCCATTACCCGCACGTCGAACGCAAGTAGTTGCGCAGGAGCCTCAAGTCCGGCAGGCGCAGCGACACCGGCAATACCGAGGCACAGTGCGATATTGAAGATGTTGCTGCCGACAACGTTTCCGATCGCCATATCGCGCTGACCTCGAAGCGCCGCCGTAACACTCGCCGCCACTTCAGGGAGCGAAGTGCCGATAGCCACTACCGTGAGCCCTACAACAAGCTCACTGATTCCGAGTGAGAGAGCAATGACAGTGGCGCCTTTGACCAAGAGCTGCGCTCCACCAACCAGCCCAACGAGACCGACCACGATAAGCAGTACCGCAGGCACCCTTGCCAGCCAACCGCTGGCATCGGGCAAGTCAACGGCGACGTTCTGACCGACATTTACCGCTCGACGTGCCTGCACCAGCAACAGCAGTATGTAGCCGATGCCGAGAACGAGCAGAATACCCGCTTCGAGTTTGGACAATGTGCCATCGAGAATCAGTAGCAGCAGAAGCAACGAAAACCCGATCATCACCGGTACTTCCTGACGAATCAGTGACATATGGACAGAGAGTGGCAGGATGACCGAGGCAAGACCGAGAATTAGCAGAACGTTGAATATGTTGCTGCCCACCACGTTGCCGAGGGCGAGTTCCGTGTTACCGCCGAGTGCAGCTGTGGTTGAGACGGTGATTTCAGGCATGCTGGTACCTATTGCGACGATCGTTAGTCCAATGATCAGAGGAGGAATACCAAAACGCTGCGCGATCCGCGATGCACCTGACACAAGGGAATCAGCACCGACGACCAACAGCACCAGACCAAAGGCTATGTACAAAGATGAGAGCAGCATGTTCCAGACCTGAGAAAAGTCGCGTGAGTGTAGCGATCTTCTGCCTGTTTAAAAGAGAATCTCCAGAAAGTAATCAGCATATTTACGGGCTATAGCTGAGGCTGATCCGCCGCATGGAAAACGTACACCAGGAAAGCCAAGAATCCTTGAAACGCCGTGCCGTGGGTCAGTCATAGCAGTTGCCGAGTCACTTTGACATCGCGCGTGCCACGGCAAGCAGGGTAGGTTGAGCCACCCATGAAGGAATTTCCTGCACGGGGTCCTCGACTGGCAACGCGCCTTACCAGGTCTGCCTTGCACAAGGGGCACTGCGAGTGGTTGGCGGGCACAGGAGGCTTGTCGGCTTCTGCGCTGGGCGTTTCGCCCTGCACAGATGCCACTATTCACCGCTCTTGCGAAAGCGCCCCAAAAACATCTCGATCACTTCACGACGCAAGCGAGCGATATGCCTGGCTTCCATCGGGCCATGCACGACCTGAGGCCAGACAATCGTACCGGCAATCATCGCCCAGAACATCTCCGACGCGAATGCCGCATCCGGTATCTCCAGCTTGCCGTCGTGAGCGGCAGCTTGTAGCCAATGCGTCAGGTGATTGTCTGTTCGATAAGCTTGCGCCAGACTGTCGCGGAACAGATCAGGGTCGCTGACCGCCACGCTGAGCCCGACGCGCGTAAGTCCCAGCCACAATGGGTCCACGACAACACGTTCCTTGGTGGCCGCGAATGCTTCCAGCTGGGGG
The DNA here is from genome assembly GCA_947492525.1 of uncultured Granulosicoccus sp. GTDB lineage: Bacteria > Pseudomonadota > Gammaproteobacteria > Granulosicoccales > Granulosicoccaceae > Granulosicoccus. The sequence goes on from CANLNQ010000028.1 coordinate 82,675, forward strand.
GCAAGGTCCGCATCAGGGTTGTAGTCGATCGCCTGCAGAGCGGATATCTCTAACAGAAAGCGCTCTATAACGGCTTTGAACAGTCGCTCCTTTCCCTCGAAATGGTTGTACACGGTCCGCTTCGAAGCCTGTGCGACCTCAGCGATGCGATCCATACTGGCGTTCTCGTAGCCCTCCGTCTGGAAGACCTCCAGTGCCGCATCGAGTATCGACTCTCTCTTGACGCTGGTATCTCGTCTTGCCATCGATTGTCAGTTTGCCTGTCAGGTTTGCCTATTGCTGCAATGCACTGAACACTTGTTGAACACAAAGTACACTACACGGTGTAGTATACATACTATTGAGACTCTTCCGTAGGTCTGCCGGACTTTGAAATTCAGCGACAACAGCATACGCCGCGGGCTGGGCAAACGGCAGTGGAGGCGATCTCTACTGATTTTCATGTCTGCCGTTTTCGTTCTTGCTCTACTGATTCTGATGATTGATGCGTATGTCGCGCTCGGCGCGAAACCCTCCGGCCAGCGACTCGAGCGGATTTCCCAATCACCACGATTCGTCGACGGTCGCTTTCAAAATACCTTGCCCGCTATCGCGGACGGACTCTCGTTAGCGACACTGCGAGACTATGTTGTTGGGGGCAGCGATTATCGGAAGCCTGCCGAATCATTACCTGTTCAGGTGCGGGCCGGGCTTGACAAACCGACGTCCGAGTTGAGAATCACATGGCTAGGACATTCGACGCTCATTGTCGAGCTTGACGGTGCGCGTATTCTCGTCGACCCAGTCTGGGGTTCGCGCGCCTCGCCGAGTCGCTTCATCGGGACCAAGCGCTTTTACACCCCGCCCTTGGCCATAGAGGCATTGCCACCTATCGACGCGGTCGTGATCTCGCACGATCACTATGATCACCTCGATCTACCGACCGTGCGTGCCTTGGCGTCGAAAATCGGACGGTGGGTAGTGCCGCTTGGTATCGGCTCGCACCTTGAGCGTTGGGGTATTGAGCCAACGCTCATCAGCGAGGTCGACTGGTGGGACGAAGTGAAAGTAGGGGATATACGTCTCGTTAGCACCCCGGCCAGGCATTTCTCCGGGCGTAGTCTCACCGACCGTGACACGACGCTCTGGTCAGGCTGGGCCTTTATCGGTGCCGAACAACGTGCCTGGTTCAGCGGCGATACGGCGATGACGCCCGAGTTTCGGGAGATAGGCGAACGTCTCGGTCCCTTCGATGTGACGATGATCGAAACGGGCGCCTACCATGCTAGCTGGTCCGATGTTCATCTTGGGCCAGAACAAGCGCTCAAGGCCCACGCGATGGTAAACGGGCGGCTGCTCGTACCCGTGCACTGGGGCCTGTTTGACCTCGCACTACATGGCTGGACAGAACCGGCTGAACGAGTGCGGGTGGCGGCGATGGCAGGCGGTGTGCCAGTAGCCTTTCCGCTTCCGGGCCAGAGTATTACCCCGACGGCGTTCCCTTCAGAGCGCTGGTGGCCCGAGCTACCTTGGCAGAACGCTTCCGAAGCGCCAATAGTTTCCACGGGCGTCGCAGAGATCGTTGGCGCTGGCGCGCTTGCACAATGAACTTGATCTCGTAATTCAAATTTTTTGGTACTGTCATGCATCACTACAAGCTTGTCTCTTTGCAGATGATGCAGTAATCCTGCGTGAAATCACTCGGTTGACTGCCCGCCATCACAACGAGTCAGTGACCTTCACCCCCATCCGCGACCCTGAAGACGTTGGAAATGGGGTGCACATTCACATGAGCTTTCGGGATAGAGAGGCATCGGTCAGGATTTGCCCTGTGACATCAGATGATCCCGAGCGAATTGCCAAGCAATACAACTTCGAGTATCGGGCAGCCGAAGCGGCCGCGTCCCCCTATTTAGCGTTGGCGGCTATCGTCCACGCGAGATGCCAGGGCATCGAGGACGAGTTGACGGCTCCGCAGGTCACGGATGAGGACCTGTCCTTGCTTTCGCCACAGGAACTGGAAGAAAAAGGCTATGTGCGTCTACCCGAATCTCTGAACGAAGCTCTCGAGCGGTTTGAAGACAACAAAACTGTCTGTTCCTGGTTCCCGACAGGCTTTTCCAGCGTCTATGCAGCGCACAAGCGAGGCGAAATGCAGGTGCTGGAAGGAATGGATGAGACAGCTCGCTGTGCTGCCTACGAGGACGTGTATTAACCTTTTGGAGGCTGACTTCGACGCTCCGGTTGATGGCTCAGACCTGTTGTAAAAGCTCTTTCAGGTACTACACGCCAGAATCGGGCAGGGTGAATCTAGAAGTGAAAGTCGGCTGCATAGCAGTGTTGCCCATCGAAGTCTGCCTTACCGATGTTCGCACCGCCATGACGAAGGATGGCGAAAGCCATGGAGACATGGAAGAAGAAGTTGGGAAGTGCAAATGTGGTTACAAATGTCGTTGCGCTCTGGCTGAGCTCCGCGGCACCAGCGGTGTGCTGGATCACCCGAGCACTTGCGCCATCAAAATCACCCACAGCCATGTTCCGCAGCTGGGTGTCTGTTTGGTCTACAAGCCGAACCAGATCGCTTCGAGACAGCACTTGATGTTCGGAGCCTGACACGTCCCCTCCAAGCAGCGGCTGCACAGTGCGAGCGATGAATCCGATAGCAGTCTGCAAGTGTTCGGACGCGGTGAATGTATGGGTCGCAAGCCTTTCCTCCAGCAGCGGCTCTTGCTCGTCCGACAACTTCGTCAGAAGCAGCTTCACACATTCCAGATAGTGCCGGAACACCGGAACGGTTGCTTCAAAGAGAGCAGTGTCGTTCATTGCGGTAGGACTCCCTTTTTATCAATGCTGCCCCGAAGCTTATCAAATACGATGCAGAGCTACGCGGTCCACCTTGACCCTGATGGAAACGCGAGGATGATGGCTGAAGATCTGACTGGTGCCGATTGACTGCCTCGCCTGTATGCGAAGTCCGCCAATTACAACAATATCATCCAGCGGCCATCTCGCTCATCGAGCTCGTATAGCAGTTGTCAAGCCACTCTGATATCGCGCGTTCCACGGCAAGCAGGGTAGGTTGAGCAACCCATGAAGGTACTTCCTGCTTGGGGTCCTCGTCTGGCAACGCGCCTTACCATATCTGCCTTGCACAAGGGGCACTGCGAGTGGTTGGCGGGCACTGGAGGCTTGTCGGCTTTTGCGCTGGGCGTCTCGCCCCGCACATGCGATAGCAGTTTGACCAGTGCCGCCCCGTCTATCAGCTCGATGCCGTTGTCGACGGCAAAGGAAATAGCCGGTGCTGTAAATTCCCCGCTGCTCACGATCATCCCGTGATCTGCTTTGTGAGCCGTCATGACACCAAGATGCTCACGCACAATCGGCACGCCGATCTTGTTCGAGCGCCAATGCTTGCACTGCACCAGCGTGTGTTTGCCTGCACGCGTCAGGGTAAGGTCAATGCCGTCATCCGGCCCAGACCCTCCATTCTCGTTCACTAGATAGCCCTGCTGCCGGTAAGCTTCTCCAATGAGCTGTTCGAACTTCTTCCAGGAGAGTGAGCGGATCGACTCGATTCCGGTTTGCCGGGCCAGAAGCTTCCGTCGTTGCAGACGCATGAACATCGAGCGAACCGCCGAACCTGCGCTCAGTACTAGCAACGCCACACTCAAAGGCTTTGCCAGTGATGGCATTCGGCTGGCCAATCCTGCGAGCAGCGGGTGCTCAATCGGAAAGTTCGGCAAACCATAGACACCAACCGCATAGACAATGGCAGCGAGCAGCGTCAAAAACCACCAGGGGAATGTCAGCCACAGTGACAGTGAGGATTGTCGAGCCATGACACAATTACAAGATGCTGGAGATAGCAAAATTAGCGGCTCTGGTTCGCCTATACTGAACCCCATGACTGAATTCGCACCTGGCAGGTTCGATGGAAAAAATCGAGATGAAGATTGGTTCCTGTATGTAAGCCGTCATTGCGGTCGGACACTGATTGCCTATCACTGAATCTGCCGCATGCAGACCAAGACCTGGACTCCGGGGCGGGCACGTCAGCAGAGCCAAATAGGGCGACCAATTAAGAGAAAAGGCCTATTTGCTACAGACTCCTGCAGAAGGCAATTCGGCCACGACGAATTAGTCAGGCAGTGCCTGAGCAATTCTTACCGATGGCAAGGTCAGGTAAAATGAACGCACCTACATCAGGTTTGAGGCACTGAAACACAGGCCCAGGCTGGTAGTCAGATTTACCGCAAGGCGCTGCATCAGGGTCTTACCATAAGTCGCCTGTTCAGCCCCCTGTTACTCTGCTTCGACACTCCGACGACCGATCTCCCGGTAGGTGGCTGTCATCAGCGCATTGATCTGTCGAATCGCCGTGTTCTTTGAGGATTTAATCAGCTTGTGTTGAATCCGCTCGTAGTGTGGGTCTGAAAGGGTTGTCTTGTTCTCCATGACCCTTTAGCGACTTCGGACATCATCAAGTGCGATACTTCCGTAGCCGGGTCAAGCTGCCGACAACGTCAACTTTCTTTCGCACTTTCTCTACGGTGCCCTCAGGCAGTTTGTAGTGCATCTTCGTCCTGTTTGTAGAGCTCGTCCATAGACAGATATCGGCAAGAGCCCATGCGTCGGCGCCTGGGGGCATTCTCATCGGTGAATTCTCATTCGTAACCGCCTGCCAGACGGCTTGGGCAACATCCTCAGGCGTGGTGACTTCAGTACCGGAGCGGAGCCCTGCAAGGTAGTCATTAACGGAGTCGGTATAAGGCTCGGGTATGTCCATTCCCATGCGCGAAACGGCATTCTTGCCGAAGCTTGTGGCAGGCGCCGATCCCGGTAGCACTAGACGCGTAAGTAAGCCAAAGAGAGTGGCTTCGATGGCAAGGCTTTCCGTGAAGGCGCTCAGGGCAGCCTTGCTGCATATTCCGGCGCAACGTGAACAGTCGTTCTGGGCGAACGTGAACACTGATTCCGGTTCAACGTGAACGCTCGTTCCGATCGGTGTTTTGCAAGATAGTTGTCGCGTAAATTTTTTAGGCTACCAGCTGATCTCTCTGTGGGTTGAGCGATACAGAGCCTTGCACCGACCAGTCTCGAGTATCACCTGACCATCTTTCCGGGTTCTTGGCACGTACGGACTCGTATAGCGCTGCGCGTTTTTTCAGAATAGCTCTGTCCTCACCTCGATGACGCTGCGCCGGGGTGACAAAATTGATTCTGCTGTGACGATGTTCTTCGTTGTACCAGCGAACAAATTCTGCTGCCCATACTCTTGCCTTCTCCAATGATTCAAACCCCTCTGATGGGTAGCGCGGGCAGTACTTCAATGTTTTGAAAAGGGACTCAGAATATGGGTTGTCATTGCTGACACCCGGCCTGCTCCGTGAGCCTGATACTCCCAACTCGTACATCTTTGCCTGCATCGTCAAGCACTTCATTGGGCTGCCGTTATCCGAGTGCAATACCAACCCTGTGTGACTACATTTTTCGGCCCATATCGCTCGCTGGATTAGCTCTGACGCTAGCTCGCCAGTTTCACTCTGGTGAACCTCGAATCCAACAATCTTACGACTGTAGATATCCTCTATCATGTACAGATAGTAGTGCAGGCCTTTCACTCGAGTCGGCAAATAGCTGATGTCCCAGGACCATAAGCTATTAGGTGCTTTAGCCATATGATGGGTCGGTTTACTCACACTCCTTTTTGTCTTTTCCTTACCCCTGTGATTGAGCTGACCAGCAGCTTTTAGTACTCGATAAAAACTGGATTCAGAGCCAATATAAATGCCACGATCGGCTAGAATTGGGACAATCTGGCTCGGCGGCAGACTTGCAAATTCTTTTTGGTTGCATACCTGCAAAATGCGCTCTCGTTCCAGAGCACTAAGCCTGTTGGAGGGAGGGGTGCGTACGGCGTCAGGCCTTTTGTCGCAACCAACACGGCCCCCATGGCACCAGCGCTGTAGCGTTCTTATGGTGATCATAGCCACTTGGCAGGCTTTAGCTTTTCGTGCCCCCGCAGCTATTGCCTCCTCGATCCATCCCACCAATTTTTCACGCTCCGACAACGAGGTTAGTCGTCCTCGTTTTCCTGCCGAAGCGCATCGAGCTTTTTTCCAAGCACCAACAAGGCCGCAGCCTCCGCCAATGCCTTGTCCTTGCGCGCCAGCTCCTGTTCAAGTTGCTTTATTCGCTTCTTGTCAGCGCTGGATGATGATTTGGCTTTCTTCTGTTGATCGCTGCTCTTCATATTTCCCTGGATACAAGCTTCTCTCCACATCGCCACTTGCTCAAGATACAACCCCTTGCGGCGACAATATTCACTCAGTTCCACCTCCGATAAGGTGGCACACTCCAATACTACAGTGAACTTCTCTTGCGAAGACCAACGGTCTGACGAGCGATGAACAGTGCGTTCTTCAGTACCAACATTAAACCGGTTCTTCCACTTATGCAGCGTGGCATAGGCAATCCCTTCTTCAATAGCAAACTGACGGAAAGAAAGCGGTGATTCCATCAATCGCTGAACCACTGCCTGTTTATGTTCATCCGTTGTGCGTTCTCTCACAACTCATTCCAACCGCCCCTCGTGTTCACAAATGAGGCGACAACTATCCTGACACAGGGGGGATGCGTTGGTCGGAACGGTGTTCACGTTCGACCGGAATGAGCGTTCATCTTCGCCGGAATACGCACTTGCTCGCACTGTAGATCGAGAGGGGTGGAAACGGTTTCAGTGTGACGCTGGAGCTGACATTGACAATGACGCCTGCGCGACGTTCTCGCATCTGCGGCAGTACCGCCTTGGTCATCGCGAAAGCGCCAATTACATGCGTTTCGAACAACTCGCGGACCTTGCTGATGTCGGCACCTTCAAGTACGTTCAACACGCCGACACCAGCATTGTTGACCAGCACGTGGAGCGGCCCGGCCGCGGCGATGGCGCTCTTGATACTCTGCACCTTGGTAACATCGAACGGCAGCACCTCAAGACTGTCCGATGCGGGCAGTTGATTGTCGTTAACGTCGCGCATGGTCGCCACGACCTCCCAGCCTTATGATTCTATATGCATGAATAACGAGCAGCCATGACTATGGAAGAAGGAAGGTCCTGGCCTTCAGAGGGTAATGGGTGAATCGCAAGTGGAACTCTAGTCTTGCAACCGCGAGCCATATTAGTGCTAGATAGTGGGTCTGGTGCGGGCGTCGTGATTAACGTTGTTGGAGATCCTAGACTTGTAAATATGCAAATTGCCTGTAGAGATAAACTGAATGGCTCACCCAGAAACACCATATAAAACTCGTTCAAGTATCAAATCCAGCCGAAATTTCGTAATGCGCATAATTTCGACGGCACTGAGACCGCTAAGAGTCAAGATGATTGAACTTTGGCGTATATATGGTGTTTCAAAATGTTTCCGGCGGATTGCGCGCAACTCTACTGTTTGTACTCCTCGCCTCCAGCTCTTTCGCCAAGGCAAATGAGGCGCCCACCGCACCGACGAATCTCAATGCAATTTCTGTGTCGTCAACCGAAATACGACTCAGCTGGGATCCTTCGACGGATGATCGTCGAGTCAAGAATTACCAGCTCAAGCGTGATGCTTTGCATATTGCGACCACGGGTAAAACCAGATATAACGACGCTGGCCTTGAGCCAGGTACCGTTTACGTCTATGAACTTGTTGCCAGCGACGGCTCCCTACTTTCTCCGCTAGCCTCCTTTAGTGTATCCACTCTCGCTCAGGACCCCGTCGACGACACCAGTACGAAGCCAGGTAAGGGAAAAGGGAAGCAGAATCCGCCTGCCGAGGAGCCTCCTGTGGAGGAGCCTCCTGTGGATGAGCCTCCTGTGGATGAGCCCCCTGTGGATGAGCCCCCTGTGGATGAGCCCCCTGTAGATGAGCCTCCCTCTGCAGGTGTACCGTCTGGTTGGCAACTGGTCTTCAATGATGATTTTGAAGGTAGCGGTGATCTTGATATCAGTAGTCCCGCACGCAACTGGCGCTTCGAAACCATGAACGACGGGCTGCACCGTGCCGGAAATACCGGTATCGATGCCAACGGTGACATGATCGAAAGTTGGGCTAGCGTGAACGGAAAACGCTGGTCCGCCTGGTATAACGGATTCCACGGAGCCAATGCCTATCGTGAGAATGGTGAGTTGATTATGGGTGGCTATGATTCGGGCGAGACCGATCCGACGCGCCCGATTGATTATATTGATGACGGTGTCTTGACCCAATATGGCAATAGCAAGCTCTATTCGTCGTGGATCGATACGTTCTCGCGAAAATGGGTCGGCCCTGGTAATGAACACGTCATGGATCCGGAATCACCCGGAAAAATTTTCAAGTACGGCTATATCGAGGCTCGCGTCAATTTCAGTGAGATGGTGACGCCGGGATTCCGCTTGTCGATTTGGCTCATGCCAGCATCCAATGATGCCGAGGGTCAGGATTTGATAGTCAGTAGTGCCTACGACGGAGATGGCAACAATGGCGTGGAAATCGATTTGTTTGAGTATGAATGGATTAATACGGATTATGAGAATCACATTCAGCTCGCCATTCTTGGTGGATCAGCGGGTAGTACTGCAACTAGTTTTGATACCACGTCTCTGGGCATCAATCTGCATGAGGGCTATCATACTGTCGGGCTCCTGTGGGAAGCCGATAAGATCGTCTGGACACTTGACGGTCACACGGTGAAAGAGGTCTACGACATAGATCTGATTCCGGACGTGTACTCCTATCTCATCGTTTCACGCGAAATGAACAGTGGTGTCAAGAACCCGGATATCGACAATATCGAAGCCAGTGACATACTGGAAGAATGGCCATACAGACCACGCGATCCAGGCCTTTACGCAAAGAACATCTGGGAATTCAGGGAACGCATCAATACGGATCGAGCAGTGATAGATTACATCAAGGTCTGGCAGCCATGAACAAATATCCGAAATATTCGGATATCGGATATCGGATATCGGATATCGGATATCGGATATCTGGAAAGTGTTGCAGGGCATCTGAAGCGAACAACCGTTTCCATAGACGTCTAACTGAGCCAGCTATCGTAGTTCTTACCCGCTTTTTTCAACACTGTCCTGAGTTCCTGCTCAGTGGCATCCTGGTAGGTCGTGGTTGCGGCTGATCTCGTTGATTGACTTCTCACCTCGAGCCACCAGATCGACCACATTCTGCTTGTACTCGGCGGTGAAATTGCGCCGTACTCTCTTGCTTTTCGACTTTTTCATAGGACACCTCTGAACTCCATTATCGCTCTAAGAGGGTGTCTACGAAACCGGGGGAAGTCCAGAACTCCATTATCGCTCTAAGAGGGTGTCCACGAATCCGGGGTAAGTCCACCTACAACGCGCGAGCTGGCGTGGGTCGGCAGGATCACCGCAAAACCGCGCTCCGCCCAGAATTGGGCAAGCGGCGCATAACCGTCATTGGATGGGATGTATTTCGAGGGCCCATAACCATGCGACAGCAGGATCACGGGAAGATTACCGCCCGCCGCCGGTACCCGTTCACCGCATAGCCACTGCGTGAGGCCGATTCAGGCTTGAGGCAGCAGCCCGGGCGAATCGAACACGAA
>CANLNQ010000029.1 GCA_947492525.1 uncultured Granulosicoccus sp.
GGATTTTCGGATTTTCGGATTTTCGGATTTTCGGATTTTCGGATTTTCGGATTTTCGGATTTTCGGATTTTCGGATTCCGGATTCCGGATTCCGAATTTTCCGACTGCGCGGGTCCAGATGGCTACCGGACCCGCGCAAGTCTGGCCCTACTGAGGAATGCTCAGAACCGCATCCGCGTATTCGATCAGCCGATCGGCGTCCACATCCATTGCAATCTCTCCCAGATTCTCTGGCGTCACGACACCATTTGTCGGCGCTGAGCTTGCCACGACCTGACTATCGGGCAGGGCATCACCCTCGGTGAGGTGGGCGTACATCAAGTCAAGCGATTGCTTGAAGTAGAAGTCGATCGGCAAAAACTCCATTCCCGCCGCCGCGTAGCTGCCCAACAGAAAATCCAGATGCTGTGCGTGAGGTACCTCGTAGTACTTCAGGGCACTGTCGTCTCCTTCAACCTGCTTGTTCAATGCATAGTAAGGGCGTGAGGAGTGATTGACGGGAATCAGCGCGTCGGCTCGGCCGTGCACCATGATGGTGGGTACACCGTGGAGGTCGCCGTCAGCCAGGATCTCCTCGATTCCCTGATTCAGGCGAGCGTGCAGTGGGTTTGATTCGTTTTCACGTATATCCTGCCAGCAAAGAGCACCTTCCAGGTTGTAGTCAGCCTCGCCGTTGGCAGAGGTGGCGGCGATCTGAATGGTTGCACCACCGGGGGCGTCATCCTTGATCAGATAGATCTCGGCGGTTCTGGGAATGCCGCTGCTGCCCGCGGCCAGGGTCGCCAGGTTTGCATAGGGTGCAGGTGTCGTCGTGCCCGCCACCACGTGTGCCATGCTGATCTGACACAAGGCGTCTACCACCGAGCTACGTGTGTAGGCGTTGCCGTAGGTAGCCAGCAATGACTGGAACAGGTCGATTCCCGAGTAGCCAACCAGAATGCCGGTGGATTCCATCAGATAGCCTGCATCGATCAGCTTCTGGTTCGACTGCTCACCCAGCGAGGCGATGTCACCCGCTTCGAGAAGCCCTGCTGCCACCAGTGCATTGCAACGGGCTGTCGTATCGCCACGCAACTCGGCGAACAGGGCGCCGGCATTGGCGGCAGCCTTGCTGGCGCAGCCTGCATACAGTTCGGCTACCAGCGCATAGTCGTAGAGTGGCTTCGAATGATCGGTGACAGGATCACGCCCGGCCATGCTGATGGTGAAAGCCGTATCGGCAGCGATCGGACTGATATTCGGTTCGCCAACGACAATACCGTCGAAGACACGACCATCGCTTTGCTCGGCGGCTCGCAGAACGGCTGAACCACCATTGGATGCGCTGGCGCCAATGATCAGGGTATCGTCAAGCGTGAATTCCTGATCGAACTCGGCGCTCAGTGTGTCGAGGGCAAACTGGATGGATTGCAGGGTATGCAATCCCCAGTCCTTTTCCACGTTCTTCTGGGAGTGCGCATGCTTGAAGGCGTAGCGATCAGGGTTTGCGTCTACATACGCTGTCAGTTCTGCATCCGTGGGGAGCGTGATACCGGCATAGTCACCACCTGGCTCAGGCACGTTTTCCTGTGTGGGTACCTGAAAGCTGGGCTCGGCGGTGCTTTGTTCGAGATCGATCGCTTGCAGGGATTGATCAAAGCCGATGTTCTGCGTCAGCTCCACGGCACCGGTCCCCTTGTTGGCATCCGTGTAAGTCACGGCGCAGCCCTTGGCCAGTGCCCATTCACCGGTGGTGCCCACCGCACCGTAGGCATTGCGTGAGCCCGAAGAAGGGGCAGCGACAACACAGGGGGCTTCCGGGTCAAAGCTGTCGGGCAACTGCAGCATGAGCGTTGCGCGGTTGATGCCTTCACCGACGTAGGCTAGGAATTCCGTACCGGGAAAACGCGTGTCATCCAGTGGGCCATAGAGTGTGCCGAAGCCGCCTTCGGCTCGTGTATCCACCAGCGCCGTGTAGTTCGCGTGCAGGGTGGCGCGGCGAAGTTCGGCGGCGGTCGGTGAAGCCGGGTCATTGTAGAAGGCGGGTGGGGCGAGCAGGCCGCTCAGTCCGAAGCCGCCGAGCAGTCCGTCATTGTCGCCTTCATGCCGTTCACTGGAAACCTCTCCCAGCGTACTGATATCGATGACCGAGCTCTGCTGTTCTGACGAGTCATCATCGTCGGAGCATGCCGACAGCGCCATCGTCAGGCCAATGGCCACGGAGAGTGTGAGATGCCGATTGACGCTGATTCGTTTCTTGTAAATTTGCGTCCTGTTCAATGCTTGCATAGTGCCAGTCCTCAACGCTACAGTGTGAGATTGATCGTACACGAGAGTCCATACATGAAACCATACAGTCTACGAAATCTGCTAAGTGCCGGAATGCTGGCACTGATGGGAGGGCTGGCTTCGGCCGCTACCATCAATATCCACAATGGTGGTGATCCCACGTCACTGGATCCGCACAAGTTGTCAGGCGATTGGGAGAATCGCATAGCCGGCGATATCTTCGAAGGTCTGGTAACAGAGGACACCAAGGCAGAACCGATTCCCGGTCAGGCATCGGAGTGGACCGTTTCCGATGATGGTCTTGTCTACACGTTCACCTTGCGTGACGATGCGGTATGGAGTGATGGCACGCCAGTGACTGCCAACGATTTTGTCTTCGCATTCCAGCGGCTGATGAATCCCGAGACGGCAGCGGTATACGCCTATCTGCAATACAGCATCAAGAACGCCGAAGCGATCAATACCGGAGAGATCAGTGACCTGGCCGAACTGGGCGTCAAGGCACTGGACGACAAGACTCTGGAGATAACGCTGGAGCGTCCCACACCGTATTTCATAGGGGCTCTGACGCATTACACCGCGTATCCCCTGCCTGAACACCTGCTGGAGAAGGTTGGTGATGACTGGGTGAAGATCGAGAATATCGTGACCAATGGGCCCTATACGCCGGTTGACTGGGTACCGGGCTCACACGTCACCACCGTCAAGCACGAAGGCTATTACGCGGCTGAGGATGTCAAGATCGATGGGGCCAAGTTCTTTGTGCTCGAAGACGAGTCTGCTGCACTGAAGCGATACCGTGCCGGTGAATTCGACATTCTTACTGAATTTCCGACCGACCAATATGCCTGGATGGAAGAGAACCTGCCAGGTCAGGCGCAGGTCGCTCCATACGCAGGCTTGTATTATTATGTGGTCAATCACAACAAGCCTCCGTTCGACAATGCCGATGTACGCAAGGCGCTGTCCATGAGTATCAACCGTGAGGTCATTGGCCCGCAGATCCTGGGAACCGGAGAACTGCCGGCCTATTCATGGGTACCACCCGGTATGGCCAATTACGATGAGCCGTACATGGTGGACTGGAAGGACATGCCCTATGGCGAGAAGCTGGCAGAGGCCACCAGCCTGCTGGCAGCGGCCGGTTACGATGCTGACAATCCGCTGAAGTTGCAACTACGCTACAACACCAATGAAAACCACAAGCGCATTGCCGTGGCCATCGCGGCCATGTGGAAGCCACTGGGTATCGATGTGGAGTTGTACAACACCGAAACCAAGGTGCATTACGACGAACTGCAGCGCGGTGTACTCGACGTCGCTCGTGCCGGCTGGCTCGCGGATTACAACGATGCCGACAACTTCCTGAATCTGCTGAAGTCCACGGTGGAACACAATTACGGGCGCTACAACAACCCCGAGTATGACGCACTGGTAGACAAGGCCAATGCGACGGTCGATACGGCCGAAAGAGCAGAGTTGCTGCATCAGGCCGAGAAGCTGGCACTTGATGAGTCTGCCGCCATTCCCATCTATTACTACCTGGCGCGGAACGTCGTGTCTCCCAGAGTCAAGGGCTACGAGAACAACGCATTCGACATTCACCGAACGCGCTGGCTGGAACTCGTCGACTAGACGGTCAAAGCCCTGATCCCCTGACGCGATCCCACCGGGCAATGTCTGCCCGGTGGGTCTTTACGGTTTCCGCTCGCCTGCCACTCAACTCATGTTCAATTACGCCTTCCGGCGCCTCCTGTCGACCATCCCCGTCCTGTGGATAGCGATCACTGCCTGCTTCTTTGTTCTGCGTCTGGCTCCCGGTGGGCCGTTCGATGGCGAACGACCGCTTCCCGAGGCCATCAAGCAGAATCTGGCAGCCCACTACAATCTGGACAAATCGCTGTTCGAGCAGTACATCATCTACCTGGGTAATCTGTTACAGGGGGATCTCGGACCATCGTTCATCAATCAGGATTTCACGGTTGCCGAGCAGTTGCTGGTCGGACTGCCGTATACCCTGATCATCGGTGGCATGGCTTTCTTTCTTTCCATTGTGCTGGGCATCACGGCAGGCATACTCGGGTCGGTCTATCGCAATGGTATTCCGGATTACCTGATCGGCACGGTGATCCTGATCGGCCTGGTCCTGCCCAATTTCCTGGTTGCACCGATTCTGCAATTGTTCTTCGGGCTCAAGCTCGAGTGGTTACCGGTCGGTGGATGGGGAGGAGGTGCCCTGTCGCATATCGTGTTGCCGGTTGTGGTTCTGGCGCTTCCGCATATCGCGCGCATCTCTCGTCTGACCCGTGGTGCGATGATCGAGGTGATGCACAGCAATTTCATCAGAACCGCCAGATCGAAAGGTCTCGGCGGCGGCAGTATCGTGTGGCGCCATGCCTTGAAGCCAACCCTGACCCCCGTGGTCTCCTATCTGGGGCCGGCTGCCAGTTATCTGCTGACAGGCTCGCTGGTGGTGGAGACCATCTTCGGACTACCCGGCATCGGCCGGTATTTCATCAATGCTGCGCTGAACAGGGATTACGGGATGGTGCTGGGCACCGTCGTGTTCTACATGATACTGATCGTTGTATTGAACCTGATCGTGGATATTCTCTACGCCTGGCTTGACCCGCGAGTACGCTCACGATGATCTTTCGAAAAGCAAAACTCGCCATTCTCGAATCTGCCATGGAGGGGGCCGCGGAGCCTGTGCCAGGTCGCAGTCTGTTCCAGGATGCCGTCGCCCGTCTGATTCGCAACAAGGCGGCCGTGGTCTCCGTGGTCATGCTGTTCCTGTTGATCGTGTTTGCGATAGCCGGGCCCTGGTTCATACCCTACAACTACGAGGATCCGGACTGGGCGGCATTCCGCGCACCTCCGTCGCTGGAGAACGGCCACTGGTTCGGAACCGATCAGAACGGTCGCGACCTGCTGGCCAGAACCCTGTTCGGTACGCGGGTCTCCTTGTTGGTGGCGCTGATTGCGACCGTGGTCTCCGTGGTCATCGGCGTCAGTTATGGTGCGATCGCCGGCTACGTCGGCGGACGGGTCGACCAGGCCATGATGCGCTTCGTCGATATCATGTATGCCTTGCCCTACATCCTGTTCGTCATACTGTTGATGGTGATATTCGGGCGCAATGTCTTCCTGCTGTTTGCCGCCATCGGGGCGCTGGAGTGGTTGACCATGGCGCGCATCGTTCGTGGACAGACCCTGTCGATCAAGCAGCGTGAATACATCGAAGCCGCGCGAGCTTCCGGACTGGGTACCACTGCCATCATCTTTCGGCATATCGTGCCCAATCTGGTGGGCTCGGTTGTCATCTATGCCACGCTGACCATTCCCGAAATCGTCGTCGTCGAGAGTTTTCTGTCCTATCTGGGCTTTGGAATCCAGGAGCCCCTGACCTCTCTGGGCACGCTGATTGCCGAGGGCGCAGATGTGCTGGAAGTACTTCCCTGGCTGTTGTGGTTCCCGGCCGCCTTTCTGGTCGTGCTGTTGTTGAGTCTGCTGTTCATCGGTGATGGATTGCGTGATGCCTTTGATGCGAGGGACCGATGATGCAATCCGTGGAAGAAGCCGTACTCGATATTCGTGATCTGAACGTACGCTTTCAGACCAACGACGGCATCGTGCAGGCGGTGCGAGGTGTGGATGTCCAGGTGGCCGCCGGCGAATGTCTGGGGGTCGTTGGTGAATCCGGTTCTGGCAAGAGCCAGACCTTTCTGGCGGCGATGGGCTTGCTGGCAAACAATGCGACCGTCAGTGGGCGTGTGGAATTTCTCGGACAGAACCTGTTGGAGCTGTCTGTGCGTGAACTCAACGCCATTCGTGGCAGACGCATTTCCATGATCTTTCAGGATCCTCTGACGGCCTTGACCCCCCATCTGCGCATCGGTGCACAGATGCAGGAGGTTCTGCAGACCCATCAGCGCATGAGTGATCGGGATGCGCGCCAACGTTGTCTGCAGTGGTTGGAGAATGTCCGCATTCCCGAAGCGGCCCACCGGCTATCGCAGTATCCCCATGAGCTTTCCGGAGGAATGCGACAGCGCGTCATGATCGCCATGGCCATGTTGTGTGAACCGCAGTTGTTGATTGCCGACGAACCCACCACCGCGCTGGACGTCACGATACAGGCCGAGATTCTGGATCTGATGGACCAGTTGCGACGAGACCACGGAACGGCCGTGATCCTCATCACCCACGACATGGGGGTGGTCGCCCGCATGTGCGACCGAGTCCAGGTCATGCGGCATGGGGAATATGTGGAGCAGGGTAGTTGTGAGCAGGTCTTCTACAGCGCGCAGCATGAATACACGAAAATGCTGCTCGATGCGGTGCCGCGCATACAGGTGTCCGTGGATGAAGCGCAAGAGCCGATGCCGGTGGATGAGGCGCAAGGTCCGATGCCGGTGGATGAAACGCAAGAGTCGATGCCGGTGGATGAAACGCAGGAACCGAGTGAGCCTGATGCGAGCCGGCAAGGCGACACCTCGTCGTTGCCGCAGAGTGACGCGACAGCACTATCAGACCGTGCGACCGGCTCATCATTCGACGCGCAGAGCGGCTCTGCATCAGACACCATTCTTCGGGTCAGGGATTTGCGTGTCACCTTTCCCGTGCACACCGGCTGGTTCGCCAGGAAGCGTGATCTGCGTGCGGTGGATGGTATCGGCTTCGACCTGGCTGCCGGTGAGACACTGGGAATCGTCGGCGAGTCTGGCAGTGGTAAATCCACGCTCGCTCGTGCCATATTGCAATTGATTCAACCCACCTCCGGACAGGTCAACTGGCGTGGGCAGGAGCTGACGGATCTGGGCCGGCAGGATCTGCAGAAATTCCGCCAGGATGCACAGATCGTGTTTCAGGATCCGCTGGCCAGTCTTGATCCGTCGATGACGGTCGGTGACAGTATGGCTGAGCCATTGAAAGTGTTCGAACCGGGTCTGGACAGACAGGCACGTACACGACGTGTCGCCGGCATGATGGAACGAGTGGGCCTGCCCTACACCCTGATCAATCGCTATCCGCATGAATTGTCTGGAGGGCAGAACCAGCGCGTCGGTATTGCCAGAGCCATGATGAGTCGTCCGCGCCTGCTGATCTGCGATGAAGCGGTATCCGCACTGGATGTCTCGATTCAGGCCCAGATTCTCGAGTTGCTGAAAGATCTGCAGCAGGAGTTCGGCTTGTCCCTGATATTCATCTCACACGATCTGTCGGTAGTGTGGGAGATATCCAGCCGCATCCTGGTGATGTATCTGGGCTCGGTGGTCGAACTGGCCTCGCGAGACGATCTGTTTGCGCGTCCCCAGCACCCCTACACGCGGCAGCTGGTATCGGCGGTACCGGTTCCTGATCCGGTGCTCGAGCGCGCCAGACATCGCATCAAGTTGCAAGGCGAGCTGGCCTCACCCATGGAAGCCGGTGCCCGCCTGCGCTTTCTGCCCTCACGGCGCGCACAATTGCCCATCGACTATGTACCGATTCTGAGTGAGCGATTTCCGAACCACTTCGTCGCCGAACATGACCCGTTGGAAAGTCTGACTCGGTCGCAGAACAAGCCTGCACACAAATGTTCACAGTGAGGGCTGAAAGCCTGCAGGAATGGGCATCTTGGATGCTCAGGCACAGGAAATAGTGAGCCCAACTTGCGGGTTCGCAATTCACCCGCCATTGACCTGAAGGGTTACACCAACGAGAATTCGGGGTTGCAAATAACTGCTCTGACATTTCTCACCCATGATGAATTTTTCAAGGACCGGCCTGGCCGGTTTTTTTATAGCCAGTACGCTGGTTATCTCTGGCTGTAGCGACTCTTCCTCCTCGGATGAACCTCTGAACGATGAGGTGGATTCCGGTGAAACTGTCGACGAAGGAACCGGCGACCAGACCACTGGCGGCACAGATACTGATACAGACACAGGTGCTGACACCGGAACCGATTCAGGCACTGACGCTGGAAGCGATGCGGGTTCAGGCACGGATACCGATGCCGGAACCGACACGGGTTCAACAGTCGATGACGGCACGGATACAGGTTCTTCGGTAGAAATTCCAGGCAATACCCCTGACGATGGTGGTGGATCTCTTGTACCACCGGTCTCGGGTGGCAACGACCTGTCTGGCGGTGACGATGACAGCCCGACAGCGGCCGAAACGGCCTCGCTGAGCGGTCCTTCCATCAAGGATGAATCTCGCAGTGCCGGACCCCCGTCCGTACCTACGGATCTGACCCTGCTGCTGGCTGCTGAAAACTGGATAGAATTCACCTGGGCGCCCTCCAGTGACGATCAGGCAGTCAAGGCCTATGAAATCTATCGAGATAACACCCTCATCGCGACAGTCAACGAAGCGACAGTCGACAACGACGATTACGAGCACGATATCCGGAGCTGGTTGAGCACCTCATTCATTGATTGCAACTACACGCGATATACCGATTGTGCCTCCCGCGAGCCTGTTCCAGGTGCCAGCTACAGCTACACCGTAGCAGCCGTGGATAATGAAGGCATGCGTTCCGAGCAGTCAGAACCTGCGGTGTTCACCTTTGAACAGCTTCAGGGCAGCACACCCGACCTGAGTGACTATGTGCAGGTATTCGACGAAGAATTCGACGGTACAGAACTGGACAGGACCTTGTGGAAGGCCGCTTTGCCCTGGGGCCCTGACACCACGATCAATGGTGAAATGCAGTACTTCGTGAATGTCTTTGCCTCCGATCCGATCGACTATACGCCGTTCGAATTCACCGGCGAGACCATGATCATCACCGGCAAGGAAACACCTGCCGAGTTGCTGTCTGCGGCCAACAACAAGCCCTATATCTCAGGCGTCATTACCACTTCTGATTACTTCGAGATGACCTATGGCTATGTGGAAATGAGCGCAAAGGTTGCCAGTGGCGAAGGTCTGCTGTCCACCTTCTATCTGTTCAATCAGGACTTCTACAAGAACAAGCCGGAAATCGACATTGCCGAATACATCGGCTCACGTCCCGACAAGGTCTACCAGACCTATCACTACTACGACAGTAATCGCGCACGGTCCAATGCCGGTGAGAAGCATTCCTCTCCCACCATGGAAACCGTGACTGGTGAAGACCTCAGTGCAGGTTTCCACAAGTACAGTGTCTTGTGGGAGCCGGAACTGGTTGTCTGGTACGTTGACGGTCAGGAAGTTCGTCGCATGACAGGACCACGTGTGTCCGATGAGCCGATGAACATCATTGCGCACCTGGTTGTCGGTAGCAGCTGGATCGGTGAGCCTTCGGCAGATGTCATTCCTGCCGAGTTCGAAATCGACTACATCAAGGCCTGGCAGAAGCAGCCCTGAGCCGTATGAAGAGTTGATTCACTCTCGGGTCGTCCCTGCAAAAGCCGGATAGTCTTGCGGGGACGACCAGGCTGTTCCAACGATGTTCCAGGCCCCACTCACCGTGCAGGTGTGTGGGGCTTTTTTCATGGAAGAACACGGTCGGTTTCAGGCAATGGAATTGCTCGGTTGCGGATCGTCCGTGTTCAGTCTTCGTAACTGACGCAAGGTGTACCAGTGTGCGATCAGCGATGCCAGCACAACCACGCTGATGATCGTGTAGAAGATCGAGATCATGGGGAAGTCGCGATAAACAATCAGCCAGTAGTTGATGCTGACGGGGATGATCAGCTGCCTCGCTATTCCCAGATACATTGGAAACAGCGGACGCTTCATGGCTTGCAGTATCGCTGTGCTGAGAAACAGAACGACGTAGGCGTAGAAGGCGATGGCATCGATTCGCAGGTAAGTGGCTCCGGTGGCCTGAATGGCCGGATCACTGGAAAAGAAGCTCATCATGGCCGGTGACAGATAGACCATTACCGGGACCGAGACCACCGCCATGGCAAGACCGAGTAGCAACCCGGTGATGTAGGTCTGCCTGACTCGCGAGTCGTTTCCAGCCCCCAGATTCTGGCCGGCAATGGCCATGACAGCCGTGTTCAGTCCGAGGGCCGGTAGCAGCAACACCTGTTCAAGCCTTAGGCCGACGGAATAACCGGCCACGTGTTCGCTGCCGAAGCGACCGATCAGTGAAAGGGTGATGAAGCCACCCAGAATGATCGTCAGCATGTTGAAGCTGGCGGGTAATACCTGTCGGAGCAGAGCCAACCAGCTCTCCAGGTGGAATCGAGGGATGCTTCTGCGGCCGAGCTCTCTGGTCAGTACCTGATACAGGTAGAGCGCCGAGGCTCCCTTGATCAGCACGGTGGCCAGGGCCAATCCGGTCACGCCCAGGCCGAGGCCGAAGGTCAGCAGGGGATTGAGGAGAAGGTTCGCCACAAAACCTGCAGCCAGTGCATTGCGATTGGAGCGCGTGTCACCCATGGCCATCAGCGCACCAGCAGCGGCAAAAGTCAGTATGAAGGTGAACGCGCCCCACAGAGTTGTCGTGATGTACTGTAGCGACAGTGGGGCCACGTCCGCTTCGGCCCCCAGAAAACGTATCAGGGGCTCGGCCAGGAACAAGCCTGCCACGGGCACGATGATGCTGAAGAATAGAGCCAGACCGAAAGCCTGATCCACCCAGTGAGCGACGCGGTCTCTGGATCCGCTACCAACTTCGGGCGCAATGACAGCCGATGCCCCCGTCTGCATGCCAATGCCCACGGCCAGCAGCAGGAAGAAGACACTGCCGGCAATGGACATGCCGGCCAGAGCGTCGTCGGACAGCCGGCCGGCGAACCAGAAATCGGTCAGGTTATACAGTGTGTTGAAGATCATTCCCATGGAGGCGGGAATGGACAGTCTGACCAGGTGGCCCAGTACCGGACCGGTGGTAAGCGAAGGTACAGAGGATTTGATAGTGGTCCTGCTCGGCAAGCTGTTGCACCGGCCTATCTGGCAGGTACCCAGCCGCTATTCTTGCATGTCGGACAGCGTTTCGCCTCGAAATAACCCGTGCCCTTGCAGGTATGGCAACTGAGCCAGTCGGTGAAGCGGTCGCGTTTGAGCCAATGACCACCGCACGGCTCCGACCCCTGCTTGCGGCTACCGCAGGCCTCGTTCAGCGTTTGCCTGTCGTAACCATAGGCGCCACAGGCAGCACATATGGCCAGGGGAAGGGAGCGGGCTGTCATGCTATCGACGCTCTGTACCCGACATCCTGAAACCTGCGTCAGCGTCAAAGACGAGACATCGCCGAACGCCCATCGGTAGCGTCGGCGATTTCACGCTCAGGGTGTCATGCTGGTTTTTCCGCAAAGTCATTGAGTACCTGGACCGCAGTCTCGATTGATCGACGCACCGCAATGATATCATCCGGTTGCACGGCATCGCCTTGTTGTGCGTCTTCGAGCATCAGCTCCGTTGTCAGCAGAGCGCCTTGCAGAGGGGTTCTTATCTCGTGCTGAAGCGTCTTGACCTTCACCTTCGGCTCTCCCTCTGTAGAGTCATCGGCCCGGGACCGCAACTGATTGAGTTGCTCGATACCCGCAGCAATCAATTGTTCGACGCTGTTCATGACTCGGACAATGATTTCAGGGTCTACAGCTTGACTGACATCGGCTGATCCACCGTTCAACAAGAGCTCTATCAGCGATATCTGACAGCGACGCAGCTCGGCGCAGAACGCGGGAACCGAAAGATCATCGGACACCGCCCTGCTGGCAAGCATGCCCGGCCAGTCGGCCATGAGAGGCTCCAGCTCACCCTCCGCCTCCTGCTTTTCATGATGCTCGGCAATCTGCAGGAATACGGATGCGACATCCTCGCGCGCGTCTGGTGAGTACTGCTGGACTTCCAGCGACTCGCTGCGGGAGTCCCATGCACGGAGTAGTTCTTTGTGACGATTCATGTCAGGAAACGCTTGATGAAAGGGGAGGCTTTGCTGGCAACATTGACGGCCGACAGCGCCAGGCTGGTCATCTCAAGCGTTGCCGGGGCGGCTCGCTTGAAACGCGTGATCAACACGCCAGCCGCGAACGGCCAGACCAGTGCGGATGGTTGCGTGAAGTACTGGTGGCATTCTTCATTGCATACATGGGCGACGTGATCCAGCTTCGCCTGTGCCGAACACCGTTCTACCCAGGCTTCCTCCACTGCCGACCTTTTGCTGTCAAGCAACATACCGTTAGTGTCCTTCTGCTATCGGCGTCTGAGCAACAGGGTAGCGAGCACGCCAGCGGCGAAGGCGAAGCCGGCAGCCTGCATCGGTTTTTCATTGATGTAGCGCGTAACGGTACCGCTCAACTCGGCCACGGATTCCTGCAACTCGGCTTCCAGCTCGTGAGCCTTGTCGACGACATCCTCTGCCTTGTCCTTGGCCTTTTCCAGGGTCTCGAAGGCTTTCTCCTCAGCAGCGTCGATGGCATCTCTTGCGGCTTGTTTCATTTCTTCAGGCTTGGTGACTGTTTCTGACATGACTATCGGATTCCGTGGGTTGACGATTATTGATGCGATTCTTGCCGAGACTACTCTGCAAGGCCTGCCGTGTGCGTTGAAAGGCCATCATTCGGGCAAGCTTGAGGATGACCAATGCCAAAGCTGCGCAGATCATTAGCTGCAGCGTGAGCAGGATTGCCAGTGACGGCAACGCGCCGAGCCCGAGGCTTTGCAGGCCCGCAAAGGCGGTGGCGAGTGCGACCAGCCAGGTGATCGGGATCATCACGACCAGTACCACCAGAAATGCGGCGAGCAACCCGGCACTGCTGACGGCCAGTTTTGCCTCTGCCAGTGCCAGTTTGAGCGTGGCAGTGGTAACATCCGCGGTCGCCAGCGCCCGCTCTAGCAGCAATGAAATGACATCCTGAACATCTGGAGCTCTTGCCCTTGGGCCTTCGAGTTCTGCGTCCGGTATTGTCATAGACTTCTGTCTCCAGGCCGCTGAGAGCATCAGCATATGTTTTCGAACGAGATGATCGCCCAGTTGAAGGGGGTCAAGTTCCTGTTGTAACTGCTACATGGTAAGAAATCTCGCCCAGGTAGCGTCTTGATACTAGTCAATGGAAAATCAGATTCAATGAACGATATCGTACTGCTCGATGGTGGCATGGGACAAGAGCTGGTCCGGCGCTCGGGGCAGCCTGCGACACCGCTGTGGTCGGCCACGGTCATGATGGAGCAGCCGCAGCTGGTCGAGGAGCTGCACGTGGATTTCATTCGCGCCGGCGCAGAAGTCATTACCATCAACGCCTATACCATGACGCCTGAACGGCTGGCTCGGGATGCCGATGAGCGCCTGTTCGAATCGTTGCAGACCAGTGCTTGCGAGGTAGCCTTGCGCGCACGGGACAAGGCCGGTAATGACAAGGTACGAATTACCGGCTGTTTGCCGCCGCTGGTAGCCAGCTATCGTCCGGATCTGGCTCCGGGTACTGCACGGTCACTCGAGATGTATCGACGTATCTGCGAGATACAGGCGCGGCACGTGGATCTGTTCCTGTGCGAAACCATGGCCTCTCGAGCGGAAGCGGTTACAGCGGCCACCGCCGCCTGTGAAACCGGATTGCCAGTCTGGTTGGCCCTGACGCTCGATGACAGGGATCCGGGGAAACTGCGCGGAGGAGAAACACTCGAAAGTGCGCTTCTTGCGCTGCGCGAATTGCCCGTTCAGGGTCTTTTGCTCAA
The DNA here is from genome assembly GCA_947492525.1 of uncultured Granulosicoccus sp. Classification (GTDB taxonomy): domain Bacteria; phylum Pseudomonadota; class Gammaproteobacteria; order Granulosicoccales; family Granulosicoccaceae; genus Granulosicoccus. Next base: position 13,873 of record CANLNQ010000029.1, read on the forward strand.
TTGTTCCAGACCCGAGACCATCGATGATGCGTGGTCGCAATTCGCTGATATCAGCTGGCTACCTGTGGGCGCCTATGCCAATGGCTTCACCTCGGTTGACGACTTGCAGCCAGGCGGCACGGTCAGCTCGCTGCAGGCGAGAAATGATCTTTCTCCCGAGCACTATGCGGACTTCGCCATGCGTTGGGTGAATCAGGGCGCATCCATGATTGGCGGTTGCTGTGAAGTCGGGCCAGAGCATATCGCCTGTCTGCGTCGACGGCTCGACGAGAAGGGAATCGACTGAGAAGTTACAGGTTCAGGGGGTCATGTATACCGATGCTTATCGCATCAACTGAAGCAGGGCTGCTTTCTGTGCGTCCAGTCGATCAGAGTTTTGCATGACGCGATCGACCAGTAGCGCGCCTTCGAGGCCTGAAATGGCGAGCCTTGCCATTTGTCGGGAGCTGAGCTCTGTCGCCAGCTCTGAAGATTGCCCATCGAACAGCTGTACGAGCCAGTTCTCCAGATTACGAAATACACTGGCCAGAAGCGCCTGATTCTCGGTATTCAGCGCCGTTATTTCCGAAGCCATCATGCACAGGAGACAGATGCGATTGTCTTCTGCCACACCCGCAAAGACATCCACAAATGCCAGAAACCGGCTTTTCAGGGGCGCATCACGGGTTGCGATGAAGTTTAGTTCTACAAAGAGCTTGTCCTGGTAGTTCTCTATCAGTGTTCGCGCAAGATCGGATTTTTCGGGAAAATGATAATGAACGCTGGAGGATTTGATCCCCACTTCATCGGCCAGGGTGCGGAAACTCAATGCTTTCAGCCCCTTGCGCTGCACTGATGCTTCGGCTATCTCGAGCAGCCGGTTTCGATTATCGTTCGTTTTCATGAGTCCCTGTGCGTGTCGTTCCATGGTCTGCGAAGGTCATCGTTGTGACGCCTCGAACCACTCGATTGGTATGGTACGACAGGAGCACCCGATCGACTTAGCGTCGGGAGTCACACTTGTAGTTATCAATGGTCACTGAACAGCGCCCGGATGCGTCACAGGCCAGTCCAGTTGACCACTGCCGGACGCAGGGTGTGTCGCAGGGCATTAGTACAACCATGGTCAGCAGCAGAGGGGCTTTGGGTCGACAGCAGTGGCGGCATCGTCAGAGGGTCCGAGACGATGCACGGGGGGCGATGCCGTTTATCAGATCGGTTGGGCTTGACCCAGATCAAGCGTCCGCAACGTTGGCCGCCCGATTGGCCTGACATGAGCCAGAATAGTGCAAAGACGATTCTGACGTCTTCGGGCTGTCGCCCGGTCTGCGATGGCCTTGATGCCGTTATGGGCTCGTTTGAGCGCAGAAATTGTGCGAAATCAAAAAATATCCGATTTTTTTCGGATGACGCAGTTTCTGCGAATTCTCAACGTGACTAACAGTGTATTTGTTGTTACTTTTGGTAACAAGTGTGTTGAAAAAGACAGACAGAAAATTGACTGTCTAGCGGATGTTGTGCAAGTAATTGAAATACAAGGGAAATAAATAGCGCTGGATTGAGTCCTTAAATTCACTACAATTTTGCAACAGCCTAGTTGGGAATCAGTTTCAACGCTGTTGTGATTCATGGATGCAAGCACTCTTTGAGGGCATTCATGCTGTGCGATGAAGCATTCGGGCCAGCGTACTGAACGGGAAAAGGAGCAATATTCATGAGTAATGATCTACGGCCAGTTCCGGCTGAATTCGCTGCCAAGGCATTGGTTGACGATGCCAAGTACCAGGAAATGTACTCTCAGTCGGTGGAAGACCCCGATGCCTTCTGGGGAGAACACGGCAAGCGACTCGACTGGATGACGCCTTATACCAAGGTCAAGAACAGCACCTACGAGTATCCGGATGTTTCCATCAAATGGTACGAAGACGGCGAACTCAATGTCAGTGTGAATTGCATCGACCGCCATCTGGAGAAGCGGGGCGATCAGGTTGCCATCATCTGGGAAGGTGACGACCCTTCCGACGACAAGAAGATCACGTACAAGGAACTGCACGAGCATGTGTGCCGCCTCGCCAATGTCTACAAGTCGTTGGGTGTCGGCAAGGGTGATCGGGTCATTCTGTACATGCCGATGATTCCTGAAGCGGCCTACGCGATGTTGGCCTGCGCACGAATCGGCGCCATCCACTCCATCGTTTTCGGCGGATTCAGTGCCGATGCCCTGGCCGATCGCATCAATGGTTCGAATGCAAAACTCGTGGTGACCGCTGATGAGGGCTTGCGGGGTGGGCGCAGCGTGCCACTGAAGGCCAATGCCGACAAGGCGCTGGAAAAGGTCTCCCATGAAGTCAGCATGGTTGTCGTGCAGCGCACCGGCGGCAAGGTCAACATGCGCGAGAATCTTGATCACTGGTATCACGAGCAGACCCAGGCCGTGTCAGCGGACTGCGAACCGGAAAGAATGAATGCCGAGGATCCGCTGTTCATTCTTTATACATCCGGATCAACCGGCATGCCCAAGGGGGTTGTACATACCACGGGCGGCTATCTTGTCTACGCCTCCATGACCCACGAATACGTGTTCGATTATCACGATGGCGATATCTACTGGTGTACCGCCGATGTCGGTTGGGTCACCGGCCACAGCTACATCGTCTATGGCCCGCTGGCCAATGGCGCCACCACACTGATGTTCGAAGGCGTGCCCACCTATCCCAGCCCATCCCGATTCTGGGATGTGTGTGAAAAGCACAAGGTCAATATCTTCTACACCGCACCAACGGCCATCAGAGCGCTGATGGGAGCCGGTGAAGAGCATGTCAACAAGGCGGATCTGTCTACCTTGCGGGTGTTGGGGTCGGTTGGCGAGCCGATCAATCCGGAAGCCTGGAAATGGTATGACGAAGTTGTCGGCAAGGGTCGTTGCCCGATTGTCGACACCTGGTGGCAAACCGAGACCGGTGGCATCCTGATCACGCCACTGCCCGGTGCTACGGCTACAAAGCCCGGATCAGCCACGCGTCCGTTCTTCGGCGTCCAGCCCGTCATCCTCGATGCAGAGGGTAATGAGCAGACTCAGACGGAAGCAGAAGGTGTGCTGTGTATTCGGGACAGTTGGCCGGGTCAGATGCGCACGGTCTTCGGTGATCATGATCGGTTCGTGTCCACGTATTTCGAGACCTTCAAGGGCTACTATTTCACGGGTGATGGCTGTCGGCGAGATGCAGATGGCTATTACTGGATAACCGGCCGTGTTGACGATGTCATCAACGTCTCGGGGCATCGTATGGGTACTGCTGAAGTCGAGTCAGCCCTGGTTGCTCATGCGAAGGTATCCGAAGCAGCCGTTGTCGGATTTCCCCATGACATCAAGGGGCAGGGCATCTACGCCTACGTCACCCTGATGGAAGGGGAAACGCCAACGGAAGAGCTGCGCAAGGAACTCGTCTCCTGGGTACGCCAGGAAATCGGACCCATCGCATCACCCGATCTCATTCAGTGGGCGCCGGGTCTGCCGAAAACGCGCTCGGGCAAGATCATGCGAAGAATTCTTCGCAAGATTGCAGAGAACGATTACGCTGCACTCGGTGACACGTCCACCCTGGCCGATCCGAGCGTCGTGGACGACCTGATCGAGAATCGTGCGAATGCCTGAGTCTCGGTTCCGAGTCTGAAATAGAAGTGAATCCGGTCATGGCCAGGGAACATCAAGCTCTCCTTGATGATCCCTGGCACAGGCCGGCCCCAAGGATTTTCCACCACTTAAACCAGAAGCATCTGCTTCAAGGAGGTACTGTCGCGTGTCTGAAAACTCATCCAACAACGAATATTGGTCGGCCAATATACGATTGGTCAAATTCTGCCTGGTCATCTGGGCCATCGTCTCCTTCGGGTTCGGAATCATCTTGCGCCCATTGCTCTCCGGTATCACCGTTGGTGGCACCGACCTCGGTTTCTGGTTTGCACAACAGGGATCAATCATTGTCTTTCTGATCCTGATTTTTTTCTATGCGTGGCGAATGAACGCGCTGGACAAGAAATTCGGCGTCGACGAGGAATAGGACTCAAAACATGGAACAGTACACACTCAATCTGCTGTTTGTAGGAGGAACCTTCCTTCTCTATATCGGCATCGCTGTCTGGGCACGGGCAGGCTCTACCTCTGAATTCTATGCCGCCGGTCGTGGGGTACATCCCGTCCTGAACGGCATGGCAACTGCCGCAGACTGGATGTCTGCCGCCTCCTTCATCTCGATGGCCGGTCTGATTGCCTTCTCGGGTTATGACAGCTCTTCCTACCTGATGGGCTGGACGGGTGGCTATGTATTGCTGGCCCTGCTGTTGGCACCCTACCTGCGAAAATTCGGCAAGTTCACGGTTCCCGAGTTCATTGGCGATCGCTTCTACAGCACCACTGCGCGCATGGTGGCTGTTGCCTGTCTGATCATTGCATCGATCACCTACGTTATCGGTCAGATGACGGGTGTTGGGGTTGCATTTTCGCGATTCCTTGAAGTCAGCAACGACACCGGCCTGTTCATTGGTGCTGCCATCGTGTTCTTCTACGCGGTTCTGGGCGGCATGAAGGGCGTGACCTACACGCAGGTGGCTCAGTACTGCGTACTGATACTCGCCTACACGGTCCCTGCCATCTTCATCTCTCTGCAGTTGACAGGAGTCGCACTGCCTCCGATCGGTCTGTTCTCGGATCATGCAGCATCCGGCGTACCTTTGCTGACCAAGCTGAACCAGATCGTCACGGACCTGGGCTTCCAGTCCTACACCGAGCATCACACGAACACATTCAACATGGTGTTGTTCACCCTGTCTCTGATGATCGGTACCGCAGGTCTGCCTCACGTCATCATTCGTTTCTTCACTGTACCGAAAGTGTCCGATGCACGCTGGTCAGCGGGCTGGGCTCTGGTGTTCATCGCGCTGCTGTACCTGACCGCTCCTGCTGTTGGTGCCATGGCTCGCATGAATCTCATGGATACCATCTATCCGGGTGGCGCTCAGGCCGAGTCTCTGAAATATGACGAACGCCCTGACTGGATGAAGAATTGGGAAGTCACGGGTCTGTTGAAGTTCGAAGACAAGAACGGTGACGGACGTATCCAGCTCTACAACGACTCTTCGGAAGAATTTGCTGCCACGGCTGAAGCCAATGGATGGCAGGGCTCGGAACTGGATGTCAACCGCGACATCATCGTTCTGGCGAATCCGGAGATTGCAACTCTGCCGGGTTGGGTAATCGCACTGGTAGCCGCGGGTGGTCTGGCAGCAGCCTTGTCGACAGCTGCCGGTCTGTTGCTCGCGATATCCTCGGCGGTCAGTCACGATGTGGTGAAGGGAACCATTGCTCCGAATATCTCGGAGAAAGGCGAACTGCTGACCGCACGACTGGCCATGGCGGTAGCGATTGGTGTGGCAACCTGGCTGGGTCTCAATCCACCGGGATTCGCAGCGCAGACAGTCGCCCTGGCATTCGGTCTTGCTGCGGCAACGATATTCCCGGCACTGATGATGGGTATCTTCTCGTCTCGTGTGAACAACAAGGGCGCGGTAGCAGGCATGCTGACAGGCCTGTTCTTCACCATCACCTACATCTTCATGTACAAGGGATGGTTCTTCATTCCGGGAACCAACCAGCTGGCGGATACACCTGATGGCTGGATCTTCGGTATTTCACCACTGTCCATCGGTGCGGTTGGTGCCATGATCAACTTCGCGGTTGCCTTCACGGTGTCCAATGCAACGGAGGAGCCTCCACGTGAAATCGTTGAGCTGGTCGAGAGTATCCGAGTACCACGCGGTGCAGGAGCAGCGTCGGATCACTAAGGCCTGAGAGGCGGGCCGACAGGAACACGTCGGCCCGTCTTGTGTTCAAACGAAGTAGAACAAGGAAGGGCTTGCATGAGAATGCAGGCCCTTTTTTCCTTTCTGGGCTGTGTGCTGCTGTGGTCGCCCGGCCATGCAGCGATCCTCTACAGCTTGATGCCAGTCAACGGAAGCTGCCGATCATGGCGTATATTGTCGTGACTAACAGAGCAAGTGATGGATATGTCAAGACACACTGACCAATCGCGAGGTGCTCAATCAATGAGTGACGACAAGCAACCGTTTACTGTCGCCGGGATGGGCCGAGATACCGCATCGTCGCTCTATGCCGAAGCCGGTTCCGAGCGCCTGTCCAGCGTCAAGGTCAGCGAGCTGATGAGTCACGAGCCGCAGACCATTCAGCAAACGGATTCCATCAGACTGGGGGCTCAGCGCATGCTCGAGCACCGTATTTCCTGCCTGCCGGTGGTCAGTGACCACATGCTGGTCGGGCTTGTCACCGAAGCCGATTTCGTCGGGAGAGTGGTTGCCAGTGGTTTGTCGGTGGATCAACCTGTAAACAGTGTGATGACATCAACACCGCAGTGGGTCAGTCCCGAGCAGAGCGTGCTGGATGTCCTGACACTGATGACGCGTCACCGCATTGCACATATGCCGGTTTGTAGCGACGGTCGTCTGGTGGGGATCGTGACCCAGACGGATCTCATCCGTCATCAGGTGGCATCGTCGGTGTTCATGGTCGGGGATATCAGTCGCATGAAATCGAGCGCTGCCATTGCCGAGATCGTGCAACAGCTGCCGCGTCTGTTGTGCTCACTGGTGAACAATGGCAGCAGTGCCTTCGAAACGGGTCGAATCATGAGTTCCATAACCGGTGCGGTGACTCGCAGGCTGCTTGAACTGGCAGAGCAGCAATTCGGTCCGGCACCGGTTGCCTACGTCTGGCTGGCCTGCGGCTCGCAAGGCAGGCAGGAGCAGACCGGGGCCACCGATCAGGACAATTGTCTGGTACTCGATGATGCCTACGACCCCGATGCACATGGGGACTATTTCACCAGAATGGCTGCTTTCGTCTGTGACGGTCTGAATGAATCCGGGTATGTGTACTGTCCGGGAGACATGATGGCCAGCAACCCCAAATGGCGGCAACCGGTGTCTGTCTGGCGCGATTACTTCGAAGAATGGATCGAGCGACCGGGCCCGATGGCGCAGATGCTGGCGAGTGTCATGTTCGACCTGCGCCCGATACATGGCGAGGCGTCTCTGTATAAACCTTTGCGAGATGAGGTACTGGAACGCGCGCACAAGAACAGTCTGTTCGTGGCGCACATGACCAGTAACAGCCTGACTCATCGACCACAGATCGGATGGTTTGGCAGGTTTCGGAAGGAGTCTTCGGGTGAACATCAGGGGAAGGTGGATCTGAAGCACGGTGGCGTGGTGCCCATCGTCGATATCGCACGTGTCTACGCCTTGTCCGCCGGCATTCCTGCCGTGAATACGATGGAAAGGCTGGGGGCCGGGGTTGACTCGCCTGTTCTGAGCCAGTCGGGTGCGCGTAGTCTCAGTGATGCACATGATGTCATTCTGATGATCAGGCTTCGTCACCAGGTCAGGCAGATCAAACGCGGTGAGAAGCCGGACAATTTCGTCGATCCGGCACTGTTGCCCGCCTCCGAGCGTGACCGTCTGCGCAATGCCATGAAATCAATCAAGGACATACAGGCGGCGATGAACAATCGTATCGCGGTACTCGGACGCTAACCTTCAACTTCAAGACACACTCATTTCATGATCGTCCAGCTAATTACCGTCATCATTCTTGCCATCGCCCTGTTGTTGATGGCGTGGGCTGTTTTCCGAACGCTGAAAAGACCGATGCCGCGTGTGCTCATGCCGCTGATCATCGCCTCGACAGCCATCGGATACGGTATCTACAACGAGTACACCTGGGAATCGCGTACGCTGGACAAGATGCCCGACACGATCGTCGTGGCTGAAAGCCACGAGGGAACGTCGATGTTTTCGCCGTGGTCCTACCTGATTCCTCGAACCGATCGAATGATGCTGGTCGACAAGGCCTCCATTCGACGACATCCGGATCATACCGACTTCGTGATGGTCGATCTCCTGCTGATGCAGCGATTCAGCCCGGTGGCCAAGGTGCGGCAGCTGGTGGATTGCCGCAGTGGCAATCGCGCCGATTTGCGGGCAGAACCTGTTTTCGATGAGCAGGGATTGCCCATGGATCTAGACTGGAAGACGCTTGATGCTTCCGGCAAATTGCTGGAAGTCACTTGTTTCTGAGTCTGGTGGCCGTGCTGCTCCGGCCGAGGTGGTGGTCGGGCTTGTAGTCAGGTTTGCTTCAGACGGGTTTGTGATCAGGCTTGTAGTCAGGTTTACGGGCAGGTTTACGGGCAGGTTTACGGGCAGGTTTACGGGCAGGTTTACGGGCAGGTTTACGGGCAGGTTTACGGGCAGGCGGTTTGCCAGGGCTCTACCCCAGTGCCAGTCAATAGCGCCGCATCAGCTCGTCGAGGCGCAAGGGGCGTGTTGTCGTGCGATAGGCAATCTGCGCCAGTAACAGCTCGCCTGCACCGATGGCGTCGCTGAGCGCATCGTGTGCGCGGTAACGGGGCAGCCCGTACTGCTGGCGCAAGGCGTCCAGCCGCAGAGCCCCGGGGGCGATGGGGGACCCGGCACGAACAATCTTTCGTTGTTCGAGCTCAAGGGTATCCACCAGTGGTGCGACAAAGGCGCAACCGTATAGTCGACGGCAGACGGCATCCAGGAAATCGTGTTCGATACGCGCGCTGTGCGCCACCAGAACCCGTCCGGCAAGCGCTTGCAGTAACGGTGGCAGGGCCTCGGCCAATGGCAGACCTTCTCGGGCTCGATCATCGAGAATGCCGTGTACGACAGCCGATGATTCCGGAATGGCGCGCTCAGGTCGCACCAGATAATGGCGGGCGCCGCCCAGCTGCAAGCCATGTCCGGATATGGGCACGAAGCCGATACTCAGCAATTCGTCACGCTCCGGGGCCAGGCCAGTGGTTTCGAGATCCAGGGCGAGATAGTCGGTAGACACGGACGGGGTGGTTGGTCTGGCGAATGGCACTTGATAATAATCGCGCAGGGGCCCGGCGGGCGCACGCTTCAACCACCAGAGTCGCTGGCGCTCCAGTGACGCCATGCGTCGGCAGATGAAGTTGCCCAGAATACGCTCGAGCATCTTGATCAGCGCCCGAATCGTTGTGCAAGGGAACGCTGCATCGTGCGCACGATGGCAAACGCGTCCTTCAGGTGTCCGCGCTCGAAACGCGACAGGGTTTCCGGCGCCACCAGACTATCGACGTCGGTGCCGGCTTCCAGTTGTCGTGCCTGATGTCGAAAACGGGTATCCGACAGAAAGGTCAGGGCATCGCCCAGGTCTCGTGCACCACTGCTGCTGAGTTCGTCGGTAGCGCCGGCCGCATTCAGGCGCGCGCGCGTGTTGACCTCGTCTATCCCTCCTGCCAGTGCATACACACGCGCCAGCTCGACAATGGGCACGACACCGACATGCTTCAGGTCGAGCACACCTGTTTCGTCACGTCCATGACTCAGCACGAAATTGCGGAAAAAACCCAGCGGCGGTTGCCGTTTGAGTGCATTGCCGGTCAGATGGGAGAGAAAGATGGAATTGCCGCGTGTGCGCTCCAGCATCGATCGTCGCAGTGTGGCAGACAGACTGGCGTCTCCATAGATGTGGCGCAGATCGAAGAAGGTGCAGCCGTGCATCAGGGCTGTGGGGTCAGGGTTGTCAATCCAGTGAGAGAACCGTGACTGCCAGCCGGATAGCGTTGTACGCCATTCCGGATTGGTGGCCATGACATCACCCGGGCAGACAGGCTGGCCGCATCTGGCCAGACCGTTGCAGACAAACCGCGCCATCTCAGCGAAATAGTCCCCGTCTCTGGTGTCGTCGTAGCCGTCATCCAGTATCAGAGCGTTGTCCTGATCAGAGGCGATGGTGAATTCGCCGCGTGCGTGCGAGCCTGCCACTATCCAGGCATAGTCGACCGGAGGCGCCCCCAGTTCCAGCTCGGCCAGCTCCAGCAGGCGGATGGACAGCGCATCGGCAATACCCGTGACCACGCATTGTGTGCGCTCCGCCGATGCACCTGCTGCGGCCAGGTTGCTTACCAGTTGGGGTAAACGCTGGGCGATGTCAGCCAGAGAGTCAACCGAATCCTGGCGATGGATGTCCGCTGCCAGGTAGACTGATGATGTCGTATGGCGTTCAATGAAGTCCGATGCTGTCACCACGCCGGCTACCCGATCGCCATCCACTACCGGCAGGTGGTGAATGCGATGCCGCGCCATGGTCAGCAAGGCATCATAGGCATTGGTGTCGACACTGGCCGTTACCGGTGCCAGGGTCATGACCTCGCTCAAGGCTGACTCGGGGTCGACCCCGGCTGCGATGACGCGTAGACGCAGATCGCGGTCGGTAAGTACGCCGAAGAGAGTACCGTCCTCGACGATCAGCATCGATGTGATCTTCTCCTCGCTCATCAACTCTGCCGCCTGCCGGATAGTGGCGCCGGGTGGCAGATGAACAGGTTCACGCTCCAGCAGGTCGCCCAGACGCGTGTCCGTCAGGTTCAGAGGGGAGTTACTGGTGTCGTCATGGTGTCGTACCGCCTCACGCAGACGTCCAGCGCCTGCCGGTGCCAGAAACCAGGCAATCTGGCTGTGTTCGTTGCAGAGTCTGTCAACAACGCTTGAGGGTAGTCGATAGAGCAGGGTGTCCTCGAGCGCTACGTAGTGATGGTCTTCCGCCACTTCGTGTGCCGAGGCGCGATACCCGAACAGATCTCCTTCGCCGAGACGCGTCAGCAGCTCGCCGGTGTCCGTGCGCAGCTCCACGGCACCGCTTCGCACCATGCTCAGCGCCGGCTCTCCCTGCTCGGTCCCCGATACCTCCGACTCACGGCGTACGTAGCGGATGGTTATCGCCTCGACCATTGATACCAGCGCCTCGACAGGCAACTGGTCGAATGGTCGATTGGCGCCGACAAAGTCGCGTATTTCCAGTTCTTCGATGTCCATGTCAACGACCTGTTTCCGTGTCAGAACGATTCCCGCTGGTGTCAGGCCCATCATTGCCACTGGACGGGCGAGGCAGGTCCAGAGCAAAGACGGTACTGCCCGGGCGCGATCGCGCCACATACAGATGTCCGCCGTGATGCTCGGCGATATACCGTGAAATGGGAAGTCCAAGGCCGGTACCCAGCGATTCACCTGCGTTGGCACGGTTTGCCTGGTGGAACTTCTCGAACACGTGTTCGATTTCCTCGGGGCCGATACCGGCTCCGTTATCCTCTACCTCGATACGATAGCCATCCTCGGAGCTCAGCAGGCGCAATGCAATGCGACCATCATCCGCATCGCAGAATTTCACGGCATTCGATAACAGGTTGACCAGTAGCTGTGTGAGCCGATCACCGTCCACGTTGACGTTCAGTGTCTGATCAGGCAGCGTTTTTTCGCAGCGGATATTGCGTTCGCGAATGAGTTGACTGACCGAGGCCAGGGAATCGTTCACGATCGTACAAAGGTCAAGATCCTCGTGTCGCCACTCCATTCGGCCGGATTCGATCTTGGCAAGGTCGAGGACCTGATCGACAAGTCGTGTCAGGCGTTCTGATTCCTTGACGACGATGTCGAGGAATTCCTTGCGTTGCGTACTCTCCATATCCGGGGTAGCGAGCAGGATTTCGGAGAAGGCGCGAATGGATGTCAACGGTGTTCGCAGTTCATGACTGACCGTCGCCACGAATTCGTCCTTGAGACGATCCAGCTCCTGCAGTCGTTCATTGGCCGAGCGCAGCTCCTGTGTTGCAGCCTCGAGTTCGCGCGACTGTTGTTCCAGCCGACGACTGTGGCTGCGAACCTTGGAGCTCTCTTCAAGAATACTGAGTACGCTTTCAATGCTCGGTGCTGTGCCTCCCGCAACCGAATTGATCATGACGCGTGCTGAGGCTGCGCCAATGGCGCCGGCCAGGAGTCGCTCGCTGTGTTCGACCAGTAGTGGAGACGCCGTTTCATGCAGACGTTCTTGCAAGTCAGCAGACTGGCCCTTGCCATTGTCGGTCATCAGTGCGTTGGCAAACACTCGCTGCGTACGTGCCTGGCCCAGGAAACGGCCAACCAGGTTCTGCAGATCACCCACCGTTGCATTGCCCTGGAGGGCGTCGACATCCAGTTTCCGGCCACCGTCGGCAAAGACTCCGACGAACCGCTCTGCCTGAACGCGTTCCGCCACTGATCGCGTCCCGAACAGGGAAAAGCCGACCAATAGACCCGTGTTGACGAGCATGCTCCAGAACAGGGAGTGCGTGATGGCATCAAGCCCTTGCAGTCCGAACAGGTGATAGGGGTGAAGCAAGGCAATGCCGAACGGTCCATCGTCGACAAAGCTTCGTGGAAGCCATCCGGCCTGTGCAAAACCCGGCAACAGCAGGGTATAGAGCCAGATGAGAAAGCCCGCCGTGATTCCCGTGATGGCACCGAGACGACTTGCCGCTTTCCAGTAAAGACCGAACAGTACTGCCGGGGCAAACTGTGCCACGGCGCAGAAAGACACCAGGCCGATGGTCACCAGAGCGTAGGATTCCCCGATCAGATAGAAGTGCAGATAGCCCAACAGCATGATCACGACGATGGTCACCCGCCGAATCTGCATCAGGGTCTTGCCGGCATCGAGCCTGGTGGCAAACACACGACCTCGGGTGCGCAGTAATACAGGCATGACCAGATCGTTGGATACCATGGTGGTCAAGGCGATGGTGGCCACAATGACCATGCCGGTGGCCGCGGATAACCCGCCGAGGAAGACGAACAGCGCCAGCATGTCGCGCTGTTCTGCCAGTGGCAAGGTCAGCACATGAAAGTCCGGATCGGCGCTGCCGCCCGGGAAACGCATCTCGCCGGCAAATGCCAGGGGCAGCACGAACAGGTTGATGATCAGCAGATACAGCGGGAACATCCACATGGCGCGACGTACGTGATTTTCATCGACGTTCTCAACCACTGCCATGTGAAACTGACGCGGCAGGAACATGACGGCAACCATGGATAGCAGTGTCAGCGACAGCCAGCTGGTATAACCGCCCGGGAGCCTTTCCGTGCTGGTCAGTTGCTGTAGTCGGGGCTCGTTCATTGCCTGCCGGAACAATTCGCCGGGACCGTCAAAGAGCCCGAACGTGACCCAGAGTCCGACGGCCAGAAACGCCACCAGCTTGAACAGCGACTCGAAGGCCACGGCTGCTACCATGCCTTCGTGTCGTTCGGTGACATCGACATTACGTGCACCGAACAGGATGGTGAATGCAGCCAGAGCCAATGCGATCCAGAATGCGGTGTCCTGCCAGGGCAGTTCTCGCACCGTTCTGGACAGAGTGCCCAACTCGGGATAGTCGCGCAGCACCGTATAGCTCGTGGATATCGCTTTCAACTGCAGCGAGATGTAGGGCAGGATGCCGATCACTGCCACAACGGTGACGAGACCTCCGAGCAGGGCGCTCTTGCCATAGCGTGACGCAATGAAGTCCGCAATGGAATTCAGCCGTTGCAGTCGTGAGATGCGGATGATCTTTCTGAGCACGAACCACCAGGTGGCTGCCATCAGCGTCGGCCCCAGATAGATCGGCAGAAAACCGATGCCGGTATTGGCTGCACGTCCCACACTGCCGTAGTAGGTCCATGCGGTGCAATACACAGCCATGGACAGGGTATAGACATACGGGTTGGCAATCAGGCTTTTATCGGCTGCCGCCGCTCGTTCGCCAAGGTGTGCGATGACAAACAGCAAGCCGAGATAGCACAGAGAGGCAAACAGGATGAGGCTACCGGACAGCATCAGTCGCCTGCATTCGGACGCGGAACAGGGGCCGGAAACGGGTCTCCATTCATGGAGTTGTCTGTATTCACGGCGCTGACACCTGCCTCGGTTGTCTTGTCGTGCGAGACCCTGGTGACGGAATCGTCTGTGACGTCTTTGCCGGAATTGCCCGAACCGCCACGTCTACCCCGATATTCGGCCAGAACCGCCAGGCCCAGAATCAACAGTATCCAGACCACGAACACATGCAGGAAGGGGAGCGGTATTCCCCATACCGACGCCTTGCGATCAAACAGTGAGATCAGAGGGTAATTCAAGGCAAGCACGCCGACGACCATCAGCACGCTGAAGCCAGCTCCCGACTGCCAGGCAGGCTTCACGTCTCACCAAGTAGTGATTCGACCCGTTGCACGAGTTCCCGCGTGGAGAACGGTTTGGTGAGATAGTCATTGGCACCGGCTGCCATGCCTTTCTCTCGTTCGATCTCCCTGCCGCGAGCGGTAAGCATCAATACCCGCACATGTCGGGTTCTTTCCTCCGCACGGAGTCTTGCGCAGACGCTGTAGCCATCCAGCGTCGGCAAGTTGACATCGAGCAGAATCAGATCGGGTAACAGCTCGTCAATGGCATCCAGTGCGTCCTGACCATCGCCGACGGAACGTACGGAATGCCCTGCCTGCTTCATCAGGAATTCCAGCGAGAGCGCGATGTTGCGTTCGTCCTCGACAATGAGTATTTCATGCCCCATGTCATGAGTATACTGCGCCAGCAGCTATTGTGTATATCTGCTTGCAGTGGTATACGAGCAAGGTTTTGCTGCTTCGAAACCGAAGCCGGCCTCAAGTCAGCAAAGTGCCTGTTCATCGAGACTGGCTTCTGGAAATCCTTGCGATGACCTACCAACCCCGGCAGGTTCGCAGTCTGTCAGCGCATCTCGTTCACATAGCAATGCGCATCCGTCAATGCCGCATGGCGCATGATCATCAAGGGCTCGTTGAGGGTATCCAGTGCCAGTGCATTGATGTCCAGCAAAGCCAGTGTGTCGTCCGGTGATTTCTCAAGCAACCGCTTCTCGCTTTCTTCCGCCAGTCTGGCCGTTACCTTCTCATGCACTGCGCCCAGCTGAATGTGATGTTCGGATAACAACCAGTTGAAGATCAGCTCCGGTACGTCTTCAACGAGCAGCGGGAAATTCGGTACGCGTGCCAGGGGGATGATGAAGTTGTCTATCATCACGGGACTACCGTCTGCTTCTCTGACCCGCACCATGTCGGCGACGTCCGCGTTTTCGTCGACAAGTTTCAGTCGGTCCCGTTCTTCGTCGCGTACAGGCCTGCGTTCGACACTCTTCACCCTGGCGTTGGTGGTGATCAGGCGTCCATCCTGTGTCTGCAACCTGAAGTACTTGTAGAAACGCGACAGCGTGTGGTTCGGCATGCGGCCCGTGACAACCGTGCCGGTACGCCGGCGACGCATCACGATACCTTCATGCGTCAGATCACCCATGGCTCGCCTGATCGTCCCGTAGGAGACGCCAAGCATGGTCGCCAGCTCGTTTTCGGCCGGCAGAACATCGCCTGCGACCCAGGCTCCGGATGTGATCCGTTCGACAATCCTTTCCTTGACCTGTTCGTGCAATGGCGCAGCGACGAGGCTTCCGCCGACTTCCTGCACTTTCTGTTTATTAGCCACCGATAAAAAATCCCTTGCTTATTGTTCGGATTTGTATTTCTATATAGATATGAGAAATGAGATTCTACCTGTTCCTGACGTGGATTGGATGCTTTCGGCACTCTCATCGCTGGTTGAGTGCAATACCTGCTTCCCGCCGGGAGATAACTACGCCGCCATGGCGCAGATTGTGACAAGTTTCTGTCAGGAATTGGACGCAAGCCATGAGATTGTGGAAGTTCCGGAAAGTCTGTACCGATCAGACGAGGTTCACGGTCCGCGCATCAATCTGCTCTCGAGTCCGGCAATGGCTCAGTCAGACGATTTGCCGGAGGTGCTGATCTACTTTCATGTGGACACGGCACCCGAGGGGCACGGCTGGACACGAGAACCTTTCCGGCTCAGCGTGGAAGAGAACCGAGTGTACGGGCGAGGAACGGCCGACATGAAGGGGGCGATCGTTGCCGTGCTGGATGCACTTCGCAGGTTGAAGCAGGCCGGCACGGCGCTGAAGTATCGGCCGATACTGGCTTTCTGTACCGATGAGGAAGGAGGCAAATACCCGGGTATACGGTATCTGGCCGAAACGCGGGAATTGCCCTCGATCCTGCTGAACCTCAATGGCTCGGCCGAAAACAGGATATGGGCAGGCTGCTTCGGCTCCTTGACCTACGAACTTGTCTTCACGGGCAAGACCGCGCATTCGGGAACGCCGGAAATGGGCATCAATGCGCTGGAGGAATCCTTACCTGCCGTGCTTGCATTGATGAAACTCAAGGAGAGCGTCGAGCAGCGCGAGAGCGACATGCCGGCCAGACCCTGGGCATCGGGGCCCTTGCGCGCACGACTCACATTGACATCAATCCGGGCAGGTGACATGGGGTCTTCGGTTCCCGGGGAGTGTCGCGCTGTCATCAATCGACGCTATCTGCCTGAAGAGGACGAGAGCGAGGTACACGATGAATTGATGACGGCGCTGACCACCGCGCTGGGCGCAAGTCAACTGGTGGACTGGTCCATGACCCGGACGGGTCATCTGCCTCCGGTGAAAGATCCCGACGGCCCGGCAACCGACAGATGGACAGCGGCCAGGGCTGCGGCAGCCGGCGTGCCCATGAGCGACTTCACGCGCTTTGGCTCCTCTACCTCGTCCGACTTCGGTTGGGTACAGCGAGCGGGTATCAAGCACATGTTGCTTGGCGGCTTGTCCCGGCCGGAGCGCCGCGTTCACGGACCGGACGAGCACACGACAACGGACGACCTGATTCTCTTGTCCAGATCCATCGAGAATTTCCTGTCTGACCATTTCGAAATACCTGATACACCTGACTCATCATCCATTGACAACACGCTCTGAACTCTCGGGAGACCATGCCATGAACAGTGCCAACTTCAGTCGTCGACAATTTCTGCTGGGAAGTGCTGCATTGGGTGCGGCCAGTTTCGGTCTGTCCTCACTGCCTGCTCTTGGAGCCAGTGCAGGTGGGGTATTGCGGATCGGGCTGAACATCACGCCCAACAAGCTCAACCCCATGCTTACGCGACTCAACTCGGAATACATGATCGCTGAGATGCTGTATTCGGGGCTGACAACGCTCGGTCATGACATGACCGCCCAGCCGGATCTGGCCACCGAGTGGACATCCAATGATGATGCAACCGAGTGGCGTTTCACTCTGCGCGAGAACGTCGTGTTCTCCAACGGTGAGAAACTGACTTCCGCCGATGTCGTAGCCTCGTTCAACAAGCTTCTGGATCCGGAAACATCGGCACCGGGAAGGCGCAACCTTGGCCCCATCAGCAGCGTGACCGCAGAAGGCGATCATACCGTGATCATTACAACCGAGACTCCATTTGGAGATCTGCCGGTTGGCCTGACCTATCCCACAGCCAAGGTGTTGCCCGCAGCCCTGATCGAATCGGACTTTTCCGGATTCGACCAGAGGCCAGTGGGCTCGGGGCCGTTTCGTCTGGCCTCGTTCAAGCCGGACCAGGTTGCCGTGCTGGAGAAAAATCCGGATTACTTCATTGCCGGCGAGCCCTATCTTGATGGCGTCGAGGTGCGTACCTTTCCCGATGCCTCGAGCGCTGCGGCGGCCATGCTGGCCGGGGAGATTGATCTCCTGAACGAGATACAACCGACCGACTATCAGCGTGTTGCCGATGCCCCGGGCATCGACGGTCTCTTGACTCCATCCGGTCGTTTTCTCGATATCGTCATGGACAACTCGAAGCCCCCGTTCAATGACCGGCGGGTGCGTGAAGCCCTGTCACTGTCACTCGATCGGGAGGCGATTGTCGAACTGGTGGCCGAAGGATTTGGCAAGCCCGGAAACGATTCACCGGTCAACAGTGCCTATCGTTACTACGATGATGCTCCGCTGAAGAGCTTTGATCCGGACAGAGCCAGGGCCCTGCTGGCTGAAGCAGGCTATCCGGATGGTTTGCAACTGGAACTCGTGGCATCGGTAAAGCCCGGTTATCGCTCGTCGCTGGCAGTCGTGGTTCGCGAGATGGCTCGAGCCAGCGGCTTTGATATTTCCGTCAAGACCATGGACCACCCGACCTATCTTGATCAGGTCTGGAAGAAGGGCCAGTTCTACGTCGGTTTCTACAACATGCAGCCAACAGAAGGCACCATTTTCAACCTGCTGTTCACATCCGGTGCCTCGTGGAATGAAACCAAGTGGAACAACGAAGAATTCGATGCGCTGATCAGTGAAGCCGACCGTACTACAGACCCGGTCCGACGCGGTGAGTTGTACGCAGAGGCCCAGCGTTTGATGAGAGAGGATGTACCCGCCATTGTGCCGTGTTTCTTCGACTTGCTGGGCGCGAAAGCCGAGTACGTGGAAGGTTATGAACAGCATCCACGTGGCGCGAACTACGCGCTTCACAAGGTATCGTTGTCTGACAACGCACCCACGCGCCAATAGAGAGCAGGCGCATGTCTCTCGGTTTCCTGCTCAAAAGGCTGTCATCCCTGGTGGTGACAGCCCTGATCGTCTCCATCATCGTGTTCGGAATCACGCAGCTATTGCCGGCCAATGCCGCGACGATGATTCTGGGTGAATACGCCACCGACGAGGCGCTGGCAACGCTCAATGCTCGATTGGGGCTGGACCAACCCGCCTGGTTACAGTACTGGCACTGGTTCTCGGGCGTGCTGCAAGGCGATTTCGGCATCTCCCTGAGAACCGGGCAAGCAGTGGGGCCGACGATACTCTCGGCATTCGGCAACTCGGCCATTCTGGCAGTTTTTGCTCTGGTACTGGTGTCAGTCGTGTCGATCCCATTGGGAGTCCTGGCGGCAGCGCGGCGTGGACGGCCCGCTGATCTGGGGGTGTCGTTGCTGAGCTATCTCGGGGTATCCCTGCCCGAATTCGTCTTGGCCACCTTGTTGCTGGCCTGGCTTGCCAGCCCGGCAATCGCACTGTTTCCCGCATCCGGATATGTGCCGTTCAGCGAAGACCCGCTCAGGGCGTTGCATCACATCGCTCTGCCTGTCCTGACGCTGACCATCGTTCTGACGGCCCATGTCAGTCGCATGGTGCGTTCCGAGATGGTGGATACCCTCGAGAGTGACTTCGTCAGAGCCGCAAGGCTGCGTGGCCTCAGCCGCAAGCGTGTGTTGTACCGGCACGCTCTGCCCAATTCCCTGTTGCCGGCCATCACCGTCATTGCACTGGATATCGGTTACCTGATCGGCGGAGTCATCGTTGTAGAGGAGGTTTTCTCGTTTCCCGGGGTTGGAAGGCAACTGATTCTGGCCATCCAGAACAGGGATCTTCCCATGCTGCAAGCGGGTGCCTTGTTGATGGCGGTGACCTATGCCGCAGCCAATCTGTTGGCCGATCTGGCGTATGCGGTACTCGACAAGCGGATACAATTCGAATGAGTGGTTTCAACCGTACGCTGTACGCGCTTGTGCGTACGCCTCAGGGCGCTATCGGCCTGTTGTTGTGTTCAGTGCTTCTGTTGCTGACACTGTTTGGTCCCGAGCTGGCACCGCGTGATCCCGAACAGTTCCATTTCACGGCCCGCTTCGCGTCGCCTTCCGTCGAATTCCCGCTGGGCACGGACTGGTACGGACGCGATCTGCTGAGCCGTGTGCTGGCAGGCTCGCGCTCCACGATTCTACTGGCTCTGCTGGCAACACTGATAGGAACCGTCGCAGGCGCCGCAATCGGGATCGTGTCCGGGTTTCTCGGTGGACGCGCCGATGAATTCATCATGCGACTGAACGATGCCCTGATGGCAATCCCCAGTCTGCTGTTTGCCTTGCTGATTCTCTCTGTGCTGGGTTCTTCATCGTTCAATGCCGTCGTGGCAATCGGTATCGCCTTCACGCCGGGAATGGCGCGTATCGCCCGTTCGGTGACGCTGCAGGCGAGGGCGTTCGATTATGTTGCCGCCGCGAAGGCCAGGGGAGAGGGCACTGCCTGGATCATTCTGGCCGAGTTGCTACCCAATGTGATCTCCCCGGTCATCGTGGAAGCGACCATTCGAGTGGCGTTTGCCGTCATGACTCTGGCCACCTTGTCCTTTCTGGGACTGGGTGCTCAACCCCCATCCCCTGAGTGGGGCTTGATGATCGCAGAAGGCCGCGATCACATGTTTCGCAGTCCATGGCCCATTCTGGTGCCAGGTGTTGCAATTGCGCTGGTTGCCATCTCCTTCAATCTGCTCGGCGATGGTTTGCGTGATGCGCTGAACCCACAGGCAAGCTCATGAGTGATTCAGACAACATACTGGATATTCGGAACTACTCACTGTCGTATACAGGCAAGGCAGGTGAGGTGCGTATTCTGGATGACATCAATCTGCATATCGAGCGGGGCGAAGTGCTTGGCCTGGTTGGCGAGAGTGGGTCGGCGAAATCGTCACTGGCCAATGCCATCATGCGCGATCTGACCGGTAAGGTCGCCAATGAATCGGGCCAGATACTGCTTGCCGGGTCGCAGATAGTTGGCCTGGATGAAACAGCCATGCAGGCTATTCGAGGCAACCGCATTGCCATCGTCCTACAGAACGCCAGTACCGCGTTGAACCCGACCATGACCATCGGTGATCATGTTGTCGAGACTCTGCAACAGCATGGACGAAAGAGCGCGGAAGGGGTCAGATCACTGGCAGAGGATTTTCTGGACATGGTTGGCCTGCCAGATCCAGCAGCCATGATGAAGCGCTATGCCCATGAGGTGTCCGGTGGTGAGAAGCAACGCGTGGTGCTGGCCATGGCCTTTGCCTGTGAACCCGAGCTGATCCTGTTCGATGAACCGACGTCAGCCCTGGATGCCACGACTGCCGCTACATTGCTGGATCTGTTCATCGCGTTGCAACACCGCACCGGTGTGTCGGCGCTGTTCATCAGTCATGACCTGGGTGTTGTCTCCTCCATTGCTAACAGAGTGGCCGTCATCTACGGTGGGCGCATTGTCGAATACGCGGCGACGGATGAGCTGTTCAGCGAGCCTCGACACCCCTACACACGTTCACTGCTGGCAAGTCTGCCAAGACCTTCGGATACTCGCACGGGCCGACAGCTGGCTACTGCCGGTAATCTGGCCGCGCCCAGAACAGGCCCGGTACCCGCCTGCATCTATGCGGGAAGCTGCCGCTGGCATGAACCCTCGTTATGCGACCGTACAGCGGTGCGATTGCCGACCGGGGAGGATCACGCCGTGGCCTGCGTCAAGTCGGTAGAGGCCTTCGTGCAATCGTCGTCCGCTCTTCAAGGTTCTGCGGCCGATGAGTGCGAGCCTGCGGAAACTGTAGACGCACCAGTACTCGCCTTGCAGTCTCTGTCCGTGAACTATGGAAACGCAGGCTGGCTCAACGGCTTGTTCGGCCGCAACGCCATCGTGCATGCTGTCAATGATGTCAATCTTGCGCTGTCACGTGGTGAAACCCTGGCATTGGTGGGCGAGAGCGGCTGTGGTAAATCCACACTGGCAAAAACCCTCGCCGGGCTTGTGTCGTTCGAAGGTGCCTTGATACGTTCCGGCACTCCGGTGTCTGCCATCGACCAGGATTATCGTGCACGGGTACAGATCGTGTTTCAGAACCCTGACAGTTCACTGAATCCGCGGCACGCTATCGGCACGATTCTGGAGCGCCCCCTGGTGCTGTATCGACAGGGCCTGAGTGCGCGCGAACGAAGAAGCGAAGTCGGCAAGTTGTTGCGGCGTGTGCAATTGCCGGAACATTACGCCGATAGATACCCACACCAGCTCTCCGGCGGCGAGAAGCAGCGCGTGGCCATCGCCCGTGCGCTGGCTGCAGAGCCTGAGGTGATCATCTGTGATGAAGTGACCTCCGGACTGGACGCGAGTGTTCAGGCTTCCATCACACAGTTGCTCAGGACGATACAAGCCGATAGTGGTACAGCACTGATCTTCATTACCCACGATCTGGCCATCCTGCGTCACCTGGCGCACCGTGTCGCCGTCATGTATCTGGGCGAGTTGATCGAACTCATGGATATCCATGAACTGGACAAGCCTCCCTATCACCCCTACACCGAGGCCTTGCTGTCGTCATCACCGTCCGTGGACCCCTTGACTCGTACGCGTCGTATCCGT
Source organism: uncultured Granulosicoccus sp. (assembly GCA_947492525.1). Taxonomy (GTDB): domain Bacteria; phylum Pseudomonadota; class Gammaproteobacteria; order Granulosicoccales; family Granulosicoccaceae; genus Granulosicoccus. The sequence continues at coordinate 35,836 of CANLNQ010000029.1, forward strand.
TTGCACGGGACTCTCCCCCGCCGTACCGAGCGAATCAAGGGCTGCGCCTTTGAAAGTCGCTGCCCGCACCGGCTTGGTGAGCAATGTGCGAGCGAACGTCCACCGCGTCAGCTCAGTGCGACTGGTCACGAGATCCAGTGCCATATCGACATGCAGCAATTGTCTTCTCATACGCCTGTCTGGCGTGATCTGGAACCACTAACGGAAACATGACAATGACACCCAAGGAGCTGGTTGCTCAAATAGACGAACAAGCCTGCCTGGACAGACTGGTCGATCTGGTGCAACACAAGAGCTATACGGAAACAGAAGAGGAAAGGGCGCTGGCGGTGCATGTTCACGAGATTGCCGGCTCACTGGGTTTGCACAGTGAACTGCAATCCGTCGAAGGCACGCGCGTCAATACCATCGCGACGCTCAAGGGCGAGGGCGGTGGTAGCAGTCTGTTGTTCAACGGTCATCTGGATACCAATCCGGCAACTTCCGGCTGGACCGTGGACCCCTGGGAAGGCCTGGTCGATGACGAGTTCATCTACGGCATTGGCGTATCCAACATGAAAGCCGGTGATGCAGCCTACCTGTGTGCGGTGGAAACCCTGCTGAAGGCCGGTGCCCGGTTCAAGGGCGATGTCATCCTCTCCTTTGTCGTTGGCGAGCTGCAAGGCGGAATCGGCACGGTACGCATGATCGAGCAGGGGGTGCGGGCGGACTATTTCATCAACAGTGAGCCAACCGACCTGCAGGCGCTGACGCTGCATGCCGGGGCCTTCTCGTATGAAATTCAGCTACAGGGGTCAACGCGTCACGTGTCGAAGCGGCACGAGGCCTGCGATGCTGCCGCTGCTGCAGCAGCGTTGGTGCCTCGCATCAACGGCATGACCTTCTCCGGGGTGAGCGACCCCTTGCACCGGTCGGTCAATCGTGGACATGTCGGTGTGATACGCGCTGGACTGGGCGAGGAATTTCATGAGTGGCGTCCACCCCAGGTGGCTGATCGTGCCAAGATCCTGGGCACCTGTCGCTATGCACCCAGTCAGTCGGTGGAGAGTGTGCTGGCAAATTTGCGCCTGATGCTCGATTCACTGGAACTGGAGTTTCCGGGTCTGGTCAGTAGCGTGGCTTCACACGACCTGCGCAAGGACAAGCCGCAGATGCCGCCCTTCGAGGTCTCTCGTGAGGCCCGCATCGTACAGGTCATGAACAGGGCCTACGAGCAGGTTCACGCGTCACCGCAGCCGACCGGTGCCATCATGCCGCCAGCATTTTTCGGAACCGATGCGGCGCATCTGGCGGCCGCAGGCATGCAGGGGATCGTCTGCGGGCCAGGGGGAGAATTCAATACGATGCCCAACGAGCGTGTCCGCAAGACTCAGTTTCTGAATTGCGTGCGCATGTACATGTATGCCATCTGCGAAATCTGCGAGCTGGTGTAACGTCACCTGGTATTACTGACCTGGCCGGTGGATCGATCCCGATGGAGCTCTGGCGTCGATGAAGGCGCCATTTTCATCGGCCTGCGGTGGCGGCGAGGTGGCGTATTGTGTCCTTCCTGAAGAGTGAGTATCGTGGAGCTTCACTGCTGGCTATCAAGCTCGCTTCTCACGTTCACTTTTCAGGGAGAACATCATGGCAACTCATCACGCCATAGCAGGGGAGCCTGTCGACCTTGCCACCTGGGGGCAGGAGATAAGACCCGAACACTCCAAGGCCATCGCCAAGATCCACGGGCTCGAACTTGCCAAGCTGGTACTGCAGGCGGGAGAGGAGATGCATCCGCATGGCTACTGCAATGTTCCTGGTCCCATTGTCATTCATTGTATCGAGGGTGAAGTACGGATCAGAACCAGAGACATTGCCGAAACGCTGACTGACGGGCAATTGCTCTATCTGGAAGGTGGTACCGATCATGCCCTCACGGGCGTCAGGAAATCGGTCGTGTTGCTCACCATTGTTCTCAGCTGATCCTTCCTTGCAGCATTCCAGGCGTCACTGGAGAAGCAACAGTGGTCGGGTATGTGAATCCGGTGTCCGGTATCGGCTACTCACTCACTAGAGTCCCTGTCCAACGCGCTGTGGCCATGTGTGAATTGCATCCTCGCAAGCTTTGATGCAGGTCAATATCAGCGTTGGATACTTTCGCAAGAATACGATTGCACCAGGTGGATGAATGGAATCGTTGATCGGTTCGACATGCACAGAGACAGCGATTTCATCGTCTTTTTGTATTTCAATTGAATCGTTCGAGGAATGCACAATGTCCAAGAATTCACTCATGAGCACATTGTTCAATCAGGAAGCCGGTACTGACATGTTCAGTAATCTGCATAACGAAATTGATCGGGTGTTCAATCAGTTTCGAGATTCCACAATGTCCTATCCTGGCACGTCATTGCTGTCGGGCAATGGCATGCAAAGACTTCAGCCCAGGGTCGATATCAGCGAGACGGATGGGCTGATTCAGGTCGAGGCGGAGTTGCCGGGCGTTGAACTTGCAGACGTTGAAGTCTCTGTTACCAACGAATCACTCGTCATTGAAGGCCGGAAATCCACTGAATCCGAGAAGAAGGAGAAGAACTATCACCTTGTCGAGAGGTCGCAGGGACAGTTCGTACGACGGATTCCGCTGGGCTTTGATGTCGATGCCGACAAGATCAATGCTACCTTCAAGAACGGTGTATTGACCGTGGCAATACGGAAACCCGAGGAACAGGCGAACAGGAAGAAAAGGATCGAGGTGAAAAGCGATGCAGTCCCTGCCTGACAGGGTTCGTACACGCCTCGCAATCATCTGACTATCTGAAGCTCCGTGGATGTGTGGCGGTGGCAGATAGAGTCACCGCTACACTGTTCGGACAGGAATTCTCACTTATTTCAAGGATGTGCGACTCACATGGGCAGTTGCCAGAGCCACCATATAGTTTGCCTGATCCACAAACAGATTAATACGGGATAAGGCAGTTTCAACTCCGCCTTTCAGAGAAAATCAGCCCAGCATTTCAGTGGCACTCCGAATCTGTGCCTCCAGCCTCCGGATAGTTGCAGACAATGTAGTGTGGCTATCACACCGCGTAGTGACCAGTGCTACGCTACCGGCCTTGTTGCGCCGACTTGTCGAGGATAAGCTGGTAACGCGTATAGCCAGGCTCTCGAGCATGGTCTGGCGCGACCGAACACCGTTCAACGTGTCCTTGGGGTCAAGGTCAGTATCACAATGCGTCTACGTGGAGGTAGCCATGAGCAACAATCAGGACAGCGCCAACCTGCAAGCGCCGCTCAATATTCAGCGCAAGGCCGCCATCACCCGAGGCGGAGCTTTCGATCATGCTGGACGGGTGCGGATAAAGCGCCTGTCCGGGTTCGATATGAACAGGACTATCTTCGGCGGTCTCGAGGGTATCGCACGCAAGTTCATGGATGAAAAGCTCGCGAAAGAGATCGAGTGGGACGCCGCCGCCGCGTCCGCTATCGAAACGGATTACGACGGGCTTGAAAGGGCTGATCCTGCGCCAGCGATTGATCAGAAGTTGATTGATTTCATGGTCAATGAATGTGATTTCAGCATGGAACATGCTGACGGCACTTTTCTGGAGCACCTCGTATTCTGTCATGATTACGCCGCACGTCACTACCCCGAGCATTCGCCGAATGTGGCATTGCTGCATTCCATACTGGGTACGGCAACCAATACCTTCGCCATGGACGCACACAAGATACCGAAGCTGAAGGCACTGCTGACCGAATTCGAAGCGATACAGGTCGAGGCCTTTCCGTCTATCCTGAGATTGCTGTACAACAATGAACTGCTCGAGGAGCTCGAGCAGAATACCCATCGTCTCGGCGAACTCAAGTCATTGTATTGTCACCGGGTGATCGACAACGAGCCTCTCACCATAGACGCCGACAACCTCTGGATAAACCTCAACTATCATCTGATGCATTTCGTCGATTTCATGCCAGCAGCCAATTGGTCAACGCATCAGGCGGATCCGTTGCTGCAGATGTTTGTCAGGCTGTCTGATCTGCTGGATCGTGCCGGTCAACGACAGGCTCAGGTAGAGCTGGTACTCCCTGAAGCGAAGAGTGCACCGGTCGGTGAGGTCCGCACATTGTTTGGCCGTCTCATGGACAAGTTGCCTGCAGCGATCACGCTCAAACTGGCTCGAAAATCCGTTCAGAAGTACTCGGGTCTGGCGGGGCATGATCTTGCTTACCGTATTGAATGGCAGTGACGCTTGGGCACCAGGGTTTCTTGCTCCAGTATCGACTTTTCTGCCCGGGAGGTTCAAATGCCACTAGCCGAAACGCATTCAGCAGTTGCCATCAGTATACCCACGGCGAGTGGACATGCCATTGCCGGGACCTGTCATCACACCCCGCGTCCTTCCGGCGGGGCAGTGTTGATCTGTCCAGCGATGGGGGTGACGGCCAGGTTCTACGAAGCCTTCGCTCGCTATCTCTGCGAAGAAGGATTTGATGTTGTCAGATTCGACTACTCCGGCATGGGGAACTCCCGAGTTGGACCTCTGCGTGACAACCCGACAACCATGCAGAGCTGGGCAGAGAATGATCTCGCTGCGGCATTGAGCTGGACGCGGGAAAGTCTGCAGCCTGGTTGTATTGCCATTGTCGGACATAGTGCAGGTGGACAACTTGCGGGGATAGCAAAATCAGATGTCCCTGTCGATGCAATGCTTCTGGTGGCCAGTCAAAGTGGGTATTGGCGTCACTGGGCAGGCATGCGCCGTTTGTCCTTGTTGATACTCTGGTATCTGCTGATGCCGCTTCTATCCCTGTCGGCAGGCCGTTTCCCGGCACGTGCTCTCAGGCTGGGCGAGGACCTGCCGAAGAACGTTGCGCGACAGTGGGCGCACTGGGGCAGGTCGCCGGATTACATGGCGTCGGACAGCGAACTCGCTGAACGTTTCACGCAATACACCGGTCCAATTCTGGCCTACAGTTTCAATGATGATTCGTTCGCACCGGAGAACGCAGTCAGAGCGCTCCTGACTTTGTATACCAACGCCAGTATCGAACACCGGGCCATGGATGTTGAAAAGGCCTCGTTGGGTAGAATCGGGCATTTCGGATTCTTCAAGGAAAGCAAATCCAGGGACCCCCTCTGGCACGACACTGTCGCCTGGCTCAGATCCAGAATGGCTTAGCAACTTCATCGCATCAGGTTCCGTTTCTCTCCATGGATTGTCAAAGTAGGGTTGGAACGTTGAGGATCAGCAGGAATCAGCCGCGATCTCGGGTGTGCACCGTTTATTTCGTCGAGATGCGCGGTTCTCGGTGCGGTGCATGGCATCGATGATACTCAATGTATAGGTGCCTCGGAATACCAGTTGCCTGTTGGCGGTGCACGACAGCACCTGAAGGATGATCCTGTTTGGCATCGCCCCCTGGTTTGATACCATGGGTGTGAGTCTACTGACAATATAATCCAGAGAATCGCCGTCCTTCAGGGTATTTGACACTTCGCCATTGATATGAATTTTCAGCCGCGAGTACACCAGCGATTTCCGGTTCAAGTCTAAATCGACAAGAGCCGGACAACTTGCCAGAACCTTCGAGGAGAGCGCCACGGGATACATTTTCGGTACGCAACTGTCAGCGGTATCAGCCGGGGCTACGGTCGTGGCAGGGTTCCTGACCGCTTGACCTGCATCGAGGTTACTGCCCAACGATGCCTGCAGAAAATGACGTCCTGCACTACCATGAATCTGCTCCTGTTGGTAGTGCCTTGTCAGGGAGTCCTTTTTCGAAGGCTCTAACACATCGCCGTCCAGGCCACAGGCAGTCAATGCAGCGGGCAATCCGATAGCTTCGTCCGATGTCCGTCTCAATCCTGTCGCTGCAATGCCTGACTCACCGCTCAGTAGAATGCGAGTTGTTCCTGACAGGCTGGCTTGCTTTGGTCTGTCGGTATGCAGCGCACCGCGTTTGACCGTGAGCCGCATGAGCTCGTCGGTATGCACAGGCCGTAAAAACCGGATGTCACAATAGTCAGACCCAGGGTCTGGCACGTGTCGATCCTCGTTCAATGCGCAGGATTCGTCCAATCGAGACACTTCCGAATCAAACAGTGTCGCAATCTGGAAACCTAATGCGACAGGTCCACTTGCCGCATGGTCACGGTGCTGATCCAGTTCATCCTGTCTGTGTAGCGGGTTGGGGTCCTGCGTCGTTGTTGCCGCTGCCTCGATATGCTGCAACGAATAGAACAGCTCGCGCGAGATTTCCATACCTTCCTCCTGATTCCTGCCGTCAACACTTCGCTGAAAGCTCGCGGCAGCATTGACTGCACAAATGCTACCTACGGCCGCGGCCACCTGAAACACGTACGGGTGCCAGGCTGTCCATTTACCAGTCTGCCACCTGCTGACATCCGGAGCTGGGCGATGAGAACGGTGGATCTCCCACCGTTACCATCCATTGATCGGTTCGATCACTCTGAGGAGGCTTGCAATGTGGTCTCATGATCCATTACCGCTCTCTCGTGTTCCAGCCACGAATCCACTCGATTCCAAAGTGGCCTCAGGTATTTATCGTTGCTGAAATACCCTGAGTGCCCTACAGTAGTACAACCCAGGTCATCTGGTGTCAGGTGCCAGTATGAATGCTCAGAGTTGACGTACAGGGCGTTTAGCGCCTCCACGGCCCTCCTGGGCGCATAGAATTGATCATCGGAAAAGCTGACAGCCAGAATGCGGGATTTGACACGGGAAAACTCATGGTTCAGGGATTGACCTTCCTGATCAACGAAATCCTTGAACCTTCCCCATCGCCCCCACTCACTAGCGATGCCTGCGGGTATGTTTGCGCCTCGACCGAACAAGCGCAGCGGCAGATAGCCGAAGAGATGCACAAGAACCGGAAGCAGATACCACAAGCTCAACAAGCCGAGCCTTCGTCTGCCGCTCCAGAATTTCCAGTAACCCTTCTGGGCGCAGATCGCTATCATAGCTTCTACCTTGTCGTGGTTGGGCGCAAACGCGAAAATCTGGCCGCCAACACTATGCGCGACCACGACGATCCGTGGGTTGTCTTCATGGTCATCTGCCCAATCGATACACGCGGCGAGATCGTATCTTCCCCAGTCTCGCAAACAACTGTCCGACGGGACTTCCGTTCGGTTAATCGTCCTTCCGATGCCTCGGTAGTCGAATGTCAATGCCGTCCAGCCCTTAGTGGCCAGAAAACACGCGTAGTCAGCATAGCGTTCCTGTAGCAGGCCGACACCACTGGCGAGAATGATGACTCCTCTACGCCGAATGTGTGCACCTCGGTAGACCGTGGCGGCCAGATCCATACCATCCGATGTGCGTATCGTGATATCACTCTTGCTCAAGCCTGAGTGCTCATTCTGCAGCAACTCGGGCAGTTGATTGCCTGGATTTCCGGAGGCCTTACCCAGTACATCTGGCATGCTCGTCATCATTGTCTGGACAATCGCATCAGCTGGCTTGAGTCCTCGGGCAGCTCAGACAGCGTCGCATTCGGTGAGGCAACAATTTGAGCAGATTTCCAGATGGCCTCCCACCAACCCAATGTACGATATGGATAGCCTTGCTGTTCAAAATACTGTTGTACCAGGGGGCTCAGCTCGCGGCTACGTGTATGGCAGATCGTCGGGAACAGGTGGTGCTCGATTTGATAATCCACCCCTGCACACAGCAGCCTGCCGAACCAGCCTGTGGAGAAATTGACCGTGGTGGCCGCTTGTAGATAGACCCGATCCGATTTCATTGCTTCTGGATCCAGTCTGACCGCTTCAGCGGGGTAGTGTGCAGGAGCGAACAACGCGAACAGCCCGTAGGAGATCAAAGAGAAGCGAACCAGCGTGAACAGTAGAACATCGGATACGGCGAAGAAGAGGCAGGGGATCACCATCCAGACAAGGTAGTGCAGCGATAGCCAGGCGACATCGATCCAGTGTTCCGGGTTACGTCCCCGAGAGATCCACATCTGCCTGAGCAGAAACGTCCAGCCCGTGATAATGACTCCGAATGAATTCAGTACAATGGCAAACGGGAATATCCATCCCTGGTATCGAGCCATCAATGACCTGATACCCGTAAGCTCGCTGGCTTCTTCACGGGTCAATGAAAAAAAGGGTGCCAGAGTTGCGTCGTCATCGACACCGATGACATTGGGAGCCGGGTGATGAACCACGATATGTTTGTTCTTCCAGTAAACAGCAGACAGCTGCAGGAAAAACGGGTAGCCGAAATAGGTCATCAGACGATTGAGTTTTCTGTTTTTGCTGCAAGCGCCGTGTGACCACATGTGGGTATTTGTCGACACTCCCATACTGCCTATGGTGACAAGCAGCATACCGAGTGCATCGATGTAGATGGGCTCGAACACGATGACTACGGTTATGCCGAGTAATGTGATCATGACGAAGGCCACCATCTCAGCAACGACCCGTCCGGTCCGATATTCGTAAAAACCCTTGGCTTCAAGCATGTTCCTGAACTCTCTGAACGCTCTGGCCTTGTTCTTGTTCTGGAAATCATTCACGGCGGATTGCATCGGCTTGCACCTCTGATTCTGTTCGGGGTCGTTTTGTTGCCTGACTACATTTGACAGATGTTCAAACGCGCTGATAGTCGTAGCTGGCGTGGTAGTCCCTGGTCAGAAGGACCTGATATACCGATAGGTCGCCGACAAGAGCGACGGCTATTCCACACGCCAGATAGTATTCCCACATGCGTTGGAATGACTGGTCGTATATCGCAGGATCAAGCTTCTTCTTGTTGGCATTGAAGGCATCAAGCCAGCGTCGAGTGGTGATGGCATAGTGTCGAACCATGTTTTCGACATCAATGATCGCCATATCCTGTGATTCGATATGGTTCGCCAAGGCCGAAAGCTTTGGTGTATCTGAGCCGGGAAAGATATATTTCTGTATGAACGGGTCATGCTTGTTCACGCGTGCATTCTTGCCAATCGCGTGGACCAGAGCCCAGCCATCAGACCTCAGCGAGCGCTTGATCATCTGAAAGTACTGTTTGTACGCACTTGAGGGTACGTGCTCCAGCATTCCGACACTGACGATGCGATCAAATTGTCCTTGAATCTCGGAAAAATCGCCCAGGATGATATTCACACGGTCAGCCACTCCGTGCTTTTCTGCGTTTTCCCTTGCTCGGTCCGCATGGCTTTTACTGTTGGTGATGCCTGTTGCCCGGACGCCATGAAACCTGGCAGCGTGCACAAGCAGGCCGCCATTCCCACAGCCCACGTCAAGCAGACTTGCTCCGTCAGACAGCTTCAGTTTCTGGCAGATACGCTCAAGCTTCTGAGTCTGCAGGTCGGTGATGGAGTCGTTGTGAGTCTTTGCATAGCCACAGGAATACACCATGTACTCATCTTCGAGAAATATATCGAACAATGTGTCCCCGATATCGTAATGTCGGCGAACGTTCTTCTTGCGACCAACAAGGGCATTACCTCGCAATAGACACAGGTAACGTAGTGTCATCAACCAGCTACCCCGTATCTTTCTGTCGACGCGGTTCTTCAGCAGACAGGTCAATAGCTCAGGTAATTTGCCATTGGCAACCGTGAACTGGCCGTCCATATAGGCCTCGCCCATGCCAAGATTTCCGTATCGAATGACGCTGCGAAAGAACTGAGTGTCGTGTACCTCGAGAATCAATTCGTTGACGCGTCCTGATGTCCGGCCCAGAGCTCTTTCGCCGCTCGGTGTGCGCAGGGTGATGCAATCTCCACCCTCTCCCAGTGCCGTGTCAAGTATCTCCTCAAAGAACAATTGATAGGTATCGGCGACAGGGACTACTCCTGTCTGGAGCAGTGTCTGATTGTTCAGATTGTGTGACATGCCTGCATTACTCTTGTGAATTGCCTGAAGGTTCCACCTGCAAGGGTCTGTAGCTGATCATTCGACCTCGAATGGTGTCTACAGTAGTTGTAGCCAGCACGGTGTCAGCTCTAGCTGACGACTAGCGTGAGTTTCAAATCACTGTCGAGTCGCTGGTGTGAGGTCCATACTAATAACAACAATCAGATTCGTGCAATTCGGCAAAAGTATAAGTCTTGTCGACAATCTATATTAACGATAGCGACGTTAAATAATACAATGATGGAATATATGTTCTGAATCGTCGGCTTGCTGGCCACCTGGCGGGGCTGATTGCATTGAGCAAGGAGAGGGTCGCAGAGCTTGCGTGTTGCGGCAAGAGTGCTTGTATTTCAAGGCCAGTTAGAAATATTTTTTGTGCCGGTTCGTGCGGCGCCTATGGCCTGTTCGGCAGGGGAAATGCTTGTCCTGATAATGCGTCGCTGATCGGTCTTGGAGACTCTGTGTTCGTTTGAACCGTATAGCGCTTCAGCAATTGTTCTTCAGGAAGCTATTCAGCTCATGGACGAATCGGTCGGGATCCTCGAGTTCTGGCGAATGACCAACCCCATTTAGAATGCACTCGTGGAAATTTTCACAGAAGGATCTGCTGGACGACTTGTCAGTCCGGCAGTGGGAAGCATCCTCGTTCCCCCAGACTATCAGGCAGGGTTGTCTGATCCTGCTAAGCTTCGGATCTTTTCGCATATAGGTCTGAAAACACGAAGCCAGAGAAAAACACGCTCCCTTGTCGAATGATTCCCTGGCGGCCTCTGTGAGCGTTGCCGCCTTATGCGAGTCAGTAATGACATCAGCGAACCAACGCTCGACACGTTTGCGACCCAATGCAAGCAAGGCTAACTGACCCAATACCGGTGTCTGGAGTATCTTTCTGGGATCTCGACCGTTCCGCCAATTCAGTGCCTCCGGCCAACTGGGTGTCTGAATCAGTACGACTTGGGAGACCAATGCCTCGTTTTCGTGTGCAATCCGAAGTGCTGAAAATCCCAGAATGCATGGCAGCGCCAGTACGTAGGGACCTCGATCGACCTTGACCAGAAAATCCATGACATTACGTGTCGCTGTGTTGAAGTCGTGTCTTGAATTCAGTCGTGCGGGATGAGAAAAGCCGAAGCCAGGGGCTTCGAACGCAACCACCGTATGGTTCTTGGATAACTTTTCGATGAGTTCCGAGCAGGCTTCCAATGGTACCGGTGGGTCTGCGCTGATGGCAATGCAGGTACTGCCTGAACCACTGATCGAGTACCGGATACTCGTACTAGCTAGTTGCATGAAGCGATAGGTATCCGGTTTTTCCTGGTGGGCACTCTCGGTGCTCTGTCGTTGTCCGATCAGAACTGGTAAGAGATTGTTGAAGAGAGTAGGCAGCATGAGTGTTGTCCTGATACTGGCATGAGCAAGCGGTTCGTCGGGTCAGGTGACTCGTTGATCATTACATTACGGCAACCACTTCAACGCCCAGAAGCCCTTTGCACCAAGTCTGACTGACTCCCGTCCTCTCCTTGCAGTAAGTTTGAAAGGGTAGAAACTGACGACTTGTATTGGTTGCTTGTTCTCGCCATCTGGTCAGGGCCCCGCGCATCCTTTCTTCAGCGTGAGTGTTACTGTCAGAGTCGTTGCGGGTGAGGCACACTGTATTTGAATCAGTATGTGTCGGCAATCGAAAGGCGCGGGAAAGGCGTTGAATCATACTTAAGGGTCAACGGCTTCTTATCAAAAAGGTGCAATTCTGAATTGGAGTACAGATTGCTGCCATGCGGACGTGAGTAGCTGCAAGTACGGTGTTATTGAGTGCTTCGATGAATGTTCCGGGAAGTCCTTCGTACAGCCCAGGCCTGGTGTCAGTGGATTTCGACATCTAAACTGGTCGGCTGATTGTTTCTGTATAACGGTCTGATGCAACGGTCGCCACGGAACTTGGCTAATGGAGTGGGCGATTTCCTCGCCCGAACAATTTGTAGTTTGACTGCCGGTGGCTCTGTGGTCCATCGGTAGTTTTGCGTTATTGGCCTCTTCTAATCCATGCCAGTAGAGAGCTTGTGATGATAGCTGTTACACGACCTGTTTCCTGGTTGAGTGATCTGGATCTTCAAGGCGTTTCCCTGAATGATAAGCAAGGTCATGTCATTCATCCTGAGGATTCCCACAATCTGCACGCACAACGAGTTTAGGGGCAGCAGCACAATTGTCATACTTGGCGTCAAATGTTTACGATATAATTCAGTGCATGATGAACCGGCATCTTCTCCAAGGACGAACCTCCAGCGCCATGCGTTTGCTTGTGGTGTTGATGCTTGCATTATCCTTGCTGACGCCCAAAGTGGCACTGACCGCTACTTTGTTGCTGGGTGAGGGTTATCGCACCGTAGTCATTTGCAGCGGTACCGAACTGCTGCGGGTAACTGTGGGTCCGGATGGTGAAATTGTCAGTGACGCCGGCCATGAATATGTCGCGCCACATTGCGTACTCACTCATCATGATGTCGTGGCGCTGCAACGCGCCTGGCAACGAGCTGACTACCCACAATTCAACCAGGAAGTACCTGCACCGGTGCTTGCCATCGCCGTGGTACCTCGCTGGTACCGGCAGGTCGTTTCGAGCCGCGGGCCTCCGCTGGGCTGAGATCGCAGTATCACGTCCAGCTCTTCGACTGGGCGTATCTTCTCCGATATTCCAAACAGAAAACGCGCCGATCGCATTACCGTGAGCGGCTGCCGTACTGTGCGCCTGTCATGTGCGCATGCATGGTAGCGCCCGGGAGTAGGTGCGCGCGCTCACTCAGCCTACCAAAAAAGAATTCCATGAACACTATCAATCCGTCCTTTTCACCTGCCGCATCTTCGCGCAAGACCACAGCGGAGACCAGCCACAGCAAGCTCTACCTTGCCGCGTGGCGTTGGCATTTCTATGCCGGCCTCTACGTCATTCCCTTTCTACTGATACTCGCCATCACCGGCATGGCCATGCTGTGGACGAATACTCTGGCGGGGCGTGATGGTGAACGAATCGGCGTGATCGCCAAAGGTGTGGCATTGCCCGTCTCGTCACAGGCAGAAGCGGCGCAAAGCGCGGTGCCTGACGGAGAACTGGTCCAGTACATTGCGCCGCTGTCGCCCGAACAGGCTGCCATATTCGGTCTGAAAACCGCAGACGAAACGCTGGTTGTCGCAGTCAACCCCTATACCGCAGAGGTACTGGGAGAATCATCGCGAGAGAACAGCTGGTACAGCTTGTTCGACACTATCCATGGCAGCCTGCTGCTGGGTACCACCGGTGATCGATTGATAGAGATCGCCGCCTCCCTGAGCGTTGTGCTCATTGCCACGGGCCTGTATCTGTGGTGGCCCAGAAAGAAGAGCCTGCTGGCGTCACTGATTCCGAATGTCAGAGCAAGAGGGCGGAGTCTGTGGAAGTCATTGCATGTCAGTGTTGGAGCATGGGTATCCATACTGTTGTTCATTTTCCTGCTGTCCGGTCTATCCTGGGCCGGTGTCTGGGGTGAAAAGCTGATGCAGGCCTGGAACACCTTCCCGGCCGAGAAATACGGTGCACATCAATCCGATTCGCTGCATGCCAGCATGAATCACGGTGGTACGAAGCAGGTCCCGTGGGCACTGGAACAGACACCCATGCCGGCGTCAGGTTCTCAAGCAGGTTCTGTGGAGCAATTGGCCGAGCAACCCATTGACATCGACAGTCTTGCGGCCTTTGCGCGAACCATCGGCTTCGACCAGCGATTTCAATTGAATATTCCGCAAAGCGATACAGCCGTCTGGACCATTTCACGTGACTCGATGAGTTCGGACAGTACTGATGCCACCACTGATCGCACCGTACATGTTGATCAATACAGTGGCAAGATACTCGCAGATATCGCCTTTCAGGATTACTCGATCTACGGTAAGGCCATGGCCGCCGGTGTCGGTTTTCACATGGGCACACTCGGTCTGTGGAATATTGCCCTGAACACGGTGTTCTGTCTGGCCGTGATCTTCCTGTGCGTCAGCGGTGTGGTCATGTGGTGGAAGCGTCGTCCGTCAATGGCGGGACGACTGGTGGCTCCGCCCATGCCCACCAATATGCCGCAATGGAGAGGCGCGACAGTGACCGGTCTGGCGATCTCTCTGTTCTTCCCGTTGGCCGGTATCACACTGTTGACGGTCATGGCGCTGGACCATCTGCTGCTGTCACGTGTGCCTGTCCTGAGGCGGGCGTTTTCCTGATTGACGCATTGTCGAAACACGACCTGACTCAAACACGACATCTTGCCGAAACATGGCCTTCAGGATATGTTACTGGAGTCATGAACAACTCCGGGAATAGCACACGATGTTGAGCAAGGACCAGATCGATTTCTATCAGGAGAACGGCTATCTGATGATCGAAAACGCGTTGAGCGAAGATCAGTTGCAACTCCTGCAAGAGGTCACGAACACCTTCATCGAAGGCTCGCGAGAGGTCACTCAGAGCAACGATGTCTATGATCTGGATGAGGGGCATTGCAAGGACGAGCCCAGGTTGACTCGAATCAAGCTTCCGCACAAGCAACATCCGGCGTTTTGGGAGGTACTCGGAAGTGGCAGAATCACATCCATGTTGAGCGCATTGCTCGGGCCTGATATACGCCTGCATACCAGCAAGTTGAACACCAAGGCACCGGGTGGCGGTGCTGCGGTTGAATGGCATCAGGATTGGGCTTTCTATCCGCATACCAACGATGACATGCTGGCAGTGGGTATCATGCTGGGTGATGTGGATATTGAAAACGGCCCCTTGCTGGTCATTCCGGGGAGCCATCGGGGACCTGTACTTGAGCATATGAATGACGGCGTATTCAGTGGCGCCATCGATCCGCAGGATCCGGCCTTTGACGTCAGCAAGGCAGTGGCCTTGACCGGCAAGGCAGGCAGCATGAGTGTCCATCACGTGCGCACACTGCATGGTTCGGCACCCAATTTGTCTGATCGGGCCCGGCTGTTGCTGTTATACGAGTGCGGTGCGGCTGATGCCTGGCCAATTGCAGGCAGCGCCAGTTCGTTTACCGGCATGAGTCAGGCGGCGTTCTGGCAGACCATCAATGAGCGTATGATCTGTGGTGTGCAGTCCATGCAGCCCAGGCTTGCCGATGTGCCGATTCGGATGCCTTTGCCACCGCCACCGGACAGCTCCTCGATTTTCACCATGCAGCAGAGTAGTGGTGCCAGAAGTGCCTTTGCCTGATAGTCCGAGCACAGGATCGTCAAGGAAGGGCGTTGTAGTGGCCAGACTGCAGTCATGCTTGAAACCGGATTGATACGCTTTCAATGACACAGCTCATTTCGGGGCATACCCGATTCATCGCACATCTGGGTGTGCCTACCGAGAGCTTTCGTGCTCCGATGATCTACAACCCGTATTTCCAATCACGCGGCATCGATGTCGTGGTCGTGCCCATGGGGTGCGAAGTTGAAGACTATGCCGAATTTCTGCCGTTGCTGTCACGACAGCGCAACTTCATCGGGGCATTGGTCACCATGCCTCACAAGATGACTACCCCGGCGTTGCTGGATGAGATCAGTACCACCGTGCAGATCTGCGGTGCCTGTAACGCCGTCAAGCGTGATGCGCGCGGCAGGCTTGTTGGCGACATGTTCGATGGTGAGGGTTTTACCCGTGGCCTGTTGGGAAAAGGGCAAGCCGTCGAAGGCTCATCTGCGTTGCTCGTTGGTGCAGGCGGTGTGGGATCCTCCATCGCCGCATCCCTGGCCGAGGCCGGTCTGACTCGTATGGGCGTGTTCGATATCAACGCCGAATCTGCTGCGCGTCTGGCGGCGAAGCTGAGCCAGCACTACCCGTCTATCGAGATTTCCTGCGGTTCGAACGATCCGTCGGGCTGGGACATCGTCATCAATGCCACGCCGCTGGGCATGATGCCCGGGGATCCGATGCCGGTTGACGTTCATCGCCTGTCGCCAGCTACTTTCGTTGGCGAAGTGGTCATGACGCAGGAAGAAACCGCTTTTGTGGCCGCGGCCAGAGAACGAGGCTGCCTCACCCAGATCGGTACTGATATGCTGTATGAACAGATACCCGCCTATCTGGAATTTTTCGGACTTCCTGCCACCACGCCGGATGAGTTTCGCAAGCTCGCACAGATACGCTATTGAGGAAATGACGATCATGGATTTGCCGAAGAATCGCTTCAAGGCCGCACTGAAGGAAGGACGCCGCCAGATTGGTCTGTGGTGCTCTTTTCCGGATTCGGGTGTGGTGGAAATGCTGGCCGGTTGTGGCTATGACTGGATGCTGCTGGATACCGAGCATTCGGCCATGGGGCCAGTCGATACAATGCCGCTCATGCAGGCCGCAGCCCCCTACGAAGTTACTACCATCGTTCGGCCCGGCTGGAACAACCCGGTCGAGATCAAGAAGCTGCTTGATTGTGGAGCGCAGAGCCTGTTGATCCCCTATGTGCAGAATGCAAGGGAGGCCACGGATGCTGTTGCCGCCGTGCGCTATCCGCCCCAGGGTATCCGTGGTGTGGCAGGCATGACCCGCGGCAGTCGCTATGGCGCCATCAAAGATTATGCGAAGCGGGCCCATGAAGAGATCTGCCTGCTGGTACAGGTAGAGACGACGGAAGCGCTGGCCAATATCGAGGAAATCGCAAAGGTCGACGGTGTGGATGGTATTTTCATCGGACCGGCGGACCTGGCAGCGTCGATGGGTCATGCTGGCGAACCCTCGCATCCCGAGGTCAAGGCTGCGGTCATCGAGGCTGTACATCGCATCAGGAACGCCGGTCTACCAGCTGGAATTCTGTCGCTGGATCAGAGCTTCCTGCGGGAAGTGGCAGATGCCGGAGCGCTGTTCATTGCTGTTGACACGGACGCCGGCCTGTTGAGACGCAATGCGCTCGCCAGAGCACGGGAATGGCGAGAATGAACACGCTTGCGGCCGGTATCGTTGCCTGAGTGAAGGGCCTGAGAACGACATTGAGTGCAACGGCATATTATCTGTCGCATCCCGAGGTCCATATCGATCCTGAATGCGAAGTCATGTGCTGGTCACTGAGTGAAAAAGGCAGATCCCGAGTCAACTCACTGGTGCAGTCCAATGCGTTGAGGGGTATCGCCAGGGTGATTTCCAGTACGGAAACCAAAGCCATCGAAACGGCAGCTCCCTTGGCAGACAGACTCGGGTGCGCGCTGGAGACCCGAGAATTCATGCATGAGAATGATCGTTCTTCCACGGGCTTTCTGCCACCACAGGAATTTGAATCGGTTGCCGATCAGTTCTTTGCAGCACCTGCAGACAGTGTCAGGGGATGGGAGACTGCCTTGCAGGCACAGCGCAGGATCGTTGCTGAAATCGAGCACTGTCTGGAGCCACCCGCTAGCGGCGATGTGCTGTTCGTCGGGCATGGTGGGGTGGGCACCTTGTTGCTCTGCCATCTACTGGGAGTTCCCATCAGCAGGGAGCTGGATCAGGGACCGGGAGGTGGCGGAAACTACTTTCGCTTCCGCATCGATTCTTGTCGCGTGATGCACCGGTGGCTACCCATGGAACACTGGAACTGAGCTGACCCGACCCGACCCGAGCTGAGCTGAGCTGAGCTGAGCTGAGCTGAGCTGAGCTGAGCTGAGCTGAGCCGAGCTGAGCCGAGCTGAACCGAACCGAACCGAACCGAACCGAACCGAACCGAACCGAACCGAACCGGCGCTACCCGGCTTGTTGCTCCCAGTTTCGCTCATGTGACTACAGATCGATTTCGATCACGCCGCCTGCTTTCAAGGCTCTCGACTGACACAGAATCATGGCAGTTTCCCGCTGTTGTCTGGACAGGACGAAATCACGATGTTCAACTTCACCGGCCTTCAGACCACACTTGCAGACGCCACAGATGCCGTCACTGCATTTGACGTCTACGGGAATGCCGTTTTCATTGAGTATGTCGGCTGCACTTCTGTCCGCGGGTACGGAGAATTGTTGACCACTACGCGACAGCTTCAGCGTGAATTCGTGATTGATGTATTCAGGCACCTCGGGTACGGAGAAATATTCCAGGTGTCTTGCCTCTTCGGGAAATCCGGCTTTCTCGGCGGCGTTCAGCACGCTTTCCATGTAGCGGCTGGCCCCGCAGGTATACACGTGCCAGCCATCCTCGTAGTCACTCAGCGCCTGCTGAAGGTCCAGGCGGCTGCCTTCATCGCTGATGTGCAGGTGCACTCTGTCTTGCCAGGGCACCTGAGCCAGATCATCGAGAAACCCCATGCTGGCTCGTGAGCGACCAGAGTAGTGAAGAATGAAGTCACGACCCTGTGCGTGCAGTTCATGAGCCATGGCAATCATGGGTGTGATGCCGATTCCTCCTCCCATCAGAATCGACCTGCTGGCATCGGCAGACAAGGGGAAGTGATTGATGGGCCGGGATATGAATAGTCGACGACCGACCGTGAATATCCGGTGCAACAGCGCAGATCCACCGCGGCCGCCATCTTCGCGTAGCACCCCTATCTGGTAGCGTGTGCGATCAGCGGGGTTGCCAGACATGGAGTATTGCCTCAGGTATTCCGGGGCGACCACCAGGTCCAGATGTGCGCCCGCACGCCATTCGGGTAACTCGCTACCGTCAACCGCCTGAAATTCGTATCTGGAGATGCCTTCTGCCATCGGCTCCGCTCGGGTGATGACCACCTGAATCACCGGGCTCTCACCCTCTGCTGTATAGCGGTGTATGGCAGAGAGATCGCCCTTGCCAAGGCGGCTCTTGTATTCGTCTGCCGAGATCATCGCCTTGTAGGCTTCTATTCCTGCTTCCCGATCCATGGGAAAGGGGTAGGGGTAGGGGTGAGGCGCCAGTGGTGCGGGGTAGACCGCTAGAGTCTGGTCCTCGAATTTCAGTGACAGATCCTTTTGCAGATTGCGCTGGTTGACAGGATTTCTGGTAGGGCGGTAAGCACCATCATCTTCTATCTCCAGGTCCCACCACCATTTCTTGACCGGATTGAGGCTGCCGTTGTCTACCGCATCATCCAGCTTGCTCAGCACAGGTGCCATTCTGGGGATGTTCATCGCGGCCCAGCGAAACGGGGATTCCTTGAAAATCCCCTCAAGATTCCAGGGGCAGGTCTTCATGCATCGACCGCACATGGCGCCACCGGGTGTGGTTACTCGGTAAGTGGTGCATTTCTGGCTATCCGATTTCCATATCTCATAGCCATTGAACATGCGTTTCGGTCCGGCGGTGATGGCACCGGAAGGGCACTCTCTTGCGCATTTGTTGCAACTCTCGCAAAAGGTCTGTAGTCCGAAATCGATCGGCTTGTCGTGTGTCATCGGTAGATCGGTGGTAATGGTTCCCGATTTCAGGCGCGGCCCGAGGTAGGGGTTCAGTATGACCTCACCAATTCGGCTGACTTCGCCAAGCCCTGATAGCAGCATCAATGGTGGTTGCAGTACCTCACCATCCATGACGGTGTGTGCCTTGGCGCTGTAGCCCAGATTGCGAATCTGTTTGGCGATCACACCGCCAAGCAAGGAGAATCGCAGATAGGCGCGCATGGATTGCGCGACAGCAATCCAGTCATCGCCTGAAGAGCCGTCCATTGTTTCGTATCCCTGATCGATCACCATGCTGATGGCCTGATCATGCGGTGGTACAAGGGCTTCGCCTCGCGCGTCGTGGCTGTACCATGTCCACTCGGGACAACGCGATATGCCTACCGCATCGATACCGAGAAAGTAACTGGTCGCCTTGACGAGATTCGCCGCATCAGTCGGGTCCAGCGCTACTTTCTCTGCGGCAGGAGCGCCATCCTGCAGCAACACGAACGCACCGAGGGCTCGCCGTTGCGCCATTGACGGTGCAGCCTTGCGCACGTAATGCCCGCCCTTGGCGGCATCCTGAAGCTTCTTGCCCATATCGCCAAACTGTGCCCTCGCAAAGAGATCCGCGCGCTTGGGAACACGTGCCACGCGAGGTTCGTCAATGTAGGTGGTCGGCTCGTCAACGCGCTTGAGGCGCTCGAAGGGGTGGGCACCATCGACGAAGCGTCGTTTGGCATAGGGAACGGCATTGCCGGCGTGCTTCGCAGACCGTGTGCCCAGTTTCCAGGCCAGACCGAAGGCTGATGATGGCTGTTCTGATAGCGGCAGCAACGCGCGATCGCTCGCCATTTCGAAAGTGGTCGTGACCGCTGACAGACCGAAATGTGTACCAATGTACGGGTGGTTGAGCTTGCCGTCTTCAACGGTTGCAAGTCCGGCACTGACGGCCAGCCTGTTCAGGTCCACATCGCTGCTGGTGACAGTATGGGCGCGAGCATCATGACCCAGAATACGCAGATAGTTGGCCAGAACCACGGCGGTTTCTGCCGCCAGCAAGCCTGCGCGATGTGCATGGGCATCGCCTATCCATGCAACGCCGGGTTCGTCGGGCAAGATGTCTCGCGGATTTTCATAGAGAAAAACCAGGGCGTGCGTATGGTCGTCGATACCGGGCAATTCTGCCTCCATCGATTCCTTCAGATCCGCCATGATCATGTCGATGCCGGATGCCAGAGTCTTGGTTTGAGTTGTCTTGAGATCGTGCGCGAGTTGCTCGACATCGGCGTTCGAACAGGGGCTGTCCAACACCGCATCTTTCTGTAGCAGGCAAGTACCGACCACTGCGGCATCAGCAAAATAGCCGAACGATTTCAGATGCTCGGCTCGCTCCCGCAAATCTACGGGAGCCTCCGCTACGGCCTTGTTTACCAGTCCGCTACGAATGGCATCGAGCATGGCCTGATGCTCTCGCATGGCATTGACGATGGAATGAGGCTGATCTGCACGATTGAAGCTCAGTGGCCTCATCGCAGGCACGTCGTCGATGGCCGCGTCACTATCGGTCCGCGCCAGTAATTCCACCGGGTAGGGCCCCAGATGTGGTGGCCGTTTCTTGCTTGAGAATAAGCGACTCATGAGTTACCCATTGATGATCAGAACATGGCCTCGGGCAGAAACAGGGCAATCTGCGGCATCGCCACCAATAGCAGGATGCAGACGATCATGGCAGCCCAGAACGGCAGGATACCCTTGAAGATATCGGACAATGGAACGTCGGGGGCCACGCTGTGCACAACGAAACAGTTCACTCCCACCGGTGGACTGATCAGTCCCATCTCCAGTACCAGTACCATGATGACACCGAACCAGATGGGGTCGAATCCCAGGCCGGTGACAACCGGAAACACGATTGGCAAGGTAATGACCATCAGTGACAGTCCCTCGATGATCATTCCGAGAAAGAGATAGAGAAGCAGGATCATCAGCAACACGATATAGGGAGAGCTGCTGACACCCAGTACCACCTCTGAGAGCGCGCTTGGCAGTTCACTCAGCGCGACGAAGGGCGAGAACACCATCGCACCGATCAGGATGAGGAAACACAGACCGGTGGTCTCCAGCGTTGCCTTGATCGCCGTGAAGAACCCGGAAACGCTCAATCGCCTTCGCACGGAAGCCATGATGATGGCCAGCGCCGCTCCCACGCCTGCGGCTTCGACCGGTGTGAACAAGCCAAGGTAGATGCCGCCGATGGTGATGATGATGATGCCGAAGACAGGCAGGGCCTTGAGGAAGGTGGCCTTCCGGTCTTGATGATCTTCCACGGGTGTGATGCCACCGCTGGTGGGAGAAACACGCACGATGAGCATGATGGTCAGCACGAACAGCGATGTCAGTAATATTCCGGGCAACAGTCCGGCCATGAAGAGCCGGCCGATGCTTTGCTCGGTCATGATGGCATAGAGCACGAAGCCGGTAGAGGGGGGCAGCAGTATGCCAAGCGTGCCGCCCGCGGCGATAGCGCCGGTAGAGAGTCGATTGCCATATTGGCGACGCCGCATTTCCGGGTAGGCGACCTGGCCCATGGTGACGGCCGACGCAATCGAAGAACCTGACAATGCGGCGAACCCCGCACAACCGACAATCGTGGCGCTGGCAAGTCCGCCCTTCAAGTGTCCGACAAGTGCATACGCTGCGTCGTACAGATCGCGGCTCAATCCAGCCTGTGACGCGATATTACCCATCAATATGAACAGCGGTAGAACCGAGAGTGAATAAAGCGTACTGATGGAGAAGGTCTGGCCAGTCATCAGCATGACAGCCGATTCCGGAGAGTTCAGCAAGGCAGAGCCCGCCAGACCAACGGCCAGCATGGCGATACCCACAGGAACTCGAAGGAATATGAGCACGAGCAGCACCGCAAAGCCGGCAATACCGATCCATTCAGGGCTCATTCTCTGCCGATCTCGTTGATGGTCCGGTAGCTGATTCCTGCCCGTATCAGAAATGCAACTGCGGTGAGCGCAAATCCGCCGGTCAGGACAAGATAGAACAGTTGGTACGGGATGCCGAGCAAGGTCGTCTGTTCGGCAAAATCGCGCGCATCTGCCCCTGCCTGTATCAGCACATAGGACAACATGGCGCACAAGGCGAAGCCCAGTAGTTGCCCGCTGGCGGTGATGATTCTGCAGGCGCGGTCAGGCATCATGGCGACAATGCCTTCGATGGCTACCGCCTTTCCGCAGTACACGCTGATGGGCAAGGAAATGGCAACACAGCAGACGAGAAAGGCTTCGCTGAGTTCTTTCGCACCCACGAATGGCAGGTTCAGCGCGCGCATGATGGCGTCGGACACTGAGGTGCTCATGAGCGCAATCAGGCTGATGGCGCCAAGGCCGATCAGCAGGCCGGCCGATAGTCTGATCACCCAGGGCCTGTTTCGTGCAGTTGTTTTCATGCTCACTCAGGCCATGTCATCAGAACCGGGACAGGATGACGCGACAGATCGGTTGGCTTACTCACCCTGTTTGAACGGAGACTTCGACATGAACGCATCAATCTGTTCTTCAGTCAGGGAGATCATTTCAACACCGCTATCTTCCGCCAGAACCAGTGCTGTCTTTCCCGCATCGGCAAAGGCGTTGGCAGCTTTGATGCTCAATGCCTTTCCGCTCACTGCCTGCAGTTCGCCTCGTTCGTCATCGCTCAAGGCGGCATGGGCATCCTTGTTCATGGCCAGCAGAAAACTGTAGACCGACCCCGGAATGTTGGTGGTGGCGTATTTTGCGACTTCGTGAAGCTTGTAGGAGGAAAAGGCGGTGGGCCCGATGTATATGCCATCAACTACACCGGTACTGAGCGCCTGATAGGCTTCCGTTGGTGACATGTTGACCGGAACAGCTCCCCATGCCTCGATAAGGCTGGCCATGTTCTTGCCTGCGACACGAATTTTCAGGCCTGCCAGGTCTTCGGGGGTTCGTACGGGTTTGTCCCGGGTGATCATGATGGTGGCATTGTTGGCCCAATAGGCAAGGGGAACAGCGCGATCCACTTCGGCCTCGATCTGGCTGGTGTTCTCCCACATGGCCTGGGTGGCCTGAACACCATCGGCATAGCGTCCCGGTATTTCGTAGCTGGTCAGAACCGGGAAAAGATCTGCAGAGAAATCAGGAAGAATGAACGCCAGATCCGCCACTCCGGTAGCAACACGCTTGTATTGTGCCTTGGGGCCCGGGCCCAGTTCTCCCGCCGGGTATATCCTGATCTCGGAAGATCCCGCTGTCGCCTTGTTATAGGCCTGAGCCATGGGCGTCATGACCTGAACATCCATGGGGTGGGTTGGAGGCATGAAATGAGCCAGCTTCAGGACATCGGCCTGAGAGCCGGCAGACCACAGTGTGATCGCCACCAGTGCTGCAGTACACAATGATTTCATGAGGTTCTCCGAGAACATGCTGGGCTGGAATGCGCAGGCAGATATATGTGCAATACGCACATATCATGTGACCATTATGCCAAAGCGCATGCATATGGCAAGAGAAAACTTGCAACTCGAGAAATTGAATGGAACACTTCGTGTGCATGACGCACGCTTTTTTGCAGGGAACAACTTGACCACAAACACTATCGATAGTCACAGTGCCAAAGACGGCCTTGGGTATTGCCTGAGCAGAGCGGCGATGCTTATTCAGAACGGTGTGGATGAAGCACTCGTGGAGGTGGATTTGAGTCGCCTGTCCTGGATCATTCTTGCCTGCATTCATTTCGATGGCATCCAGTCCCCCAGCCAGATCGCCAGGTTCGTCGGCCTGGAGAGAACTGCTGCATCCCGTCTGATTTCCAGGCTGGAGGAGCTCGGGTATGTCAAGCGCGAAACCGATTCGGACGATGGTCGCGGATACCGTGTCATTCCAACCAGACGTGGCATCGTGGTATGCAACAAGGCGCCCTCACTCATTCAGTCCGGCATGCGCCCTTACCTCACGGACCTGTCGGAAAATGATGTGCAGCAGCTGATAGGTCTGCTCAAACGTGTCGGTTCCGATATCGAGGCAATCTGGAATGCCGATAACGTGAAGCTGGGTAGTCGGATAGGTAACAGCAGGCAAAAGGACCCGTTGAAATGATGACACCGTCGAGGCGGTGAAAGCCACTGCGTTCAGCAAGAGGCAGTGACAGACTTGTCACCGCCTTCGCGTGTTTACTGGTGAGAGTGCTCTTGCCTTGTCGTGATTGATCAGGCATCGAATATTGATGCACTGCAGGTTCTGACCGAGGTTGTCCCGCACTCCGGCAGATCAGGCATAGGCCCGGGAAGCGGCGTCAGAATTTACCGTTGTCGTGTGCCATCTCGCTGGGGATGTCGGAAACCACATCCCAGTGTTCGACAATCTTGCCGTCGGCGACGCGGAAGAGGTCGAAGAAGGCAGTTTCCGTATCACCCAGGACGCCAGCCGAGCCGGTAAAGACGAAATTACCTTCGGCCACTATCAAGGGTGTAGAGCGATAACTCATGGAAATTCCGGCCTTGTTCATGGCTGAAAACGCAGCAGCGAGTCCGTCGAGTCCGTTGTCGATCTGGGGGTTGTGCTGAATGTAGGATTCAGACGAGATGTAGTCCGTGATCCTGTCAGGGGCGTTGCCATGCAGAACATCATTGACAAAGGCCTGAACCAGCTTCTTGTTGGCAGCCGTCTGGTCTCGGTCGGTGATGTCAGTGGCACCATCCAGCATGGAATGACCGGAAACCGTGTCAGACACCCACGGTTGCAGGTTGTCCCAATGTTCTGCCAGCTTTCCGTCTTCCACGCGAAAGACGTCAAACGCCACCAGCGTATCTCCACCGAAGGCCTGAGCATTCTCATACAAGCCATGGACCACGACCAGATCGTCTTCGGCAATCATCCGGTAGGTAGTCGGCTTCAGGCCGCTGTCCTTGAGGGTGGGCAGAAAGCCAACGATCGGCGCTGACCCCGTGGGGACAGACGGGTTGTGCTGTATGTAGTCCTCGCTTAGCAGTTTCGCGGTTGCATCGACGTCGAAGTCGACGAACATCGCCGTGATTGCTTCTGTCACCAGATACTTGTTGTCTTCGCTGGCGAATGCGCCTGAGGACAAGGTCGAGGCAATCGCTGTGGCGGCGGCTATGAGAGTGCTGTTTTTCATGATGAGCGTTGTCGCTATTTGTTGTGTATTGACAGTGCCAATGGTGCAGCTAGACTGGCTATCAGAAAAGCTGGTAGAGCTGATAGCTTCCATGGAAAAAACTGACTATCTGGATATCGATGGCCGCCAGCTTCGATTGCTGTTGACCATTCACGAATCGGGCTCCCTCACGCAGGCTGCTCAGCGTCTGGATATGAACCAGTCGACAGTGAGTTACTGGCTGGATCAGCTGCGACGCAAATTCGATGATCCGCTGTTCACGCGTGCTGGAGCCGGGGTTGTTGCCACTGCCAGGGCCGAGCAATTGATACCGCAGGCTCGAGATCTGCTAAAAGCGCTGAACACCCTGGTGGAGCCGGATACCTATGTGCCGGAAGAGGATCAGGGTGTTTTGCGTATCGCCGGCAATGCACTGGAACGCGACCTTTTCATTGAACCGCTGTTCAGGCTGGTTCGACAAGTGGCACCGGGTCTGTCCGTGCAGGTTGTCAGAACCGGTTCGGGCTTCCAGGTCGTCGAGGATCTGCAACAGGGCCGCACAGATCTGGCGTTCTTCCACACCGATCTAAGCAGCGCCGATGGCATCAGGCGGCGCGTACTGCTGAAAACCCGATACAGGGTATTCCACGATCCCGACATGCAGTCACCACCGCATGATCTGGAGAGCTATTGCCGCTGCCAGCACGCATGGGTTTCATTGGGGCCGGATACGCACTCGGTCATCGATGCAAAGCTGCAGAGCCTGGGTAGAGATCGAAGAGTGGTGCTCAGTGCTGCTGATTTCGATACGCTGGCGGCGCTGGTACGCAACACCGATATCGTGGTGACCTTGCCTGAAGTCTTCTGCCAGAGCAGCTTCCGTGAATTCAGCTCGGTAGAGCTGCCCTGGAAGCCGCCTGCGGTCAGCTGGGCAGTGCTATGGCACGCACGGCAACACAATGCGGCGCGACATCGTTACTGGCGACAACGTATCTCGGCGCTTTCAGCGACAGATGCGAGCGTTGGATAATTTCCCTGCAAGGTGCCGAATCGTTCGGCCAGAACCACCCGTGCCGGCACCTTGACAGTCTATCATTGCACTTCTCAAAACCACACTGGAAGACGACATGCATACCTTGATCCCTGATGGCTGCCTGGTTGGCCGAGTCTGGAACAGCGCAGCGCAAGGCCCATCAGTGGTCACTGTCCGGAAAGGGCAGTTCATCGACATCACCAGTCGCACTGCGCCCCTGGTTCGAGACATCTGCGAGATGGACGATCCAGCCGGCTATGTACAGCAGGCTCAGGGGCCGGTGCTCGGCTCGATCGAGGAGATTCTGTCGGCTACGGTGGGCGATCAGAGCCAGACGCATCTGCTGGCTCCCTGTGATCTTCAGGCCGTCAAGGCCTGCGGTGTCACCTTTGCAAATTCGATGGTTGAACGAGTCATCGAGGAACAGGCAGCGGGTGATCCGAAGAAGGCCGAAGGTATCCGTGCAAGGGTGCAGTCTGTCATTGGCGACAGCCTGAGTAATGTGCGTGCCGGATCGGTGGAAGCCGAAGGGATCAAACAGGCATTGATTGCCGAAGGGATGTGGAGTCAATACCTCGAAGTGGGTATCGGCCCCGATGCCGAGGTCTTTTCCAAGGCACAGGTTCTGTCATCGGTCGGTACAGGAGCCGATGTCGGTTTACACCCCATCTCGAGCTGGAACAATCCCGAGCCGGAAATCGTATTGGCGGTTTCATCCGCGGGAAGGATCGTTGGTGCCACACTGGGCAATGATGTCAATCTGCGAGATGTCGAAGGGCGTTCGGCCTTGTTGCTGGGCAAGGCCAAGGACAACAATGCCTCCTGCGCCATCGGCCCGCTGATCAGATTGTTCGATGACAGCTATACCCTGGATGATGTTCGTGCAGCCGAGCTCGATCTGACCGTGACAGGCACCGATGGCTTCGTCATGAACGGCGCATCGTCCATGAATCAGATCAGTCGAGACCCGGCCGATCTTGTCGCACAGACCATCGGCAGGCATCACCAGTATCCGGACGGATTACTGCTTTTTCTCGGTACCTTGTTTGCCCCGACGCAAGATCGGGATGTGCCGGGCGAAGGTTTTACTCACAAGGGCGGTGATGTCGTGACCATCTCGACGCCCGCCCTGGGAGCACTGGCCAATACCGTTCGACTGTCAACCGAATGTGCGCAATGGACGTTTGGTGTGAGCCACTTGATGCGCAACCTGGCGGCCAGAGAGCTGCTTTGATGGCGCAGGGCAGTGGCTCGGGACCGTGCTTGCAAGGTGAAATTGTTGCGTCTGCCACACCGCCGGGCAGTTGACTTCGACCGCTGTACCGGCCTGCTTCTGCAGTCGGTAGACGTTGCGCCTGCACCATAAACAGGCGAGAATCGATAGACAGGTGACTGCTGTGTCTCCGTAACCGAAAAGGTATCAACGCATGAGTAACGAAGTCTTCATCATCGATGGCGCTCGAACGGCAATTGGAACATTCGGAGGCTCACTGGCAGGGCAGGCGCCGACAGCACTGGCCAGCCTGGTCACCAAGGAGGCCATGTCACGTAGCAAGGTAGATCCTTCGCATGTCGGCCATGTCGTCTTCGGGCATGTCATCAATACCGAACCTCGAGATATGTACCTGTCTCGTGTCGCCGCCATCGATGCCGGAATCAGTCAGGAAGCGCCGGCACTGACGGTCAATCGTTTGTGCGGCTCTGGTGCTCAGGCAGTGGTGTCGGCAGCTCAGCATCTCATGCTCGGAGATGCAGAGTTGGCTGTTGCCGGTGGTAGCGAAGTCATGTCTCGCTCACCATACATTCTGCAGGCGGCTCGTTTTGGACAGAAAATGGGCAATGCCCCCATGCTGGACATGATGCTGGGCGCTCTGTCGGATCCATTCGGTGCTGGTCACATGGGTGTCACGGCGGAAAATGTGGCAGCCGAGAACGAGATCAGTCGAGAGGCACAGGATGCCTTTGCAGCAGAAAGTCAGCGGCGCGCACTGGCAGCGATTGAAGCGGGAGTCTTCAAGGATCAGATCGTGCCGGTTGAAATCAAATCACGGCGTGAGACCATCGCGTTCGATACCGATGAGCACCCCAAGCCGGGTACCACGGCAGAGAGCCTGGCCGGGTTGCGTACCGCATTCCAGAAAGAGGGCACGGTCACCGCGGGCAATGCCTCCGGAATCAATGATGGTGCGGCGGCGATGGTTCTGGCAACCGCCGCAGCCGTGGAAAAACACGGCCTCAAGCCTCGCGCGAAATTGCTGGGTTACGCGCATGCCGGCGTTCGGCCCGACATCATGGGGATTGGCCCCGTACCTGCCGTGAGGAGTCTGCTCGACAAGCTGGGCATGACACATGAGCAGTTCGATCTCATCGAATCCAATGAAGCATTTGCAGCACAGGCCTGTGCCGTGAACCAGGCCCTGGGTTTGAACACGGACAAGGTAAACCCCAACGGCGGTGCCATTGCATTGGGCCATCCCGTTGGCGCAACGGGGGCGATTCTGACGGTCAAGGCCATGTACGAGCTGGAGCGAACGGGCGGCCGGTATGCAATCATCACGATGTGCATCGGTGGCGGGCAGGGTATTGCTCTGGCGATAGAACGCGTGTAATGAGTCATGCGACGCCAGTCCCGTCAGAAGCCGTACGCTTGCGCAACTGGCGTCGTTCCCTTGTCCGTCTCGCACTCAGTCTGCGAGAATGCGATGGATGAGTGCGCCGATGATGAGTGCAGCGATGCAGCGTCATGGGATACCAGCGGCGTCATTGCCTGGTTGCTGGATGAAGGAAGACTTCTGGCCAACATCGACAAACTCACCCATGAACTGGGGCAACGGATGCTTGATGCGAGCGCGCCCTTGTGGCGCTATCGCGTGTCGATGCGTACCTTGCACCCACTGGTAGCGGCGTCCACATCCATCTGGGAAAGAGACGAGCAATTCATACCACCGGTGGAAGCCGAACATGGCATAGAGACTCGTTCAGCGTACATTGGCAGCCCTTTCGAAGCCATCGTCAACAGCCGTTCGAGTTTCAGGCGTCGCCTGGATGGCCCCTTGGGTGCTGCCGAACATTCGGTATTGCACGAGATCAAGGAACGAGGTGGCACGGATTACTTTGGTCTTCCCCTGATATTCACCGAAGGCGCCATGGCCATCATGGCCTGCACTACCGACAGGGTGGGAGGATTCACGGATACCGATATCGACAAGTTCACCGAAGTGGCGGCCGTGCTGGCTCCCATTGCCGAAGTATTCAGTCAGAAGCGGGTTTCAACGGCAATAGCGAACGCCTATCTGGGACAAAGAACCGGACAGAGAGTGCTGAGTGGGCAGATCACCCGAGGCCATGTGGAGAAGATCAACGCGGCCATCATGATCAGTGATATTCGTGATTGGACCGGTCTCAATACACGTCTGGCCGAGGATGAGGCGCTGGAATTGGCGAACCGATATTTCGATATTCTGGCCGATGCGGTGGAGGAAAACCGGGGAGAGTTGCTCAAGTTCATCGGAGACAGCATTCTGGCCATCTTTCCGCTTGAAGGAGGTTCATGCAGTGCCACCGATGTTTGTGAGTATGCATTGGCCGCGGCGCAGCAGGCCGTTCGAGTTGCCAGAGACGGTGAACTGCCGCTGGGTCTGGACTTCGGTATCGGCCTTCACTTTGGCGAGGTGTACTACGGCAATATCGGCTCCAGCACGCGAATCGATTTCACGGTCATGGGTCAGGCGGTGAATATCACGGCGCGCATGGAAAGCCTGTGCAGGAAATTCAACCGGCCCATACTGTTCTCGGAACCATTTGCTGCCCAGTTGACGCAAGAGACGGTACTGGTCGCCGCAGAGACCGTGAAGGGCTACGATGTACCACTGGAAGTTCTGACGATCGCCTGAAACCGGCGACAGTATCAGGCCGAGCGCATTCGTGCATTGACCCAGCGTTCGATGGCCTGCTCGTTGGCGTCCAGCAACTCAGCCTGATCGTCGGTAAAACGCTGGAAATCGGCCTTGCTCAATTGGCCTATCCCGCACAGAACGGGTATTCCGCGCTCCATGGCCAGCGCGATCACACTGGCAAAACCCTTGCCTTGAGCTTCACTCTTGCTGAATTTGTTCACGATCAGCAGTTGCGGCAATGCCTCATCCGTGGATGAACGTAGCTGGCTTTCCACCTCCCAGGCAGCTGTTTCCAGTGCCCCTGCATCGAGCCGACAACCCTGCGACAGTGGACCCAGGTCGGCGGAAATGGCGTAATGGCTGTTCGACCCGAGCACACGTAGCGTCATGTCGCAGCGTTCACGATCATGTCGTTGCACATCACTCTGTACCGCACCGGCAAGCCTGACCTCACGCTCTGTCAGTCGTTGTGCCAAAGCGCTGAGCAGACGGTCAACCTGGCCTGCCTCTGCAGCGGGTACACCTGCCAGTGTGAATCCTTCGTCAGCCATACCGTGTACCTGATTCATCATGAACGCAGTATAGCGAACTGCTACTTGAACTTCGTAGTCCTCAGCCTTTGCACTGTGCTTGATAAAACTCAAGTCCTCCATATTGCAGATGGTTGGGCAAAACGGGGACAATAGACGGCTCGATCACATGCAAAAGCAGCCTAGCGGTTTCCGGACATTCAATGAATCTCACCATCCTGGCATTACTGGCCTTCACTCCCATTATTCTGGCAGGCATTCTGTTGATCGGGCTGCGCTTCCCGGCGCGAACGGCCATGCCTATCGTCTATATCGTCACGGCGTTGATTGCGCTGTTTGCCTGGCAGATGAGCTTCAACCGCGTTCTGGCATCCACACTGCAGGGTTTGATCCTGACCGTGGCCATATTGTGGATCATCTTCGGCGCGATACTGCTGCTCAATACGCTCAAGTATTCAGGGGGAATCAAGGCCATTCGCAACGGTTTTTCAGGGGTCAGCCCTGATCGGCGTGTGCAGGCCATCATCGTTGCCTGGTTGTTCGGCTGTTTCATCGAAGGTGCTTCGGGATTCGGTACGCCAGCGGCCGTTGCCGCACCGCTCATGGTCGCGCTTGGCTTTCCGGCATTGGGTGCCGTTGTTGTCGGCATGATGATCCAGTCCACACCTGTCTCCTTTGGTGCGGTGGGCACTCCACTGGTCGTCGGTGTCACCGGTGGTCTGAACAAGGTGGAGATCTCTGAGCAACTCGCCGGCGTGGGTCTGGGGTGGCCGGACTATTTCGGTACGGTAGTCTCTGAGGTGGCCATCATTCACGGAATCGTCGGCTTGTTCATGCCACTGTTTCTGGTCGTCATCATGGTGCGCTTTTTCGGTGAACGACGCTCGTGGACAGAGGGCTTGTCCATAACGCCGTTTGCCCTGTTTGCCGGACTTTGTTTCGTGGTGCCCTATACCCTGGCCGGTGTCTTTCTGGGGCCGGAGTTTCCGTCCATGATCGGTGCCATGGCAGGGCTGGCCATCGTCGTGCCTGCGGCGCGGCGCGGTTTTCTGATTCCCGACGATCATTGGGATTTTGCGCCATCGAATCTGTGGCCTGCAGACTGGAGCGGTTCCATGCAGATACGGCTCGATGACGATCCGTCTCAGCGAACCTTGTCCACGCTGATGGGCTGGGTGCCCTATGTCCTGCTGGCCTTGATTCTGGTGGCGTCTCGCACCATCGGCCCTTTCAAGGACTGGTTGACATCCATCAGTGTCGGCTGGGCCGATATTCTCGGTGAGCAAGGCATTTCAGGCAGCATTCAGCCGCTGTACCTGCCGGGTGGAATTCTGCTGATGGTCGTCATCATCACCGCCTTCCTGCACCGGATGAAACCGTCAGACCTGGGCAAGGCGGTCGGTGAGTCCAGTCGAACGCTCATGGGGGCAGGCTTCGTACTTGTCTTCACCATACCCATGGTGCGCATACTGATCAATTCGGGCGTCAATGCTGCCGATATCCTGTCGATGCCGGTGGTCATGGCCCAGTTCGTGGCCGACAGTGTCGGCGATATCTATCCCCTGTTTGCACCGGCCATCGGTGGCCTTGGCGCGTTCATCGCCGGTTCAAACACCGTATCGAATCTGATGCTGTCCGATTTTCAATTCAACGTGGCCGCCAACCTGGGCCTGTCGTCGGCGATGATGGTGGCTCTGCAGGCTGTCGGTGCTGCTGCCGGCAACATGATTGCCATTCACAATGTTGTCGCAGCTTCAGCCACCGTGGGTCTTCTGGGTCGCGAGGGGACCACACTGCGAATGACCATCATTCCCACGATCTACTATTTCCTGTTTGCCGGTATTCTGGGAATGCTTGCGTTCACCAGCCTGGGGGTCAGTGATGCGCTGATGCTCCTTGCCAACGCCGGATGAAAACCAACCCGATGACGATGACCAACAACGATCTGATCAGCCAGCTTCACTCAATTGCCGGGCGTCGGTACGTACACACAGACGCTCGCAAGTCGGAACGCTTCCGCAAGGGCTTTCGTTCCGGTGAGGGGGAGGCGCTTGCTGTCGTGCTGCCGGGTAGCCTGCTGGAATTGTGGCGGGTATTGAAGGTCGCGGTCGAGGCGAACAAGATCGTCATCATGCAGGCTGCCAATACCGGGCTGACCGAAGGCTCGACGCCCAATGGCAGTTATGACCGGGATGTGATCATCATCAACACACTGCGGTTGGACAAGATCCATTTGCTCGATCAGGGAAAGCAGGTGGTCAGCCTTCCCGGCGGTACGCTGTACAAGCTGGAGAAACTGCTCAAGCCGTTGAACCGAGAGCCTCATTCGGTCATAGGCTCCTCGTGTCTGGGAGCCTCCATCGTCGGTGGTGTCTGCAACAACTCCGGCGGTTCCCTGGTACAGCGCGGGCCGGTCTATACCGAGTTGTCATTGTTCGCCCAGCGCCAGGCTGATGGCTCGCTGGCGCTTGTGAACCATCTGGGTATCGATCTGGGCGATACGCCCGAGGAGATGCTGGAACGCCTGCAGGCCGGGCGGTTCGAGGAGAAGGATGTCAAACCGGACGCAGGCAAGGCATCCACCAGTGTCTATCAATCCCGGGTAAGGGAGGTAGATGCCGCTACACCGGCAAGGTACAACGCCGATCCCTCGCATCTGCATGAGTCATCCGGATGCGCGGGCAAGCTTGCGGTCTTCGCAGTGAGGCTCGATACCTTTCCATCGAACACGGGTGACCGAGTCTACTATCTGGGTACCAACGATGCTGCAGAACTGACCGCATTGCGCCGTCGTGTACTGGCCGATCTACCTGAATTGCCCATCAGTGGCGAGTATCTGCACCGCGATTGTTTCGACATTGCCCGAACGTACGGCAAGGATACGCTGTTGATGATTCACTGGTTGGGAACCGATTTCCTGCCGCACTTCTTTTCACTCAAGGGGCAGGTGGATGCTTTCACGAAACGTCTGTCGTTCGTACCCGATCATTTCAGTGACAGGTTGCTGCAGTTCTTCAGTCGATTGTTGCCTGAAGCCTTGCCCAGGCGAATGCTGGAATACCGGGATCGATATGAACACCATCTGATATTGAAGGTTGGTGCGGCCATAGCTGATGACACCGAGGCCTTGCTCAACGAGATACTGGGTCGTGACGGCTGGTTCGAGTGCGATGCCAAGGAGGGCAAGAAGGCCATGCTGCATCGCTTCGCTGCGGCTGGAGCGGCAGTTCGCTATCAGGCCACCCACGCGAGTGAGGTGGAAGACATCATCGCACTGGACATCGCCCTTCGGCGTAACGATACCGACTGGATCGAGGCCCTGCCAGAGGATATCGATGACCAGCTGATCACCAAGCTGTATTACGGCCACTTCTTCTGCCACGTGTTTCATCAGGACTACGTCGTGCGAAAGGGAGCGAATGCCTCGGCGATCAAGGCGAGGATGCTGGCCCTGCTCAACGAGCGCGGTGCCGAATACCCGGCCGAGCACAACGTCGGTCATCTGTATGAGGCGAAACCGGCTCTGGCAGATTTCTACACGGAGCTGGATCCCACCAATTCCTTCAACCCCGGTATCGGCAAGACTTCCAGGCAGCAACGCCAGCTTGTGCAGGAGAAGAACACGGTCGAATCATGACAGGAAGGTTGCCTGCGAGGATTTACATCGCCCTGCGGGCGCTTCAGAGAATGTGATTTATTGAAGCCGGAAGAAGAGTGAGTCGCCGCATTGCTCGGCGATGACATGCTGTTCATGACGTATCCATTATTTGCTGCGCCGCACCGAAATGGGGCGTGGCTGGAGATGTCACGGCCGTGAACCGCCAGTTCTCCTGCAATGAAGCCTGTTTCACCGAACTTTTTTCCGTGATTCGGAACAAATGTGAAATAAAGGAACTACACTCGTTCCAAATGTTGACTTTCCTTGATGTTGCGTTGCAATATGTGACGACATCGTGAAACCGGAGTGCTGAATGAATTATTACGCCAACGAACTGACACGTTCAGCGCTTTTACCCCTGCGCATGCAGAGCCACATGCTTCGTCAGATGATCGAAACGCCGCTGAATCCGTGGCCTGAAACCTATTCAAAGCGCTTTGTGTCTGCATCCTGCACCATGTTCGAGAACATGACACGTCGTTATGGCAAGCCCGAGTGGGACATTGACAGCACCCGGATCGACGGACATGACGTACCGGTGACCGAAGACATCATTGTTGAGCGAACGTGGTGCGATCTGCTGCATTTTCATCGTGATGAAACATTGGCTGGCGATCGTGATGACCCCAAGGTACTTCTGGTTGCGCCGATGTCCGGGCATTACGCAACCTTGTTGCGAGGCACCGTCAAGGCGATGCTTCCCGAGCACGAGGTCTACATCACCGATTGGCGGGATGCGCGCGATGTTCCCATGGCCTCCGGTTCGTTCACGCTCGATGACTTTGTCACCGAAATCATGGAGTGTATTCGTTGTCTCGGTCCGGATATTCACGTCATTGCGGTCTGTCAGCCAGCGGTTGGTGCTCTGGCTGCAACGGCTGTCATGTCCTCCATGGGGGATGAGTGCACCCCGGCTTCGTTGACGCTGATGGGAGGCCCGTTGGACACCCGACGCAATCCGACTGCCGTGAATGAATTCGCCGAGTCGAAATCGATCGA
The DNA here is from genome assembly GCA_947492525.1 of uncultured Granulosicoccus sp. Lineage (GTDB taxonomy): Bacteria > Pseudomonadota > Gammaproteobacteria > Granulosicoccales > Granulosicoccaceae > Granulosicoccus. The sequence goes on from CANLNQ010000029.1 coordinate 71,295, forward strand.
CTGGTTCAAGCGTAATGTCATACAACGTGTGCCGTGGCCGAATGCGGGTGCCATGCGACGCGTGTACCCGGGCTATATTCAGCTATCGGGCTTCATGGCCATGAACCTCGACCGGCATATCGAGGCGCACAAGTCGGTGTTCAACGACATGATCACGGGAGACTGCGACAGCATTGACCAGCACAACAAGTTCTACGATGAATACCTTGCCGTGATGGATCTTCCCGCCGATTTCTACCTGGAAACCGTGGAGCGGGTGTTCATCAAGCATGAACTGCCGAAGGGAAAGTACACCTACAAAGGTGAAGTGATCGATCTGGGCGCCATACGCGAAACAGCACTGATGACCGTGGAAGGAGAGCGGGACGACATCTGCGGTATCGGTCAGACAGAGGCTGCGCAGGATCTTTGCCCGAATGTGCCGGATGACAAGCGATGGCACTACATGCAACCCGGTGTCGGGCATTACGGAGTCTTCAATGGAACGCGATGGCGCACTGAAATCCAGCCGCGTATCCGCGAGATGATTCGCACCGTGCGGTATCAGCGACAGGGTGGCAGCCGTTCTTCAAAGGTTGCCTGAACGGCCAATCTTTCGTTTGCTTGAGTGATACTCGGGTCCTGGTGAGGAGGGCTCGAGCGTTTCATGCAAGTCGTGTCGTGCCGAATCGATCCAACAAGGCGAGTCGCTCGGCTGATGATTGCGTCAGGTAAAGCGTTCCAGCCAGAGATCCATATCAGACATGACGCGCTCACGCCGCTCCGGTGTTTCATTGAGCAGTTCGTGAAAATAGCCCTCATATTCAACAACCGTCAGGTGCTCCTGTGCAACCGCCCTGGCGAACTCCCTCGTCTTCGACGGATCCGCTACCGAGTCGGCGCCGGGAATCAGCAAGAGGGTGTCTGCGTCCAGTTGCGCTGCCTTGTCGAGCATGCGCTGGCCGGTGCGTAGCAGCCAGTTCACCAGTGTCGCCGACTTGTAGCCGTGGAGGAGCTCGTCCGCCAGGGCCGCCTGTTGCTCGCTGATATCGTTGGTCAAACGGCTGGGGTCGTAGCCCAGATCCAGGCACAGTTTCGGGGCCACAAGCGACAGTAAGCGGAGCTTCAGATGATCCACTGGCCTCATGACGGGAACGTAGGCAGGGGCGGACAGCATGAGTCCGGTCACCGCAAGTGCGTGTTCAATCACGAGCTGCGTGGCCAGAACCCCGCCCAGACTGTGGCCGAACAACACGGGTGCCGCTCCCGTCTCATTCGCAAAGGCATTGACCTGCTCCTCGGCTACCGTGGCGAGTATGCCCTTCGGCGAAACCAGGCCGCGTTGACCCCCAGAGCGTCCATGCCCGATATGATCGTGCGCACCGACTCGCCATCCCTGTGCCGACAGATGGCGTGCCAGGCGATCATAACGACCCAGATGCTCTCCGGTGCCGTGCAAGAGATAGATGCCACAGGGACGGTCAGGGGCACCGTTCAACGGGGGCCAGCGCTGGGAGTGTACGCTTGTCGGTGCTGTCATCTGTCTGTTGTTGCCGTACCTGCCGGGGAAAGCTGCTTGAGAGAGTTTGCCACGTTGCGAGGCATGCGGACTGTTTGATGGCTACCGTTTGCGTGGCAATTCTTCGTCGTCGGGATGCCTGGCTGCATCCTACGCTGGCTGTTCGAGCCTGCTCATGCTGCATGCTCATGCTTGAAGGCAGGATCAAGCGGCAATGAGAAGACGATACGCCTGCCAGTGGTGACGGCCGTGTCGATCCATATCCTGCCGCCGTGATTCTCTATTATCGCCTTGGTCAGAGGCATGCCTGTAGCCACTTTCTGATCAGGCAAGCGTGGTCCGTGCAGGCGGCTGACAGATTCAACGGCTGTCCGGGGGAGGGCAGTCACGGTACTGATGGCATCGCTCTCCACGGAAAGAAGGATCTCGTTGCCGGAAACTTCCGATGACACCTGAATCAAGGTGGCCTTGTTGATCCTGTCTGCGTCGAGACAGTCGGTGATCAGGTTGAAGAGTGCGTGTGTCAACAGGCTGCGGTCTGCCAGAGCAAGCAAGCCTGGCACCGTATGAAACTGAATCCGTGCGCCGTATTGTTCCACGTCAGGGCGTACATCGTATTCGATATCCGCGAACAATCGTCCAATATCCACCGTGTCGATGTCGGGCTGGGTGAAAGCGACGCTCGTGAAATCCATGAGGCTGTCGGTGATGAGCGACATCTGTTGAATCTGCTGATCGACAAGCTGGACGTGATGCGTCATCGACCGTGGCTCCATGGATTCTTTCAGGATTTTCCTGTTTGCCGTACGTATATTGCGGATAGGCGTCTTCAGATCCTGGGAGACCACACCAGCCAGTTGGCGCAAGGATTCATTGGCATTTGCCAATTGTTCGTGGCTCTCCACAAGATCTCTGGAGAAGCTGGCAAGCGCTTCTGTTTGTCGGTGTTGGCGACGTACTACGACGCCGATAACCAGCAGGCCCAATGCAGCCATGCCCGCCGTGCTCAGCAGGGAAGTGATGATCCCCTCATTGTGGAGTTCACGCAGGCGTGCCTGAGCCGCTGTTTCTATCTGCGTGAGAACCGATGAAACTTCTTCCAGTGCGGGTGCGTCATCGAAGCGTATCTGTCCGTCGATAGACCGCGAGTTCAAGCCTTGTGCATGAAGCTGACGCACGATCTGGAGGCGTCTGGCATAGCTTTCCAGCATTTGCCTCGTGTTCTCCAGCGAGGCATCCACGCCCAGATCGTGCGCATTGTGTTGCAATTTTTCCAACAAGGAGAGGGAAACGATGGCATCCGTATGGGCCGATACCCGGTAGTTGTCTTCAGCCGGTCTCAAGACATAGTTCTTGACGTTGTGGATCAGTCCTCCATAGCCTATTCGTCGCTCAAGTCGATTGGCTGTCTCATAGGATTGCGACAAGACCGCGCGCAGATCGTCCGTGCTATTGACGAGTTTCGTGCTCGACCAGGCTTGAACGAGCAGCATGGCGACAATACTGCCACTGATCAGCCACAGCGTGGACTTCAGGGAACCGCTCAGCGATCCAGCATTGAATCTCGCGCGCAGCTCTGGCGGGGTGTCCGATTTGCTCATCGATTATCATCCAACTCCTTGTTAGAGAACGATTTCGGCCAGTATCCAGGCCACAGGAATGGTTCCGGTTCAAAAGCCTAGCGGCATGTCACAGGTGACGCTGAAACAGGCCGGGCAGATCCTGACGTTACGTATTGAAAAATTGCGAAGTGCCTTGCCAGGGCTGCCCGTTGCTCTTGCCGCCGGCAGGTCTGAGGATGGGCGGAGTGCTGATGCGCTCCTTCAAAATCCGAACAGGCTAATAAGATATGATATAACATCTCGAAAATGGAAACGTCCCGATACCCGGATACGATATGAGATATTTTTACGCTGCGACGATACTGGCGGCGCTGGCATTGTCTTCACCGGCGTTGTCCAGAGATGGCAATAGCGTCACCATAGCCTCGCCCTGGGAGGTGGCCAGTGCAGACCCGGCGATATCCGGTTTTGTCATCCAGAAATTGCAGATCATGGAAAATCTGGTGGATGCTGATGTCGAGGGTATCCTGCGCCCGGGCCTGGCCACGCAATGGTCAGTCTCTGCTGACGGTTTGACCTGGACATTCACGCTACGTGAAAACGTGATATTTCACGACGGCAGCGAGTTCAATGCGATCAATGCCGCCGCCGCTCTCAATCGATCATTCGAGCAACCGGGCGTGCTTTCAAAGGCACCGATAAGCAGCATTGGCCCTGGTGATGGCGTCGTCGTCTTTGAACTCGAACACGCCTTTGCCTCTTTGCCTGCCTTGTTGGCCCATGCAACCACCGTGATTCCTGCCCCGGGCGCAGTGGATGCCGAGGGTGTGCCGAGCGCACTGATAGGCACAGGTCCGTTTCAAGTCACTGAGTTTTCGCCGCCGCAAGCCCTGGAACTGGTTCGCTTCGATAGCTACTGGGGCAAGGCGCCGGCGATCGAATCAGCCAGCTACCTTGCCGCGGGGAGAGCCGAAACACGAGCACTGCTGGCCGAAAGTGGTGATGCCGATCTCGTATTCACGCTGGATCCGTCGGGATTTTCCCGCTTGGCTGATGTCCCTGAGGTGGAGACTGTTGCGGTTCCGATCCCACGCGTGCTGACTCTGAAAGTCAATGCATCTCATCCGTTTCTCGACGACCCTCAAGCTCGTCAGGCTCTGAGTCTTGCCATCGACCGGGCCGGTATTGCAACTGCGATTACCCGCTTTCCCGAAGGTGCAGCGACACAGCTGTTTCCACCGGTGCTGTCTGATTGGCATGATGAATCTCTTGATCCGCTTGAGAGCGACCCTGCTGCGGCGCGTGCCTTGTTGATGGATCTGGGGTGGCGCGAGGGTGAGGACAAGATACTCGTGCGAGACGGCCAGCGGTTCACGCTGGAGCTCAGAACATTTCCGGACCGGCCTGAGCTGCCACTGATTGCAGCAGCATTGCAGGACCAATGGCGCGCAATCGGAATCGATTTGACAGTCAATGTGTCCAACTACTCGATCATTCCCGAGGGACACAAGGACGGTACGCTGGAAGTTGCCTTGTATGCACGCAACTATGCTCTTACCCCCGACCCGATCGGTACCTTGCTGCAGGACTTCGGTACGGGCGGTGGTGATTGGGGAGCCATGGGTTGGGACAACAAGGCGGTTGCCGAAGCTCTCGACAGAATTGCATCGACTGCTGACCAGGCACAACGCAGCGAAGCTGTCAGTGTCGTCTCCCGTAGCCTGCAATCAGAGCTACCGGTCATTCCCATCATCTGGTATCAGCACACGGCGGCCATCGCAGAAGGCTTGCAGAATGTGATCATCGATCCATTGCAGCGCTCCTACGGACTCAGTGACATTGCATGGGCAGAGTGAGACCGCAGATAGCACCCTGGTGGCGATCTGTGCTGGGCATTCTCGCCGGACGTGGCTTTCAGGCGCTGGTTGTCGCGTTGGTGGTGGGCATTGTCAGCTTCATCATGATGCAGGCATTGCCAGGGGATGCGTCCTACCGCATAGCCGCCGGTCGATATGGCTACGACATGATGGACGCGGCATCTGCTGAAATCGTCAGGCTCGAGTTGGGTCTGGACAGGCCATGGTGGATGCAGCTCAGTACCTGGCTTGGCGAACTGGCCACCTTTGATCTTGGCCGTTCACACGTCTATGGTTCACGAGTGGTAGACGAAGTCGCCAAGCAACTCAATTATTCTCTGTTGCTGGCAGGGGGAGCCGTTGTGGCGTCATTGGTGATTGCGATTCCGGTGGGTATCGCAGCCGGTATGCGGCCCGGTGGAAAGATCGACCATGTCAGTCTTGCCTTGTCCATTTTCCTGCGTGCGATACCAGCCTTCGCTCTGGGCATCGTGCTGGTTCTGGTCTTCGCCGTACAGCTTGGTCTCATGCCTGTTGCCGGCTTTCGTGGGCTACAGCATCTCGTCCTGCCATCGTTGACGCTGGGGCTGGGACTTGCAGCGGTGTCTTCACGAGTGGTCCGGGATGCCGTTGCAGAGGCCATGTCCGCCGAATGGCGCCTGTTCTCGCGCACGAAGGGGCTGACGGCCCGCAGGACGGTAGTGAGCCATGTATTGCGAAACGCCTCATTGCCGGTGGTGGCCTATGTAGGCGTACAAGGGGCCTATCTCATCGAAGGCGTGGTGATCGTCGAAACGGTTTTCGCCTGGCCGGGTATCGGACATTCTCTGGTGCATGCCATCTTCGGGCGCGATGTGGCCATGGTGCAAGGCACCGCACTGGCACTGGGGCTGATATATGTCGGACTGAACCTCGTCATCGACCTGGTTTGCCGATTGATTGATCCGCGAAGCGCATGAACGCCATGGCTCACGACGAAACTTCGCCAATGAAGCAGCGCCTTGCAATCAGCACATCGAGAATGGCAGGTTTGCTGCTGTTTGCAGCACTGGGAGGAGCGGCTGCCTTCGGGCCCGCGCTGGTTGGTCACGACCCGGCGTCACAGTCATTGCTCGATGCACGGCAAGGACCCAGTGCCGAGCACCTGCTGGGCACGGATCACCTGGGGCGTGATATGGCAGCTCGCCTGCTCTCCGGTGCGCGATTGTCGCTGGGACTAGCGCTGCTGTCCGTTGTCTCGGCCGGTATTCCCGGTGCTCTTCTGGGAGTGCTTGCGGCCAGGTCGGGTGGTTGGACCGATCGACTGCTGACAGCTTTCGCGGATGCGGTGCTGGCATTGCCGGGGTTGCTTCTGGTGTTGATGCTTGCAGCAATTGCCCCTGGGTCATGGTGGGCATTGTATGTCGGAATCTCGCTGACTCTATGGGTCGAGTATTTCCGCTATACCCGCCAGCGAGCGCGTGTGGTGCTGGCAGCACCGCAGGTGGAGGCCTCTCGTATGCTGGGTTTCGGACCGTCGTTGATTCTTCGTCGCCACCTCATTCCCGAAATCGGTCCGGGTCTGCTGACCATCGCCGCTTTTGGTGCCGCCACCGCTGTGACGGCCGTTGCGGCACTGGGTTTTGTCAGTGTCGGTATTCGACCACCGCAGGCTGAGTGGGGTGTGATGATGACAGAGCTCCTGCCTTACTGGCGTGAGGCCCCCTGGTTGATACTGCAACCCGTCGCCGCTCTGGTTCTGACCGTACTGGCGCTGCATCTCAGTGTTGGTGGAATGAGACGTCCTTGATGAACACGATGCTTGATGACGCTTGTGTGACCGTGTCCGTTGATGAGTTACGCGTCCATGCGGGCCGGAAAGCGCTTCTCGGTCCGGTCAGTTTTTCGGTGAATGCGGGAAACACCCTTGTGGTCATGGGAGAAACGGGCGCAGGGAAAAGTCTGGTGGCGCAAGCTATTCTCGGAAACCTGCCCGAGCAATTGCATGCCGATGGTGTGATCGAAGTTGACGGGGGGCGAGTCGACAATGTGCCGGTGAATGTTCGGGCTGCAAGCTGGGGCCGTCAGATTGCCGCTCTTCCTCAGGAGCCATGGCGCGCACTCAGTCCGCTCAAGCGTTCCGCGCGACACGTCAGCGAAACCTATCGTCATGTGGCCCATCATGCTGATCCGGAAGCTGCCTGTGCGAAGGCATTCGAAGCGCTCGGGTTGACAGGATCGGAGGCGCGATTGCCGGGTGAACTCTCTGGCGGCATGGCGCAGCGATTGGCCTTCGCTGCCGCTACCGCTGGCGGAGCGCCGATACTGCTGGCGGACGAACCTACCAAGGGGCTGGATAGCGATCGGCGCGCACGGGTTGTGGAACTGTTGTCGGCAGTGCCTCGTCAGGGAGGCACATTGATTGCCATCACTCACGACGTAGCCGTTGCGCGTGCCCTGGGCGGCAGCTTGATAGTGTTGCGTGAGGGGGAGGTTGTGGAGCAGGGCGATACCCGGTCCATCCTCGCTGCGCCGAGCCACCCATACACTCAAGAGCTGATTGCTGCAGACCCTTCAACCTGGCCACAAACCCTGCCGGTAGCACCCGGTGAGGTATTGCTGAAAGCCTGCGATTTGTCGGTAAAGCGCGCCGGAAGGTTATTGATTGAAGGCCTGGACATCCTGGTACGCGCAGGCGAACGTGTGGCTCTGGTGGGACCCAGCGGTATCGGCAAGACGAGTCTGCTGGATACGCTAGCAGGCTTGCAGACACCGGCCAGTGGCCTGGTGCAGCGAGCAGGAGACCTGGGTACAAGGGCTGTGCAGAAACTGTATCAGGATCCGCCCGCAGCGTTCCCACCGCATGTTTCTCTGAAAGTGTGCCTGCAGGATGCGGCGCGACTCAATGGTACGCCATGGACCGAGGTGGAAGATCTGCTGGCTCGACTGGCGGTACCACTGTCATTGCTGGATCGTCGACCGGACGCAGTGTCAGGTGGCGAGCTACAGCGTGTGGCACTGGCTCGTGCATTGTCTGCACGCCCAAGAGTGCTACTGGCCGATGAACCTACCTCTAGGCTGGATCCGATTACACAGGCGCGCACGCTCGAAATGCTTGCCGAGATCGCCGACGCTCGTCGCCTGGGTATCGTCCTGGTGACGCATGATGTCGACATCGCTGAACGCTGGGCTCACCGTTGCGTGGCTTTGACTTGAAGCGACAGCGTTGAAAGGACCTTGCAGGGCTCGGTGGACATCTCGAGTGGTTCCAGGGCTGGATGCTGGCCCACTGTCAGTTGACGGTTGCGACTTCAGCGTCGGGAACGAATCCGCGTGATTCAGTACGATGAACTACCGGGTCTGGCAAACAAGACGTTTCAATCAGGCTCGATCCTGGTGGCTTTACCCGTGATCTTCTTGCTGGCATTCATCTTGTCACTGGCTAGTTTCTTGACTTGTTCCCAGTTTCGGCCAACTAACCAACCGGCTGCAAATACGATGATTGTCCAGAACATGTCACTACCTCTTGATGCAAAATCCAGTTGAAAGAGTTGATCAGGCGATGATGGCTCTCATTGCTCTGACACCTGGTTTCACCTTATCAGCCCTGGTATTCGTACAGCAAGTGAACAAGTGCGTCCTGAGTCCTCAGCGCCACGTATCTGCCAAATTTTGTACTCTCCCGCGTTTTGTCCGTGAGGGGCATGGACTTAGTGACCCGGTGTAAGTGCTCTGACTGCCACGGGAGCAGGGGCCTCAGCCCGGTGCAGTCGTATGGCGCGATACTCATATGTCTTCCAGTATTCACTGGATATCGCCGATTTCTGCGCATTGAAACGCCTACGTGCAGAAACAGACCTGCGTATTCGTACACGGTAGAAAAATTGGCATGATCGTCTCCGAATCCTTTATCAATACGTGGTTCCCGCTGCAACGACAGCAGTTTTCCGCTCTTCAGTGTGCCTGCCTGAATCTGAATGGTCCCAGTGTCCAGCGAAGCTGGGATCGTACCGCCAAGCGAGTTCATACCTGTGGCAGAGGACACGGGTTTGATCATACCCATTGAAAAACGGGTGCTGCGTGAAGCCTGCGTACAGCTCCTGCGCAGGCTATCGCGGGACATCAGTTCCGAATCTCAGTGAAGATCTCTGCACGACGGTTTTTCGAATCGGATCTATTCGAGGTGATCTACCAGGATTGACAAGCTCAGTCTCGATGAATTCGGCAACGCGCCGTCGTTGCTGATTTTGGAGATGACCGAGAGCATACTTTGCCATCCGGTAGATGTGGCGCAGGAGATACGGGTGCAGTTGCGCAAGCTCGGTGTCAGGAGATCCATCGATGATTCTGGTGCAAGCCATTCGTCACTGGGTTGATTGAAATTGTTTCGCGCTGGTGAGGTCATAACTGAACGTGCATTTATCTATCGCCGATGTCACGACATTCAGATTGAGGCGAAACGGCTCGATTCGGATGTAACAGTTTGAAATGGGGAAAAGCTGTAATCAGCTATCACCGAATAGAATTTAACATAATATGTATTATGCGCATAAGCATGGATGTCCGGAAGTGGTGGAGATATCGGGTTTGTCGTTGGTTTGTCAGGACTCGGCGTTTGCGCTGTTTGTTGTTTCTTTCCGAGTTTGTCGCTTCTGGATTTGTTATGGGCTCGTATGCGGATGGATGCTGCTGACAATTTTTGACCAGCATCCAGCATCCAGCATCCAGCATCCAGCATCCAGCATCCAGCATCCAGCATCCAGCATCCAGCAAGCAGCAAGCAGCAATGAACAAGTGACGACCAATGACTGCGAGCATGACCAGTGATCAGTGATCAGTGACCAGTGACCAGTGACCAGTGGACCTCGAGATCGTGCGTTTGAACCTTGAGCATTCAACATTGTGTTCTTCCGCTACGGTTTCTCCTGCATGAGCAGCCTCATGTAGACGCCTGGGTAAGTTCCAGTCTGAATTTTTCGCCGTGGATTCCCTGATTTGGAAACAAATTCATTGCCTGACAAAGTGCTTACATCACGACCATGCGATCGCGACGCTGGTTGGTGTGTCCAAAGCTCAGACAACGCTGCAGTCACTTGAAAAACTAGCGTAGAGACACAGCGAGCGATTCATCCAGATTGTCGCGCTACATTCAATCTTTCCAGCCTTGGTTTGCCAGATTTCAGCGTCGTACTGGCTTCAGGGTCATGTACGCACGTATAGAGTGTTTGCATTCCCTTTGGATCATTTTTTCGTCTACCAGACAGCGCTATAGGCACGCATTCACAGGACGTCCGCTTAGCAGCAAATTTTGTGCGACAAGGCGTCTCGTTGTTTGTGATTTACATATATTGCTGCCAAACACTGCGAATCCTGGACTGCATGTCGCTTTGAGTTGCCAGAATCAACAGCGAATACACGGCGCTGTATAGCTCTTTGACGTTGTGACTTTCAGTTCCGATGTACAAACGTGCGTCAATGTCACATGAGCACGTTGACGTGCTTGTCATACAGTGCTTCGATGATCTCTTGATGCAAATACCTGCCGTGGTATGCAGGGGCACCTTCACTACTCCGGAAGGAGTCGCGCTATTTTCCCTATCCGGAGACGTGAAATGCGGAGTTGAAATCGCCCGAAAATCGCCGAGACTACACGGGGCGCTACAGGCGGCTGGGCCGGGACCTTCGAAGCCGGCTGAGCTTCGGCCAGGATCGGTGCGAGGCCTGAGCTTGACCGGGTGTCTGCTCAGGATGGTTGCATGGTGTTGATAGTGCTGTGTTTACAATGCAGTTTAGTCATCTGAATACAGATAATAAATAATCACATAACCTTCTTTATGTGATGTTTAAATGCCGTATTATCACTCCATGGACAACTCATTCGATCTCGTTACCATCAGTGTTTCCGCTGATATCCCGGCTCGCATTGCCACCGGTGAAACACCCCCGATATTCGCTGGCAGCGAAGCTGGCAAGCGCCGCTTCTGGGAATTCTTTACCGCTTGCATTCGTAACAAGAACACACGTCAGGCCTACCTGCACGCAATCTATCGTTTCGCAGACTGGTGTGAATACCACAAGATCGAACTGGATGACATCGACCCCATGATTGTTGGCGCCTATGTCGAGAAGCTGAACGAAGTGTACGCTGCCCCCAGCGTCAAACAACATCTCGCAGCCATCAAGATGTTGTTTCAGTGGCTGGTTGTAGGTCAGATCATTGCAAGCAATCCTGCCAATGCAGTCAGAGGCCCCCGCTATTCCGTCAAGGTTGGCAAGACGCCGGTGTTGACGGCCAAGGAAACCCGGACACTGTTCGACAGTATCGAAACAGACACCCTGGTGGGCCTGCGTGATCGAGCCTTGATCAGCATCATGGTGTACAGCTTTGGTCGGGTGTCTGCCGTGACCTCCATGACGGTTGCGGATTACTACACTCAGGGAAAGCGTTCCTTCTTTCGCCTGCATGAGAAAGGTGGGCTGTACAACGTCATACCCGCCCATCATGTGGCGCAACAGAATGTCGATGCCTATATCAAGGCTGCCGGCATAGAGGAAGAGCGTAACGATCCCCTCTTCCGCACCTCGGGCCGAGGACGTCAGAAGAACAAGTTACTGGTGAAACCCATTTCCCGATTCTCCGCATTGCAGATGGTCAAGCGCCGGGCATTGAAGGCCGGATTACCCGGCGAGATCTGCAATCACTCCTTCCGCGGAACCGGAATCACCGAGTACCTGCGCAATGGCGGTGAGCTTGAGACAGCTGCTCGCATCGCGGGCCATGAATCTACTCGGACTACTCAGATCTATGATCGCTCCGAGCAGGAATTGACTTTGGATGAGATTGAGCGAATATTGATTTGATGACAGCAATCCAGAATTGCGACTAATCTGCCTTGCGCAGACCCAGTCAATGCAGACAGCCACGTTCGGAAAGCTCATGGCACGTCTAACCCTGTTCTGCTTGTTCTACCCCGCGAGAAGGCACCGGGAGACATGCCGACGTGTCGGTTGAAGGCGGTGCTGAAGGCGCTGACCGAGCCATAGCCCACCCGTTCGGCAATTTCCGCCGCTGGCACCTTCTGCTGCAGTAGTTGTTTTGCCTGCGCCATGCGCCAGCCGGTGACATAGTCCATCGGGCTGGTGCCAATTTCGCGCTGGAAGCGGGCATGGAACGTCGACCGCGACATTGCTGCTTCACGAGCGAGCTGTGCGGCACTGAGGCCGCTCCCCGGCCCCTCGTGTATACGGCGCAGAACAGGGGCAAGGCGCGGATCGGCCATACCGCGCAGCAAACCTGGCGCGGCATCAGCGCCGCCTGCCGATCGCAGCGCCTCGATGAAGAGCACCTCCAACAAGTGCGCAAGCACGACCTCGCGTGCGGTCCGCCTTGCGCCGGTTTCCTCGTCGATCATCGTCGCAAGAAGGCTCAGCCGATCCGCGCCATGCACATGAATGACGACCGGCAGCAGTGATGCCAGCAGCGTCTTGTCCTGCGACTCGAAGTCACAATGACCGACCATCGCCCGCATGTCGACAGCTACGCTCGGATCGCCAAGTCTGAATACGCCGGGGCTGGTTTCAAGCCGTTGCGGTGGAGAGCTCCGCAGTGGCGCCTCAGGGCTGCTCATCGTGAAGGAATAGGCTTCTGGAATCAGCAGAAAATCGCCTGTGTGCAGGACGATAGGTGCCTCGCCGACGATCGTCAGGCGGCACTCGCCGTCGAGAAGGACACAATAGAACGGACTGCCAAGTTCCGTCCGTTCAACATGCCACTGGCCGCCGCCCGTCACCTGTTTGGCAATCGATGGCCTGGGCTTCAGCAGCGTGACGACCTCTGCGACGGGGTCACTCATGGGTTTCGGACTCTTGATAAATGATTTCGGACATATGCATATAGATCTTCCAGTGACGCAAGCCTATCTTGGCATGACATCAATCACAGGAGACATGAGCATGCCCAGAATTCTCGTCACCGGCGCCTCTTCCGGATTTGGCCTTGCCATTGCACAGAGATTTCTTTCCGAAGGCTGGGAGGTCGTGGCGACCATGCGCGACATTAACGCCAGTCAATTGCCTGCATCGGACGGTCTTGAGGTGCTGCCGCTCGATGTTACCAATGCGCAGAGTATCAAGAGCGCCATCGCCGCGGCCGGGCCGCTCCACGCGCTGGTCAACAATGCCGGTGTCGGCATGCTGAACGTACTCGAAGGTGCCGATATCGGCAAGGTTCGCGAGTTGTTCGAGACAAATGTCATTGGTGCTTTCGCGATGACCAAGGCGGTACTGCCGCGGATGCGAGAACGCCGCGCAGGCGTCATCGTCAATGTCAGCTCCAGCGTCACACTGAAGCCGTTTCCGGCCCTCTCGATCTACAGTGCGAGCAAGGCTGCCCTGAACGCCTTCACGGAAAGCCTTGCTATTGAAGCCGCTCTCTTTGGCGTCCGTGCGTGTCTTGTTCTACCGGGTTCGGCACCTGCTACAAGTTTCGGCAAGAATGCCGTCTCGCGCATGGGAATGGACATCCCCGAGCCTTATACCGACTTCGTTCATGACTACCTTGCCGGGCGCCGCTCCGGTACTGAAGTCACTACGCCTGAGGATGTTGCCCAAGCCGTCTGGCAGGCGGTCACGAATGAGAATTCACCGATGAGAATACCCGCAGGCGCCGACGCATGGGCACTTGCTGCCCATGAAGCTGGGTGAAGCGTCATTGTCTCCCGTGTTTCCCATTCAGGAGCAAGACTGACGAACAACCTCATCGATCTGGCGCGGCTTACCCCCACGCCAGAAGCCGTACTGACCGTCGCCCATACCCCTATCCTCCTGGAAATGATGGGGCGTCCACCACTGGAGCTACGGCAGACTGCGCCGGCGGCGGGCGGTAATCTTCCCGTGATCCTGCTGTCGCATGGTTATGGGCCCTCGAAATACATCAAATCCAAGGACGGTTATGCGCCGCTTGCCCAATTCTGGGCGGAGCGCGGTTTTGCGGTGATCCAGCCGACCCACGCCAGCTCGCGCGTTGGAGGCCTGCCTTCGAACCGGGAGGGAGCACCCTTCTTCTGGCGAGAAAGAGTGAGAGAACTTACCATCATACTGGACCGACTGTACGAGATCGAGGAACAAACGGGCGTCGGGAGCGGTCGACTCGATCGCAAACGCATCGCAGCGGCAGGTCATTCCTTAGGCGGGCACACCGTCTCACTCCTGCTTGGTGCGACACTGCAAGGAGAGGACTTCTCCGATTCGCGCATTTCCGCCGGTATCCTGCTGGCGGCTCCGGGGCGCGGTGGTGAAGATCTGACCGACGACTGCGCCACGCGGTTTCCCTTCTTTGATGTCGATTTTTCGGCGATGACCAACAAAGCCCTCGTCGTCTGCGGTGACCAGGACGATCCGCATTTCACGCCGCGCGGCCCCGAATGGCACGCTGATGCTTTTTATGATGCAACTCGCGCGGACCGGGATCTGTTGACTCTTCACGGCGTTGGCCACGGACTCGGCGGCATCGCCGGACTGGATGCGAAGGAGACAGAAACAGAAGCACCCGATGTGTTGGAAGCCCTGAAACGTCTGACTCTCGCCTGGCTTCGCACGGCGCTCGGTGTCGATCCAGAGGCCTGGAAGGCGAGTTGCGCTGTGCTGGAACGATACGCTTCTACGCTTGGGGGTGTGACCTCCAGTAGCGCAGATTGAGCCGCTCTGAGTTCATCGCGGACTGTGAAGTTCTTCAAGACAATAGTGTCAACAGAGTTACGGAGAGTGCGATATCAGCGATTCGCACGCATGGGACGGTCTGTGATAATGCGTCAGACTTGATAGTCGGATTGAATGAAATCCGTACAAATGGCATTTCTACGGATTAATGGCGGTAGGAGTGTAGATCTACCGGGTTGTCACGATTCGAACGTTCTGTATTGCCCGCTCGCAGCCTTCTTGTATCTGATGGCGCAGTGGAGTCAACACTACGGATCAACATCCTCGTAATCGGATCAGCGGTTCTTTACTCGCGCGTCGGTTGGAGAACGGACCGACCTGTCACCCAGTGCTCGGCTCCAGACGAGCACTGACACCACCCATGGCAGCATTGTTGAAACGCTCGGCATAGGTTTGGGGCTGTTGGCGATATCTGACTGCGGAGACCATCGCTTGCGGCACTTTTTCGGTCTGCAGGACGCGAGGTGATCGTTCAGAACCATCCTCTTGATCTTGTCCGCGTCTCCTGCCCCTGAGCCGTCCTACAGCGTTGTCAACGCTTGGTGACGTCAAACAACCTACCAGAAACGGGGATTTCGGTGCGACCTCCGCCGAACCGACAAGAGGCATGGCGAATGACGCACAGGCGCTACTGTTCATTGCCACTGATGCTGATTTGACAGCCTGCTTGTCAAAAAATTTTCTATACCATCGTTATAGACAATGTATACTTTGTATGTTTATCATTTTTAGGGTGTATTGACTCTTGGAACTTTCCAAAGACGCTATCTCCGCAGTACTGGTGCGTATTCCGGTCAAAGTGGTCAGTCATTCCGGAACTAAATGGTCACTGGATTACCCCAACGCCTGAGTGCCGATCTTAGCACCGGTGGTGATCACTTTGCTTCTGCAATGGCCGAGCGCGCCCGCCGCATCGATTCACCCTTGAGAGTAAGGCGGTGGGCGTTATGGATGAGCCGATCCAGGATCGCATCCGCCAGGGTGGCATCTCCGATGGCGTCATGCCATTGGGCAATCGGTACCTGACTGGTGATCAGCGTAGAGCGACTGCCATGTCTATCCTCCATCAGCTCCAGTACATCGTTTCTCTGGCCGAGTGATAGCTTCTCAAGACCCCAATCGTCCAGCACCAACAGATCTGTCTTGGCGATCTGATTGATGATCTTGGCAAAGCGTCCATCGCCGTGTGCGATGGCCAACATATCCAACAGTCGGGATGAGCGGAAGTAGCGGACGCTGTATCCCTGCCTGCAAGCCTGAGTCGCCAGAACGCATCCAAGGTACGTCTTCCCGCACCCGGTTGGACCGGTCAACAACACGTTTTGATGCTGCTCGATCCATTGCCCTGACAGCAAGGAGGCGAAGACGCCCTTGTCCAGTCCTCTGGGGTGCGTGTAATCGATGTCCTCCGGGTGAGCTTGCAACTTTAGTTTTGCGCCCTTCAGTAGCCTGTCAACCTTGTTGTTGCTGCGATGGGTCGTTTCCCGATCAATCATCAGACCCAGTCGTTCTTCAAAACTCAAATCGTTGTGTGTGCCGGGTTGCGTAAATTGTTGCTCCAGGGCTTCGACCATGCCGGGCACACGAAGGGTTCGAAGTTGCTGGAGCAGCTGTGAATGTTGCATGAATAGTTTCCTGTTGGTTGCTTGGTATTGCCGGTCGGTGTCAGTGGTAGTACTCAGGGCCACGGATATTGTCGTGATCTTTCAGGTGATCATCGTCATCAAGCATCTCCTGCTGGACTTCGGTGGAAAGATGATCCATCCCCTTTTTCAGGATGGATTGCACGCTTGTGCGCGTTGGGGATCCGATCTGCAGTGCTCGCGTACACGCGCGCTCCAGGCGAACACGGTCGTACTGCTTTGTCAGTGACAGCAAGGCCATCACGGATCGGAAGGTCTGCTGAGGGTGGCGTTTCGCCTTGAGCTGTAACTGTACGATATGGTGCGTCGAGGGGCCGATGTCCGATGACCACTCTTCAAAGCGTTCCGGTGTCCAGTCAGCTTGATGACGGTGCGCCTGTGGCATATGCTCATCGAGCGTCGTATGCCCTGCCTGCGAGTGCGAACGGCCATGGCAGGCCACTCGCTTTCCACCAGCATAGACATTTACAATTCGGTTGCTGGCACGCACCTCGACTTGCGCGCCGACGAGTATGTGAGGTACCGAGTAGTAGTGTTTGTCATACTCGATGTGATAGTCAACATGAACACGGGCATTGCGTACGTGCTGGTATTCATAGCGTTGTGAGGGCAACGGCAATAGTCGACTCTTCTCGATCTGTTCAAACAACGAGCGTCGACTGCCGGGCAATTTCTTGAACGCACGGTCGTTGAGCTGGACGAGCAATTCACTGATAGCATCGTTGAGCTGACCCAGCGAGAAGAACGTGATCTTTCGCAGTCGTGCCAAAATCCAGCGTTCGACAACCAGCACGCCATTTTCCGCCTTTGATTTATCTTTCGGGCGATAGGGCCTGGCAGGAATGATGGCTGTCATGTAGTGATCACTCCATTGCTGATAAGAGGCATTGAGCACCGGCACGTAGCGATGAGTCTTGGTGACCGCGCTCTTCAAGTTATCAGGATCCGTCAGTGTCGCCCAGCCGCCGAAGAACTCTGCCGCCTTGCTGTGGGCATCAATCCAGTCAGATTCCTTTTGCGACAGGTATGCGCAGGCAAAGGTGTAATTCGAGGCACCCAGCACAGCTACAAAAATCTGGGCACTGAGGTACTCACCGGTACGGGCATCGACAATGGGAATCGTCGGACCACAGTAGTCGACGAAGACTTTCTCGCCAGCTACATGGTTCTGACGCATCGAGCGTTTCTGCCGCCCTTGCCAAATCAAGTATCGATGGCAGAACTGTGAGTAGCTGTAGCCGTGATCAACATGAATTTGCAGGTACTCTTCCCATGCCAGTTGTTTGGTCATGCCCGGAGACTTCAGCTCGATATGAATTTGGGCGAAGTCCGGCTCGGCGAATCGACGCTGCGGAGCATCAGGACGCTGACCTGGAAACAGTGCCAGTTCCAGCATGCGTTCGTCCATGCCCGGTGAAAGGGGCCAGCTCAGCCCCGCGTTGCGTGCCCGGGTCAGGTAGTTGCCGACGGTCCCGTAACCGATTTTCAGTGAACGGGAAATCTCCCGCTGGCTAAGGCCGGCCTGATGGTAGAGACGAAGAACGGTGTGAATTTTCCGCATTGGTAACCTCGATCGTGACACGCCGTGCTCCGGTGGATTGAGACAAGCCGGACAGCGTACCAATAAGGGTTAAAAAACAATGCGTTGGGATTGATTCTGGAATTAACTGATCAGTGATTCTGGAAAGTGGTCAGTGATTCTGGCCGGCCAGCCGAAGTGACCACTTAAAACCAGAATCACTGATCAGATAAAACCAGAGACAGTGACCACTTTGTTCCAGAATGGGTGGCCAGATTGGGCCGGAATACGCAACTGGGTCAATTCAACCCTTGGTGGCGGCTAGAGCCAATCAGTGACGTGCCAGCGTGGAAGCGGGCTGCCTACCGGGAGCTACGCCAATGGGCACTCGACCCGCCCACCGAACGCGCCGTGGTGCTCTCCGGCGCGCGGCAGATCGGCAAGACGACCCTGATGATGCAGATGATCCAGGAGCTGTTGGATGAGGGAGTGCCCGCAGCCAATATTCTCTACGTCACCTTCGACCATCCTATCCTGAAGCTCGCAGGCATCGAGGCGGTCATCGACGCTTGGCGGGAGCGTGAACCCTCGGCAGGCGGCAAGGAATACTTGTTCCTGGATGAGGCGCAGTTTCTGCGCGACTGGGGCACGTGGGTCAAGCACGAGCACGACTTCAACCGGCAGCGTCGGATCATTTTCACCGGCTCGGCGATGACGCTGAATCGCACAGAAGCCGAATCGGGAGTGGGACGCTGGCACACGATTCGTCTGACCACCCGAGTTCGACAGTTGCGAGCTGAAAATGGCCGTTTTTGGTAGTATTTCCTAGAAGGAATGCGGGCTGCA
>CANLNQ010000030.1 GCA_947492525.1 uncultured Granulosicoccus sp.
GGTTCTCCCGGTTCTCCCGGTTCTCCCGGTTCTCCCGGTTCTCCCGGTTCTCCCGGTTCTCCCGGTTCTCCCGGTTCTCCCGGTTCGTCAGTAATTTTGTGCAAACTGTGTCACAAATTTTGCACTTGAGCACTCGCGAAAGCGCATCTGTAATGTCCAGAGCGGATCCGAGATCATGCAAAATTCAGCGCTGAAAACCCTTTTTTTATCAGCCGGTTAAATTTTCTGCACCCAGTGTTACGCGAATCGCTGATGTAGGAAAACTACTCAGATGGAACGTGTTTTGTAAAAACCGGTAGATTCAAGACTGGCACAACCTATCCATCTGGTTATACTGCCGCCTTAAATGCAGTTTGACTGGTGTTACATGCGTATAGCTCAGCCATCGTTTCATACAGCAGGAACCGACCGTCCTACCCTTCTCGCCAATGCGACACCACCTGACAACGGTGAGCGACGCACAGTTGATGGCGCTGATTACATTTATTTCCACGGCTACTGGGTGCGGTACTACCCGCCGCTGGAAGAATCACTGGCCTCACGCAAGACCCTGATCGACCACCTGACGCGCCGTGCCTTTCACCATACTGAACCAGGCATCAACACTCCCGGCGAACGTCTGGACACCGCCCGCGCCTATTACATGAACCAGACAGACCCTGCCATGAAGCGGGTCAACGCTGCCATGCTCGCAGGCGCGCTGTTCAATCGCGCTACCGACATCTTCACGGCGATTGTCGAGTTGGAGGAAAAAGGTGTTCGCATAAGCCGCGACAACGAACTGATGAGAGCTTGCGGCGACTATTTCAAGGAAGCTCTGGAACTGGGTCGCGAAGTCCGGCATTTCAGTGGTGAAGAAGGCATCGATGAACTCTGGGGAGAGCCTTTCCGTGCATTCACCCTGCCGATTACCGCCTACTATGAGTCGCGCTTCATCAAGGTTGCGCAAGCCATGGCCAATATCGACAAGGTGGTCGCTCGATTGTGCGAGATGTTCTGTACACGACCGGAATTCTCTGAGATCACGCCGTTGCTGGACGGCTACGCATCAGCTGCCAGACACGAATGCGAGACCATGAAATCAGACGTGTGCATCTTTGATATCTGGCCGCGCTTCATTGCTGCAGGGGAAGCGCTGGGCGATGTTCAGCCTCGCATACAGAACGATTGTTCTCGCGAATGCCGCTATGTGATGGAAGAGGCGCAGAAGACACTGATTGCAGGACGCAACCTGATCAACTGGATTGCTCGAGCGCGGGTTCCCATGCCACGAAGCACCGCCGCCTACTTTGCCCGCTGCGATGCACTCAAGGAACGCCTGCAGAACTGCTGAGATTGCGCATAGCTCCTCCTGGATGAGCGTAGCCCCGCCCTCGATGTGTCAGTTATCGCTAACGATGTGCATCCGGTCTTACGCAGAGCCATAATCGTGGATCCATCTACACAGAACCATCGCCGCAGTTCCATCAACGCAGATTCACCAAGACAGCTACATCGATATAGATCCATTGCCGCAGAACCCAATTCGTAGATCCATCAATGTGGATCCATCAGGGCTAGAGAACACATTCCCGCTTGATACCGTGACCACCATCCTTACCGCTGACGGCTCGCATACACTGCACAGCGAGCGATACGGAGAAACATTCCACTCGGTCAATGGCGCGGTCACCGAATCCCGTCACGTTTTCCTGAATGCTTCGGGTGTGGCTGACCGCCTCGCCGCCGGCAAACACACGCGTGTTCTCGAAGTGGGTTTCGGGCTGGGTCTCAATTGTCTGCTGAGTGCAGACCTTGCCAGCGATCGCAAGGCGTCTCTGGACTATCACGCCATTGAAAACGACATCTCGGTCCTGTCACTGATCTCCCGTGTTCATTACCGGGAGCAACTAAACCATCCCGAACTCTACGATCAGTTGCTCAGCACACTGGAATCGATCAGTACGCTGGAGACGATCAGCTCGCTGGCTTCTATCCCTATGCTGCAGACGATCAACACGCTCGCTTCTACCCCTACGCTGCAGACGTTCAGCACGCTTGACTCGATCAGCACATCGGGATCGATCAGTGCCGAGCCGGAATCACAAGACACCGCCAGTCGCTCCGTGGTCTCCGCACTGGGTGAAAACATCAATCTGACGTTGCACCTCTGTGATGCCATCAAGGATGACTTGCCAGAGGGCCAATTCGATGCCATCTATCTGGACGCCTTCAGCCCCGACAACAACCCGGAGTGCTGGTCTGAGGAGTTTTTCTCTCGATTGCGGCAACAAACGGCGTCAGGCGGTGCTCTGACGACTTACTCTGCCAAGGGGAGTGTCCGCCGAGCCTTGATGGCAGCGGGCTTCAACGTCAAGAAATTGGCTGGACCACCCGGCAAACGGGAAATGTTGCATGCCGGGGGTTGATTTTCAACACTGTCGCTCAGTTTTTACAATGCGTTGCTCACACCACATGAAGTTGTTGACCAGTACTCATTACCATTACCCGTCTTGCACACTATAATCCCCCCTGACTTTATTGATCAGGCAAGCCGTGCTTCGGGAATGAGTAGTTTCACTGGCACGGTTCACGCAATCAACAACCCAGATTCACGCAAGTTCATCGCGCAGCCTTCAGGCGCCGATAACGGATTTCTGATTTTCTTTTCAATGTAGTGGACAGGTGGCCACTGGCTGCCACAATTCAGGAAATATAATGAAAGTAACGATTTACGGCTCCGGCTACGTGGGCCTGGTAACAGGCGCGCTGATTGCGGATGTCGGTAACGAGGTACTGTGCGTCGACGTCGACGAGACCAAGGTTGCCAACCTGCGCAAGGGCATCATCCCGATTTTCGAACCGGGCCTGGATGACGTCATCAAGCGCAACGTCGAAGCCGAACGACTCGACTTCACCACCGACATGGACAGAGCCGTTGCTCACAGTGAAGTTCAGTTCATTGCCGTTGGCACCCCTCCGGGTGAAGACGGTTCAGCGGACATGCAGTACGTCGCGGCTGTTGCGAAGACCATTGCCGATCGCATGACTGAATCCAAGATCGTTGTCAACAAATCAACGGTTCCGGTGGGCACCGGCGACATGGTCGAGAAAGTCATTGCCGATGGTCTTGCTGCTCGCAACGAATCCATCGACTATGCCGTTATCTCCAACCCGGAATTCCTGAAAGAAGGCGCGGCCATCGAAGATTTCATGAAGCCGGATCGCATCGTTATCGGTACGGACGATGAACATGCAACAGAAGTGATGCGTGAACTGTACGCGCCCTTCTGCCGTAACCGTCGTGATCGCCTGATCTTCATGAGCCGAAAGTCTTCCGAGCTCACCAAGTACGCAGCCAACTCTCTGCTGGCGACCAAGATCAGTTTCATGAACGAGCTGTCCAATATCGCTGATCGACTGGGCGCTGATATCGAAGATGTCCGCGTTGGCATCGGTTCCGATCCACGCATCGGTTATCACTTCATCTACCCGGGTTGTGGTTACGGCGGTTCCTGCTTCCCCAAGGACGTCAAGGCACTGATTGCCACCTCACGTGAGAACAACTACGAAGCAGAGCTGCTGCAAGCGGTTGACAGCGTCAATGATCGTCAGAAGCATGTCTTGTTCGAAAAGCTGATGAAACATTTCGACAACAACATCGAAGGCAAGAAATTTGCGGTCTGGGGCCTGTCATTCAAACCCAACACCGACGATCTGCGTGAAGCGCCCAGCCGAGTTCTGATCGAATCCATCTTCGAACACGGTGGCACCGTTCGCGCCTACGACCCTGTGGCAATGAAGGAAATGCGTCATTTCT
The DNA here is from genome assembly GCA_947492525.1 of uncultured Granulosicoccus sp. GTDB lineage: Bacteria > Pseudomonadota > Gammaproteobacteria > Granulosicoccales > Granulosicoccaceae > Granulosicoccus. Next base: position 3,800 of record CANLNQ010000030.1, read on the forward strand.
ACCCGAATGAGAAACGCCTTGAACTGGTGGGCACCGCTCAGGACACGATCGACGGTACTGATGCACTGTTGATCAACACCGAATGGCGTGAATTCCGTAGCCCGAACCTGGACTCCTTGAAGGAAGGCCTCAAGAGACCATTGGTGATCGACGGTCGTAACCTCTACGATCCGGAACACATGATAGAGATGGGATTTACCTACGACTGCATCGGTCGTCCTCGCTGATTCAGGACACCACCAGGCACGTTTACTGGCAGGGCCCCGGGATCGATCCCGGGGCCCTTTCTCGTTATACAAGTCGAGAATCCAGCCGCCACTGCGATACCATGCTGCCGTGATCACCGAAGCCGCCAGCCAGGCTCAATGGCGCCAATATCTGCTCAGGCTCTCCCTGCCCGTCATGCTGTCCAACGGCATGGTGCCCATCGTGGGAATCGTGGATACCGCAGTCATGGGCCGCATGGGTTCTCCCGAGTGGATCGCAGCGACGGCTGTCGGTGCCCTGCTGTTCAGCAGCATCTACTGGTTATTCGGCTTCCTGCGCATGGGTACCGGTGGACTGGTCGCTCAGGCCTACGGTGCCGACGACCTGACTGACGCCGGACGCATCACGACACGCGCGCTGTTGATAGCCGGTGTACTGGCCGCACTACTGATTGCGTTGCAGGGTCCGATACTCCATATCGGACTGGCGTCATTGACCGACGATGAAGACTGGAAGTCACTGACCGCCCTGTACTTTTACATCCGCATTTATGCAGCACCCGCCACCTTGATGATCTACGTCATCATGGGGACACTCATTGGCTTGCAGTTGATGCGTCAGGTGCTGATGCTGCAGTTGTTGCTCAATGTGCTGAACATCATTCTGACAATCGGTTTCTTTTCCCTGACAGAACTGAATATTGCAGGTGTTGCCTGGGCAACGCTCATCAGCGAATACATCACCTTGATTTACGGCCTTTTTCTGATTCGCCATGTGCTCCGGAATGCGCTGTCATGCAGGCCGGTCAAGGCCTGGCTGCTGGACTCCCAGGAGTGCATCAAGTACTTTCGTATCAGTGGCAACCTGTTCATTCGAACACTGTGCCTGATATTGGCGGTGTACTGGATGACCGTCCTGGCCAGTCGCATCGGCGTGGCGACTCTGGCCGTCAATACGGTACTGCTGCACATGGTCAATCTCGCGTCTTACTGCCTTGATGGCTACGCACATGCCATCGAGACGCTCACCGGTTATTCCCTGGGCAAACGCTCTGTAGCTCTGTTCAAGCGAGCGGTTCGCACTGCCGCGGAACTTGCCTTGATCACCGCCCTGGTTTTTTCCCTGGCCTTCTGGCTTTTCGGCGACTCACTCACCGCCCTGATGACGACAGACGAGCAGATTCGCGAATTGACTCGCCAATGGCTGCCGTGGGTCATACTGGTTCCATTGACAGGTGTCTGGAGCTTTCTGCTCGATGGCATCTTCATCGGCGCGACGCAAACGGCCAGCATGCGCGATAGCATGTTGATATCTCTGGGTATCTTTGGTCTTGCCACTATCGTGCTGGTCCCTGTACTGGGCAACCATGGCATCTGGTTGAGCTACCATATGATGTTCGTGACTCGGGCTCTGACGCTATCAAGGTATTGGCCGATACTGACAAGCAGGTTCATACAACCATTGTAAGTCATGGTGCTTTACTCGAGAATTCTGAGCAGATCCATTGAACCAATCAGCTCGTCTCTATTTACGCGACAGAACACCTTCATGACAGACAGCGAAACGAACAATTGCACTGGAGGCAAGTCCTCTACAGACGATTTGAATGTCATTCATGACGTTGATCTGAGCCCTTACAGCACGTTCGGTTTTTCACAGAATACAGCGCATTTTCTGGAAGTCTGCAATGAACAAGAGCTGGTCAAGGCCGTGCGACTTGCCCAAGACCGAGGCTGGCCTATCCTGGTAGTGGGAGATGGCAGCAATATCGTATTCGCTCACGATTTTCCAGGACTCATCGTCAGACAGACGAGCAAGTACATTCACTATTCCGGCGAATCGGCATATGGTGAAACTCACGTGACTGCCAGCGCTGGCGTTAATTGGAACGACCTGGTCAAGGACACAGTGGATAGAGGGTATGTGGGACTGGAAAACTTGAGCCTCATTCCAGGTCAAGTGGGCGCTGCGCCAGTACAGAACATAGGCGCTTACGGCGTCGAGTTATGCGACCGGATGGTCTCGCTACGCGCATTTCACCTGCCCTCCGGTTGCTGGAGAACGATGTCCCCATCCGACTGCCAATTCTCATACCGCAACAGTCTGTTCAAAACCCAGAATCAGGATTACATCATTGCCGAGGTTACCTTCCGCCTCGGCGCCCACCTGGGATTGCAGACAGGGTACGGCGCCCTTGCCAATTATCTGGAAGAGAACCATCCCGGCGAGCAACCCAATGCGGGCATGGTCAGCAAGGCCGTCTGCGCAATAAGGCGAGCAAAGCTCCCGGATCCCACCGAACTGCCCAATGCGGGAAGTTTTTTTCACAATCCAGTGATACCTGAAGATCACTACTGCAGGCTGCGCAAGCGTTATCCTGATCTGGTAGGTTACAAGCAATCAGATGGTCTATACAAACTTGCCGCCGGCTGGCTGATAGACAAACTCGGTTACAAGGGATTCCGCAAAAATGGTGTTGGCGTACATGCTCAACAAGCATTGGTTCTGATCAAATACCAAACAGCTCAAGCCAGTGCTCTCATCGATCTTGCTCAGCAAATCCGCCAGCATGTCGATGACGAGTTCGGCGTCTCTCTCGATATTGAACCTCGAATAGTCTGACCTTGTCAGCAGTTCCACTGCCTATATCCATATGACACCACCGATCAACGATGAGTAAACCTGATGAAATGACAGAGCCTGTTACAGGACGATACCTGCATAGGATGGTCGAACGGCTCTATCCCGTCATGAGGAGCATCACCGGGCCAGGTGTACGTGAATCACTGACAATACTGAAGCAATTGATCCCATTGGATATTCACGAAGTGCCAAGCGGTTCGAGCGTGCTGGATTGGACAGTACCCGATGAATGGCACTTCAAACAGGCCTGGATTGAGGACAAGACAGGTAATCGAATAGTAGACACAGCCCACTCCAACCTCCACGTAGTCAACTTCAGCACGCCTGTGGATCGTGAGTTATCTCTCGAGGAATTGCTGCCGCATCTGCACACATTGCCTGAGCAACCCTCGCGCATTCCCTACAGAACCACCTATTACTCCGAACAATGGGGCTTCTGCCTGAGCCAACAGGTACTGGACAGCATGCAAGCTGGCAGCTACAAGGTCAGGATCGAGGCAGAACGAAAGCACGGTGTACTCAATTACGGTGAATTTTATATACCTGGGGAACGCACAGACGAGATTCTGGTCAGTACCCACATCTGTCATCCGCAACTGGCGAATGACAATCTTTCCGGTATGGTTCTGGCCGCAGCCCTGGCCGACTGGATCAGGAAGGAAAAGCCCACTCTGTCGTGGCGATTCGTATTTGTTCCGGGCACCATCGGTGCCATCAGCTGGCTGGCCCGGAACCGTACATCGTTGTCATCCATAGTTGGTGGACTGGTAATCACCGGATTGGGTGATGAAAGCCCGTTCAACTGGAAACAGACTCGCGAGGGCAATCACTGGATCGATCGAATCGTCACACAGTCGCTACAGACATTCGCTCCTGAAGCACACGGTACACTGCCGTTCGGACCGTACGGCTACGATGAGCGACAATATTGCTCTCCGGGCTTCAAACTGCCAATGGGCCGGCTATCACGTGCTGTGCACGGTACTTTCCCCGAGTACCATACCAGCGGCGACAACCTGGAATTCGTCACGCCCGCAGGGCTTGAACAGTCGCTTGAACTGTTGAAGAAGATAGTCCACACAGCGAACAACGACCTTGTCTATCAGAACCTGTCACCCTATGGTGAACCGCAGCTCGGCCGACGAGGACTCTATAGCGCTCTGGGAGCACGTACCGATCCCGGAGCGCTGCAAATGAGCTTTCTGTGGTTATTGAATCAATCTGACGGACAAACTCCCTTATCACTCATCGCGCGGAAATCCGGCATCCCGATGCCGGATCTGGTTGACGCCGCCAAGCTACTACTGGAACATGAACTGTTGAAACCGGTCTGTCATGGCAGCAGCAATCCACTCAGTCCAGAATCGTGGGGTGAGGTATCGGCACGATGAACTTCCCTCCCCATTCTCGGATATGAGCCAATTGCGACGTAATTTCGTGCTGTAGATTCCAGGGCAGGATGAAGACATAATCCGGCTTCATCTCGTCTATATGCTCTGGTGGAAAAATTGGAATCCTCGAACCCGGGCAATAGCGACCATGCTTGTGCAAACTTCTATCACAAGTTGAAGGCAACAAATCTGTCTTGATACCGCAATAGTTAAGCAGCGTATTGCCTTTCCCTGGTGCTCCATAACCGATGATCGACTTGCCTTCACGCTTGAGCTTGATCAGCAGCGTCAGCAATTCGTTCTTGACCTCGGCAGCCCTTGCACCAAATTCCAGATAAGTCTGGATATTGCGTAAGCCGGCAGCAGCTTCCTCCTCGAGGATGAGCGAGACATTCTCAGAGGGAGTATTCCCTTGCGATTGGTGTTCCACGAATATGCGCAAGGAACCGCCGGCTGTTCCCAGCTTCTGCACATCAACTACTTCCATACCAACACTGTTGAACATGCGACAGATGGTGAACAGTGAGTAATACGAATAATGCTCGTGGTAGATCGTATCGAACTGGCATTGCTCGATCAGATTCATCACATGTGGGAATTCGAATGTTGCAGTACCGCTGTCCTTGAGCAATGTTGCAACGGCGGAGACGAAATCATTCACATAAGGTGTGTGTGCAAGAACATTGTTGCCGATAACCAGATCCGCCTGCTTGCCCGCATCCCGCATGGTGCTGGCCAATTCATCGGTGAAGAACTCCACGCGTGTTTCCACACCAACCTTCTGCGCAGCCGCTGCCACGTTGCCAGCAGGGTCTATACCCAGGCATGGAATTCCTTTTTCAACAAAATTTTTCAGAAGGTAGCCATCATTGCTGGCGATCTCCACAACGAAACTATCGGCATCCAGTGAGAACCGCGGCACCGCCATATCAACATAACGACGTGCGTGCTCCAGCCAGCTGGTGGAATATGACGAATAGTATCCATAGTCATCGTCGAAGATTTCTGTGTTGGCGCAATAGTCTCGAGCTTGCACCAACCAGCAATCCGAACAGACCAGAACTTCAAGCGGTAGAAAGACCTCCGGTCGCTGCAGCTCATCATGGCAAATGAAATCCTCACACAAGGGCGACAAACCCAGGTTTACCATCGAGTGTTGTAAGGCCGAGCCACAAAAACGGCAGTTCATTCCCTTTTCGGACAAATCTGTATTGACCGCATGACCAGAAATGGTCAACTCCTCAGTCACAGGCCTCGAGGCAAGCTCGTGTTCTTTATTACCAACGGCGGATTCGATCATCCCTTACTTTCCTTAGAATTGAATGGTGGTACGAACATGTCAGCTGCAATCCAGACCCTCTTTGAATTTGAACTGTCAGGCAAGCAGAAAACACGGTAAAAACAATCATTTGTTGCGCTTTCTATAAGCGGATTCACTGGCAGGCCCTCGCAGGTGTGAATCCACTCCCTCATCCAGAGCTTGCCGGTATATAGCGCAAGCCTGTCTTACCGCGTCTATCGTCAAGTCGATATCTTCTTCTGAATGGGAGTAGCAGGTATAGAACGTGGGGGCAAGAATTCCGGCGCTACAAAGTTCCTGCAGGAAGAGAGTCCGAAACGATTGCGAAGGTGCGCCGTCGACGTCGACGGTAGAATACATGAGGTTGCAATCTCGACCGGCAATGGTGACGTGATCCGAGACACCCGCATCTGCAGCAGCCTTCTCGAACCCCTTACGCAGTCTCGCACCCATCGAGTAGAGGTGCTCGATGACCGGTTCATCTCGATAGATACGCATCGTTTCCATCGCAGCGGCCAATGCCACACTCTCTGCACCGTGGGTAGTGGACAACAGGAATACCCGGTCCTCTGCAGTCTGCCGGAGTCCTCCCAACTCCATGATATCCCTCTTGCCAGCAAGAGCTGACAATGAGAAACCGTTTGCCATAGCCTTTCCGAAACAGGACAGATCAGGTTCGACTCCATACATCGCCTGCGCACCATTCAGGTGCACGCGAAAACCTGTGAGCGTTTCATCGAAAATCAGGATCGCCCCATGCTGATCACACAGTTTTCTGACACCTTCCAGAAATCCTGCCTCCGGCTCAACCAGTCTGGAGGGTTCCATTGCCACGCAAGCCAGTTCCCCCGGATAGGACTCGAACAGCATTTCCAGCGAGTCAAGATCGTTGTAGTCGAACTTCACTGACAGCTGCTTGGTGGCTTCGGGAACCCCGTTGTCTATGCTCGTCTTACCGATGAACCAGTCATCGTATGAGAAAAACGGACTGTCAGAGCACATGGCAATCCGTACACGACCCGTGCGGGCTCTTGCCAACTTGACCGCAGCAGTCATGACACTGGAACCATCCTTGGTGAACTTCACCATATCAGCCCCCGGCACGAGTTCCAGAAACATCTCGGCACACTGCACTTCAAGCTCATGTGGGCGATTGAAGTTATTCCCCACCATCAGAGCACGTGTCGCTGCCTCCACGACAGATGGCCAGCAGTGGCCCAGCGTGGTAGAACGCAAGCCAAGTGCATATTCAATATATTTCCGTCCCTCGACATCCCAGACATGGCAGCCGAGACCCTTCGCAATCATTGCAGGTGCGTTGATCGGGTACTGATCATCACCTTTCGCGTAGGTATGACAACCTCCCGGGATTGCCCTATGCGCGCGTTGTCGCAAGTCAGCAGACATACCTGCCACAGGCTCACTCGAATAATCTGGCGTGCATGCGGAGGAAGAGTTGCAATCAGCTATGGACACTACATTCACCGCCTTCCAAACTTGTTTTGAAAAATGACGTACCGGAGGCCATCGAGACTCGATGTTGTGACCGGTATATCTACTTACCACGTTCTCGCGTTACTTACTGAGGCCCCTGCCCCTTTCCCGATGTATGGCGATTGCTCAGTATGGTCGATATCCTGTCGTGCAATAGCGTTGTACTCAGAGACAGGTTGCCGTAATACCGGTTCATGCTGCTGAGTACCGAATCGTTATCGAACACGATGTGATGATAATCCAAGCCAAGGTAAGCGCCTATTGAAGAGTAGAAATACGTAACATAGCTGGCCGGAAACAGTTCAACGACGCTGGCGTCAGAGCGGCACAGCATCAAATTGGTCAGGCCAGCACCTGTCAAACCAACTACCATTTCGGCCTGAGCAAACAGAGCAACCTTTTCGTTGAAATCGAAATCAGACATTTCAACTGCTTCGAAACCAAGCCCTTCCAGGCACTCGATGATCTCCTCTTCATTGACAAACTTGCGACTGCCTGCATCACGACGTGAGATATAGATTCGTTTGCCAACGGCCACGCTAGCGCGAGGTGGCAGCAAAGTCTTGCGAAAACCGTCAATCAGCCACCCGGGGGTAATGGAAGAACTGAATCCTCGCGGAGCTGTTGTCACGATCAGATTTTCACAGCGGACGCATTCGAGCACATCGATCTCCACAATCTTGTGCTCCGCGACACCCAACTCGATCAAACTCTCTCTCTGAAATCCGTACTTCAGCTTCGGCACCAGAACATGATCGATATCGTCCAGATCGTGATGCTTCGTGGCCAGAAACAATCGTGCGAGACCATCAATCATCCAGTGTCCAATGTTTCCGGCCGTGTTTTCGACATTTCCGTAGAGCGACAGCGAGACGCCACTCAGGTACCGGTTGATCACCAATCGCCTCTTCGACGGAATCCCGTGTCGATACTTCGCGTAGGAAAATTCGGGAACTCGCCGATCAAGGCGATCGAACAAAGTCACATGACTCACGCCATTGCTGTACAGACTTGCCTCATGGAAAACCCGGCTCTGATAGCTATAGTCCGCCTGTAGTCGACCGTCGGCCTGCTTTATGTCCTGACGAAAGCGAGTACCCACACCTTCCAGCAATTCCTCGTCAATCGTCAGCAGCGATGTCTCATCCCACTGCTCATGCTCACTGGAAATATCGGATTGGCTGATCGACTTTGAAGTATCAGACGCAACGCCGGTACCAGACACCAGACTGGGAGGCTTGCGCAAGCCGCTGGTCATCACAAGGACCTGCTCCCGCATCAGAACTCCCACTTTCGACCACTTGGCTCTGGAGGTCAGTAGTTCAATAACCGAATGAATCATCGAATATCCAGGTTTCGATCGAATAAAGGCATGTTCGCCGCCATATCAATATGCGTCCTTGCCCGAGACAACATGGGCAACTGTCAATAGCATGATCTTGATATCCAGCCAAGGTGACCAGTTGCGTATGTATTCCAGGTCATATCTGACCCGGCCTTCCATTTTTTCCAGCGTATCGGTTTCGCCTCGCCACCCGTTGACTTGAGCCCAGCCGGTAATACCCGGCTTGATCTTGTGGCGCAGCATGTATCCGTCAATCTTCGCGCGATACTCTTCATTGTGTGACACCGCGTGTGGTCGTGGCCCGACAATGGACATGGTTCCCTGCAAGACATTGAAGAACTGCGGTAATTCATCCAGTGAATGCTTGCGCAGAAAAGCCCCGGTCCTGGTGACACGCCAATCGTTGCGCTTTGCCTGAACCACGACGCCTTGATCCTCCTGAACGCTCATGCTGCGAAACTTCCATACCTCGATTTCCTTTCCATCGACTCCATAGCGATGCTGCCTGAAAAGCGCTGGCCCCGAGCTCTCCAGCTTCACCGCGGCGGCGATCGCCAGCAGAACAGGTGATAGCAGAATCACCGCAATCAAGGCTACGGTACTGTCGAACAATCGCTTGAACAGTTCAGCGGAGCCTGGCAGACGGATGTCGGATATGTTGATGATCGCGACATCGGCCACGTTCATCGCGGTGCCTGTGATCAACTGCATACCGAATGAATCGGGTACAAAACAGACATCCACGGAAGAATCGCGAAGTCCGTTTACGATCTGCTTGATGCGAACCTCCTCCGCCATCGGCAAGGCGATCCAGACCTCGGCCACAGGATCACCGGCCTTGCGTCTCGCCTCGACATACTCGCTCAGCAACGCCAGATAATTCGTGGTCTCGAGTCCATCCGGACTCTCTGTCGAATCATTTGCCACATCGCTGGTAATGACCTTGTCCACGTGATATCCGGACCAGTTGTCTATGGTCAAACGCTCAACCAGGCCATCCGTGCGCTCCTTGATCCCCACGAGAACCACGGAAACTCGGGTGGTTGCGTGCTTCTGCCAGACCACCATCAAGACAGCGGAACCGACACGCGCACTCACCAATCCGACGTAGGCCAGGATAGTTGACAAGCCAAACCAGACTCGCGACACGTCCTCGGCGACCTTGGTCAGGAACGCCAGCAAAGCCAGTAAGGTGATGACCAGAAACCAACCGACGCTCATCCGATTGAGTGCCGCATGCAAACGTAGCGTACGGTGAGTCTTGTACAAGCCGGCGAACGCGAAGAGGAGATACGACAGCCCGAGCGCTCCGAGGACTATTACGAACCGCTGCGAGGAAAAATCCAGATCGTCGAGATAGAAGTAATGGCAAACCACGAAACTCATCAGGATGATGAGTAGATCAAGCCCGCTGTAGGAACGAGCTCGCAGTGATTGTTGATAGCGCCTCAGGGCGTTCATAAAATGTTTTCCAACGAATCAGGAGCGGCCAGAGCGCAGCTTTTTCTGTATACACATGCGTACGAACTGCATGTTGGTAAACAGGTATCTGCGCCAGAGTCGGCCAGGCTCCTGAATCAACCTGAACAACCATTCCAGCCCGTATTTCTGCACCCACATCGGCGCACGTTTGAGCTTGCCAGCGTGGTAATCGAACGCCGCACCTACTGCCATCATGGCGGCGTCCACCTTGCCGACATGATCTGCAACCCAGTGTTCCTGACGAGGACAGCCTCGCCCTACCAGCACTATATGAGCACCACTTGCGTTGATTCGTTCAATGTCGCCTGCATCCTCTGCGTCAGTGGCATCCCGAAAACGATCTTCATGAGTTCCCACCACAGTGACGCCCGGATAGACAGTCGCAATATGATCCTGAAACCGTTGCAGCGTATCCGCTGTACTGCCGAACAGAAACACATTCAGTTGTTCCTTGTCGGCAAGCTCGAGTACTTTGAGGGTCAAGGTCGGTCCGGGAATCTTGAACCCGATATTCAAGCCGTGGAAAGCATTCAGAGCCCAGACCACCGGTTGACCATCTGGCACGATCATTTCAATACGATTGATCTTTGCACCCAATTCCGAGTCGTTCACGGACTCGATCAGGCCGTGAACGGCCAGCGCAGCCACGCCAAAGCTCTGCCTCCGAGAGCCTTTATCCACGATGATCCGAGCGACCTCTTCGCACGGCAATGGACAATATTCCGGCAGAAACAACTTGTAACGAGGAAATTTTGTGATGGTGTTCAATTTTTTAGAATTGCGCTTACATTGCAGAAAAGTCATCTTCAGCCAATCAGCACAAGTGCAATGACCGGGATGCGACGAGGCCGAGTATGATGCTCATGACAGGAGTTGCAGCTAGTCAGGTTCACTACTGCGGTATTTTACAGACGAATGAGCTCGCTAGTTCGTCATAATTACCGCTATGGCCTTTTGCCTACGCCTCCATAAAAGCCCTCTTAAAACGGAACATCGTTACCTATGAGTATTGCCGCGAGCCGAACAACAGCTGCTTTCCTTTTCACGGGTCTCACGTACTTCATGACAGGCTCAGCGGTCGTTGCAGACAGCCAGACTTCCGAGGCATCGTGGCAGAACGATGCAGAGACAGCGGCCCAGTGCCTTCGACTACCGAAAGAACATCGTGATTTTGGTGGACTCGATGTCGGCAACATTGCCGATTGGGTGGGACTCGAAAAGTGGCAGTTCATGACCAATACCGACTACCTCGCCCTCGGCGTGGATGAATCCGGAGCAACATACCTGCGCCAGAAGTTGCAACCGACGTACAAGGGATCGGTTCATGTGGTCGGTAAGGGAACCCTCCCTTCTTCGCAGACCTACACACTGACCCAGTCTTTCTTTCTCGAACCCGACTTCGACTGGGGTGGTAGACACGAAGGTGGGAAGATAGGTTTCGGCCTCGGCGGCGGCTCCACCCCCACAGGCGGTAATCTCTTTCAGGACGGATTCTCGGCACGTCTGATGTGGCGCGGCAACAAGGATGGCACGGCACGATTGGCCGTCTATGCCTACAGCTCGGATCGCCACCAGAATCTGCCGTATGGGGATGACTACCCACTACAGGACTTCCAGGTTCCGGTTGGCGAGTGGTTCACGATCACCATGGAAGTCACAAGCAACTCCTCCACAGGAGCCGCCGATGGGCGCGTTCGGGTCTGGGCTAACGACATTCTGAAATTGCAACGTGAAAACATCCAGTGGCAGGCTGCCGGCGCGCAACCCGTCATAGACCACCTGATGTTTGCCACTTTTCACGGTGGCAACAGCGCAGCATGGTCACCAGATCAACCGGTTTTCGCTCGTTTTGGAGAGGTATGCTGGCTAGCCAACGAGTATCGACCAGCCGTGTATGATGAAAAAGGCGTCATGATCGATGCTGGCAGTAACTTGCAACAGGCGTTATTGCAGGAATAGGAGAGTTGCGAATTTGGCGAGAAGCCAAGTTCGAACCTTGATGATTGTGCATCCTTGCTGGCGTTCGAGCTACCCAGCAAGAGTGCGCGAACATCTCTCCCACTACCCCATAGCTGATTGACATCTCCAAAACCGGATCCGATCAGCTTCTTCGATCCACAGTGTGAGTATCGGTTCACACCGCAAAAGGATCTGACCTCTCAATCAGTAGTATCCTGTCATCCCCGCTGAACCTAAGCAGCGCAAGTACTTCCCGCCCTGCCAATGATGACTGATTCGAGAAAAATCCATCTATTCATCGCATCGATGGTAGTGGTCACTCTGCTTACCTGGACGTTGGGTCTTCTCGACATCAAATACAGTCTGGATTCCCGGTTCTCGTTCAAAGATGGATTTCCGGGGGATACTACGCTGTGGCATCCAGCCGGAGATTGGGCGAATGTCGATATCTCGGATGAAGCCGTCTCGATTCTGCGAAATACCGAAGGTCGCAGTTATGCAAAGCGTCGTTTCATTCTCCCGGACATTACAGATCCAGCCAGCAAGAAGCTGCGCATTCACGGTACCCTGGAAACCCTGGATCGGGGAGCAGACAATGGTGATGAAAGGGGCGCAGCCTATATGGTGTGGCTGGAGGACGATGACGGAGAAGTCCTGAAGTACCTCACCATTCAGGAATTGACCGGATCTCAGGATGCTTATGAAGCAGAAAGGGTCATCAGCCTTCCTGATAGCGTCAAGGCTTTCACACTGGTTCTCAACTCACGAGATTCCGCCGACAGCTTCAGTCTGACGGATGCTTCGGCGGAGCTTATCAGCACGACTTTGCTGTATCGAATCAGCAGCTACTTTCTCGTCATCTGCTGGATAGCCATTTTTCTGGCAAGTGGAAAATGGTTGTATCAGAATGCCTCGCGAGGGTTGTTCGTCACCGGCAGCTTGCTGGTGGCAGGAATCGTTATCGGTGTGATGCTTCCCGAGAACATGACCATCGGGATTGTCAATCCGGTCTTTGACGCCATCGCCAGTAGAATACCCAGCTTTGACCTCGATGCGGCGCAATCCACCTACAAGGTCGGGCATTTCGTTTTCTTCTTTTTCATCGCCCTGGTACTGGCACTGAATGTACGCTCCCTGCCCCTGAAACCCTCTTTACTGGTCGTCCTGCTGCTGCTGTTAGCCGTAGCCAGCGAGGGGATGCAGTTGCACCTGTTCAACCGCACCACCCGCCTGAGCGATCTCGGCATAGACACAGCTGGTATCATGCTCGGCTGGCTTACAGCGTTCCTGATCGGCCTGGTCCGAAAAACCTGACGACTGAAACCGACACCATTCAGTCTGGCCTGAAGACAATGATCACTTGTTATCTGATATGAGCAGCATTGTACAGCGCCTGACTCAACGCGATTTACTCAAGCAATACGCTAGCGTCACCGAACAGATTCTGATGAGCGGGTCGAACATGCTGGCCTCCATCGTTGTCATACACGTCGGCAACATCGCGCAATTCGGAATCTACAGCTTCGTTTTCGTACTGGGAACCTTGATCTCGGGGGTCTTCGGTACGCTGTTGCATAGACAAATGATGCTTGAAATTGCATCCGCCGGCGAGACTGAGCAACGACGAATCTTTCTATCGACCGTGGCGATCGAACTTGTCGGTCTCGCGATCTTTCTGACGGTATTGGCTGGAACGACCAGCATCCTCTCCGTCCTGTTCGATTTCGATACGCACAATCGAATTGTCGCAGCAGGCGCCGTTTACATCAGCCTGTACGTCTTGTTTGACGCCTTCAAGCAATATGCCTACACGATTGGCAATCAAATCTACTCCCTGCGCTGTACCTTCATCTACGTCAGTGTTCAAGTGCTGCTGATGGGCGGTTTGGTGCTTTTCTACCATGGCGACTGGGTTGTCGAGGCGGCTTATTCGATTCTGTCTATCGGCTTGATCGCCAGCCTCCTATCAAACCGTTTATGCCTGGATTCTCTGCGAAAGTCGCAGTGGCAGAGTTGGAAGTTCAGTGCCGGAGTCCTTGAAGGCTATTTCAAGCAAGGAAGATTCAGCCTGCTAGGCATGGCGATAACATGGGCTCAGAATCAGAGCATGAATCCATTCCTCATGTTGATCAGTGGACCAACTGTCGCAGGCTATTTCAGTCTCGGCCGGCTACTGATCATGCCGATGGCTGTCGTCAGCCAAGGTCTGGTGAACAGCTCTACGCCAACATTACGTCGTATTTACAAACAAAAAGGGATCGGCGATCTGCCACCCACGATTCGTTCCTTTCTCCTGAAAACCACACTGTTTTCTCTGCTCTACGTGGCAGTTCTGCTTGTGGGACACTACGGTGGCCTTCTGGAAAGAGTTGTACCTGACTATGAACAGGTTCAATGGTACCTGCTGGTATGGGTCATACTGGTTTCATGCAGCATAGCGCGTTTCTGGCATGGTCAGTTTTTCGTCGTATCCATGGAATTCCAGTTTCTATCGCGAGTCAGTATTGCCTCCCTGATCGTCACTGCCAGCGGAATGCTCATATTCGGCGTAGGCTTCGATTCCATCCGGTTGGCACTGGCATCGGTTATCGCTGGAGAAATCATTGCGCTGATACTCTACCAGCGTAAACAAGCCTCCCTACTTCAGACTAATCAGTGAGAACTCAGCATTCATGAGTGCACCTTCCGTCTCGATCGGCATCATCACCCTGGAAAAACGAACTGCCGGACTTGCCAAGCTGCTGCAACACCTGAAGCCAGTGGTGTCGAATCATCCAGGTCAAATCGAAGTAGTGATTGCCAACAACAGCGGCACTGCTGCCAGTGAACGGATAAACCGATGCATAGCCAGTACCTCGTTTGCTGACCATTGTCCGATAACGCTCATTGACTCACCTGAGAACAATATCGCGATTGGCAGAAACATCCTTCTTGATCATTCGCGCCATGAACTTCTCGCTTTTCTCGATGACGACGAGTACCCCACAGAACAGTGGCTCGAAAAGCTCCTTGCCGTCATGCACAAGTGCGATGCCACCGTTGTCGCAGGTCCGGTGCCTGCGGTATTTCATGCCTCGGCACCGCGTTGGGTTCGCACTGTCGACCTTCACAATACGCGAGGCCGTCGCGATCTGCACACCATCGAACATACCGGTACCGGGAATGTACTCATAGACAAGTCACGCATCGGTGAACTGCGATTCGACGAAAGTTTCGGTAAATCAGGTGGGTCCGACACAGACTTTTTTCTCAGATTAAGGGAGTCAGGAGGACTTATCTACTGGTCAGGCGAAGCCGTGGCTTATGAAGACATCCCGGAAGACAGATCCAGGCCACGCTACCTGATACACCGATTCATAAAGCAAGGCGAAAACTATCGACGTATCAGCCTCGAAAGAGGCGACGCCGGCTCTCCTTTTCTCTTCACGCTGAAAGCCGCTCTCATGGTTGCCGTATCCATGCCCATAGCAGCCGTTCTGGTATTGACCAGACAGGAACAGGCTGGCGATTGGATGAAACGTGCTTTCTCCAACTACGGCAAACTGCATTCGCCAAACAAGCAGCTTTACGATTCCTGATTGCAAAAAGTGCGATCGTTGACAGAAAAGACAAATCCCGGTTGACAATGTCCGGAGCTGTGACGCAGGTGCTCAACCAACCTGAATCACTCCCGATACGGTTACCAGAAACCCGGTTGCGTGGTTACACACTGCGACTTCTGTCAACAAATGGTCTGACAGAGACCATACTGGTAGCACCAAGCTGATGAATATACCCAATGGATCGTTCTTTCGTTCACTGACCTGCGGTGTTGCACTGTCGGTGACAATCGTGGGCTGTGGTGCTGGCGAAGATGAAATCGAAAATGCGACTGAATCGCTGCAAGCCGCCACTACTTCCGCGGCGAACAACAATGAAACCGAAACTGATACAAGCTCCCAGGATCCGGCGGAACTGGCAGCAGCAGCCCCTGGTCTCGGTTCAAGTCTGAATGAGAGCACGATCGATTCGGCAGTACCCAGCGTGGTTGTTACGTTACCACCTACGCCAATCGGCCAGACCTCTTCCAATACAGACTCGCAGACAGGAGCAGAAAGCGTTTCAGTTGCCGCTTCCAACTCCCAGTCAGGAACGGTTCCCGGACTGGTCTCGGGTACCATTTTCGAGACCGATGGCACGACAGCAAGTATCGGTCGTCTGATCAGTATTGACAAACTGCGAGAAAATCGAGCTCGCATTCGATTCGGCTTCGATGTCAACCGACCCGCTGTCCTCGTGTACAGGGAACTGGACAGTGACGAAGAGCCTATGACCAGTGAGCCGCAGATTTCCGAGAAATGGGGCGGTGAAGGCCGAGAACACCATCAATGGATAGAAGATCTCGTGGGCGGCAAGACCTACCTCGTTCAGGCCATGACCTCGTATGACGATGGTGCGACATGGATACCCGTCGAGGGCTTGAGCATTGAAGTTGCAGTTCCTGCACCACCTGAGCCAGAACCTGCCCCCGCCTCGATTGGACGGCTGATCGAACTGGACAAGCTCAAGGAGAACAGCGCACGTATCAAATTCGGTTTCGACGTCAATCGACCAGCCATGCTGTCGTACAAGGTCTCGGGCAGCAATGACGAAGCAATGACCAGTGAACCACAGGTCTCTGAGAAGTATGGTGGTCAAGGCCGGGAGCATCATCAATGGATCGAAGATCTCGTGGGCGGCAAGACGTACCTGGTTCAGGTCATGACTTCCTACGACTCCGGGAAAACATGGATACCTGTAGAAGACTTGAACATTGAAGTTACAGTCCCTGCTCCAGAACCAGCGCCCGCCTCTGTTGGTCGAATGATCAGTATCGACAAGATCCGTGGTAACAGAGCCCGCATCCGATTCGGTTTCGATATCAACAGACCTGCCGTACTGGAGTACAAGGTGCTGGGCAGTGACGATGAACCGATGACCAGCAATCACGAACTCACGGATAATTGGGGATCCGCAGGTCGTGAGCATCACCAATGGATTGAAGACCTGGCGAGTGGTGAAACCTATTTTGTCCAAGTCTTGACGTCCTACGACAAGGGAACCACGTGGATTCCGGTAAGCGACTTGTCCATAGAAGTAGCAGTACCTGATTCAGCAGAATCTCTGGCTGCCAAAGCTGCAGCGGCAGCGGCCACCGAGGACACACAAGCCACGTCAGAACCGAATGCGGGCGATGCGAAGACTGGTACTGAGGCGAGTACAGCGAACGCAAATGCTGATGCTGACATAAAGGACGAAGAGGTACTCGAAGCAGGAGCGGTAGAAGCGGACACAAACGATACGACAGCCGTAGATGTCTCCGGTGCGAAGGGTTCGACAATCGGAACAGGGTCGAAAGCAGAAGCAGCACAGGACTCCATTGGCCGAATGATCAGTATCGACAAGATCCGTGGCAACAGGGCCCGCATTCGATTCGGCTTTGATACCAACAGACCTGCCGTGCTGGAGTACAAGGTACTGGGCAGTGACGATGAGCCGAAGACCAGTAACCATGAACTTAGCGATAACTGGGGCGCCGAAGGCAGGGAGCACCATCAATGGATTGAAGACCTGGTAGATGGAAAGACCTATCATGTTCAGGTCATGACTTCCTTCGATGATGGCGAGACCTGGGTCGATGTTGACGGGCTTACGATCGAAGTCGAGGTCCCTGCCGCACCCGAACCCGAACCCGCCCCGGCCTCTGTCGGTCGAATGATCAGTATCGACAAAGTCCGTGGAAATCGAGCACGCATTCGATTCGGATTCGACATCAATAGACCTGCCGTGCTCGAGTATAAAGTGCTGGGCAGCAACGACGAGCCGATGACCAGCAACCATGAACTCACGGATAACTGGGGGGGCGAAGGTAAGGAACACCATCAGTGGATTGAAAACCTGGTGAGTGGCGAAACCTATTCTGTTCAGGTCATGACGTCATATGACGAGGGCAAGACCTGGATACCGGTTACAGGTTTGACCATAGAGGTGGATGTTCCGGATGATGAAGCCGAATCAGCAATGGTAGCCGCTGCAACGGATACTGAAGCGGCCGCGAAAGCCGAGGCCGAAGCAACCGCCAAAGCCGAGGCCGAAGCAGCTGCAAAAGCCGAGGCTGAAGCAACCGCCAAAGCCGAAGCCGAAGCAGCTGCGAAAGCCGAGGCTGAAGCAACCGCCAAAGCCGAAGCCGAAGCAGCTGCAAAAGCCGAGGCCGAAGCAACCGCGAAAGCCGAAGCCGAAGCAGCCGCGAAAGCTGAAGCCGAAGCAGCCGCAAAAGCTGAAGCCGAAGCAGCCGCAAAAGCTGAAGCCGAAGCAGCACAAAGAGCGGTAGGCCGGCTGATCAGTGTTGAGAGGATACAAGGAGATCGTGCGCTGATCGAATTCGGCTTCGAAATCAGTCGTCCAGCCATGTTGACCTATCAATTGCTGGGTAGCAATGACGAACCGATGACCAGTGACCCTCAGGTATCAGACAAATGGGGCTCGGAGGGCCTTGAGCATCATCAATGGATCGAAGGTCTGTCCAGCGGCCAAACCTATTTCGTTCAGGCGATGACGTCCTACGATGACGGCAATACCTGGGTTGCAGTAGAAGGCTTGACCATCGAAGTGGCCGTGCCCGAGGCCAAAGTAGCCACTGCCAGCAGTCAACAAGGCGTTTTTTCCGGTGACCTGGGAAACAATGAAGTGTTGGGTACGACCGAGTGTCTAGAGATAGGAAACACAAACAAGGGATTTGGTCAGGTCACAGCCTCTGACTGGCGCAACTGGCTGACCAACTACACCTACTCACTACGCCCGGAATATCTGGAAACCGGACAGGATGGAGAACGCGCCTATTTCAGGCAGAAACTGATACCAACCAGTATCGGTTCACACCATGTACAGGCAGGAAGCAATCTGCAATCATCCAGAACCTACAGACTCACGCAATCTCTGTATTTCGAACCCGGCTTCGACTGGGGCGGCAAGAACGAAGGTGGCAAAGTTGCGTTTGGATTTGGTGGCGGTTCTTCACCCAGTGGTGGTGCACTCCGGACCGACGGCTTCACGTTGAGGTTGATGTGGCGTGGTAACAAGGATGGCACAGCCAAAATGGTCGCCTATTCCTATGCTGCTGACAGGGGCCAACATTTGCCATACGGAGATGACTATCCCTTCGAAGGTTTCGAGATTCCTGTAGGCGAGTGGTTCGACATCACTCTGGAAGTAAAAACCAACTCGAGCACCGGCGTCAGTGACGGTTCATTAAGGGCATGGACGAATGGTCAACTGAGACTGCATCGAGAGAACATCGGCTGGCAGACGTCAGGTAGCCAACCAGCCGTGCAAAAGCTTGTTTTCACGACGTTCTACGGCGGCAACGATACGAGCTGGGCCCCATCGCACACCACCTATATCCGGTTCGCTGACGCTTGTTGGGCACCAGTCTTGAACGAGTTGCAACTGGATGACCTGTCACAGAGCGAACCGGAACCTACTGTACTGCTGAGCGATGCCATTCAGACACCTCACGGCCTTGTCAATCAGTCAATCAGCGAGCTGGAAGTGATGTTACCGAGCGAAGTACCAGCCACCAACCTGGCCATGTTCAACACGCTGGATGCGATCAACCGTTCGCTGTCGCCAGAACAGTGGTTGGACAACAGCTCCATCACACTGGGATCGAGCACCGTCGAGGAGCTGAGAAATGCTGTCAGCGAACTTGCCACTATAAGACGCGACGCCAGTGAGGCCGAGTATGTCAGGCAGCAATCGGAAAGTCAGAGTGACGCGCTGGTATACGCTGCATTCATGCTCACTGAAAAGTCACGACGCGTGCTCGAAGATCAGCTCAGATCCTTTGGCTGCACGCCAGACGAGAGTGCTAGTTATTGCGCCAACGCCTACACCAACCTTGACCAGACTGACGAGTGGCTCAATCGATCCAATGAGAGCGGACTCGATCAGGAAGAGGAGATGAGCTTGATCTGGCAAGCCTGGCAAAGCCTAGTCCGCGCATCACGGTAAGGAGGAGGCGTCGCACGCCCTCCTCCGGCTCTTCACCCCCACCTGAACTTTTCACCCCGCTTGCGGCGAGTCGACTTACGTCGGCTCGACCGCTGCCCCCCGAAACTACCGAGCTTGAACTGCAGGGAAACACTGACCGCAGAGCTGTATGTCAGCATGGTGAAGGCCATGAAATACACCAACCACAACTGACTGTTTGGCCGCAGCAGAGAATATTCACTCATGTTCAAGGTCAACAGGATGATCAGCGGGAGCAACAGTGGAAAAGCCTTGGCGTCTTTCCTGAAAGTTCGTAGGAAAACCTCGCAGAACCTGAACAGGTTATACAAGACCAGCGCCATCAAAATCGCGCCGCCAACCACAATGGTGTCCAGAAAGCCGTTGTGATAGTGATTGAACCGGACAGAGAATGTTCTCTCTGCCATGACTGTCTGGTGTGAATCAAAGCCCCAACCAAACCAGGGCTTCCGACTGATCGCATCTCGCGCAATCGCCCAGAGCTCCGTTCGACCAGAAAGCGTTGCATCCTTCCCCATGCTACCGGTAACAGACAAGTACAGGTCTGCCGGTGTGGTCAGAATCAGCCCGTAGAGAACAACGAACAACAGGATCAATGCGACTGATCCGTTGAGTATTATGCGAGTCTTGGGTCTGAAAGCAGCCAATATTCTCAGCCAGAGCAGTGCAAACAACACCATGAGGACTGCAGCGGTGGATGTCCCGCTACCTGACAAGGCAGTATTCAGGAACATCACCAACAATCCACACGCAACCATTATCCGGACTTTGCGACTGCTATTACTGGACAGCAGTAAACTGGCTCCACCCCACACTCCCAAAACAGCCGTCGACCCCAACGAATTAGGGTTACCAGCCAGACCTCCGTAACGACGCGTCGAACCAAGAAACTCTACGATATCGACATCGTAGAGATTCAAGATAAACAGGCTCGCCACGTGTATAGCCAACATCGGCCAGAACACGACATGAAAGAAACCGTCATAGTGACCGGGTCTGGAATAGGCGGAGGCGAACAGAATGGCTGCCAGGAAACCCACCAGTACAAGTATTGAGTTTGTGACAACCTTGACCGGATTCATGCTGTAGAACACACCCAGTAGCAGATAGGCCACGATCAGCAGCAGGTGCGGCCACTCCATCAAATAGCCCGATATCTTGCGCCATCGCACTGCACACAGGAGCAATAAAGCCAGGTACACATACTGCAGAATCCCTGCTTTCAGATCCTCAGCGGCATCCCGCCTGCTATCGTTGTAAGGAACTGGCAGCTCTTCGAAAAAGAGGCTCCTTGCCGCATCCGACACGTGAGTGAGGATCAGGAAATCAGTCGCGGTAATCGTTAACAGCAAGAGCAACGGAATGGCACAGAGCCAGGACGAATTCTGCAGTAGACGAAAAAACGGTTTCACAAGAACAGACTGGAATCGCCGCCAGGCACCGGACAACGTCCAGCCGCTTTTCTTGCGAACACGGCGTGTGCCCCGTGTTCGCCTCGAGGGATTTTCCTGCGGGTCGAGATCCTTGACAGCGATGTCGTTATTCATTTTCGCTAGCAGCCGCGTTCACTCAGGAACTACGCAATACCCATGCGTCATGGATTTCCTGGAACGTGGTTTTCAGGTCCTTGGTGATATCCCAGGCCGGATAATGCTTTCGCATTTTTGCCAGATCGGAGATATAGCACATATGATCACCCGACCGATTCTGCTCATCATAGCGATACTTCATCGGCTTGCCGGATATGGACGCGATCAATTCAAACGCTTCCAGTATGGATATGGAGTTATCTCGTCCACCACCGATGTTGTAGACCTCTGCAACCCTCGGCGCCTTGATGAATTCATAGATGAAAGCTGCAACATCATGTGAATGGATATTGTCCCTCACCTGCTTTCCCTTGTACCCGAACACCGTATACTCACGCTCTTCCAGATTGCACTGAATCAGATAGCTGAGAAAACCGTGCAACTCCACACCGGAGTGATTTGGTCCGGTCAGGCAACCGCCTCGCAAACAACACGTTGGCATACCGAAATAGCGGCCATACTCCTGCACCATGACGTCCGCGGCCACTTTACTGGCGCCAAATATCGAATGCTTGCTCTGATCGATGGTGAATGACTCTGCGATACCGTTTGCGTAGTCCTGGCTGGCGTAATCCCAACGAGTCTCCTTCTCGACTAGCTCCAGATTATTGGGTGCATCGCCATACACCTTGTTGGTTGACAAATGGACGAAGGGAATGTCTGTAGAGTACTGACGGACTGCTTCCAGCATATTCATGGTGCCGACAGCGTTCACGTCGAAATCGTCGTAGGGTCGGCTTGCGGCCAAATCATGACTGGGCTGAGCTGCCGTGTGTACGACCGCATCTGGCTTGACACCGGCAATCAGGCTACGCAATGCCTCTCGGTCACGAATATCGACATCTTCACACCGGTAATCTGCAAATTCAGACTCCATGCGACGAGTGTTCCAGGTGGTATCCCCCTTGGGACCGAAAAAGTCCGCACGCATATTGTTGTCGACACCCACGATTTCCCAATCATGGCGTGAGAACCAGGCAACCACTTCGCTACCGATCAAGCCAGCAGCACCCGTAACCAACAACTTCTTTTTCATTTATCCAGCACAACCTCTTGAGGCAGGAAGCGTAGTAGAGCCTACGTAGACCGAATCTCGTCAGAACAGAGAAACCGGCTCATGCACAACCTGCGGAAACGCTTGGAATTTTACAGTAAATAGCCCGACACGTCGGGACTAAAAATGCTTGTTTCACCCGTTTTGCGCGGCAATGGATGTAAGATCTGACACACTTCCAGAAGCATTAGCACTACTGAGTGAAATCCAACATGCGTGTCGTGTTCGTCCAAAAATTCGTACCTCATTACCGTCTGCCTTTCTTCGAACGTGTACGAGAAATACTGACCGAACGACATATCGAGTTCGTTCTCCTGTATGCCGAGCCCGACCCTTACGAAGCCTCAAAAGTACGCATGGTGCAACCTGATTGGGGAACCCAACTCAACACTCGACATTTCTCCGTCGCAGGCCGATATCTTTACTGGACAGGCGTCTTCAAACACCTTGAACGCGGCGACTTTGTCGTCGTCGAGCACGCGGCAAAGCTTCTGGACAACTACGTGATCTTTGCAGCTCGACAGTTCGGTTATCTGAAAATGGGCTATTTCGGCCACGGAGAAAATTTCCAGCCAACCACGGAGTACAAGCTATCGGCCTGGCTGAAGCGGATCATGCTCAATGTGGATCGATGGTTCGCCTATACCGATGTTTCCAAGAACAGCCTCTTGAGGCAATCCATCGATGAAGACAAGATCACAGTCGTCAACAATACACTCGTGTTATCAGCAAACGCAGATCTTGGCAATACCCCTCCCACACCGGGCTCCTGTGTATTCATAGGCGGCATGTACGACTTGAAGTTCTTGCCGTTTCTTCTGGAAGCGTCGGACATCATTTCCGAGCGGAATCCAGCATTTCAGCTGCACCTGGTCGGAGACGGTCCAGAGCGTGCTGCGATGGAGGCCGCGGCAGAATCACGCTCCTGGCTGCATGTCCATGGTTCGCTCTACGGCATTGAAAGAGACAGAATGCTGGCGCAATCAAGCGCCATATTGATGCCAGGTCTGGTCGGGCTGATTGCGATAGATTCCTTTCAATTTGCCAGGCCTCTGATAACTTCGGATGCGGGTGAACACAGCCCGGAGATAGCCTATCTCGCCAACGGGGAAAACTGCTTGATCGACACCGGTGAAGTGACGCCTGCCAGCTATGCGGACCTGGTTCTGAAATATCTCGGTGATGAAGACTTGCAGAAGAGTCTGATGCAAGGCTGTCGCGATAGCAACAAGCTATACAGCCTGGAAAACATGGCTCAGAACTTCTGTAACGGCATCACACGCTAGGCAATTCGCCTGCAAACGTTTGCTGGCGTGCTGGCGTGCTGGCGTGCTGGCGTGCTGGCGTGCTGGCGTGCTGGCGTGCTGGCGTGCTGGCGTGCTGGCCAGCATGTCATGGTTGTCCGCTCAGCACTCTCACCTGGCAAGTCAAATCGCCATTTCATTACAGCAAAAAAAAAGGCCTGTCACGTTTCAATCGTGACAAGCCCTTTCTGCACATTGATACAAGCCGGATAAATCAATCCGGCCGATCAGTCATATCACACGATATCCAGGTCATCATCCATTGAAGCGGTAGACGTGCGCTGTCTCGTGCTTCGAGTGGCTGCGCGAGGAGTATCCTGCGGATCTATTCGTGCTGTGAAATCAAACTCGTCAGAGTCATAGTTACTGGCAGCACTACTGGCACCGTCGCCGTAGTCCAGACCCAGATCCACTTCACTATTGTCAGTTCGAATGTCCATCAACTCCTTCTGAGTCAGCTTCAGCTTCGACGACTTTCTCTCGCTACGACCGGCAGCCTGACCTTTCTCGGTGTAACCGTAGTAATCGTAGTAACCCTGGTAGTAGTAGTCCCCACCATAAGCTGTGATCTTGTGAATATCCACCTGAGTGATCAAGGCACCAGCCAGAGGCGCATTGACCTGGCGCAGGCGCTGAACACCACGCTTGACCAGTTCCATGGATGTCTCATGAGACTTGACGATGTAAACCACGGCATCACTGAGCCTGGCAAGTACCAAGGCGTCCGATACAGCCTGGGTGGGCGCACTATCGATAACGATACGATCGTAGTGGTTACCCAATTGCTCGAGAATCTTCTCGAATCGCTTGGAAGACAGCAATTCAAGAGGCTGCTCTGCCAGAGGGCCTGAAGGCAGAATATCGAAAGCGCCTTCGAACACTCCACGAACGATACATTCCTTGGCACTCGCGGTTTGGGCAATCAGGTTACTCAGGCCCGCCACGTTTCTATCAAGACTCGCAGCCTTGGCAACTGTCGGACGACGCATGTCGCAGTCTATCAACAACACACGCTCAAGCTGCGACAGTGAGTAAGCGAGGTTGATGGCAGCTGTCGACTTACCTTCACCGGGCACCGATGACGTTATGGTGATTACCTTCCGGATTGACTCTCTGTCATCCAGACAGATCGCGGTTCTCGCGGTATTCACCGATTCGGCGAATGTTCGGTTTTTCTCTGGAATTTCGAGCGGACTCAATGGCAGGCTCTGTTTGGTATTGAACAGACCACCTTTGATAAGCGGGAGAATTCCGAGCAGTTTCAGGCCGAGCTTTTCTTCGATATCGCTTGTTCCCTTGACGGTGTCATCCATCTGCTCATAAAGGAATGCCATCAGCATCGACAGAACCAGAGAGCCCAGAGCGGCCAGAGCAATGATCAACTGCTTCTTCGGCTTGAACGGAGATACTGGCGTCTGCGCGTAATCCGCAATTCGTGCATTGGCAGATTCCAGGCCGTCCGCCGACTTGGCTTCGGTGATACGGCTGAAGAAGGTGTCATAGATGGTACGGTTGGTGGCAACTTCACGTTCCAGAGCATCCAGCTCGAATTTCTTCGTACCGATTGCCTGAATTTCATTCTTGCCTGAACTCAGCTTGGCCTCTATGGACGCAACTCGCTGTTGAGCCAATTGATAGTCCTTGGCAACACTACCCACCACTCGAGCGATATGACCTTCGAGGGTGGAGTTCAATGTGGCAAGTTGAGACTTCGCATCGACAACTCGTGGATGCCTCTCACCGTAGCGATTACGCAATTCATCCAGCTGACGCTGAGCTATACCCTGGTCGACCTTGACTCCCTGCACCAGAGGATCGGCCTGAAAAGCCGGGATGGATTGCAGCAGCTCAGGCTGGTCTTGCAGAGACTGAACCTCGCGGTAAACATCGGCTTTGGCAGAAAGCTCACTTCTGGCCTGCGCCAGTTCTGCAGTGACCAGCAGCAGTTCCTGCTCGTTCAATCGACCGACGCTACCACCCACGTCAACCAGACCATTGTCCTGCTTGAACGCAATCAGGCGGTCTTCAGACTCATCCAGGACTGCCTTGAGTTGCGTCAAACGCTCATTCAGCCAGGATGAAGCCCGCGTGGTCAGTTCGAGTTTCGCATCGAGATAGCTATCGATGTATTGCTCGCTGACAGTGTTCGCTATCTTCGCGGCGTGCACCGGATCTGCTGAAGCATAGGAGATCTTAACCAGCTTTGTCTTTCTGACAGGCTCAACCGACAAGCGTCCCATGAACCGACTGAGAACAACCTGCTGATCCTGAGTCAACTGATCTTCATCGCCGAAGGAGTCTTCATTCAAGGACACGGAGAATCGAGGAACTTCCTCACCAGCCAGCACCCGACGATCGAGCTCAGCTGTATCCGCAGCAGTCAGCTGCGAACTCGAATCTGTAGCAGATCCATTGTCAAGCGCCGTTTCCGGGTTGTCGAGATCAACCACAACTCCCTGGCCGTCTTGCTCGGAATCACTCAGGCCAAGAGAACTCTTGACGCCATCAACCATACCCGCCAGTCCTGACGGTGCTTCCGAGTCGGCGGAAGATGCGTCGCCCTCTGCCCCTTCCTGTGCGGTCGCAGACAGCTCCGGATCATTCCACAGATCCAGTTTGTCAACAACGCGCTTGGCCAGACCACGCGATTTCAGCATCTCGTACTGGGTTTCATAGTAATCCTGACTTTCAGACTCAGCGCCCACCAACTCCTCGAAAGAAATTGACGTGTTGGCTTGAGACTCGATAAGCAGGGTCGATGTAGCCTTGTACTCGGGAGTTGCCGTATAGGCGTAGTAGCCCGCCAACCCCGTGATAGCTGCAGTGAACAGAATGATGGGCAGCTTGTGCTTACGCAGAATGCGTACGTAGTGCTGCAGATCGATTTGATCCAGGCGGTCGTCCGAGTCTTCCCTGAATTCAGAGTCGAAGCTGTCAGCGCCCGGGTGTATATCTGATGAACGTGCCATTAGAAGAACCCTTCTTTAATAGTAATGATATCGCCAGGAGCGATCCTGGAATTGAGAAACACCCTGGATCCTTCCTCCGCTTGGCTTCCGCCCTGACCCTTGGTAACAAACATCTTTCGTGTAGAGGCCCGATCTGTCAGTCCTCCCGCCAGCGCTATGGCTTTGTCCAACGTCAAGCCCGGCTGGTATGGATAGCTACCCGGTGCACGGACTTCGCCGTTGATGTAGAAGGGCCGGTACTCCAACACGGTCACATTGACCGACGGGTTGACCAGATAACCGTCCTGCAACATTCCGGCGATATGGCGTTCCAGCTCGGAAGGCGATTTGCCGGCGACTCTGATATCTCCCAGGTAGGAGTAATTGATACTGCCACTGGTTCCGACAGCGGTGCTCAGCGTCAAATCAGGTTCGTCAAACACCTGAATTGATATGGTGTCCCCCTGGCCCAGAATGTAGTCATTCCGGATCTCGAAAGGAGCATCGTCAGCGGCAACATCTGTACTGACCTCGACATCGGCGGGCACCACTTCATCCGGAACGGAGGTGGCTGTTCCGCAACTAACCAATGTCAGACACAGTAGAAACAGGGCTGGCAGGTGAAAAATACTCATCTATGAAAGCTCAAACGATTGTTGGTGGCAAGATTACTAGGTTCGAAGGTCAGTCTGACTAACAAGGTTCTCAAAACTACGATTGGAACCCGGGGTGTGCATAATTTTCCAGCCAAGCTCACATAACGCCATATCAGCTCACTGCGCTGGCTTTCAAGCACAGCACTATGCCTATCGCAGGTTCTTCCGGTATACATCGTCAAATTCCTGATATCGCATTTACAGCGTGGCTCGCACATGGGCACCAACGACTGAACGATCGTAATCCAGATCCGCATCAGCCTCGGTGGTCCCTTCACAGGCATCCAGCGCGCGAGTCGCCTGGCCACCACTGACGCCGAACGACAACCAGCGACGTACCTGATAATTGAGCTCCAGCGTGGCACTCAAGGTCTGTGTGCTGTAATCGGGGCAGTCGCGATCCGAATCCAGATAGCTCACGGCGGCGGTGGACTGAATCCGGCTGGACCAATCATGATTCCAGGCAACTTCGGCAGAGCTGTATACCGAATCACCCAGTAGGCCATTACCGATCTCTTCTGTTGCCAGCCGTCGATCGAGGTTCAAACCGATCGTACTGTACGAAACAGGAGAGTACAGCAGCCCGACTTCCGCTATCACAGCCGTTGAGTCGGCATCGTCAGCGTTGTCGTAGCTAACTGACGTAAAGCCCACTCGAGCGTTCCCGCTCAATTTCGAAGAAGCGCTCAGTTCCACACCGGTCAACAGTGAGAGTTCGCTTCTGTCATTGATGTCAGCATCATAGTCACGCTGCCCGATCCTGACTTCAAACAATGCACGAGTGTCCGGTGAAATCCGCAATGAGAAGACTCCATAGGGCTGAATCAGGCTGTAATCGTCACCGTCAGTAAACTGTTCCACATTGGCAAAGCTGGTGGAGTTCACCAGCAAACCGCCGGTAATGTTGCCTCGCGCTTCAAGCGAACCGTAGGTGTATGCCACCCTACCAGTCACCTGATTGATTTCTATCTGTTCATCCAACGGATCCAGGACGGTACTCGTCTGACCGGTTCCCTGCTCTTCCGTGGTCTTGCTGAAGCTGAGATTGGCAAACAAACGCTGCTTACTGGAGATGTTGCCGTTGCCCTGCAGCAGCAATTCGTGATCGTCGTAGTCAAGCCCGTCCTCCGAGTAGCTACCATACTCCCCTGCATATTGCGCACTCAGACTCAGTAGTCGTCGATCCGCGCGCCAGACGAGTGACGGCGCGACCAGAACCCCGCTCCCGGATACTTCATCCTCTGCCTTTCTATACAGGTTGTCGGTAGAAACGTAGTCGATTCTTACAGCTGGAATCAGATCTGTTTCGCCAACAGCAATTGCAGCCCCCTCTTGCGCAGTCGCATTGGTGGATATAGATACAGCCAAGGCAACCGCTGTAGGATACAGGCCTTTACCGGTCAACTTTCCTACCAGTCTGCTCACTTTACGGCCACAATTATTGACGTAAACGAATTGATCCACTGAATTACATACCAAGATCGGATTTGAACCCTCTATTATACCCGAGTCACCCCAAGGCTTGACACTTGGAACCGAGATGAATGCCCTGTGAACAGGTATTTATACCGGTCTTCGCCAATGCTCTGAAAGACCCCGCTCAGGTCTGTGGGAGAAGCCGCCGATTAGTCGCCTCGTAGTTCCTGGCATATCAGCCCTGAAAGGTCAGCCAAGGAATGTCCTGAGCGACTGTCAAATCGTCGCGAAGAAGCACTGAGCAAGGGTCATCTACTTTCGCCAGACCTGATAGGCTGAAGTTCAGGGCTCAGGCACGCCATGCCTGATGTTGGTGCTGGAATAAGCACCGCTCATGGCTTCAGCGGGTAGGACAAGTTGATATTTCCAACCGAGGTGATAATTGGTGAAGTGTTACATGGCTCGTCTAACGGATCAGAAACAAATTGCATGTCGTGACATTGCTTCGTCAACAAAGGCCTGTGTTTTCACATGTAAACATCGATCACATTAAACTGATGATCAATCCTCAAATATCAGCCATGCTGCCAATATGGATTGAACACGATTGAGCATACCGCACACTATTCGCCGTTGATGCACACAGTCCCATCGTCTACCTGACTACAATGAAGTTGTTTCTGATCACGATACTGATTATTGCAAATGCCTTTCTGCTTCTTTCCTGGCGAATGTTTCTGCACCCTTCGTACGACACACCCGATAACACCGATGCCATTGTCGTGTTTGCGGGTGGCGGCGGCGAACGCTTCGAGAAGGCACTGCAGTTGGCGAACGACGGTGTGGCCTCTACTGTCATCGTCAACTCCGGCGCATTACCCTGGCCTGGTCGTGACGCCATACTGCAGCACTGCGAACAGCCGGACCATCCCTATCGTCTGATCTGCCTTCTGGTGGAAGAGGACAACACTGCTGGCGAAGCACTGCACTTTGCGAGGGTGGCCAGGGAACTGGGTTTGACTCGGCTTGTTGCCGTCACCAGCGATATACATCTGAAGCGCGCCAGCGTGCTGCTCAGTCAGTGTCACGACGGGTATATCGCTCGCGTGGGCTCCGATCCGATACCTTACGGGTATCGAACACTACTCGACAAGCGTCTACTGAAGGCCTTGGTTCACGAATGGGGCGGACTGCTCTTCGCGCTGAGCGTCGAAAGATTTCGAAACTGCCCTGGCTGATTGCCAGGGCGACATCGCGGTGACGAATCGAGCAGACTGGTGCCCGGCATCAGTCGCGCTCGTTTCATGCCGTCTTCAATCGAGCGCTGGCCTCTTCCATACGGCTCTCTACGGCTTTTCGAACCATCACCGAGAAACGCTCTATCGTCTCACGGTCATGAAAACGCGTGGAGTAGACGATTCGGAGAGTGATTGTCGAGTCATTTTCAGTGATCGCCAGGATGGACAACAGGTGATCACGCACGCCCTGGTCGTCAATTTCCTTGCCACGATTTCCCTCGACGACCCGGAACTCGGTTCCATCGTCATTCGCAATCTCTTTACCCACGAAATTGAAAAGCACCTGGGAGCGTGGTATTTCCGCCATCCGTTTTCGCACAGAGTCATCTCGAGAATAGTAACGCAGGGCATCCAACTGCCAGCCATTATCAAGAGCATCGTGGATCGAGGTATGTCGTGCGTTACGATCATCTGACGAGCTTGCATCAATCAGCACCGGGTTGTACACCAGGAAAAAACCGGTAGTACTGCTGACATCGAGGTCATCAAACAGACGCCTTCCATGTCCAAGGACATCCATCAATACACAACCGCTCCCCGTCCATCCTGACAAGGCATCACTGATTGCATCAATCAGGAATACGTCCGGCCGGCCGAGGCGTTGCTTCAACAAATACTCGACAGAAGGTCCAGTGAAATTCAATACAACATCGGCACCTGTATCGTTCCTGTTCTCGAGTCGATCGTTGTCTCTGTCCACCGGCAAGGGTGCAATCCTGTCCCAAGGCAACTCTGTCCACCGAGACACCACCGATGGAGCCTGCACCTCTTCGGCCAACCGTTCAATCCACTCAGGGTAGTTGTTCGTTCCCGGTAGCAGGGAATCGCCCGCAGACAGCCTCGCGGCATAGGCGTCATCCAGACAATCGATCAGATGCAGCAATGAGACTCTATCGGATACAAAATGGTGCAATACAAGCAACAGCGTCTCGGTGCCCTGAGGCTGACGGTAAAGCACGGCTGTCATGACCTTGCCATTTTTCAGATCCAGACTTCTCTGCGATGCTTCCATGTGAGCCAGTTGCTCATCCTCATCACTGCAATCACAGAGCGTCAATAGCTGCCGCACCCCGTCAACAGTGCCGATCTGCTGCTGCCATGGTGCTCCTTCTGCTGGCTCCAGCAGCCGCATTCTCAATGCATCATTATGCAAAACAATATCATTCAAGGCCATCTCCAACGCCGGCACTTCCACACTGGAGGCTGGCTCCAGCAGCACAGAGATGTTGAAATGATCCGGGTTCGGCGTGCCTCTTTCCAGAAACCGCAATTGAGCCGGCGCCAACAGGAATTTACCGTCACCCTTGCGAGAGCTGACGGGCCTTTCTACCTGATCGCCCGCCGAATCCGTGTCGGCAAGTTGCGTAGCAAGTGCCAGTAGCAATTGGTCGAATTGGCTGTTATCGAAAATGATATTGAGCGGTACATTGACACCCAGTTGCCGACTCAAACGATCCCCCATCCGCGCTGCCTGCAGAGAATCTCCGCCCAGATCGAAAAAGTCATCACCATCATCAACCGTTGCGACACCCAACAAGGCAATCCAGATGGCTCGTAGTCGAGAATCCAGCGATTCCGCCTGTTCTTCTGCAGCCTCATCAGAAGGCACCTGATCTTCACCCAGCGCCTGCAGAAGAAATGGCGAAACCACATGAACATCCTGCTCGATCCGATGGTTCAGATTGGTTGGCGACACATAGCTGAGCGGCTCCGGCATACGCAGCGCTCTCTCGAACAATCGAACGCCATCTGCAGGTGCAAAGGAGTTCAATTCATCGACAAGATTGACTGATGTGCCAAAGTCGCGACCAAAATCACTTGCGGCACGCACACTCATTCCTACATCGAGCCAATCATCCCACGCCACGGTCAAAGCGGGTACACCGCGTTTGCGGGCGTAGGCAGCCATCGCTTCCACATAGGAGTTGGCCGACACATAGCCCACCTGAGCAAATCGATTGTGATAAAGCTGCGTAGCTATGGATGAAGAGAAGAGCAGAAAATCCACGGAGCGTGTCTGGAACAAATCCACAAGAATACGAGCCCCGACAACCTTCGAAGCCATGGACGAAGCCGATGCACTTCGGGTACGCCGGTGTATCGATCCGGACTGGTCTGACACTCCTGCTGTAACTACCACGCCATCAATAGGGCCAGCCTGAGCCTCAACTGATTCAATCATTTCAGCCATCTGCTCCGCATCCGTGATGTCGACCGCTCTGATATCGACACTGGCAGCCGCGTTCTCGATAGCGTCGAGCAAGGCCAGACGGTCAAGCGTCTCCTTGTCCGCATTTTCTGACGAAGGTCGCCCGTGGCGACTGGTCAGCACCAGGTGCGCATGACATGTCTCGGCCAGATGCCTTGACAGGCTCAGACCAACGCCTCCCAGACCACCGACCATCAGATAACGGCCACCTTTGCGCAACGTGGAAGGCAGCGCATTCCTTTCTTGCCAATGACGAACGGTAACGCCGGGCTGCCAGACCTGAGCATGACGAATGGCAAGAATCGCAGGAGTATCCCGCTGCAGCAGCAGCGATATCAATGCATCTGCGCCGCCCTGCTTCGACAACGCCTGCTCATCGATATCCAGATGTCGAGCACGCATCGCCGGGTATTCCAGGGGGACGACCTTGGCAACACCCAACAGGGTGGCCGATGATGGGTTCAACGGCTCATTGCCGATGAGATCATGCGCCCCCATGCTGATGAAGTCGACGTGCAGCGAACCTTCATCCGTGATGAAACGGCTCCCGGCTTGCACGAATTCGAGCGCTGACAGCAGGCTGTCAGCCAACAGTTGATTGAAGTCAACTGACGATGGCGCATCGGCGCTGGCGCCCGAGGCTGATACAGAACTGACGTGTTCCAATGTCGGAGCAGACATGGACGTAGCATGGATGAGCCGGCTGAAGTACCTCCCCTGGTCGTGCAACTTCTCAACGCAAGATCTCAGCGCCCCTTCTTCCAGTACATCCACGTCTGAGGGAGTACGAACAATCTGGAGCTGCTCGAACGCCCCCTGCAGAAGCACGGAAAGTGCGTCGCCATTCTCACCATCGGGCAACACAGCCAA
The DNA here is from genome assembly GCA_947492525.1 of uncultured Granulosicoccus sp. Taxonomy (GTDB): domain Bacteria; phylum Pseudomonadota; class Gammaproteobacteria; order Granulosicoccales; family Granulosicoccaceae; genus Granulosicoccus. The sequence continues at coordinate 37,011 of CANLNQ010000030.1, forward strand.
TACCGACTCGGTTGTTTCTGCCTGTTCATCGGGCGCTACGTCATTAGAGGCAAGATAAACCCTTTCCCAAACGGGTGTATACAACCAATCGTCAAAGGGCTCTCTGCCAGCTGCAGTAACGGACGTGCTTCCGGACTGTTCCCGTTGCGAACCACCTTTTCCTCCGAATTCGGGCATGGCCAACTGATGGAGGTAGGCAGGCGCCCAATGCCTGTTACGTTCAAAAGGATAAGTCGGCAGTGGAACCTTGCGGACAGCTCTGTCCCGGTCGAACTTGATCCAGTCCACAGGCGCACCAGCACACCAGGCACGTCCAATTGCATTCAAGGCAAAAAACGCATCATCTTGCTTTGCACGTGCATGACGTATCACGGGAACGGCAACGGAAGCAGCGCCTTCAAAATCCTGGTGTGATTCAATGAAATTGCACAGTGTCTTCCCGGGCCCTGTTTCCATGAACACTGAAGGCTGCTTCAGTGCCAGTGCGATGCACGCAGCAAAGGCCACTGGCTGACGAATCTGATTGGCCCAGAAAGCACTGCTGGTAGCCTCTTCATCCGTGATCGGCAGACCCGTCACATTTGACATCAAGGCAATGCGAGGCTGATGCAAATCAACACTCGCAAGTACTTTCTCGAATGCTGCAACGGCTGCGTCCATACTGCGAGAGTGGAACGCATGTGAGGTGCGCAGGATCTGATTCGCTATTCCAGCATCATCCAGGTAAGTGGTCAGCTGTTGCAACGCTGCGGTCGGGCCAGCCACAACACATTGTTCACTCGAATTGACTGCCGCCAGTTCGACCTCGCCTGCCAGACCTGCATCCTGAAGCACCTCGATGGTGCGGTTCACACTGACAGACATGGACAGCATGCTGCCCGGAGCCATCGATTGCATCAGTCGTCCACGAGCGGCGACGACGTCAATTGCATCATCGAGGGACAGAATCCCCGCCTCGACGGCTGCTGCATACTCTCCAATGCTATGGCCTATCAGCAGAGTGGGCTGCAAACCCTGTTCCCCCAACCAGTGGGACATTGCATGCTCGACGCAAAACAATGCAGGCTGGGTGATGGCAGTCTGCTGCAAGCTATCCTCGGCATCCGATCCCGAAGAATCGAAAAGCAGTTCAACCAGATCGACACCGATCAACGGTACGAATCGTTTTGCACAGTAGTCGAAACGTGCTGAAAATGCAGGCTCCTTTTCGTAGAGCCCACGAGCCATGGCGATATATTGCGCGCCCTGCCCGGAGAATACCCAGACAAGACGGCGCGGCACGTCCAGCGCCTTGCCAGCGACGACGGGAAGGAAACTGACGTCTGTCTTGTCTTGCTGGCTTGAGGGGTCATCGCTCGACGGTTTCCCGTATTCCGACTCGTCTGTCACGATAAACGCACGCCGCTCCTGGAAAGCATGTCGCCCATGACGCAGCGTATAGCCTACCGACTCATTATCTGTGTCTTCACTCTTTTGCAGATAGTCCTGCAAACGCTCAACCTGCTTGTTCGCGGCCGTGTCGGATTTCGCCGACAGCACCATGAGTTCCCCCCATGGCCGCTGAGCAGAACTGCCTGTTACAGAGCTCCTGGGTGCTTCAGAAAGTACTACGTGCGCATTGGTGCCACCGATGCCGAAGGCACTGACGCCAGCCACTCGAGGCTGAGATTCGCTCTGCCAGGGCTCCAGCACAGTCCCCACGTAGAACGGTGTATTTTCGAAATCGATAGCGGGATTCGGAGTTTCGAAGCCGAGACTGGGCACGCGCATCTTGTAATGAAGGCTGAGCACCGCCTTTATGAAGCCACTGACCCCTGCCGCAGCATCTGTGTGACCGATACTGGACTTCACCGAACCGATCGCGCAATAGCCTTTACGCTGAGTGCCGCGAGAGAATGCGCGCGTCAACCCTGCCACCTCGACAGGATCTCCCAAGCGTGTTCCCGTACCATGCGTTTCAACATAGCCTACCTCGTCGGGTGACACACCTGCCAGCTCCTGGGCCAACTCGATAACAGCAGCCTGACCTTTTTCGCTCGGTGCCGTGTATCCAGCCTTGTCGGCACCATCATTGTTGATCGCCGACGCCCGAATAACGGCATAGATATGGTCCCTGTCGTTCAGAGCGTCGTCCAGGCGCTTCAGCATGACCACACCACAAGCCTGGCCCAGCGTTGTCCCAGAGGCCTCCGCATCGAAGGCGCGACATCGTCCTTCGGGAGACAGAATCATTCCTGGCTGATGAAAGTACCCGACACCCTGCCGAAAATTCAGGCAAACACCGCCGGCCAGCGCAGCACCACATTCAAAAGCCAGAAGCGATTGCGCCGCCATGTGGATGGCCACCAGCGAGGTAGAACAGGCTGTCTGCACCGTCATCGCCGGGCCACGTAGATTCAAGCGGTGCGATACCCGAGTGGTCAGAAAATCCTTGTCAGAGCCAATGAGCTGATCAAAGGCACTCAATGAATCTCGCGGGTCGGCGGCACCCAGCAAAGTGGCATAGTCGTTCGGATTCGACCCAGCAAATACGCCAATTTCCTCAGGGTAGCTGTACGGGTCGCAACCAGCGTTTTCCAGCGCTTCGTAACAGGTTTCCAGAAACACACGACATTGGGGGTCGATAATGCTGGCTTCGCGAGGAGTAAAGCCGAAAAAGGCGGCATCGAAGCAATCAGCGTACGGAAATCGACTGCCTGCGCGAACGAAATTGTCAGATTGATACGTTTCGGCGGGAATACCCAGCTCATCCAGCTCCGCGTCGCTGAATCTGCGTAGCCCGTGCTCACCGGACTGCAGAAGACGCCAGAACTGCTCTATCGACTCCGATTCCGGAAACCTTCCGGCCAAACCGATGACAGCTACCGAACCAGAATGGTCGTTATCGGTCATGAATGTTCCCCACGTAAGCGTTTTTTACGCCGATTGACGATAGCCTGTTGGCGTTGTCGAACTCTTTCTCCCAGCGCTGTAGTCCCGGAGGACTCGCCGTTGGCGGTAGAACACAAAGAATCCCCATTTGTTGATTCGCTATCTGACCGAACATGATTGCTCAGATCCGAGGCAGCCTTGGTGAGTTGCTGGACCAGTGAAGCTTGCTGACGAATGCTGCTGTTTGCCAACAGCTCAGTCACACTCAGTTCAGCCCCCAGATGCTCTCGCAGCATGTTTCGCAGACGCAACAAGCTCAGTGAATCGCCTCCACTGTCCAGAAAGTGATCATCGATAGACAAGCTCTGGTCACCGAGCAGGTCTTGCCAGAGCTTCAGTACGGTCGATTGCGTCGGATCCAGCGACTGACTCATTGCCACATCATCCCCAACACGGGAATCGTGCTGCTCCACCGGATCAGGCAACTGTGCGCGGTCCACCTTGCCACTGGCATTGAGTGCAAATCGCTCCAGCCCCACCCAGCGCGACGGCACCATGAATGCAGGCAGACGTTCTTTCGCAAATAGAGCCAGCCTATCAGTGTCAGTTGCCGGTACCACGTAAGCGGTCAATCGCCCCTGTCCATCCGGGCCTGTGGTCGCAGTCACCACCACTTCGCGCACTGAGTCATGACTCAAGAGCACCTGCTCGATCTCACCCAGCTCGACACGTTGTCCCCGTATCTTTACCTGATGATCCAGGCGGCCCAGGTATTCGAGCATGCCGTCAGCGCTCCAACGCGCCAGATCACCGGTTCTGTAAAGAGTTCCACCTACACGGAAAGGATCGGGAATGAATCGATCGGCCGTCAGTTCGGGTTGGTTGACATACCCTTGAGCAACCTGTACCCCACCGATACACAATTCCCCAGCGACACCCACCGGCACCTGCTCGAGAGAACCGTCAAGCACGTGCAACTGGGTATTGGCAACCGGCTTTCCCAATGGCACAAAAGGAAGCTCACTCTTCGGATCGCACTCCCACCAGGTGACATCGATGGCAGCCTCCGTCGGGCCATAGAGATTGTGCAGGCGGCAATTCATCGATGAAAAAACGCGCTGTTGCAGCAGCTTCGGTAGCGCTTCGCCACTACAGATAATCTGCCGAATGCTCTTGCAGTCAACCACGGCTGGCTCATCCAGAAACAGTTGCAGCATGGACGGCACAAAGTGCATGACCGTAACCTGTTCAGACTGAATGAGAGAACACAGATACGAAGGGTCACGATGACCGCCGGGTTTCGCAATGACCAGCTTCGCCCCGACCATGAAGGGCCAGAACAGCTCCCAGACAGAGACATCGAAGCTACAAGGGGTTTTCTGCAGCACGACATCATCGGCAGAGAGCTTGAGTGCTTCCTGCATCCACTGAAGTCGGTTGACGATCCCCTGGTGTGTGTTGATGACACCTTTCGGGCGTCCTGTGGAACCGGACGTGTAAAGAATGTAAGCGGCATCCTCAGGGGACGACTTCACTACGGGCGGCAGTACGGAGCAATTCGCCCATAGCTGGGCATCCGCCAGATTCAATTGTTCCACCGGCCACTTCCTGCAACGATCTTTCAGATTACTCTGATGCAATACCAGTGCAGCACCTGCGTTGGACACCATGTAATCCAGCCGATCGTCCGGAAATTCGGCATCAAGCGGCAGAAAAGCGGCACCCGCACGAACCACTGCGTGGATCGAGACCAGTAGATCGATGGAGCGTTCGACGAGCACTCCGACCACGTCGCCAGTACCAAGGCCCTTTATCTGCAGAAAGTTGGCAAGTTGGTTGACCGCTTTATCGAATGCATCGTAACTCAGCCGCTGATCTTCGAACTGCAAGGCTGTAGCTGAAGGGGTCTTCAAGGACTGCTTCTGCAAGGTTTGTTGCAATGGAAGAAACGCGCCGTAGTCGGTATCGGTAGCATTCCACTGTGCCATCTGCCTCAGGGATTCCCGGGATAGATAAGGAAGCGTCATGGCTTTCGTGCCTGACAGATCCTCCACTCGTGCCAAAGACTCAAGCAAGCGGATCAATTCTGAGACCAGGTTGCTGGCCGCAACTTCATTTAAATATGAAGAATAATGCTCTAAACGCAGTAAAATGCGTTCATCCCCATAGGCTATCAAGGTCACCGGAAAATTGGTTTGCCCCTCATAACTGAAGCGTCGATTTGCAAACCTCTTCTGGTCCAATTGCCGCATGCGCGTATCCAGAGACTGGGTATCGAACATGATAGCTGTATCGAACACCGGGCCACCTTTGAACGGCGCCAACGCCAGAATCTCGGACAATGGTGTGGTCTCCACGCTGCGCAGCGCATGCTGCTCTGCCATTATCCCTTTTAGGACCGACATCACACTGGCGTCGTTCGGTACTTTTACCACCAGGGGCACTGTATTGATCAATAGCCCGACCATCTCTTCGCCATCAGGCACAGAGTGCCGACAGGCCCGCACAGAGCCGAAGCAGACCTGCTCCTGCCGGTTGTGATGGCACAGCAACAATGCCCAGGCTGCCTGCAAGATGGTATGAACGCTACACTCAGCGCGGATGGCAAGACGACGCACCGAATCACTCAATTCCAGATCAAGTGCACGCTGTTGCACTTGGAAAATATCGCTGTCGTTTCCAATACCCTTTGCATGTACAGGGGCTGATCTGAGCCCACTGACAGCCTCCATCGAGCTTACTCGGGCTTCCCAGAACGCCCGTCCCGCCGACGATAGCGGCTTGTTGACTTGCTCGACATAACTATTGAAATCTACGATCGGGTTCTCGCTTCCATGCAATCCGTCGTAATGATTGAATACCGTTCTCAACACTTGAACGAAAGAACGCCCGTCAAGCAGTGCGTGATGAAACGTCCACAACACCAGGTAATCGTCCTCGGCAATGTGCACAACCGCCATGCGCTGAGGGACGCTAGACAAAGGGTCCGGACTGGCAAGTCGCTCCTGCCTTGACAGCTCGCTGATCGCCAGATTCAGATCGCGCTCCGAAAGATTGCCGCCCCATCTTGTTTCGGTCATGGGCAACTGAAACTCGTTGAGAACCATGCGGTTAGCACCCAGTTCGGTCAGACTGAAGCAGGAGCGCAGCACATCAAAGCGCTGTACAGCAAACTGCCATGCAGACTGCCACCGCTCCTCATCCAGTGGTTCTCTCAGGCGAATGCCGATCTGTTGCACGTCCACACCAGCTGCGGATGAACTGACATGATGGAACAACAGGCCTTGCTGAAGCGGCGTGGTTGGAAGGCTGGCTCTGAATTCGCGCATGTTCAACTAGACTAATCCGTCCATGACAAAGGGTATACATCTACTTGACATTATCTCAGAATATTCAAGCTTTTATCTGTGTTCCACTTCAACCCTTTAGTCCAGTCCATCTAGATACGATCCGTGGTATGGATCCACCGTCACTGTAGATTTCAGCGTCCAGGCGATAATTCTCCCCACGACGTCGGATCCTCCTAAGCCACAGCATTACCCTAATACTGAAGGTCTGGACTGACGGCTTCCATTCTTGCTTGACGTTCACTAATCTCAATGAAACCATCTCACCGCCCTTTGTGAACTGATACTCACCCGAACATACCTGCTCCCCTCCGGATTCGAGAGAAAACACGCCACCATATCCAGAACCCTCAATCTGGCAGTCCTTCTTCATTGCGATAAAAGGCGGGTCGAATGACAGGACAAGCGAGGTACACTTATTTCTTACTCTATGGGCACAAATTAACAGCTCACCTTTCTTCCCTTCATCAATAAGCGTCTCGAATTGCTCACCAGATACCCAAACCGGTTCAGTGGAAGAGGCCAATTGCTGCCTCAAGTCAGTCTCTGATCCTATGCATCCACAGTGATCTATGACCACCGCATTCAATGAAGCGAGTAACAGATCAGCACAGTAACGGGCAGAGTAACGAAGCCTGCCACCCAAGGGAACTCGTACCAAGGGCGAACTTGGCAGCGTAACTGGCTGCATGAGTGCACAATCAATCCGCAAGCTAAATTGCGCAGCAGCTCGTTTACACAAGGCAAGGCGACGCATAGAAAGAAACCTGATAAGCGTGGGTGATACGCGAAAAGGCGCAGGAGCAAAAACGCTGAAGACCTCGGAATCCTCTTGATGAGGCTCAACTGCCTTCAGCTGAATACTTCTATTCTCGCCATCACGGAAATCAATGTCAGCAAACAGCCCCTCCTCACTAATTGAAAACTCCAGCTTGGCGAAGGCAGTCGACTGGACTGAGCCAAACTCATGCAGAGCTGTGGCGGCCTCGCCAAAAAACCAATCAGCGCTCAGCGACTGTGACATCGAACTAAAAACATCCACTTCACCAGATGCACGTGTCATAAGCACAAGAACTGCACTCCCTTCGTGAACTCTCCACTTCTGAACTTCGAGTGAATGATAAACGTCATGACCTGAGAATGGAATTTCAAAAAACGCCTGAAGTGCAGACATTCGCAAACTGAATGGAGTGAAATAGATCGAGTTCATTGGTTGATCTTGTCGAGACCCGCGATAATGGTAGATGAATGGAACGCCACGTAACATCGAGCATACTACCAAGCAGAAGCGCCAAATGTGTTCAAATTGACAAGCGACTTCCACATGCTTGATGGCAGCAATTCCGAATTTGCATGCGGATTTCCACTGATACTAAGAGTACAACTCCTGAACCTCAAAAGCTGACAACCTAACTGGTGGAAAAGCTGGTATAAATAAAGGTTATACCACCAGCTTATGACTTTCACGTTCTGCCCGTGTTATATATATCAGATGGTGAGGTGAAAGCTAAATTAAACAACAATGCCCAAATCAATCAATATAAAACTCAGAAGAATTACAGGCAGATATACAGTTTTGCTAGCCCTATTCATAGGCATACTAGCTATCATCGGAGTGTTTTTTCTGCAGAAGCCAGGAGTATTTTCAAAAATCGTAATTTCTCCCGCCACCAATAATTCCTTCTATAGCGCCATCACAAGACATATACCAGGCGATAGAACATTTTCCCTTCATGCTGATTCCATAATATCGAATTCCCTACAATCCAGAAGTATCGGCGAAACCACATCCAGACTACGCTCTAACCCAATCAATTTACCAACGCCTCCGCTCTCTGGCATCTATGATGTGCAATGGGCATATGGATTTCGCAAAGCACCATTAATTGTCAGCGCGGACCCAGCAAAACCACGCTCAAGAATCGCGGTGCTGGTTCCAGACTACACTTGGCAAGCTTACAATATTACAGGCGGCAAAAGCCTATACTCTGGAAACGACGTAATTGTCTCCCTTGATCGACCTATAGGTGAGATTTTTTCCAAGTTATTCTTTAAATTTCATATCAGAAACCTGCCTATATTTGATAAACGGGAAATTCGAATACACTCTCCAGCATTCAACCCACTAGAGTTCATAAGCAGGAATTACGGCCCGCCTGACGTCATAGCACAGTCAGAACTGGTTGAAAATTATAGACGCTATAATCTCTCAAAATATGAAATGATCGTAATCTACGGCCACGATGAATACTGGCCCAAGATATTAAGCGATGAAATCGCGAACGCTATATCTACAGGCACCGGCCTGCTTAACATATCAGGCAATACCAGTTGGTGGTGGAGCAAGGTTGTGGATCGCACCTTGCAAAGGACGGTACAATGGTATGAGGCCGACGGCGAGCCTGCAGAGGAGTCGCTCTTAGGCGTAAGTTTCAGGTTTGCTGGCTACCCCATAAACAGGAAGTTCGACTCCGTTACTCCTCAAAATATATTGTCGCAACTACGGGAAAGCGGCATTACTGTTACTGCGAATGACGAAGAAATTCTAAGAAGAACTGACGGCTTTCGAATCTTAGACTCAGCAGATCAGCTATTTCGCGGCACCGGACTTTCGGACGGGGACTGGCTTGGAGATGGAATTGGCCTTAATTTTGGTGAAACAGACGGTTGGCCATTAGAACCACATACTGCATCTTCCGATGTATTGACTGAGCAAATCAAAACGAACAAATTGACGCCATTAGCGGAATCATGGACGGTTTCAGCCCGATCGGGAGAATGGAAAGTTAACCATTCAGCACCCATAGTGAGACAAAATTATGGAAAAGGCACCGTAATTTCACTTGCAACAAATGGATGGGTAAGAGCATTGTTGAAAAAAGATGTACTCGTGGAAAAAATCACTAGCAATGCAATAGATGAGCTACTAAGCAATAACTTGAAATAATCCAAGAGATTACCCTACGGGCATAATAAACTTGACATCTTTATTTATTGAACAATGACTTTGAATCTCTCAATATTGTTTTTCCTGCACGCAATAGGCCAATACGCTTACTGCAACGCGTAATTATTGAGTAAGGCATTTGCACTCCACCAAAAGCCCTATATGAATGCTCAGCCCCTTCAATCATTGACCCTTCAAAATCGAAACGCGAAGTAAAAGTAGATACGTATTTTATAGCTTCCCACAATAGTAGCGACAAGGACCCAGAATTTCGCAACTCCGGATCGACACTGCTGATCATGAAATATGCAGATTTAGGCCCCCAAACTACGAATAATGCTGAGTGAATCGAGCCTCCAGAATCGACACAGTAAAATGTCTTACCAGCCGAGTTCGCATAAGCCGCATCATACAGCCTTTCGAACAAAGCAAACTCGTAAGAAATATTCTCACCTTGTTTCGCCAAGCTGCTCTTATGATGATCGTAAAATTCAGCAGCCGGGAGGTCTGACCTGACTTCAACAATATTCTGCGCCTTCTTTATGTATCTTCTTTTTTTACCTTCAAAGTTTTGCCAGACGCGCTCCAAGTCGCTGATGTCTTCGATCACATAAGTATAGCGAGTTGTTTGATCGAAACCGGCCCAGTAAAAAGGCATCCAGTTTGTCAAAGAGTAGTGAAACGATTGTTCGAAAATATCAAATGGCGGAAGCTTATCTATGAGCTCCCCCATAATTTTTTTCTCGCGTGAAAGCTGCGAGTAGCGTCTCGACTCATGCTCCTGTATCCAAGGCCCCAAAGTCTGCGTCAGTTGAGGCATGCCTATTCGAACAATTCCGAATTTATGTTTTGTCAGCACATACGGCAATCTGGCAATCAGATTGCCCTCATCCTCGACTACCACTTGAGACCATTTCCCAGGCGCTACAGCATCCAGCCACCATTTAGTCTGAAAAACGGAATTACTTGTTTCTTGGGACAAGGTTCAGATCGGGTTTGAGTGGGGGTATCGCTTAATTATAACGGGTCTTACGCTTTACGTGTGCGCTAATTGATCTTGTTGATATGGACGATTTGTCCCGCCAAACTCCAAACCTACTCCGGAAACAGGTTGTCTCTGAGCCTACCCAACGCTACACAGGAAAATTCGTCCTCTTCCAACAGAATGCGAAATTGCTCAATCCTGCCTATCAAAGCATTGCCCTTGACACGACAAGCTACATATGATGACGAGACCTATGCTCTTGTATATTCCACACCGATCTGCGAACACAAGGGCCACGAACAATACCTTACAAAAATCAGGCAATTAAATTTGAACATGGGTAGAAAGAAAGCACATGAATACGCAGACACACTTTCGAACTGTAGTGCTCTCCTGCCTTGTCAAATAGAATACAGTTGACCAACCTTGTCGCGGACCTTCACCTGAATATCTGCCTTATATTCCCCACTCAGATCGAATGCCGTCATGAAACGTGAAACCTCGTACCCCCCCTGCCCTATCTGCTCATCGGCCGGTAGGTAACCATACACCTGTCCCGCCAAGCCACTGCAAATTGTCGTGTCTGACACCACCTCCCTGAACAGCTCATAGTATGGGCTACAAACTTCGGCACTAAGCAACAAAATATCAAATTCACCACTAGTAACCCTCGTCATAGTCAAAGATGCATCAGTGTCTCCGTCAAATATCTCACTCACTTCGATTTCTGTTCTGCTCGTATGACAAAATTCTAGAGTATTTATACCCACACCCTCGCGAAGAGCTTGAATAGCACTTTGCGCAATTTTCATTGCGAATTTTTCAGTCCAATCTCTATTACGATAAATAAACTGTCTCGCAAATGGTCGATAAATGCGCTCTCCATTGAGAGAGAACAGTGTGGACGAATCCGGACGAATGTCTCCGCATAAACCTGGCAAGTAGATGATCGGAATACGCTTTCCATCACCTACTTCCATTCGCAAGCTGTCTCTTACTCTCCCTGGAAAATCGGAACTCAAATCGCTGTCCTCGCAACAGGAGGTAGCATGACACGGCCAGGACCAAAGAATGAATTCGAGGCCACCACTTGAATTTCTAGCGCTGATGGCACTTAGCGTTCTTAGGATGCTCCGATTGCGATCTGCCACCATTGAGCAAGTTTTACTGTAAGGCGGCCAACGCTTCCCCATAAAAGTCCATGTCTCTTTTCTCCGGTAAACACTACCTACAGCTTCAGCATAACCGATGGTCAAATCCACATCCTCGAACGGCGATGTCCGCAGTTCATCCACCCCATCAGCGATGCTTCTTGCAACGAAATCCAATGCCTCTGTATCGAATAAAGCACCCTTCAAAAACGTAGAATCAAGTACTGGCGAATTGTGGGTATGCGTAGCAACTGTCAATAACTCGATATCCGGATCGGCTACAAGAGATAATATCTCTTTCTCCAATTGTGTACTGGAAAATATACTATCGATGTTGACAAAAACAACATCTTTACTATCAGCAGAACACAGAATGACAATATTCGCCTCTAGCGTATTGACGGGATGCGGGTCAACCTTCTCTCTCCTACTTCTGATTGTCAATATAGCTGATACAGGAGTAATATCTACACATGTATATTTTGCTTTCACAATCAACTGCCTCTATCATGATATATTTGCACATATCTGTGAATACCAAACAGAATGACGTATGCAGTCAACGAGGAGAATGAAACCAACCAAACTGCAGTCAGAAAACTCCAATCGTACAGATGTGCCAGATATACTGAAAAAATAACTGCGATCAATCGAAAACCATCTCCAATCAACTGCAGATCCTGTCGACTGAAAACAATAAGGTGGTTGGTTGAGGAAAATACGGTTATTCCAACTAGCATAGGTGTAAGAGCAAACAGCACATGGCCAGCCCCATCCCACTCTTTACCAAAGATAAACCCGATATACCAAGGCCCTGCAAAACAGGCCAGTGAAACTGGAATAGCTGCCAACAACAATAATCGAATGATCTTCAAATACAGGGCGGATAATGCACTAAACTCTTTCGCCCTGACCAGCTCTGAAGCTCGTGCCCAGAAACTTTGTGACAGAGCTCTACCTACAACACCTACTGGAGCAGCAGCCATCCGCAGCATTAACGAATACCAACCGACCTCCTGCACACTGAAAAACATTGCCAGCATAATAACAGGAGCCGCGGCGCTCGCTGCGTTAATCAAAGAAACCGTAGACGATATGCAACCTTCCTTCCAATAACGCCGACTCGATTCACATATCTCCTGCAGGCTCACCGTGAAGACGGTCGGGAACAGGCCTTTCGCTCGCCTGATCATCATTCCTATACCTAGCCAAGCTCCAACTACTGTAGCCAGCACCAGGCCAACAACACCGACGTGCAACATCCCCAGGAAAACACTGACGCTCGCATTACCCAAACTTTGGGCGACGGCCATCCGGCTGACAGGGACGAGGTTGTTTTCCCTAACAAACCATCCCTGCAACAGCTGATTTAATCCGAAGCCGAAGACTGTGACCGGAAGTAGCCAGATCAAACTACCCAGCGTCGTGAAGCCACTCCAGTGATCCAGCAGTGGGGGCTTTATTGCAAAGACGGCAGCTGTAGAAACACATACCACACACAGCGCAATGAAACCTGTACTGAACAAGCTGACAGCTTGTCTCTTTGTATCAGTATTAGGGATAGACCAATCCAACCGAGCTGTGCTAATCGCCGCGATGAGTTGAAAGGCTGCAACGAATATCGCAATCGTGCCGAAATCTGACGGAGTATAAAGCCGCGAGAGTACTGGGGCGACGGCTAGCGCGACTACCTGCGCCAAAACGTTAGCCTGCAACACCGCAAGGAAATTGTGGCGTAGTTTACTCGCCCCCCCAAACGAGGCAAGCTTCAATATTTTTCTCACGCCTTAAAGCCGCCAGAAAACAGGGCTTCTACACTCGAGGCTTGCTCGGGGATAGGATCTGAATGAGTGAATTCGTGTGACATTGCAACAATAAATTGGACTAGAACATCAAGAGCCGAACGATACTAGATCTAATCCTTACATTACGCGAGGTTTTGGGTGCTCGAACCTATACGCACTCGTCGTTTTGAACGCCTGCGACGATGACCGTGTGAACTTTCAACGCGTCGACTGTGGAACCAGTCACCAACGAGTCCAAATGCAAACCACAATGGCATCCAGGTAAAAAAGGCCGAGAAACCGCACATTATCAACATTGCCATGAATGCAAGCAAACGAAATATTCCGTATCGACTATTTGCATACAAGGAATTTTCACTAGAGCGTTTTTTCCTCGTAATGTCATGATAGACACTAATGATGAACGCGGTAAACATCAATCCACCGAACAATCCCAAGTGCGTAAATACCGAAAGAACGCTGTGCACGTACGTGCCAGCACCAGTCGTTAACTTATCTACTTGCGTATTTCCAAAAAAGGGGCTGTACGTAAAATGCGTCATGAAATTTTGTTTGAAAATCTCTTCACGCGAATCGATAGACGACCTGTCGTCTGATCCAAATCCTGTTATCCGCAAACCGGAGACATCAATATTAAAATATGCGATAAGAGTATCTGCGAACGCAAACAGCAAGCCGCCCGCAATTATAGATGCAAGAATCAGCTTAACTCCAAGACTTCCAAATATCATGTGCGCTATACCAATCCGGCGCTTATCTCCCAAGTTCATAACGGCTACCATCATGACCATAAGATATATAAGTGCCAATACAACCGGAACTACAATCCCCTTGTTACTCCCGACAATTTGTGCCGTGAAACCCGCTAAGGCTGCTAGAAAAAGTATGAGTACTGAGGCAGGTACGCTGCGGATCAAACTGTTCCTGCTCGCGGAAGCGATAAGAACGCAGCCTAGTGCAACCACCGTCATTACCAGCATAATCAACAAGTCACCTATGCGCTGATACTTCCCGGTATTTTCAGAAATAAGCAACTTGTCTGTACGCACATCTGCAAAATGCCCTTGGAATACAATAGCAACCAGAGCTAGTGACACAAGCACGTATATCAATGCCAAGAGATAAATCAACCCACTTACGGCGCGAACTTGTCTCAGATCGTAAATTACCGCTAGCGAGCTGGACGCGAGAAGTCCCATTACCAACGCAAATAGAACGCCGCCTGTAGTTCCTACAATAAGCTCACGCGTCTCCTGACCATTGCCGGATTCAAAATAAAATTTTACGAAGAAATAGAATAGGAAAAAAAACAATATGACTGCCGACTTTCTAACAAGAAAAACATTAGCCAAGTCACCGGATGCTAGAACCAATACCCCGAATGCAGCAAGTGCCAACAGTAAGAAAACATAGCCTGTACCGCCATCGAATCCTCTCGTGTTCATAAAAATGAACAAAGCCTGTGCCATCAATATGACAAACGCCGAGAACAACTTGACCAGAGGCATGAATACTTTCCTTATCGAACTGACTGCAAAATTTTATCAATCGCGGCATAGACTATCGCAATTGTCTACAGGGGCCTTATTGTGCTCCGCGTCATGATTGATTTCAAGCACCCCCAGCGGTCGTTGACAAATTCGCCAGGGGGAGCCTATCTACCTAATTCATCGCTCGCGTGCTAGCGCATAGAAAGCCAAATCATTGTTCTTTCCTCTACGCCCCGAATTCTTGAAATCAAGCCAGCTTACACCGCTGTCATGCGAGACTTGTGCATGCCCGACGGTAAAGTCGTGGGTATAGCTTCCGCCCATGAAGTAGCCTGAAGCCACTCCATCTTGCGGTGCTAGAATTTCATATTCAGTTCCATTGTTAGTCGAAAGTTCCAACGTAGCCAATTCACCTGCCACCAACGCTATCGCCGGCAGGCTCAATGCCCCCCAATCTCCAGCCTCAGGGGCGGCTGTACTCGAAGTGGTGGTAGGGCCTCCTGGAATCAGCGGGAAGTTACTAGAAGCAATATTCCCCTCATACAAGGTTTTCCCCCCTTGCCTCACGCGCACATGCAAGTCACTGCTGCCATACTGACGTGCGGTGTAGAAGCCTACTTCCTCCAACAGGATATCGTAGTCAGGCGTCCATGTCTGCCTGACATGCTGATCACTTCTTATCGCATAAGACGCATCTTTATCGCCGTCATCATTGTTCTGCGGCCCCATATATGTCTGGCCATCACGAGTACCATCTGCATAATAATGTTCATAAATTGCCCATTGACCAGAGCTGGCAGTACTCCATTTACCATCATCGAAATGGGACACACCATAATTCAGCCCAGGGATATCGAATTCGGAAGCGCTGTCCAACATTAAATTGTCACGCTTTTTGCGATAGCTTCCACGAAAATTGTTGATTCCAATATACGACGTCTGATCAGGGGACGTGTTCTCCACGACCAAGTGATAAGTATTGCCAACCTTCAACTTTATTGGACTCACGAAGTCAAACCGACGGAATGCCTTCAGCTTTGTACCACCTTCCTTGTACGGAGCCCAAAGCGCATCTGGAAAAGCTGCTTTTGCCTCGCTTTCTTTACTGTTAAAAATCCCTGGCGCGGCTATTATGTCCTTCGTACTACCCAAAGCCCCCCCAGTGGGAAACGATTCCTTGGAGCCATCATCCGCATAGATATGATAACGAAGGGTGCCACCGTTGCCGCTACAGTAACCGCGGCAGTCTAGCGTATACACGTGGTATATGCGCGCCCCCACTAGCGAATCGCTCTTAGCAACGAATCGCTGCGCCACCATGTCATGACTGAATTTCCCCTCTGCACCGCTAGGATCAACGGACGAATTAGTCAGAGCAGCAGGAGCCATTGAAGTCCCAAACATTATCAACTCATTTGTTGACTTGGCTGCAGCTTTCTCCGCCGCCGCTTTAGCCTCCGCAGCTGCTTTCGCTTCTGCCTCTGCAGCCGCTTTCGCTTCTGCCTCTGCAGCCGCTTTCGCTTCCGCCTCTGCAGCCGCTTCCGCCTCTGCAGCCGCTTTCGCTTTCGCTTCCGCCTCTGCAGCCGCTTTCGCTTCCGCTTCTGCCGCCGCAGCTTCTGCTTCCATTGCTGCTTGTTCCGCAGCCGCTGCTTCTTCCGCTGCTGCCGCTTCCGCGGCCGCTTCCGCCTCTGCAGCCGCTACTGCTTCAGCTGCTTCTGCCTCTGCCGCTGCGGCAGCTGCCTCTGCTTCCGCCTCTGCCTCAGCAGCTGCAGCTGCAGCCTCGTCCGCTATTTCTTGTGCTGCTGCCGCCTCCTCCGCAGCGGCCGCTTCTGCCACGGCTACTGCCTTTGCTTCAGCAATAGCCTCTTTTGCCGCGACTTTCGCCGCTTCTCTTGCGACTGTCTCTGCTGCTTTTGCCGATTCCGCAGCTGACTCTGCTTCGTTAGTAGCCCTTATTGCAGAGGCTTCAGCAGCCTCGGCCCTCTTGGCAGCTTCCGTTGCTGCTTTCAGTGCAGCTTCTGCTTTTTCTGCCGCTGCTGTGGCTTCCGCCACGGCGGCCTCAACTTTGGTTTCCGCCACGTCTACTACCGGAGATGCAGCCCCTACTACTGGTTCAGCTTCCCTGGCACCATTCTGTTGACCCGCTAGAGAAACTACGATCACCGATGAAGTAGGCACATCAGGTATCACAGTGAAAGTACTGCTGACTTGCGTCTCATCAACCGAAGCCTCGGTTGCAGGCCCATCAATGCCGTCCACAGAGTCGGTTACCGCAACTCCCTGAATTTGCTCAATGATCTGACCAGCTGTGATAACACCCGTCGTGCCTTCCGAACCTTCCGTTTGAGCGTTTGCTTCACCGTTGGCGGCCGCTAATGTTTCAATTTCGCCGTTGCAAGCGGTCAGCGCAGCGACAAATATACTTAATGTCAGGATTTCGATTCTTCTCCGTAAGTTGTCACACGAACGAGAATCTGTGAATTTTAAATTCAAGGCAGGGCTCCGGTCTTATTGCAGGATTCCTACCTCTATCGTCTTGCGCAGTCCTATATATAACGGCACTGAACTACATTGGAATAAACATCTCGTAATGATTCTGTATTTACCACCAAACCTCACCGACTTGTGCACTAACACACTATATGCGTGCCTAGCGGTTCACGACAATTCGTCCTTTCCGATTTTCGAACATCTGTATGCACAAATCATTTTTTCTTCCTGCCGTTCCCAAGCATTGTCTCTAGCAGCCAAACGCGCAGCGGCCGAAAGGTCTGCGCGATCTCTCTGCATCAAGTCTTCTATTGCATTCGCTAGGCTATCCGCACCGAACCTCTTGCCTACAACACCGCATGAATACTTCATAACAAATGTGGACATTTCATGCAATGGAGACACGATTACCGGCAATCCGGCCATAAGGTATTCGAATAGCTTGTTAGGCATGCTCAAGTCGTAACTTAGGCAAATGTCATCGCCGTAGGCTACTCCGTAATCAGCCGACGCCGTGTACTGTAAAACTTCATCTGGAGGAACCGCGCGAACAGCTCTCACTGATGAGCATGTAACTGCAATCCGCTCTATCTGCCCCCACAGGGGACCGTACCCCATAAACACCATTACAAGGTCAGTCGCTGGACGTGAAGTAAAATGCTCAAGAAGAACTTCTATCCCCCGACCGGTTGTCAGTAGGCCCTGATAGAGAAGTATTCGCTGTTCTGGAAGCAGGCCTAGCTGATCACGAAGTCGAGTCGATTCAGGATAGTGCTGCATCACTGGAGCATTAAATATCACCGCAGGTCGATCAATTTTATAGGTCTCTGCGTACCAGTCAGCAATAGACTCGCCCACAACGATAACCAGGTCACACCTATAGATAAATTTCCTTTCAAGCCAGCGACTGATACGCTGTCTACGCCCATGCAACCCATTCGTCTCTGTTTCGAGTTCATGTGCATCATAAACAAGCTTCGCCGACCAGCAGCGAGCCAGTAGCCACGCTACGGGCAAAATTGCGAGACTGTGAGCATTTACGCACTTGATCTGTTTATTGCGGAACAAACGCCAAACCGCGATTGAAAATTCCAGGTACATCATGCCATAGGCAAAAATCGATGCACCAAGGCGCCGGCTAGCCAGTACCAAGCGGTACAAAGCCACATGGCTGCTGATGGCCTCGCGCTCCGCAAGCCCTGCACCAGATCTGTGTAGTGCAGCTATGTAGATGTGGTCGAAAACTCTGGCATCGGTCAGGCTACGAGTTTCCTTTATCACGCGGCTCGCGTTACTGAAATCTGTCAAAGACAGGTGGAGTGCGTTAAAATCAGACATATCTTAAGCTACACATTAATTCAGGGAAGTTCTAGAAATCCAGGATCAAGATATGCATCCTGAGACTTATCCAATAGACTCAATCTCGTTACGCAATCCTCTCAGCAGCGCTTTCCTATCATAATTTTCTTCTGCAAAGTTCCGAATTCTGACTGACTCCGCAACCTTACCCTTCGTACTTCGACTATGAGCGGATAATGCATCTGCCATCGCCCCGGGATTATCACTCGGTGAATGCACTCCAATACCTTCTCGTATTATTTCATCTTTCAGCGGTCCATCGAAATTGAAAAACAAAGGCAATCCAGCAGCGATGTAATCAAAGAACTTGTTCGGAGACGCGGTGAAGCGATGAATACCACTAGCGGCTCCAAACAGGATTATTCCACCGTCCGCAGAGGCATAAACCTCATTGAGGTGCTCGATCGCTACAGGCTTGTGCAATGAAAGATTAGCGAGTTCAAGCTCCGCAATACGTGCCTCTAGTGCTGGTCTGGCACTACCAGTTCCAATAATTGCAATGTGTATGTCGCGCTCGCCGCGCTCCTGAAGCTCTTGCGCGACACTGATCAGGTACTCCATACCGGTAGAAACACTGATTGCACCAGACATAACGTAGAGATGTCTGGCCTGAATACCCTTGGCAGACTTCCATGAACTGTTTTTAGCTGAAGAAAACAGATCAATGTTCGCACCAAACGGGACGCTCATTGTTTTGTGAGTCCATTCATCGCCGACATGGTGCTTTATACCTTCACTAATAGTAATTATCCTGTCAGCTTTGCGATACAAGTAATGCTCATATGCTTTCAAAGTTCTGTAGAGAACACGCGACTTGATATAGCCAAGTTCATATGGGACATCCGGCCATAGATCGCGCAGCTCGAATACGAATCGGCTCTTGGACCGCCATCTGCACAAGAGCGCTGGCAATCCGATAGTAATGGGTGTGGAAGATGCATATACCATGTCAACATCACGCTCTCTCCAAGCGTAAAAACTCGAGATAATCACAAACCTTAAATAACTGACAATACGAGCCAGTTTTCCCATGCGTGGATCGTAGTGGTTATTTATGTATAGAATCCTGACCTTGCCGTGAGATTCACGTTTGAGAAACGGCCAGTCCCTATGTTTTATATTACTTGTGATCATGACTACATCATGCCCCGCATTGCTAAGCGCCTGCGACAGGTAATAGCTGCGCGTTCCACCGGCTTCTTTCGGTGTTATATAAAACTGATGTAGATAAACTATTTTCATGATATTGATCCGACTGAATTACTACTCCTCAACAGTTGCTTGTACAAATCATCCAGACCATTGAACTCGGTCTCCCAGCTATATTTCTCTGCTACAGCCACCTTTCCTCTTTCACCCATGGCGACGGCCTCCAAAGGGTTATCTCGAAGATGTACAATAGCGTCCGCAATCGCATCCACATTCAACGGATCTACGCTGATACCACAATCATTGCCTTTGATAATCGATTTCCACAAGTCGAAATCGGCGCCGATAACAGGCAACCCGAACATCATGTACTCAAACAATTTTACTGGTAATGCACGTATATAATTAGGATCGGGATGAGGAGCAATGAACCCTGCGGAACTGTGCTTGTAAGCCTCCTCAACGGCAGCCTTATCTACGACTCCCCGATAGTCCACGTGGTTCTGCCAAGCAGTTGTTTTCTTAAGCTCTTCCAGTAGAGCCGGATCTCCAAAACGACCTAGAAGCAATAATCTAACTTCTGCAGTTTCGACGGCTCGCAACATCGTACGCATTCCCCGATTTTCTGATATTGCACCAGCATAAACCAACGTGAATTTTTTAGCCTCTGCAGGCACTCTAAGTGCCACGTCTATATCTGCCTTGGGGTAATTGCGCAAAAGCAGCGTCCTTACACCAGCCTTGTCAAATCTTTTTTTAATATAATCTGTCGTGCAAACACATGCTGCCAAACGCCTACCTACGCTGCGTTCCAACCATGCCGTTAAACTGGACAACGGCCGACGCAAAAACGGTTTAATGTAAGGTTTGTTGAAAACATCATTCGGGAGATCTTCATGAGCATCATAAACGACGCAATTTCCAGTGACCGACAAAAGCCATCCCACTGGCAACAACTCTGGGTCGTGAAACTGATAAACGTCAGCCTTTAACTTACGAGCATGCCAGTATATTCTAGGCACGGAGCGCAAAAGGCGAGAAAACCGTCCTTTAACCAACCCGGTATCCTTTATGGCGACCTTGTGGTCTTCGGCATCTCCCTTCCCATCAGCAACGAGCAACGTAACTGAATATCCGGCGAGCGCAAGGCTGCGACATTCCTTGTGAAACACACGAATATCGTGCCTCGCATGTACCGAGGTCATATGACAAACATGCCTACCGTTCGACATTGTAGAGACGCTCCCAAACCGCAATGATATACAACCGCCATTTCAATTGTGAATTCAGCGATTCGAATCGCCCCAACACCTGGGACATATGACAAACGTCTTTCAACAATTCCGACGAGGCTATTTCAGCTTTCATTGCGGCTGTGTGAGCCAAAAGCCAGCTATTCTCTGGAGCATTGAATCCGATATTATCCTTGCGCCATGCGATGCGATCAGGCAAGCGCCCACGCATCATCACTCTCAAGGCATACTTCACCCATCCTCCGTGAATCTTGTGCTCTACACGTCCGCTTAAGGCTGACTCCAGAAACCGATAGTCGAGAAATGGCAACCGCGTTTCAATCGAATGCCTCATTGAATTCCGATCTTCGAAACGAAGCAGTACCGGCAAGTTAGTACACTCTATCTCGAGTCGCTGCAGCTCGAATACATCACGTGCTGCATATGCTATTCGTCTCATGTGGGGAAGATCAGTCAGATTTCGCCAATGTGACTTCATGACGCGCGTCTGCCACTGCGAATGCCATCGCCGAGGACTTGCCAGAAAGATGCCTGCCGAATACAAAAGAATCCACTTGATACTCATACGTGTATTGTTTTTCGACGAATTCTGAATCTCTCTCAAGGCTCGCCGCCAGCCATAGCTTTTCGCGAACGCCAGATATGCTGATGGATAGTACTTCTGATAGCCAAGAAGCGTCTCGTCGCCACCTTGCCCATCAAGCATGACTTTACACCCAGCCTCCTTTGCTTCAGCCATCACCGCGTACTGCATGAATACAGATGGCCCTCCAAAAGGCTCCTCTTGTGTGTAGACAACCTCATCTACCAAAGACACGAAATCCTCGAATTGCGGCTTCGTCGTGCGCCACACCAAGTCGCTATTTTCGACTACGGCACGAGCGAATTCTGTTTCATCAGTAGCGGGTTCCGTGGAAATAGCGGTAATTGCTGTCATTGGAAGGTCAGCACCTTGAGCGTTCAGCTGGTCAGATGCTTCTGTGACTACACTTGAGCTGTCCAATCCACCACTAAGGCAACTTCCAACCTTCACATCAGAACGTTGCCTATATCTCACAGATCGCGAGAACTCATCCGTCAACCGGGCCACAAAGCCACTCAAGTCCAAAGAATTAACTTGCTCGTCGCGCTCAATGGTGTAGTACCGCTCAGTATTCCATTGCCCCGTTCTTAGGTCGATTATCAGGTTGTGAGAGGCAGGCAAACACTCAATCCCCTTGAAAAAGGTTTCAGCCGTATGATTTGCGATTCCCGTCTGTATGAACTCCGAAAGTATACGCTTGTTAACTTTTGGTGAAGAATCCAACAATTGTTTTATTTCGGAGCCAAACTGAAACCGACCAGATTGAACCTTG
This sequence comes from uncultured Granulosicoccus sp., assembly GCA_947492525.1. Lineage (GTDB taxonomy): Bacteria > Pseudomonadota > Gammaproteobacteria > Granulosicoccales > Granulosicoccaceae > Granulosicoccus. The sequence goes on from CANLNQ010000030.1 coordinate 59,213, forward strand.
TAATGAAACGGTTTGACGCCGAACCTATCACGGCTGCAAAAAAGACGTCGATTCTGCCTGTCAAAAAGTGCGAAGGCCCACATACCGTTGAAGTGATTTACACACTCGTCACCCCAGTGAGCGTAAGCAGCCAGAATAATTTCTGTGTCAGTGCCGGTGCGAAATGCATACCCCAACAATTGAAGTTCGTCTCGCAGCTCTATGTAGTTGTAAATCTCACCATTGAAAACCACAACCAATCTGTCTTGCCATTCCATAGGCTGGATCCCCTCATCACTGAGGTCGAGAATTGCCAGGCGCCTGTGTGCAAGACCGAGATTTCGCTCTATCAGAATCCCGTGCCCATCCGGACCTCGATGCTCTATCAGATCGTTCATGTGCGCAAGTAGGGCGCGGTCTACGGCGCCACCGCCAAGCTCAACGATGCCGGAAATACCACACATTATTAGTGAATTACCCTTTAAGGAAGCTTCTAAGACGCCTCATTCGATAACGAGACGCACAGCCTCAAAAACCTCTGCCAATTCACAACCGCCTTGTAGACCCCGGAACCTTGCCTGACTACGCAAAAAGTCTGGATCGGAATAAACACGTCCCGCCTGTGACTCGTATCGAGCGACTGCGTTGGCCTTTCTGTCGAGGTCAGCTTCGTCAACGCTCATGAATACTGTATTGCGAAAGGCCATGTTGTTCCAAGGAAGCTCGTAGTGCAGAAGATTCGTATGTTTGAATGCCCGAACACTTTCGACTGCAACGGCATGGTGATCCTGATGAACATCGTCCAGCGATGGAGCGAACACCAATTGAGGGTTTATACGCTTTCTGGTTTCAATGAGCGTCTGAAGTATATCTTGGCGAGCCTCTGCGAAATATCTGACGCGAAAGCTCAAACACTCGACATTTTCATTCGGAATACCAAGCTCAGCAGTTGCGGCTATAACCTCGTGACGCAGAATATCCGATGCAAACCCTTTTGGTACAGACTCTTCACAAGCAGAAAACGCCAAGTAGTGAACATCGGCTCCCGACCTGACAAGTCTAGACAACGTTGCTCCACAACCAAACTCGCCATCATCTGTATGTGGCGCGAGGACCAGAACTCTCTCGATATTTCCTAGCATAGTTATTCCACCAAACCTACTTGTCTAGCCGGATTTCCAAAGACTTTATGCCGTTCTTCAACATCACGGATTACCACGGCCCCAACCCCGACATAAGAATTACTACCAATGAAGAGCTTGTTGTTCACCGCGGCCCCTATCCCAAGATAGCAGTTGTCTCCAATCATGGTGGACCCCCCGACAACTACTTGTGCTGCAACCACACAGTGGTCGCCAAGCACTACGCCATGTCCTATGTGCACATGATTGTCTACGCGCGTGTACGCTCCCAGAGTGGTTTTCCCCAGAACCGCTCGGTCGATGCACGAATTGCTATGCACTATAACTCCACGCTTAAGCAAGACACCGCCCACGTGTGGCATGGGCTCATGCCGACCCGCTGAGGACTTCACAAAGCCGAATCCGTCGCCTCCGAGCACGCAATTGGAACCAATGGAGACATCAGGCTCGAGTTCGGTACCTTCTAACAGCACTGTTCCGTGACCTATCGAACAGCCATCCCCGATAGTGACGCCACTCTCTACAACAACATTTCTGCCTATCTGAACTCCAGCTCCAATTCGAGCCCCATCTGCTATCGCTGCATTGCTTTCGAAAACCTGTGGAGGCAGCTGTTCATGAAAGCGCTGCATGATCTGCCGGAACGTATCACGAGGATCCTCTACTCCGATATAAACACATTGAAGATCGAAATCTGTGTCGTGCACCGATGGACCAATCACAACCCCCTTGGTCTGAGCCTCAAGCCGTGCCACATTTGCACTATTGACCCACATCAACGCATTTTCTCGCTGATTAGCGACGTCAAACTGAATTATTTCATCGACAAGCTGACTTCCCACCAACTCATCGGGAAGCTCAACAACGCCTTCAAGCAAATCAACAAGTTTCATCCTGAAATACAGAGGGCTGGATTGGCGTGCAGAATAGCAAACTTACCAAATCAACGGTTGTGAAGTCACTCACAAGGAGCAATTTCATCTGGCCGAGGACTGTTTCGTGCTCTGAGGCTACATTCCATACACATCGATGTAGTAAACTTTCTTCAGCGCGGTGCCTGCTATCTTGAGTATGCAGCCACAAGCAAGCTGCCTCACAATCATTCAAATTCTTAAAGAGCCTGGCTGACCAAACATGACGGACGATGAAAAAATATTCTTAGTTTTCAAGGATGTACTGAAAATCTCTGACGACGTTGATCGGAGCACACTACGGTACAACGAAACAAATGGCTGGGACTCGATCGGCCATATGAGCTTGATCGCGGGACTTGAAGACAGCTTCGATTGCATGCTCGATACAGATGACATTCTTGACATGAGTAGCTTCGACAAGGCTCGCGAAATCATGGGAAAGTATCGTGACTCTTCGGATTGAAGACGGCTGTGCAATAGTCACCGGCGGTAGCCGAGGTATAGGGCTTGCTGTCGCCGAGAAACTTGCAACGGCGGGAATGAATCTGATTCTTGTCGGGCGCTCGGAGCAGACCGCATTGCAGAAAGTGGCTGAAGAAATTGCTAGTCGCCATGATAGACGTGTACTGACAGTTAGCGGTGATGTTGGGAAACCGGAAACTGCTCAGAAAGCCGCACGATTGGCATTCAGCGAATTCAGGCGCCTTGATGCGCTGGTGAACAACGCAGGAATTTTGGACGACGCACTGATTGGAATGATCAGCGAAGATTCCATAGACACGACATTGAGCACGAACATAAAAGGAGTTATCAATTTCACTCAGAGTTCCGCTCGCCTGATGGAGCGCGGCGGTGGCGGAAGTATCGTCAATGTCAGTTCCATCATAGGTCGGTTCGGCAACACTGGACAAATTGTCTATGGTGCATCGAAGGCTGCTGTGATAGGCGCTACGTTGTCGGCGGCGAAAGAATTGGCCTCCAGACAGATTCGTGTGAACGCAGTAGCCCCCGGATACATCGCTACTGATATGATCAAGAACATTGACAAGGAGACAGATCAGCAACGTCGAGACAGCATCGGCATGGGCCGCATTGGTCAGCCGGGTGACGTTGCCAACGCAGTCTTGTTTCTGGTATCCGACCTGTCTTCTTATGTTACTGGGCAGGTACTTGGTGTAGATGGGGCGATGCTTGTCTGATTCAATCGAATTTCCTTTTCTAGGCACCTCTGTTACCCACAGCAGGACTGCTGTCTGGTTGGATGGAAAGCCAGCTAAAAGTTACGGAGAACTAGTTGCCGACATTTCGAGATGGTCGCAGCTTATGCCTCACGGCAAGCGAGGCCTCGTCATGGCAAAAGTCAGTAACCAGCATCAAGGCTTGGCACCGATGTTTGCTGCACTGGCTCAAGGCCATGCGCTGATCTTGATTGACGCAGCATTGCCGCGATTTTCTCAGGAGGCGTTAATTGATGCCTATCGCCCCTCCCTGCTGGTTGATGCTGGCGATCCTGCCGTGGAGGCTGCCGCCACAAACACGGATTTCGAGCCCTTTGCAATGGACGAAGATCTTGCGTTGTTGCTCTCTACCAGCGGGTCAACCGGCAGCCCCAAGTTTGTCAGATTGACCCGTAAGGCGGTGCTTCACAATGCAAAGTCAATAGCCAACGCCCTGACCATAGACGAAGATGATATAGGGGTAGCGCATCTTGATATGCACTACTCCTACGGCTGGTCCGTGATCATCAGCCATCTGGTGGCTGGAGCAGGCCTTAGCTTTTCGACTTCTCGATTTACCGAGAAAGGGTTCTGGCAGTCAATTCGAGATAGTAAAGCCACACACCTGCCAGGCGTACCGGTTCATTACAACATCATGCACCGCTTAGGGCTTGCTCGCCTAAAAATCCCTAGTGTGCACACGATGACCCAAGCAGGCGGGAGATTAGCTGAAAGTCTCTGTACATCGACACATGCGCATATGGAGTCGAACGGTAATCGCTTTTTCATCATGTACGGCCAAACTGAAGCCAGCCCACGCATGAGCACATTGCAGCATGACGATTTTCCAGCTCACGGCAATACCGTTGGGAAGGCACTAGATGGTGGAAAATTCAGCATTGTAGACGCGAACGAACTCCCTGTTCCCCATGGAAGCTCCGGCAGGGTAATCTACCACGGACCCAATGTCATGCTCGGCTATGCGAATAGCTGGCTGGATCTGTGCCTCGGGGATCAGTTGCAGGGAACACTGGATACGGGAGATCTGGGCAATTTGGACGCCGATGGATTTCTGACTATAGAAGGTCGCCAATCGCGTAGCGGAAAGGTGTTCGGACTAAGGGTCAACCTTGATGAAGTTGAAGCACATCTAGGTGCCCTGGGAAATTATCTAGTGTGCCCCTGGAACGATCAGATTGCATTGGTGCAGGTTTCAGATCAGAGCTCAGCTCTATCGATCACAGATAACGCTGATGAGGCAGAAGAAGAAAAAATACTAATACATCTCGACGAACGTTTCAAATTGCCCCGTGCCAGTTGGCGTTTTTTCGTCGTCAACGAAGTACCGGTCACTCCCAGAGGTAAGACAGACTATGTTGAACTTGCGAGGCGCTTGATGTGAGCCTGGTAGAATTACGGATGCTGCCGAGCCATGCAGCCGATCCAGCTATCAAATCCAGCTTGATGCTAGATGGACTAAACGAACTCTCCAACCATCACTACAAGTCGTGCGAACCGTACAGACGCATTGTCGATGGTTTGTGGCAAGGGCAAGCGGCCTTGCAGGCCCCCAGTCTTGACGCAGTACCCTACCTACCAGTCAGTCTTTTCAAGCAACAATCGCTCGCGTCCATCCCAGCCAGCGACATAACCATGACTCTGACTTCCAGCGGCACGACAGGACAAGCGGTCAGCCGAATTTATCTGGATAAGGAAACATCATCCGAACAACAACGTTGTCTGGCCAATTCAATGCAGCATGTTCTGGGACCCAAACGGCTTCCCATGTTGATAGCGGACACTGCCGCCGTTCTCAAGGATCCTGCACTTATGAGCGCTCGCGGGGCCGGCGTGCTCGGTATGATGCGTTTTGGATATCGCCCGGTTTTTCTTTTGGATGAAAATGGCCAACCAGATGAAAAGGCCCTTGAAAATTTCCTGGCAGAGAGTGGTGAGTCGCCCTTTTTCATATTTGGCTTTACCTTCATGATCTGGACCCAGTTGGTCAGTCGGTTCGCGGGGCTGAAACCTGACCTGTCTAAAGGAATTCTCGTGCATTCCGGCGGTTGGAAAAAACTTCAGGAGCAGGCTGTCGACAATGAAACCTTTCGCGCCGAATTATATAAAAGCTTTGGACTTAGCCAAGTTTTCAATTTCTACGGCATGGTCGAACAGATAGGATCGTTGTTTATTGAAGGTGCAGGTGGTCTACTGTATCCGCCTAACTTCTCTGAATTCATAATACGCGATCCAATGACCTGGGAACCTGTTCCTCACGGCCAAACGGGCCTGATTCAGGTCTTGTCGTTGATCCCACGCTCATACCCCGGCCACTCTTTACTTACCGAGGACCTTGGAGTACTCGAATTCGCAGAGGGTGCTGATTCAAACTCAGCTCGGCCAGGGCTTCGCGTTCTCGGACGTGTCGCCAAAGCCGAATTGCGCGGTTGCTCCGACGTTATTGCCACCCAAAACGAGACGACCAGCAGTGAGAGAGTGGCATGAGCAAACTTGAAGTGTTTGTTCCCGGTGGCACGGAGAAGGTGCAAGACGAAAGCGAATTTCTCGCGCGTCTGGACCAGTTGACACACGACATAAATGAGCCTTTCGCTGAAACCAGTTTGAAAATGCTCGCTACATTGTCCAAGCGTTTACTGAAATCCGAGCTGGGTCAAAGTGAACCCCAACTGGTGGCACTAGGTTTCTGGCTAAGAGCAGCAGCGTTGCAAGAACTGAAAGTTCTAGCGGAGCGATCTTCCTGTCATGATGTACGTGTAGCGCGAGGGCTTGCATACCAGCTGCCACCGACCAATGTAGACACCCTGTTCGTTTACTCTTGGGCGATCAGCTACCTGGTTGGCAACAGCAATATCACTCGATTGCCTACCTCAATGGGACCTACAGTTACTTGGTTGGTCAATGTATTGGTTGAATGCTTAAAGGAAAATGGTGAATCACACCGTCAGATCTTCTGCACCTTCGATCATAGCTCTCAGTACAGTGAGAGTATTTCAGCTCGCTCGGATTTGCGTGTCATCTGGGGCGGAGATGCGAAGGTCAAGGCAGTCAGCGAACACCCTACACGTCCCGACGGGCTGAGCATTGGCTTTCCGGACAGAAAGTCAATCTGCGTCATTGACGGCACAGCTTATGAAAATCTGACTGACTCAGCGAAGTCGAAATTGGCAGATCAGTTTTTCAACGACGTGTTCTGGTTTGACCAAATGGGCTGTGGATCGCCTCGAGTTCTGGTATGGCGTCAGCCGAAAGAACGTGACAATCATGATTTCCTGGCAAGGCTCAGTGATGCTGCTCAAGCTCGTAGACACGATATCCCAACTGGAGTAGATATTGCCAAATTCGTGTTCGCTAATGTAGCTTTGAGCAATTCGGTTGCACAGAAAGCTACTCGAATCTCCCACACTGTAACAACACTCACTGCTCCAATGTCGTCTCATCTGTTGAGTGAGGTTCAAGGCGGAGGCAGCTTGTTCGAAACTTTTGTTACTCAGCTAGCAGACATTCAACCGTTGATCCGACGCGACTTGCAAACAATCACTACATTCGGGCTCACACACGAAGAAAAACTTGAGCTAGCTCATTTGCTGGGAGGTCGCGGTGGGTATCGAATTGTCCCGATTGGCGAAGCTCTGCAATTCGGCCACACCTGGGACGGCATTCGGTTGATAGATCATTTTTCGAGGCTAATTGTGGTCAGATAAATCTGCAGGCAGTAGCAGTAGCAGCAGCAGCACAGAGCAAATCAACCATTTCGACCTGACAATCCATCTAAACGACACAGCCCAGCCAAGGATCTATCCAAAGGCAATTTACCTCTTCCATAGCTGCCCAACCACACGATCCTGATCATCCACAGTCAGATACGGACTCATAGGCACACTCATCACGCGCCTGGAAACACTCTGAGCCACAGGTGTGCAATCAGGGCAGCATAGATGCTTGTATGCAGGCTGCTCATTCAATGGAATGGGGTAATGCACGGCGGTCGGGATGCCCGCCGCCTTCAACGATGCCTGTACGTCATCGCGATTGTCTACCAGCACAGTGTATTGCGCAAATACGCTGGTTCTATCCGGCTTCTGGATAACGCGAGTGATACCTGCCTCATCCATCAGTTCGTTGTAGCGCTTGCCTATCCTCAGGCGTTCGTCGACTTCCCAGTCGAATCGGTCCATTTTCGCAAGCAATATAGCGCACTGCAAGGTATCCATACGCCCTCCTACGCCGATACGGGTGTGTACGTATCGCTCGCTCTGCCCGTGAATGCGAATTTCGCGACATGCCGTAGCGACGGCATCATCATTAGTGAAAATGGCGCCACCGTCTCCATAGCAGCCAAGCGGCTTGCTGGGGAAAAATGACGTACACGCGATGGAGGAAACATTACAGCTCTTCGTACCCTGGTAAGTAGCCCCGAAACTTTGTGCGGCATCTTCGATGACGGTCAGACCATGTTCTGCTGCCAAGCTGTTGATCTCCGCCATGTCTGCCGTTTGACCATACAAACTGACGGGCATGATTGCTTTGGTCTTCGGTGTAATGGCGGCCTTGATCAGACTGACATCTATATTGCAGGTGTCTGGCTCGATATCCACAAACACCGGCTTGGCACCCAGTAATACGATAACCTCTGCCGTCGCTATAAAGGTAAATGGCGTAGTAATGACTTCGTCGCCCGGCTGTATACCCAACGCCATCAGACTGATCAACAGCGCTTCCGTACCACTAGCAACCGTGATGCAATGAGAGGCACCGGTGTAGTCACTCAATCGTGATTCCAGTTCTGCCACCTCGGGCCCCATGATGTACTGACCGTGACGCAGTACAGCATTCATGCGTGACTGGATAGACGCTTCCAGCTCCTTGTAAGGTGTTTTCAGATCAACGAATTGCATGGATTGAGTCACGACAGGTTTCTCGGAAAAAAGACGACCAGATAGGAAAAGTGCAGAATGCGGTCGATCAACACCTCACCAAAGCGTTTCTCTGAGCAGATACTGCTGTTCAGAGAGAGCATGGAGCAATGCATCTGCGTTAATCAAGCGCTCAACAAACGCGATTGTAGCCGAGCGAGACTGGCAAATTCAGCAGGATTCGGCTCGATACCATCGGCAATGCGGGCGCAGGCTTCAAGTTGTGCAATAGTCGAGACACTGGCAACTACCCCTGCGACACTGGAATTGCAAAGCAACAGCTTCAGAGCCAGCTCCGTAGCTGTTTCCTCTGCCGAGAATCCCAGCTCACCGGCGATGTCTTCAATGATGGATTTCTGCTCGGGTTCGAAGATGCGTCCCGCAGCGTACGGCCGCAGGGCAATCGAGGGATATGAGCAGCCACCTTCCCACAGGTCCATCTCCAGCAAATTGGCATAGTCGACCTGTACCTGAGTCAAACCACTCTGGCGCACCACACGCATGAAATCCGCACCATAGGGAAAACAGGCAAAGCGCCCCACTTTCCCGGCAGCGACCAGCTGACTCATGGCAGCGTCGATCTCACCCACAGACTCCTTGAATTTCTGCCCGCGCACCAGTCCATCGTCCGACTCCGATCGCCACATCCATTGAACAACCGCGAGGCTATCAGCCCCCAGGGCCGACAGATATTCATCAACACGATCGAACAGCAGCTTGCGACTGAACCCTGGTTCACCAAAGTGCGGACAAGCCAGCTTCACCACGTATCTGAGTCTGGACCGTGCAGAGCCTGGCAAGCTTTTCAGCGCAGATTGGAGCAAGGGAAACGAGTCGTACTCCGTCGACACGTGCAGCGTATCAGCCTGAAGGGAAATCCCCCCTTGAATCAATGCCTGCACGTCAGCGGCCGAGAGCGACTTCATGTTGAACCGCATGGTACCGACGACGACAGGCGATATGCCCAGGTCGACTCTGTGACCCGTCAACTCATCCATGCCCTGCAATTCGGGCGTTGGTGCTTCTCGACTACTCACAAGCGGTATACGCGGGCTGCATCATTCGTTTTCCTGGTAACAGAGATGAATCACTCAACCTGGAATGCTGATTTCCACAAGAATCTTTCCGAAGGCATGCTCGGATTGAAGCCATTTCTTCCATGAAGCAACTCGTGATCCTTCCAGATGACGCAATCGCCTGGCCGTAGCGCAACCGGCACTGTCTTGCTCTTGATCAACGTACTGTCGTTCAAGTATTTAAAGAACTGTTCCTTGAGATCCGCATGCTCAGGAGTCTCCGACTCAGCCACGCAATAGTAATTCCATGACAGGATGGTCTTGTCACTGGCCGTATCAATGATCGGTGCCAACTTCTCTACGCCTGAGCGACTATGCAGGATGTTCTCACTGGTCAATCGCTCCAGCAACGCAGGATCTTCTTCCTGCAAACAACTGATCAGGTCATCGGAATTCAGAAACGTGGTTTCACCGCCGTTGGCTGCAGATTGTTGACAGTAGATAGTTGCTGCCTCGGGAAAATCGGGAACATATGAGCCGTCGGTATGCATGGGTTGCGCATTGGCAGAATGCCTGTAGGCATCCGGTATTTTCGGATCATAACGAATCTCGGTCCAGCGCTCGCCGGACAGTTGTTCCCTGGAGTTTCTATCTGCAGCAGCAACGACGGATTCACCAATTTCCGCTGGCTTTCCGCACAACTCCATCATCTGATCATAGAAAGCCCGCATATCCGAGGCTTCAGAGAATTTCCTGCCCGTGATGTGAAAGACCTTGTACCCATCCCACTGCCCAAGTATTTCTGATGCAAGCTCCTTGGGCGTCGCTTCAGGACTCAATTTAATGCTGCACAACATGATTCTGTCTCCACTTTCCACTTACTGAAAATCCATCTCTGGTTCCAACCGGCAAAAATTCGCCGATTCACCCAAGCAGTACGTCATTTCGCATTGCCATGGAACCGGGTACCACTGACTTCGCCGTTTGTCGCGATACCGTCACGACGAAATACCTTGGCAACTGTCAGGAATAAAATCCGAATATCCAACCAGAACGACCAGTTCCTGACATACCAGACATCCAGCTCGAACTTTTCATCCCAGGTAATCGCATTCCTGCCCTTCACCTGCGCCCACCCCGTAATACCTGGCATCACATCATGGCGCTGTCGCTGATAGTCGTTGTAGAGAGGCAGGTAATCATCCAGAAACGGCCTGGGACCTACAAGACTCATATCTCCTTTCACGACGCAGAACAACCCCGGCAGCTCATCCAGACTGTAGCTTCGCAAAAAGGCGCCAAGCCTGCCCAGTCGCTCATGATCCGGCAGTGGCTTTCCGTCGGCGTCAGTGGCGTTGCGCATCGTGCGAAACTTGTACAGATCGAAGGTGCAACCCTTGTAGCCCCCACGTTTCTGAACAAACAAGACTGGACGCCCCATCTTCACAAGGATTGCCGCCGCCACCAAAAGCATGACCGGGCTCAATACGAGCAAAAGGATCAGCGCAGATACAAGATCAAAGGCTCTTTTCAGCAATAACATCAGGCTATTCCATCGCCTCTGAAATCTTCTCGTTGCTGCTCGATCGCAGTCATCAGCTGGAACAGAACACTCATTTTCCGCTCGACACACGGCATTGAATCAACAAGGCTTACCATTTTCATCATTACCGCCTACGAGACGCGACGGCATATTCCACCACTCACCTGGTATCGCTGACCGGTATGCTCACAGACTGTCTCCGAGTCTCCTTCGACTGGCAAATCCAGCCGTTCTCCATACTCGCTCATCCAGCCAATCTGCTTGCCAGGCACACCGACAACCAACGCATAGTCAGATACATCTCTGTTGATCAATGTACCGGCCCCGATGAACGCGAAGGAACCAATGGTGGCACCGCAAACAATCGTGCAATTTGCACCCAGCGTGGCGCCACGCTTGACGAGGGTGTCTCTGAACTCGTTCTTGCGCTCGATCAAGGATCGCGGGTTGTACACATTCGTGAAGACCATGCTGGGACCGCAGAATACGCCCTCCTCCAGCGTCACATTGTCGTACACGGAAACGTTGTTCTGGACTTTACAGGCATCACCGATAACGACCTTGTTACCTACGAACACGTTCTGCCCCAACGAGACCCCACTACCAACGACGGCGCCTGAGCACACATGTGCAAAGTGCCAGATTCGACTGCCATCGCCGATCTGCGCACCTTCGTCGATGATGGCAGAACCATGTACCTGATAATTCACTCTATTACCCTGCGCTATCGATTGCGAGCCGTTTGATAAACGGGTGGTAATCGCCTGCTATTTTCGCCAGTCTGGCATCGCGAATAGTGGCAACGGTTTCGATTGCCACTCGATTATCTTCCAGGCCAAAACCACGGCCCGCCAGTATCTCCTGATAGCTCACAGTATGAAGATCAGTAAACCCACCCGAGAATTCAATCTCTTCCCCGTTCGCGGTAATTGATCGATGAGTTCTTGCACCAGAGGCCTTGGCGCTGTCTGGCAAATCGTTTTCGTCGATGGACAAGAACCAACGTACTCTGGCTTTAGCGTATTCGAGATAACCTGCAGCCCTGGTTGTTTCATTGACATGGACGATGTTTTCCTGGAGCTCCCCGAATACGAAATGCAACATGTCATAGAAGTGCACGCCGATATTCGTGGCAATGCCGCCGGACTTGGGCTCATCGCCTTTCCACGATTGCAGGTACCACTTTCCACGAGAGGTAATGTAGGTGAGATCGACATCGTATTTCTCGCTACGTTTCTCGCTGGCGACCTTGTCTCTCAGCGCAACGATGGCCGGGTGAACCCGCAACTGCAATATCGTGTTGACTTTATTTCCAGTATCATTTTCTACATCGATCAGACCATCGATGTTCCGCTCATTCAACACCAAGGGTTTTTCACAAATCGCATCAGCGCCGGATCTCAACGCAAACCGCATGTGCGAGTCGTGCAGATAATTGGGTGAGCAGATTGACACGTAATCTATGGGGTCGCCACTACGTCGCAGCAGGTCTACATGTCGGTCGAAGCGCTCAAACTCCGTAAAATAATCGGCATCCGGGAAGTAGCTGTCTATAACGCCTACTGAGTCGTTCTTGTCCATCGCAGCCGCCAGCGTATTACCGGTGTCCTTGATGGCCTTCATGTGGCGCGGCGCTATGTACCCGGCAGCGCCGATGATCGCAAATTTTTTCATGACTCTCTTTCGTTGCTCCATGCACCACGCAGATGCGAGGATTCCTCTCTCTGACGAATTGATTCGGAAAGACCGACTTCAATTAATACATCGCATGCAATTGCAGGCAGAAAATTCAAGGCTGATTAGCATTCTGGTGAATTCAGATAGGCTTCAACCAACAACAACGACAGGCCAGGTTTCGATAACCGAGCGGCTGTCCAAGCACCTTGCAAGTAACACGATGTTACTTGCGAATGTACCACATCCATACGCCCCGCAGACCGTACTATTACCGCCTTCCACCTGAACAGTGTGGAGAGTCGCACTTACGATTCGTGGCTTCGTACACACCTGCCGGCAACCGCGTCAAACTGTACTCGGAAGAGGTAATATCGCATTTTTAAAATGGCTGGCCCGACACGTATTTGTCGCCACGACGTACACGGTGTGGCTTGCTGTCAGGGTAATGGCCAGGGGTTCGGGAGTACCTTCGCGCGATGATCACAGGTCAAACATCGCCTCAGGAATGTATTCGAAAAGGGTGCACGTAATCGCCAGCACTTCAACCAGACGCAGCCCCTGCCTCGATGGCTGTCAGTTTACTGTCTAGACAATGGCCAGCTTGCTGACCGGCACTTCCGGAGCACTCTCTTCCTTTGGCTGCTCACTATCGAGCTTTTGTTCTGTATCGAAAACGATATCGAACAACTGTTGCTTGACCAGCGCTGGCTGCATATCGAACAGTACGCTACGCAGCCTCACCAACCTGGGCTCCAACTCGCTCCACAGCAGGTATTGCTCATTGGCGCACATCACTCGCTCCACTGGTGTTTTTTCGCAAGTGTCGTCGATGAACAACTCCTCATACATCTTTTCGCCAGGCCTGAGCCCTGTGATATCTATCCTGATATCAGGCCTCATGCCACCCGCCTGCTCGATTCGCTGACAATGGAGCTTGATCATGGTTTCAGCCAATTGCGCAATCCTTATCGGTGCCCCCATATCCAGCACGAATACATCCCCATCGCGTGAAATGGCACTAGCCTGAATAACCAGCTGTGATGCCTCAGGAATGGTCATGAAATATCGAGTGATATCCGGGTGGGTCAAGGTTACCGGGCCGCCCGCAGCAATCTGCCGACGAAACTTGGGCACTACCGAGCCATTGGACGCCAGCACGTTGCCAAAACGGACCATGGAAATCACCGTACTTCCAGACCGCCTTGCCTTGGCCTGCAAGATCATTTCGGCCACGCGCTTGGTAGCCCCCATCGCATTGGCTGGCCTCACTGCCTTGTCGGTGGACACGAAAACGAACCGACCCACATTGTTCTCAATGGCAGCATCCAGCACATTGAGCGTACCAAAGACGTTGACCTCTACCCCCTGCTCGGGAAAGCGCTCGACTATTGGCACGTGCTTGTAGGCCGCAGCATGATAAACCGTATCGAAATTCATCTGCTTGAAGAGGTTCCTGATTCGAACCTCGTCGGTTACCGAACACAGGATGGTGTCGAACATCATTGACTGATCAGCGGAGTCTGCAAGAATTTGCTGTATTTCTTCACAGATGTGATAGAGATTGGCTTCACTGTTGTCGAGTACGACCAGACGAGCCGGATTCTGACTAACGATCTGCCGGCATATTTCCGAACCGATAGACCCTCCCCCACCAGTCACTAATATGGACTTACCCTCTATCGCGGAGCGCATCAACAGTGGATCGGGAATCGCCTCATTTCTGCCGAGAATGTCATTGACTGAAACTTCCCTGATCTCATTGATCAGGGCCCGGCCTGTCATCAACTCAACGATACTGGGAGAGGTCTTGAACGGTAAGCCCAGTTCGTTGAGACGGTCGTAGACGTCCGAGTATTGATCGGTATTCAGCGATGGAATGGCAATGATGATCTGGCGAACATCCAGTCGCTGCAACTGAGCAGACAACTTATCTGACCGCCCATCCAGAACCCGTCGCCCCATGACCGTCGAACCAATCAATGCCTTGTCGTCATCAATGAAACAGACTGGCCGATATTCATCACCATTTTTCAACAGTTCGACGAGCTGAAGGCCGGCGCTGCCAGCGCCGAAAATGGCGACCTCGGTTCCCCGATGATGGGCACTGAAGAATCCTTTCCACAGCAGCCTGTAAGCGCAACACAGGAAAGCTACTATCGAGCCGTAGATGACAAAGACGGAACGAGGGTGTGTACTCTCGGGCGGTATGAGGTAGAGCAGGAACATCAATATCAGTGCAGAACAAACCGCCCCCTTCAAGACCTGGTACAGCAGGCCAACCGTGGAGAGACGAACAACCCATCGGTAGACGCCGAGCCCGGTGAAAACGAGGATTGTCAGCGGCGGCAGCAACAAGAACTGATACAAGAGATGACCCGCATCTGCAGCACCAACGCGCAGAGTGTGCGCCGCCCAGAGGGACACTACAACCAGAATTGCATCAATGAATGCACTGGTGACCTGCTTCTTGCCACGTCTCGTTGCAGACAGATTTCTGGCCATCCCTTTCAGGGCTGAGGGTACAAGACTGGGTTGAACTGGCAGTTGTTGCATCTCAAAGGCTCAAATTACTTCCGGCATTGTCACCAGGTACTGAATGGTGCAAATTCGTCACGTGAACATGGCGATAAAGTCGCTCTACGCGCAACAAATTCTCCAGACAGACTATAAAGCGTCAAACAACCTACCGGTACGGTAAAAATGGCTATTGACCAAGACTCGTGACTTCAGTTAATGCTGTCAAGGAAAACACAACTGATACAACTCCGCACCCTAACCAAATGATACAAAAGTATGGCGGAGTGAAACAGATCACGAATGTGTCCGCGATAGACGAGACCGAACCTATTAGAACGCTTTTACTAAGCTCTGAAATTGACGCAGATCACAGGTTCACGAGTCAACGTGCAATTGCCGCTGCTGAGGAACTAGCCGAAATGATTGCATCGACGGCTTGAATGGCACCCACCATTTTTTTCACATGCTCCTGCTCAAGCGTCGGATGCACCAGAAACATCAAACTGGTTTCACCCAGCTGCCGGGCGACAGGCAGGCGCTTCTCAGGTCGCAGCCCGGTCCCGTCGAACGCCTTCTCCAGATACACCTCGGAACAGGAACCTGTGAAAACCGGGATTCCCTGCTGCGAGAGCGCGTCAAGAACGGCATCTCGACTCCAGCCTTCTGGCAGTAGTTCAGGCCTGACAAACACGTAGGCTTTGTAGGCTGCGTGCACGATGTCGTCACTGATAGGCGGTACGCGTAACCAATCAATGGTGCGGCACACATCCCAGATCTGCTCGGCGTTATCCAGCCTCTTGCGTTGCCAATCTGGCATGCGTGCAGTCTGGATTCGTCCCAGAACACCCTGCAGCTCTGTCATGCGCCAGTTTGTGCCGAAAGTCTCATGCAACCATCTGAACCCTGGCTCGTGCTCCCGGTTATAAACTGCATCCCAACTCTTGCCATGATCCTTGTACGACCACATGGAGGACCACAACGCATCGTCATTGGTCGTCACCATGCCGCCTTCTCCACCGGTTGACATGATCTTGTCCTGGCAGAACGACCACGCACCAACATGTCCGATAGTGCCTACCGAGCGCCCCTTGTACATAGCACCGTGCGCTTGAGCGCAATCTTCAATCACCTTGAAAGACCTCGACTCAGCCAGAGCCATGACAGGATCCATGTCTACCGGCATACCTGCCAGGTGTACGAGAACAACGGCCTTGGTCTTGTCAGTCAGGACGCTTTCTATCGTTTCGGCGCTGATATTCTGCGTATTCTCGTCAACGTCAGCAAAAACAGGCGTGGCACCGGCAGTTACCACACTAGAGATAGATGCGATAAAGGTACGAGGCGTGACCACAACCTCATCTCCCGGCCCTACACCCAGTGCCTTCAAGGCGAGATCCAACGCGAGAGTACCGTTTGCCAGGGCAATGGCATGCCTGCACCCGACGTACTCGGCGAACTCTCGTTCGAACTCTCGGGTCTCTTGCCCCGTCCAGTAATTGACCTTGTTGGACAAGAGTACCTTTTGAACGGCGTCTGCCTCTTCTTGCGTGAAAGAGGGCCAAGGTGGAAAGCTGGTATTGAGCACTTCTATGTATTCCTGATTCAAGGCGCGCTGGAGCAAGGCGCAGATTCTACACCGTGTCACTAATGGCTACCAGCACCAAAACGTAGCCCATATGAACTAACTGTCGAGACATCTGTGACTTCAAATGCCAACCTGCCACAAACTCCCTACATCAGCATGTAGAAAGAAATAGATTACGATTGGCTGGGTGGCGATCCAGTGAAGTGGGACATAGTGACCTCGCCTTCGCCCTGTATCCCTTCTTTTCTGAATACTTTGGATACAGTGGCCAACAATATCTTCAGATCCAGCACAAAGGACTGATTATCAACATACCACACGTCGAACCTGAATTTTTCCTCCCATGAAACGCTGTTTCGGCCATTGATCTGCGCCCAACCAGTAACGCCCGGTTTAACCTCATGACGCCTGATTTGCTCGGCGTTGTACAATGGGAGATACTCCGGCAACAAGGGCCGTGGCCCCACCAGACTCATATCCCCCCGTAGCACGTTCCATAGAGTGGGCAATTCATCCAGGCTGGAAGCACGCAGTCTCAACCCAAAAGGTGTCAGCCTCTGCGCATCTGGCAGAAGTTCGCCATTGGAGTCAACCGCATTACTCATCGAACGAAATTTCAGCACATCGAAGCTCTCGTTATTCAGCCCGATACGCGTCTGGCGGAAGATAACAGGTGAGCCTAATTGGCGGCGGATCTTGAAGGACAGGATCAAAATCACCGGAGCCAGCAAAATCAACGCAACACTGGCAGCCAGTATGTCGAAAACACGTTTCAAGATTGTATGCCCCGCAGCAAGTCAAAACGACGATTGTACGCGACTGATCAGCCTGATTCTCTCTACCTGTCACAACTCTGTTGATACAATGAAACATTGTGTCTAAAGGCTCACTAGTGTCGTATCCCGATCGACTAGCCGTACAATGATCATGAAAAATCCCACTACAAGAATTCTGAAACTTCCATACTGCGTAATGTGCAAAAATTTGCACATTACAACTACTCAGGCAGAGCGTAGCATGTAGTATTTTACGGGTATCGTCTGCTAAGAAACTCCACGCTTTTCAGCAGTGTAACCCGAACCTAACGGATACATCCGAGACTGCCTCAATGCTTTGGTATATAAAGATAGTTCATGACCAGTCGATCACCACTCATTGCGCACCTGGAATTTTCTAACGTGCCCGCACCCGAAGAAGTCGTGAAACCGACTCTGGCAATAATTGGAGCTGGGGGACACGGCCGAGTCATCGCCGATGCGGCATCACTGTCGAATGACTGGCATCTCATCGAGTTCTTCGATGACAATTGCTCCAACAAGAAGTTTGAAGGTAATTGGACGCTGGCTGGTCAGATGAAGATCCTGATGGATCAGCAAAGCACAGAAAGAAAAATGGTAATTGTAGGTATTGGAAACAATGGCTTACGACACGACCTTCAAAAGCAGTTAGAGGAAAAAGGTTGGACGATTGCCACCGTGATACACCCGAGGGCAATAGTCAGCGCGAGCTCCACTATCAAGCCGGGCGCCTCTTTGATGGCAGGGGCAATTATCAACACGGGAACGACCATAGGAGCTGGCTGCATCATCAACACTAAAGCCAGCATCGATCACGACTGTCAGATTGGCGCATCAGCTCATGTAAGCCCTGGATCGACCATCTGCGGCAGCGTGCAGATCGGCGATCGAACCTGGATTGGCGCTGGGTCCGTGGTGTCTAACAACGTACGCATTGGAAACGACACCATAGTGGGCGCTGGGTCCACCGTCATTCGTGATTTGCCAGATAGTGTTGTTGCGGTAGGAACTCCAGCGAGAATTATCAGGAGAAGGACTCTTAACAGTGAATTCAATAGCAATGATGTAAAGATTGAGTTATCCAATTAGAGAGTGTCTTGTTACGTATGTAAATTCACATGAGGATTAAATTTAGAGATAAGAACGTCCCAAACGGTATGTAAGTGATCCAAGACTCATTATAAGCGTCCGACCTGCACAGTATTGTTCAACGCAGCAACGATTGATCAAGCGGCCAAAGCTGTATCTAGCCTAAATAATTCACACAAAGGTGCCGGAGTGTTAGTAATATTGTAGTCTACCAAAGCTTTACAATCCCAAACACTCACACTCCGCCAGTGACAAACCGTACACTGAAGCGCAAGCTGAAAAAAGCTCTATACACATGAACTTCGACGGCGGTAATGTCTGTGGCATAGGCGGCATTGAGTCGTTTCGAGGCGCGGATGATTGTCTCGGTGTATGCAAGGCGGCATCTGCGTATCCAGGCGAAAGGAACGCTCATTTCGGTCGAACGTGAACACCGTTCCGACCAACGCATCAAAGAACGTTCGTTTTACTGCAGTTGTTCAGCTTCCGTCAACTGCCCCATGACCTCGCGCATCGACTCAATCTTGAGTTTAAGCGGGTTTGCATTGCGCATCAGGTAATCGTTCACGGCATATCCACTGCGTGAGACTGCCTCAGGCTTGAGGCTGTAGCCTAGGTGGGTTGTGATTCTCCCCAAAGACCACTGGACTCATAAGTAGAGACCTCTCACAAATGTCGAAGGAGGTTGCGATGCGCAAATCCCGATTTACTGATAGCCAGATCATAGCTATCCTCAAGCAGAATAAGGAAGGCGCCAAGGGTAATCGTTCACGGCATATCCACTGCGTGAGACCGCTTCAGGCTTGAGGCAGCAGCCCGGGTGGGTCGAACACGAATCGCGTGCTCGTTTTGCCGGCACTCATATGTTCCTCACAGGCAGTGCGTATGAAGCTATAGCTTGATATTCCGATCTTGTGAGCGGTACCGATGATGCTCAGGATCAGCGGCCTGAATTGATCGCCCTGATAGGACTGACTGGCAAAACTCAGCTTTCTCCAGATCACGTAGGAGCGAAGATCCCTCTCGGCGATGTTGTTATCCAGCGGTATGCGGTGGTCTTGCAGGAATGTCCAGCACATGGATTCTCGCGATTGAAGGTGGATACATTGGCGTTTGGTTCGCCCATCGATTCGCAGTCGCGCACCGCGTTTCAAGGTCTGCTGGAAACTTTGCCTCAATCGATATATCCGTCGACAATAAACGACCTCTTTGATTTTGCCTTCCTGCCACCGGTGTCGTGTTCGAATCACCGCATGGGAAATCAACAACAGCCGTCGTCCGATCTTGCCGCCGTTACCGACACGTTCGCTGATATCGATGAACTTGCGAATCAGATGAGGCCAGCACAGTTGGCGCCGTTCATTCTCGACGCGGTTGTAGCCGCCGAAATCATCAGTTACCAGAAAGCCCGGAAACTCGCCGAGCAAGGTGTCAGCCGCCACTTTTCCTCGGGAGTGATGGACCAGGAAATAGCTGGCCTTGCGCGTGACCAGTGCCCACAGCCAGCGACACTCAACACCGCGAAAATGCCGTGTTTCATCGGCATGAGCTACTGGTTGACTGCGCACATGATCGCCAATCTGACGATAGGGCTCGGCCAGTGCCTGCGTCGCCTTTGCTTGTGCCTGGGAAATGGCACCGATGCTGAAATGTGCATATTCCGGCGCAACGTGAACAGTCATTCTGGGCGAACGTGAACACTGATTCCGGTTCAACGTGAACGCTCGTTCCGATCGAACGTGAACATTTTTACCGTTTTTCCGGAATCGGTGTTCACGTTGCCAGTATGGGTGTTCACGATCACCCGGAATATCCGCCAACGC
>CANLNQ010000031.1 GCA_947492525.1 uncultured Granulosicoccus sp.
ACCCTGACGTCACTGCCTATCACAGGATGGTCGGCGAATGATAGCCTGCCGATGGATGGGGAGAATGAATCGCTTACGCAGTCACTGGCTGCTGGCAGCGTTCATCGGTATCGCCAGACCGCTGGGTCAGTGGCCTCGCGACACACTGGTTTCAGCCTACATCGTGACGCTGTGCGCCACGATCGTGTTCGGAATCCTCAGCGCACCGCTGGTTCGCGCCTTGCTTGCCAGGCAGCTGAACAAGCCTGTCATCGACTCGCGATCGGACGCGTGGTCCGGACTCATGCCGGGTGCACGCAATGATGACTTCAATCCGCTGGTATCACGGCAATCGGCCAACGGGTGGCTTGCGCCAGTCTCGATAGGCGCCGGGCATCAGCGTGACGTGGCTACTGCCTACCGCGTCATGTCTCGCTGAATGAACGCTTTGCATGAAACAGTACACTAGCCGAAACGTCAGTCGATAGCTTCGCGGACAGCCTTGACGATGACGGCCTCCTCGTCGGTCGGAATGACATGGACCCGGACGGAGGAGGCGTCATCGCTGATCTGTGTTGCATTGGCCTCGTTGTCGTCTCCATCTAGGCTGACGCCCAGCCAGCTCAGCTTCTCGCAGATCTTGCGCCGCACCAAGGCGGAATTCTCGCCAATGCCTGCGGTAAATACCAGCGCATCCAGCCCGTCGATGGTACAGACCAGCGAGGCAAGCTGGGTTGCAGCGCGATGGCAATACAGGTTGACAGCTTCACGCGCGTGCGGGTCCGAGCTGCCTTCGAGAACGTGCATGTCGTTGCTGATTCCCGAAACGCCGAGCAGCCCGGACTGACGGTAGAGCAAGTCGGTCACTTCCTGACTGTTCATGCCCATCTGTTCCATCATGTGAAGTACCACGCCGGCGTCAAGCGTGCCGCAGCGTCGCCCCATCATGAGACCTTCGAGAGCCGTGAATCCCATGGTGCTGGCGACACTCTGCCGGTTCTTCATGGCGCACATGCTGGAGCCATTACCCAGGTGAGCCACGATGACGCGCTGCTCGGCCACCGAGCCCGCTATCTCCGGGAGGATAGAGGCAATGTACTCGTAGGAGAGTCCGTGGAATCCATAGCGGATGATGCCGGCATCCGTCATGGCTCTTGGCAAGGCGAACAGTTGGGAGAGCCTGGGCTGGGTGCGATGAAAGCTGGTGTCGAAGCAGGCGACCTGTGGCAAGCCCGGGTGGCGTCGGGCGATGGCTTGACAGACCGCCAGGTTGTTCGGCTGATGCAGAGGTGCCAGAGAGACAAGCGTCTCCAGTTCATTCATGATGTCCGGGTCGATGACAACCGGTGCCGCGAAACTGCGTCCGCCATGCACCACACGATGCCCGACAGCGCGCAGTGAGAAGCCGGCAGTGTGAGCCTGTATCCAGTCCAGCAGGCGTATGGTGAGCTCGGCATGCGTTGCGCTCGCTTCGATCGACTCCAGCTCATCTTCGTGCAAGTGATATTCACCGCTCTTGCTGATGATGAAATCCGGCGCACTGCCAATGCCCGCTATCTTGCCCTGCACAAGCGCCATGCGGGTATCCGAGTCTGCTGGATAGAGCGCGAATTTGATACTTGAAGAGCCGGCATTCATGACGAGTATGACGTCCATCATCGACCCGCTGCCTGTTGGTGGTGGCTGTAGATCTGGGCCAGTGCGCAGGAGACGAGTCGCGTCAGCACGCCATCGGCACGGCTGGTCAGTATGATGGGTACCCGAGCACCGAGAACGATACCGGCGGCATCGGCACCGGCCAGGTAGATCAGCTGTTTGGCAATCATGTTGCCGGCTTCCAGGTCGGGTGCGACCAGAATATCCGCATCACCCGCTACTTCGGACCTGATGCCCTTGGCTTCGGCCGCCGTGGGGGAGATGGCATTGTCGAAAGCCAGCGGGCCGTCGAGTACGCCGCCGGTGATCTGCCCGCGATTGGCCATCATGCACAGAGCCGCTGCATCGATTGTCGATGTGATCGTGGGTGTGACTGTCTCGACCGCCGACAGGATGGCGACCTTGGGCTGTGCGAGCCCGAGTGCATGGCCCAGATCGATGGCGTTCTGAATGATGTCACGCTTGTCCATCAAGTCCGGGTAGATAGTGATGGCAGCATCGGTGATGAGCAACGGTTTGGGGTAGTGGGGTACATCGATTGCATAGACATGACTCATCCGGCGTTCGGTGCGAAGTCCCAGGTCCTTGTTCACGATGGCACCCATCAGCTCATCGGTGTGCAATTTGCCTTTCATGATGGATTGCGCCTTGCCCTCTCGCACCATGGCCACGGCCAGTTCAGCCGCTGCGTGGCTATGCGGCGCATCGAGTCTTTCCACGCCTTGCAAGGACAGGCCGGCTTCCTGCGCTGCCGCATCGACCTTTTCGCGAGGACCAATCAGGATGGGTTCGATCAGCCCCCTGGCGCTGGCCTGCAGGGCACCAGAGAGCGAGACCGAATCGCAGGGATGGACGACCGCCACTCGAATCGGGGCCAGAGCCTCACAGGCATCGAACAGCTTCTGATAGCTTGCGCCACGTTCATGCAGGTGAACTTCGGGCAGTGTCACTCGGGGTCGGCGGACCTTGCTGCTTGGGGCAATGACCTCGGCCTCTCCGATGATGACCTTCTGGCCTTCGTCATTCAGGCAGACGCAATCGAACAGGATGCGTTTTCCCTCAGCCTGTTTCTGCTTCGCGGTAACCGTGACCGTGACGGTATCGCCCAGTCCAACGGGACGACGGAAACTCAATGACTGGTTCAGGTAGATGGTTCCCGGGCCGGGTAGTTCGGTCCCCAGTACCGCCGAGATCAGTGCCCCTCCCCACATGCCGTGCGCGATGACTTCATGAAAGATGTCGGTCTTCGCGTATTCGACATCCACATGAGCCGGGTTGACGTCGCCGGACATGACCGCGAACAGTTCGATGTCCTGTTGCCGGAGCGTGCGAACCAGCTGCGCCGAGTCGCCGATCGCTATCTCGTCGAATGTCCTGTTCTCGATATATTGCAAGTCTGCTTTCATGGTCAGGACATCACGTGGTAGCCGGCATCGACATGGATGACCTCACCGGTAACGCTGCCGCTGGCATCGCTGGCGAGGTAACTGGCCATGTTGCCGACATCGGCGATACTGACCAGGTGATGTTGTGGTGCACGATTGCAATGCTCATCGATCAGCTTGTCGAAATGCGCGATGCCCGAGGCCGCCCGTGTATTCAGGGGGCCGGGGGAAATGGCGTTGACCCGAATGCCGGCGGGACCCAGCTCTGCGGCGAGGTATTTCATGCTCGCCTCGAGCGCAGCTTTCACCGGCCCCATCACATTGTAGTGATCCACCACTTTCTCGGCACCATAGTAGCTCATGGTCATGATGCTGCCATTGTTCTGCATCAACGGCTCGGCCTTGCGGGCCAGGCGAATCAGCGAGTGACAGGAAATATCCATGGCCTGCGAAAACCCTTCCCTGGAACAGTCGGTGACCCGGCCGTGCAGATCCTCCATGGGGCACCAGGCGATCGAATGGATCAGGAAGTCCAGATTGCCCCAGTGTTGATCGATACTGTCGAACACGGCATCCAGTTGTCGATCTTCGGTGATATCCAGTGGCAGAAGCAGTTCGGCGTTGACCTGTTCTGCCACTGTCTCCACATGGGATCTTGCCTTGTCATTGAGATAGGTCAGTGCCAGACTTGCACCCGCTGCATGCAGTGCCTGAGCGCAGCCCGCTGCGATGGAATGTTCATTGGCAACACCTATGACCAGTCCGCGTTTGCCTTTGAGAGAGATCATGTCCATGTCAATCAATCCTGAAGTACGTAGGTTCCGGGAGCGTCGCACAAGGGCAACAGGTCCTTGTCCGGCGCACCCATGGAAGGAGGGGGAACTGCCTTGCCTGATCGACTGTCCAGCCAGCTGACATAGGCAGGCCACCAGGACCCCTCCTGTGTCTGGGTTTTTTCCTTCCAGGTATCCGGGTCAACATAGTAATCATCATGCTGTACGGTGCTGGAGCGAAAGTGACGGCGTGGATGTCCGGGTTCGGAAACGATGCCGGCATTGTGGCCACCATTGGTCAAGGTGAAGGTCAGCTCCGTATCGGTGAGCAGGTGGAACTTGTAGACGGAGTGCCAGGGGGCGACATGATCCCATTCGGTACCGACACAGAATACCGGTACACGGATGTCGGACACGGTGATCGGTTTTCCGTCGACCAGATAGCGCCCTTCTGTCAGGTCATTGTTCAGGTACAGCCTGCGCAGGTATTGCGAGTGCATGCGATAGGGCATGCGAGTACCATCGGCATTCCAGGCCATCAGATCGTTCATGCCCGAGCGCTCGCCCATCAGGTAATCATGCATGATGCGAGACCAGACAAGATCGTTGGAACGCAGCAGCTGGAACGTGCCGGACATCTGTTTCGAATCAAGATAGCCCTGTTCCCACATCATGTCTTCGAGAAAGGTCAGCTGACTTTCATTGATGAACAACATCAATTCACCCGCTTCGGTAAAGTCAGTCTGTGCAGCCAGAAAAGTCAGGGTCTTGAACCGTTCGTCGCCATCGCGCGCCATGGCGGATGCGGCAATGGACAGCAGCGTGCCTCCCAGGCAGTAGCCGACTCCGTGTACCGGCGCACTGTCGGTGATGGTATTGATCACGTTCAGCGAGTCCATGATGCCCAGCTCGCGATAGTCTTCCATGCCCATCTCCCGGTCTTCCGAATCGGGATTCTTCCAGGAAATGATGAAAACGGTGTAGCCTTGATCGGTCAGGTATCTGACCAGAGAATTGTGCTGTGACAGATCGAGAATGTAGTACTTCATGATCCAGGCCGGTATGATGAAGATCGGCTCGGGGCGCACCTTCGCGGTGGAAGGTTCGTACTGAATCAGTTCGACAAGACGGTTGCGATAGACAACCTTGCCGGGAGTGCAGGCTATGTTCTCGCCGGGCTGGAACTCATCGAGAC
Source organism: uncultured Granulosicoccus sp. (assembly GCA_947492525.1). GTDB lineage: Bacteria > Pseudomonadota > Gammaproteobacteria > Granulosicoccales > Granulosicoccaceae > Granulosicoccus. Next base: position 4,989 of record CANLNQ010000031.1, read on the forward strand.
CGGGAGCCTTGCCACCGTCGACCTGCGTCTGCCAGTCTTCCAGGAAGTTCCGGAACCCGCGAACAAGATTCTGTCCCGCCTCTTCCTGTGTCCTGCGCAGGATTTCCGGGTTGGTCAGCAGAAAGTTCGAGGGCGAAAACATGTCCAGCATCTGCCGGCTGGTGAATTCCACCACGTTTTCGTGCTGGGATGTCACTCCTCTGATCCCGGTCGTTGCGTTGTGCCACCACTGTTGTTGCAGCAGGAACGACTGGTAGAAGAGTTTGTATGGCCATCGCTGCCAGGCTTCATCGCGAAAGCGTTTGTCCTGCGGCAAGGGTTCGATGCAGGTGCCAGGCTCTGACCCTGTCAAGGCAGCGCACTGATTGGCATACAGGGCCAGTTTGACGGCCTTCCTGATCGCCTTCTTATGCAATTGCATCTGTTTGCCGGGCGATACCATCAGATGTATCAGCCAATCGGCATAGGCGCCAGCCAGTGCACTGGGCGACAGACCCAGCGTGAACTTCGACAGCGCGGCATGGGTGGATTTGTCGAGAATGTCCTCCAGTGCCGTTGCGGCATAGGATTCATCATCATCATGATGTGTCCCCATGGCCGTCATCTTCATGAAGGACTCGATCATCTTGTGTGCCTGTTCGAGCTCTGAAGCCTGGCCGAATTCAGTGCGTGTGACGCTCTGCGGTAGCACACTGCCTGTCAGGGGTTCTGCCCGAACGGGTTGCAGCTCGGTAGCCGTGGAAGCCGACTTTTCGTGAACAGCCATGAAGGTTCATCCTGTGACGTGTCTGATGGCGAGAGTGTATCGAGCGCTTGCGCTCGTGCACATCAGGGCTTTCCACATACAACTGCGGCCAAGTGCAGGGGGGCGTGCCACGAGGGGGCTCCGGTGGCAGGATCACGGCTGGGGCTGCTATCGGATCAATCGTCTTCCGATACGTCGGTATCTGTCGACAGATGTACCACGCGCTGGGGAAACGGAATTTCGATACCGTGGTCGGCCAGTTTCCTGTTGATGGCAGCGTTCAGGTCGTGCGTGACGGGTAATCGATAAGCCGGTGTCGCGACGAATGCGCGAATCTCGAAATCCAGGGAGCTGGCCCCGTGGTTGACGAAGAATACCGTCGGCTCGGGGTCGTCCAGCACATGTTCCGTACTCTCGACGCAGTCAACGAGCAGTTGGCGTACCTGTTTGATATCGGACCCATAGGCCACGCCGATACTCAACATGATGCGTGTCACCGCATCATGAAGTGTCCAGTTGGTCACTTCTTCCGTAATGATGGACTTGTTGGGCAGTACCACTTCCCGGTTGTCGAAATCGGTCAGGGTGGTCGCGCGTATCTGTATGTTGCTGACAGTGCCACTGATCCCGCCTATCGTGACCGTATCACCGACGCGAACGGGGCGCTCGAACAGTATGATGAGCCCCGATATGAAATTGGCGACAATCTCCTGCAAGCCGAAGCCGAGCCCTACACCCAGAGCTGCCACGATCCATTGCAGGCGTGACCAGTCGACGCCCAGCTGGGCAATCGCGATGAGCAGGGTCGAACCCAGCAGCGTGTAGCTGGCGATCGCATTGACCGCATAGCGAGTTCCGGTATCCAGCTTCAGGCGTTCGAACAGAACGAGTTCCAGCACACTGCGCAGATTGCGTGCACCGACGAAACCGACCAGCAGCAGGGTGGCGGCCAGCATGAGCTTGCCCAGCGTCACGGGCTCGGTCACGGCGCTGCCACTGGCGGACACGGCGGATTGCCACAACACGATATCGTTGAAGTTGTCCAGAACCGGAAACATGGGTTTCCAGACCGTCCAGGCACCGATCAGTACCAGCACCAGCCCGGCCAGTCTGAACAGTTGCTGTGCTTCGAAGGCGGTGTGCTTGTAGTCATCATCCCAGGCCAGAGACAGTTCCGGTGTGGCATCGCCACTGACGGGTACGCTTTCCTGCGCGCTGCGTTCGGCCTCCATGGCGGACCGCTTTGCGCGTGCCTTGCGCAAGGACATCCTGCGATGGGCCACCATGAATTCTCGGTAGAGCGCTTCCACGATGACCAGTATGGCGATCAACAGCAGGCCGGATTCAAACAGGCGCCGCTGGAAGGCGGTGGCCGTGTCCAGATAGCCGATCAACGGCAGCAGGCCAATCGCTGCCGGCAGCAGGATCAGTGTCCAGATGCCCATTCGAGCCAGTGGCGAACGAAGCCCTGAACCGTCCTTGTCGACGATCACACCCTTGCCCGGTCGAAACAGCATATACAGCAACAGGCTCATTCCCAGTGATATCAACATGAACGCACTGACCCCCATCGCATAGCGAAGATCGGCCTGATTCGTCGTGATGGCGAAGGTATAGACAATGGTGCAGACGGTGAACAGCCAGACGAACCAGTTCAGGTGATTGTTGACACGCTGTACCGTGTGATCGTCCCAGGCAAAGTGCGCCCGGAACACGCTGTTCTCCCGGCACAGTGCCTTGAGAAACAGCAGGACGAGCAGGGTGCGGCTGCCCAGAAGCAGAGAGGCGCCGATGGCCGGCATGAGCGAGCCTGAAAAGACGAAAACATCCTTCACCACCCACCAGGCCGAGAACATCAGCAGCGGCATCGGCAGCGCCCACAGCAGACTGTAGGCGAAGGCCAATGGTGTTGCCCAGTAATCATCGATACCGACATTGCCGACCTGTTCGGCGCGTCGCCGCAGTAGTGTCTTCAGATGCGGCCTCAGGGCGAGCAGACCGATCACGCAGGCAGCCAGCAGACTCAGTTCGAAGAGCTTGAGTTGCAGTGTTTGCACGATGGCCGTGTCCATGCCCCGCCAGGTATCGGCATCCAGCAACCACTGCAGTGAGCCATAGGCGTATTTCACCCACTGCAAACCGATGGCTTCATTGGTCGGAAGCCAGAGCACACTGCCGTCGAGTGTGGCCAGTAGCTGTGACGATCGAATCTGCGCTTCGATCAAGGCCGCCTCGAGCGAGACCATTCGGTCGGCAACCCGGTGAGCGACATTCAGCAGGGCGACCTGGGGCGCCAGTGTGTCGTTGTCTGCGGTGGACTCAAGCTGAAAGGCACTGCTGCCGGGCAGCAGGTTCGTGGTTTCGACAGTGCGCAGCTGGTCCTCCCACAGAATCTGCTTGACTTTCAGTGTCTGCTGTTGCTCGTCAAGCTGCGCCAACTGCGATTGCATGGCCTCCGAATCGGGCAACTGTTCACGCAGTTGTCGGACGATCACCGCCAGAGAGTCATTGACAGACCCCGTGTCGGTAACACGGCTCAGTATCAGTCGGACCTGATGAATGTCGAGGATCGATTGCGCCACTTCGGCTGTCTGCTGCTGGATGGGCAGTTCCTGTTCCAGCAAGGACAGACGGGCTCTGAGCAGTGCCATCAGCGCTGGACTGCCGGTATCTCTGCCGCTGGTCTCATCCGTGTACTGCGCAATCTGTTCTCGCAGCGCGGATAGACGAGCATCGCTCAAGGCCTGCCAATGACGCGTCTGTTCGGCAAGCGCCACGTCCAGTTTCATCTGCAGCAGGCGACTTTCCAGGGACGCCAGCGTCTGTCGGGGTGCCAGTGTCGAGAGCTCGATCTGTTGCAGCTCGATCAGTTCCAGCGCAACGTGTGATTGCACGCGCGAGAGGAAATCACGAGTCCTGGCAACCAGAGAAGATGTGCGCTGCTGGATGCTATGTTGACTGTCAGTGCTTTCCTCGAGTGACAAGGTGCTGGTCGCATCGATCTGTTCGGCGGCGCGGCTCATCTCCTGTGCGATGGCGGTGCCTCGCTCGCTGAGGCGCGCCTCTGTCTCGCGGGATTGGTACAGTTGCTGACTCAGCCGTCGTGTGTCGGCCTCCCACGTCGCCGCTGCGCTTTCCAGCGCTGCCTCATCGTCCGGCAGCGTGCTCCGGCGTAGGTCGGTCTCACTGAGCGCGATTATCTCCTGCTGCAGTTCGGCAACCGCGCTGTCGTAGTCAGCGACTTGCTGCTGATAGCGCTGGATATCCTCTCGTAGCTGCTGCAGGTTCCGCAACTGGCGACGAGCCAGTTTCAGATCATCGTTCAGCTGACCGGAATCCTGGTCCGATAGTTCGGCAGTATTGCTGATGGCCTCTTCAAGCTCGTTCAGTTCCTGCTCATCAGGCTCGGAGGTGAACGCCTGCGCAGAACTCCAGAACAGGATGGCGACAGTCACGACGAGCAGAAGGCAGCGAAGCCACGGTTTTACCATGTTGATCAATGCTGGCGGTTGTCAGGAAGGGGCTGTTGCATGACCGTTTTGAGTCGTTGCGATGGAGGTGTTCAGGCTATCTGGCCAACTCGGCTGATACCTCGAAGGGTACCCTGAAACGAGCTGTTTTCGAAAACTCGTGATGGGTGGCGACTTCATGTTGCGTCAGTGTGAGGAGACACCGGCGATAGGTAACAAACAGGCCCGTTCTCGGCAGTTGTGCAGACGTGGATGGCACAACGAGCCTCTCCGGTCGGACAGATCGTCTTGGATAAATCGTCTCGGACAGATCGTCTCGGACAGACCGTCCGATGATCGCGTGGGTTCGGTTAAGATCGAGCCATGCCGCTAGCCGGCCATGCTGGTCCGCCCCGTCGGTCTGGTGAAGTATCCTGCGGGCCATGAACACTCCCTACTGCTTCGAGGGCATCTTGACAGCACTGCGCAACAACAGGAACGAGGAAGGGTCCTGGATTCCCTGGCTGGTCGGTGCGCTGGTTGCCTGCGCCGTGTTCCTGGGCTGGAGCACGCTGAAACAGCAAGAACAGGTCGATTTACAGCGCAGCACGTCGATTCTGCTTGAGCGGCTGCAGACTGCACTGGCGCGAGATCTCGATCAGCGTGTCAGCTCATTGCAGCGACTGGCCGAGCGATGGTCGCATCACGGTGGTACCGCGCGATCGGCATGGGAGTCGGACGTAGCCAATTATCTGGCAGACCAACCCGGCTACCATTCCATTGCACGATTGGACGCCACTTTATCGGATCGCTGGGTGGTGATTGACCACGACAGCGGAAGTGCTCGGTCTTCGTCCACGGATTCCTTGCCGGATGTGGCATGGCTGGAACGCCTGCTGTCCGACGCCCCTGCAACGGGCCTGTCTTCGGCCGTGGCACTGCCTGATGATCAGTGGGGCTTTGTGCTGTATCACGCCATCTTCAAGAATGAACAGCCCGACGGGTACATCGTGGCCAGCTTCGAATTGGATGCCTGGCTCGATTTCGTGCTGAACGGCGCCACCGAAGAGTTGTTCGCGGTACAGGTCTGGCTAGATGACACGCTTGTTCTGGACAGGTCGGCGGTGTCCGCCCGGCACTCCAGCACAGCCAGCCTGACCCAGACTGGCAATGCGTCCACGCTCGATCAATCCCGACAAGGCAATCTGGCACTCTACGGTCAGCAGTGGCGAATCGCCGTGTCGCTGACGGAAACGCGCCTGGCTGCGAACCAGAGTCGAATGGCAGAAGCGCTATTGTGGTCAGGTCTGCTGGTCAGTGGCTTGCTGGTCTGGGCGCTGCGCGCAACACTGCGCTCGAGAGCGGAAAACCGGGAGCTGCAATTGCATTCTCTGCAACTGGAGGCTCAGTGGAGGAACCTGCCGGGTATGGCGTACCACAGTCAGCTGACGTCGCCGTCGTTGCTTGAATTCGTCAGTGAGGGCTGTCATAAACTGACGGGGTATACGCGGCAGGATTTTCAGACTGGCAGCATCACCTGGGATAGCCTGGTGAATGCCGAGGATCGTGAAATGCGCCAGGCCTGCCTGGACAGCGCCATTGCCAGTGGCGAAGCCTATCAGGTGGTTTATCGCATTGTCTGTCACGATAACGGTGAGAAGTGGGTGTGGGAACGCGGCAATATCTGTGACAGTGAGCGTGATCAGGTCTGCCTGATCGAAGGCATGGTGCTCGATATCACTGAACAAAAGCACACGGAGATTGCCCTGACCGAATCAACAGCGTATGCACAGACCCTGGTGGATACGGCCGCTGAAGCGATCATCACGATTGCCACCAACGGTGATATCGAATCGGCCAACCGCTCGACGGAAAGAATGTTCGGGTATGAACGCCGTGAGCTGCTGGGGCGCAATGTGCGCATGCTCATGCCCGAGCCTTTCATGAGCGAGCATGATGCCTACCTTGCCCGTTATCTGAAGACCGGAGAGGCGCGTATCATCGGAACCGGTCGCGAGGTGTCAGGTCTTCGCAAGGATGGCTCCGTGTTTCCGATACAACTGTCGGTGAGCGAGTTCCAGACCAAGGAGGAATTGAAATTCGTGGGTCTTATCCGTGATCTGACGCAGCAGCAACGAGCCGAGCAGGAAGCCAGTCTGCACCGAGAGCGCCTGGCCCATGTGGCCCGTGTCAATATGCTGGGGGAAATGGCCACCGGCATTGCCCATGAAATCAATCAGCCATTGAGCGCCATTTCCATGTATGCACAGTCAGGCTTGCGCTTTCTCGATGCCGGCGTTCCCAGACCGGAAAGGTTGCGGGACGCCCTGGAGAAACTCAGTGCACAGGCGCATCGCGCGGGTGCGGTGATCGAGCGCATGCAGCAGTTCGCCAGACAACGCGAGTCGACCTGCGAGACAGTGGACTGCAATCAGCTGGTTCGGGAGATCGCGTCTCTGGCGGAGTCGGAAGCGCTGATCCGCGATGCGCAGATAGAGCTGGACATCGATCGCCACATCGGGACGGTGCAGGCGGACCCCATACAGCTGCAGCAGGTGGCCCTGAACCTTCTTCGCAACGGTATGGAGTCAATGGCAAGTATTGATCACCGCTATGGCAATCGGATCGTATTGCGTACGCGAGGGAATGCAGAGGGGGTTACACTCTCGGTCATCGATCAGGGCAGTGGTGTTTCGGCCGAAGCTGCAGAACAGCTGTATAAACCGTTTGCATCTACCAAGGACATGGGGATGGGGATAGGATTGTCCATCTGCAAATCCATCATTCATTCGCACGGTGGCGAACTGGATTTCGTCAACGGGGAAGGTCACGGTGCCACCTTTTTCTTCACCTTGCCCTATCCGAGCTAGAGACTGACAATGAGCCAATCGATTCAGCAGGTATATATCGTCGACGATGACGAGGCGATTCGCGACTCGATGAGCATGTTGCTCGAAACGATCGATCTGCCTCACCAGTGCTTTTCATCGGCGACAGAGTTTCTGGAAATCTATGACGGCACCCAGAGAGGCTGTCTGGTGGTGGATATCAGGATGCCGGTGATGAACGGTCTGGAGTTGCAGAAGAACCTGAATGAACAGGAATGTCTGTTGCCCATCATCTTCATGACCGGACATGGGGACATTCCCATGGCGGTCGAGGCCATGCGGGCGGGAGCCCTGGACTTCATGCGCAAGCCGGTTCGCGAGCAGGATCTGCTCGACAGGATCCAGCAGGCACTGCAGCATGAATCCGGTGAATTCGACATGCATGAGAAGATGGCTGGCATTCGCTCAAGGATCGCCACACTGACGCCCAAGGAGCACGAGATATTCGACCGCGTGGCGCAAGGCCAGGCCAACAAGGTCATAGCCGCAGAGTTGGGGGTCAGCGAGCGAACCGTGGAAGTGCACCGTGCACAGGTCATGAAGAAACTGGATGTCAGAACGCTGGCCGATCTGGTCAGACTCAAATTGACCGGCGAGGCTCAACTCAGCCCCTGACGGACCAGGCGGCAAGCAGGGTGCTACTCGTAGAGTTTGCTGGCGCTTGCAGGAGGATTCTCAAGGACTGGATACCCCTGCGCGGCAAGCCACCCGACGAAGGTGCAGCAGTACTGCTGGCAGTCCAGTGGTATGCGCAAGCCCTTACGTAGTTTCCCCAATGGATGGAGAGGTTCACGTCGGCTAGTGTTTCGCACGATAGAGTTGTTGACAGATCGGACACAACACCGTGCAAGCAAGTGAACACTACAAGGTCTTTATCGTCGACCCCGACACGGCCATCAGGGACAGCGTGGCCTTGTTGCTGGAGAGTGGTCACCTGGAGGTCATCGGATTTGCAGACGGTAGATCGTTCCTGAAAGCCGCTGTGCCTGAAAGCGGATGCTGTCTTCTGGTCGAAAGTTCACTGCCCGATGTCAGTGGTCTGTCTGTCATCGCCGAATTGCGACGACTGGGTAATGATGTACCGACCGTGTTGCTGACCAGTTCAACGGATTCGGATCTGGCAGCGCGGGTTGCGGATCTGGGAGTTGCCGGCATCGTACGCAAGCCTCTTCGCAGTCAGCAGCTGGTTGATCAGATCGAGTTTCTGCGTCATTCAACCGGAAAGAAGCAGGGCGAACCGTAATCGGCGCAGTCGTCTACGTAGGATTCCCGATAGACGGTAAACCGCTGCATGGATAGGCTCAAGCGGTATTGATTCAATTGATCCTTTGCCGAGAGAGAAACCTGTCATGAGCAAGACAATGAAGGCTGCCGTGGTACACGAGTTTGGTGCGCCATTGGTCATCGAACAAGTGAACAGACCCGAGGTGAGCGATGGTATGGTGCTGGTCAAGGTGGAGGCCTGCGGTGTCTGCCACACGGATCTGCATGCCGTGGAAGGTGACTGGCCCGTCAAGCCGCAGCCACCGTTCATCCCCGGGCATGAGGGCGTGGGTGTCGTGTGTGAGTTGGGCAAGGGGGTCACGTCGGTCAAGGAAGGTGATCGCGTGGGTATTCCCTGGCTGTACAGCGCCTGTGGCCATTGCAAATACTGCATGAGTGGCTGGGAGACGCTGTGTGACAAGCAGAAGAACGCCGGCTATTCCGTCAACGGCAGTTTTGCCGAATACGTACTGGCAGATCCGGATTACGTGGGCAAGATTCCCGATGGACTGGATTCCGCGGCTGTGGCGCCGATCCTCTGTGCCGGTGTCACCGTCTACAAGGGGCTCAAGGAAACCGAGGCGAAACCGGGTGATACCGTTGTCATTTCCGGTATCGGTGGTCTTGGGCACCTGGCCGTTCAATACGCCAGGGCCATGGGGCTGAACGTGATCGCGGTGGATGTCTCAGACGACAAGCTGGAACTTGCCAGGGCGATGGGGGCGGAAATGGTCATCAACGCCAGTACACAGGATCCGGTTGAGGAAGTGCAGAAAGCCGTGGGTGGTGCCGACGGTGTCCTGGTGACCGCCGTATCCCGCTCCGCATTCAGTCAGGCTGTGGGCATGCTGGCCAAGCACGGCACCTTGTCGCTGGTAGGCCTGCCGCCGGGCGATTTTGATCTGAACATCTTCGATACCGTGCTCAACCGCAAGACGGTTCGCGGATCCATCGTTGGTACCCGAATGGATCTGATCGAAAGTCTGCAGTTTGCTGCTGCGGGCAAGGTCAAATCACACTACAGTGTGGATTCGCTGGATAACATCAACCAGATTTTCGACAAGATGCGTGCGGGCAAGATCGACGGCAGAATCGTTCTGACGTTCTGACTGGTCTCCTCACAGCCTGCGGCCATCACTGTTCAGTGGTACCGCAGGTTTCCAGACCAGTGCGACAGTAGTCCCCTCTGTCCGCTCAGGCGGAAGTGCGGGCCTGACGACCTTTATGAGTCTTCAACCAGAACAACGCTCCCGCTGCAAGAAGCAGAAACGGGATCATGGCCAGATTGACGGCATTCCAGCCATGCACCGCGGTGCCACCCGAGCAATTCATCAGGCCGCCGGACGCAAGGCTTGCCAGTGTGACGCAGCCGAACACCATCATGTCGTTCAGCCCTTGTGCATTGCCACGCTCATGTGTGCCATGGGCGCTGGCCAGTAGTGTCGTTGCGCCGATGAAGCCGAAGTTCCAGCCAATGCCGAGGAATACCAGAGCGAGGTAGAAATTCTCGATCTGCACGCCCATCAAGGCAACCACTCCTGCCATAGCCAGAATTGCCAGTCCGGCGGAGATGATGCGGGTTACGCCGAACCGCACGATCAGATGACCGGTGAAGAACGACGGAATGAACATGGCCAGAACGTGGGCCGACACGATATCGTTGGCGTTGTCACTGGTGAATCCGCAGCCGATGACGGCCAGTGGGGTTGAGGTCATGACGAGATTCATCAGTGAGTAGGAGACCATGGCGCAGATGATCGCCACCATGACCGTCGGGTTGCGCAGAAGCTCCAACTTCGACCGGCTCGCAGGTGGCGGGACGGAGGACTCGCTGGATGACTGGTCTCCGCGAGGCAGATCGAGCAGCAGAAAGAGCAGCATGCCTGCCAGATTGATGACGATGATGGTCAGGTAGCTTGCCATGAAGGGGTTGGGCAGGAAGATGCCACCGAAGACCGGAAGGAAGGTGGTGTCGAAGACCAGTTTGTTCAGTTGGGGGCCGAATATGGCCGACAGCAATCCCCCCGCCATGACATAGGAAATGGCCTTCGGCCGAAAGGATTCGGATGCCGTGTCGGCGGCTGCAAAGCGATAGAAGCCCTGAGCCGACATGTAGATTCCCGTGAACCAGGAGCCGAGCAGTAACAGCGGAAACGACGACACGTACAGCCCGTAGGCAGCGGTTGCAGCGCCCAGCGCACCGCCGGCCGCCCCCACGCAGAATCCGAACCGGCGGCCCTTGCGCTGCATCAGTGGTGAGAGCCAGGGGGCCGTTGTCATCGATCCGAAGACAATCAGGGAAATGGGTAGCGTGGCAAAACAGGCATTGCCGGCCAGCATGCCACCCGCAAGGCCTCCCACCACGAATATCATGGGCATCTGCGCGCCCAGAATCGCTTGCGCAGCCACCAGCACCATGATGTTTCGGCGTGTGCGGGAATCGTTGAAATCGGACATCGGCAATGGTCGGCAGTGTCTGAGACGGCGGTTTGCGAAGAAGACCAGGCGCTGGACCGACGTCAAGGTTGGAGTCAGGCCCGCCATTCTACGGCGAGGCATCACTGCTTTGTGGAATATATCGCCACATGAGATGCGGTAAGCCAGAAGCGTGCTCAGCGCAGCCAGATCCGGGTGTGATTGATGCCGGCTCCCGGTGACTTGATCCCTGTCAATATGAACCGGCACACAAGGTGTTACAAAACAGTTGGGGCGGGAAGATCCTCCCGGCTCGGGGCAACCACGAGGGCAGTATGGCAATGACTGATAATCAGGCAGTAGCGCAAAAGTCCGGCGTCGCGGTGACGGCAGAGGACACGAGCACGGGCAATGACAGCAAGACGGTCAGCTCGAACAGAGCCACCACGACAAACACCAGGGCTCGGAAGACACCTGTCAGCAAGATGGAGCAGATCATCGACGCACTGGGTGAGAGTTACTCGCCGCTGGGCGGCGCCGAATTGGCAGAGTCACTGGGCCCCTTGAGCAAACTGGAACGAACCGACTACGAATCGGAGAAAGCGCTCTTGCAGGCTGAACTGCTCAAGGTACAGCACTGGGCGCAGGAGACAGGACAGAAATTCGTGCTGATCTTCGAAGGACGCGACGCTGCCGGCAAGGGTGGCACCATCAAACGCTACATGGAACACCTCAATCCCAGAAGTGCAAGGGTGGTTGCCTTGAACAAACCCACCGATCAGGAGCGCGGGCAGTGGTATTTTCAACGCTATATCGAGCATCTGCCAACCGAAGGTGAAATCGTGCTCTACGACCGATCCTGGTATAACCGGGCCGGTGTCGAGCGCGTCATGGGCTTCTGCAAGCCAAATGAGTATCTGGAATTCATGCGTCAGACGCCGGAGCTGGAACGCATGATGGTGAGATCGGGTATCAAGCTCTACAAATACTGGTTTTCGGTAAGCCGCGAAGAGCAGGCTCGTCGATTCAAGAGCCGTGAGACGGATCCCCTGAAACAGTGGAAGCTCAGTCCCATCGACAAGGCAAGCCTGTCCAAATGGGATGACTACACGGAAGCCAAGGAGGCCATGTTCTTCTATACCGATACGGCAGACGCGCCCTGGACCATCATTCGCTCGATCGACAAGAAGCGGGCGCGTATCAATTGCATACAGCATTTTCTGAGCACGCTTGATTATCCCGGCAAGGATCACGATGTCGTGACAGGCCCGGATCCTCGCGTGGTGGGTGTGCCGTCCAGCCGTATCAACAACAGCTCGCATATCTTGGGCAAGTCGCTGCACCCTGAATCCCGAGTCAACAGCGATGACCTGGAGGCGGGCTGACTGACCGGTACTGATGTAACACCTTTCGCTTTGTCAATGTGACCTGGTTCTCAACAAAGATCTCTGTGTGCTAATCTGATATCTCAGATGCGACTGGCAGGTATCACTCTGTCTCTATTCCGGTCTGCCGTGTCTGAGGATCAGCGCCGAACCAGGGCGTACCGCAAAACGAGGGGAATAGCATCATGTATCCAGTTTGTATTAGAAGGGCCATGGCATTGAGTGTGGCAGCTTTGACGGCCACTGCGATGGCCACGCAGTCCTACGCCGACGCCAACGGCGTCCCCGGAGAAAAGTTCGATCTGAGCAATTGGAAAATCACCCTGCCACAGGATGCCGATGGTGATGAAAAGGTCGACTCCGTGTCAGTGGCGGATATTCAGGACTTTTCACATCCTGACTTCTTCTATCTTGATGAAGCGGGTGATCTGGTCTTTACCGCCGGCAACAAGGCCATGACCACGCCCAATTCATCCAACACGCGCAGTGAGTTGAGGCAGATGCTGCGTGGCTCGAACACGGATATCGGTACGCATGACCCGGGAAACAACTTTGCGCTTCAGGCAAACCCGAACGGTCAGATCTTCGGCTCCAGGCTCAGTGCCACTCTGAAAGTCAATCATGTCGCCAAGCGAGCCGGACATCCGGAGAAATACCCGGCCTACTCGATGGTTGTCGGTCAGATACACGCCGACAAGAACAAGGAGCAGATGGCGGAAGGCAGAGGCTTCGGCTACGGCAATGAACCCTTGAAGATCTACTTCAAGAAGTGGCCTGAACACGACAAGGGCTCGGTGTTCTGGAATTACGAGCGAAATCTGGAGAAGGACGATCCGGACAGAACCGACATCTCCTATGTGGTCTGGGGCAAGGGCTGGGACGATTCGGCCGATCCGGGCGACAGTGGCATCGAACTGGGCGAAGAGTTCAGCTATGAGGTCACCGTGCAGGGCAATGTCATGTCACTGCGCTTCGAGTCACCGGGACATGAGACTCGCGAATTCAGCGTGAATCTGGCGGATAACGTTGATCCACTGGGGAATGTGGATGAGAAGGATAACCCGATGGGTTACGCAGAGGACTTCATGTACTTCAAGGCAGGAGCCTACAACCAGTGCAGTACCAAGGATGCCGACGGTATCTGGTACGCAGCCTGTCCCGGTACCGGGGATTGGACTGTCGACAAGGCCAATGGTGACTATGCCAGTGCCTCGTTTTCCAGACTGCTGCTGAGCGACCCGACTCAGGAATAAGCGCTCGGATTGCTGACCGCCTGCAGGTTGCGATGCACGCCTGCAGGCAATTCCGGCGAAACACTTATGCCGCCAGTGCGCATAATACGGTAAGGCTGCGCACTGGATTTGCACCGGTGGGTGCTTTAGGCTGAATCGTCGGTGTTGAGGTCTGCCTGCATTGGATAATATCTGCGACGAAACGATCTGCGTCTTGCTGGCTGGGGGCCAGGGTACTCGTTTGTATCCTCTGACATCCGATCGGGCGAAGCCCAGTGTGCCTTTCGGCGGAAAATACCGAATCATAGACTTCACACTGAGCAACTGCCTGCACTCGAACATCCGTCGTGTCCTGGTACTGACACAATACAAGTCGCACTCATTGCAGAAACACCTGCGCGATGCCTGGTCCATTTTCAGCCCCGAGTTGGGTGAATACATCACGGCAGTACCACCGCAGATGCGAACCGGCGATTCCTGGTACAGCGGGACTGCCGATGCCATCTTCCAGAATCTGTACCTGCTTGAACGCAGTGGGGCCAAACGGGTGTTGATTCTCTCCGGCGATCATGTCTATCGCATGGATTATGCGGCCATGCTCGAGCGTCATATCGATCAGCAGGCTGACCTGTCCGTGGCCTGCATGCGTGTTCCCCTGGCCGATGCGTCCTCATTCGGCATCATGACGGTGAATGCGGCGGATCGAGTGGTGGATTTCACGGAAAAGCCAGTTCAGGCAGCCTCTCTGCCGGGGGATGAGGCGCACGCTCTGGCATCGATGGGCATCTATGTCTTCAATATCGATGTGCTGCGTGCCCAGTTGGAGTCTGACCATGAACAGCAAAGCTCATCGCATGACTTCGGACACGATCTGTTGCCCCGTCTCATTACCACGCACAAGGTGGCTGGCTATCGCTTCGGCGGTCATGATGGGCGTGTCAGTCCGGATCGCTACTGGCGAGACGTCGGCACGCTGGACTCCTATTTCGATGCCAACATGGATCTGCTGGCGAGCACACCGCCGCTGGATCTCTATCAGACGTCCTGGCCGATCAGGACCTATCAGGGGCAACACCCGCCGGCCCGTGTCACCACCAGTGACAACGGTGTGACCGGTACCATCCAGAATTGCATGCTGGGCAACGGCTCCGTGGTAGATGGTGCCAAAGTCATCGACTCGATCCTGTCGGCGCGTGTGTTTGTCGAGGAAGGAGCCGTGGTCGAATCCAGCATCCTGTTCGATGGCGTTCGGGTCGGCGCCGGTGCGGTCTTGCGCCGATGTATCGTCGACAAGAACGTCGTTATTCCGGCGGGTATGAAAATCGGCCTTGATGCGGACGTCGACGCTCGGCGATTTCACGTATCCGCCAATGGTGTCGTGGCGGTGCCCAAGTGCTTTGATGCGGTCCATCCCCAGCGACGGTCGTTTGAAACCTGCTGAGCCGGCGAGAGAGTCCATCCTCTCGGCCAGGCGTCTCGGCACGAATCAGCGAGATACCTTCAGTCGGTGACCTTCACGACCTCCGCACGAATCAGCGAGACACCTTCAGTCGCTGACCTTCACGATCTCTGCACCGTCCAGGCCTGTTGCCTTCGCCAGCTGCTTGAGACGACTCTGCACCGCATCACTGTCAGGAATGCTGCTCTCGTCCAGAATCTCCAGGCGAACGGCATCCGAATCGATTCTGATTCTGGCATCACGCAGGATCTGCGGAACACTGGCCGAAAATCGATGCCCCAGCAAGAGTGTCCGGCCCAGGATTTCCGCTCGGCGAAGTTCACTGACGCTCAAGAGGTCCTGAACCGAGTTCTTTACCATGTCGTCCACCTTGCCGCCGTAGCGGGCAAGAATGGCCACGGAGATGAAAGCGCGTTCCGGATGGGAAAGGCCGATGAAGGGAAACTGCAGCATGCGCAGAAAGCTGTCGGTAGCCCGGATCTTCTCGTGCTCACGCCAGGCGATGTCCGTCAGTGCGCATACTGCAAGCCTGAGTCTGCGATCGGATTGTGTTTCCCCCGGAAACAGGTTGTCGGTCCACTCTCCCAGAGCTTCACAGAAGGCAGGAACCCGCGCGGCTGGCAGGCCGATCGTCAATGCACCTTCAATGAGTGGGTCGCGATACTGTTCGGTTTCATCAAGCTGCTTGTAGAGCCATCCCTCACGCAGACCATAGGCAGAAAATGCAACCGTGTCTGGAGACAGCTTGCGCAATACTCTTGACATGACCAGCGCTGATGCGGGCAGTGTGCTGATGCGCCGGCTGGGCACATCCGGTAGCTCGGCAACCTGTTCCGGCGTCATCTTGGCAATGCTGCTGGCCAGCGTACGCAACTCCCTGGCCGGGATTTCATAGCCTTGCACAACACTGATGGGGCGCTTGTTCATGGCGATGTGAATACGCGCAAGCGCACGCCAACCGCCACCCACTGCGTAGAAGACAGGATTCGTCAACAGTGGCGGCAGGCTTTCGGACAGGATCTCGTCCACGCGTTTCTTGGCGGCACTGTAGCCGTCCTGCATCATGGCTGTCACCGGCAAGGCCCCCAGCGGCATGCTGGTCATGCGCTCACCCACGCCGTCGCCCAGTACCTCCGCCACTTCCAGGCTGCCTCCACCGATATCACCCATCATGCCCTTGGGCTGAAAGAAGCCCGAGATGACACCGTGTGCCGAATAGAAGGCCTCTTCTTCACCGGTAAGAATGCGTGGCTGCAATCCTGTTTTCCTGCGAATGGCGTCGATCAGGTCGGTACCGTTTTTCGCCCGACGTGTGGCCTCGGTGGCCAGTACGTCGATGCGTTCGACCTCCATCGCCTTGGCAATGGAGCTCATGCGAACAACGGCGTGCAACGCACGCGCTATGGTGTCATCGGTGAACCTGCCTTCTGCATCCAGTCCCGAGCCAAGTGCCACCATGGACTTTTCATTGAATCGAGGGAAGGGGGCGCGACTCAGATCGTCATAGACGACCAGCCGGATCGAGTTCGATCCGATGTCTATCACGCCGTAATGGGTCTGCTTGCGCTCCATGATGCGAGTGCTGTCCATGCAGATTTCTCTCGGGTCCGTGTTCCTTCCACCGGACAATCCGGAATTCATGATCGGCATCCCTGCAAGGCACCGGTTTTGATCAATGTCACGTTCATTTCCATGGCTGACAGAATCGGGAACCGGAAGCTTATCAAGTATTCAGGGCGCGAACCCGCTTCTGAACGTCATGCGGGCACTGCGATGTTGCGGGAGTGCGCATAATATCGATCCGCGTGCCTCTGTCGGGTGCACATTGACAAGCGAAGACTCGTTTCAAGGTGCTGATATAAAAGAAGATAATCACGGTTCGACCACCGATGCGCTGTCGGCAGAACTGCGTTACCCCGCCCGCGCATTCATTCGATCAATGCAGGCTGCGGATCTTGAAGCGTCGTCCCTTGATCTTGCCTTCGTTGAGTACGCGCAATGCAAGGCTGGCCTGTTCGTAGGCGACGGCCACGTAGGCCTTCCTGTCCATGACCGTGATCTTGCCGATCTGCTCCTTGGTCAAGGCATCGCCTGCTGTCAGCGCACCGACAATGTCGCCGGGTCTGATCTTGTCTTTCTTGCCGGCATTGATCAGCAGGGTGATGGTTTCGGGCAAGGGGGGCTGACTCGGGCGATTCCCGCGATGCGCCAGTTGCTCGACGCTGAGGGGGCGTTCCAGAAACTGTTCGATGGCCTCGAGGCGGAATTGCTCATCCGGGTTCACGAAACTGATGGCAAGGCCTTGCCGGCCAGCGCGTCCTGTACGCCCGATGCGATGCACATGGGTTTCGGGTGATAGCGCCATATCGTAATTGATCACGGCTGCAAGAGAGTCGATATCAAGCCCTCTGGCTGCAACATCGGTGGCCACGAGAATCGATGCGCTGCCGTTGGCGAACAGAATCATGGATTCGTCTCGTTCATACTGGTCAAGGTCGCCGTGCAGCGCCCTTGCGCGATAGCCTCTCTGCTGCAAGGCGTCGGCCAGGCTCTGGCATTGTTGTTTGCGGTTGCAGAACACCAGGCAGGAGTCCAGTTGATGGGCCTGCAGAACGCTTGCGAGTGCTGCTGTCTTGTCGTCTTGCGAGGTGTGGTAGAAGTGCTGCTGAATCTGTGCCTCCTGATGCGATTCACTGAGTCGCACTTCAGTGGGGTCGGTCTGTACCGCGGCGCTGATCTGCTGAATCCGGTCGGGATAGGTGGCCGAGAACAGCAATGTCTGTCTATCGCTGTTCGTTCTGCCGAGTATGCTCAGAATGTCATCGTGGAAGCCCATGTCCAGCATGCGGTCGGCTTCATCGAGTACCAGCGTGCGCAGGCCATCGAGCAACAGGCTGCCCTTGTCCAGGTGCTTGAGGATCCTGCCGGGCGTGCCGACGATGATGTGGGCGTCTCGCTGCAGTGAGTTCAGTTGCGCCTGCATCGGCTTGCCGCCACAGAGGGTCAGGACGCGAGTGTTGGGAAGCGCACTGGCCAGACGACGGATTTCGGAGGCCACCTGATCGCTGAGCTCTCGGGTCGGGCACAACACCAGCGCCTGAGTCTTGTATGTCTTGATGTCGAGCTTGTCGAGCAGCCCCAGTGCGAACGCTGCGGTCTTGCCACTCCCGGTCTTTGCCTGCGCCACCAGGTCGCGTCCGCCCAGAATCACGGGCAATGCCTCCCGCTGGATCGGCGTCATGCTGTGGTAGTCCAGAGAGGCGACGGCGCTCAGCAATTCGGCACGCAGTGCCAGGGTGCTGAACGGAGTCAGGTCGTCGGATGTTGTCACGAAGTGTCGCTCTTGCAGGTATCGAAGGCCGACTGTACAGGGAATCGGCGTCGAGACCATGGCAAACGATCTCTGAAAAACGTCCATTGCATGCTGTTGCCGCTGGAATCGACAACGATTGCTGACACTATGGCGCGAAACCAATGTAATGGCGTCACATGCAAACGCATCTGTTTCGCGTATTCTCAAGTCTCGAAAGTGTGGTGACTTTCGTTATTCCTCCTCCAAGTGGTATTGAGGCATGGAGCCAACGAGGCCAGGGAAGGCCGTCTTTTTTCCAGCGGCTGAACATGCGCCCTGTGGAGGCGATCGGTAGAGGTCGTGCTGTCGCTATGGGTGCGACTCTGCGCCAATCATACACGGTTCAAATCAATTCTGTTGCAATCCCGCCGTGCGCCCGGTGCGCGCTACAGCAGGGGCGCTAGCAGACGTGCCGTATTGGCCGTGATCTGCTCGATGTATCCAGGCTTCCTGTTGTCGGGTTCAAAGGGTTTCGATGCCGCCAGATCCCTGTCGAAAAGATCGCCAAGGCGCGTGTTGATGTCCTTGTCGTAGATGGCCGCCACCAGCTCGAAATTCAGCCGGAAGCTGCGATTGTCCATGTTGGCAGTGCCGACAATCGACAGTTCATCATCGATGATCATGACCTTGGAGTGATTCATTCGCGGCTCGTAGTGCCAGATGCGCGTGCCATTCTCGGCGGCATCCGCGGAGTAGGTCTTGGCGGCGGCATTGACGAGCGCAGAGTCACCGTTGGCTGGCAGGATCAGTCTGACATCCACGCCGCGTCTCGATGCACTCTTCAGCGCCTCCTCGATGGGCGTATCCGGTACGAAGTAGGGAGTGTTGATCCAGACGCGTTGCCTGGCGCTGGTGATGGCCGTGAAATACAGAAGGTGAATGTCGTTGCTTGCCTCGTCCGGACCCGAGTCGATGATCTGAACCCAAGGTCCTGATGTCGAGTGCGTCGCGTCAGCACGGTTTCCGGGTTCATCGGGGAACCACTGCTCGATATCGCCGGGTGCTTCGGAAGGGTCCTTGCCTTGCTTGCCGAAGTGCCGGGACAGGAAGCTGCTGTCCGCGGACGCATCCACCGCTGATGAATAGAGCCAGTCTTCCAGGAAGATGGCCTGAAGATCCATGGCCGGGGGCCCTGACACCTTCAGATGTGTGCTGCGCCAGGGGCGTGCTTCCCCGTCATCGTCCCCGCTGATGTTGTTGTCGCTTACGTTGATGCCGCCCGTGAATGCGACCAGGCCATCGACGATGATGATCTTGCGGTGGGTGCGAAAGTTTAGCTTGCCCGGTTGCGGGGTCAGGAGGTGGGGTGGGTTGAACTTGCGCACCTCACCACCGGCTTCCAGCAGGGGTGCCCAGAAGCCCCCGTGACAGTCCTTGCCGCCGATGGCATCCACCACGATGCGTACCCTGACGCCCTCATTGGCGCGTTCGATCAAGGTGTCTCGCAGGCGCGTGCCGATGACATCGGGCATCCAGATGTAGTACTCCAGATGAATAGTGCTGCGCGCCGTCTGCACAGCCTCCAGAATGGCAGGAAAACAGCTGTCACCGTCTTCGTACAGCGCCATGTCCTGCGCTTTCCGGGGGCCGGGCTGCGATCCTGTTTCACGACGTGTGACCTGCGTCAACGATGAGAGCGTGAATCGATCGGTGAATGACGACGGTACGTGATCTTCTCTCTCGGGAATAGCCTGAGAGGCGCTACGGCGGGCAGATTGCCTACGCCGGGTCTGATCATCCAGGCGGCGCGGTCCGATCAGGAAATAGATGAGCCCGCTGATGATCGGCAGGCTCCAGAACGCCAGCAGCCAGGCCAGCGTTGTGGTGGGTCGGCGACGTCGAAACAGCAGGAAGAGCGTGCCTCCCACTACCCAGGCGGCATAGACAAGTGTCCAGACAACATCGGGGACGAAACCGGCGTAGCGCGTCAGTGAGTCGTACAGCATGTCGGTGCGGCGAGTGCGTATCAGACAGAACCATACTCCCTGCGCCCTGTACGCAGACAGGCATTGGAGCCATTACCCAGGTCGATCGCCTGGCACAAGGGCGGCCGAGTTTCGTGATTTATTTCACCTAAAAGTCTTGAAAACATCCAAGTGGATTCCATATACCTTCCATGTGGATGGAGAAAGCCAATGGCTGCAATCAAGAAATCGGGTGACAGAACGCCGGAAAACGAAAAAGTCACGATCAACCTCGGATTTGTGGATCTGGGGCGCATCGATCTTCTGGTGCAGGAAGGCTTCTACGCCAACCGCAGTGATTTCATCCGGACCGCAATACGCAAGCAACTGGACGGGCATGTGGATGCTCTGGGCAAGAGCATGGACCGGCACACGATGGAGCTCGGCCTGCGCGACTTCTCGCGGGCCGATCTGGAGGCAGTACGGGATGCCGGTGAGATGCTGCATATCAAGGTGGTGGGGCTAGCCCGAATCGACGCCGACGTCTCGGCTGAGCTGGCCTTGGCCACCATCGGATCCATTACCGTGCTGGGGGCACTGCAGGCCAGCACCGAGTTAAAGACCGCATTGGCGGATCGAATCCGCTGATTCGACAAACAACACAGAGAAACAGTCAATGATCAATTTCAGAAAAGGCGCCTTGCGCTCGGCCGATAATGCGGGCCGCCTTGCTGCCGCGCGACGACTCGTGCAGGACACACTGGCCCGTCATGGCCTGCATGCCCCGATGGGAGACTCTGCAAGTGAGCCCTCGGGAGGCAATGCGCAGGCGCGTGCAGGTTTTGCAGTACCACCGGCACAGCCAGTTTCCGGGTTCAGGAATCCATTGGCCGATATCGAACTGCCACTGGGCAATGCAACTGCACAACAGGTGCCAGTGCCGCCCGGGGCCGAATTCCGGCAAGAACGATACGAGTGTGCCGCCGGTGCACGGGATTACCGACGCTATATTCCGTCGAACGCGCACGAGGGGGTGACCGGGCTGGTGCTCATGCTGCATGGTTGCACGCAGAACCCCGAGGATTTCGCCGTGGGTACCGGCATGAATGCGCTGGCTGAACGGCACCGTTTCGTGGTCGTCTACCCACAGCAGTCGCGCGGAGACAATGCCCAGTCGTGCTGGAACTGGTTCAGTCGCGCCGATCAGCGTCGCGATCGGGGCGAACCTGCCATCCTCGCCGGTATGACCCGTGAACTGATGGCGGAGTACGGTCTCTCCAGAGAACAGTGCTTTGTCGCAGGCCTGTCTGCGGGCGCTGCAATGGCGGTGATCCTGGGAGAAACCTGCCCGGATGTCTTTACCGCCGTCGGGGCGCATTCCGGACTGCCATTCGGGGCTGCCAGAGATGTGCCTTCCGCCTTCGCGGCCATGGCAGGCAATGGTGCCATTCCGGCGCCCGGCGTCTCACTCTCGGGTGCCAGTGATGTCCGTACCATCGTGTTCCACGGAACGGCTGATCACACGGTACACCCTTCCAACGGAGAGGCGATTGCACGGCAGGTGCTGGACAGCCGGGTGCGGCAGAGCATCGAAAGCAGGGAAACGGGGAACCGGTCCGGCCTGGGCTACACACGCTCGATCACGGCCAGTGTCGATGGTGTGACCGAGCTGGAATACTGGGCCGTCGAAGGCCTCGGTCATGCCTGGTCAGGCGGACAGCCAGGTGGATCCTATATCGATACACGAGGACCCGATGCGAGCGCCGAGATGGTACGTTTTTTCTTCGGTTTATCCTCTACACTCGACACGCCTGCCGGATGAGGCAGGCAGGGTCCAGATAACGAGGTTCATCAATGACGGCAAGCCATATCACGACATGGTTGAAAGAGTATCCGCAGATCAAGTCGATGTTCGCCTGTGTGTGTGATCTGAACGGAACACTGCGGGGCAAGAGAGTACCGCGTGATCAGATCGAAAAGGTCATCAACGAGGGCCTGCGGATGCCGTTGTCGATCGCCAACGTGGATATCTGGGGCGAGGATATCGAGAACAGTGAGCTGGTCTTTGCCACCGGTGACGCCGATGAACTGTGCGATTTCACGGGTCGCACGCCAGCGCCCATTCTCTACACCGCTCGCCCGAGTGCATTGGCACTGTTCTGGATGCGTCGCGCCGATGGGACACCGTTCGAAGGTGATCCGCGCAGGGCGCTTGCGAATGTGGTCGATCGCTACAAGGCCATGGGGCTGACCCCCGTGGTCTCGACAGAGCTGGAGTTCTATCTCTGCGATCCCGACGGTGGTCGACCGCGAGCAGCTCGATCACCGGTGACCGGCGTGCGGCCTCACAGTGATGGCATCCTGTCGCTCGACGAGTTGCAACAGTTCGATGAATTTCTGGATGATGTATACGATGGCTGCGCAGCGCAGGGCATACCGGCGGAAGCTGCCACGTCGGAGAACGGCGCAGGACAGTTCGAGATCAACATGAGGCATGTCGATGATCCGCTGCGCGCCGCTGATGATGCGATCCTGTTCAAGCGACTGGTGCGGGGTGTTGCACGCAAACACGGCTATGCGGCCACCTTCATGGCAAAACCCTATGGTGACCGTTCCGGTAGTGGCTTTCATATCCATTTCTCCTTGCTCGACGAGCATGGCGTGAATGTGTTCGACAGTGGCGATGAGCACGGTACACCGATGCTGCTGCACGCCGTTGCCGGCTTGCTGGAGACCATGCAACAGAACACGCTGACCTTTGCACCGCACCTGAACTCCTATCGTCGCCTGATGCCGGGTGCTCACGCTCCCACCAGCGTTGCCTGGGGTTACGAGAATCGAACCGCGGCCATCCGGATTCCCGGCGGGCCTTGCGCGGCGCGGCGTATCGAGCACCGCGTTGCCGGTGCCGATGCCAATCCCTATCTGGTGATGAGCAGCGTGCTGGGCGGCGCCTTGATGGGCATCCGCAAGCAGTTGCTGCCAGCGGACGCCACTGTCGGGGATGCCTATGCGCAGACACATGCGCAGTTGCCGCGAGACTGGGCAACGGCCATCGAGGCCTTCGATGGCGGCAGCCATGTTCCCGACATCTTCTCGCCGCAGTTGCAGAAAATGCTGGTCGAATGCAAGTCTCAGGAGCTGAATCGTTTCTCCCGACAGGTGTCGGACTTTGAATATCAAAGCTGTCTGGAGGTGGTGTGATGTCGTTGAATACACGCTCGGTGCCAGCGGCACAGCATGTGGACAGCTACTACGCGGCCAGTGCCAACCCTGCACCTGAACGCGCTGCGTTGCAGGGGGATCAGGAAACCGAAATCTGCATCGTCGGTGCCGGTTTCAGCGGTCTGTCGACTGGCCTTCATCTGGTGGAGAAGGGCTACAAGGTCACCATCATCGAAGGCGTTCGAGTCGGCTGGGGAGCCTCCGGGCGCAATGGCGGGCAGATCGTCAACGGCTTGAATGCCAGCCTGCAGACCATCGAGAAGCGCTATGGGCGAGACACGGCAACGTTCGTGGCAGGGCTGGTACAGGAAGGTGGCGAGATCATTCGTGAGCGTGTCAGTCGCTACGATATCCAGTGTGACCTGAAGGAGAAGAACATCTTCACGGGCCTGACCCGGGCGCACATGCATGAGCTGGAGGCTCGCATGAAGCTGTGGGCCAATCACGGCATCCATAACCAGGAACTGCTGGACAAGCGGCAGTTACGCGAACACATCGATTCCGATCTGTACGAAGGCGGTCTGATCGACCATACCGGAGGACATCTGCACCCGCTGAATCTGTGTCTGGGGGAAGCCGCTGCCTTCGAACGGCTTGGCGGTGTCATCCATGAGATGTCTCCCGTATTGTCGGTGGATACCGAGGCGCAATACCCGCAGGTGAAAACCGCGTCGGGCACCCTGCGTTGCAAGACGCTGGTGTTGTGCGGCAATGCCTATCTGGGGAATGTGGTGCCAGCCTTGAGTTCTCGTGTCATGCCCGTGTCCACGCAGGTCATGGCAACGGAACCGTTGGGTGAGGAGCGAGCCAGGGCGTTGATACCGCATGATGTGTGCGTGGAGGATATCCGCTACATCCTGGATTACTACCGTCTTTCGGCGGACAAGCGTCTGTTGTTCGGGGGTGGCACGGTCTACGGCGGGACCGATCCGCGAGACATTGTGGGCAAACTGCGTCCGAACATGGAAAAGGTGTTTCCGCAGCTCAAGGGCGTGAGAATCGATCACGCGTGGAGCGGCAACTTCGCCTTGTCCTTCAGTCGCGTTCCGCAATTGGGACGCCTGGGTAACAACACCTATTTCGCCCATGGTTATTCGGGACATGGCGTGACCGGTTCGCACACGTTCGGACGCATCCTGTCGGAAGCCATCGATGGTGATCTGACGCGTTTCGATGTCTTCGAGAAAGTGCCCTGGCATCCATTCCCGGGCGGTCGATTGCTTCGTGTGCCCTACTCGATGGTGGGCTCCTGGTGGTACAGCCTGCGCGACAGACTGGGTGTGTAGGCAGTGCGTACTATGATGTGCAAAGCGGCAGATCTTCGGGCATGCGCCCCGTGACAACGGGCCATGTCTGTGTCGGGCTGTCTTCGATGATGTCATCGACCGTCAGAGTGGTGCGCGCTTCATCACTGGTAATGGCCAGCGCCCGACCGTCAGCAAGGCTGTACTCGTTGGCGGCGGGGTTCTCTGGCGTCAGAGTCTGCGTATCTGTCTTCGTGTAGCAGTTGCCCGCCGAGTCGCCTTCCGAATTCAGGAAATACTCGGTCCAGAGCCCGTTCTCCGCGATGAGGTAATAGCGCTCACCGTCTTCATACTCGCTGCCATCCCAGTAACCGGCAATGGCGCTGGTGTCGCCACCTGGCGTGCTGGACAGTTCGGTCTCCCCACCATCGGGTGCAAGTTCGGAGGTGTCACCCGACGCATCGTTATCGGACGTGTCGAGCATGTCCGAGTCATCATCAGAGCTGCAGGCGCCGAGCAGCAACACGCTGGCAAGGGTGAGGTAGAGGGCAGGTTTCATAGCATTTCTCCGTTTGGGATATTTATACCAAAATCTACAGATACTGGCGGCCGCTGTCCAGCACTGTTTAACGCGGAACGGTGTCATGGCCCTTGCGGTGGAAACCGAGGCGCCGGTACAGCAAGGAGAAAGTGCGCTTGCGCGTTGCCGATGCGGGCTCGAGAGGGTCGGCAGAGAGGCACCGGCAGTACCTCTTGCGTTGCCTGCGGAGCGTGGTAATCTGTCCATTCATCACAAATACCTGTGCGAGCCGAGGCTCGCGCACTCAGTGGTAATCGGGGGTATCAGAGTATGGAGATGAAGAAGATTCTGGAATACGCGCGCGTGCTGTATGAGGCGCACGGGACCAAGGCCGAAGCCGAAGCGGCACAGAAAGCCCTGAAGTACGAAGAAGCCGGCAACCGCGAAGAGGCAGAAACGTGGCGAGCCGTACGCAAGGCCATCAACGAGATGCGCGGTAGCTACGAAAGCTGATCGGGATATCCGCTGTGCAGATCACGCCGGCGATGCGCTTGCCTTGTCGGTTTCTTGCATCACCGGCGTAACAGCTACCTTGTCTCGAGAGTGTTTCAAGGCTGATCTGTGAGGGATCGGACCGCGTAGACTTGGCAAGCGCGAAGGACTGTGCCTGGCGTGTCGAGGGCGGGCGAGTTCAGTGTGCACGCCTGTCAACTCACCAACGCCGGTACAGCACCATGCAGATTTCCACAGTCGCCAGGGTCGTCTTCAGTGCCCTGTTCGTTGTCCTGCTCTCATCAGGACGGTCAGCCACGGCAGACGACACGAGGGTGTCATTGCGACTGACTGGTGGCAGCAGCTGGCAGGAACGCAACGATGTACAGATTCCCAACGACGAACAGGGAAGCCGCTTCTCCCTCGCGGATGCGGTAGGCAGTGGGCCGGTCACGGCGCTGCGACTGGAGATCAACTGGGCGCTCAATGAACGACACGGCCTGAGGCTGCTTCTGGCACCTCTGTCCTTCACCGAGCCGGCATTTTTCAGTCAGACAGTACGATTTGCAGGTCAGAGCTTCGCCGCCAATCAGGCAGTGGATGCGAGTTATCGATTCAATTCGTGGCGCCTGGGTTACCACTATGCGTTGATGAACGGCGAATCGGGAAGTCTGCGAGTGGGTGCCACACTGAAAGTCAGGGATGCCGAGATTCGTCTGGAGCAAGGTGACACCCGAAGTCTGGATGATGACGTGGGTTTCGTACCCTTGTTATACCTTGCCGGCAACCTTCGACTGAGTGACCGGATTACCTTGAGAGCAGATCTTGACGGGCTGGCAGGCGGCCCGGGTCGCGCAATCGATCTGGGGGTGGCGCTGGATCTTGCCATCAGCAGGCATTGGACGGTAGGTGCCGAAGTGAGGATACTGGATGGTGGGGCGGATACCGACGATGTCTATAATTTTGCCCGATTCAATACTGCAGCCCTGGCGATCGCTACCGCGTTCTGACCCGGTGATTCGATTTGCCGCCCCAGTTCCTGAAACGCGGGTGTGGAAGGCGCGGTAGCTTAGCGTGACTGCGCAAGAACGAAAAACGGCTGCTAAGTCTTGCGACAGTGCGAGAACGGAAAACGGCGGGTCGATCTCGAGCGAGCGCTTGACAAGGAAAGCAGCGGGTCGATCTCGACGAGCGTATGACAGAAAAACGGCTGGTCAATCGACCAGCCGAAAGGGGGCAATACTGTCAGTGGTTGTAGGCTGCTATCGCAGTTGCAGTTTGTACTGGAAGAACAGGACGGCGTTGTTTTTCTGGTTGCCGAAATCGACGGCGGGTGAGCCGCTGATGTTGAGAACGGCGTACTTGCTCATTTTCACTTCCATGGCCGGGAAGGGCAGAACCTTGGTTTCCGGGTCGCCGTTCTTCTTGAACTGTTTGTGCACGACGGAGGCGCCGACAAGAAAGCGCAGTCGGTTGGCGAGCATGGGTCGTGTGGCGTAGTTGATGCCGCCGTAGTAGGACTGGTAGCCGAAGCTGTCGGACAGGGTGCCGCCGTGCCAGCCGAGTTTGCTGCTGGGTGAGTATTCCCAGCCGACGCCGGGTGTGAAGGCGTTGCGCTCGTCGAAGTTCTCGAAGTGGTAGGCCAGTGTGCTCAGTACCAGGAAGTTGTTGTCGGCCTTGGCAGAGGCGCTGGCGGCGAAGGAGAGAAGGAGAAGAGTGATGGACTTGAAGATCTGCGCTTTCATGATTCTGACCCGAGTTCTTTGCCGATCTGCGCCGGCTTGAAAGAAGTGTTGCTTGAGCTGCGTCAACAACATGCCGCGCACTGTACTGAGGCGGGAGCGAGGATGCAAACGGGTCGGGTGACTCTGAAAAACTCAATTAAATCAAGCACCTGCCATGAAAGCCGGGGTGTCAATAAAGCGACGTGGTCCGATGATGGCTCGTAAGTGATTGTAATGGCGACTTATTTTCGTCGCGGCCTGCGGATCGGATGTGGTGTACGGATCGAGACGCAGATCCGCTTTTGCGTGCGACGGTATCCCGTCGTGTGAGCTATGCCTCGGTTCAGTCTGATCGATGGGTTCATAGCCGCCTGTGGATACTCTTATCGCCGACCATCGCTCGTGCAGGACAACGGTGCGCTCGATCACGATTTGCCACCGTGAACAGGCTGACGGATTACAATGCCAGGGGTAAAACGACGCGTTTGCATCATCCGCGTCTCGTTATGCTCCAACCTGCCCCCATGGATATTCAATGAGCAATGAATCACCCGGCAAGCCCGGTATCGTGAGACGTGTCTTCCGCTTTTGGTGGCGTGCACTGAAAGCCTTGAATACGCTGGTATTCGGTTTGCTCTCTGTGCTGATCATTGCCGCTATCGTGGCCGCTCTGATCAGTCAGAGGGGGCCTGACATGCCAGAGGGAGCGGCCCTGCTTCTGAACCCGGCCGGTACGCTGGTCGAACAGGAAACCGCTGTCAGTTCAGCTGCGCTGTTCCAGGGCGGTGAGTTGCCACAGCAGGCGCTGGTCAGCGACATCATCGATGCGCTGGCGCTGGCCAGGGATGACAAGCGCATCGACCTGGTCGTGCTTGATCTGGACAGGCTCGAGCAGGGCCTGTTACCCAAGCTGGAACGGGTCGCAGCGTCGATTGTCGATTTTCGCAGCAGTGGCAAGAAAGTCATCGCCACGGCGGACAATTACAGTCAATCAGCCCTGTATCTGGCAGCGCACGCCGACGAGGTCCTGCTCAACCCCGAAGGCATGGCCTTGCCCCAGGGTTTTGCCATGTACCGCACCTATTTCAGGGAATTTCTCGACGAACACGCGGTGAGCGTCAATCTGTTCAAGGTCGGAAAATACAAGTCTGCTGCCGACCCCTTTCTCAGAAACGACATGTCAGCGGAGGATAGAACCGCCCGTTTGGCCATTCTGGATGCCTGGTGGGACTCCTATACTGCCGGGATTGAAGCCGCTCGTAAGTTGCCTGCCGGCAGTCTCGATGCGATGTTGCACAATGCCCCGCAGGAGCTTCAGCAGGCACAGGGCAATCTTGCCCGTCTGTCACTCGACAAGGGGTTGGTGGACCGCTTGATGAGCGATAACGAGAAGCGTCGCTATCTGGTGGATCTGATCGGGGAGAATGAGGAGCAGGGAGATTATCGCAAGATCGCCTATCGGGACTATCTGCTTGCTGCACGTTCGCCCGTCGAGCAGAAGCCTGCGAAGGTGGCTGTGGTGAGGGCCGTGGGCAATATTGTCGATGGCGAGGCACCTGAAGGGGAGATCGGAAGCCGTTCGCTGACCCGCCTGATCCGACAGGCACGCGAGGATGAGGATGTCGCGGCCATCGTGCTGCGCATCGATTCCGGGGGCGGCAGCAAGAGCGCCTCGGAGATGATCCGTAGCGAATTGCAGGCTGCGCAGGACTCGGGGATTCCCGTGGTGGCCTCCATGGGTTCCGTGGCCGCATCGGGCGGCTACTGGATCGCCGCAACCGCCGATGAAATCTGGGCAGCTCCCACGACGATAACCGGTTCGATCGGTATCTTCGGGCTGATGCCCAGTGTCGAGAAAACACTGGCGCGCCATGGCATCTACAGCGATGGCGTGGCCACGACACCGATCGCTGGTGGTGCCAGTGTGACACGAGGGGTGTCGCCGGAGTACGGGCAAGTGCTGCAATCGATCATCGAGTCGGGCTACGAGCAGTTCCTTGCAACGGTTGCCTCAGGGCGAAACATGGCAAGGGATGATGTGCATGCGGTAGCACAAGGCCGAATCTGGACGGGAGAGGCCGCGCAGCAGCTTGGCCTGGTCGATCATCTCGGCGAGCTCGAGCAGGCCGTGACTGCCGCGGCTCGTCTGGCCGGTATCGATGACTATTCTGTCTGGCCTGTCGAGCGCGAACAATCCATGCAGGACCGATTGCTGAACCGGTTGGCGCAGGCGGCATCTTCGACCTTGCCCATACTCGGAAACGACCCGATCGCACGTCTGAACCGGCAACTGCGGCAGGAGATGGAATTCATGGGTCGTCTGAACGACCCTTCTCACGTTTACGTGATCTGTGGTGAGTGCCTCTTGCTGGAATCGGTACCGTAGACAACCATCCTTCGCTGCGGTGCGACTCCCCCGGATCACGGAACGCGTTGTTCAGGAGGCTGGAGTCACGCCATGACAGCGGTATACTTTGCGAACCACACAATGATCAGGACAGACATGAGTAGCCAAGAGAGCGGTTTCGACCCTGCAGCCAAGGAGCAACAGCTACGTTCGGAATCGGAACAATGGGATACGTCCCAGCCTGAGGCGGCACGACCGGACGACATTCCGACAATTGATCTCGAGGCATGGTTCACCACCGGTTCGGATGAGGATCTCGACACGGCAGCCGAACAGCTGCGCAGCGCGTGTGAAGAGACCGGGTTCTTCTCGATCATCGGTCATCAGATCTCCAGCCAGGATATGGACGCCACCTTCGATCAGGTAAGACAGTTTCATGCAATGCCGATCGAACACAAGCGTCAGATCCTGATGGACCGACCGGACTGGCCCGTGGGCGGGATGGGGTATCTGCCCTTGAAGAACCGCAAGCTGCCAGCTCGGCAAACCGGTAATGTCAACGAAGCCTTCATCATCAAGTGCGATGACAAACTGGGAATGGATGACAATCAGTGGCCGGATCCCGCCTTCTTGCCCGAGTTTCGCGCAAGGGTAGAACGCTATGCCCATCAGATGGAAGCACTGGGCAAGCGGATGTTGCCGATCTACGCACGCGCACTGGACATGCCCAACGATTTTTTCGATCAGGCCTTCGTGAACCCGCTTTATCGCCTGCGCATGACTCATTACCCGGCGGTCGAGGCTGATCCCGAGAACGCGTTTGGTATCGCGCCGCATGTGGACACCTCCTTCTGTACGATTCTGGCTCAGGATCGTCCGGGGCTCAGCGTGTTCAGCGAGCGACGACAAGTGTGGGTCAATGCGCCCGTGGTCGAGAATTCCTTCATCGTGAATACCGGCGAATTGCTCAAGCAATGGACCAATGATCGCTTTCTGAGTACGCGTCATTTCGCCAACAACAACACGGGTTCCGAGTCGCGCTACTCCATTCCGTTCTTCTTCAATGCCAATCCACACCATGTCATGAGTTGTATTCCCAGCTGCTGCAGTGACGAGAATCCGTCGAAGTACCCGCCCATCTCCTACGCTCAGAGTCAGGCGGTTGCACAAGGCGAGTAGGCATTGCGTCCGGTCTGTCACAGCAGCTGTCGTTCAGGCAGTGCATGGCAGACCCTATTGACAATGGTCAACAGGCGGGCACTGTCGCTGGATTAGCATGACTCCATCGTTTTTGAACACGTATTGTGGAGTCAATGCTCATGAAAAGATCTCTTGTTCTGGCCTGTACCTTCCTTGCAGTTTCACTGGTGTCCGGCCTTCAGGCCGCTCATCGCAGTTCTGCACAGGAAGCACGGGAGTTTTTCGACAAGGCCGTGGTTTACGTCGAGGAAGTCGGTGTAGAGCAGGCTGTTGCAGCGTTCAACGATCCGAACGGCGATTATGTGCGTGGCGATCTGTACGTCTTTGCGCTGAGCACCGATGGCATGTATCTGGCCAATGGCAGTTTTCCGCAACTGGCGGGTACCCCGATCGATGGGGTCAACAATGCGGCAGGCGAGCCGATCTACGAGATCATCATGAGTGCCGTGGATAACGACGCGCATGAAGGTGTCGCGCACTATGAATGGCTCAATCCACAGACCAACCAGTTGGAAGACAAGTCTGCCTACGTGAGTGAAGTGCAGGACGTTGTCATCGGCGTCGGGTATTACCAATAGAAACGAAAATCAGCGGGTCGATCTCGAGTGAGCGCTTGACAAGGAATAAAGCGGGTTGATCTCGCGCGAGCGCGTGACAAGGCAAGCGTCGGATCGATCTCGAGTGAGCACATGAAAGGAAACAGCGGGTCGATCTCGTGCGAGCGCATGACAGAAAAACGGCTGGCCAATCGACCAGCCGAAAGGGGGCAATACTGTCAGTGGTTGTAGCCTGCTATCGCAGTTGCAGTTTGTACTGGAAGAACAGGACGGCGTTGTTTTTCTGGTTGCCGAAGTCGACGGCCGGTGAGCCGCTGATGTTGAGCACGGCATACTTGCTCATTTTCACTTCCATGGCCGGGAAGGGCAGAACCTTGGTTTCCGGGTCGCCGTTCTTCTTGAACTGTTTGTGCACGACGGAGGCGCCGACAAGAAAGCGCAGTCGGTTGGCGAGCATGGGTCGTGTGGCGTAGTTGATGCCGCCGTAGTAGGACTGGTAGCCGAAGCTGTCGGACAGGGTGCCGCCGTGCCAGCCGAGTTTGCTGCTGGGTGAGTATTCCCAGCCGACGCCGGGTGTGAAGGCGTTGCGCTCGTCGAAGTTCTCGAAGTGGTAGGCCAGTGTGCTCAGTACCAGGAAGTTGTTGTCGGCCTTGGCGGAGGCGCTGGCGGCGAAGGAGAGAAGGAGGAGAGTGATGGACTTGAAGATCTGCGCTTTCATGATTCTGACCCGAGTTCTTTGCCGATCTGCGCCGGCTTGAAAGAAGTGTTGCTTGAGCTGCGTCAACAACATGCCGCGCACTGTACTGAGGCGGGAGCGAGGATGCAAACGGGTCGGGTGGCTCTGAAAAACTCAGTTAAATCAATCACCTGTCATGAAAATCGGGGTGTCAATAAAACGACGTGGCCCGATGATGGCTCGTAAGTGATTGTAATGGCGACTTATTTTCGTCGCGGCCTGCTGATCGGGTGTGGTGTACAGATCGAGACGCAGATCCGCTTTTGCGTGCGACGGTATCCCGTCGTGTGAGGTGTGCCTCAGAATCCTTCGTCCGAGGATTTCACGGCCTGCATCAGGAACGCCACCACGGCCTGCACGCGGCGGCTGTTCTTCAGGCTCTCATGCCACACCATCCAGTAGCTTCTGGCCAGAGAGGCATCGTCGGGCAGCACAGGAATCAGTGAGGGGTCTGTGCGCGCCATGAAGTCATGCAGTACCCCGATGCCGGCACCGGCACGTACGGCTTCGAACTGACCGATCACACCCGAGATCTCGATATGCGAGTGCCATTGCCTGAGAATCTGCTTGTTGTACTCAAGTTCCGGAGAGAAGATCAGGTCTTCCACATAGCCCACCAGGCGGTGGTGAGTCAGCTCATCGAGTGTGGCCGGCATGCCTCTGGATTCGATATAGCGCTTCGCCGCGTACAGGCTCAGTGAGTAGTCGGTGAGTTTGCGCACTCGCAAGCGGCCTTTGGCCGGTCTGCCGATCGTGATGGCGATATCGGCCTCACGCCGGGACAGGGAAAAGACACGTGGCATGGGAACCAGCTGGATCTGTAGCCGTGGATGCTGCTCGGCCAGTTGATGAAGTCGCGGAGCCAGAAAGCTGACCCCGAAACCATCGGGTGCGCCGATGCGAACCGTGCCCGACAACTGCTGCGAATCTTCCTGCAGATCCGCAGTCGCCTGGAGCATCTCCGTCTCGATTCGCGTGGCATGCGCGAGCAGTACCTGTCCCGCTGGCAGCAAGACGCAGCCCGTGGTCGAGCGATCAAACAGCTTCTTGCCCAGATCCTGCTCCAGATTGCTGATGCGTCGATTGAGGGTGGCCTGAGAGACGTCGAGCTTTTTCGATGCGCCCAGAATCTGCCCCTCGCGTGCCACAGCCAGAAAATACTTGAGATCGTCCCAGTTCATTATCCGTATCTGGAGAATAGGTAATCGTTTTCTAGTATATATCCGGAGCATGAAAGTCGATAGTCTTGCCGCGTGAACTCAAGGAGATCAGCCATGAACGACATAACGCATTACATTGACGGTGCTCTGACCAAAGCGACTTCCAGCCGTACTCAGGCGGTCTATGACCCGGCTACCGGTGAGTCGGAAAAGAACGTCCTGTTGGCATCGGCTGCCGATGTGGACACGGCAGTGGCAGCCGCCAGAGCTGCCTGGCCAAACTGGTCGAAAACGCCGCCATTGAGGCGTGCCCGCATTCTGGATCGCTTCAAATCGATCCTGTGGGATCGAGCCGACGAACTGGCGGGTATTCTTGCCGCCGAGCATGGCAAGACCCATGATGACGCATTGGGTGAAGTGACCCGCGGACTTGAAGTGGTGGAGTTCGCGACCAGCGCTCCCAGTTTTCTCAAGGGAGACTTTTCGGAGAACGTGGGTACCGGCGTTGACAGTCACAACATCCGACAGTCTCTGGGCGTCTGCGTCGGTATCACGCCGTTCAACTTTCCTGCCATGGTGCCCATGTGGATGTTCCCGGTCTCTCTGGCTTGCGGTAATACCTTCGTATTGAAGCCATCAGAGCGTGTGCCATCGGCCTCACTCAAGCTGGCGCAATGGCTGACAGAAGCTGGCCTGCCCGATGGCGTGTTCAATGTCGTGCAAGGTGACAAGGAGGCTGTCGATGCCCTGTTGCAGCACCCCGATGTCAAGGCCATCAGTTTTGTCGGCTCGACACCCATCGCCAGACACATCTACACAACCGGCACCAGCAACGGCAAGCGGGTGCAGGCCTTGGGCGGCGCGAAGAACCACGCCATCATCATGCCCGATGCGGATCTGGACATGACGGCGAATGCACTGATGGGAGCGGCCTTCGGTTCGGCAGGTGAACGTTGCATGGCAATCTCCGTTGCCGTGCCGGTCAGTGATGCCGTGGCTGATGCCTTGATCGAGAAGCTGGTACCCCGGATCGAGGCACTGAGGATCGGACCGACCAGTGATAGCGATTCGGATATGGGGCCACTGGTTACGGCCCAGCATCGCGAGCGTGT
Source organism: uncultured Granulosicoccus sp. (assembly GCA_947492525.1). Classification (GTDB taxonomy): domain Bacteria; phylum Pseudomonadota; class Gammaproteobacteria; order Granulosicoccales; family Granulosicoccaceae; genus Granulosicoccus. The sequence goes on from CANLNQ010000031.1 coordinate 39,398, forward strand.
CAGCGGTTATGTGGATGCTGGTGAAGCCGAGGGCGCGACGGTGGTGGTCGATGGTCGCGGCTTCAGACAGAGCAAGCAAGGTTTCGAGAATGGATACTACATGGGTGGAACATTGCTGGATAATGTGACACCGGACATGTCCGTATGGAAGGATGAGATCTTCGGTCCGGTGTTGTCCGTGGTAAGGCGTGACAGCTATCAGGATGCGCTCGATCTGGTGCACAGCCATGACTTTGCCAACGGTACCGCCATCTTCACGAGAGACGGTGATACCGCTCGCGCCTTCAGTCAGGATGTGGAGGTGGGCATGATCGGCATCAATGTTCCCATTCCGGTACCGATGGCCTTCCACAGCTTTGGCGGCTGGAAAGCATCGATCTTCGGTGATCATGCCATGCACGGCATGGAGGGTGTTCGCTTCTACACGCGTATCAAGACCACCACAACTCGTTGGCCGGATGGTCAGCGCAGTGATGCTGAATTCGTGATGCCAACTCTGGGCTGACAAGCACGACAAGCACGACAAGCACGACAAGCACGACAAGCAGAACCGGCATGCCCCGGACAGCGACGACCAGGCCTTGTCGCTGTTCCGGGGTTGCCGGGGTGACTGTAACCCTGCCGCGTTGGTTACATCAGCTGTTCTCGGCTATAGTAATTGTTGGCTTTGACAGCGTACGGGCCACATCCACCGTGATTCAGTCTGGTAGCAGCTCCGATGTGCGTACTCGAGACGTCGTTTGTGTAGAAGCGGCTGCTGCACCCGGGGACAGGAGTCGATAGTTGTGCAAATCCTCGAGGCCATTGTCAACAGGCTGGAGCCTTTGACAATACAGACCCTTAAATCGTGTCAAGGCGTCGCCCATCGACTGCCGCATCGGGAGATCGGTCTGTTTGCGTGCACGCTCTTGCTGATGATTGCCTCTTTCTCGACTGCCTCTCACGGGCAACAGCAGGCTACTGTCAGGACGTTGTTTCTGGCTACATCGAATCTGCCGCCGGTCGTGAAAGCCGATTCCACCGGTTACCTCGACCGAATACTGGCAACGCTTGGCCAGCGAACTGGCATCGTCTTTGAGTTGCGCCCTTTGCCTGCGGCGCGAGCGCTGATGCAAGCCAATACGGGTGCACTGGATGGTGATGTGGCAAGAACGGACTTCCACGAGGATCAGCTCCCGCACTTGATTCGGGTACCCGAGCCTCTCATTGATCTCGTGGTTGCCGGTTTGTATCGGCGTGATGGTATTCATGTCGAAAAACCGGACGATCTGGCCGAGTACCGGGTAGGGTACGTACGTGGCTGGAAACTGGTCGAATCCCTGTTGCACGAGTACCCGCACTTCACGGTGACGCGAACAGTCGGCCAGCTTCTGGACATGCTGAATGCCGACAGACTCGATATCGCCGTGATGGCCGTTGCCTCAGGACGTCTGATGGCCACCGAGCGCGGTATGCAGAATCTGCGGGTCACAGACTACCGGGTTCGCAGGCACAGCTTTCTGTATCTGCACGAGAGCCATGCCGACCTGGTTCCGGTGATCGATTCCGCGATCAAATCCATGAAGAGCGATGACAGTTATCAGGCAATCATCAACGCCTACAACGCCGAGAATCAATGACTTGAAACCTGACAGGCTGTTTTCTCGGATTGCCCTGAAAGCGATCAGGTCCACCATCACGCCCGTGTTGGCCGTCCTGGCCCTGTCCGTCATCATGACTCTCTTTGTCAGCTATCGGGCCGCCATTCACCAGCTTCAGGAAAGAGTGGACAGTCTTGCTCTCGAGCACCGGTCGGATATAGAGACCTTTCTCTGGGAGTTCGATCTCGATGCTGTCGTGTCACACCTGCAGGGTTTTGTCGATCAGCAGAGTGTTCAACGCGCCTTCATTGTCGAGCAATCGGGACAATTGATCAGTCAGGGCACGGCCCCCGACAATGACAGGGGACTGATCAAGACTGAAACGGTTCTGACACACCCGGATGGTCGAGGGGGCATGGAAACCGTGGGTCATCTGACGATAGAGGCCAACAACGATGCCGTGTGGGCATTGGCCATCAGAAATGCTCTCGCATTGCTCGCGGTATTCGTGGTCTCCACGGTATTCGTGACGCTGCTGATCATCCACAAGTTCAATCAGATCTTCTTCGCACCGTTGGCACGCCTTTCCCGCAAACTGCGCAGTTCTGAGCACTTGACGGAAGAACAGATTGAGGTACAGAGCGAATACAGAGGCGCGCAAACGGATGAGCTGGACGAGTTGATCGACTCGATACAGACCATGCGCCGTCATCTGCTTCATGCCAGGGAAGGCATGGAGGATGGTGTGCACCGACTGGCATCGGCAGCTCACCTCGCCGGCTTGGCATTTGCCACGTTCGATCCTACCCTGACGAGGCTGAGTGCTTGTGATGACAATTACGCCTCATTGCTTCGCCGGAGCATCGATGAAATGCTCGAGTTGCATATCGTTGATGATGTCGCCAGCAAATTGCTCGATCGGGAGTCATTCGAGCGTGCCATGCGGATAAGAGCCAGGATTGTCGACGGTCACTCTGAAATACTGACACTTCGCCTGAATTTCGAAGATGGCGAGTTTCTTTTCCTGAAGCAGTATTTCATCGCCAAGTACGATGAGAACGGGCAGATGATGGCGATTGATGTCATCGCCCAGGACGTCACTCACGAACAGATCAACCAGGAAATGCTTCTGCAAACGCAGAAGATCAAGGCGATCGGGAACCTGACCGGTGGGGTGGCACACGATTTCAACAACATTCTGGCTGTGATCTCCGGCAACCTGGAATTCTCCAGTGCCAGTACTGAAAACCCTGTGGTGATCAGTCACAACAATACAGCCCTGGAAGCCGTCAGTCGAGGTGCAAGATTGACCCAACGACTGTTGTCCTTTGCGCGTAAACAACCCATGTCGCCCGTGGTTCTGGACGCCGGCAAGCTGGTGAGGGAAACCGCCCCCCTGATACAGACTTCGGTTGGCGCCAGCATCGATGTCGAGATCATCACGGATGCGGGCCTGTGGCGAACCATTGCGGATCAGGCCCAGCTTGAAGCGGTGCTTCTGAACCTTGTGGTCAATGCACGCGATGCCATGCCCGATGGAGGAAGCCTGAGCATAGAGTGCAGCAACGCAAGGCTGGATACCAATTACGCGCGCAGCAATCTGGAGGTGGCAGCGGGTAATTACGTGTGCCTCTCAGTCACTGACTCCGGCTGCGGGATGAACGAGCAGGTCGTCAAGCAGTGCATCGAGCCCTTCTTCACCACCAAGGCGGTCGGTGACGGGACAGGGCTCGGCCTGTCCATGGCGTTCGGATTTGCCAAACAGTCCAGGGGGCATCTCAAGATCTATTCCGAGGAGGGTCATGGCACGACAGTCAGACTGTATCTGCCCAAGGTGCAGCAACGAGTAGCACCAGCGGCGCCGGCCATGTCTGTCGACCAGCGAACCGGATTGAGAGGCTTGCACGTTCTGGTCATCGAGGACAACAAGCAGTTGCGGCAGGTGATCTGCAATCAGGTCGAGTCCCTGGGTTGCCGCGTCTATTCCGCATTCGATGAACCATCGACCCTGGCCCTGTTCAATGGCCTGGAGAAGGTCGACGTCATCCTGTCCGATATCATACTGCCGGGCAATACGGATGGTCGCCGTCTGGCAGAACGGCTGACCCGGCTGATGCCGGGGGTCAAGACGATCTTCATGTCGGGGTTCACCGAGAATGCCATCATTCACAACGGCACCATTGATGAGGGCGTGGTATTTCTGCAAAAGCCCTTCAGGCTCAGCGAACTGGCTCGGGCCATTGCAGACCAGATCGAGTCGGAAGAGGCCTGCGAGATGTAACTCGGCTGTGAAAGGATAGCGCTGTGGCTGAACAGTGCGTCCCCGCACTGGCAGTACAGACAGGGTGATGTGCCTGTTGTAGAGTGAAAGGATGCTCGAATACCTTCAGGTTCATCGCCCGTATGCTGCACACCATTGCCCGTTCCATGCGAGTTCCGTTTCTCGTTCTGAGCCCCGTCAGTGTGTTCCTGGGCTTTGCAACCGCGTCGCAAATCGCCTTGTCCATCGATCCGATGAGTCTGTTTCTGGTATTGCTGGGGGCGCTGTTCGCTCACATCAGCGTCAACCTGTTCAACGAATACCAGGATTTTCAGAGCGGTCTGGATACCAGAACCACTCGAACCCCTTTCAGCGGTGGTAGTGGTGCTCTGGTTCAGAATCCAGATGCTGCCGTTTTCGTTTTCTACAGTGCAGTGACCAGTCTGCTGCTCAGTGCTCTGATCGGCGTGTATTTCATGTCATCTCTGGGCATGTCGATACTGCCGCTGGGTGTCATCGGGTTCATCATCATCATCACCTACACACGCTGGCTGAACCAGCACCCTGTGTTGTGTCTGATGGCCCCGGGAATCGGTTTCGGACCGCTGATCGTGCTGGGTACTCATGTGGTGCTCACCGGTGAGTATTCCCTGCAGGCCGGTATCGCGTCTCTGGTACCGTTCTTTCTTGCCAACAATCTGCTGCTGTTGAACCAGTACCCGGACATCAAGGCAGACAAGAGCGTCGGGCGACGACATTTCCCGATCGTGTATGGCGAGAGGAAAGGCATACTGTTGTACGGCAACACGGTGATGGCCACTTGTGGGGTCATCGTCATCGGTATTTCCACTGGCATTTTTCCCGAGCTGAGTGTGGTCTGCCTGTTTCCGATGGTGGGAGCCGTGATGATATTCTTCGGTATCGCAAGACACGGCACCGCCTTGTCACGGTTGTTGCCGTACCTGGGAATGAACGTGGGGGTGACCATTCTGACCACCGTGTTCCTGGGTCTCAGCATCCTGTATGGCTGAAGCGCTGGTAATGACGCCTTTCGCCTTCTACACTGGCGTGATGACAACGTACCGGAAACCAGCAATCTGATGAAAGTCGTATCCTGCGAAACACATATCGTGGCGACACCACCTCCCCATGTCGGCGGCATGTACTGGATATTCGTTTCTCTACGCACCGACTGTGGCATCGAGGGTGTGGGGGAGGTGTATGCAGCAAGTTTTCATCCGGACGTCATGGTGCATGCCATCAGTGATGTGTTCGAGCGCTACCTGCAGGGGCAGGACCCCCATCACGTGGAACGTTTCTTCCGCGAAGCCTTTTCCAGCGGATTCACCCAACGACCGGATCTGACCATGATGGGGATCGTCAGCGGTCTGGAGATGGCTTGCTGGGACATCATCGGCAAGGCGGCGGGCAAGCCGGTATACGAACTCATCGGTGGACTGGTCAACAAGAAGCTGCGTTCCTACACCTACCTCTATCCGAAGAACAAACACGGTGAGTACGACTACAACAACGTGGAACTGGCGGTCGAGTGTGCCATCGAAAATCGGGACCGCGGATTCACGGCTCTGAAGTTCGACCCGGCCGGGCCTTACACCGCGTATTCGGGACATATGCTCTCGCTGGAAGACATGGACAAGAGCGCTACCTTTTGCCGTCGCATCAGAGAGGCGGTTGGCAATGCCTGTGACCTGCTGTTCGGTACACACGGTCAGATGACGCCGGCCTCTGCCATACGCCTGGCCAAACGCCTGGAGCCTCATGATCCGCTGTGGTTCGAAGAACCTGTGCCGCCCGGACAGAGCGAGGCGATGTCACGTGTTGCGCAGCACACCAGCATTCCGGTAGCCACCGGCGAACGACTGACCACCAAATACGAATTTCATGACGTACTGAAACACGGCGCTGCGTCCATCCTGCAGATGAATCTGGGGCGTGTCGGCGGCATCCTGGAAGGCAAGAAGATCGCAGCCATTGCCGAGGCCCATTACGCACAGATCGCTCCGCATCTGTACAACGGCCCGGTAGGCGCGGCTGCCAGTATCCAGTTGGCCGCGGCAACGCCGAACTTTCTGATTCAGGAGAGTATCGGTAGCTGGGATGGCTTTCATGCCGAGGTACTGGTCGAGAAGATCGAATGGCAGGATGGTTATATCATTCCGTCGGACAAGCCGGGTCTGGGCGTCGAGCTGAACATGGACGTGGTCAGGGCGCACTCTCCTTACAAGGGAAAGTCATTGCATCTCGCCATGGACCCAAGACCCTATGATTACCAGGTGCAATCATCCGAGAGTTGGCGAGAACAGCCGGAGCGCTAGATACCGTAACTGCGCCGAGGAGTCGCTGCGCCGATGAGTCGCTGCGCCGAGGGGAGGAGGCTTGCTGCTCGGCGCAGAGCCAGGGGAGAGGTGTTCAGGGGACGTCTGTTTTCGCGTCTTCTACCATGTCTTCTTTCAAGTCTTCTTTCACGTCCGCGTTCGCTTCTGCGAGATGACCTTGGCGGGACGGCCTGGCAGGTTTATTCACAACGTCAACAGCACCGCCCGTTCCTCTGCCGTCAGATGTCGCCATTGACCGATGGGAAGGTTCTGCAGCTCGACATGCATGATCCGGATGCGCTCCAGCTTCATCACTGAGTAGTGAAAGTGCCTGCACATGCGACGAATCTGTCGGTTCAAGCCCTGTACCAGCGTTATCCTGAACACACGGTCGGACTCCCTGACAACGACACACCGCCGGGTGACAACGCCCAGCATGGGAACACCATGGCTCATGCCTGCCATGAATTCTTCGGTGATGTCCTTGTTCACCGTGACACGATATTCCTTTTCGTGCTGGTTGCCTGCCGAGAGAATCTTGTTTGCCAGATCGCTGCGGTTGGTCAGAAGAATCAACCCTTGAGATGCCTTGTCCAGTCTACCGACGGGAAAGACCCGACTGTCGTGAGCGACGAAATCCACGATATTGTGCTCGACTGATCTTGCCGCCGTACAAACCACGCCTACCGGTTTGTTCAAGGCCAGCACGATGGTCTTCTCCAGTGGTAGAGGGGCCACCCTCTGACCATCGAGCGTGACCGTATCACCCGCACCTACCGTTTCTCCGAGTATCGCCTGCCGGCCGTTGATCTGTACGGCACCGCGTTTGATGAGAACATCCGCAGCCTTTCTTGACAACAGGCCGCTTGCACAGAGGTACTTGTTGATGCGAATCGCTGTCAAGGGAGACACCGCATGAGCAGGCCTGTAAGCTGGTTCAGCCCCAATCCATGACCACCTTGCCGGCTTCACCGGCGATCATGGCTGCGAAACCTTCTTCGTAGTCGTCGATTGAAATACGGTGTGTGATCAGCTCGCTCAGATCCAGACCCGATTGCACCAGAGCAATCATCTTGTACCAGGTTTCGAACATCTCGCGACCATAGATGCCCTTGACGTTGAGCATCTTGAAGATGATCTTGTTCCAGTCGACAGCGAACTCGGTAGGGGCGATACCCAATAATGCAATCTTGCCACCATTGTTCATCTTGTCGATCATGTCTCGCATGGCTGGCGCGGCACCTGACATTTCAAGGCCCACATCAAAGCCTTCGTTCATGCCCAGTTCCTGCATGACATCGGAGAGTGTCTGCTCGGCCGCATTCACCACATGCTGAACACCCAGTTGTCTGGCGAGCTGGATACGGTAAGGGTTGATATCGGTGATGACGGTCTTGCGTGCGCCCACCTTCTGCGCCACCAGCGCTCCCATGATACCGATCGGTCCTGCGCCGGTAACCAGGACATCTTCGCCCACCAGGTCAAAGCTCAATGCCGTATGCACAGCGTTGCCGAAGGGGTCGAAGATCGCAGCAATCTCATCGGGTATGTCATCAGGAATCGGTACGACATTGCTTTCCGGGATGCAGAGATACTCGGCGAAAGAGCCCGGGCGATTGACGCCGACCCCCTGCGTGTTGCGACACAGATGACCGCGCCCGGCGCGGCAGTTACGGCAGGTACCACAGACAATATGACCCTCACCCGACACACGCTGGCCGATCTGGTATTTGACGGCGGCAGTTCCACAGTCCACGATCTCGCCACAGAATTCATGGCCGACAACCATGGGCACCGGCACAACCTTCTGCGACCATTCATCCCATTTCCAGATATGCACATCTGTGCCACAGATGGCCGATTTTCTCACCTTGATGAGTACATCGCGCGGACCCGCCTCGGGAATGGGCACGTGCTCCATCCAGAGACCGGCTTCAGGTCTTGCCTTTACCAGCGCTTTCATCTGGTTGCTGTTGCGACTACCCATTTCGATCATCCTAATTTGACGTTTGATGTCGTGTCATGTCCCGGTGCCATCATTCGGTATTGTGCACCGGCGAGCGCGGCTTGAGTGGCGCACGCAGTGGCGCACGCAGTGGCGCACGCAGTGGCGCACGCAGTGGCGCATGCAGTGGCGCACGCAGTGGCGCATGCAGCCGGGTGGCGCTGGTGATGATACCGCCGCGATGACCGACTTCCAGACTGCCATAGCGTTGTGCAAAGCAGGAGGGCAATTCCCGGTCGCCGTCGATGGACGACCACAGACGCAGCAGGTGGCGCCGTTTTTCAGGGTCTGGCCAATCGGTGAAGGCGGTGCGATCGTGCAATTGAGAGTGGTTGTACACGAATTGCATGTCGCCCGGCTGCAGGCGCATGCTCAGGTGCAGATCCGCATCGTTGGCCAGACTATCGAACAGGTCCAGAGCGTCGACATGCTCGGGGCTCAGTACAAAGGCATCGGCAAAGCGCTGGGCGCTGTCGATGTACTGCCGCTGATAGAAGACGGTCAGCTTGCCCTTGTGCCACGTGAGCGGGGGAATCGTCATGAAAGGAGCCATCCCTTCAGGGATCTCGCCCCGACGATCAGTGGCGATGGGGTCGAACAGCCTGATCAGCAGATCGGGACGTTCCGACCTCATCCGGTTGTAGATCGACTCGGCGCTGACCAGCAGGGAGTCGCCTCCCTGCATGCCCTCACGCAGACACAGCAGGCCCACGACATCAGCGCTATCGGTGTGAAAACTCTGACGAGCATTGGTCTGATAGATGCGAGATGTCGGGTCTTCGGGATCAGCTCCGACGTTGCATACATGTCCCAGAACGTGCCCGGCGGCATTCTGGGAACGAGCCAATCCGAGATGGGCACCCAGGCCGCAGAAGATGGCGGCCGTCATCTCCAGCGAGTAACGTTCGACGGGCAGCCCTCGGATAAGCTCGAAACCGATACCGTGAATCAGTTTTTTCTTCAATGTCTGCAGATGCTGTGCGAAGTGATTCAGTGGAAAGTCTGCGCGAGTGATTTCTCCGACGTCGCGACCCAGCGAGAGGAAGTGTGTCGCCGCTGCTTCCAGTTCGGTGATGTCCCTGTTCGTGAGCGTCAGCAGCCATTGGCGAGAGTCCGCCAGCATCTGTGCACCGATCCAGGCAGCGGGGCCGTTGATGTGCTCGGGAAGGCTGCAATTGTTCATGGGGTTCCGGTTGTTGCAATTTCTCCGGTTCACTGAGTACCGGAACGCTGCTATTCTTTCATAACACTGTGGAATCCTCCAGGGCAATGCACTGACCAGGTCTGACTGCCCGGGAGATCGATAACTGCCATTGGAGGATATGAATCATGAGCGTCACAAGCGTTTCCACCCAACCTTTTTCCGGACAGAAACCTGGTACGTCCGGACTGCGCAAGAAAGTGCGCGTGTTTCAGCAACCCAACTATCTGGAAAACTTCGTTCAATCCATCTTCGACACACTGGACGGGTTTGCCGGCAAGACGTTGGTAGTGGGAGGAGACGGCCGCTATTTCAACCGTGAAGCCTTGCAGATCATCATCAAGATGGCCGCTGCCAACGGCTTCGGGCGAGTCATGGTCGGCACGGGTGGTATCCTGTCGACGCCGGCAGCCTCTGGCATGATTCGCAAGAGCAAGGCGTTTGGCGGCATCATTCTATCGGCCAGCCATAATCCGGGTGGCCCCGAGGAAGATTTCGGTATCAAGTACAACGCCGGAAATGGTGGACCTGCTCCCGAGCAGCTTACCGAAACCATCTTCCAGAAGACTCAGACGATCGAGCGCTACCTGACGCTGTCCGATGCCGATATCGATCTGGACAAGCCCGGCACCGTTCGCCTGGCCGACATGGATGTCGAGATTGTCGATCCGGTGGCTGATTACGTCACCCTGATGGAGCAGGTGTTCGATTTCGATCAACTGCATGAGCTGATTCATTCCGGGAACTTCAATCTGCGTTTCGATGCCATGAACGCCGTGACCGGACCCTATGCCAAGGCCATTCTGGAAGACCGGCTAGGCGCTCCGGCCGGTACCGTGATGCGCGGTGAGCCATTGCCGGACTTCGGCGGTGCTCACCCGGATCCGAATCTGGCGCACGCCGCTGACCTGGTGGCGTTGCTGCAAGGCGATCAGGCCCCGGATTTCGGTGCTGCGTCCGATGGCGATGGTGATCGCAACATGATATTGGGCAAGGATTTCTACGTCACTCCATCCGATTCACTGGCCATATTGGCTGCCAATGCGCAGAAGGTGCCGGGTTATGCGAAAGGCCTGTCAGGTGTAGCCCGCTCGATGCCGACGAGTCGTGCCGTTGACCGGGTTGCCGAAGACATGGGTATTCCCTGTTTCGAAACGCCTACCGGCTGGAAGTTTTTCGGAAATCTGCTCGATGCCGGTCGCATCACCTTGTGTGGCGAAGAATCATTTGGTACCGGCTCTGATCACGTGCGTGAAAAGGACGGACTCTGGGCCGTTCTTTTCTGGCTCAATGTGCTGGCCGTTCGCAAGGAGTCCGTGGCCGCGACAGTACGCACGCACTGGAGCCACTACGGTCGCAACGTCTACACGCGACACGATTATGAAGGTGTCGACAGTGATCGGGCCCATTCGATGATCGAATATTTGCGAGGCCGAGTCAACGACATGGCCGGCCAGCGCTTCGGCGGCTACGAGGTCGATCTGGCGGATGACTTCGGCTACACCGACCCGGTCGATGGCAGCGTCAGCAACAATCAGGGTATCAGGCTACTGTTCGCAGGCCCCGGTGGTGGTTCGCGCATTGTCTACCGCTTGTCCGGTACCGGTACTGAGGGGGCAACACTGCGAGTGTATGTCGAGCGGCATGAAGGCAATCCGGACAAACATCATATTGATCCACAGGTGGCCTTGGCCGATCTGCTGGGGGTAGCCTCGGAAGTGGCGAAGATCGAACACTACACCGATCGAACCCGGGCAGACGTGATCACCTAGGCCCTAGCGTCGATAGTCACCATGACGTTTGCATGCGGGTTTCCTGGTGGTGCACGAGCCGCGGCGCACCAGGCGACCAGGCGGTTGATGTTGGCCCGACGCATGGCCAAGGTGTGATTGATCGAGAACAGGGGATCGAAACCGACCGTCTTCAGTTCCCCCTGTCCGGTCACGCAACCACGTTTACTCGGGTGCACTGTATGTGAGCTTTCCGGAAAATGGTGTTGGATAAGCGTTGCATACTGATCATGCCCATCGGTGTTGAAACAGGCCTCAGCCAACTCGATCCCCCGACTGCATATCGAACAAGGCCGTGCTGGCCATATCGACTGTCAGTGCAATGCGCTTGCCGCTCCATTGCAGGGCCCGGGCCTCCAGTTCGGCAATCACGTGAGTGCCTGCCAGATGAAAGGTACCGTAGCTGCGAGAGCCGGTGGGCTGCACGACTTCGAGGCTGACTTGCAACGTGTCGGATCCACTATCGACATGTGACCAGTGCTCCGGCCTCACGCCCCAGTGATAGCTGCCATCGACAATATCGGCTTGAGTGTTCAGCTGCTGTCCATCAGGCAGTGTCATGGTGCCCGAGGCAATGTTCACTTCGATGAAGTTCATCGGTGGTGAGCCGAGGAAGCCCGCAACGTACCGATTGATTGGCCGTTCGAACAACTCCAGAGGCGCTCCCGCCTGTTCGATACGACCATCACGCAGTAGTACGATACGCTCGGCCAGCGTCATCGCCTCGATCTGGTCGTGGGTGACGTAGATGAAAGTCTTGTCCAGACGCTCGTGCAGACGCTTGATTTCCTCGCGCATGCCATCGCGCAGTTTGGCATCCAGGTTCGACAGGGGCTCGTCGAACAGGTACAGATCGGCGTCGCGTACGATCGCACGACCGATGGCGACCCGTTGCCGCTCGCCACCGGAGAGTTCCTTCGGTGTGTTCTGCAGCAAGCGTGTGATATCCAGTAACTCCGCTGCCCAACGCACCTGCCTGTCGAGTTCCGGCTCGGCGAACTGGCGGGTACGCAGTCCGAACGCGATATTCTCGTAGACACTCAGATAGGGGTAGAGCGCATAGCTCTGGAAGACCATGGCGATGTTGCGTTCTCGAGGTGCCAGTCCGTTGAAGGCGCGCTCACCGAGGGTGATGGTGCCCTGCGAGATGTCTTCCAGGCCCGCGATACAGCGCAGTAGCGTACTCTTGCCGCAACCCGACGCACCAACCAGCACCAGAAACTCACCGGCGGGCACATCGATGGAAATGCCCTTCACCGCCTGATGGTCACCATAGTTCTTGACGATATTGTCGAGCTGTAGATTCGGCATCTGACTTAACCCTTGACGGCGCCCATGGACACGCCACGGACAATGAATTTCTGCATCGTGGCTACGACCACGAACATTGGCAGTACGCCCAGCACGCTCATCGCAGAGATCTTCGACCAGAAGGTGGACTGTGAGCCGAAGTAACCGGTGACCTTTACCGTATAGGTCACCACCTCGGACTTGCTGAGAATCAGGGCGAAGATGAAATCGTTCCAGGCGAAGATGAAGGTGAAGACGGCAGTAGCGAAGAGACCGCCACGCGCCATCGGCATGACCACCTTGCGCAGCACCTGCCAGCGCGTCAGACCATCGATCATGGCGCTCTGTTCGAGCTCGATCGGTATGTCCTGAATGTAACCACGCATCATCCAGGTGACGTAGGGAATATTGAATGCCGTATAGAGCATGATCAGGCCCACATAGGAATCCACCAGATTCCACGACACATACAGCAGAAAGATGGGGAAGGCGACGCAGATGGGGGGGATCATGCGTTGTGAGATGATCCAGATGGACAGATGATCTCCGCCGGTCCGAAAGCGCACAATGGAATAGGCGGCGAGGGTGCCCACCAGCATGGCCAGGACGGTGCTGATACCGGCTGTTATCAGGGAATTCCAGACCGCCACGACATCACCATCGCGAAACAGGGTCAGGTAGCTTGAAACATCAAGTTGCTGCGGAAACCAGACCGGGGGATAGGCGTAGACTTCCTCGGGTGACTTGAAGGAGATGGCTACCAGCCAGTAGACCGGAAAGGCGAAGATCAGCGTGACACCCAGGGCGATGGCGAAGCGCAGCCATAGGCGCCAGCCCGTGTCGCGGCGATTCATCGTGACACCTCCACCCGGCGCAAGGCGGCGACCACGAAGACGGTCAACAGCACGATGACGAGAAAGGCAATGGCGGCCGAGTAGGATATCTCGAATTCGCGAAAGGCCATCTGGTAGGCGTAGATGGACAGGGTTTCCGTGGCGGTGCCGGGGCCACCCTGGGTCATGGTCCAGACAAGATCGAATACCCGGAACAGGTCCAGCGCACGAATCAGGACGGCGATGAACATGACCGGCATGATGGCGGGCAACACGATGCGCCGGAAGGTCATCCACCAGGAGGCACCGTCAATCTGGGCCGCTTCGAGTTGTTCACGATCGACGTTCGACAAGGCCGCGTAGAGCAGCAGGAACATGAAGGGCGTCCACTGCCAGACCTCGGCAATGAGGATGGCGGGCCAGACCAGGCTGGCGCTGACCGTCCACAGCAACTTGACATCGGTACCGGCCAGCCAGCTGATGATCTGATTGACCGGCCCGAAGCGCTGGTCGAGCATGAGCCGCCAGGTGGCACCGGCGACGATGGGGGAAATGATGGTGGGCAGCAGGATGATCGAGATCAGTGCGGCCTTGAACGGAATCTTCTCGAGAAACAGCACCGCCAGCAGATAGCCCAGAACCAGTTCGATGGGCAGGGCCACAGCCGTGAACAGCAGCGTGCGGACAATCGAGTGCCAGAGCCTGTCGTCGGACAACAGGCGCTCATAGTTGAGCAGTCCCTGAAAGCTTCGAATATCGTCGAACAGGGAGATGTTCTGGAAGCTTGCGATGATCAGTTTGATGAACGGATACAGGCCGATCAACAGGATGAAGAACACCGCCGGAGCAACCAGCAGGTATCGAAACGTGCGATCGTTGTCCAACAGAGTCTTCAGCATCGTGTCGTGTCGTCTCCTCGGCAGCTTGATTCATCGGGTGGATTCAACCGAATGTAGGCCCCGGAGCAAGTTCGCTCCGGGACGGTGCATGGCAGGGAATTCACGCCCTGGAACTCATACCGGGCCACTCAGGGATAGGCGTTAGGCTTGCTGGCCCAGTCCGCGTAGACACGCTTCTGCTTGTCCACACCGATGCGCTTTGTCAGTTGATCCCAGTCCTCTGCCAGATCATCGAGTATCTTCTTCGCGTCTTCCCCTGACCAGAGACGACTGATGGCCTGCCGTAGTGCTTCCTCGTAGCGGTCGGTCTGCAGCAATGACAGGTCGAGCAAGCCGGTCTCGGCGCCCTTTTGCAGGACATCCAGGTATTCACCGGCATTGGACCAGCGTGAGCGATATTCCTCGCTGGCAAAGTGGCTGGTGCGGAAGGGGTCGCGCAGAGCGTAGGGCAATTGCACTCGCTGCAGGCTGATTTCCTCACTGTTCATCCATTGGGCGAACAGATAGGCCGCCTCCTTGTTGGCAGAACCTGATGCCACGGCCAGGGAGAAGCCAACGGCCAGCTCCGGCGTGCCACCCGGCGGCAAGGCATAACCCACCTTGTCCGCGACCTTCGTTTCAGGAATCCAGTTGAGCGCCTCGGTACCTTTGCCATAACCCGCAGCCCAGCGCCCCACGGGCGGCCACGAAATGGTCATGGCAATGTCCCCAGCGAGAAAGGCATTGAAGGCTTCAATGAAACCCCACTGCTCGACACCCGGTGGCATCCAGCTGTTCTCGGCACGCATTTCGGTAAAGACCTTGATACCAATGTCGGAATTCACAGTGGCGTCCATGCTGTCAGGATCAAAGAACCGACCACCCTCCACCCTGAATCGTTCCTGGAACATGTATTGCGCATTTCCCGGCTGGCGCAACAATCCGGCGCCGTAGGTCTCGGGTTCATAGGCATCTGTCATGAACTGGCCGATCTCGGAGAACTGCTGCCAGGTCTCCGGTGGTGCCAGCGGGTAGCCGTATTTTTCCTCAAAGGCACTCTGGTTGGCGGGGTCATCGAACAGGTCACGCCGGTAATAGAGGATCAACACGTCGCCATCATCAGGCAATGCGTAGATCTTGCCTTCCACCTTCATCTGGTTGTCGCGATACACCGGGGCGATGCCTTGCAGTTCCTCGTGATAGTTGTATTTGTCGACATAGTCGTCGAGAGGCTCCAGCGCACCAGACATGGCGAGATCCGGCAACTGATTGGGAATGACATTGAGCAGGTCATAGCCACCCGAACCGGAGCGAAAGTCCTGCATGGCCTTGGTGAACATCTGATCGACCGGGGACTCGATGACGTTGATCTTGATACCGGTGAGTTCTTCCCAGAGCGGACCGGTAAAGTTCTTCGGATCCAGGGGCTGTAGCCCCGCTTCATACAGAACGTTCAGGGTGACACCTGAATACTGTTTGGCCGCTTCCACTGCCTGTTCGGCTGCGCTCTGTGCCTGCGCATTGCTGATCAGGCCGAGACAGACGGCGCTGACGGTCAGTACATGACGGGTGTTCTTGACAAACTGGGTGTACATGATTCTGTTACTCCACATCTTGTTACTCCACGGTTGACGTTGAAACGGGGCCTTGGATTTTATTTGCAGATATCGTTTACCGATTGGTTGATGGCGTCCATATTGAAGACCTGGTCCAGCCAGTCTTCCTTGAAGAGCACGCTCTTCGCATTGTCGATGGCCAGCAAGGCACCGTCCGAGAATTTGCCCTCGGGGAATTCCTCGAAGGCAATCGCCAGTTCGATGTTGAGGTGGCCGAGAATGAAGTCCCTGGCAGCCTGTGGGGGAACCCCCAGGGTTACGGCCCGATCAGCTGCTTCGCGCAAGGCCATGCACATCGTGGCACCGACCGTCTCGGACAGAGCAGGCTCCAGGATGGCAATCTGTTCCACTGTACACCGATGCGCGCGTTCCACGGGGGCGTAGATGGCACGAGCAACCGTCTCACATTGCGCATAGTGTTCTTCCGGTCCTTGCATCAGGGCGCACACGATGTGCTGCTTTGCCGCGACGCCACCGAAGAAATCAATCTGTTTCTCCTGCGAGTCCTCGTAGTTGAATATCGAGGGGTGACAGGGGTGGGTGATGAAATAGGTGACATCCTTGCGCTTTGGCATCTTGCCGGCTTGTGGCGCTGCGGCATCGAGCACCACCAGCGAGGTACCGGGTCTGACCTGATCGATGATACTGTGCGCCACATCGCCGATGGCCCGGTCCGGGACTGCCAACAACACGATATCGGCGCGTGACACGGCCTGACCCGGCTCGACACAGTCGGCGCCGGTGGCCTCCTTCAGACGCTGACGACCTTCCTCTGAGACTTCGACATGATCCACATCGAAGTCTGTGACTCCCAGGTTCCTGGCAAGCCTGACACCCATCTTGCCGCCTGCTCCCAATAACGCGATTTTTTTCATTGTGTTCCTCACCTGGATCAAGTAGTTGGTTAAGGGGTCAGACCACCGTCTCTGACCTGTTGAAAGAATTCCGGCCCGCCCATCTGCCCGCCCTTGAGCGCGATCTGCAGATGGCCGAGGGAGTGTTTTTCCGAATGGGCCTGGCACAGGGCCGCACCGGTGGCGATCGGCGCCAGAGCGGTCAGTGCGTACAAGCCCAGCATGGACGCACCATGCCCGGAGGTGTCACCGCCGGCAATGGCGCAGCGTGACAGGCTTGCCTTGTCGATCAGATCCAGCAACAGCGTACCGAGCCCGGCCCCCACCGCTTCGTTGACCTGATCAGCCTGCAGGCCGGCGGCGTCGATCGCCTCGTTGAAGCGCACATTGGCAGGGTCATCAGGGCCGCTACTGGTGTGTACCAGTGGATCGTGACCCTTGCCAATGGCACTCATGGCGAGTGCCGCCACTCTCTGCAGCTCGTTTTTCCAGGCCATCGCATCCACCGCCTTTGACGGATCGATGCGAATGCAGTCGAAACCCTGCGTCGCGGCAACAGCGATCTGATTGCCGGTGATTGGCGAGCAGGAACCGGAGACTACCGCCATGCGGTCAACCCGTCCGGGTTGTGCAGGTGGTGTTGCCGATTCCAGCAGTCCCGCCTTGCGCCAATAGGCCACCAGCGCGTATTCGATGCCCTGTGAGCCGAGGCAGAAATGCCGTTTGCCCCGATTCTCCCAGATCAGACGTCCGGCCTCGACCAGCGAGGACTCATCCATGCAGTCAAGGGCGACAATGGCAGCCCCTGATGCGCGTTCGGATTGCAGGGCAGCCTGAGCCAGACCAGCATTCAGTTCGGTGATGGATACCAGTCCCATCGGCAGCTGCGTCTGTTTCGCCAGATGACGCCTTACATCGGCTTCGTTCATCGGTGTCACCGGGTGCTGGCGCATGACAGGGTGTCGATCCAGGCGGTGGACGGTGCCGGACACGCCGGCGAACAGATTGCCGAATGCCTGGTATCGCTGCATGGCAGGTGCTGCGACCAGGCAGGCGTGCCAGTCATCGGGTTCGGAGAGTAGGGGCATGGCCAGTTCGCAGGCTCGACCTATGGAGCCGATCTGCGGCGAGGAATCCAGCGTCGAGCAGACCTTGTAGTGATTGATTGCAGCCTTGTATTCGGCCATTTCCCCGAACACGGACGGCAACGTGGCCTCCATCCAGGCAGGCGAGCGTGCTCGCGCCGTACCGGCAATGCCGATACCACGGGCGTTCGGAAATCGGCTCAGTTGTGCCTGCGTGGGTGGTGCGAAGAACAGCACGGATTCAAGGCCGGCGAAGCTCAGCACTTCCATGACGGCGGCCGCCCCGGTGAAATCATCGCCGTACCAGGCAAGGAGTCGACCGTCGGGTAATGGGGAGGCGCCTGTCATTGTCTGTAGGTCTCCAGTGCGCTGGCCAGTTCAGGCCTCTCCCGAGCATAGTCCTCCAGCGATGCACCAGAGATCGCCGCCTCCCAGGCCTGGCGCAGGCTGCTGACACCGGCGGCAATGCCCATGGGGTGCCCGGCAATGCCGCCGCCTGCCAGATACATCAGGTCGGTGGTACCCAGGGCGGCGTAGGTATCCGCTGCCTGTTCCGCGGACTGGCCGGATGAAAACACCGGCATGGCGATACACGGTTTTTCATCGAACATGGGCGTCAGGCAAGCTCTGGCAGAAGCCATCACGCTGTCGTCGTCTTCGCAGAACTTGTTGCGCAGACCGTTGACATGCATGTGGTCAGCACCGGCAAGTCGCCAGACCTTCTGCCAGGCCACGTAAGACCAGCCTAGAGAGGGATGGCGCGACAGATAACCCCAGCCATTGCGATGCGCGTGGATGGGTAGCTCGGAGAACCGGCCCAGCTCGATCATGCCCACCAGACCAACGGAATTCAGGCTGGCCATGACGCAGCTGCCACCCAGGGAGACAACCAGTTCATGCCGCCGCCGCATTTCATCCAGGTCGCCGGTGATATTGAAGGCGTACATGACTTTCTTGTCGCTGGCATCGGCATGGCGGTTGATCACGTCCATGACGGCGCGGACGCGTTCCTCAAACGGGCAGGTCGGTCCATCCGATTGCAGTTCGTCATCCTTGATGAAGTCGATGCCTGCCTCAGCCAGCTGCTGCACCATGGCTGCGGTAGCCTGTGCATCGAGGCCCACGCTTGGCTTGATGATCGTGCCGAGCAGAGGGCCGTTCTGTACGCCCGTGAGTTGGCGTGTACCCTGGATGCCGAAGCGTGGCCCGGGATAGACCTGGGCGAACTCACCCGGCAAGCGCACATCCACGATACGCAAGCCGGAGAAGCACTTCAGTTCAAACAGATTGCCGGTAATGGTTGCCAGCAGATTGGGCAGTGAAGGCCCGATGTTTGCCAGGGGCCATGACAGCGTGACAGCCGCCTGGCGAACGGGGCCATCACGTCGCACGGCTCCCGGTAACGAGGGCTCGTCCAGCTCGCCAATGACCTGCAATGATTCTATCCGGGCAGCGGCGCGTTCCTTGAGCTCTGGTGTTTCTCCCGGAACCGCAATGAAGGTGCCGGAGGACTGCTCGCCAGCCATGATCTCGACAGCCCGTGCAGGGTCGTCGGAGGTTTCGATGAGGTAGTCGGCTTCAATGCGCATCAGTGGTCCTGCCCGGGTGTTGAGTCTGGTGTTGAGTCGGGTGATAAATCAGTCGGATTGAGGGGACGTGTCAACACGGCGATGGCAAGGGACTGCAGGTTCAGTGAATCGCAGTACTGAGCCGAGGTGTTCATCAGCCAGTCCGGGTCTCTGGCTGCTTCGGTAAAGCTCTGGCTATCCAGAATCCGGGTATGCCAGGCACGCTCCAGGGAGAGTGTCTGTGGGGAGGAAGAGGTGTTGGCGAGCAGTAGTCGGAATTCCTCGTCGGTCCTCACACCGTATGCAACCGCGCCGGCCGGCAAACCATCGACGGTGATTCGGTGGTGCCCACTCATGCCGGCAGCAGCCCGAACGACATGATACAGGGGGAACAGCCGAGCATCGGATTCGTCATCGAACCATGGTTGCGGATAGGGTTGTGGTTGCCACACGAGTCCGAACGGACCGGTCGCTGCGGCCAGCGTGATTGCCTCGATCGTCTGTTCACTGCAGGCACTCAGCACACCAACCGCCCATGCAGCGGCGAACAGTCCGCGTTGACGCGGGTCGGCCTGGGCCAGAGCCTTTCTACCTTGTTCGGGATTGGCCGCTGGTGCTACTCCATAAGGGTTGGTACGCGCACCGAGTGATATGAGTCCGAGCCGGGTTGGCAGGGATGGGCTCAATGCTTCGGCACTGGCGAATATCTGCGGCAGTGCCTCCAGTGTCTGCATGACCGACACATCGTCCGCGGCATGCACGATGGCGGTATTGCCGTAGGTCATATAAGCGCCGGATGAGTCCTCGGGTGGGCAACGGTTGAGTTCGGTAAAATTCGTCAGAACGCCACAGCCGATGGCGGCATCCGGAAAGGCGTCCATCGTGGCTTTCAGTGTTTCGCGGGGTGTCGGCCCCTCCGGCCAGGGACCCACAGGCTGATGACTGGCCAGATAGGGTTCCGGCAAGGCAACGACATGGTTCGGTCGGATAGCCGATGTTCCGAGCTGCCCGGCCAGTCTTGTCAATTCGGCCAATGACGTATCATTGCCAAGAACGATTTCCAGATCGATCTCCAGCTCATCGCTGGCGGGCCAGAGTTGCGGCAAGTTCAGGTCTGACTGTTCATCAGTCAGTTGAAGCCTGGCGAGAATGAATTGCACGGCGCAACGAGCTATCAGAGCCTGAGTGTCCGACGTCACGGTCCATTGCGAATCGCTGGCCAGTCCGATCTGTGGTGCACAGCCGTGTAGCTGCACCACTGACAAACGACTGGCTTCGCTGATGGCGCTGCTGCTGGCATCACCTCCCGACAATGTCACCTGGACGGATTGTCTGCACGCGGAGCCGGCGTTGATGATGTAGGTGAATGGCTGAACCAGCGGTACGCAGTATGTCTTGTATGAAGCGTCAGACCAATTGCGCTGGTCTTCCATTTCGAATATCTCGCCGTCGAAGCGGATGTCGATGTCGATACCATGCAGTTGGTGGTGCAGGGCGGCGATGTCGACCACTGGCTGGCTGGGCGAAATCCGATCTGGAAAGTGCGTGCAATCGACAGAACCATCGGAATGAGTGACCTGCAGTTGGCTTCCGGCAACATCAGTGATCGGATGCAGAACCGTAAAGCCTGCTCGATTGGTTGCGAAGTCAGCCGATGCCTGCAGGTCGATGCTGGCATGCAGGACACCGTCGCACTCGCAACGGATGGATACCTGGCAGTCCAGGGCACCATTGCCGACCTGAAAATGCAACTGATGGTGCAGGTCGCTTGCAGACTGCTCTGTATTTTCCCTGATGAGTGTCGGGCGCATTGTTCCCCAGTTTTCATCACGAACTGGCCAGGAGATGGCCCGTATGACTTCGCGTCCTTTCCAGCAGAGATTGCGAAGGCCATCGATGTCGACGCAAAAGGACATGTGCCCAACCACCATGCGCTGCGGCGGTGGAACGACTTCAGAGGTACCGAAACACATCAGAAGTGGGTCCGGCGCGGTCATGGTTACCTCCTCTGGCCCGGTATCGGATTGAACGGTTGGACGGTGACTCGAGATTCGATGGTATACTATGTATCCTAGGTACTCCAGAACTTTTGCTGCTCGATCAACAGGCGTGGACCGGGTCGGCTCAGTGGGTGCGCATCAAACACCCTCATAAGAACAAGGCGGGAAAACACGACGACCGTGAAGCAACGAGCACCAGAACAGATAAGGAAGAGGCGGCTGTACGAAGAAGTCATGGACCGATTGGTTGATCTCATCAAGGCAGACGGCCTGGCCCCCGGCGACAAATTGCCATCCGAGCGTGATCTGATGGCACGCTATGGTGTCGGTCGGCCAGCAGTGCGTGAGGCTTTGCAGAATATGGCGAACATCGGCCTCATCAGCCTGACGCAGGGAGAACGGGCCCGTGTGGCCACGCCAAGCTTTTCCAATGTCATGCAGGCGGTGTCATTGACCACCAGTGGCATTCTGCGCAGCAGCAGTGAGAGCCTGGACGAACTCAAGGAGGCCAGGCTCCTGTTCGAGCTGCAGATGGTACGCCTGGCCACCCAGCGTGCCTCTGACAGGGCCATAGAGCAGCTCGAGTTGCGTTATCAGGCACATACACAGGCACTGAACGACTCGGAAGAGTTTCTGAAACAGGATGCGCTGTTTCATCGAGAAATTGCAGCCATGACGGGTAATGCCATTTTTGCCAATCTAAGTCAGGCCCTCATCGAGTGGCTTGCCGAGTTTCATCAGGAGCTGGTGCGTCTGCCAGGGGCTGAAAATCTCACCTTGTCAGAACATGCCTCCATCGTGGCAGCCATACGTTCTCGTGATGCGGATGCCGCAGAAACCGCCATGAGGATTCATCTGACCAGGGCCAATTCGCTCTATCGTCATCTCGTTACATAAGGGTAAAGGAAGGAATATGCTTGAAGGTGGTTTGATTGGTTGTGGCTTCTTTGCGATAAACCAGTTGCATGGCTGGCGAGAGGTCGAGGGTGCCGGTATCTCCGCAATCTGTGATAAGGATGAACGACGACTGGCAGAGGTGGGTGACGCCTTCGGGATCCAGGCCCGCTATACAGACGCGGCGCAGATGCTTGCCGCCGAGTCACTCGACTTTGTCGATATTGCAACGACGGTATCCTCCCATCGCTCACTGGTAGAGCTGGCAGCGAGCGAGCGCGTGCATGTCATTTGTCAGAAGCCTCTGGCCGAATCTCTGGACGATGCACGTGCGATGGTTCGCGCAGTCGAGAGAACGGGTAAGGTGTTCATGGTGCATGAGAACTTTCGCTGGCAATCCGCCATTCGCACTGTCATCAATGTGGTACGGGAAGGCACCATCGGTACACCGTTCTTCTGCCGAGCCAGCTTCCGTTCAGGATACGATGTCTATTCAGGTCAGCCCTATCTGGCCGAAGACGAACGCTTCATCATCCAGGACCTGGGTATTCATGTACTGGATATTGCCCGAGCGTTGATGGGGGATGTTGCTCGATTGTCTGCAACGACACAGCGTATCAATCAGCGCATCAAGGGTGAGGATGTCGCCACGATTCTGCTATCACATGACAGTGGTGCCACGAGTATCGTGGATTGTTCCTACGCAAGTCGGCGCAAGGTAGAGACCTTCCCCGAGACATTGCTTGAAATCGATGGCGAGCTGGGTAGCCTGAGGCTCGATGCCGGCTATCAGCTGAGCATTCAGAGTGCCGAAAAAGAACAGCGATTGAATGTAGAACCGCCACTGCTGGACTGGGCGGAGCGCCCTTGGCACAACATTCAGGAAAGCGTCGTTGCGATACAGCAGGACTTCGCCAGTTGTGTCGCCGGAGGCCGCCAACCGGAGACTTCCGGAGAGGACAATCTCGGGACTCTGGCTCTGGTGGAAGCGGCATATATCTCTGCGCGAGAGGGCAGAACGGTTATATTGTCAGAGTTGTAACTGCCAACCAGCCCTTGAATGGTCATGGGCTCCGTCATCCTGCTGTCTGCGAAGATTGAAATACCCATGTTCTATGACCCGAGAAGCGAAGCACACGGACTCGCCCGTAACCCGTGGACCGCACTGGTGGTTCCTCGACCGATAGGGTGGGTGTCCAGTATCAGCCAGAGTGGGGTGGCGAATCTGGCTCCCTACAGCTATTTCAATTCCGTGTCGGCGGTACCGCCTTTCGTCATGTTCTCTTCCGCGGGGCGCAAGGATAGTCAGGCAAATATCGAGAGTACCGGTGAATTCGTGGTCAACATGGCTGTCGCTGGCCTGATGCAGGAGCTCAACCAGACTTCAGCACCGTTCGATGCGGAGGTGGACGAATTCGAAAGGGCAGGTCTTGCCAAGGCGAGCTGTCGCAATGTGTCGGTGCCGCGTGTGGCAGCCTCACCCGTCGCGCTTGAATGCATTCTGAACAAGGTCGTCAGCCTGACTGCGCGCGATGGCACGAAAGTGGGCTCGGAAGTCATCTTCGGTGAGGTGGTGGGTATTCATATAGCCGATGAGGTGATCGTGGACGGGCGCCTGGATACAGCTGGCATGCACCCCTTGTCTCGATTGGGCTATATGGATTATGCCGTCATCGACAAGACCTTCAGCATGGATCGTCCGGTGCTGAAGAACGATTGAAACCAGTTGGCCACTGTCGGGCGTGGCTGCCTGGAATGCGCGTTCGAAATGGCTGTGATAGAGACCAGGAGACGATTGAGGACTGATTCGACTGAACAAATTTATACCACCATTGCACTGATTATAACTCTAATCTCAGAATCGCCATCCAAAACCCATCAACATCAAAACCAGACACGGTCACCAACAGGAGAGGAGCAGCGTTTCGTTCCGTTGTTCACATTACGATATTGAGCGCCGCAAGTAGTGCACGAGCTGGGTGGAGGTCGGTAAGATTCACCCCCAGACACTACGGTCCATGAATTGCACATCACGATGCCACTGAAGAGCCTATTTTCTTCCGTTCGCCGCCACTCTGAATGACAGACACAGCCTCTTATGGACATCGTTGTATTCACCACGATCATCAGTTCTCTGTTTCTGGTCATTGCGGCGGCTGAACCGGTTGCGTCTCGGCTGCGACTGCCATACAGCGCCATTCTGGCGGGTATAGGCATTCTCATCGGGGGCGGGGCGACGTTCTTCCTCAACACGGAACTGACAGACGCGCTGAATCCGGTAGCCGAAGCCATCGTAAGCCTTCCGATACGCTCCAACGTCTTCCTGTACGTCTTTCTGCCTACATTGCTTTTCCAGGCGACACTGGGCATGAACCTGCGCAGAATGCTGGATGACTGGGTTCCCATTCTGGTGATGGCCGTTGTTGCGGTAGTGGTTGCAACGTTCTCGGTAGGTTTTGCACTGTCATGGGCCAGTCCCTTGCCGCTGACGGCATGTTTGTTGATCGGTGCCATCGTTTCGACTACCGATCCGTCGGCTGTCGTGAGTATCTTTCGATCCATCTCCGCCCCAAGGCGGCTGGTTCGCATCATCGAGGGTGAAAGCCTGTTGAATGACGCCGCAGCCATTGCGCTGTTTGGTGTATTCCTGACCTATGTGACTCTGAATGTGCCGGACCCTACGGTCTCGAGCGATCTCGCACGGTTTCCGGTTCTGATCTTCGGTGGCATCCTGACCGGATTGGTCGCGACACGTATCGCACTGTGGGTCATGACCCTTTTCGCCCGCTACGATAGAGCCATCATCTCGGTATCCGTCGCGCTGCCTTACCTTGCCTACATCATTGCCGAACAGACGATAGGCGCGTCGGGTGTCATCGCTGTGGTCAGTGCAGGGTTGACACTCAAGTTGACAGGTCCCAGTCGCGTGCCCCCCGTCTCATGGACCAATCTGCGCGAGACCTGGGATCTTCTGGCTCACTGGGGCGGGGCCCTGATCTTCATACTGGCGGCACTGCTGATCCCCAGAATGCTCGAAACCGTGCGTGTGGACGATCTACTGCTCGTGCTCGTCGTCATCGCCGCGGCCATGGCGGCCAGAGCCGCCATTCTGTTCGGACTGTTGCCTCTGCTGACGCTCTTGCGTCTGTCACCTTCGGTGCAGAGACCTTACCGCGCAGCCATTCTCTGGGGTGGCCTTCGGGGAGCACTGACGCTGGCACTGGCATTGGCCGTTACGGAGAGTCAGGCCATATCCATCGAGGTCAAGCGACTGGTGGGTATTCTGGCTACCGGTTTCACCTTGTTCACTCTGATAGTGCAGGGGACGACGCTGCGAAGCGTCATCAGCCTTCTTAAACTTGATCGCCTGACGCCCCTCGATCAGGCGCTGTCCAATCAGGTCGTGGCCGTCGCGCTACAGACAGTTCGCGACGACATGGGTACCACGACCAGACGGTTCGAATTACCTCGGGATATCGTGAGCGGTGAATCCAGGAAGCTTGCCGAACGCGTGGACGATGCGGTTCATCGTGCAGAAACCGATGAGGGTCTCAGCGCTCGTGATCGCATAGCACTCGGATTGGTGGCATTGGCCGTTGCCGAGAGAAACGCCATTCTGGAGAGAATCAGGGAACGCACGTTTCCGCTACGCCTGGCAGAACGTGCGGTTGCCGATGCAGACAGCCTCATCGATGGCGCACGTACCTCAGGCCGCACCGGCTATCAGTACGCCGCACGTAAAAGCGTTGGCTACAGACGTGATTACCGTGGTGCGCTGTTCCTGCATAACCACCTTCGATGGTCAGCACCGCTTGCACGCATCAGCGAAGAGCGATTCGAAGTACTGGTTCTGCAAAGCGTGGTGTTTGGTGACCTGGAAGGCTTCATCAATGCTCGTATCAAACGTCTTCACGGGCGACGGGTTGCAGAACTCCTGCAGCAGTTGCTTTTCAGGCGCAAGGCAATGGTCGAGACGGCGCTCGAAGGTCTGCGTCTGCAGTTTCCGGGTTACGCCGAAGAGCTGGGCCGACGCATCGTCCAGAGGACGGCACTGCGACTTGAGGAAAGGGAGTATGCCTCCTTGCGCGAGCAAGGCTTGATAGGCGTTGAATTGCATACCTCCTTGCGCCAGGATATCAATCATCGTCGAGCCATTGCAGAGAAGCGTCTCGAGCTCGATCTGGAAGTACGACGAGACGAGTTGATTAAACAGTATCCCTTGTTCGCCGATCTGGATGAGGATAGTCTGCACAAGCTCGGCAGACACCTGCAATCGAGGTACGTCAACACCGATACCGTGGTGGTCAACCGCGACAGCGTCGAGAAGAAAGTCTATTTCATTGCTTCCGGAGCGGTTGAAGTCGAGTCCTCAGGCCAGTTGTTTCGGCTGGGTCGTGGGGAGATCTTTGGTGTGATGACCTTCCTGCCGGGCAAGGATCGTGATATCCGGGTGCGTACCATCGTCCCATCCACACTGCTGGTATTGGACGAAACGAAATTCCGACGTCTGCTTGAGCGAAGCCCGAAATTGCAGGAGCTCGTGAAGGCTTCGGCAGAGAATCATTGATGCACCTTGCCTGAAGAACAGACAGTGACAGACTGGCTGTGGAGCCCACTATCAGTTTCCACGTCAGGAAGCCACACACGATGGCAGCGTGTTTGCTCGATCAACGATGGCAGCGTGTTCGCTCGATCAACGAGGGCAGCGCGTCTGCTCGATCAACGAGAGCAGCGCGTTTGCTCGATCAACGATGGAAACGGTCATTCCAGGTAGCAACACGGTCGTTGTCACGATCAATGTAGATACTGACAGCTGACTCCAGGTCAGGGCACTCATCGGTTTCATAATCATGACCCAGTTCTGTCAATCGCATCGTATACCAGGCCGTGATGCCTCCCACTGGTGGTGACGAGAATCTGGGAAACGCAGGGTGGCTTGTCTGTTCAGCCAGCCAGCGATTCGGGAGGTCAGGGTAGAGCGCCAACGCGCGAGCAAGGCCGACCAGATCTGCTGCACCACCGGTAATCGCACTCTCCGCCTGATCCTTGTTCTTGAATCCACCCGTCACCATCAGCGGCCTGGAAGTACGCTGACGAGCACGTTGTGCGAAGTCGAGAAAATAGGGTCCCGACGCCACTTTGTCCGACGCGGATCTTGCTCCGGGAAAGTAGGTACCTCCACTGATATCGATGAGATCAATGCCGGCCTTGTCCAAGGCAGAAACCACCGCCAGTGCTTCGTCCTCCTCTAAACCTCCTTCCAGCTGATCCGTTGCATTCAACTTCACAGCGACAACGAACCGGGAATCGACAGCGTGTCGAACCGCTTCAACCACCTCGAGCAGCAACCGCATTCGTGCATTGATGGAACCTCCATACTCATCCTTGCGCTTGTTGAACAGTGGCGAGAGAAACTGGCTGAGCAGGAATCCATGAGCTGCGTGGATCTGTACTCCGCCAAAGCCAAGACTTTCTGCCAGGCGGGCAGTGTTTGCAAACTCTGTGGGCAGTTTTCGCACTTCCTCTCGGGTCAGAGCCTTGCAGGACAAACCCGGAATATCGATGACGCTTGGCCCTTTCGGTGTACTGATAGGCGGATGAGCCATGGCGCCGGCGTGCCCCAGTTGCAACCATAGTTGAGCGCCGTTGACGGCACCCTGACTTGCAAGCGCCGTGAAGCGGTCATGTTCCAAGTCCGGAGTCAATACCAGATTGCCCGGCTTTTCAGCAAAATGCGGGGAGATCTGAACTTCGCCGACGATCATTGCTGCAGCACCCCCATCTGCCCAGCGTTGATAAAGGCGAATCTGGGCATCCGTAGGATCACCGCGTCCATCTCCCAACGAGTCTGACATGGCCGATTTGATGATGCGGTTCTTCAGGACAGTTCCACAGGGGAGCTCCAGAGGCTGGAAAAGCGGTTCGTTCATCCTGCTACTCATGGTGTTGTCTCGTATTGCCTGACCTGTTCGGGAGGTCGTCATGCGAATCATGGTTCCGATACGGCTATCGCGGAATCCAATCGGGTCCGCTGACCATACCAGACGCTGATCAGTCTAGCCATGCGAACAGGGTCTGGCCGAAACAGGTAAGCCGGACTGGCTACGACCGGGTATGAACCTGCAGTGGTGGATACTCGACCGATGCGTCTGACCGAAAATCCACCATCAATTCGTTCAGTTCATCGATTATTAAGTCGTCATGCTGAAGAACACGAACAAGCCCGCAGAGAGCGCAGAAGAAGCGCCTGTTGGCGCAAAAACCTCTGTTTTTCAGGGCTTGATTGAATCCTGACACAACCAATGACTAGTTGAACGGTATTCGATAACACGACTATCTTGGCGCCGTTGGTTCGCGGTTCTGCCGTCAACCAGCTCAGGATCCGGACTTCGCGGAATCTCTGAAACACGATACGTTCGGACGTCGAACGCAGAGGTGCAGGAAGGGAGATCATCTTCTCATCCCTCGCTGAATCGCCAGAGCGAGCGACCTGTTCGAATTGAAGTCAAACCTCAAGGAGTTAGACATATGACAACTGAAAAACGCGGTTCCGAAAAATTGCTTGCCGCAGATTGCGAGCTGTGTGCACTGACTGCAGAGGAGCTCTCGCAGGTATCCGGAGCGCTCGGTCCGATAGGCCAGTGGGGCCCTGGCGACAGTTTCCCACACGGTACGGTAAATCCGGATCTCTTTACGGATCTGCTCATTGACGACAAGCTGCTCAAGGAGAAACCACTGATCGACGCCGGCAGATTGGTCGGCCTTGATGCAAGGGTGCGCAGGTTCTGAGCAGGCGCCGCTCGTAAATTGAAACCAAGAGGAGATGAGTAACATGGGACCGACTGGAAACACGCGAATCGTTCAGATACACCCAACGAGAAAGTGCAATCTCAGTTGCCGGCATTGCTACTCATCCTCCTCTCCACAGGCAAGCGACACCCTCGAAGCTGATGTGCTGAAAGAGGCGCTGACAGATCTCGCCGCAGAAGGCTATGACTGGACAAGCTTTTCCGGTGGCGAGCCACTGGTCTACGATGCTCTGCCCGAAGTGCTCGAACACGCAAAGACCCTGCGATTACAGACTACTCTGGTCAGCAATGGCATGTTGCTGAGCAACAGCAGGCTGGACCGGATCGAAAACAACCTCGACGCTCTGGTCCTGTCACTCGATGGCAAACCCGAGTCTCACAATCGGATGCGCAACTCGCCTCGCGCATTCGAGGGTATGGCAAGAAACCTCGAGGCAATACGAAAGAGCGGTGTGAAATTCGGGTTTCTCTTCACGCTCACTCAACACAATCTCGATGAATTGCCCTGGGTGGTGAACTTCAGTCTTCAGGCGGGTGCCAGCGGCCTGATCATTCATCCACTCGAAAACACGGGTCACGCGAAGGCACGGATGAAGGACAGTTCACCGGACTCACTGGAAAGCGCCCATGCCTGGTCCTTGATCGAACACTACAAGACAACGCTGCGCGGGCGCCTAAACCTTCATCTGGATCTGGTGCATGGCAAGGCTCTGGAGCTGTACCCTGAACAGTTCTTTCTCGGACACCAGGCAGGGCCTCTCACCGGCAACCTCGCCCATATGCTATCGGTCCTTGTCATCGAGCCCGATGGAGAAGTCGTGCCATTGCAATACGGATTCCACCGGCGTTTCTCTCTCGGGAATATCAAGGAACAACGCATCACGGACATGGTGGAGAACTGGCGAAATCACCTTGGGCCCGAACTGCACGAATTGAGTTCAAGACTTCATGCAACACGGGAGAGGGAGGTCAACCCCGGTTTCATCAACTGGTATGAGGAAATTGGCCGTTTCGCCAGACAGACATCCGATAGCCTCCACCCGCTACGGCGTTCGACACTGAAGACCTCAGCCGCCGGAGCGGTCTGATCATGCCAAGGCCATTGTTTCGCAAGGAAGCGCTCGAACAACAGAGACAATCGCTGGAAGGCGCACTGTTGATCGCAACATCGCCACGCGCAAGGCTGCTTGCCTTGTTGGCATTCGGCATCGCCCTTGTCTTGTTGACTTACATCTTCATCGGCGAATTCAATCGCAAGGCCACCGTGCAAGGTTATCTGTCTCCCGACAAGGGTCTGGTCAAGGTATTTCCTCAGGTGATCGGCACGTTGCTCGAGAGCAGAGTCGAGGAGGGGATGTCGGTACGCAAGGGGCAAGTACTGGCAGTGGTTTCCATGCAAAGAGGCAGTCTGCAGGTACGCGATGCCAACGCTGAAGCGATCAGATTTCTTCAGGCAAGGTTGGACAGCCTGAACAATGAACTGATCTCTCGAAACGAGCAGGACAAGCTACGGCAGATAGCGATCAAGACTCAAGCAGCAAACCTGAAGGATGAACTGGAGCAACTGGACATGGCCGTCCACACGGTGAGAGTTCGATTGCAGAGATCCCGAGAGGAAAGCCAGCGGTTCGAGAATCTGAAGACGTCGGGTTTCGTTGCGAGTTCTGAAGTCTACAGGCGACAGGATATCTCGATGGATCTTCGTGGAAAATTGCAGATCCTGGAGCGAGACCGAATTGCCTTGATTGGCAGGCAGCAGGCACTCGACAACGAATTGCCCAGCAGTCAGCTTGAGTCTGATCTGCAACGCGAAGCGCTGATGCGGCGCATCATCGAAGTCAAACAACAACTTGCCGATTACCAGACCAACGATGAAGTCGTCATTGCGGCTCCGGCAGATGGTACCGTCTCGACGATACTGATCAAACCGGGACAACAGACTCGGCAAGATGCTCCTCTGCTCAGCATAATTCCGGATGGAGCAAGACTCGAGGCCCGATTACTGGTGCCCAGTCATGCCATTGGCTTCATAACGCCGGGCCAGGAAGTTGCCCTGCGCTACTCGGCGTTTCCCTTTCAACGATTTGGTCACTACCGTGGGACAGTGGATTCCATCGCGCGAACACTGTTGTTGCCAGGCGATGCGGAGCTGCCTACACCGCTGACGACTCCCGCCTATCTGGTGAATGTCGAGCTGGAGAAGCAGTCGGTTGCTGCATATGACAAGGAGTTTCCCTTGCAGGCAGGCATGTCTGTCGATGGCGATGTGCTGCTGGATCGACGAACCATCTTTCAATGGATGTTCGACCCATTGTTCAGCATGACCCGAAGGAGCTGAAGAT
Source organism: uncultured Granulosicoccus sp. (assembly GCA_947492525.1). GTDB lineage: Bacteria > Pseudomonadota > Gammaproteobacteria > Granulosicoccales > Granulosicoccaceae > Granulosicoccus. The sequence goes on from CANLNQ010000031.1 coordinate 70,739, forward strand.
GTCACTCATCAATCTGCTCGACTTCGTGGGACGCGCCAGTACGCCTGTCGTGCTACAGAACGAGGCGAGTGAATGCGGTCTGGCCTGCCTGGTCATGATAGCCGCTCACCACGGATACAAGACTGACCTTGCCAGTCTGAATCAACGCAATCTGGGCACCGCAAGAGGTGCTCGCCTGTCGGATCTCATGCAAGTGGCCAATCAGTTGAAACTGTCGGCTCGTCCCGTAAAGGCCGATATGGACGAACTGCACAAGCTGCAACTACCAGCCATTCTGCATTGGGACTTCAACCACTTCGTGGTCCTCACGCGAACAGGCTCGAAAACACTGGAAATTCATGATCCAGGCAACGGCAAGCGACAGCTTTCGCAACAGCAGTTTTCGAGACACTACACCGGTGTCGCCCTGGAGTTGCTACCAGAGGCGGATTTCGTCGTGAAGCAAGAGCGTCGAAAGCTCAGCCTGAAGCATCTGCTTGGACGTATTCAAGGGGTACGCAAAGCCGTTACCACCGTGCTCATGCTGGCGCTTGCACTCGAGGTCTTCACGCTCGCCGCGCCGCTGTTCATGCAGCTGGTAGTGGATAGCGCAATCGTCTCCAATGATCGGGATCTGTTGACACTGCTTGCCATCGGATTCCTGCTACTCGGGCTGGTTCAGGTTGGAGTCAGCCTGTTGCGAGGCTGGGTTGTCATGGTCATCAGCAATCAACTGAATCTGCAGTTGCTGAGCAACCTGTTCCGGCACCTGCTACGACTTCCCATGATCTGGTTCGAACGACGTCACCTTGGCGATGTGCTATCCCGCTTCGACTCCATGGGTACCATTCAATCCACGCTGACGGGCAGCTTTCTTACCGCACTGATCGATGGGCTTATGGTCGTGACGACGCTGGCCATGATGATTTTCTATTCTGCAACACTGTCTTTGGTCGTGATGGCAGCCGCGCTTACCTACGCGATCATCAGGCTGGCTCTGTACCAGCCCCTGAGGCAGGCACAGGAGGAAGAAATCTCGAGATCTGCCACGCGTCATACCCATTTTCTTGAAACGGCCCGAGGAATCCAGAGCATCAAGCTGTTCGGCAGGCAGATGCTGCGACGTACGCAATACGAAGGACTGATGATTGACCAGTTCAATGCCGGCATTCGCGTGCAACGGCTCGGCCTTGTCTATCAATGTCTCAACGGCTTGATTTTCTCTCTGGAGAACATCATCGTGATCTGGCTGGCGGGAATGATGATTCTGGACGCTCGCTTCTCGGTTGGCATGCTGTTCGCCTTTCTGGCCTACAAGCAGCAATTCATCTCACGCACTACCAGTCTGATAGAAAAAGGCATCGAGTTGAAAATGCTGGGTCTGCATACCGAACGCGTGGCAGACATCGCTCTGAGCGAACCAGAACCGGAAAACGCAGCCCTGGAGCCACTGGCAGAACATGAAGACCTGGATATCCAAGTCGATTCGATTTCTCATCGCTACTCCGACAATGAGGATTGGGTGATCGAGGACTTCAGCATGCACGTCTATCCAGGGGAGTCAGTTGCGCTCACGGGACCGTCGGGATGTGGAAAGACGACTCTGGCCAAGCTACTGCTCGGCCTGCTGAAGGCTGACAAGGGAGAGATTCGTATCGCCGGACAGGCCCTTTCCAAAGTCGATTTATCAGACTATCGGAAGCAGGTGGGCACCGTGATGCAGGACGACCAGCTGTTTGCCGGTTCGATCATGGAAAATATCACCTTTTTTGATCCTGCGCCGGATATGCAACGAGTGCAGCAGGTCGCGACCATGGCAGCGATTCATCGGGAGATCGTCTGCATGCCATTGCAGTATCACACCATGATCGGCGATATGGGGTCGGTCTTGTCCGGTGGTCAGAAGCAGCGACTACTGTTGGCCAGAGCCTTGTACAAGCAGCCTCGCATCCTGATTCTGGATGAGGCCACCAGCCACCTGGATGTCGCCGGCGAGCAATTGGTCAGCGCAGCAGTCATGCAGCTGCCCCTGACACGCATCATCATCGCACACCGCCCGGAAACCATCGCATCCGCTGACCGTGTCATCTCGATGAAGACACCTCGTGCGCGCGATATCGATCGAAGACAGCCGTCAGGACATTCTGCACAGACGAGAGAATCGGAATTGAAAATTACAGCATGAAGCCGTACTCGCTATCCAGTCGAGATTTGAACACCTGGCAGCGTGACTCACGCAGCCAGTGATCGCCTTTGACTGGATTGCCAAGGACAAAAATGATATCAGGCATCAGGCATCAGGCATCAGGCATCAGGCATCGGGCATCGGGCATCAGAATACGACCAGTGCGAAGCCCATCGGGATTCGGTCCTCACCGAGGATCATTTCAGCAGCACCGAGTGCTGCACAACTACAGGAGCAAGACCCTCATGAAATCGAAAAAGGAATCAGAACTGCAGACCCTGAGCGATCAGGAAATTCTCAGCGTCAGCGGTGCTGGCCAGGCTTTCAAGGAGGCAAGAGCGCAGGATATGTACGGCAATACCGTGAGCATGGAGGAGTACATGCGCTTGCAGCGCCTGGCAGCGAGCAGAAACGGCGATTCTTCCGTACTTTCCGACTTCTACGACAAGGGTTTCAACGGCAACAAGCCCAATATCTATTTCTAGATCCGAGAAACACGCTATCGATCGCGTCTCCAGCACCGGGTAATGGTAGTGCTGGAGAGGCGATGCCTGACGCATCACACAATGCCCACTCGTGGATAAACGCCGGGCACAGAAGCGTCAAGCAAAATCAGGCAGATGCGCTATTCCAGTATATTCTCTACCACGCGTTCCGACAGCTCGCAGCAGTTGGGCAGTCCCTGCGAGAACGGATATCGCTCCAGAACCTGAGGCAACGCGAGACAATAAACACGGGCATCCGTGTCGACAGTCAGCTTCACCTGGAACGGTTCCAGTATCGGATCTTCCTTGTTTGCAAGCACCTTGTTCAACGATGGAAAGGGCAGGTCGCCCATGCTTGCAGATGACTGGCCTCGGGCATCGAACATGCAATCGAACAACAAGGTCTGGTCTTCGTATTCGACCTTCACTTGACCACCGTCCGTACGACTGAAAGAGGCTTCATCACCCGAGGCAACTATCGACAGCACGCCAGCTTCATGCATGGCCAGGATGCGGGCAATGGAAAGATGGGGAAGGGCGGCATAGCAGTCTGCGAATACCGGTAACAGATGTTCCTTGAACTGCTCCCACTCGGCTTCGAGGAGATGCGGAAGCGCAATCTCGATATTCTCATGCCCTCTGAGCAAGGCGTAACGATAGGGGATGGTCTCCCTGCGGCGCATGGAGGCACGCACTTCCTGTAGGTCGTCCCTCACAGCCTGCAGTCCACCTCGTGTTTCCCGATCCCTGAAATACGCTGATGAAAAGCCTTCAATGCAACGAGCGTCGTCGCCCAGGTGAGACAGATAATCCGGGTCGGCAGCATCGAGCTCATTCAGCAGAAGTGTGAATACCCGACTCAGCAGGTCCTGCTTGCCACGCTTCACTTCGGCAGTGACCGCATCCTCGGTAATACAGGCAAGTGGTTCATAAGGAAAAGGGTAGTAGAAGTCACCTTCGGGCATGATGCCATTGCGAGACACCATGGTCACATGCAGAGGATTTGTCCCCGTATCGGCTACCCAGACAACCTTGTCCGACGTTTCCACGAATTGTCCGTGCGTCTGACCCAGCGTTACCACGATATCCACTGCAGAGAGGGATGATCCGAGTATCCCGATCTGCCCCGGTTCCTGACGGGTAATGTTCGAATACGGCCACGGTGATACGAGTTCCACCTCATCGATCACCGGACGCGTCGGCCAATCGTGTCCGCTTGCGATCACGACGGTATCCAGCTCGACATCGCTGATTGTTCCTTCCGATTCCACCTTCAGAACAGCCGACTTGCTGCCAACCGCAATATCCTCGACCTGGCAACCCGCATGCACGTGCACCCGATGGCCTGCGTGCTCAGCCTGTTCGCAAACAGCATCGAACTCAGCTGCCAGAAACTCCCCTATCAGAACTCGTGGATAGAACGCTCTGGCATCGATGTCCGCAGGACTCAACTCCCACTCGCTCAGCTCTGCACGTGTTTGCGTTTTCAGCCACTGAGCGAGCGTGCGCGTCAATGGCGGAATCTCTCGACTGAACGCATTACACAACATGTAATCGGCATTCATGCCGTCCCGGTAGGGCATGCCGCAACCGAGCGTTTCATCTGAATCGAACACGTGTATATCGAGCGCCCTGGAGCTGGCCACCAGATGCTTGAGCGTATACAAGCCCATTGCCCCGCAACCTACAATGCCCACGCGTTCTGTAATCATGTTTCTCGAATATCGGCATCGAATGCCAGTCAACGGCGAGCATTCTGTCGCCTGATACACGGCATGCTATACGATGCCTGAGGTCAGGTATTTGCCGTTGGTAGAATTTGCGATCCGCATTCGCCATTGCAGCAACTGTCAGGAACGTCGGCTTGTCGGCTTGTCGGCTTGTCGGCTTGTCGGCTTGTCGGCTTGTCGGCTTGTCGGCTTGTCGGCTTGTCGG